>NZ_NJIC01000019.1:0-110295 GCF_013620825.1 Rhodanobacter sp. PCA2 | reverse complement strand
CGACAGGGTCTGGCTGTTCTGCCGGATGGTGGTGACGTTGCCGGACTGCGTGATCTGGCCCGAACCGCTCACGATCTGGCCGCCGGTGGGCGTGTTGCCGGCCCAGGCGAGGCCGCTCATGCCCAGCGACACCGACAGCAGGCTGAGCATCAGCGGCAGGCGTGCAGCTGGACGGCCGCGATCCGTTCCGGCACCCTTGCCCTTCGCCAGTTCGGAAGCCGGCACCCAGGCGCGCAGCGTACGGTTCCAGCAAAGTCGGTAGATGTGGTTCATGGCGAAGACGTCCTGTTCAGGAAAATGAAAGGACGGCTTCAAAAACTGCCCGCGCGCGCACGGATACGCGCGCGGAATACCGCGATAATCGCTACCGTTTGGTGCAATGACGCGCCTGGAACCGCCCTGTGACGCCAGATTAGTGACGGACGTCAGTGCGCACTTTTGCCGCAGGGCGTGACGGCTTTGGCGGAACGCCCATCAGTCCAGAATCGAACCTGGCCGACAGGTGAAGACATCCCAGGGAAGACGTGGCATGGCAGAGAAGCAGGCGTTCGTGCTGATCATCGATGATCGCCCGGAAGACATCCGTGGCATCACCGAGTTGCTGCTTGCCGAAGGCATACGCATCAACCTGGCCACCGACGCCCAGCAGGGCTACCACCGCGCGCAGGCATTGCAGCCGGACATCATCCTGCTCGACGTGCGCATGCCGGGAGCGGATGGTTTCGCCGCTTGCCGCATCCTGAAGGCCGACCCGCAAACGCGGGATATCCCCGTCATTTTCTTCAGTTCGGCCAGCGCCGACAAAGAACGGCTTGAGGGCCTGCTCAACGGGGGAGTCGATTACATCCTCAAGCCCTGCCTGCCCATGGAGGTGCTGGCGCGGGTACGCATCCACCTGAAGCTTGCCGCCCGCAACATGGCGCCGCCCGCGCCGGCGGAATCGCCAGTCTCCCTGCATCCGGACGAGGTGACCCTGCGCGCGGCCATGGGGTTCATTCTCGCGAACCTGGCCGACTTGCCGCAGCTCGGCGAGATTGCGGGCAAGGCCGGCACGCATGGCAAGCGGCTGTCGGCGATTTTCCGCGAGCGGCTGGGCGTGACGGTGTTCCACTGGATTCGCGAGGAACGCTTGCGCCGTGGTCGCGAGCTGCTGGCCAATTCGCATCTTGGCATGCAGGACATCGCCGAGCAGGTCGGTTTCCGCAGCGCCTGCAACTTCACCACGGCCTTCCGCGAGCGCATGGGCATGACGCCCACGGCCTATCGCTCGAGCATGCACGTCGGCGACGACGACGCGGACGATTGAAACGCCCGCGGCGGCGAGGCTTTCAACGGCCCGACAGCCTGCCTTCGATCTCCTGCAGCAACTGCCGCACGCTGACGGGCTTGAGCAGCGCCGCATCGAAATCCAGCGTTGGATCGAAAGCATCCGGGCGGCGCGATGGTGCGGCGGAGCAAAGGATGACCGGCAGGTCGGCGCGTGTCTTGCGCAACTCCGCCAGCAACGCCCAGCCGTCCATGTCGTCCATGTATTGGTCGGCGATGACCATGGCTGGACGCTGCGTAGCCACGATTCGCAAGGCTTCCTCGCCACTGCTTGCAGGGAAACTGGCGAAGCCGTAGCTGTCGAGCAGGTCGCACAGCATGTCGCGGTTCTGCGCCTGGTCGTCCACCACCACGATCGCCTGGCCATTGCCGTCGTAGTCGGTCTCCATCGGATCGTCGCCGAGCAGGCTGGAGTCCACTTCGGCCTCGCTGGCGGTGTGGAAATCCAGCACGAAGGAGAATTCGCTGCCGCCCGTGCCCAGCCGGCTGGCCCGCAAGTGCGCATGCATGCGAGCCAGCCAATGCGTCACGATGGACAGGCCCAGTCCCCTGCCCTCGCGGTGCTCGACATTGCTGCCGCGCACGAACGGTTCCAGCAGCGATTCGAGCTTGTCGGCCGCAATGCCGATGCCATTGTCGCGAACGGCGAAGCCGAGGCGCACGCGTTCGGCGTCGCCCTGCACCACCTTCACGTCGAACTCGACCAGGCCTCCATGGGTGAATTTGGCGGCGTTGCCGAGCAGGTTCAGGAGAACGCGCCGCAGGCGGCGGAAATCGGCCTTGACGACCATCGGCAAATTGTCGTCGAAGCGATGGGTGAACTGGTTGCCGCCGCGCTCCGCCATCAATGCGGCCTGCGCCACGATCTCGGCAAGGAAGGCATGCAGATAGCCTGGCGCCTCGTCCAGTTCGGCGCTGGCGTGCTCGTCCTGCGCAAATTCCAGCAAATCGTCGATCAGCCCGATCTGCAGCCAGATGCTCTGCTCGATGATGCGTGGATAATCGCGCCGGGTGTCGCCGGCGCGCCACCGGTTCACGCATTCGATGATGTTGGCCAACGGCGAGCGCAGGTCGTGGCTGATCCTTGCAAGCAGGTCGTTGCGTGCATGCAACGCCAGCCTGAGCCGTGCCGTACGCCGCTCCACCGTGTGTTCGAGCCGGCGGTTTCTGGCCACCAGGGTGGCGTTGCGCCAGCGCCATGCAAACGCCACGGCGACACCGATCGGCAAGGGAAGCGCGAGCAACGGCGCCCACGGCGACTGCCACCACGGCGCAGTCAAGGTGAATGTCCACGCGGCGATAGCCGACGCATTTTCGTGGTTCAGGTCTATCGCCTGCACTTCGAAGCGGTAGGTGCCGGCATCGACCAACGGATAGGCCACGCTTCGATCGCTGGTCTCGTGCCACTCCTTGTCGACGCCTTCAAGCCGGTAGCGATAACGTACCGGATTGGCGGTGCTGTTGCCGGTGACGGCCAGATGCAGGGTGACGACCTTGTCCCGGTCGAATGGGGTCGCAGGAGCGGGCAAGAGATCCGTGCCGCCGTAATCCGCCGCAATGACCCTGGGCCGCCAGACGGGCGGAACCACCAGCCGCATGGGATGGGCGAGATGCGACAGGCCGGTCTTCGCGGCGATCCATACGGAGCCGTCGTCGTCCGCGTGGAAAGACAGGTTGCCCTGCTCGTCCAGCAACAACCCGTCGCGTGAGGAGAGACGCGTCCAGCGCGTGCCGTCGAATACCCCCACGCCGGTGGCATTGCCGGTCCACAACCACCCGCGCTTGTCGATCCTGAGGAAGTCGAGCCGCGTCCCGGCGCGCAGGATATCGCTGGCCGGTTGCACGAGCAGCTTGTGCGCCATGCTTATCTGCGACACCAGCAACCTGGCGTCTTTGGTGCTGATCCACAGTCGGCCATCGGGGGTGATGGCAATGCGCTCAGGCGCGATCGGAACGGTCCGCGACCCATGCGCGGAGTACAAGGCGACCTGCTCCCACTGCCCGTCGTGGCGATAGAGGCCGGTACTGCAGGCTGCCCAGATGCGCCCGGCATTGTCTTCGACGGCATCGGAACAACTGGTGCCCTGCTGGATATGGCCGGCACGCGTCACCACGGCGCTTTCCGGATCCAGGGTATCGATGCCGCCTTGGGTATAGATCCAGAACTTTCCCGTACTGGTGGCCAGCACGCCGCGGATGTAGGCCTTGAGCACGACCACCGTGGTCGGGCGGATGGCACCCGGCCGTCGCCGCGTGATTCGCCCATCGAAATGGAAGTGCCACATGGAACCGTCCGGCGCGGCCAGCGCCATGTGCGCCTGGCCCGGCGGCAACGAAGTCAACGGCCAGCGCTTGTTGCGCTGGTCGCCAGCGCCGGATCGCGAGTCGGTTTCGTCGGGCACCCAAAGCGTGAGCTCGTCGATGCGATGCAGGGCTGCGTACTCGGCCTGGCTCCATCCATCCCACGCGCCCCAATTCTCGACAGCCGCGTTTCTCGCCCAATGGAGCACGCCCGCACCGGAGTTACCCATCCACAGGCTGCCGTCGCTGTCGGCAAGCAGGGTCGATACGGGCAGCGCGGGGTGGTCCGGCACGATGCCTTGCTTGCTGCCGTACACCTTCCAATCCTTGCCTTCGAGACGTAGCAGGCCTGTCGTCGTGCCTACGACGATGCCGTCGTGGGCATCCTGCGCCAGCAGCCCGCTGGCGCCGTAAACCCATGCTTGTCCGGCGGGAAGACGCTGTTCGACAAAACCCGGTGCACCGGGCGCCATATGCAGCACCGTGCGATCCCCGCGCACCCACAGGGTCCCGTCGCGTGCAACCAGGATGTCCCGCCATGTATCCGCAGGCACGCCTTCCCGGATTCCGAAATGCCGGATCGCCCCGCGCTGGAGCCGGCAGAGTTCGTCGCCGCAGCTGAACCAGACCGCGTCTGCCTGCGTGGCCACGACACCAATCCGCTCCAGCAGCGGATCCTGCTGGCGCTGCTGGAGCGAAAAGAGCGGCTGCGCCGTCCAGTCTCCGCCAGCCTGTCTTGCCACGACCCGCAGGCCATGGCCGCTGACCACCAGCCGGGTGTGATCGGGTTTGACCGCCATCGTCTGGCCGGGGTCGGCAATCAGTGGATGCCCGTCTGGCTCGACGGTCGCAAAGCGCCCCTGGTGGTATACCTGCATGCCGACCGACGTGGCTATCCAGAGATCGCCGGAAGCATCCTGGCTCATGCCGACGACCGCAGAGGAGTCGAACCCCTGCGCGCTCCCCATGTGCAGGAAACCCACACCGTCGAAGACGTACAAACCCTTGTTCGTGCCAGTCCACACCAGCCTGTCGCGATCCTGGTACAGGACGCGAATGTCCTGCCGGTCCAGGCCCACGTCGACACCAAGAATGGCAATGGGCAGATCGACTGCACCGACCATGCACGCTTTCAGCACGCCGTACAGCAGCACGAACGCCGATGCGATGGCGCGCCAGCGCACTCGCCGCCCGAACAGGGCGGCAACGCACGGCATGATCATGTCCGAATCTGCTTGCAGTACACGGCGGGCCCCTTGCGACGCCAGGGCGCCAGAACGCGCCCCCTTGCTCAGGCCTCGGGCCGCATGTACGGGAACAGCAGCACGTCGCGGATCGAGGCGGAGTCGGTGAGCAGCATCACCAGGCGGTCGATGCCGATGCCGAGGCCGCCGGTGGGCGGCAGGCCCACTTCCAGCGCGCGGATGTAGTCGGCGTCGAAGTGCATGGCCTCGTCGTCGCCGGCGTCCTTGGCTTCCACCTGGGCCTTGAAGCGCGCGGCCTGGTCTTCCGGGTCGTTCAACTCGGAGAAGCCGTTCGCGATTTCCTTGCCGTTGACGAACAGCTCGAAGCGGTCGGTGATGCCCTTGTCGGTGTCGTTCTCGCGCGCCAGCGGCGACACCTCCACCGGGTGCTGGGTGATGAAGGTGGGCTGGATCAGGGTGTGTTCCACCGTCTTCTCGAAGATTTCCAGCAGCAGCTTGCCCCAGCCGTAGCCGTCCTTGACCTGCACGCCGAGGCGCTTCGCGTGCGCGGCCATGGCGGCGCGGTCGCGCAGTTCCCCGCGCTTGATGTCGGGGTTGTGCTCCAGCACCGCGTCTTCCATCGTCCAGCGGCGGAAGGCCGGCCCGACGTCGATGCCGGCACCTTCCCAGGTCAGTTCAGTGGTGCCGATCACCTGCTTCGCCGTCTCGCGGATCACGTTCTCGGTGAGGTCCATGATCTCGTTGTAGGTGGCGTAGGCCTGGTACAGCTCCAGCATGGTGAACTCGGGGTTGTGCCGGGTGGACACGCCCTCGTTGCGGAAGTTGCGGTTGATCTCGTAGACGCGGTCGAAGCCGCCCACCACGAGGCGCTTCAGGTACAGCTCCGGCGCCACGCGCAGGAACAGGTCGAGGTCGAGCGCGTTGTGGTGGGTGATGAAGGGCTTGGCCGTGGCGCCGCCGGGGATGATGTGCATCATCGGCGTTTCCACTTCCATGAAGCGGCGCGGCGCGGCTTCCAGCCACTGGCGGATGAAGCCGATGATGCGCGAGCGCTTCTGGAAGGTGTCGCGCGCTTCCTGGGTCACGATCAGGTCGACGTAGCGCTGGCGGTAACGCTGCTCCACATCGGCCATGCCGTGGTGCTTGTCGGGCAGCGGGCGCAGGCTCTTGGTGAGCAGGCGCAGCGCATCCACCTTCACCGACAGCTCGCCGGTCTTGGTGCGCATCAGCAGGCCTTCGGCGCCCACGATGTCGCCCATGTCCCAGCTCTTGAACGCCTCGTAGGTTGCCTCGCCCGCCGTGCCCTGGTGGATGAACAGCTGGATGCGGCCGGTCATGTCCTGGATCTGCACGAAACTGACCTTGCCCTGCACGCGCTTGAGCACGATGCGGCCGGCCACCTTCACCCGGCGCTGCGCCGCCTCGACGGCCTCGGCGGGGTACTTGTCCTTGTCGGCGTACTCGTCCTGCAGGTCGCCGACGAAGCTGTCCACCTTGAAGTCGTTCGGGAAGGCGATGCCCTGCCCGCGCAATGCCGTGAGTTTTTCGCGGCGCTCGGCGATCAGCTTGTTCTCGTCGACGGGCTGGGTATCGGTGGTCTCGCTCATGGGGCTTCCGTGGTGGCCGGCGCATTCATGCCGGCGGATGTGGGGGCTTCCGGGAATGGCTTGCGATTTCCGTACACGCCGAGCGTAGCTTGCGGCAGCAAGCGAAGTCGAAGCGACCGGCCATTCGCCCCCTTCGACTCTGGCCCTTCGGGCCGACGCTCAGGGTGAACGGGATGAAACATGTCGGAACGATCAATCGTCCTTGCCGAACACCTTCCTGGTCGCGTGTTTGGTGGCATCCCAGCCTTCTTTCGCGCCGTGGCCGACGGCGACACCGGCATCCCTGGCGCCATGGCCGACGGCGATGCCCGCCTTCTTCGCGCCATGGCCGATGCCGGTGCCGGCCTCCTTGGCGCCGTGGCCGATCTTGTGGGCGACATGCTTGGTGGCATGACCCACGGCCCGGGCGCCGTTGGCGACACCGTGGCCGACGTCCTTCGCACCCTGCTTGATCTCCTGGCCGGCGCTCTCCTGCGCGACCGCGCCGAACGCCGCCAGGGCGGCACAGGCAAACAGGATGCTGCAAATCTTCTTGGCATTCATGCTGGCTACCTCGTCTGTGGTTCGCGTGATCTTGGACCTTGCTCAGGCATCGACGCGCTTGGCGCCCGCGTCCAGGCCGGATTTCAGGCTGGCCTCGATGAACTCGTCGAGGTCGCCGTCCAGCACCTTCTGCGTGTCGGAACGCTCCACGCCGGTGCGCAGGTCCTTGATGCGGCTCTGGTCGAGCACGTAGTTGCGGATCTGGCTGCCCCAGCCGATGTCGGACTTGGTGGCTTCCAGCGCGTCCTTCTCGGCGTTGCGCTTCTGCACCTCGAGCTCGTACAGCTTCGCGGCCAGCATCTTCATTGCGCGGTCGCGGTTGGCGTGCTGGCTGCGCTCGGTCTGGCAGGCCACCACCACGCCGCTGGGTACGTGGGTGATGCGCACCGCGGACTCGGTCTTGTTGACGTGCTGGCCGCCGGCGCCGGACGAACGATAGACGTCGGTCTTGAGGTCGGCCGGGTTGATCTCGATGTCGATGTCGTCGTCGACTTCGGGCGACACGAACACGCTGGTGAAGCTGGTGTGGCGGCGGTTGTCGGAGTCGAACGGGCTCTTGCGCACCAGGCGGTGCACGCCGATCTCGGTCTTCAGCCAGCCGTAGGCGTAGTCGCCTTCCACGCGGAACGTGGCCGACTTGATGCCCGCCACTTCGCCGCCGGAGGCTTCCAGCAGCTCGGTCTTCCAGCCGCGCGACTCGGCCCAGCGCAGGTACATGCGCAGCAGCATCTCGGCCCAGTCCTGCGCCTCGGTGCCGCCGGCGCCGGCCTGGATGTCCACGAAGGCGTTCGCCGAATCCATCTTGCCGGAGAACATGCGCTGGAATTCCAGCTTGCCCACGCGGGCTTCCAGCCTGGCCACGTCGTCCACGACGGAGGCGACGGTTTCCTCGTCGCCGTCGGCGGCGGCCATCTCCACCAGTTCCCCGGCGTCGGAGAGGCCCGCGGTGAGTTCGTCGATGCCGGTGACCACGGTATCCAGGCGCGCACGTTCGCGGCCCAGTTCCTGCGCGCGCGGCGGGTCGTCCCAGACGTTGGGGCTTTCCAGCTCGCGGCTTACTTCTTCGAGACGCTCACGCTTGGTTGCGTAGTCAAAGATACCCCCTAAGCGACTCGACGCGGGCCGTGAGGTCCGCGATCTGCGCGAGGATCGGATTGGTTTCAATCATGGGAATGATGACGAACGGCAAAGGCCGGAAGAATAGCAGATACGTCACAGAGGGGACTGTCGCAAAGCCTGTAATCCGGCTTCGTCCGACGTCCGACCGCCGATGCCGGCCCGGGCGAAGCCGCCTCCTTCCCTGCCCGGGCCGTTGCCCGCACGAACGAGCGATTCCAGTCCCTGGTATACGGCCCCGCCCTCGCCCTTGCCGCGGGATGGGTGCTCCACCTCGGCAGGAAAATCTTCAGGCTGATCGCCTTCAGCGTCCTGGTGGTCTACGCGATCGTCGGCCTGGCTTGCCTGCTGGCCCGCATCCGGCACCCGTTCCATCGCCGTGCTGCTGTCCGGCAATGCCGACCTCGACGAGAACCGAGGCCCTCGCCAAGGTCGATGCACCGACGCCCCGTTACGCCAGCGCTTGCGCGTGCACCCCGCGTACCGCGCGTCCCGACGGGTCGGCCAGCGCCGCGAAGGCCGGGTCCCAGGCCAGCGCGGCGGGCGAGGAACAGGCGATGGACTTGCCGCCCGGCACGGTGGCGGCGCAGGCCTCGCCCGGATAGAACTGCTCGAAGATGCGCCGGTAGAAATACGCTTCCTTGGTGGCCGGCGTGTTGAACGGGTAGCGCGAGGCCGCCGCGGCGAATTCGCGATCGCTCACCTGCTGTTCGGCATGCGCCTTCAGGCCGTCGATCCAGCCGTAGCCCACGCCGTCGCTGAATTGCTCCTTCTGGCGCCACAGGATTTCCTTCGGCAAGGCGCCGTCGAAGGCCGCACGCAGCACGTGCTTTTCGATCTTGCCGTTGCCGGTCCCGCTCTTGTCGACCATTTTGTGGGCGGCGTCCATGCCCATCGCCACGTCGATGAATTCGAGGTCGAGGAAGGGCACGCGCGCTTCCACGCCCCAGGCCATCATCGCCTTGTTCGCGCGCAGGCAGTCGTAGCTGTGCAGCGCGTCGAGCTTGCGCACGGTTTCCTCGTGGAAGGCCTCGGCCGAGGGCGCCTTGTGGAAGTACAGGTAGCCGCCGAAGATCTCGTCGGAGCCTTCGCCCGACAGCACCATCTTCACGCCCATCGCCTTGATGCGGCGTGCGAGCAGGTACATCGGCGTGGCGGCGCGGATGGTGGTGACGTCGTAGGTTTCCAGGTGGCGGATCACCTCGGGCACGGCGTCCAGGCCTTCCCAGAAGGTGTAGACGAAGCCATGGTGCACCGTGCCCAGCGCATCGGCGGCGATCTGCGCGGCGGCGAGGTCGGGCGAACCATCCAGGCCGATCGCGAAGGAGTGCAGGCGCGGCCACCAGGCCTCGCTGCGGTCGCCGTCCTCGATGCGCTCGCGGGCGAACTTGGCGGCGCAGGCGGCGACCAGCGAGGAATCGAGGCCGCCCGAAAGCAACACGCCGTAAGGCACGTCGGTCATCAGCTGGCGGTGCACGGCCTGCTCGAAGGCCTGGCGCAGCTCGCCCGGCGCGGGCCCCTGGCCCCGGGTCGCCGCGTAATCGCGCCACGGCCTGGCGTAGTAGCTGCGCAGTTCGCCGGTGGCGCTGTCGTAGACGTGGCCGGGCGGAAACGTGGCCACGTCCGCGCACACGCCGGCCAGCGCCTTCATCTCCGAGGCCACGCACAGGCGGCCCTGCGCGTCGTGGCCCCAGTACAGCGGGCAGACGCCGATGGGATCGCGGGCGATCAGGTAGCGCTGCGCCGCGCCATCCCACAGCGCGAAGGCGAAGATGCCGTTGAGCTTCGGCAGGAAGTCTGCGCCGTGCTCGCGATACAGGGCGTTGATGACTTCGCAGTCCGAGCCGGTGGTGAAGTCGTAGCTGCTGGCGGCGCGCAGCTCGCGGTGGTTGTAGATCTCGCCGTTCACCGCCAGCGCCAGCGCGCCGTCGCGCGAACGCAGCGGCTGCGCGCCCGAGGCCGGATCGACGATGGCCAGGCGCTCGTGCACCAGGATCACGCCCGCATCCACGAACACGCCGCTCCAGTCCGGCCCGCGATGGCGCTGGCGCTGCGACAGCTCCAGCGCCTGCCGGCGCAGGGCGGCCAGATCGTCGCCCGGCTGCAGGTCGAACATTCCGAAAATCGAACACATGGCGAAGCTCCTCGGTAACGGTTGTGGGTGCCGCTCGGTTTGAAAGTGGCCACGGATGGCCGGAATGCAGTTGCGCGGGTGGATACGCGCACAAACGAAGAGGCCCGCACTGGGCGGGCCTCGATCGCGTGTCTGGTGGTGTTGCTTTCAGCTACGCGCGGGCCCGCCAACGATTGGCGTTGTTGTTCGCGCGATTGTTGTTGACGGCCGCCACGAGGCCCCGCGCGGCAGGCGCGGTGGCGTTCGGGAACGTGGCGATCATGAAGGTCATGCGCCGACTACAGCAGAACGCGGACGGTCGCGCAAGTGACGATTCGGCATGAGCGTGTTCGGCCGTCCATACGTTCAGCCATCCACGGGCTCGGCGATCCACTGTGCCGCCGCCTCGCGCTCGGCCAGCCCGAACAGGCGGAAGTCTGCCGGCACCAGGAATCGGGTCGCCTTGGTCGCGGTGCGCAGCCACGGCACGTCGGTGACCAGCGCCACCCGGTCCCAGCCGCTGATGTGGCGGATGCCCAGCATGAAGTCCTGCCACATCGCGCCGGCGTCGAAACCGGTGAAGTCGGGTTCCACCACGAACAGCATGCGCAGCTTGCGATTGAGCGCCAGCACCGCTTCCACGTCCGGCACGAGCAACTGTTCGTAATCGGCCGCGGTCACCTGCCCGTGGGCGCGGAAACCCAGCGCGCCGGGCGGCAGTCCATCGATCTGTTCCAGCATGGCGATCTCCGTTGCGGGCGGAGCGTCCAGTGTGGCGCAAGCGGCGTTAATTTGCTGCCGCGCGAATTTGCTGCCGCGCACGTCAGGGATGGTCTGATTCTGCTCGTCATCCCAGCGAAGGCTGGGATCCAGTGCCTGTAAGCCACGGAACACAAAGGCACTGGATTCCTGCTTTCGCAGGAATGACGAGCAGGCAGTCGGTTAATCCGACGGTTCGACATGCCGCAGCAACAGGCGCGGCGATTCCCGCCCCTGCCAGTCGTTGACGACCAGCTCGTAGGCGGCGCGCAGTCGCGGCGGCGGCGCAGCGGACCCGACATTGAACATCACCGCATCGTGCACGCTGCCGTCGCGTGGGTCGCGCAGGTTGAGCCGCCAGTGGCCTTCGCCCATCGGCTTCCAGTGCGCGCATTCGAACAGGTTGTCGAACACCGGCTCGGGGAAAGCCTGGCCCCACGGGCCGGCCTCGCGCAGCTGCCGCGCCAGTTCCAGCGACAGGCTGCCCACCGGCAGTTCGCCGTCGGTGTAGAGCGCGGCCTGCAGGCGTTCCGGCGCGATCAGCTCGCGGGCGGCGGCGTCGAACGCCGCGGCGAAGCGCGGGAAATCTTCCGTGCGCAGGCTCAGCCCGGCCGCCATGGCGTGGCCGCCGAAACGCTCGATCAGGCCGGGCTGGCGCGCGTCGATCATGGCCAGCGCATCGCGCAGGTGGAAGCCAGAGATCGAACGGCCCGAGCCGCGCAAGCTTGCCGTATCGTCTTCGCTGGCCGGCGCGAACGAAATCACCGGGCGATGCAGGCGTTCCTTCAACTTGGAGGCCACCAGCCCCACCACGCCCGCATGCCAGGAGGGTTCGTACAACGCCACGCCCACCGCATCGATGTCGCGCAGGCCGGCCGTCATCGCCTCGGCTTCGGCCACCATCGACGCCTGCAGGTCGCGGCGTTCGCGGTTGATCTCGTCGAGCTGCATGGCGTAACGGCGCGCCTGCGCGGCATCGTCGGTGAGCAGGCATTCCACGCCCAGTTGCATATCCTCCAGCCGCCCCGCCGCGTTCAAACGCGGCCCAACCGCATAACCGAGATCGCTCGCGCACAGCGTAGCCGCGCTGCGCTTGCCGCATTCGATCAGCGCGGCGATGCCGGCGCAGGCCTTGCCGCCGCGGATGCGCCGCAAGCCCGCTTCCACCAGCACGCGGTTGTTGAAATCCAGCGGCACGAGATCGGCCACCGTGCCCAGCGCCACCAGGTCGAGCAGCACGGAAAGATCGGGCTCGCCCTTGGCGAACGCACCGTCCCCGCGCAACTTCGCGCGCAAGGCCAGCAGCAGGTAGAACATCACGCCCACGCCGGCCAGGTTTTTCATGCGTGCGTCCTGCACGCAAGCGTCAAAAAGCGGGCGTTCCTGCCCGCACTCCCCAGGATTCACATTGGGGTTCACGAGTGCATCGCAGGCCGGCAACTGTTCGCCGGGCAAATGGTGGTCGGTGACGATCACCCGCATGCCCAGCGCCTGCGCCCGCGCCACGCCGGCCACGCTGGCCACGCCGTTGTCCACGGTGACGACCAGTTGCGGCCGCGGCTGCAGCGAATCGACCAGCGCCGGCGTGAGGCCGTAGCCGTGCACGAAGCGGTTCGGCACGGCGTAGCCCACACGCTTCGCGCCCAGCATGCGCAGGCCGCGCACGGCGACGGCGGTGCCGGTGGCGCCGTCGCAGTCGTAGTCGCCGGCGACCAGGATGCTCCAGTCGTCGCGGATCGCCTCGGCCAGCAGCGCGGTCGCCGCCTCCAGTCCGCCCAGCGATTGCGGCGGCAGCATGCGCTGCAGGCGGTGCTCCACGTCCGAAGGCTGCAGCGCGCCGCGCGCCGCATAGATACGCTGCAGCACCGGGTGCACAGTGGCGTCCCAGCCCGAGGGTTCGCCCTGCAGCGTGCGCCGGCGCAGCTCCGGCGCGTTCAACGCGGCGCCCTGCGCCAGAAACGCCAGCGATGCCACGGGCGCCACGACCAGCGCTCGCCGCCGGCGAACACCAGCTCCAGCGTCTGCCTTCGCGCCAACGCCTGCAACGCCGGCCACGCGTCGCGGGCGAATTCGCCGGCGGGCAGCTCCTGCAGGTCGATCAGCCAGCCGGCCTTGGCCATCGCCACGGCCTGCGGCGCGTACGCCCGGCCCGGGATGCCGGCACGCGCCGCCAGCGCGTGCAGCAATTCATCGTTGCCGACCACGCCGGCGAAGCGGCCGTGCAGCGGTGCGGGCAAGCGCCCTGCCCCCCACAGCCACACGCTGTTGACCGGCGCCAGGCTGCGCGCCTGCCGCGCGGCATTCAGCGGGTGCTGATGCAGCAGCACCTGCACCTCGTTCAGCAGCACGCGCCACGGGCGGCCTTCCGCGCCCTGCGGCAGGTGCTGGTACAAGTCCTCGCCCAGCGCCTGCGCGGGCGCGGCGAACGCCGGGAGCGCCGTACCCGGCGGCAGGCGCAACTGCCAGTGGGTAGGCGCGGTGATCTCCAGTTGCAGGCCGGCCTCGGCGAATGCCGGCTGCAACGCCTGCGCGAACGCTTCCGCCTCGCCCGGCGCCATCGGCATCGCGCCGCAGGCGAGCAGGCGCACGCCGGTCATGTCCGGCTGCACCCAGGCGGGATCGGCGTTGAGCCAGGCCGCGTCGCCCGCATCGCCGGCGAGGCGTTCGCGCAGCAGCGCCGCGGCCGGCAAGGGCGATTCCGCGCCGAAGCCGTGGGCGAGTCGGGCCATGCGGTCGCGCGCGTCGCCGTCCAGGCGATCCGCCTGCGCCAGCAGGCGGTGCAGCGGGTGCGCGCGGTCCACGTGCTCCAGCGGGGGCAGCCACACGCTTGCCGGATGCGTGTCCATCGGTGCGTCCACTCAGGCTTCCAGCACTTCGTACAAGCTCATCCACTCCGCTTCCAACGTTTCCTTCTCGCGGCGCAGTTCGGCCTGCTGCTGGCCCAGCTTCATCAGCGCAGCCGTGGAGCCGTTGTAGGTTTCCGGGTCGGCGAGTCTGGCCTCCAGCGCGGTCAGTTCGGCATCGATGGCGGCCATGCGCGTCTCGATCTTCTTCACGCGCTGGCGCGAGGCCTTTTCGTTCTCGCGCTGCTGGGCCGCGGCGCGGCGGCGTTCCTCCGGCGATTCGACCGGCGTTGCCGGCTTCGCCTCGGCCTTGGCGGCTTTCTTGTTCGCCGCGCCGCGCGAGCGCAGCCAGCGCGCATAGTCGTCGAGGTCGCCGTCGAACGGCTCCACCACGCCATCGGCCACGCGCCAGAAGCTGTCGCAGACCATGCCGAGCAGGTGGCGGTCGTGCGACACCAGCACCAGCGCGCCGTCGAAGTCGGCCAGCGCGTCGGCCAGCGCTTCGCGCATGTCGAGGTCGAGATGGTTGGTGGGTTCGTCGAGCAGCAGCAGGTTGGGTTTGTCCCAGGCGATCAGCGCCAGCGCGAGGCGCGCGCGCTCGCCGCCGGAGAAACCGTCCACCGACTCGAAGGCGCGGTCGCCGGCGAAGTTCCAGGTGCCGAGGAAATCGCGCAGCGCCTGCGCGGCCGCGTTCGGCGCCTTGTCCTGCAGGTGGTCGAACGGGCTGCGCCCGGCATGCAGGCTTTCCACCGTGTGCTGGGCGAAGTAGCCGATCTTCAGATCCTTGTGCGCCTTGCGCTCGCCACCCATCGGCGCGAGTTCGCCGACCAGGGTCTTGACCAGGGTCGACTTGCCCGCGCCGTTCGGGCCGAGCAGGCCGATGCGTTCGCCGGCTTCGAGGCGGAAGCGCACGTCGCGCAGGATGATCGCGGCTTCGCGGCTGGGCGCATCGTGGCCGGGCAGATGGTCGTCGCCTTCCTCGCGCGAACCGGCCGGGTAGCCGGCGGCGATCTCTTCCAGCTGCAGCATGGAATCGGGTACGCGGTCGGGCTGGGCGAACTGGAAGTGGAACGCGCGCTCGGCGCGCACGGCCTCGGTGCCGGCCATCTTCTCCAGCCGCTTCATGCGCGACTGCGCCTGCTTGGCCTTGCTGGCCTTGGCCTTGAAGCGGTCGATGAAGCTCTGCAGGTGCGCGCGCTCGGCCTGCTCGCGCTCGTGGGCGATCTGCTGCTGGCGCAACTGTTCGGCGCGCAGGCGTTCGAACGCGCTGTAGTTGCCGGTGTAGAGGCGCGCGCCGCCGTCGACCAGGTGCAGGGTGTGGTCGATCACGCCGTCGAGGAATTCGCGGTCGTGCGAGATGATCAGCAAGGTGCCCTGGTAGCGGCGCAGCCATTCTTCCAGCCACAGCACGGCGTCGAGGTCGAGATGGTTGGTGGGCTCGTCCAGCAGCAGCAGTTCGGACGGTGCCATCAGCGCGCGCGCCAGGTTCAGGCGTACGCGCCAGCCGCCGGAGAATTCCTTCACCGCGCGTTCGTGCGTTTCCGGCGCGAAACCCAGGCCATGCAGCAGCCGGCCGGCACGGGCGCGGGCGTCGTAGCCGTGCAGTTCCTCGATGCGGTGGTGGGCGCGCGCCATCGCCTCGCTGTCGCCGCGCGCCTGGGCGTCGGCTTCGTCGCGCAGCACGGCGGCCAGTTCGACGTCGCCGCCCAGCACGTAGTCGATGGCCGGATCGGGCAGCGCGGGCGTTTCCTGCGCCACCGAGGCCAGGCGCAGTTTCGCCGGCAGGTCGATGTCGCCGGCATCGGCCTCCACCTGGCCCTGCAGCGCCGCGAACAGGCTGGACTTGCCGCAGCCGTTGCGTCCGATCACGCCCAGCCGCCAGCCGGCCTGGATCACCAGGTCGATGTCGGACAGCAGCAGGCGGGCGCCGCGGCGCAGGGCAAAATGGCGGAACGCGATCATGGGATACGTCAATCGGGCGACTCGGCCGCACATGATAAGGCACCTCGCGATTTCGGGACGCCCACCGCCAGGCGCGCCGCTCCCCCAACCGCCCGGATCGAACCCGCCCCGGTGCGCGCAACGGCCATGTCCGTCACAGCCGCCGCGCCTGCCCGTGGATAGTCGCAAACAGTTCTGCTACAACGGCGCGGCCACGCCTTGCTGCGGAGAGGGGACCATGTTCAAGCATCGCCACGGGCTGCCCTTGCTGGCAGCATTCGCCATCGGCTTCGTCGCCGTCGGCTGCGCCGCGCCGCAGACGGCCCGGGCCGACAACCTGCTGATCCACCGCGTGCAGCAGGAAAAAGGCATGAACCTGCCTGCGCGCGGCATGAGCATGGCCCAGGTCGAGCAGCGCTACGGCGCGCCGCAGCGCAAGCTTTCGCCGCGCGGCGGCGACAGCAAGAGGCATCCGGTGATCAACCGCTGGGAGTACGCGAACTTCATCGTCTACTTCGAGCACAGCCACGTGGTCCATTCCGTACTCAACACGCCGGCCGGCAACAACACCCACCCCGCCTCCGCGAACTGAGTTCCGCCGGATCGCAACGCGGCCCGCGGCGACGCGGGCCGCGTTTTCGTGCCAAAGCCCTGGCAAGCAGGCCGAACGCGCGCCTGCCGTTTGTCATGCGCATTCGCTTAAAATGCGCGGCCCGGCGCCGCGCGCCGCCCCGCACGAGAACCCCGTCATGACCGACCCCCGCTGGCGCCTGCCCGCCGAATGGGAACCGCAAGCCGCGGTGCTGATCGCCTGGCCGCATGCCGGTACGGACTGGGCCGAACGGCTGGCCGAGGTGGAAACCACCTACGTGGCGCTGGCCGCGGCGGTGACGCGCTTCCAGCGGCTGATCGTGGTGGTGGCCGACGCCGGGGTGCGTGCGCATGCCGAGTCGCTGCTGCGTACCGCGGGCGTCGACTTCGGCCGCATCCGCTTCGTGGAACTGCCCTACGACGACACCTGGCTGCGCGATTCCGGCCCGGTCACGCTGAAGGCCGACGACGGCCGTTTCCAGCTTGCCGATTTCCGCTTCACCGGCTGGGGCGGCAAGTTCGGCGCCGAACAGGACGACGCACTGATCGCGGGCCTGGTCGATGCCGGCGTGTTCGGCAAGGCCGGGCACCGGCGCATCGACTGGGCGCTGGAAGGCGGCGGCATCGAGAGCGATGGCGCGGGCACCGTGCTCACCACCTGGAAGTGCCTGCACCAGCGCCACCCGGAGCAGAGCCGCGAGGCGATGAACGCGATCCTGGAGGACAGCCTGCACGCCGGGCGCATCCTGTGGCTGGACCACGGCTACCTCGAAGGCGACGACACCGACGCGCACATCGACACCCTCGCCCGCTTCGCGCCCGGCGAACACATCGTCTACCAGGCCTGCGACGACGCGGGCGACAAGCACCACGCCGAACTCGGCCGCATGGGCGAGGAACTGGCCGCGCTGCGCACCCTCGACGGCCGCCCGTACCAGTTGCATCCGCTGCCCTGGGCGCGGCCGATCATCGACGAAGGCCGCCGCCTCGCCGCCTCCTATGCAAACTACCTGGTGATCGACGGCGCGGTGCTGGTGCCCGCCTACGGCGACGCCGCCGACGACGAGGCCGCGCGCATCATCGGCAGCGTGCATCCGGGCCGCGACGTGGTGCAGGTGCCCTGCCGCCCGCTGATCTGGCAGAACGGCAGCTTGCACTGCATCACCATGCAGTTGCCGGCCGGGCTGGTATGAGGCGCATTCGCTAGAATGCATGGTTCGGTAGCACGAGGATTTCCCCGATGACCCGCAAGACGCTCAAGGTCGCGCTGCTGCAGGAAACCGACCGCGGCAGCCGCGACGCCAACCTCGACGCCATCGAGGCCGGCCTGCGCGAAGCCGCCAGTGCCGGCGCCGAACTGGTGCTGCTGCAGGAGCTGCACAACGGCCCGTATTTCTGCCAGCACGAGTCGGTCGAGCTGTTCGACCTGGCCGAGAGCATTCCCGGCCCCGGCACCGCGCGCCTCGGCAAGCTGGCCGAAGAGCTGAAGCTCGTTGTGGTGGCCTCGCTGTTCGAGAAGCGCGCGGCGGGCCTGTACCACAACACCGCCGTGGTGTTCGACCGCTCGGCGGCGATCGCGGGCAAGTACCGCAAGATGCACATCCCCGACGATCCGGCGTTCTACGAGAAGTTCTACTTCACGCCGGGCGACCTCGGCTTCGAGCCCGTCGACACCTCGGTGGGCCGCCTCGGCGTGCTGGTGTGTTGGGACCAGTGGTATCCGGAAGCCGCGCGCCTGATGGCGCTGGCCGGCGCGGAACTGCTGCTCTACCCTACCGCCATCGGCTGGGACCCGAACGACGTGCAGGACGAGAAGGATCGCCAGCGCGAGGCCTGGGTCACCGTGCAGCGCGGCCACGCGGTGGCGAACGGCCTGCCGCTGCTGGCCTGCAACCGCACCGGCCACGAGGCCGATCCCTCCGGCGTGGGCGCCGGCATCCGCTTCTGGGGCACCAGCTTCGTCGCCGGCCCGCAGGGCGAATTCCTCGCCAGGGCCGGCACCGACGAACGCGAATTGCTGATCGCCGAGATCGACATGCAGCGCAGCGAGCACGTGCGCCGCATCTGGCCGTTCCTGCGCGACCGGCGCATCGACGCCTACGGCGACCTGCTCAAGCGCTTCCGGGATTGAGCGTACTTGGGCGTTCGTCTTTGAACGCGAGAATCGCACGGGCGGCTGTCCATGGCCGCCCTACTTCCCTGCCTGTCGTCATTCCTGCGAAGGCAGGAGGCGCTTCACAACAGCGAAGCTGGTCATCCAGCGTCTTTGTGTTCCGTGGCTTGCAGGCACTGGATGACTCGCTGCGCTCGCCCCTTCGGGGCCGCCCTGCAGGCGTTCTGCGCGCTTTGCGCTTGTCCAGCTTTCGCTGGGATGACGAGCAACATCAGACCATCCTTGACCCTTTGCCCTTGACCCTCTGCGATCATCCTTGATCGCGGGAATCACGCGGGCAGCCGCCCTTGGCAGCCCTTCCGACTTGCTTCGTGCGGGGCGCATCCCCATGCTTGGATTCCTCCCGCAACCAGTACGCCCGCGCATGAGTGTTCCCGACCCCGCCCTGCCCTTGCCTTCCGTGCTGCAGGACCAGCCGCTCGAACGCGTGCAGCGCGATGGCGTGGAGTACGTGGTGCTGGGCACGGCCCACGTGTCGCGCACCAGCATGGAGGCGGTGCAGGCCCTGCTGGAACACGAGCGCTTCGACGCGGTGGCGGTGGAGCTGTGCGAAAGCCGCGCGCAAGGCATGCGCGATCCGGACGCGTTCAAGCGCATGGACTTGTTCCAGGTGATACGCCAGGGCAAGGCCGGCATGGTCGCCGCCAGCCTGGTGCTTTCCACGTTCCAGAAGCGCCTCGCCGAACAGTCCGGCATCCAGCCCGGCGCCGAGATGAAGGCGGCGATGGACGGCGCCGAGGCACGCGGCCTGCCGCTGTGGCTGGTCGACCGCGAGGTCGGCACCACGCTCAAGCGCGCCTGGCGCAGCGTGGGCTTCTGGCAGCGCTTCGGCCTGCTCGGCGGCCTGCTCGCCAGCGTGTTCGAGCGCGAGGAGATCGAAGCCAGCGAGATCGAGAAGCTCAAGCAGGGCGACATGCTGGAAAGCGCGTTCAGCGAGTTCGCCAGCGAGTCGAAGCCGCTGTACGAGAGCCTGATCGCCGAACGCGACGCCTACATGGCGGCACGCCTGCGCGAGGAAGCCGCGCGCAGCGCCGCCGACACTCCGCGCCGCGTGCTGGTGGTGATCGGCGCGGGACACCTGAAGGGCCTGTGCCAGCTGCTGCGCGAGCAGCAAGGCGATCCGGCGGCGACCGCCGCCGTGCTGGCGCAGACGCCGCCGAAGGCGCGCTGGCCGAAGTGGCTGGCCGCGGGCCTGGTGCTGGCGGTGTTCGTGGCGATCGCGTTCGCGTTCCATCGCAACACGGCGCTGGGCGCGCAGGCGCTCACCGCATGGGTGCTGTTCACCGGCGGCTTCGCCGCGCTGGGCGCGCTCGCCGCCGGCGGCCATCCGCTGAGCATCCTCGCCGCCTTCATCGCCGCGCCGGTCAAGCCGTTCCGCCCCGGCATTCCCGCCGGCGGCATCAGCGCGATGGCCGAAGCCTGGGTGCGCCGGCCCAGCGTGGCCGATTTCGACACGCTGCGCGACGACATCGGCCACTGGAGCGGCTGGTGGAAGAACCGCGTGGCGCGCACCTTGCTGAACTTCTTCCTGGTGAGCCTCGGCACCATCGTCGGCGAGTACAGCGCGGGCATCCACATTTTCCGCAGCCTGGTCTGATCGCGGGCTGCGCGGCGGTCCCGGCGGTGCGACATGTTGTCCATGCCGGGACGTGCTGTCTATACTGCACCGGTTGCTGTACTGATTTGCATCTGTCGCCGCAGCTGGGGAACGATCTCGATGATTCGATTGCAATTGCTTGGTCTGGCAGCCGCTGCCGCCTTGCTGGCCACCGCCAGCGCGCACGCCGAAGGCGGCGACAAGGCGGCCGGGCGCACGCTGGTCTACACCTGCGCCGGTTGCCACGGCGTGCCGGGTTACAGCAACGCCTACCCGGACTATCCCGTGCCGAAGATCGTCGGGCAGAACGAGCAATACCTCATCAATGCGCTGACCGAGTACAAGAACGGCGGCCGCACCTACCCGACGATGGCCGCGCAGGCGCAAAGCCTGTCCGATCAGAACATCAAGGACATCGCCGCCTACCTGTCCAGCCTTGCGCCGGCAAGCAAGTAAGAGGATTTCGCATGCAACGCGCATCAGCCCTGCTTTCGCTCGGCGCCGTCCTGGCGCTCGCTTCCGCTCCGCTGCTGGCCAACGGCAATGCCGCGAACGGCAAGACCAAGGCGGCCGCCTGCTTCGCCTGCCACGGCGCCGACGGCAACTCGATCGACCCGCAGTATCCGCGCCTCGCCGGCCAGTACAGCCAGTACCTGCAGCAGGTATTGCACGAGTACAAGAACGGCGAGCGCAGCAACCCCATCATGAAGGGCATGGTCACCACGCTGTCCGACCAGGACATCGAGGACATCTCGACCTACTTCGCCGGCCTGCCGACCAAGCTGGACACGCTGAAAGGCCATATCCAGGGCGACTGAGTCCGTCCGTTCCCGGAAACGAGAAACCCGCCGCGAGGCGGGTTTCTCGTTCAAGGAGTGCGGCCATGAATCGCCGCCCGTTCGATTTTCGCGATCGGGACGAACGCGAATACCCGCACCGGCTCAGCCCAGCGCCGACTTCCCTTCGTGCTTGCTGTAGTACGGCTGCTTGCCGCCGCTGTGGTCGGTAGCATCGCGCACCGCAGTCACCTCGGGCACGCGCTCGCGCAGGGTTTTCTCCACGCCCTGCTTCAGGGTGACGTCGACCATGCCGCAACCGTGGCAGCCGCCGCCGAACTTCAGCAGCACCACGCCTTCGGCGTCCACTTCAAGCAGCGTGACGCGGCCGCCGTGCGAGGCCAGCCGCGGGTTGATCTCGGCGTCCAGCACGTAGCGCACGCGCTCGATCACGCCGGCCTGCAGCCCGGGCACGTCGCCCTTGATCTTCGGCGCGCGGATGTTCAGCAGGCCGCCGGTGGCGTTCGGTTCGAAATCGATGCTGGCGCCATCCAGCCACGAGGCGCTGTCGCCATCGACATGGAAATCGAAGCCCGCGCACTCGACCGTCCATTCGTTGCCGGCCAGCTCGGCCGGCTCGCAGAACTCCAGCTCGCAATTGGCGGCCGGCGTGCCCGGTTCGGTCACGTGCAGGCGGATGCCCAGTCCCTCGCTGCCCTGCTGGTCCAGCAGGTGGCGAAAATGCTGCTGCGCGCGTTCGGAAATCTCGATCATGTTTCACCTGTGGCGGATGTCACGGCGGCCGCGTCAGCGCGGTCCATCGAATCAGCACCATTTTAGTACTGTTTTGCACGCGTTGCGGGCTTTGACATTTGGGCGCGCAACTTCGACGCTGCGCAACCCACCTTTGCGTCGTGACGGAGCCGCCATGAACATCCACGATTTCGCCAGCCAGCACTGCCAGCCGCGCAAGGGCAAGGAGCATGCACTGGGCGCGGACAAGATTACCCAACTGCTGCAATTGCTGCCCGACTGGGCGCTTGTCGCCGACGGCCAGGCGATCGTCAAGGACTTCCGTTTCCCCGATTTTCACCGCACGCTGGGCTTCATCAACGCGGTCGGCTACATCGCCAACCACGAGGATCACCACCCCGACATCGAGGCGGGCTACGGCCATTGCCAGCTGCTCTGGTCGACCCACGACGTGGGCGGGCTTTCGCTCAACGACATCATCTGCGCGGCCAAGGTCGAGGCCTTGCTGGCGCGCTGAGCGTGCGGCAACTTACCGCGCCGCCGACGCCCCGCTGGCGGGCCGCCGCAGGCTACGCCCTGCTGGTGGCGCTGCTGCTGTTCGGGCTGCACGAGCTGGCCGCACGCATCACCGCGGCCCACCTGCAGCGCGTGGCCAATCTTCAGGCGGCGCTGATCGAACACGGCCAGCCGCCGTGGCGGTGGCGGCTGCGCCTGCCGCACGATCTCGTCGCCGGCCGTGCGTTCGGCGCCGCCGACGTGCAGCGCGACGGCAACGGCCTGCGCATTCGCAGTCGCGACGGCACGCCGTTCGAGCTGGGGCTGCCGGTCACCGGCATGCTGGACGCGGGCCACTGGCCGCTGCTGGCGGTGGACGGCATGGCCGATGCGCCGTTCCGGCTGGGCGTGGCCTGGCAACCGCGACTGGGCCGGCCGGGTTGCCTCGCCTGGCAGGATGCGCCGGTCGCCGCCGGCCCGCTGCACGCTGTGGTCGACCTGCGCCGCCTGCAATGGCAGGGCGAGGGCTGCGCCGCACCGGAACGGATCGAGGTGCTGCGGCTGAAACTGGAACTGCCCGCCGGCATGTCGCTGCGCCTGGCCGAAGTGTCGCTGCGCCGCGCAACGCCCTTGCCCCTGCCCACGCAGCCCTCGCTGCAACTGTCGGCCGATCCGGCGACGGCGGCACGGCAACTTGCCGACCCTGCACTGCCGCCCGCCGCCTGGATTGCGCTGCCGGCGGGGGCCTCCGCCGAAACGCAGCTGGCCTTGCGCGAACAGGTGCGGCAGCAACGGCCGGGGGCGCTGCTCCTGCCGCATGGCGTCGCGCCGGAAGCGGCGGGCGAAACCGGCGCACCCGCCTGGCTGCCCTGGGCCGGCGCGACGGGCTATCTGCTGGCGCTGATCGGCTTGGCCGTGTGGCCGCCATCCCAGCCGCGGCGGCGCTGGCTGGAACTTGCCGCCTGCATGGCCGGTCCGCTGTGGCTGGTGATGGGCCTGCACCTGGGGTTGCGCCTGTCGCCGCCCAGCCTGCTGTGCTTTGCCGGCGCCGTGCTGTTCGCCGCGCACGCCGAGTGGCGGCAGCGGCCAGCCGACTGGCGCTGGGTGGGCGACTGGCGCGACTGGCTGCCGCCCTTCGCCCTGCTGCCATTGGCGGTATTGCTTGGCATTTTTTTCGGCCACCCCGGCAAACCGCCCACGCCTGGGCATGTCGTGCTCTACCCGCTGTGGGCGATCCTGCAGCAATGGCTGATGCTGGCCGTGGTGCTGCGCCGCCTGGAAGGCGGTCGTCTCCCGGCCGGCCTCGCCGTGCTGCTCTGCGCCCTGGTGTTCGCGCTGATGCACACGCCGAACGGCGTGCTGATGCAGCTCTGCCTGCTGGCCGAACTGTGGTGGGCCTGGTGTTTCCGGCGCTCGCGCGCCCTGCTGCCGGTCGCCGCGGCGCATGCCGCCTGCGCGCTGGTGGTGGAAGCCAGCCTGGCGGGCGGCCTGCTGCGTTCGCTGGAGGTCAGCGCCCGTTTCTTTCTTTGATTTGAAAAGTGCAGCCATGGATGGCTGCCCGTTTGATTCTCGCGATCAGGAATGATCGCCGCGGGATTTCAGCGCCTGGACGTACGGCAGGTGCTTGCCCTTCACCGCCAGCACGTCGAGGAAATCCTTGAGGTCGTCCGGCAACGGCGCCGAGAAGCTGTAGAGGCGCCCGTCCAGCTCGAAGCTGAGATGCGCGGCGTGCAGGAACAGCCGCTGCAGCCCCATCTCGCGGAAGCGCTTGTTCATCTCGCGGTCGCCGTATTTCGGATCGCCCGCCAGCGGATGGCCGATGTGGGCGGCGTGCACGCGGATCTGGTGGGTACGGCCGGTGCCCAGGGTGGCCTGCATCAGGCGCGCGCCGGGGTACTGCTCCATTTCGCGGAAGAAGGTCAGCGCCGGCTTGCCGTCCTCGCTGACCCGCACCATGCGCTCGCCGCCCTGCAGGGCGAACTTGCGCAGCGGCGCGTTCACGTCGAATTTCGCCTTGGACGGATGGCCGACCATCAAACACAAGTACTGCTTGGTGACCTCGCCGGCGCGGATCGCCGCCTGCAGGCCGGTCAGCCCCGCCCGCGACCTCGCCAGCACCAGCACGCCGCTGGTGTCGCGATCCAGCCGGTGCACCAGTTCCAGCGACTCGTGCGGGCGCGCCGCCCGCAGCAGCTCGATCGCGCCGTGGCTGACGCCGCTGCCGCCATGGCTGGCGATGCCCGAGGGCTTGTCGATCACCAGGAAGTGCTTGTCCTCGAAGATCACCGTCTCCGCAAGGGACGAGACCAAGGCGCCCGGCGCTTCCCGCCCTTCCGGTCGTTCTGCCACCCGGATCGGCGGAATTCGCAGCATATCGCCGTCACTTAGCCGCGTATCGGGCTTGGCCCGCTTGCCGTTCACGCGCACCTGGCCGGTGCGCAGCAGCCGGTAGATCATGCTTTTCGGCACGCCCTTGAGCAGGGTCGCCAGTGCGTTGTCGATGCGCTGGCCGTCCCGCTCGGGGCCGATCGCCACTTGACGCACACCGTGAGGTACGTCGCGGGAAGTTGCCGTCTGCATTGAAAAAAACCTGTCGGAATAGGATACTGGTCGAGCGTCAATCCCAGCCCACCGAGACCGGTTCGGGCCGGGGCCCCGCCCGTCACGCCGGCGAGGATTGCGCCGCCTGCCCAAGGACGATCCCGGGCAACGGTCGCGACTCCCTTTCATCGTAACGGTTCGGGCTGCCGTTTGCCCGAAGCCTTGCGGCCACGGTGCGGCAGGCGCAGCTGACCGAACATCCGGGCGCCGGGAACGGCGCCGTCACATGAGCCGCTCCCCCGCTGCGGCGCGATCCCCGGCAGGCCGCCATCACGGCGCCACCGTGGCACGCGACGCGCGGGCGAGCCGAGGAAAACTACAATGAAGCGCATGTTGATCAACGCAACTCAGCGTGAAGAGTTGCGTGTGGCCATCGTCGATGGCCAGAACCTCTACGATCTCGATATCGAAATCCCCTCCCGCGAACAGAAAAAGGCCAACATCTACAAGGGCCGCATCACCCGCGTCGAGCAATCCCTGGAAGCCTGCTTCGTCGATTACGGCGCCGAACGCCACGGCTTCCTGCCGCTGAAGGAAATCGCCGACCAGTACTTCACCCCCGGACTGAACCCGCACAAGTCGGGCATCCGCGAGCTGCTGAAGGAAGGCCAGGAAGTCGTCGTCCAGGTCGAGAAGGAAGAGCGCGGCAACAAGGGTGCCGCCCTGACCACCTTCATCTCGCTGGCCGGCCGCTACATGGTGCTGATGCCGAACAACCCGAAGGCCGGCGGCGTCTCGCGCCGGATCGAGGGCGAGGACCGGCAGGCGCTGAAGGAAGCCCTGGAGCACGTCACCGTGCCCGACGACGTGGGCCTGATCGTGCGCACCGCCGGCCTCGGCCGCGACGCCGAAGAGCTGCAGTGGGACCTGGACTACCTGCTGACCCTGTGGCGCTCGATCTCCGACGCCGCCAGCAAGCGCAAGGCGCCGTTCCTGATCTACCAGGAATCCAAGCTGTTCATCCGCGCCCTGCGCGACTACCTGCGCAGCGACATCGGCGAGATCCTGATCGACGAGGAAGCGCTGTACGAGGACGCGCGCGAGTTCATGCAGCAGGTGATGCCGACCTCGCTGCGCAAGCTCAAGCTGTACAAGGACGACACCCCGCTGTTCAGCCGCTACCAGATCGAGACGCAGATCGAGAGCGCGTTCGATCGCCAGGTGCGCCTGCCCTCCGGCGGCTCGATCGTGATCGACCAGACCGAGGCGCTCACCGCCATCGACATCAACTCGGCCAAGGCCACCAAGGGCTCGGACATCGAGGAGACGGCGTTCAACACCAACCTCGAAGCCGCGGTGGAGATCGCCCGCCAGTGCCGCATCCGCGACGCCGGCGGCCTGATCGTGATCGACTTCATCGACATGGACAGCCCGCGCCACCAGCGCGAGGTCGAGGAAAAGCTCAAGGACGCGCTCAAGCTCGACCGCGCCCGCGTGCAGGTGGGCCGCATCAGCCGCTTCGGCCTGCTGGAGCTGTCGCGCCAGCGCCTGCGCCCCAGCCTCGGCGAAGCCACCCAGATCGTCTGCCCGCGTTGCGAAGGCCACGGCCACATCCGCAGCGTGGAATCGCTGGGCCTGTCCACCCTGCGCCTGATCGAAGAGCACGCGATGAAGGACAACACCGGCCAGGTGCTGGTGCAGGCCCCGCCGACGGTGGCGAACTTCCTGCTCAACGAGAAGCGCGCCAGCGTGGTCGAGATCGAGCTGCGCCACAAGGCGCACGTGGTGATCGTGGCCGACGACAAACTGGAAACGCCGCACATCGAGATCCAGCGGATCAAGGAAGCGGACATGGGCGAGCACAGCAAGCCCAGCTACGAGCGCCTCACCGCGGTCGACGCCACGCCGATCCCGAAGATGGGCCAGGCGCTGGGCAGCAACGAGCAGCCCGCGGTCAGCGGCATCGTGCCCGCCACGCCCGCCCCGGTGCGCGAGGAGGCCCCCGCGCCGGCTCCTGTTCCGCAGCCGGCGCAGGCACGCCGTCCGGCGGCGCCCGCGCCGGTCGCGCCGCCCGCTCCCGGCGGCGGCATCATCTCGCGGCTGTTCGGCTGGTTCCGCACCAGCGCCGCCGCTCCGGCTGCAGCGCCCGCGGCGGCCCCGGCCAGCAGCAATGGCAGCGGCAGCAGCAATGCGCGCGGCAATCGCCAGCAGCAACAGCCGCGTCGCGACGAACGCAACCGCAACGCGCAGGGCGGCAACGGCAACGGCAACCGCCAGCGCCGCGACGGCTCCGCGTCGGGCAAGTCGAACCAGCCGCAGAACGCCCAGCAGTCGAACCGCGGCAACCGCCAGCAGGGCGGCGAGAACGCCTCGCGCCAGCAGCAACCGCAGGCGAACGCCCAGGCACCCAGGCAGGAACGCCAGCAGCAGCCGCGCAACAACGCCGCCGACGGCAAGCCCGCCCAGCAGCAGGAACGTGCCGAGCGCAAGGTCGCTGCCGCCACTGCGGTAGCCGCCGTCGCGGTCGCGAAACCGGGAGCGCCCAGCCCGCAGCCTGCAGTCGCCGCCGTTGAATCGGCGCCCGACGAGGTCAAGCTGATCGCCGCACCGGTCGCGGCCGGCGAGGAAGCCGGCGACGCCGCACCCGCGGATGCCGAGAATCCCTCGCGCCGCCGCCGTGGCCGCCGTGGTGGCCGCCGTCGTCGCCGCCATGAGGACGGCGCCGTCGGCGCGACGCCGGAGGCCGGTCAGCTCGGCGAACTCGACGACGAGGATCGCGACGAGTCGGAAACCGGGAGCGAGGAAGCCAAGCCCGCAGTTGCGGCCACCGCAGCCGTCATCCCCACGCCGGTGGTTGCCGACGCGGAGGCCGGCGAAGCCGCTGCCGTGCAAACGGCGGCCACCACGCCCGAACCCGTCGCGCCGCGCCCCGCTCCCGCACCGCGCACCCAGCCGGTGCAGGTGGAGCGCCACGAGCCTGCGCGCGTGGTGCTGACCGAAGCGCCGCTGGCCGCCGCCGTCGCCACCGCCTTCAGCCTGCCCCCATTGCCGCCGATTCCGGAGAAGTCCGCACCGGCCGCCACTGCGGCGACGGATACGGCGCACCCGGTCCAGACGGATGTTTCCGCCCCCGATCCGGTGGATCAGGCGGTTGCCTCGCCGGCCCCGGCTGATGTCGTGGAAACCCGGGAAGCTGCAGCCGAGCCAGTGGCCCCGGCGCCTCTCGTCGAGGTCCGGGAAGAGCCGGCGCATGCAGCCGTCAACGGCCATGCAGCGCCCGCGCCCGCCGTCGTGGTGCAGCCGCGGCAGGGCGACCTGCTCGGTCATCCCGCGGTCGAAGATGTACCTGCCGCCGAAGCGGAACCTGCGCCTGCACCCGATGCGTCCGCAGAAACCGCCGACGAGCACCGCAAGGACGCCGCGCTCTGAGCGCTGCGCCATGTGTGGACAAAAAAGCCGGACCCAGGTCCGGCTTTTTTGTGGGCGCGATTCCGCTGCGTCGGACTCAGGAGCCGACCTGGTGGTTCGGGGCATCGATCAGGCCGTGCGCCGTCATCAGATGGGCCAGCCCCAGCACGTGCTCCACGTGCAGCTTCTCCATCAGCCGCTGCTTGTAGGTCGATACCGTCTTGGGGCTGAGGTTGAGCTGCTCGCCTATCATCGTCAGCGGCTTGCCGCGCACCAGCATCATCGCCACTTCCAGCTCGCGACTGGACAAGGCATCGAACGGCGAGCTGCTGCCGTCCAGCGTCGCCAGCGCCAGTTGCTGCGCCACCGCCGGCGCCAGATAGCGCCGGCCCGTGGCGACCTGGCGCACCGCCGTCACCAGTTCCTCGGCGTTGCAGCCCTTGGTCAGGTAGCCGAACGCGCCGGCATCGAGCAGGCGCTTGGGAAAGCGCCCGTCGTCGACCACCGTGACCACCACGATGCGCGTGGCGAGTTCCGCCCGGTTCACCCGCTCGGTGAGCTCGATGCCGCTCATGCCCGGCATGTGCACGTCCACCAGCGCGATCTCGGGCTTGAGGCAGCGGATCAGGCGCATGCCCTCCTCCGCGCTTGCCGCTTCGCCGCAGACGGCCATGTCCGGCTGTTGCTGCAGAATCATCCGGAAACCCGTGCGCACGAGTTCGTGGTCGTCGATGAGAACGATCTGGATCATGACCTACCCTCCTTGATGGGGCGCTCCCGGCCTCCGATATGCCACGGTGTGGTGGTGCATGTGCACCCGCGCACAACACCGCGCATGGATGGAAACTAGGCGGCTTTGCCGCGGTATGCAAGCAGAAAAATGCGTCGCGATTCGCAGCATCCTGCGGGCCGCGACAACGCCCCTGCAAAGGATATTCCGTGCGATACCGGCACGGCGACGGATCGAACGGACAGGGTCTGCGCCATGCATCCTACGCGTGCCCCAGCGACTCGCCTGCACGATCCCTGGGCCGATACCCACACGCGTGTGGTCTGCGCCCTTCGCGATCCAGCTCGCGGACCAACCCGTGCCGGCCGCTGGCGCTACGCGCGTGCGAGGCATCGCCGGACGATCGCCCCAACCCTGCGCCGAGCGGACGTCTCGCGCCCCGGATGCGGGGCAGCTCCGCAACACGGGAAGTGATCGAACGCTGCCCGGGAAGCCCACCGTCCTGTCCGTCGGGGCGGCTGCGCGCCGCCCGTCGCAAGGGCGCATGCCGCAAGCGCCCGCGATCACTGCACCAGCGGGGACGTGGCGGCTTCCAGCGTCACGCCGTCCAGCTCGGCATCGCCGGCGAGCACGCGCACGTACTGGCCAAGCGCACGCCGTTCGGCGGCGGTGCGCAGCTCGTTCGCCACGCGTCCGGCCACCGCGTCGTACGGCAGCAGCTCGCCCGGGATGCGCAAGTCCACCGCCACGATGTGGAAGCCGTAGCGGGTGGCGACCAGCCGCGGCAGCACGCCCAGTTCGTTGCCGGCGAAGATCGCCTTCTCGAACTCGGGCACGGTGGCGCCGCGCTGCAACTGGCCGAGCTGGCCTTCCTGCGCACCCGAGGGACAATTGGATTTCTCGCGCGCACGCGCCGCGAACAGCTCCGGCTGCGCGCGCACTTCCTGCAGGATCGCCTCGGCCACGCCGCGGATCGCCGGCACCGGCGTGCCGGGCGTCACCTGGAACAGGATGTGCCGCGCATGCACCAGCTCGCCGCTGCGGTAGCGTTCCGGATGCGCGTCGTACCAGCGGCGGCATTCCTCCGGCGTGGGCTCGGGCACGCGCACCTCGCGCGCCAGCAATCGTTCGATCGCCTCGCCGCTGGCGGCCTCGTCCGCGCCTTCGTCCAGCAGTTCCAGTTCCCGCGCGCGCTGGCGCAGCAACTCGTGCACCGCGGCCAGCTCGTCGCTGGGCCAGTCGCCGGTATCGACGGCGACGCCGTTGACGCGCACGCTCACGAACGCACCGCCCGCTTGCGCGTGCGCACCAGCTGGTAGGGGCGGAACAGGTAGGCCACGCCGGCCACGCCGCTCCAGATGTGCACCATGCGGGTGAACGGCGAGACCAAGAAGATGCTGAAGCCGAGCAGGATGTGCAGCTGGTACACCCACGGCACGCCCTGCAGCAGCGCGGCGCCGCCGCCCTGGAGGTAGACGATGCTCTGCACGTAGTGGCTGAGCAGCTCGAACATCGCGCCGTCCATGTGCCTGGCCGACATCGGCACCGTGGAGAGGCCCAGCAGCAACTGGAACCACAGCATCACCACGATGGCGATGTCCCACTTGCGGCTGTTGCGGCGCACGCGCGGATCGCCCACGCGCCGCCAGATCAGCAGGCTGAGGCCGATGATCGCCACGATGCCGGCGAGGCCGCCGCCCACCATCGCGAGCAGCTGGTGCTGGCCGGGATCGAGCAGCCAGCCGATCGCCCATTCGGGCATCAGGAAGCCGGCGAAGTGGCCCAGCACCACCACCAGGATGCCGTAGTGGAACAGGTTGGAGCCCCAGCGCAGCGTCTTCGCACGCAGCACCTGCGATGAGTCGCTCTTCCACGAATACGGCTCGCGGTCATAGCGGATCAGGCTGCCCAGCAACAGCACGGTGAGGCAGATGTAGGGGTAGATGCCGAACAGGAACTGGTTCCAGGCGGGGGACAGGGTCATGGCGGGCACTCCTGGACGGAAGCGGGATCGGTGTTCATGGCGCGGCGGCGATGGGCGGCTCGAAAGCGGGGCGCTCTTCCCAGCTCTTGTCGAGGTCTTCGGGCGGCGGCACCGGCGTGTGCGGGTCGAGGCCTTCCACCCCGGCCAGCGCGAGCAAGGCGGCCGGCACCGCGGCGTAACGGCTGCCGCGATGCGCCAGCGTGTTGCCCAGCTTGCGCAGCACGTGGGCGCATTCGCCCAGCAGTTCCGGCGTTTCGGCGGGGTCGCAGCAGCTCAGGTATTCGAGCAGCACCGGCAGATGGTCGGGCAGGTCGTGGCCGCTCTGCTGCAGTCCCATCCGCTGGTAGCGCTCGCGCAGTTCCAGCATCGCGGAACCGCGTTCGCGGCCGTCGCCGTGCACGTGCTCGAACAGGTTCAGCGAGGTGGAGCGGCCGCGGTCGAACAGTTCGACGTAGCGTGCCTCGGCATCGAGCTGTTCGCCCTGCCCCAGTTCGTCGGCCAGCGCGAGCAGTTCGCCGCGGCGCTGGGCGTCGAGACCGCGTGCGTCGCGCAACGCGGCGGCGATCTCCGGCAGCGCGGCGCGCAGATCCTCGTCCGGGTAGGCCAGCAGCGCGGCCAGCGCGCGCAAGGTGGTGGCGTGTGCGGTGGCCATCAGGTGTCGTCGTCCACCATGCGGATGGGGATCACCTTGCGCCGGCCCATCTTGCCGCCGAACAGGCCGGCCTTCGCGTCGATGCCGTCGCAGCCGTTGCCGAACGTGAAGCCGCAGCCGCCGCGCAGCTGGTAGGCGTTCTCCGCTTCCTCGCGGTGCGCGGTGGGAATCACGAAGCGGTCCTCGTAGTTCGCGATCGCCAGGTAGCGGTGCATCGCCTCGGCGGTGGCCTGGTCCAGGCCCACCGCGTCGAGCATCGCCGGGTCCTGCGGTTCGCCCAGCTGCTGCGCGCGGAACCAGGCGCGCATCGCCAGCATGCGCTTCAGCGCGCCGGTGACCGGCGCCTCGTTGCCGGCGGTGAGCAGGTTGGCGAGATAGCGCACCGGGATGCGCAGCGAGTCCACGTCGGGCAGGCCGTGATCGGTGCTGTCGATGGCGCCGGCGTTCGCGTGCGCCTGGATCGGCGACAGCGGCGGCACGTACCACACCATCGGCAGGGTGCGGTATTCGGGATGCAGCGGGAAGGCGATCTTCCACTCCACCGCCATCTTGTACGCGGGCGAATGCTTGGCCGACTGGATCCACTCGGCCGGCACGCCGTCGGCCAGCGCCTGGCGCTGCACCTCCTTGTCGTACGGGTCGAGGAACACGTCGAGCTGGGCCTGGTAGAGGTCGTGCGGGTTCTCGGTGGCGGCGGCCTCGCTGATGCGGTCGGCGTCGTACAGCAGCACGCCCAGGTAGCGGATGCGACCCACGCAGGTTTCCGAGCACACCGTGGGCAGGCCGGCCTCGATGCGCGGGTAGCAGAAGGTGCACTTCTCCGCCTTGCCGCTGGTCCAGTTGTAGTAGATCTTCTTGTACGGGCAGCCGGAGACGCACATGCGCCAGCCGCGGCACTTGTCCTGGTCGATCAGGACGATGCCGTCTTCCTCGCGCTTGTAGATCGAGCCGGACGGGCACGAGGCCACGCAGGTGGGGTTGAGGCAGTGCTCGCACAGCCTCGGCAGGTACATCATGAAGGTGTTTTCGAACTGCCCGTAGATGTCCTTCTGCACGGCCTCGAAGTTGTAGTCGGCGCTGCGCTTGCTGAACTCGCCGCCGAGGATTTCCTCCCAGTTCGGGCCCCATTCCACCTTGTCCATGGTGCGGCCGGAGATCAGCGAGATCGGCCGCGCCACCGGCGCGGTGGGCAGTTCCGGCGCGGTCTGCAGGTTCTCGTAGTCGAACGTGAACGGCTCGTAGTAGTCGTCGATCTCCGGCATCGCCGGGTTCGCGAACAGCTTGGCCAGCACGGCGAAGCGGCCGCCCTGCTTCGGCACCAGCTTGCCGCCGGGCTTGCGCACCCAGCCGCCGCGCCAGCGCTCCTGGTTCTCCCAGTCCTTGGGGTAACCGATGCCGGGCTTGGTCTCCACGTTGTTGAACCACGCGTACTCCATGCCCTTGCGCGAGGTCCACACGTTCTTGCAGGTGACCGAGCAGGTATGGCAGCCGATGCACTTGTCGAGGTTCAGCACCATTGCGATCTGCGCGCGAACTTTCATCGTGGTTTCCTCACGCCAGCCGGGTGTTGAGTTCGTCTTCGCGCGCCTTGTGCTGCACGCGGTCCATCCAGTCCACCTTGGCCATCTTGCGCACGATCACGAACTCGTCGCGGTTGGAGCCCACGGTGCCGTAGTAGTTGAAGCCCCAGCTGAGCTGCGCGTAGCCGCCCACCATGTGGGTGGGCTTGAGCACGGTGCGCGTCACCGAGTTGTGGATGCCGCCGCGCATGCCGGTGACTTCCGAACCGGGCACGTTCACGATCTTCTCCTGCGCGTGGTACATCATGCACATGCCCTCCTTCACGCGCTGGCTCACCACCGCGCGCGCGGTGAGCGCGCCGTTGAGGTTGTAGACCTCGATCCAGTCGTTGTCGACGATGCCGGCCTTGGCCGCGTCGACCTCGGAGATCCACACGATGGGGCCGCCGCGCGACAGCGTGAGCATCAGCAGGTTGTCGGTGTACGTGCTGTGGATGCCCCACTTCTGGTGCGGCGTGATGAAGTTGAGCGTTATCTCGGCATGGCCGTTGCCTTTCTTGCCCAGCAGCGGCGCCACCGTGCGGGTGTCGATCGGCGGCCGGTACAGCGCGAAGCCCTCGCCGAAGTCGCGCATCCACTCGTGGTCCTGGTAGAACTGCTGGCGCCCGGAAATCGTGCGCCAAGGGATCAGTTCGTTGACGTTGGTCCAGCAGGCGTTGTAGCTGACGTGCTCGCTCTCGATGCCCGACCAGGTGGGCGAGGAGATGATCTTGCGCGGCTGCGCCTGGATGTCGCGGTAGCGGATCTTCTCGTCTTCGCGCGGGCGCGCGAGATGGGTGTGGTCGCGGCCGGTGATCTTCGACAGCGCAGCCCAGGCCTTCACCGCCACTTCGCCGTTCGTTTCCGGGGCGAGGTACAGGACGGTCTCGGCGGCGTCGATGTCGCTTTCGATGCGCGGGCGTCCCTTGGCCGGGCCGTCGGCGACCGTGTAGTTCAGCGCGGCCAGGCCCTGCACCTCGTGCCCGGTATCCCAGGCGATGCCCTTGCCGCCGTTGCCCAGCTTGTCCATCAGCGGGCCGAGCGCGGTGTAGCGGGCGAACGTGGCGGGATAGTCGCGTTCCACCACCGCGATGGCGGAGGCGGTGACGCCGGGGATCAGCTCGCACTCGCCCTTCTTCCAGTCGCGCGCGTCGAACGGCTGCGCCAGCTCACCGGGCGTGTCGTGCATGATGGGCGTGAGCACCACGTCCTTCTCCACGCCCAGCCTGCCTTCGGCCAGTTCGGAGAAGCGCTTCGCCACCGCCTTGAAGATCTCCCAGTCGCTCTTCGACTCGAACACCGGGTCCACTGCCGCGGACAGCGGGTGGATGAACGGGTGCATGTCGGAGGTGTTGAGGTCGTTCTTCTCGTACCAGGACGCGGTGGGCAGCACCACGTCCGAGTACAGGCAGGAGGTGGACATGCGGAAGTCCAGCGTCACCACCAGGTCCAGCTTGCCCTCGGGCGCGGGCTCGCGCCACACCACTTCCTCGGGCTTGGCGCCGCCCTCCTCGCCCAGGTCCTTGCCCTGCAGGCCGCAGCGCGTGCCGAGGAAGTGCTTGAGGAAATACTCGTGCCCCTTGCCGGAGGAGCCGAACAGGTTGGAGCGCCAGATGAACAGGTTACGCGGGAAGTTCGCCGGATCGTCCGGGTCCTCGCTGGCGACCTTGAGCGAGCCGTCCTTGAGGCCGGCGATCACGTAGTCCTTGGGGTCCACGCCGGCGGCCGCGGCATCGCGCGCGATCTGCAGCGGGTTGCGGTTGAGCTGCGGCGCGGACGGCATCCAGCCCATGCGCTGGGCACGCACGTTGCAGTCGATCAGGCTGCGGCCATGGCGATTCGGATCGGCCAGCGGCGACAGCAGCTCGCTCACGTCGATCTTCTCGTAGCGCCACTGGTCGGAGTGCACGTAGAAGAACGTGGTGCCCGCCATCTGCCGCGGCGGCCGCACCCAGTCGAGCGCGAACGCCAGCGCGGTCCAGCCGGTCTGCGGGCGCAGCTTCTCCTGCCCCACGTAATGCGACCAGCCGCCGCCGGAGACGCCCACCGTGCCGCACAGCATCAGGAAGTTGATGATGCTGCGGTAGTTCATGTCCTGGTGGTACCAGTGGTTCATGCCCGCGCCGATGATGACCATCGAGCGGCCCCTGGTTTTCTCGGCGTTGTCGGCGAAGCCGCGCGCCACCGCGATGGCGTGCTGCGCCGGCACGCCGGTGATCGCCTCCTGCCATGCCGGGGTGTAGGGCACGTTGTCGTCGTAGCCCTTCGCGCCGGCGCCGCCCAGGCCGCGGTCCAGGCCGTAGTGCGCGCACAGCAGGTCGAACGCGGTGGCGACCACCACGTCGCCGCCCTTGGTGGACAGCCGGCGCACCGGCACGTGGCGCAGCAGCACGTCGCCCTGCTGGTCGTTGTGCGGGAAATGCTCGCTGACCATGCCGCCGAAATACGGGAACGCCACCGGGCAGATGTCGTCGCGGCGGTCGATCTCGCTCAGCTGCAGTTCGATCTCGGCGCCGTCGGCGCCCTTCTGCTCCAGGTTCCACTTGCCGTGGTCGGGGCTGTCCTTGCCCGGCCAGCGGAAGCCGATCGCGCCCTGCGGCACCACCGGCTTGCCGTCCCGGTCCAGGCCCACGGTCTTCCAGTCGGCGTGGTCGGGGCTGCCCAGCGCGCCGTCGAAGTCGCTGGCGCGCAGGTAGCGGTCGGGAACCCAGCGGTCGCCGTCGCGGCGCAGCGTCACCAGCAGCGGCAGGTCGGTGTAGCGGCGGCAGTAGTCCTGGAAGTACCCGGCCTGGCGGTCGAGGAAGAACTCCTTGAGGATCACGTGGCCCATCGCCATGGCGAGCGCGGCGTCGGTGCCCTGCTTGGGATGCATCCACAGGTCGGACAGCTTGGCGACCTCGGCGTAGTCCGGCGTCACCGCCACCACCTGGGTGCCGTTGTAGCGCGCCTCGACGAAGAAGTGCGCGTCGGGCGTGCGCGTCTGCGGCACGTTCGAGCCCCAGGCGATGATGTAGCCGGAGTTGTACCAGTCGGCCGATTCGGGCACGTCGGTCTGCTCGCCCCAGGTCTGCGGGCTGGACGGCGGCAGGTCGCAGTACCAGTCGTAGAACGACAGCAAGGTGCCGCCGATCAGGCTGAGGTAGCGCGCGCCCGAGGCATAGGACACCATCGACATCGCCGGGATCGGCGAGAAACCCACCACGCGATCCGGGCCGTGCGTCTTCACCGTGTGCAGGTTGGCCGCGGCGACCATGTCCAGCGCCTCGTCCCACTTCACGCGCACGAAGCCGCCCAGTCCGCGCGAAGCCTTGTAGTCCTTCCTGGCGGGGTCGGCCATCAGCGCCGCCCATGCCTCCGCCGGCGCCATGGTTTCGCGCAGCTTGCGCCAGTGCTTCAGCAGGCGGCCGCGGATCATCGGGTACTTCAGCCGGTTCGCGCTGTACAGGTACCAGGAATACGAGGCGCCGCGCGAGCAGCCGCGCGGTTCGTGGTTGGGCATGCCCGGGCGGGTGCGCGGATAGTCGGTCTGCTGGGTTTCCCAGGTCACCACGCCCTGCTTGACGTGGATCTTCCAGCTGCACGAGCCGGTGCAGTTCACGCCGTGCGTGGAGCGCACCACCTTGTCGTGCGACCAGCGGTTGCGGTACCCGTCTTCCCATTGGCGCGCTTCCTCGCGCACCTCGCCCCAGCCGTCGGAAAAGGGTTCGCGCGGACGCGAGAAATAGCGCAGGCGTTCCAGGAACTGGCCCATGTCGGCAACCTCAAGCTTGGATCGTGGATGGCGGGAGGCGGCAATCGCGGCAATCCGCCTGCCACGCCCCGGTGGTGGAAAACGGCATCGGCGCCATCGCGGTCACCCCATGAACTGGCTGGGCGAGAAGAACCGGCCGTGGCGTTCGACGTCGTGCAGCAGGCCGCCCTTGCGCGTGTAGACCGCCCAGGTGAGGACCACGCAGCTTACGTAGAATGCCAGGAACAGCCACAGCGCCCATATCGCTCCCACGGTGGCGTACAGCACCGGGATCAGGAAGAAGCCGTACGCGGCGATCGCGGAGGTGAACCCGGTGATCGCCGCCGATTCCTTTTCGGCCTGGCGCAGGCGCGTGTCGATGTCCGCGGTGGGCATCAGCCGGATCATTTCCTGGCGCATGATGTTCGGGATCATCTGGAATGTCGACGCATTGCCCACGCCGGTGGCAAAGAACAGCAGCATGAAGCTGGCGAAGAAGCCCCAGAACGCGTTCGGCTGCTCCTTGACGCTGAGGAAGTACAGTACTCCAAGCACGCCCACGATCATCAGCACGAACACCCACAGCGTGATGCGCGCGCCGCCCCACTTGTCGGACAGCCAGCCCGCCGCCGAGCGCGAGATCGCGCCGATCAGCGGCCCGAGGAACACGTACTGCATGGCGTTGACGTCCGGAAACTGCGTCTTCGTCAGCAGCGGGAAGCCCGCGGCGTAGCCGATGAACGAGCCGAACGTGCCGAGATACAGCCAGCACATCAGCCAGTTGTGCTTGCGCTGGAAGATCACCGCCTGGTCGGCGAACGACGCCTTGGCCGAGGCGATGTCGTTCATGCCGAACCAGGCGGCGAACGCGCTGAGCGCGATGAACGGCACCCAGATGAAGGCCGCGTTCTGCAGCCACAGCGGCGTCTTCTCCGGACCGACCAGGGTCGGACTGCCGCCGAACCAGCCCAGCACGCCGGCGGTGATCACCATCGGCACGACGAACTGCACCACGCTGACGCCCAGGTTGCCGAGGCCGGCGTTGAGCGCGAGCGCGTTGCCCTTCTCCGCGCGCGGGAAGAAGAACGAGATGTTCGCCATCGACGAGGCGAAGTTGCCGCCGCCGAAACCGCACAGCAGCGCCAGCCCCAGCATCATCCAGTAGGGCGTCTGCGGGTTCTGCACGGCATAGCCTATGCCCAGCGCGGGAATCAGCAGCGACCAGGTCGCGAGCGTGGTCCACATGCGCCCGCCCAGGATGGGCACCATGAAGGAATAGAAGATCCGCAGCGTGCCGCCCGAGAGGCCGGGCAGCGCCGCCAGCCAGAACAGCTGGTCGGTGGTGTACGCGAAGCCGACCCGGGGCAGTTGCGCCACCACCACCGACCAGACCTGCCATATCGCGAACGCCAGCAGCAGGTTGGGTATGGAAATCCAGAGGTTGCGCCGTGCGATCTTGCGGCCGCCGCCCTCCCAGAATTTCTTGTCCTCGGGCTGCCACTCGGCGAGCACCTTGCCCGCCATCGCGCCGACCATGTCCGGCGTGTGCACCGGCTGCATTTCCGGGAATTCGGGCAGCTTCCGCAGCGCCTCGCCCGTGGCGCCGCGCTCCATCCGGCGGATCGACACGTGCATCCAGGTCAGCGACACCATGACCAGCGCGAACAGCAGCATGAAGCAGGTCTGCCAGACGCCTGTCAGGTCCACCAGCAGGCCGAACACCGGCGGCAGCACGGCGCCGCCGAGGCCGCCGATCATGCCGACCAGGCCGCCGACGGCGCCCATGTTGTGCGGGTAGTAGACCGGGATGTGCTTGTAGACCGCAGCCTTGCCCAGCGCCATGAAGAAGCCGAGCACCGACCCCATCACGGCGAAGAACAGCAGGCTCATGCCGTAGTGGAAGGTGACCGGGCCCTTGACGGTCCTGACCACGATGTCCATCGCCGGATAGGACAGCACGAACGTCGCCGCCGCCCCCACCATCAGGCTCCAGTACATCACGCGCCGCGCGCCGTAGCGGTCCGCGAGATGGCCGCCGTAGGCGCGGAAGACGCTGGCCGGGATGGAGAACGCCGCGGCGATCTGGCCGCCGGTGAACAGGTCGATGTTGTACACCGCCATCAGGTATTTCGGCAGCCACAACGAAAGCGCGACGAAGGCGCCGAACACGTAGAAGTAGTACAGCGAGAAGCGCCAGACCTGGATGTTCTTCAGCGGCTGGAACTCCAGCCATGCGCTCTTCGGCTTGATGCCCTTCTCGCGCCGCTCGCGCACCACGGGGTCCTCTTCCGAGAAGATCCAGAAGATGATGCCCATCACGAAGATGGCGGCCGCCCAGATGTAGGCCACGTGCTGCCAGCTGAAGCCGTAGAACTCGATCAGCGGCGGCGCGCTGAGCTTGGTCACCGCGGCGCCGACGTTGCCCGCGCCGAAGATGCCCAGTGCGAGGCCCTGCTTTCCCGACTCGTAGAAGCGGGTCACGTAGGCCGTGCCCACCGCGAAGGAGCCGCCCGCGATGCCGAGGAACAACGCGGCGACCAGGAACTGCGTATAGGTGTGCGCGAGCGTCAGGCAGAACGCCGCCACCGCCGCGGACAGCATGACCAGGGTGAAGATCCGTCGTCCGCCGTACTGGTCGGTCCACACGCCCAGCACCAGGCGGATCAACGAGCCGCTCAGGACCGGGGTGGCCTGCAGCAGGCCCAGTTCGAAGTTGCTGAGGCCGAGTTCCTTCTGGATCTTGATGCCGATGATCGCGAAGATCATCCATACCGCGAAGCAGACCGTGAACGAAATCGTCGAGAGCCAGAGAGCACGCCCTCGATGCACCACACCCGAACCGGCCGCTGTCGTCATGAATAAGTCCCCTGGATGGATTCCTGCAGCGCGCGCGGCGGCTGCCTCATGCCTGGTGCCCGGCCCGCCGCAGCCGGATCATGCACCCTGGACGGCCGGGACAGTGGGGTAGCGGCCGGCCGGTTCGCCGCACGGATCGGCGGCACGGCACGCCGGTCGCGATGCCGCATCGACAGCAGGAGCATCCATGCCGCAAGGCACGCCGCGCATGCATGTTCACTGGCGAACAACACAGGATGGGCGACACCCATGACGCAGTCCCTCGTCCTCTGGCTGGTCTCGGTCGTTGCAATTCGAGCGGCATCCTATACCGCGTGTCACATTTGTCCTTGCCTACGATCAAGCCCCTGCGACAGCTTTGGCAGCCCGTCGCGAAACGGTTCCGTCCACGACGGACGAAGCCGCGCGAAACCCGCGTGCGGCGCAGCCCCAAGCCGACCCGCAGCGGATCGCCGCGGGCGTCAGGCCCGGCAAAACGTCGAAGCCGCATTGTTCGATGGCAGTCCGGCCCGCAACCGCGCGCGTCCGCGATGCAGGCCGGGCGGCGTTCCCTCGCGCCAGCTTGCCACAGCTCATGGTTCGCCGAGATGACACCGGCGAACGCAACGGGCGACATCATGCAACACGATGTTGGCGTTGCGAAGTACCCGTTCGCGTCCGCTGCATCGGCGAACAACATGTGCATGGGCAACAACCGTTCCGCCTTCGAACACGGCAGGAGAGCGCGCCGCAAGTACCGGCGGGGCGATCGCGAAACATGTGGCGCAGGCCCTGCTCCAGGGGGATTCCGTTTCCGCCGGTTGCGCAGCGCCGCGGTTCCGCGCGGATGCGCGGCTGTGCCACTCAGCGCGCAAACGCATCCATGAGCGCCTGCGTCAGCGGCTTGATGTAGTAGCGGCTTTGCGGAACGACACGGGCCTGCACGCCGTGCCTGGCCAATGCATCCGACACCAAGGGACCGACCGCGGCCACGAGGCTCCCGGACAGCGCGGCGCGCCACGCCTCCTGTCGCCCCAGCCGGTCGGCGACGCGGAAGAGTCGTTCCACCTGCTGCAGGCTGGTGAACGCGATCGCATCGACATCGCCGCGGCTCATGCGCTCCATCAGGCGTTCCACCATTTCGTCGTCGGCGCCATCGACATAACGATAGGGGGCGACGGCAAGCACCGAGGCGCCCGCGGTCGCGAGGAAGTCCATGAGCGCGGGGTTGGGATCGGTGCCGTACAACTGCACGCCCACGCGCCTTCCGCGCAGATCCAGCGTGCGCAGGTGCTGGATCAGCCCCTGCGTGGTGGCCGGCTCCACCACCTTGTCCGCCCGCAGCCCCAGTTCGCGCAACGCGCGCGCGGGTTTGGGCCCGCGCGCCATGACGCGCATGCTGCCCAGCCGTTCGACGAAGGCGGCCCGCAACGCAGGCGCGTGCCGTTCGATGGCGCCCAGCAGACGTTGCAATCCCTCCCCCGTGTACAGCACGAGGTCGTCGCAGCGGCCGGCATTCACTTCGTCCACCCACGCCAGCACCGGCGCGGGATCGTCCGCATCGCGTATGTCGACCAGCGGACAGCGCAGCACGGCGGCCCCGCGACATTCCAGCAGCGAAGCGAACACGTCCAGCTGGCGCGACTCGGGAACGGCGATGCGGCGCCCGCTCAGTGGCCCGTTGCCCTCGTTCTGCGGTGTCATGGCTGTGCTCCCTCCGGAACGGACCAGCATGGCGGCATGTCCATGGCCTGCCTCAGGCGACCGCGACGCTGGCGCAATCCTGCGTTGCGCCGGCCGTGTCCGCCTCGACCAGTTCGCCGAACCAGGCATGTTCGCGCGCGAACGCGGCGACCTCGCCCACGATCAGCAACGCGGGCTTGTTCACCGCCTGCAGGCGCAGCAGGCCGGGAAGCGTGGCCAGCGTGCCGGCGATCACGCGCTGCTGCGGCAGCGTGCCGTTCTCGACGATGGCGCACGGGGTTTCCGGGGCGCGTCCCCGGGAGATCAGCCGTGCGGCCAGCTCATCGAGCTTTTCGGCGCCCATGTAGATGGCCAGCGTTTGCCGGGAGTCGCCCAGCGCGCGGTCTTCCAGCGGGTGGGTGGCCCGCCTGCCGTGCGCCGTCAGCAGGCAGACGGACTGCGCATGGTCGCGATGCGTGAGCGGTATGCCGGCGAACGCGGCGCACGCCACGGCCGCGGTGATCCCCGGAACGACTTCGCAGGCCACGCCATGCGCACGCAGGAAGGCCAGTTCCTCGCCGCCGCGGCCGAACACGAAGGGATCGCCGCCCTTCAAGCGGACCACGCGGCGCCCCTCGCGCGCATGCGCCAGCATCATGCGCTGGATGCGCTCCTGCGCCATCTGCCGCCCTCCGCAGCGCTTGCCGACGTCGATGCACTCCGCGTCGCGCCGCGCCATCGCCAGCACCTCGGCGCTCACCAGCTGGTCGTGCAGGATGACGTCCGCCTGCTGCAGCGCCCGCAGCGCCTGCAAGGTCAGCAGACCGGGATGCCCAGGCCCCGCGCCGACCAGCGCCACGGAGCCCGCGGCGGATTCCTGCCCATGGGTCGCCAGGGCGTCGAGCAGCGCCTGCTCGGCTTGCGCGTGCCGGGCGTTCCGCAGCAACGGGAGCACCGGTCCGTCGAACAGCCAGTCGTAGAAGCGTCGCCGCGCCGCGATGTCGGCATGGCGGCGCACGATGCGGCCGCGCTGCCGGTCCGCCAGGGCCACCAACGCACCCAACGCGTGGTCGAGCACGCGCTCCAGCGTCTCGCGTATCCGCCGCGCGATGGCCGGCGCCGCGCCGGCGGTGGAAATGGCGACCAGCAGCGGCGAGCGGTCCACCACGGCAGGGACGTGGAAGCGCGAGAGCGCGGCGTCGTCCACCACGTTGGCCAGGATGCGACGCTCCCCGGCGCAGGCGGCGACCCGGGCGTTGAGCGCGCGGTCGCCGGTGGCCGCGATGACCAGCCACTTGCCATCCAGCCACGCGGGATCGAACGCCCCGTGCAGCACGTGGATGCTTCCCGCATCGATCCACGATGCCCATGCGGTGCCGAATGCGGCGGCGCCCACCGAAACGCGGGCGCCTGCATCGAGCAGCGACTTCGCCTTGCGCCTTGCGACCTTGCCGCCGCCCACCACCAGCACGGGCAATCCCGCGATATCGGCAAACACCGGATAGAGCCTCATGCGCCACCTCCATCGCATCGATGAGCCATGTCATGTCTCCCGGGTCATGCGCGCCTCGGCGATCAGCCGTTGCAGTTCGGGCACGCAGGAACCGCAATTGCCGCCCGCACGCACGGCTGCGGTGATTGCCGCGGGCGTGTCCAGGCCACCCTTGCGGATCGCGTCGCAGATCGTGTTCCTGCCCACGCCGAAACACGAGCACACCACCGGTCCGCTGTCGAAACCTGCGCCCGGCGGCTCGCCGATCAGCAGGCATGCGCGGTCGGCATCGTCGAGATGTTCGCGCGCGAACAGGCTGGCCAGCCACTGGCGCGAAGGCAGGTCGGGCCGGGCGGAGAGGAACAGGCAGGATTCGATGCGTTCGTCGCGCACGTGCACGGCGCGATAAACGCCGCTGCCGCTGTCCTCGTACTCCAGCCAGTCCGCGTCGGGGTCCCCGGCGCCCAGCCAGGTCCTGGCCCAGGTGCCGCAATCCGCGGGCCGCTCCCAGTGCGCCAGCTCGTATCGGAAGAAGCGCTCGCCGCGTATCAGCGTCCAGTAGGTGAGTTCCGAGGTCGGAAGAAAGCGCCGCCCGAACGCGAAACCGTACCAGCGCACGGGGAACGGCTCGACCCGCACGGGGGTGTGCTTGAACTCGGGCTCGCCCGAGACGGGATCGACGACCGGGTTCACCACCGCCCCCACGCGCGCGTCGGAGGCGAACTGGTCGTTCCAGTGGATGGGCACGAACACGTTGCCGACGAGCATGCCGCCGCCGTGGCGGACGCGGGCCACCATCGATCCCCAGCGCGAACCCACCCGCGCGAGTTCGCCCTCGCGCACGCCGCTGCGCAAGGCGTCGTGCGGGTGCATGTCGATGTAGGGCTCGCCGATGTGGCCCGCCAGGCGCGGCGATTTGCCCGTGCGCGTCATGGTGTGCCAGTGGTCGCGGACACGTCCGGTGTTGAGCACCAGCGGATACTCGCGATCGGGCGCGTTCACCGGGGCACGCGCAGGCGTGGCGACGAAACGGGCACGACCATCGGCGTGCGCGAAGCGCCCGTCCGCGAACAGCCGGCGCGTGCCCGCGCCGTTCGCCCGCACCGGCCACTGCACCGGGGCGAGCGTCGCGTACTGCTGCGGCGTGAGCGCGGACAGGCCCGAAAGGTCCAGCACCCTCGGCGCCGCGGGCGCGCCATCCGCGCGGGGGGCGCGATTCCCGAACGCGGTCAGCCGGGCGTGCTCCGCGAAGATCCCGTGCGGGGTTTCGAACTCGAAGCCGCGCGCGAACCCCATCCGCCTGGCGACATCGCACACGATGCGCCAATCCGCCCTCGCCTCCCCCGGTGCGGGCAGGAACGGGCGCTGCCGGGAGATGCGGCGCTCCGAGTTGGTCACGCTGCCGTCCTTCTCCCCCCAACCCAGCGCCGGCAGCAGCACGTGCGCATGGCGATTGGTATCCGTGCTTTCCATGATGTCGGAGCACACCACCAGTTCGCACGCGTCCAGCGCGCGCCTGGCGCGGTCGGCGTCCGGCAGGCTCACCACGGGATTGGTGCCCATGATCCAGAGCGCCTTCACCCGCCCTTCCAGCATGGCATCGAACAACTCCACCGCCTTGAGCCCCGGCCGCGACGCCATGCGCGGCGACGCCCAGAACGCCTGCACGATCTCCCGGTGCACGCTGTCGTGCAGCTCCATGTGCGCGGCGAGCGTGTTCGCCAGGCCGCCCACTTCGCGGCCGCCCATGGCATTGGGCTGGCCGGTGATGGAGAACGGTCCTGCCCCCGGCTTGCCGATGCGCCCGGTGAGCAGGTGGCAGTTGATGATGCTGTTGACCTTGTCGGTGCCGCTGGAGGACTGGTTGACGCCCTGGGAAAACAGCGTGACCGCCCGGCCGCTGCGCGCGAACAGTTCGTAGAACGCCTGCAGGTCGGGCTGCCGCACGCCGCAGATGCGCGCCACCTCGGCGACATCCGCCGCCTCGCGTCGCGCGACGGACAGCGCCTGCGACAAGCCCCGCGTGTGCGCCTCCACGAACGCGGCATCCATTGCGCCATGCCGGAACAGGAACGCCAGCAGGCCGTTGAACAGCCACACATCCGTGCCCGGCTTGACCGGAAGGTGCAGATCGGCCGATTCGCAGGTGGAGGTGAAGCGCGGGTCGACCACGACCACGCGCGCACCCGCCTCCCGCGCCGCCATGATGCGCTGGAACGCCACCGGGTGGCACCACGCGGTGTTGGAGCCCACCAGCACGACCAGTTCGGCCTGGTCCAGGTCTTCGTAGCAGCCGGGCACCACGTCCTCGCCGAACGCGCGCTTGTGGCCCGCCACGGCGGATGACATGCACAGCCGCGAATTCGTGTCGATGTTCGCCGTGCCGATGTAGCCCTTGGCGAGCTTGTTGACGACGTAATAGTCCTCGGTGAGCAGCTGCCCCGACAGGTAGAACGCCACCGCGTCCGGGCCGTGCCGCTCGATCACCCGGCCGAATCCGCGCGCCACCTTGTCGATGGCGTCGTCCCAGCGGACGCGGGAAAAGGCGCCGCGGCCGTCGCGCACCAACGGGTGCAGCAGGCGCCCCTGCAGGTCCACCGTCTCGCCCAGCGCCATGCCCTTCACGCACAGGCGCCCGCGATTCGAGCCGTGCGCGGGTTCGCCGGCGATGTCGACCGTACCCGCCGCGTCGACGGCCGCAAGTACGCCGCAGCCCACGCCGCAGTAAGGGCAAGTGGTGGAGACGCGGACGTCCATGGCTATGCCTGCGCCGCCATCGGCTGGCAATACGCCTGGCCGAACAGCAGCCGGTCGCGCCACGGCCCCACGTCGGTGCCGCGGTTGATCAGGTCGAAGTACCAGCCGCCGTCCCGGGCATCGCCGTACAGCACCACCCCGGCGAGCCGGTTGCCGCTGAGCACCAGGCGCTTGTAGATGCCGCGGCGCGGATCGCGCAGCACCAGGTCCTCGGTGCCGCAACGGCCGAGGAAATCGCCGGCCGAGTACAGGTCGATCCCGGTCACCTTCAGTCGCGCGTCCGACTGCCGCGTGCGGTACCGCCGGTGGCCCAGCCGCGCCAGGTGCGACGCGCAGACCCGGGCCTGCTCCCACACCGGCGCGACCAGGCCGAAGGTGAGCTGGCGATGCTGCACGCATTCGCCCACGGCGTAGACATGCGGATCGTAGGTCTGCAAGGTGTCGTCCACCACGATGCCCCGTTCGCAGTAGAGGCCGCTCGCCCGCATCAGCGCGGTGTCCGGCTGCACGCCTATGGCGATCACCACCAGGTCGGCGTCCACGTGGCTGCCGTCGGCCAGGCGCACCCGCTCCACCCTGCGCGCCCCTTCGAACGCGGACGTTTCCGCCCCCAGCCGCAACGCCAGGCCCCGGCCTTCGAGATTGCGCGCGAGCAGGTTCGCCGCGTCCCCGTCGAGCTGCTGGTTGAGCAGCACGTGGCTGCGGTGGATCAGGGTGACCTGCATGCCGCGCCGCGCCAGCCCGTTGGCCGCCTCGATGCCCAGCAGCCCGCCGCCGATCACCGCCGCGCGGCGATACCGGCCCGCCGATTCCAGCATGCGTTCCACGTCGTGGATGTTGCGGAAGCAGACCACGCCCGGCAGCCCGCTGCCCGGCACCGGCAACGTGGCCGGCCGCGATCCCGTCGCCACCAGCAGGCGGTCGTACGGACGCAGTACGCCGCGGCGCGAACGCACCACGCGGCGGCTGCGATCCACCGCCACCACCGGGTCTCCCGCATGCAGCTCGATGCCGTGCGCGGCGTACCAGGCGGGCGCGTTGAGCACCAGCTCTTCGGGCCGCTTCTCGCCGCTGAGCAGCATGGAAAGCAGGATGCGGTTGTAGTTGCCGTGGGGTTCGGCGCCGAACACCGTGATGTCGTAGAGCTGCGGCGCGAGCTGCAGCAGTTCCTCCACCGTGCGTATCCCGGCCATGCCGTTTCCCACCACCACCAGGCGCGGGCGCGGTCTGCTCATGCGGTGTCGTACCTGACCTGCACCGTGCAGCCCTCGCAGCGCACCGGCCACGCGCGCACGCCCACGCCGGGCGACTCCAGGCAGGCGCCCGTGCGCAGGTCGAAATGCTGCTTGTGGATGGGCGACGCCACCACGACCTGGCCGCCCAGGTTGCCCACGATGCCGCGCGCAAGCACCGAGGCGCCGGAAACCGGGTCCACGTTGCCGATCGCATGCAGGCCGCCGCCGGACAGCCGGAACACGGCCACCTGTTCGCCGCACACCAGCACGCACACGCCGGTATCCGGCACGATGTCGTCCAGCTCGCACACCGATATCCAGTTCGCCTTCTTTGCGCGCCTCATCGCTCACTCCGTCGTCACCGGGGTCGGCAGCCGGCCGAACCGCGTCTCTTTTTCCCGCGCGGTCGCCGGCCGCAGCTGCCCGCGCACCGGCGCGAACGCCACGCGATCGTCGCCGGCGTCGCTGTTGACGAAGTGGCGGAAACGGCGGCGCACCTGGGGATCGTTCACGGCGCGCTTCCATTCGCACTCGTAGGTATCCACGACGTGCTTCATCTCGGCTTCGAGCTCTTCCGCGATGCCGAGGCTGTCGTTGACGACGACGTCGCGCAGGTAGTCCATGCCGCCCTCCAGGTTGTCGCGCCACACGCTGGTGCGCTGCAGGCGGTCGGCGGTGCGGATGTAGAACATCAGGAAGCGGTCGATGCAGCGGACCAGCGTGTCGCCGTCGAGGTCCCCGGCCAGCAGTTCGGCATGCCGCGGTTTCATGCCGCCGTTGCCGCAGACGTAGAGGTTCCAGCCCTTTTCGGTGGCGATGATCCCCACGTCCTTGCTTTGCGCCTCCGCGCACTCGCGCGTGCAGCCGGATACCGCGAACTTCAGCTTGTGCGGCGAACGCAGGCCCTTGTAGCGGTTCTCCAGGTCGATCGCCTTGCCCACCGAATCCTGCACGCCGTAGCGGCACCAGGTGGAACCCACGCAGGATTTCACCGTGCGCAGCGACTTGCCGTAGGCATGGCCGGATTCGAAGCCTGCCTCGATCAGCTCTTCCCAGATCGACGGCAACTGCTCCACCCGCGCGCCGAACATGTCCACGCGCTGGCCGCCGGTGAGCTTGGTGTAGAGGCCGTACTTGCGCGCGATCTCGCCGATGCGGATCAGGCTGTCCGGCGTCACTTCGCCGCCCGGCATGCGCGGCACGACGGAGTACGTGCCGTCCTTCTGGATGTTGGCGAGGAAGTAGTCGTTGGAATCCTGCAGCGAGGCATGCTCCTTCTGCAGCACGAATTCGTTCCAGCACGATGCGAGGATGCTCGCCGCCACGGGCTTGCAGATGTCGCAGCCCAGCCCGTGGCCGTGTCGTGCCAGCAACTCGTCGAAACGGCGGATCCGTTCCACGCGCACCAGGTGGTACAGCTCCTGCCGCGAATACGGGAAGTGCTCGCACAGGTGGTTGTTCACCGCGAGCCCCTGGCGCTTCATCTCCGCCTTCATGATCTGCGTGACCAGCGGAACGCAGCCGCCGCAGGTGGTGCCGGCGCGCGTCGCCTGCTTCAGCGCGCCGATGGAGGTGGCGCCGGCCGCCACCGCCTCGCACAGCTGCGCCTTGCTCACGTTGTTGCAGGAGCAGATCTGCGCCGTCGCGGGCAGCGCATCCACGGCCAGCCCGGGTTTCGCGCCCTCGATCGCCGGCAGGATCAGCGACTCCGGCGACTCGGGCAGTTCGAGCCCGTTGAGCATCATCTGCAGCCACGTGCCGTAGTCGGCCGCATCGCCCACCAGCACGCCGCCGAGCAGGCGCTTGCCGTCCTGCGAAACCACCAGCTTCTTGTAGACCTGCCTGTGCCCGTCGCTGAACTGGTAGGTCCGGCTGCCCGGCGTCGCGCCGTGGGCATCGCCGATGCTGGCGACGTCCACGCCCATCAGCTTGAGCTTGGTGGACATGTCCGCCCCCACGAACTCGGGCAGGACCGGAGCCTGGCTGCGCACCAGCAGCGCGTTGAGGTGGTTCGCGACCACCCGCGCCATCTCGTAGCCCGGCGCCACCAGCCCGAAGACCTTGCCGCCCCATTGCGCGCATTCGCCGATGGCGTACACGTCGCGGTCGCGCGTGCGGCAGAAGTTGTCCACCATGATGCCGCCGCGTTGTCCCACGCCAAGCTCGCAGGCGCCGGCCAGCTCGTCGCGGGGACGGATGCCCGCGGAGAACACGATGAGGTCGGTCTCCAGATGGCTGCCGTCCGCGAACGTCATGCGATGGCGTTTCGTCTCCCCGTCGCCGATATCCAGCGTGTTCTTGCCGGTGTGCACGACGAGGCCAAGGTCCTCGATGGACTTGCGCAGCAACTGGCCGCCGGCATCGTCCACCTGCACCGCCATGAGGCGCGAGGCGAATTCGACCACGTGCGTCTCCAGCCCCATGTCGCGCAGCGCCTTGGCGCATTCGAGGCCGAGCAGGCCGCCACCCACGACCACGCCATGGCTGGAACGCCTGCCCCAATCGGACAACGCATCCAGGTCGTCCAGGGTGCGGTACACCAGGCAACCGTCGCGATCGTTGCCGGGTATCGACGGCACGAAGGGCACCGAGCCGGTCGCGATCACCAGCTTGTCGTATGCGATGACGCCGCCGTCGCTGGTCGTCACGCGCTTGATGGCGCGATCGATGCCCACCGCGCGCGTCGCCAGCCGCACGGTTATGCCGGCCTGTTCGAAGAAGCCCGGCGCCACCAGCGACAGCTCGTCCGCGCTCTTGCCGGCGAAGAACTCGGACAGGTGCACGCGGTCGTAGGCCGGGCGGCTTTCCTCGCACAGCACCGTGATCTCCAGCCCCGGCGGACGCAATGCCACCAGTTCCTCCAGCAACCTGTGGCCGACCATGCCGTTGCCCACGACGACAAGTTTCATCCCCATCGCGATGACCTCCCGCCCACTCAATCGACCGCCAGCACCGGCCCGCTATCGCGCCGAAGCGCTTCGCGGTGGAGCCGGTCCTCGTCCGCCACCTGTTCGCGGCTGAAGCGCACGGCCAGCACGCATGCGGCGCCTGCGATCGCGAAACAGCCCAGCACCAGAAAGGTCTGCTGCACGGAGCCGGTGTACTTCTGCAGGAACCCCGCGGCCACCGCGCCCACGTTGCCGCCGGCGCCCACGATCCCGGCCACGCCGCCCAGCGCCTCCCGGTCGATGAACGGCATCAGCGCGTAGGTCGCGCCGCAGGCCATGTGCGTGAACAGGCCGAAGACGAGCATGGCGGCGATGGCCACGCCCGCACTGCGCGCGCCGGAGAACCACAGCAGGCCGGCGCCTTCGCAGAGCATCGCCGCGCACAGCAGGTACGCACGTGCGGGCAAGCCGCGCCGCCGCGCCAGCCGGTCGGAGGCGATGCCGCCGAAGGCACGGGCAAACAGCGCCAGCAGGCCGAAGCAACCCACGGCCAGGCCTGCGCGGCCCAGGCTGAGGCCGAAGCGGTCCATGTAGTACGCCGCCGCGACGCCGTGCACGAACAGCTCGATGCCGAAGCAGCCGGCATAGGCCGCGGCCAGCACCCACACGCGGTAGTTGCCGGCCGCCCGGGCGAACGCCGACCAGCCTCCGCGCTTGCCGCTGCCCACGGCGCGGCCTTGCGCGCGCAAGCGGCGATAGTCGCCCTCGGGGCAGTCCTGCGTGTACTTCCAGTACAGCGCGCCGACCACAAGCATCAGCACGCCGGGCAGCAGCATCGCGATGCGCCAGCCCAGCCCCTGCGCCACGCCCAGCGCCAGCAGGCCCGCCAGCAGCAGCGGCATCGCGGCCTGCGCGGCGCCGCCGCCGGCATTGCCCCAACCCGCCGCGGTGGCGTTGGCGGTGCCCACCACGTTCGGCGCGAACATCACCGAGGTGTGGTATTGCGTGATCACGAAGCCCGCACCGACCATGCCCATGGCGAAGCGCGCGAGCAGGAACGAGGCATAGCCCTGGGCCAGCGCGAGGCCGAACACCGGGATCGCGCCCAGCACCAGCAGGCCGGTATACGTCCGCCGCGGACCGAACCGGTCGCACAACGGGCCGACCAGCAAGCGGCCGAACACGGTAACGGCGACGGCGGCGATCGAGATGTTGGCGAGCTGGTCCTGCCGCAGGCCGAACTCGGCGCTGACCAGCGGCATCAGCGGCGCCACCGCGAACCACGCGAAGAAGCACACGAAGAACGCCATCCAGCCCAGGTGGAACGCGCGCATCTGCGGCGTGTGCCACTGGAACAAATCGATCCGCGTCGCCTTGTCCGACATGCACCACCTCCCACGCGAAGATGACGAATCGCTCCCTGCCGGCCGCTGGACGGCCCCGACCATTCAGATGGCCTTTTCGTGTTGCCTTGCATCATGCGTGCCACGATGCCGCGCCGCGAAGAAGTGCGGCGCGACGTGAAATCGCTGGAAAAAAGGACTGGTGAATGCACCAATGGATGCGCGATGTCATCCCGCTTGCACTATTGCGGTGCGGCAATGCCGGACGCACGCCAGCTCGTGCTCGATGCAGAACGTCATCAACGCCAGCGCAGCATGGATGCCGTGAAAACCATTCGTGCGAGGCAATACGCCGCCCGGCAACGGCGGATCGCCGCCTGCGATCCGGTCGCCTCTACCGATGTGAATGGATATCCCTCGTGCTCCGCGGAGGCCGACCGTTTCCGGCCGACGCGATCAGGGTTTCAGGCGGCCCAGCAGCGGATCGCCGCGGGCGGCAGGCTCACCCGGAGTGCTGCAGCCGCATCATCGGACGGCAACGCGGCCCACAGCCGCGCCTGTCCGCAGCGCAAACCGAGTTGCCGGCCTTGCGCGCCCGTCTGCCGCAGCTCCACGCTCACCGCGATGGCATCGGCAAGCGTGGTGCCTGCGCCGTGCAGCACGACGGCTTCCGGTGCGATGTGCCAATCCACGTTCGACCCATCGGCAAGCGTCGTGTGCACCGGCAGCGATACGCCCGCCTCCGGCCACAGCAGGTGTTGCGCACCCTCGGCGCCCGCGATCCGTCCACGGAACACGTTGCGCAAACCCAGCAGTCGTGCCACGGCACCACTCGCCGGTTGCGCATGCACTTGCGCGGGTGTGCCGGTCTGCACGATGCGCCGGTCGTGCATCAGCACCAGCCGGTCGGCCACGGCGGCCAGCGCGGGATCGTGGCTGACCGCGAGCGCGGGGATGCCTGCCGCATGCACTTCGGCGATCAGTTCGGCGAGCACGTCGTCGCGGGTGGCGGGGTCGAGCGCCGAGGTGGGTTCGTCCAGCAGCAGCAGTTGCGGGCGCCGTGCCAGCGCGCGCGCCAGCGCCACGCGTTGCTGCTGGCCGCCCGAGAGTTGTGCGGGACGCCGCTCCGCCAGTTCTGCCAGCCCCACCCGCTCCAGCCATTCAATCGCCTCGTCGCGGCGGCGCGCGCCGCGCAGCGCGAACGCCACGTTCTGCCACGCGTTCAAGTGCGGAAACAGCGCATGCCCCTGCGGCAGGTAACCCACCGCTCGCTGTTGCGGCGGCATGCCGTCGAAGGGTTCGCCGTGCGCCGGCAGCAGGCCCGCGATGGCGCGCAGCAGCAGCGTCTTGCCTTCGCCGCTCGCGCCCAGCAGCACGGTGAAGCCTTCCACCTCGAACGAGGCCGAAAGCGCCACCGGATGTTCGATGCGGTAGTCGATCCGCATCAGGCCAGCCGCCTGCGCACGGCCAGGCCCAGCGCCAGCGGCAGGGGCAAGGCGACGAGGAAGAACACCCACAGCAGCGGATACACCGCCTGCAATCCGACATCCTGCAGGTTCACCCACAGTTTCACCGGGATGCCTTGCGGGTAATACGCCACGATCAGCACCACGCCGAACTCGCCGAGCGCGCGCACCCAGGCCAGCGCCACCGCCGCGGCCAGTCCCAGCCGCGCCAGTGGCAGGCTGACATGGAAGAAACTGCGCGCGGGCGAATGACCGAGCGTGAGCGCGATCTGCTCCAGCTCGCGCGGCACGCCCTCGAAGGCGGCGCGGGCGGCGAGCACGTAGTACGGCAAGGCGGCGTAGAACTGCGCCATCACGAAGGCCGGCGCCGAGTTGGTGAGCAGCAACCCTGCCCGTTCCAGCACCTGCCCGGCCGGCCCGTAGGGGCCGTACATCGTGGCCAGCAGCAGGCCCATCGCCAGCGGCGGCGTGAGCAGGGCCAGCAGCAGCAGCGCGTCGATCAGCCACTGCCCGCGCACGCGATGGCGCGCCAGCCACCACGCCAGCGGCGTGCCCAGCAACGCGATCAGCAGCAGGGCGACCAGGCTGAGGCCCAGCGACACCGCCACCGCGCCGGCGTCGCCGTGGGCGAAGCCGAGGTGGCGCCAGTCGGTGGCGACCACCAGGCCGGCGAACGGCGCGGCCAGCAACAGCAAGGCCAGCACCGCGGCGAACGTGGTCAGCCGCGGCCGCAGCGCATCGATCACAGCGCGTCCCCGTGCGGCGGGTCGTAGCCGCGCTCGCGCAGCATCGCCTGGCCCTGCGCGCCGCGCATGAACTCCACGAACGCGCGGCCCAGCGCGGGCTGCTTCGCATCGTTCGGCACCGCGGCGTAGAACACCAGCGGTTGCGCATCGATCTTCTTGCCGTTCGCCAGGGTGAAGCCGGCCTGCGCATACCACGACGACTGCATCGCCGGCTGCGCGAGGTCGATCTCGGCAGGCAGGTCGACCACGGGAAGATGGTGCGAGAACGCCGCGCTGGCGTAGCCGATGGTGGCGTCGATCTGGCCCGCCTCCAGCCGCGACATCAGCGAGGTCTCGGCGAAGATCTGCTGCGGGTTCTGGGAGTCGCCGGCGACCTGCTGCAGCAGGTCGGGCTGGTGGTAGTAGCGCGACGCCAGCTGCAGCGTGAGCAGCGCGTTGGCGCCCTGCGGGTCCACCGCGGGATCGGTGCGGCCGAAGCGCAGGCCGGGTTCGCGCAATACCTCGTACCAGGATTTCCTGCCCTTCGCGGCAGCGGCGAAATCGGCGGCGTAGCGGCTGCGCGGGCTGTAGACCACCACCATGCGCGTGCTGGCCACCGGCTCCGCGTGCTCCACCAGGCCGGCCTGCTGCACCACCTCGATCGGGCCGGGCGTGATCGCCACGAACACGTCGGCCTGCAGTTGCTTGCCGACCAGCAGCCGTGCCAGCGCGTACGAGCCCTGGCCGATGCCCTGGTAGCTGGCGTGCTGCGCGGACGCCACCGCGGGACCGAGGTCGTGGTCCATCACCACGCCCATCGAGCCGGCATAGGCGACGCGCAGCACCGGCGTGTCGGCGGCCAGCGCGGCCAGGCCGAACGCCATGAGCAGCGGCGCCAACCAGCGTGCGAAGCGTGCGGAACGTTTCATGCCCTGTGCTCCTTGTCCATGTGGCGCTGGCGCACGCTGTCGCGCACGTCCACGTCGAAAAGTATCTGCAGCGCGCCGCCACCCGGCGCCGCCAGCTCGAACGACAGGCCGTCGCGGCTGGGCAGGCGCGCGGCGAGTTCGCGCACCGCCGCATCCGCCAAGTTGATGCGCCAGCCATCGCCGCTGCGCTCCCAGCCATGCTGCGCGGCCAGCGCCAGTTGCTGGCGCTCGTCGCGGCCATCGGGCCAGCGGGTGGTGTTTTCCACCGTGCCGCCGGCCAGCAAGGCCGCCAGCTCCGCTTCGTCGATGCGCAGGCGCAACGACTGTTCCTGCAGTTGCACTCTCATCGGTTCACCTCGTTCCAGCTTGCCTCGGTATTGCAGTCGGCCAGTTGCGCGTGTTCGTCGGGGGCAAGCGCGATCTCCGCGAAACCCATCGCCTGTTGCAATGCGCGCAACGAACGCTGGCGCGGCTCAGGCTCCTGCAGCAAGCCGGCGATCCGTGCACGGCTTTCCGCATCGAGGCGAAGGCGCATCGGCAACACGTGATCCGCACAACGCAAGCCGCGCGCCTGCGCCTGTTCCGTGCGCAACCGTCGCAGCAGCGCGGCGCCCAGCAGCGGCATGTCCACCGGAATCACCAGCAGATCGGCATCGCCCGCCTGCGTTTCCGCGATGCCTGCCAGGCCGCCAAGTGGACCGAGACCGGGCTGCGCATCGGCGACGCACTGGTAACCGGGACGATCGCCGCTCACCCGCAACCCATCCACGCCGGACGCGCGCAACACGTCGAGCTGGCGCTCGATCAGCGGTTGGCCGCGCCAGTCCAGCATGGCCTTGTCGCGCCCCATGCGCGTGGAGCGGCCGCCGGCCAGCACCAGGCCTATGCACGGCAGGCGCTCAGTGGCCGTGGGCATGGCCGGCGTGCTCGTGCCGTTCGGCCTCGCGCTGCTCCTCGCACAGCGAACAGCCTTCGCTCCAGGCACTGTCGCCGTCCACGTAATGCTCCTGCTTCCAGATCGGCGCCTCGTGCTTCACCGCCTCGATGGCCAGGCGGCAGGCGCGGAAGGCTTCGTCGCGATGCGGCGTGCCGGCGGCGATCACCACGGCGAGGTCGCCGATGGCCAGCCTGCCCTTCGCATGCGCGATCCACAGCTTCAGCGGCGCGCCCACCTCGGCCTGCGCACGCTCGCCGATGGCGCGGAACACGCGCAGCGCCAGCGGTTCGAACAGGTCGTAGCTGATGCCGGTGACGGCGCGGCCCACGTTGTGGTCGCGCACCCGGCCGATGAAGCTGGCGATGCCGCCGAAGCGCGGATCGCCCACGAAATCCAGCGCCGCAGCCACGTCCAGCGTGGCCACGCGGCGTTCCACCACGGCGACGTGCAATCCGTCCATCTCAGCCTCCGCTCACCGGCGGCAGCACGGCCAGCTCGATGCCTTCGGGCACCGCGCGATGGTTGTGCAGGATTTCCTCCGCGCTGGCAAACGCGCTGCGCCGCACGAGACCCGCGGGAATCGCCGGCGCGTGCACGGCCAGGTACGCCGCCAGCAGTTCGCGCAGCTCGGCGATGCTGCTGCCGGGCGGCACCTCCAGTTCCACGTGGCCGCCGGCGTCGGCCTCGCGCAGCGCACCGTACAGCGCGATCCGGATCTTCATGCCGCGCTCCCTTCGATGGCCGGGCTTTCCAGATGGCCGGGGCCGCAGACGTCCACCAGCGTTCCCGCCGGCAGCGCCTGCGCCTCCACGGGCACCACCACCCAGGCGTTCGCATCGGCCAGCGGACCGATGCGGTAGGACTCCTGCCCCGCCAGCACGCGCGCCACCAGGCGACCCTGCGCATCCAGCGTCACGCGGGCCTTGAGGTGGAAGCGCAGGCGCGGCTTCTTCGCGTAGTCGGCGGCCAGCGGCACGCGCCACGGCGTTTCGGGCGGCAGGCCCAGCATGGCGCGCAGCGCGGGCTCCACGAAGAAACGCAGCCCGGTCGCCACCGCCACCGGATTGCCAGGCAGGCCGAAGAACAGCGTGCCGTCGGGCAGCCGCGCGAACAGCAGCGGCTTGCCGGGACGGATCGCCACCTTGTGGAAGATCGTTTCCGCGCCCAGCCGCTGCAGTGCTTCGGGCACGAAATCGTAGCGGCCCATCGACACCGCGCCGGTGGAGATCACCACGCGCGCCCCGGCTGTGCGGGCGCGTTCGAAGGCGGCCACGAAGGCATCCACCTCGTCGCCCACCGTTTCGATATGCGCCAGCTCGGCACCGGCGCGCGGCAGGCGCGCGGCAAGGAAGGGACCGTTGGAATTGCGGATCTGCCCGGACGCCAGCGGCACGGCCGGATCGTCCACCAGTTCGCGGCCGGTGCACAGCACGGCCACACGCGGGCGTTCGGTCACCGTCACGCCGTCCACGCCCAGCGCGGCCAGCAGCATCAGGTGCTGCGGCGCCAGCACGGTGCCTGCGGCGAATACGGCTTCGCCCGCCGGCACGTCGGAGCCGGCGGTGCGCACGTTCTCTCCGGCGGCCACGTCGGCCAGCAGGCGCACGCGCGCCGGCGCTTCCAGCCGTTCGATCTGCTCGACCGGAATCACGCGATCGAGCCCATCGGGCAGGCGTGCGCCGGTCATGATTTCCCACGCGCCGTGGCGCGCCTGCGCGGTGCCGTCGCCCGCGGCCTGTTCGCCCTCGATGGGCCACTCGCTGCCCTTCGCCAGCGCCTCGGCGCCACCGCCGAGGGCGTAGCCGTCCATCGCCGAGTTGTCGAACGGCGGCAATGCGCCGGGTGCGTGCACCGGCGCGGCGAGCACGCGGCCCATTGCCTCGGCTGCGCGGACCTCATGCGCGGGCAACGGCGTGCATTCGGCGAGGATCAGCTGCAGTGCCTCGGCGGGATCGAGCAAGGCGTGGCTCATGGGTGGCCCTCGCCCGCGACCATGGCCAGCGCATGCGCGAGGATGGGCGCAAGGATGTCCATGCCTTGCGCCACCGCCTTCGCGCTGCCGGGCAACGCGATCACCAGCATGCCGCCCACCAGCACCGCCTCGGCCCGGCTGAGCCATGCCAGCGGCGTGTGCTGGCTGCTTTCGCTGCGGAACATCTCCGCGAGGCCGGGCACGCGGCGATCGGCCACCTGCGCCAGCGCCTCCGGCGTCACGTCGCGCGGGCCCAGCCCGGTGCCGCCGGTGCACAGCACCAGGCGCACGCCGGCCGCGGCCAGCTCGTGCAGGCGCGCGGCCAGCGGCGCGGCTTCGTCGGCGCGCACTTCGGCGGGGCCGAGGTCCGCGCCCAGCGCACGCAGGCGTTCCACCAGCAAGGGGCCGGAGCGATCCTCGTACTCGCCGCGATGGGCACGGTCGCTGAGCGTGACCACGGCGGCGGCCACGCCTTCCAGCCGCGGCGCGGCCTGCGGGCGGTAGTGCGCGCGTTCGGCCTCGGTCATGCCGTCGGGATGGAACCACAAGCCCTTCTTGCCGCCTTCCTTGAACAGCAGCCGCACGCCGCCGATGGCGAGCGCGGGCTGCACCGGCTTGGTGAGGTCGTAGAGCGTGAGCAGGGCCGCGCTGACGCCGGCCAGCGCCTCCATCTCCACGCCGGTGCGCGCATGCGTGGCGACCTCGCAGTACACGCGGATCGCCTGCCGCTCGGCCACCGGCTCGCAGCGCAGCTCCAGGTATTCCAGCGGCAGCGGATGGCACAGCGGCATCAGCTGCGAGGCGTTCTTCGCCCCCTGCAGGCCGGCGATCTCGGCCATCGCGATCGCGTCGCCCTTGGGCAGCCGCTGCGCCACGATGTCGTCGAAGGCGCTGCCGGCATGCAGCTCGCCCACGGCCACCGCGCGGCGCGCGGTGACCCGCTTGCGGCGCACGTCGGCCATGTGGAAGGCGCTGGCGGATGGCTGGGTGCGCGTCTCGCGCTGGGGCATGGATCAACCTCCGGTGGATGCGAGATGGGGCGTGATGCCGGTGCGGCCCTGGTGCAGGAAATGCCCCTGCTCCTTGCGGCCGATCTGGCCGCCGATGGCGCGCACCAGCTCGTCGAGCTGGTCGTCGCGCTGCAGGAAGTGGCGCAGCGGGATGCCGAATTCGCCGAACAGGCACAGCCTGAGATCACCGGTGGCGGTGACGCGCAGGCGGTTGCAGCCGGCGCAGAAATCCCTGGAATACGGCGCGATGATGCCGATGCGGCCGGCGTAGTCCGGGTGGCGGTATTCGCGCGCGGGGCCGGCATCGGCGGCACGCGGCAGCGCCTGCCAGCCCGCTTCCCGCAGTCCGGTTTCCAGCAGCTCGGCGCGCACGTGGTGGTCGCGGAAGAACGCCAGGTTGTCGCCGGTCTGCATCAGCTCGATGAAGCGCAGCCCCACCGCGTGGTCGCGCAGGTAGTCGAGCCAGCGCGGCAGCTCGTGGTCGTTGACGTCGCGCAGCAGCACCGCATTGAGCTTCACCGCGGGCATGCCGGCGGCGAGCGCCATGTCCACGCCGTGCAGGATGTCGTCCAGCCGGTCGTGGCCGGTGATGCGCGCGAACGTGGCGGCGTCGAGGCTGTCGATGCTGACGTTGATGGCGTTGAGCCCGGCGTCCATCCACTCGCCCAGCCGGCGCGTCAGCAGGCTGCCGTTGGTGGTCATCGCCACCTTGGTCACGCCCGGCACCGCGGCGGCGGTGCGCAGCACTTCGGTGAGGTCGCGGCGCACGCTGGGCTCGCCGCCGGTGATGCGCAGCTTGTGCATGCCCAGTTCGGCGAAGCCGCGCAACAGGCGCGCGATCTCGGCCAGCGACAACGGCCCCGCCACGCCGGGCTCGGCCTGGTAACCATTCGGCAGGCAGTAGCTGCAACGGAAATTGCACGCGGGAATGATGGACAGCCGCACGTACGGAAAGCGGCGACCGTAGCGGTCGGCCAGCGGGGTCATGCTGTTTGCTCCTTTCCAATGTTCGGGAGGCGAACGCGTTTCCCCGTTCGCCCGGTGATCCGCGGATCACGGACGCAGCGCCATGCTTCCAATGGAAGCGCAGGCCCTGTGCCTCGGAGTTGCGGTCCCGATTGTGCCCTCGCCGCCAGCGCGTGTCGATGCTCAACATGTCGCATGCGCCTGCCGGGTGGCAGGCGCAGCGTCACCGCACATGCAGCGGCCATTTGTCCCGCAGGCCTTGTCGGCCCCGGGGAGCGGAAGTCACCGCTGCTCGAGTTCGGCGGCCAGCTCGCCGCCGCGGCGCGTGGCGGCGGCGACCGCGCGGGCCACGCTCGCATCGAAGCGATCGGCGGCGAAGCTTGCCAGCGCGGCCTCGGTGGTGCCGTGGGGCGAGGTCACCCGCTGGCGCAGCACCGCCGGGTCTTCGCCGCTTTCGACCAGCATGCGCCCGGCGCCGTAACAGGCCTGGGCGCTCAGCGCGCGGGCCTGGTCGCGCGGCATGCCTTGCGCGCAGGCCGCTTCCACCAGCGCTTCCACCATTGCGAAGAAATACGCCGGGCTGGAGCCGGCAATCGCCGTGACGGTGTCCATCAGGGCTTCGTCGTCCACCCAGCGGGTCAGGCCGACCGCATCCATGATGCGCTGGGCTTGCGTACGCTGCTCCGGCGCAACCCGTGCATTGGCGCACAGGCCGCTCGCCCCTGCGCCGATCAGGGCCGGGGTGTTGGGCATGCAGCGCACGATGGGCAGGGTTTCGCCGAACCAGCGTTCGAGCTGGTCGATGCGCACGCCCGCGGCGATGGAGATCAGCAGCGGCCGCCGCGCGGCCAGGGTTTCCTTCAGCTCGCCGTGGATCAGGGGCATGACCTGCGGCTTGACCACCAGCACCAGCACGCCCGCATCGGCGGCTGCCGCCCGGTTGTCCGCATGGCAGGCGATGCCGAACCCGGCCTCCAGCCTGCGCCGCGTTTCCGCGTCGGGTTCGGCCACGCTGAGGGAAGCGGCGGCGACGCCGTTGCGCAGCAGGCCGCCGATCAGGCTCTGCGCCATGTTGCCGCCACCGATGAAGGCGATCCGGGTCATCTCGTTTCCTCAATGTGCCGGCTGCGCAGCAGGCTCGGCGCGCCCGGCGTTGAACCACTGCTTCGGGAGCTTGCGCGATTCCGGGTAGATCTCGTCCAGCGTCGCCGCGTCGTAGAGGCGGCCGTTCTTCATCACCTCGGAGATCGCCAGCGCATTGCGGATGTCGGCGAGCGGATTGCGGTCGAGCACCACCAGGTCCGCGTACTTGCCGACGCTCAGGCTGCCGATCTCGTCCTGCCGCCCTATCGTCTCGGCGGAACCCATCGTCGCCGCGTACAGCACTTCGTGCGGGGTCATGCCGCCGGCGGCGTGCGCCTGCATTTCCCAATGGATGCCGTAGCCCGGCACCTCGCCGTGCGAGCCGATGCCGACCAGGCCGCCCGCCCGCTGGATCCTGGCCGCACCCTGCGCGATCTCGCCGAACACGTATTCGCCGGGCGCGTACCAGTGACGGCGCGAGAGTTTCTTTTCCGCCAGCAGCGGCGGCGAGAAGTGCCGCAGCTTCGGGTCCATCTGCGGCGCGTCGCGTTCGATGAAGTAGTTCTGCGCGGGCGGACCGTTGTGCGAGATCTGCAGCGTGGTGGTGTAGCTCGTGCGCAGCTTCGCCATCAGCTCGACGACGTCCTTGTACAGCGGGGCCGCCGTCAGCGCATGCTCGTTGCCGGCGTAGCCGTCGATGATCTGGGTGAGGTCGAGCTTCATGTCCAGCGCGCCCTCCGTCGTCGGCTGCAGGCCCAGCCCGTGCGACGCCATCGCCACCCATTCGCGGACGCGTCGGTTGCCGGTGCGGTACTCCTTGAGATTGCTGGTGCGGAAATGGTTGGGATAACGCGAGAGCACGGCGCGCACCTGGTCCAGGCTCGTGAACTCGTTCCAGGAAAAGATCGCGGGCCCGGTCGAGTAGACGCGCGGCCCCAGCGACAGCCCAGCATTCAGCATGTCCTGGTAGGCCAGCATGTCGATCGACAGCGGCGACGGGTCCAGGCCCGCGGTTTGCCCGTAGGCCAGGTCGGTGAGGAAGCTCCAGTTCTGCATGTCCAGCACGCCGCGGCGCACTTCCGCCCAGTGGTCGTGCGTGTCGATGAAGCCCGGCACCACGTACTTGCCCGTGAGGTCGCGCACGACCGCGCCCCTGGGCACGCTCACGTCGCCGCGCTTGCCGATGGCGGCGATGCGGTTGTCGACCACGAGGATGTCGGCGTCCTTCAGCACCTCATTGCCGCGCATGGTGACCGCTGTGGCGCCGCGCAGCAGGATCGTGGCATGCGGAACGTCGCGCGGAACCTCGACCGCGGCCTGGAATGCTTCCACGCCATTCTTTCCGGGCTGCGGGCTCGCACCCTGCCCTGCTTCGCCGGCGCGATCCAGCGCGATGTCCGCCAGCGGCTGGCGGTACAGGGTGGAGCCGACCGCCCAGAACACGCTCTTGCCGCCCTCGGCCCATCCCAGGAAATCGGCGCCCACGTCGGTCACTTTGCGATGCGCCACCGGCGGTGCGTCGAGGTCGATCGTCTGCCCTTCTTTTTCCGGCATGCGCAGCAGGTACAGCTGCTCCACCGACTGCGCCAGCAGGTAACGGCCATCCGGGCTGAGCCGCAGGTCGTCCACCGGTACCCTGCCCTCCTGGAAGTAGAAACCCGGGCCGGTGACGGCGACCAGCTTGCGCCGGCCCGAGCCATCGAGCCTGACCGCATCCAGGCCGTCGCCGAAGACCACGTTCACCACCGAGGTATCGGCCGCGAAATGCGGCACGCCGCCCATGCTGCCGCGCGCGAGCACCTTCGCCTCGCCGCCGTGCGCCGGCAGCAGGATGAGGTCCGCCTCGCGCAGCGGGCCGTATTCCATGTAGGTGCGCATGCGCTCGGTGTTGCTGGAGCGCTGCGCGACCAGGCTGCGGCCATCCGGCGTGAATACCGGATTGGTGTAGTAGGCGCCGGCGGTCGCGACGCTGCGCGGCGTGCCGCCGGCCGCATCGATGCGCCAGATCTGGCCGCCGTCCGCGGCCCGCCAGGTGACGTAGGCGATCGTCTTGCCGTCCGGCGACCACGACGGCTGGAACGCCGCCTGGCCGGCCGGGCTCAGCACGCGCGGGCGCGCGTCCGGCGCGAGGTCCATCGTGTAGACGCGGCCCAGCGCGGAGAACGCAACGTGCCTGCCGTCGGGCGAGAGCGCCGGCGCCTGGATCAGCCGCGCCCTGACCGGACCGGTCCCGTCCTTGATGGACTGGCGCAGCGACGGGCCGGCATCGAGATCGACGTGCGCATGGAACGGGACGATCACCGCCTTGCCGCTGGCCATGTCGATCCGGTGGATCTTGCCTTCGTAGGCGGCGATCAGCGAACGCCCGTCCGGAGTGAAGGCGTAGCCGGGAAGAAGATCGCGCGTCGGCAGGCCTTCCTGGTCGTCGCGCTGCACCATGCGGACGAGTTCGCGATCCGCGCCACTGGCAAGATCGCGCACGCGCAGCTCGGCCTGGCCGCCGGCACGTATCGCATAGACCAGGCTCTTGCCGTCCGGGGACAGCGCCGGGCGCATCGCGCTGCCCTGGTCGGTGACGATGGTGTCGCTGCTCCCGGTGACCAGGTTGCGCCGCTCGATGCTCCACATCGGCAGCGTCATGTCCTCGTCGAACGTGCCGTAGCGGCCGGCCAGGTACAGCGTGCGGCCGTCGCGGGCCGCCACGACACCCAGGGCGCTGTAGCGCTCGTCCTTCGGCTGCGCGTCGTAGCTCTTGGCGCGCGTGATGCGCTCGCCCTTGCCGTCGCCGTCGATCGCGTAGCGCCAGACCTCGAAGGCGGTCAGGTCGGGGTGGTAGACCGAGACGTAGATCGATCGTCCGTCCGTGGACCAGGTGGGCGAGGTGAACTCGGCGTTGTCGTCGAGGCGGGAAACCTGCCGCGGATGGGTCCCGTCCTTGTCGGCGATCCAGACGTTCTCGTTGCCCGAGCGGTCGCTGGTGAAGACGATGTGCCGGCCGTCCGGCGAATACCGCGGCTGCGAATCGAAGGGAAGGCCGCGCGTGATCGCGGTCGCCTCGCCGCCGCCGATCGGCAGCGTGTACAAGTCGCCGAGCAGGTCGAACACGATGCTGCGGCCGTCCGGGGATACATCGAGCGAGATCCAGGTGCCCTCGTCGGTATCGAAGCTGATGTGCCGTGCCGGCGTCATCGGCAGCGTGTCGTCGGACGCCGAGGCCAGCCCGGCAACCAGGCAGAGGACGACGAGCAGCAGCAATCGGGTCAGGCGCATGGCATCGCAATCCGGTAGTGAACGTCGGGAACTACATCACACGGAGATCAGGGCCGGTAGGCCGGCGGCAACGGATCGTGCGCGTGCGAAGGCGCGTAGCGGTCGCGCAGCAGGGTCTGGCGCGTGGTCCGTGAAGCCTGCACGCCGCGGACGAACACCGTCTTGGGCGCACTGGTCGGCTCCAGCGGGTCGCCGTCCCACACCACGAGGTCGGCATCCTGGCCCTTCGCCATGCTGCCGTAGTGGTCGGCGATGCCGAACATGCGCGCGGGATTGACCGTCAGCGCCATCAGCGCATCCGCATAGGGAAGGCCATTGGCGACGGCGAGGCCGGCGCCCTCGCGCACGGCGGAACCGGCGTTGTGGCTGAGCTGGATGGTGTTGCCGGACACGGTGAACGCGATCGTCACGCCGGCCTTCGCCAGCAGCGCGGCGCTGTCGGCGCGCGCGCCGAGGTCGTCGAAGGTCCAGGGGATGTCCGCCTCGGGATCGAGCACCACGGCGACCTTGTTCGCCGCCAGCAGGTCGGCGCAACGCCAGGCCTCGCTGCCGCCGATCACGATCAGGCGCAGGCGGTAGTCCGCGGCAAGCGCCACCGCCTGGCGGATGTCCGACTCGCGCGTGGCGCGGACGGCGAGCGGCATGTGCGCATCGAGCATGGCGCGCAGCGCGGCGATGTTCATCACGTTCTGCAACTGGTCGCGCGGCGCCGGCACCGGGCGCGAGGGGTTGAAGGTTTTCGCTTCGGCAAAGGCATTGCGCAGCAGCTGCCACTGCGCGCTGCGCGAGCCGCCCTGCTGTCCGATGCCTATGCCCCCTATCCCGGCATACATGGCCGCCCTGGGGCGATCCAGGATGTCGCCGCCGGGCTGGATGCGCAGCACCGCGCCCATGCCGAGGAACACCGGATCGGCGGTGGCGGTGGGACGGGTCACCGCACGCGTCAACCCGTCGTCCAGCGCGATCGGCAGCAACATGGAGTTCGCATTGAGCCCGTATTGCACGTCGAACGCCGCGCCGAGCGGGCCGCCGTTCAATCCGGAATCGCGGGTTTCCGGTACCGAGGAAACCTCGACCAGCCCGAGTTGCGTGTCCGCGTTCATCAGGCCCGGCGTGACCGTGCGGCCCGCCGCGTCGATCACGCGCGCATCCGGCGGCGGTGCTGCTCCGCGCGCCACCGACTCGTAGCGGCCATCGCGTATCACGATGGTGGCGTCGTCGATGCGGCCGCCGTCGGCGCCCGTCATCGTCCACGCCTGGGCATGGACGATGGCCACGACATCGGCTGCCGTGGCATCGCCCAGCACCAGGCCCAACCCGGCCGCGAGCAGGCATCCGAACAACCGGCGCTTGTCAGTGGCCATTGCCAGACACCCCGGGCCTGTCCGTCATGCTGGGCTGGCCAAGCTCGAAATCCGAGCGTGGCTGGTGCGCCGGATTGCTGCGGTCGTAGACCATGGCGCCGTCGATGAAGACCTGGTCGGCCCTGGTGTAGACGCTGAAGGGATCGCCGGACCACAGCACCACGTCGGCATTCTTTCCCGGCTCCAGCGAGCCGATCCGCGCTTCCAGCCCCAGCACCCTGGCCGGATTCAGCGTCACCCACTGGATCGCATGTTCGGGACTGATGCTCAAGCCCGCGCGCCGCCCCGCGGCTGCGGCCTTGCCCGCCTCCAGCGCCAGGTGCTGGCCCAGCCATGGCGAATCGGAGTGCATCGCGACGCAGGCGCCCGCCGCGTCGACGAACGCCGCGTTCTCGCGGATGCCGTCCAGCGCTTCCATCTTGTAGCCCCACCAGTCCGACCAGACCACGGCGCAGGTGTGGTTGGCGACGAACAGTTGCGGGATCTTGTAGGCCTCGACGGCGTGGTGGAAGGCCGCGATGCGGAAGCCCTCCTCCCGGGCGAAGTCGAACAGCGTCGCCATGTCGTCGGCGCGATAACAGTGCCAGTGCACGCGTATGCTGCCGTCGAGCACGCCGGCGAGCGTGTCTTCCTTCAACTCGTCGTCGGGCATTTTCTTCCGCTCGCCGGAAAGATAGTCCAGCCACTTGCCACGGTATTCCTGCGCCTCCAGGAACTCCTCGCGGACGCCGGCGACGTTGCCCATGCGGCTGGAGGGAAACTTGCCCTTTTCGCCGAAGGCGTATTTCGGGTTTTCGCCGCAGGCCATCTTCACGCCATAAGGGGCGCCGGGAAACTTCATCGCCTGCACGGTGGTGGCCGGTACGTTCTTCAGCACCACGCTGCGACCACCGATCAGGTTGTTCGAGCCCGGCAGGATCTGCAGCGTGGTGACGCCGCCGGCGAGCGCCCGGGCGAACGACGGGTCCTGCACGGTGATCGAATGCTCGACCCAGACGTTGGGCGTCATCGGCTCGCTGGTCTCGCTGACATCGGACGCCTGCAGGTCCAGGCTGGTGAACGGGGCGGCGAACGCGCCGTCGTGCGAGTGCACGTCGATGATGCCCGGCGTGACCCAGCGGCCTTTCGCGTCGATCGTCGTCGTGCCGGCCGGCACCGCGATCGGCGCCGTGGACACGGCCACGACCTTGCCATCGCGCATCAGCAGGTTCGCATGGTCGAAGCGGTGGCCCGCGCCGTCGAGCACGGTGGCGCCGACGATCAGGGTGTCCTGCCGCGGCAACGGGGCGTAGGTGCTCGGCCAGGGATCGCGCAGCCACGGCAACGTCATCCGCGCGCGATCCTGCTGCGCGGATGGCGCGGCCCCGGCGCGCGGAGCCGCGTCCGCCGCCGAGACCGTTGCGAAGCATGCCAGGACGAGCGCGACAAGCTTCATGCGCTGCACTCAGAACCTTCGCGTCAGCGTGAGGTTGACGGCCCGGCGCAGGCCGTAGAAGCACTGCGCATCGCTGGAGCAGCGCGACAGGTACTCGCGGTCGAACAGGTTGGCGACGTTGAGCTGCAGCAGCCACTTGTACGTCGTGTAGTGCACGGTGGCATCCCAGAGCACGACCGAGGGCGTGCGATAGGCGTTCGCCGGATCGCCGTAGCTCTGGCCGACGTAGCGCATGCCGAGGCTGGCGCCGAGGCGGCCGCTGGCCTCGGTGTAGTCGACCAGGCCCGACAGCATCTGCTTCGGCACCTGCACCAGCGCCTTGCCGAGGTCGGGACCGTTGCTCCTGGTCACCTTCGAATCGGTGTAGGTATAGGCGCCGTTGAAGCTCCAGCGCTCGTTGAAACGCGCGACGAACTCCAGCTCGGCGCCCTTCACCTCGACCGCACCGGTCTGCACGTTGAAGAAGACGTGCGACGGGTCCGGGTCGGGCGTCAGCACGTTCTTCTGCTTCAGGTCGTACAGCGCCGCGGTGAACAGCATGTTCTGCCCGTTCGGCAGGAAGTTCGGCTGGAACTTGATGCCGGCCTCCACCTGGCTGCCCTGGGTCGGCTTGAACGCCTTGCCGCCGAAGTCGGCGCCGGCCACCGGCTGGAACGAAGTCGCATAGGACACGTAGGGCGCGACGCCGTTCTCGAACAGGTAGTTCACGCCCACGCGGTAGGTGAACTTGTTGTCGGTGGTGCTGGTGCCGAAGTTGTCCGACACGACATGGTCGTAGCGGCCGCCCACGGTCAGCACCCAGCGGTCGAGCTTGAACTGGTCCTCGCCGTAGAGGCCGGTCTGCTTCTGCACTTCCTTGGTGTACGGGCTCAGCGACGGCGTGGCGATCGCCGCGCCGTAGACGGGGTTGAACAGGTCGAGCGACGGCGCCAGCGCGAAGCCGAACGCCGCGTTGTTGGTGTAGCGGCGATAGTCGACGCCGAGGAGGATCTTCTGCCCCACCGGGCCGGTTTCGGCCTTGCCCTCGACGCGCGAGTCGACGTTGAACGAGGTCACGTCCTCGTTGAACGGGAAGTTGTAGCGATTGACCGTGCGGTAGTCGGTCGGCGTGCCGTCGGGGTTGAGCGCCAGGCCGGCGCCGTAGACCTGCTTGATCTTGACGTCGTTGGAGAAGTACTTGAGGTTCTGCTCGAAGCGCCAGTCCTCGTTGAACTTGTGGCTGAAGTCGTAGCCGACGCCGTACTGGTCGCGGGCGAAGTGGTTGTAGTCCGGCTCGCCGAGGTTGCGGCCGGTCGGCACGGTGCCGAGCGGATTGAACTTCGCCACGCCGTAGATCGGCAGGAAGCCGCCGCCGTCGCCGTAGACGTCGTCGTGCTGGAAGTAGCTCAGCAGGGTCAGGTTCGTATCGGGCGAGATCACCCAGGTGAGCGCTGGCGCGACGTACTGGCGGTCGGTGTCGACGCCGTACATCTGCGTGCCCTTGTCGAACCACACGGCGGTGATGCGGCCGAGGAAGTGGCCGTCCTTGTCGAGCGGCCCGGTGAAGTCGGCGTTGGCCTGGGTGTTGCCGTAGCTGCCGTACTGGACGCCGACCTCGCCGCTGAACTGCGCCTCGGGGCGGCGGCTGGTGAGGTTGATGATGCCGCCCGGGGGCGCGAGTCCGTACATCGTCGACGACGGGCCCTTGAGCACCTCGACGCTCTGGAAGCCGTAGAGATCGAGGCCGACGCTGCTGACCGATCCGATCGGCGCCTGCAGGCCGTCGATGTATTCCGGCGGCGTGAAGCCGCGCATCGTCAGCCAGTCGTAGCGCGGGTCGGGGCCGTAGTTCTCGCCGATCACGCCCGAGGTGTAGCGCACGACCTGGCTGAGGTTCTGCCAGTCCAGCAGGTCGATCTGGTCGCGCGGGATCACCGTCACCGACTGCGGCGTCTCGATCAGCGGCACGGACAGCTTGACCGCGTCGTTGGTCTGCCTGGGCACGTAGTTCGGCGCGCTGACGACGATCCTTTCCAGTTGCGTGGGCGCCTTCTTCCGGGCGGCATCAGCCTGGGCGCCGTTGCCGTTTGCATTGGCGTCCTGCACGTCGGCAGGGGCCGAATACGCGGCGACCGCGGAAGTGCCGAGCGCCAGCGACACCGCGACGTGCAGCAGGCGACGCCGCCAGGAGCGATGCGCGCCAGTCGATTCACGAACGTTCATAGGTATTCCCCTCGGCTGATTCGACAAGTCCGGCGGCTCCCCCGAGCCCACCCCGACTTCTGATGACATGTGTCGCGATCACTGTCGCCCTCTTGCTCTCGCCCTGCATACTCGGCGGGGTCTTTAGTCGTCGCGCTCGGGCCATCACGCCCGCAGCGGAAACGTCCCGACCAGATGGCGCAGCGATCGCCTCGTGCATTCCTCCATCCAGGCCCGTGCGGGGCCGGAGCCGCTCTTCCCGCTTACCGCTGGAACAACTCGCGCAACCACGTCGCGCCATCCGCGATGGCCCGATCGGCGACGTCCGCAATGGACACCGCCTCCAGGAAACTGTGGGGCGCGCCGGGATACTCGGTGAAACGGACATCGACGCCCGCGCGCTCCAGCTTTGCGCCCAGGGCCCGGCTCTGCTCCGCGAGGACGTCGCATTGCGCCCCGATCACGAAGGCGGCCGGCAGGCCCGCCAGTTCGGCACGCAGCGGCGACACCAGCGGGTTGAGCCCCTCGGTGGGCCTGACCAGATAGTTGTGCCAGAACGTCGCCATCTCTGCGGCCGTGAGCAAATTGCCCTCGGCGCCGAAACCGCGCCCCTGCTCGGGCGAGATCTCGTCGATGTAGCAGCCGTAGATCAGCAGCATGCCCTGCAGCGCGGGCTGCAGGCCGGCGTCCCGCAGCAGCAGGCTCGCCGCGACGGACAGGTTCGCGCCGGCCGAGTCGCCGCCGATCGCCAGGCGTGCGGGATCGATGCCCAGCGCGGTTCCCTGCGCATGCAGGGCGCCGATCGCGTCCACGATCTCTTCCAGTGCGCGCGGGAATTTCGCCTCGGGCGACAGGCTGTAGTCGATGCCGACGACGCTCACCCCCGAGCGCGCGGCGAACTCGCGCATGATGCGGTCGTGCGTGTCCAGGCTGAAGATCGTCCAGCCGCCGCCGTGCAGGTAAACCAGCGCCGGCTGCGCGGACTCGCCGCCCGCAGGGCGATGCAGCCGCGCCCGCACCGGGCCGTGGCGGGTGGGCAGGCTCAGCTCGCGCGTCTCCGCCATCGCCGGGCCGCCCTGGCGCCACGGCGTGCGTACCAGTTCGGCGATGCGGCGCTGCTCCGCGACGGGCAGCGATTCCGCCTCGGGGTATTGCGCCCAGGCCTCCGCCAGCGCGGCGACGAAACGGCGTATCTGGGGGTCGAGTGGATCGTGGGCGCGCGTTTCCGCGTCGATACCGGCAGGTCCAGGGCTTTGCAACGGTGCCTCCAGGCGATGTAGTCGGCAGGGATGTGGCTGGCGGCCCGGCGCGTGGATCGCGCGCGACGCCTGAGTGATTCCTATCTTTGGCCAACGCCCCGGGACGCACCGTCGAAGATGGATCGCTTATCGTCTCGACTGGGCCAACTTGGTCCCCGCACGGCCCGAGGCGAGGCACGGGCCACGATGTCTGGTGTCGCGCCGGCCCTCGCCGGCGAGCTTCCCAAGACCCCGGATTGAGGGTAGCGTGTGGCCCGCAACAAGACTGTCATGGTCGCACTGGCTCTTCCGGGCCGCTCGGGGGCTCCACATGCAGCGAAGCAAGAAAGGCATCGACTACCAGTACGTGCCGCGACCTATCGCCGTGCTGACGGACGACTACCCGCCCGGCTTCCACGACCCGATGCATTCGCACGTGCGGGCGCAGCTCGTCTACGCGATCAGCGGGGTCACCATCCTGACCACGCAGGACGCGAGCTACGTCGCCCTGCCGCAGCGCGCGATCTGGGTGCCGCCGGGGGTCGAGCACGAAGTCTTCTGCCGCGGCCGCGTGCAGATCCGCACCCTGTACATCTCGCCGGAAGCGGCGCCCGACCTGCCGCAGGCCTGCCACGTGTTCGAGGTGTCGAACCTGCTGCGCGAACTGATCATCGCCGCCGCCGAACTGCCGATCGAATACGCGCTGGAAGGCCACGACGCCCGCATCATGGCCTTGATCCTCGACGAGATTCACCTGGCGCGGCGCATTCCGCATTTCGTGCCGATGCCGACCAACAAGCGCCTCGCACAGGTGTGCAGCACGATCCTCGCCGATCCCGCGCAGCACACCACGCTCGACAAATGGGCGTCCGCGGCGGCGATGGGCCGGCGCACCTTCACCCGCACCTTCCGTCGCGAGACCGGCATGAGCTTCGAGACCTGGCGCCGGCAGGTCCGCCTGATGGACGCGCTTTGCCGCATCGCGACCGGCCATTCGGTGGCGTCCGCGGCGCTCGACGTGGGCTACAACAGCCCCAGCGCCTTCGCCGCCGTGTTCCGGCGCACCTTCGGCGCGCCGCCGACCCAATACGCCGTCAACGAAACGACGCAGGCGGCGCATCTCGGCTGAGCCCTTGGCCGCGAAGCGCGCCAGGCACCGGCACGACGCGAAAATGGCCCGCTTGCAACGACGAAAGTCCCCGTGGGAGCGGTCCCGGGACAGCTTTGCCGCGACATTAACCCACAGCCTCCCCATCAACGTGACGAAGGCTTCGAGGAAATGCCGCCTTTCCTGCGCACCGCGCACAAGTACCTGAGCCTCACCTTCGGCCTGCTCTGGCTGCTCCAGGCGGCGACCGGCACGCTGCTGGTCTTTCGCGGCGAGCTCGAGGACGCCACGCTCGCCGGGCCCAACCAGCCGCTGGACCAGGCGGCATTCGCCGCGGCGGTGAGCCGGCTGGAAGCGGACCGCAAACCGTCCACGCTCACCTTCATCCTGCCCAGCGAAGGTTCGAAGAACCGCTACGACCTGCTGTTCGAGGCGCCGGACGGCCTCACCCGGGTGCTGCGCGTCGACGGCGAAGGCCAGCTCGTCGCCGACCGCCCGCGCGACCACGACTACCCCGCGCCCGGCCTGTTCCAGACGGCGCTCGATTTCCATGAAAGCCTGTTCTCCGGGCAACGCGGCATGTGGTTCATGGGCATCAGCGGGCTGCTCCTGCTGACCAATATCGTGGGCGGCATCTGCATCGCCTGGCCGCGACCCGGGCAGGCCTGGCGCCGCGTAATCCTGCCCGGCACCGCAGGCACGGCCCCGGTCAAGCTGTACAAATGGCACCGCGCCCTCGGCCTGGCGCTCGCGGCCATCGCCCTCGTGACGGTGACCACCGGCATATTGCAGGAATACCCGGTCGACCACTGGATGGGCGTGCAGCGGCCCGACCCGCCGCCGCGGGAAGGCCATGCGCCGTTCGCGGTGCCGTTCGGCGCTGCGCTGGCCACGGCGTTCGCCCGCTACCCCGGGGCGCCGATCGCCTTGATCGAGATGCCGGCCGCGGATCATCCCTGGTACCGCATCCGCGTGCGGCAGCACGACGATACGCGCCGCGTGTTCGGCTGGACCTCGGTGCTCGTGGATGCGCAGGACGGCCGCGTGCTGCTCGACGTGCCCGCCGCCGACCTGCCGCTCAGGAACAAGATCTACAACTCTTTCTATTCGATCCACACCGGCGAATTCTTCGGCCTGGGCGGCCGCGTCGTCGTGCTGTTCGTCGGCCTCTGGATGCTCACGATGGCCACGTTCGGCTTCGGATTGTGGTGGACGCGACGCAAGATGCGCCAGGCGGCGCGGCAACGGACCCGGACGGCGGAGGCGGTATGAGCAGCGAACGTTTTGCGGCACGCAGCGGCAAGGACGTGGCCGACCTGGTCGCGCAACAACCCCTCGCCCTGCTCGCCTCCTCCGGCGACGGCGGCCTGCGGGTGACGCCCCTGCCGATGCGCATCGAGCGGGTCGCCGGCGACGACATCGTGAGCATGACCGGCCACATGGGACGCGCCAACCCGCAGGTCGCCGCGCTGCGCGCCAACCCGCAGGCATCGCTGCTGTTCCTCGGCCCGCACGGCTACGTCTCGCCCTCGTGGTTCAACGACCGCAGCCAGGCGCCCACCTGGAACTACGCCTGCGCCAACTTCAGCGTGCGCATCGACTTCCTGGACGACGACGCCAGCCTGGAGCGCATCGTGCGCGACCTCGTCGACGCGATGGAAGCCGGCCGCGAGCATGCCTGGAGCGTCGACGACATGCAGGCGCGCTACGCCCTGCTGGCCACGCGCATCATCGCCTTCCGCGCCACCGTCACCGGGGTCGAGGCCAAATTCAAGCTCGGCCAGGACGAGCGCGAGGACGTGTATCCGGAAATCCTCGCCGGCCTGGGCAAGGAAGGCGGCCACGCGGAACTCATCGCCATGATGCAGCTGTTCAACGCGCATCGCGGCGGGAACGCCAAGGCATGACCGCCTCCCGCCTGCTCGCGCGCAAGTCGATCGAGACCCTGCAGCGGCAGAACCGCGACAACGGCATGCGCAAGGTGCTGGGGCCATTGCAGCTCACCCTGCTCGGCATCGGCTGCATCGTGGGCGCGGGCATCTACGTGATGATCGGGCCGGCGGCGGCGAGCTATGCCGGCCCGGGCGTGATGATCTCGTTCCTGATCGCGGGCGCGGCCTGCTCGCTGACCGCGCTGTGCTACGCGGAACTCGCCTCCGCGGTGCCCACGGCCGGTTCCTCGTACGCGTATTGCTACGCCGCGATGGGCGAAGTGTATGCGTGGACGCTGGGCTGGCTGCTGATGCTGGAATACGGCCTCGCCGGTTCCCTGCTCGCCGTGGGTTTCGCCGGCTATCTCACCAGCCTGCTCGGCGATTTCGGCATCCACCTGCCCACGGCGATATCGGTGTCGTGGCTGCAGTCGTCGGTCGCCAACGGCCACATCAGCTTCCACCGCAGCGGCGGGTTCAACCTGGTCGCCGCGGGCGCGCTCGTCTGCATCGCCGCCGTGCTCGTCGCCGGCGTGTCGAAGGCGGCCTGGGTGAACACCCTGCTGGTGGCGATCAAGATCGCCGTGCTCGCCTCGTTCGTCGCCATCGGCGTCGGCGCGGTGGACGTGCAGCACTGGGTGCCGCTGATCCCGCCCAACGAAGGCGGCTTCACCTACGGTTGGCAGGGCGTGCTGCGCGCATCGTCGATCCTGTTCTTCGCCTATCTCGGGTTCGAGACGGTTTCCACCGCGGCCGGCGAAACCGCCAACCCGCAACGGGCGATGCCCATCGGCATCCTCGGCGCGCTCGGCGTCAGCACGCTGATCTACATCGTCGTCGCCGCCGTCCTCACCGGCATCGTGCCGTTCCGCGAGCTGGGCGTGCCCGACCCCATCGCCGTGGCGGTGGACCGCATCGGCCATCCGGGCTTCGCGGTGCTGATCAAGGTCGGCGCGCTGGCCGGCCTCTCCTCCGTGCTGCTGGTGAACGGCTACGGCCACTCGCGCATCTGCTACGCGATGTCGCTGGACGGCTTGCTGCCGACGGCGTTCGCGCGCCTGAGCACGCGCTTCCGCACGCCGTGGATCGGCTGCATCCTCGTCTGCGGCATCTCCGCCGTGCTGGCGGCCCTGTTCCCGCTGTCGATCCTCGGCGACTTCGTGAGCATCGGCACCGCGCTCGCCTTCATCATCGTGGCGCTGAGCCTGATGTGGTTGCGTACCACGCGCCCGGACATTCCCCGCCCCTTCCGCGTGCCGCTGGGCGGCTTCCGGATCGGGCGCATCTGGGTCGGCTACATTCCCACGGCGGCGATCGTGCTCTGTGTCGCCATGGTCCTGCCGATCGCGCTCGACATCGCCGATTCGGCCCGCCACGGCAATGTCCTGCCCGCCGCCATTCTCGGCGGGTATGCCTGCCTGGGCGTGCTCATCTACGCCTTCTTCGGCATGAAAAGCGCCAGGCTCGTCCGCGAAGCCGCGTCGGAAGACGGCCAGGGCATTCCAGAGAGCGCCTGACGGAACCCGCCCAGCACCGCCTGCCCATCCCGCAACGATGGCCACGCGAATGCCGCGCGGCCGGAGTCCTGCTCAGCCCAGCGCCGGAAACGCGGCGATGCGCAGCTTGGCGCCGGCATAGGGCACCAGCACGAGGGGCTGCTCGGCTTCGTCGGCGGCCGCTTCGGCCTTGGCGGGCACCGGGTCCGCGCTGCCGTCCGAGGCCTTCCACGCCGGCACGTAGCGTCCCTGCAAGGCCAGTTGCACCGCCGGCGTGGCGCCCGCGAACGGCTTGTCGCCGATGGGGTGTTCGCTCACCGCGATGGCCGCATCGGGGCGGATGCCCATGTTCCAGCGCGAGCCCGGATACACCTGCCAGTCGTTGGTGAGGCCGCGCTTGCGCCAGATCAGCCAGTTCTCCTTGATCGGCAAGGCATACACCAGCGCGCCGCGGCTGAAACTGAGCGCGCCGTTGTAGCCGCGTTCGGCCTTCACTTCGGCGTTGAAGCCCACTTCGACCGTGTCGCCCGGCGCCCAGGTGCGTTCGATGGTGGTGAAGCCCGCCGTGGCGTCGACCGGTTTCCCGTTCACCGCGATGCGCGTGCCCTGCGACCACGCCGGCACGCGCAGGCGCAGCGGGAAGCGCAACGCGCGCTGCGGCTTGAGCGTGATGCTGACGCCCTGCCGGAAGGGATAGTCGCTCGCCTGTTCGACCTGCACGGGCACGCCGCGCACCTCGGTCGTCACCGTGCAGGGCGCATAGCTCATCGCCGCCAGTCCCTGGTCGGCCGTCGCCATCCACAGGCTGTTGGCGAACTTGGGCCAGCCCTGGTGGAAATTCGCCGTGCAGCAGCGGAAATTCGGTTCCAGCCCGAACAGGTTGGATTCCGGGCCGTCGGTGGTCCACGGCTCGCGATGCAGGCTGCTTTCGACCTGGTTGGGTTGCTGGTTGTACTGGTGCGCCCACATGTCGTCGGTCAGCGCCGCCGGCAAGGCGTTGAAGGCGATGCGCTCCAGGCGGTCCCCCAGCGCGGGATCGCCGGTGATCGCCAGCGCCACTTCCAGCGAGTACATGGTCTCCACCACGGTGCACAGCTCGGTGCCCTGCGAGGGGCTGCGGCCGGCGAGATGCTCGTCCGCGGAGAACATGCCGTTGGGCAGGCCGTGGTAGGTGTCGAGCATCTGCAGCTGGTGGTGGACGGCATCGCGGTCGGCGGCGCTGCCGGACACGGTCGACCACACCGGCGACGCCTTCAGCGCCTGCGCGTTGTTGACGCCGTGCACCTGCAGGCCGAGGTCCTCCATGAACGCGGCCTCGCCGCCGGCCTGCTTGCGCAACGCTTCCGCATCGGTTTTGACGGTGAACGGGAAGTGGGCAAACATGCCCTGCCAGTCGTAGCCCTGCTTCCTGAGCAGGTGCGCTAGTTCAAGCAACTTCGCATCCTGCGTGCGCTGGTAGAGCCACAGCACGGACATCACCTCGTCCTGCCAGCGCATGCGCCCCCAGTCGCGCAGGGGCCGCGCCGGCATGGCCTGCAGCTGATGGTGGAAATAGCGCGTCATCAAGGGCACGACGCGCGCGTCGCCGGTGAGCTCGTGGTACTGCGTGAGCACCTTGAGCATGACCATGCGCGGCCACCAGTCGTCGTTGCTGCGCGGGCCGAACATGCCGTTCTCCCACGGATGCTCCAGCGTCCAGTCGATGAAGCGCATCGCCTTGACCTTCAGCGCCGGCGAATCCAGTTGCCACGCCAGCGGAACCAGGCCATCGAGGAAATACGGGCCGTCTTCCCACGACTCGCCCTTCCCGCCCAGCCATCCGCTGTCCGGCCCCACGATGGGCCAGAACTCGTCGAGATGGCCGCCCAAGCCGCCGGCCTGGATCTCCAGCTGCCGCCGCAGCCAGCCGGTGGCCTTGATGGAACCGGCCGGCAGCAGCGCGAAGGCCTGCTGCATCAGCGGGGCCTGCGGAAACAGCGGCGCCCGCTGCGCACCGCCCGCGACCGACACCGGCATCGCGGAAGCCCGGAGCGGCCGGAACGTCATCGTGCCCATCGCGGCGGCGCAGGCCATGCCCTGCAGGAAAGCCCGGCGGCTCATCGGGGAAAGTGGCGGCATGCTCCTGCTCCCGGCATCTGGTGGTTCGCCGAGTGTTGCTCAATTGTCGGACATATTCAAACGACTGCCAGAACCCGATCAAAACGAGGCCCGCGCATCGGGCGCCGCTCACGCGCCGGGACCGACCCTACTGCCCTCCGGTCCCGAAAGACGCGGGAATCACGCGAGGCCCTGCACGCGCTCGTTGCTCGCCGGCAGCTCGAACACCACGCGCAGGCCCGTGCCCGTGGCGCGCGGCTCGGCGTAGATGCGCCCGTTGTGCAACTGGATGATGCTGCGGCAGATGGCGAGGCCGAGGCCGCTGCCGCGATCTTCCTCGCCGCTCTGGTGGAAGCGCACGAAACGCTCGAAGACGCGTTCGCACTGCTCCAGGGTGAGGCCGGGCCCTTCGTCCTCGATGCCGACGCGCCAGTAGCGGGGCACGAATTCCGAGCGCAGCGTGATCAGGCCGTTCGGCGGCGAGGCCCGGAGCGCATTCGTGAGGATGTTGAGCACGACCTGCCGCAGCCAGCGTTCATCCAATGCGACCAGGCCCGTACCGCGACGCGTGAGGCGCAGGCGCCGCCCCTGGTGTTCGGTGAGGGCGCATACGTCCTGCTCGAAGCTCTGCAGGAAGCGGTGCGGGTCCTGCACGACCAGGTCCATGTGGATGCCCTGCGCCTCGGCACGCGAGAGGAACAGCAGCTCGTCCACCATCTGGTTGATGCGGGCGAGTTCCTCCAGCTGCACCAGCACGGCGTCCTCCTGCGACTGGCTCAGCTTGCCGTCGACCAGGAGTTTCTCGGCGTGCAGCCGCACCAGGGACAAGGGCGTCTTGAGTTCGTGCGACACCTCGGCGCTGAACTGCCGGACCTGGTTGAACGAGGATTCGAGCCGGTCGAACATCTGGTTCAACAAGCGGGCAAGGTCGGAGATCTCGTCGTCGATGCCGCTGACGCTGATGCGTTCGGCCAGGTTGTCGGAGCGGATGCGGTTGGCCGTCTCGCCGATCAGCCGCACCGGGCGCAGCATCAGGCGCGAGAGGCCCAGGCCGATCGCCATGCTGGCGAGGATCATGCCCAGCAGCAGCGCCAGGCTGACTTCGGTATAGGCCACCATGGCGCGCTGCATCTGGCTCACCGGCGTGCCGATGCTGATGTCGAACGGCGGCAGCAGGAACTCGGCGATGCGCAGTTCGCCCACGCCCGGCATCGTGCCGTTGAAGACGCGCTTGCCCTTCACGTCAGGCAAGGGGTTGCCGGCGAGGTTCTTGGAGCGGAAGAGGTTGCCGTGCCCCGGCGAATCGATGCTGATGTAGAAAAGCACCGACGCGTATTCCGTGGTCAGGCGAATCCGTTCGTCGATGGCGGCCGGGGTCAGGGTCGAATAGTCAGGGCCCAGGCGCGCCTTGATCTGCTCGAACTCGGTGGCGTTCAGCAGATCCAGGTCATGGGTCACGTAGCTCTGCAGCAGGTGGTAGCCGGCCGTGAACAGGCAAGCGAGGGTGAGCGTGACGCTCAGCACGAACCAGAACGTGATGCGCGCCCCGATCGATTTCATACGAGCTGGTAACCGACGCCTCGCAATGTCTTGAACAAGGGGCCGCCAAGGCCGGGCTCCAGCTTGTTGCGCAGCCGGCTCATGTAGACGTCCAGCAGGTTGGTGTCGGACAGCCCCGGCCAGATGCGCTCGGAAATGTACGAACGCGTGAGCGTGCGTCCCGCGTTCTGCATGAAGATCTCCAGCAGGGCGAACTCGCGGCTGGTCAGGTCCACCGTCTGCTCCTTCAGCTTGACGGTGTGGCCCAGCAGGTCGAGGCGCACGCAGCGATGGGTGATCACCGTCTGCTTGACCGTCGACTGGCGACGCAGCAGCGATCGCACGTGCGCCAGCAGTTCGTCGAAGCTGAAGGGCTTGGGCAGGTAGTCGTCGGCGCCGATGTCGAGGCCCTTGATGCGGTCCTCCACCGTGTCGCGCGCGCTCAGGATCAGCACGGCCTCGTTGAAACCGGCGCGGCGCCACTCGGAAAGCAGGTGCAGGCCGTCGCCGTCCGGCAGGCTGAGGTCGAGGATGATCACGTCGTAATTCGTCTCGGCCAGGGCGTCGCGCGCTTCCCTGCAGGTGCCGACCCAGCACACCGTGTAGGCGCATTCGCTGAGCCCCTGCCTGAGAAACTGGCCGAGGCGCTGCTGGTCTTCGACGACGAGAATCTTCATGGCGCACCTGCCTGCCGACAATGCGCGGCGAGTGTAAGCCCGTGTCGGATGCAACCGGTGACGCGACGCACAAAGCGCTGCAGGGCATGCGCGAGGCGTCGCGTCGGCACGCGTTCCAGCGGAAAAGTCATCGCGTTTGAGGCTCCGCCGCTCGGTACAGACGGGCGCGCGCCGACCTGAACAAATTTTCAGGATCGTTAAAGGTAGCCGTCAGGTGCCTGTCCTAGGGTGCATGCCATGCAGTCGCCGGATACGGCGTGCGGGAAAGGGGCAATCCATGGTCGCTGGCAGGCTCCCCCGTACGGGCAATCCATCGCTGCACGCGACATCCCGATTCAATGCGCACCCATCGTCGAGGACGGAATCCATGGCTCGTTATGCACTGTTCCTGGCCACTGCCCTGCTCGCGCCGCCGCTGCTGGCGCAGACGGCCACGCCGAATTACGCCCAGCACCTGGTGGACGAAACGCTCGCCACACACCCCGACATCGCCATCATGGCGATGCACGTGACGCCGCCCAAGCAGGCGGTCAACGTCATCATCGCCTCCAACATCGGCCGCATCGGCAAGGCGGCCGACTCCGACGACATGGGCGTGGTCGACACCGGCAAGCCGGTGCTGGAAGTGAACAAGGAAGGCGACCACTTCGAGGTCGAGCTGCCGCTGAAGGACGTCTCCGACGACACCGTCGGCGCGCTGAGCATCGTCTACCCCTACGCCGCCGGCGACGACAAGGCCGCGCTGGCGAAGAAGGCCGAGGCGGTGCGCGACCAACTCCGTCGCCGCATCTCGAATGTCGCGAACCTGACCCAGGCCTACCAGTTCGACACCGGCGTCCCCACCCGGACCTACGCGCAGCAGCTGGTGGACCAGACCATGGCCGCGCACCCGAAGCTGCTGATCCTGATGCTGCATGCGGTGCCGCCGGGCAAGAGCGTCAACGCGGTGGTGGGATCGAGCATCGGCCGCATCGGCAAGCAGGCCGACGAGGACGACATGCGCGCGATCGACACGGGCATTCCCAACCTCGAGGTCAACGGCAACCGCTTCGAGGTGGAGACGCGCCTGCTCGATGCGAGCGGCAAGACCATCGGCGCCACCGGCATCGTGTTCCCCTACAAGCCGGGCGACGACAAGGAGGCGCTGAAGCGCGAAGGCTTCGCGATCCGCGACGAGCTGCGCGCGAAGATCCCCTCGCTGGCGGCGCTGATGCAACCGGTGCCGGCCACGCAAGTATCCGATCCCAACCCCACTGCCACGCTGGCCGGACGCAGCACCGACTGGAAGCCCGGCTACTCGGGCGACTTCGACCACTTCGGCTATGACCTGAAAGGCAACCGCCTGTGGCTGGCGGCGGAAGACCACGGCTCGCTGGAGCTTTTCAACCTGCGCACCGGCCAGCACGAGCGCACGATCACCGGCGTCGAGACGCCGCACGCGATCATCTACCTGCCCAAGGCCAACCGCCTGGTCGTCACCGACAGCGGCAAGGGCATGACCAAGGTGTTCGACGCCACCACCTACAAGGTCGTCAACCGCATTGCACTGGAGCCGGGCGCGGACTCGGCGGAATACGACTCCTCCACCGGGCATCTGTACATCGTCACCGGCGGCCAGGACGTGGGCATGAAGGACTGCTTCCTCAACGAGGTCGATCCGCTCACCGGGCACGTCTACAACAAGCTGCGCTTCGACTCCGACCACACCGAGGCGGTGAAGGCGGAGCAGCACGGCAACCGGCTGTTCGTGAACGTCGCCGACCACAACGAAGTGGACGTGGTGGACAAGAAGACGTTCAAGGTGATCGCGCACTGGCCGCTCGAAGGCGCCAGGACGAACCTGACCATGGCGCTGGACGAAGCCGACCACCGCCTGTTCGTGGGAACCCGCAACCCGGGCAAGCTGTTCGTGCTGAACACCGATAACGGCGCCACGGTGGCGACCCTCGATACGCCGGCCACCTCCGACGGGCTGTTCTGGGACAGCGCCCGGAAGCGCGTATACGTTCCCGGCGGCGACGGCTACCTCGGCGTGTTCCAGCAGGTGACGCCCGACCTCTACGCCGCCCGGCCCCGCATCCCCAGCGCGACCGGCGCGAAATCCGGCATCGTGGTGCCGCAGCTGGATCGTCTCTACCTGGCCGCCTCCCCCGGCGAGCACGGCAAGGGCGGCGAAGTGCTGTGGTTCGCCCTGGGCAAGTAGGCCGAGCCATGTCTCTTCCCTCTCGATCCAGTGCGTCACGGCGATACAGCCCGCTGGCCTGGGCGACCGCACTGCTCGGCCTCGCCGCGGTGCCCACACCGGGCCACGCCGCCAGCTTCTATCGGCTGCACTCGGCCGTGACGCTGCCGGGCAAGGCGCCGGGGTGGGATTACCTCACCTACGATCCCGCGCACTCGCACCTGTTCATCGGCCGCCGCCACGACGGCGTCACCGTGTACAACGTGGCGACGCACAAAGTGATCGCCACCATCGCGGACTCCGCCGGTGCGAACAAGGCGATCCTGGTGCCCTCGCTCGGGCTGGGCTACAGCGTCAACGGCGACGGCTCGACCACCGAGTTCGACCTGGCGTCGCTGAAAACGATCCGGCGCATCCGCTTCGGCAAGGATGCGGACGCCGGCAGCTTCGAGCCGGCGACCGGGCAGCTGATGTTCACCATGGGCGACAGCGGCAAGGTCGCCTTCATGGATGCGCGCAGCGGCAAGCTGGTGGCGACGCTGCCGCTGCCCAGTCATCACATCGAGGCGTCGGCGCCGGACGGTGCGGGCAACTTGTTCGTGGCCGAGCGCGATCGCGACGAGGTGGTGCGCATCGATGCGCGCACGCACAAGGCCACCGCCCACTGGTCGACCACGCCCTGCCATCAGCCCACCGGCCTGGACTACGACGCCGCCAGCCGTCGCATCTTCATCGGCTGCCGCGGCGACCAGCCGCTGCTGGCGGTGCTCGATGCCCGTACCGGCGCCGTGGTGGCGAAGCTGCCGATCGGCCGCGGCAACGACGGCGTGAGTTTCGACCCGGCCACGCACCGCATCTATGCCTCGAACGGACTGGATGCCGACCTGATGGTGATCGACCAGCTCGGCGCCGACCGCTACCGGCTGGAACAGGCCATCACCACCCGTCCGATGGCACGCACGATGGCGCTCGATCCGCAGCGCAACCGGGTGTACCTGGTCGCAGCCGAGGGAGGCGTCGATCCCGCCGTGAAGGTGGATACCGCAGTGGCTCCGTTCTATCCGAACTTCTATTTCGACAACAGCTTCACCGTACTGACGTACCAGGAGAACTGAAGCGGGCAACCCAAGGCCATCGCCGTGCACCGCGCCATGGGGTGGCGCCGGATGGATGGAGCGAGGGCTGGCTGCACCCATTGCCCGGAACTTGACGCGACATCATGTGGGGGGAGACATCACATGCACGACTATCCACGCAAGGCGTTGTTCGGCGCGTTGCTCCTCGGCATCGGCCTGACCGGTCACGCCATGGCGGCGACTTCGCCCAGCGGTGACACGGGCACGCCAGCCGGGCAAGAACCGGCCACCGGGGCAGCGCCTCCGGCTGGCAAGCAATCGGCGGCCGCCACGGCCACCCAGCCTCGCAAGGTCACCACCCTGAACCAGGTCATGGTGACCGGCACGCTGCTGCCGATCGATCCGAATGCCGCAGCCGTTCCGGTGACGACGCTCGAAGCGGACGACCTCCGCCAGACCGGCGTCACCAGCGACGTGCTCGAAACGCTGCGCAAGTCCATTCCTGCCTTCGCCGGCCGCAGCAATTCCGGTGCGAGCAATGCGCAGAACCACAACCAGTTCACCGCCGGCGGCTCGCAGATCGAATTGCGCAACCTGCCGACGCTGGTGCTGGTGGACGGCCAACGCATGGCCCTGGACGGCGTTGCGGGCCTGAGCGGCAGCAAGAACTTCGTCGATGTCAGCCAGATCCCGGCCGCCGCGCTGGACCGCGTCGACGTGCTCACCGACGGCGCCTCGTCGCTCTATGGCTCCGATGCCGTGGGCGGCGTGGTGAATTTCATCCTCAAGCGCGACTACCACGGCGCAACCGTCGGCGCCCATTACGGCACGGCCAAGAACGGCTACAAGGACCGCTCGGTCTTCGCGACCGTGGGCGGGGATATCGGCCCGATAAACATCACGGCCACTCTCAGCGACGCCCGGACCAGCCCGCTCTACCAGAGCGCGCGCTCGTTCACGAGCCCGCAATTCGGCGTCGTTCCGGCCAACGGCATTCCCGGCGTCGTCGGTGGCGGGAGCTATGTGCTGGCACCGGGGCTGCTCACCCCACCCGGGCCGAAAGGCAGTGCCGCGACCGCCGGCAGCTATGCGGCGCTGTCGCCCGGCGTCTACACCGCCACGACGGCCGCGAAACTGTCCAACGGATTCGATTATTCGAAGTACGCGATGCTGCTGCAGAAGGAGGAACACAAGAACATCGTCGCGACGATCACCTCGCAGCCGTTCACCGACGACCACATCGAGCTCACCGGCCACGTGCTGCTGTCGCAGAACAAGGTCCGCTCCACCGCATGGCAGGCCGCGGGCCAGCCCTTCTCGGCCGCCACCCTCACCGTTCCCGCCGGCGCTCCCTCCAATCCGCTGGCCACCGCGGCGACGGGCGTGACGTTTGCCGACCTGGCGCGGCCGAAGCAGGTTTTCGACACCACCGACGGCTACACCTTCTCGCTCGGACTCAAGGGCGACCTGCCCCGCGCGTGGACCTGGCATACCAGCGTCAACTACAGCGAGAGCAGGCTGAAGGAACGCGACACCCAGCTGCTCTTCAAGCCCAACCTGGCACGGGCAGTGGCCGGCGGATACGACGCCAGCGGCAACGCGGCGGCCGGCGGCGCCTACAGCAGGGTCTACGGCGACTTCTCGGTCAACAGCCCGCTCATCCTGCAACCCGCGCTCGATCCGTTCGCGGTGACGGGCAACCCGGCGGCGGCGCTGGCGAACATTTTCGGCACCGAAGTGCTGAATGGCGACAGCAAGCTCTACTCCTGGGACGGACATGTCGTCGGCAAGCTGTTCGATCTCCCTGCCGGCGCCGTGCACCTGGCGGTCGGCTTGAGCTGGCGACACGAACAGGTTTCCGGCCATGCCGATCCGAACGGCCGCGTCACCGATCCGGTCACCGGCTCCACCGTCGGGAACGCGCAGAACTGGATCGGCGGCCTGTACACCGATCCCTTCAGCCACGGCCGCGACGTGAGCGCCGCCTATGCCGAGGCCTTGGTCCCGATCACCTCGGCGAGCATGAACATCCCCGGCCTGCACCAGCTGGAACTCACGCTCGCCAGCCGCTTCGAGCATTACAGCGACGCCGGCAGCAGCAACTCGCCGAAGTTCGGCTTCCGCTGGGAGCCGATCGACAGCCAGTTCGTGATCCATGGCACCTACACCAAGTCGTTCGCCGCGCCGCCGCTGTACCAGGCCTACGGACCGTTCGACACGCGCCCCGTGACCGACCGCCTCATCGGCATCGTGTTCGGGCCGCAGTATTCGGTGGGAAACAACTTCAACGGACAGGACGGCGTCAATCCCTCGCTCAAGCCATCCACGTCGACCTCGCGCTCCATCGGCTTCGAATTCCATCCGGACTTCGCCAAGGGCCTGACGCTCACCGCGGATTACTCGTCGATCACCCTGCGCGGCTTCCCGGGCGGCGCGGACTTCACGCGCATCATGCAATCGGTCAACGACTCGGGTTCGGCCTCGCCCTACTTCGACAGCGTGAGCACCGGCAACTTCACCAACCTCGGCGGAACCAGTCCCTTCGGAACCCCGGGCTCCCTGAAGGCCTTCCTGACCAACCCCGTCACGGGACTGCCCGACCCGGGCAAGTACTCCGATCTCTACGTCATCGACAAGTTCCGCAACCAGAGCGTGCTGATCGAACACTCGTGGATGCTCGGGCTGAACTACACCTTGCCCACCAGCAAGTACGGCACCTGGGCCTTTTCCAGCAAGGGCATGCTGTTCAACTCGTTCAAGTTCCAGCGCCGGCCGGGCGATCCGTACCAGCAGTACGCCGGCAACGCCAGCAACATCGGCGTGTTCGCCGGGACGCTGCCGAAACAGAGCTTCTACTCGACGCTCGAATGGACCTACGGGAACCTGGACCTCCTGCTGGCGAACACCTACATATCCTCGGTCAACGACGCGGGCGCGGCGGGCACCCTCCCGGGCATCCGGGTGCCGAGCTACAGCGTGTGGGATGTGCACGGCTCGTACACCTGGACGCTCGGCGGCGAGGAGAGCGACCGGAGCATCACGGTGGCGCTCGGCGTGAACAACATCGGCAACACGATGCCGCCGATTTTCCCGCGCGCCTTCACGAACCAGTACACGACCAGCGACATCGGCATGTACTCGCCCATCGGCCGTCTGGTCTATGGCGACGTGAGGGTGTCCTTCTGAAACGGCGGCGGCCCGGATGCCGTGACCACGCGCGGGCCCCTGCCCGACCGCGTGCCGGCACCGGGCCGCCGCGATCCCGCTGCCGTGATGCATGCGCCGTACCGCCCCGACAGGGATTCTTACCGCTGCTGACAGGTGAACAACGTGTCCGAAACCGCCTCTGCCAGGATCGCCGCCCGCCTCGACCGGCTGCCGCCCTCGCGCACGATATGGAAGATCGTCCTGTGGATTTCGCTGGGCGGCGTGTTCGAATTCTACGACCTCTTCTTCACCGCCTACGTCGCCCCCGGCATGATGAAGTCGGGGCTTTTCACGCCCCAGTCGCTGGGTTTCTTTGCCAGCCTGGATTCGATCAAGATCGCCGGTTTCGGCACCTTCGTGTTCAGCACTTTCGCCGGCCTGTGGGTGGGCGTGGTGCTGTTCGGCCACATGGCCGACCGCTTCGGCCGACGGCCCGTGTTCACCTGGTCGCTGGTGTGGTACGTGGCCTGCACCGCCATCATGGCGTTCCAGCACAGCGGCGAGATGCTCAACGTCTGGCGCTTCATCGCCGGCGTGGGTTTCGCGGTGCAGCTGGTCACCATCGACACCTACATCTCGGAACTGATTCCCAGCGCGGAGCGTGGGCGCGCGTTCTCCGTCAACCAGTTCATCACCTTCGCCGTGGTGCCCGTGGTGGCGCTGCTGGCGTGGCTGCTGGTGCCCCTCAGCCCGCTCGGCATCGACGGCTGGCGCTGGGTGGTGCTGATCGGCTCGATGGGCGCAGTGCTGGTGTGGCTGCTGGTGCAGGGGATTCCGGAAAGCCCCCGCTGGCTGGCCCTGCAGGGGCGCACCGACGAAGCGGAATCCATCATGGCGGCGATCGAGCAGCGGGTGGCCAGGGAGACCGGCACGCCCTTGCCTGCACCCGCGCTGGCGCACGCCGAGGAAACCGGCCGCGGGCATTTCGCCGAAATCTTCTCGCGGCAATACCGCAAGCGCACGCTGATGCTGTCGGTATTCAACATGGCCCAGGTGATCGGCTTCTACGGCTTCGCCGCGTGGGTGCCCACCCTGCTGATCGCACGCGGCGTCACCGTCACGCACAGCCTCGAATATTCATTCGTCATCGCCATCGCCAACCCGCTGGGGCCGCTGCTCGGCGTGCTGTTCGCCGACCGGATCGAGCGCAAGCTGCAGATCATGCTGGGGCTGGTGGTGATGGGCCTGAGCATGCTGGCCTTCGCCATGGCGAGCAATCCGGTGCTGCTGGTCTTGCTGGGCGTGATGTTCACGCTGGCGGCCAACGTGATGTCGTACGCCTACCACAACTACCAGGCCGAGCTTTACCCGACCCGCATCCGCTCCAGGGCCGTGGGCTTCGTCTATTCGTGGAGCCGCCTCGCGGCCGCGTTCGCCGGCCTGGCCGTCGGCTACCTGCTCCATGCGGGCGGCGCGCTGGCGGTGGCGATGTTCATCGCCATCGCCATGGTGGTCGGCATCGCGATGATCGGGATTTTCGGCCCGCAGACCAAGGGAGTGGCGCTGGAGGAAATCAGCCGCTGAGGTTTTTGGAATGTCGACCTGACCTGCGCCTTCCCTGGTCCGGGTATCCGCACGCGCTCCGGAAGCCATCACCAGCGGCAGCCACCAAGCACCACGCCCACGCGCGCCTTCGTCCAGCGCAAGCGACGCGACGCACCGGCTGCTCCCGCGACATCCCACCCGATCGCCCGGCAAGCGGCATGCCGTGCACGCCTGCCGGGCGAACAGCGCTGCCTCAGTGCGGCTTGGCTACCAGCAGGCTGAAGCCGGCGACGGTCTTGCCGCGGCCGTAGGTGGCGGCACCGACCGTGAACACCTCGTGGCTGGCCGGGTCCAGCGCCAGCGTGCGCGCGCTGGGCATCGTGGGCACTTTCACCGCCGGCGCATAGTGGTCGGCATCGATCTGGTGGATCACGCCGAGCGAACCCTCGCCGCTGGAGGCAATCACGTTGTGCCACGCGGCGTCGTAGACCACGGCATCCGGAGAGCGGCCGATCGGCAGCCTGGCGACCTGCTTTCCGTCGTCGGCATTCGTCACGATCATCCAGCCGTTCGCGCAGACCGAGAACAGGCGGTGGGCCGCCTCGTCCATCGCCAGGCCGGTCGGGCCCTTGCACGGGCCCAGCGGCCAGACATGGACGACCTTGCGGTCGTGCAGGTCGATCTGCGCGAGCTGGCTGGAGCCTTCGAGGTTGACGTAGAGCCTGCCGCTGCCGTCGATCACCGGAAACTCGGGATTGCTGGCCAGCGCGATGGTGGCGATCTCCCTGGCCGACTTCGGATCGATCACGCTGACCTCGTTGCTGTCGCCGTCCATCGCGAGCACGTCGCCGCTGGCGGCGTCGTAGATGATCGCGTCCGGGTCCCTGCCGCTGACGGGGATGCTGCCGACCACCTTCAGCGTGGCCAGGTCCACCACGCTGATGTCGTTGCCGTCGCCGTTGCTGACATAGGCCCGATGCAGCCGGGGGATGAAGGCGACGCCGTGGGCGTGCCGCATGCCGCCGATCTCGGCGACCAGCTTGCCGTCGCCGGCATCCACCACCATCACGCTGTCGTCGCGCGCGATGAACAGCCGGTGCGCTGCCGGATCGAAGCTCAGGTAATCCCATTTGCCGGCACCGCCGAGCGCGTAGTGCTGCGTGACGGCGTAGGCGGGTCGGGCCGTGCCGGCGGTGGCCAGGGGCGGCAGGACCACGGCGGCAGCGAACAACATCCAGCAGGCTTTCTTCATTGCATCGTCCTCGGGCAAGAGTGGGTGAACGGGCGCTGCAGCGGCGGCCTCAGGGCCGGCTTGCACCCGATGTGGGAAATTCCAGCTGCACCTGCAGGCCGGGCCGGGCGTCGCCGAACGCCAGCGTCGCCCCGTGCAGGTCGACCACGGCGGCAACCAATGCCAGGCCCAGCCCGCTTCCCGGCGTGCTGCGCGCGGCGTCCAGCCGCACGAAACGGCCGACCACGCGGCCGCGCGCCTCCGCGGGAATGCCGGGGCCGGCGTCGGCGAGCGTGACGCGGCAACCGCCTGCCTGCCGTTCCAGCAGCAGCGTGACCGGCGTGCCCGGCGGCGTGTGGCGCAGCGCGTTCTCGATCAGGTTCACGAACATCTGCGTGAGCAGCGCGCGGTCACCGAGCATGTGGATGTTGCGATCGAGATTCGCATGCAGCACCCGGCCCTGGTCTTCCATCAGCGGCGCATAGTCGCCGACCAGACTGTCCAGCAGCGCCGACAGGTCGACCGCGGAAAAGCCGGCGCGACGCTGGCGGCTCTCGACCTGGGCGATCCGCAGCAAGGCGGCGAACGTCGCCAGCACGCCGTCGACGTCGGCCAGCGCACGCTCGGCCGCGGCGCGAAAGGTGGGGACGTCCGTCGCCGTGCGGGTCGCCGATTCCAGCCGCTGGCGCAAGTGGGCCAGCGGCGTGCGCAAGTCGTGCGCGATGTCGCTGGATACCTGGCGCACGCCCTCCACCAGCACCTGGATGCGCTCCAGCATGCCGTTCAGTGCCTGCGCCAGACGGTCGAACTCGTCGCCCCGGCCGCTCCCGGATACGCGCACGCCCAGATCGCCCGCGGCGATGCGCGCGGCGGCCGTGGCGACCGCCTCGACCCGCCGCAGGTAGCTGCGCGCGGTGAACACGCCGCCCAGCAGCGCCAGGAACACCGAGGCCGCGCCGGCCCACAGGAAAGCCTCCTGCAGCAGTGCGTCCAGCTTGTCGGCGCTCCGTCGGTCGCGCCCTATCGCGAGCAGCCGGCCGTCGTCCAGCCACTCGGCATGCACCAGCACGCGCGAGCGGTCGCGGGGCGGGACGGCCTGAGTCAGCGTGCTCCAGCCGGGCCCTGCCGGCATGTGCGACAGATCGCCCGCGATGCGGTGCCCGCCGCGGTCGAACAATCCGTAGTACAGCGGCCCCTGCGGCGCCTGCGCGACCATGCCGGCGATCGCGGTCGCGCGGTTGCCGGCCGGCGCCGCCACGACTTCGCTGAATTCGTCGCTGATGGCGCGCCGCACCTGCGCCTCGACGTAGCCGCGCACCGACCACCAGGTGATCGCGAACAGCAGCAACGCGATCAGCGCGAACAGGCCCGCCTGCATCGCGGCGAGCTGGAACGCCGAACTTCGCAGCAGGCTGGCCCCGTCCCTGTCGCCGCCGGCGCCACCGGTCATGCGCGTTCCGACGTGCCGCGCAGCACGTAGCCCACGCCGCGCAGCGTGCTGAGCAATTCGCCGCTGGCGAAGCCGCGGTCGATCTTGCCGCGCAGGCGGCTGATATGGGTTTCGACCACGCTGGTCTGCGGGTCGAAGTGGTATTCCCACACCTGCTCCAGCAGCATCGTGCGGGTCACCAGTTCGCCGGCGTGGCGCATCAGGTATTCCAGCAGGTGGAATTCGCGCGGCTGCAGTTCGATCAGCCGGCCGTCGCGGCGCACCTCGCGCTTGAGCAGGTCCATTTCCAGTCCAGCCACGCGCAGTTCGACCACGGCGGCACTGGCCAGCGGCGGCCGGCGCGCCAGCGCGCCGATGCGCGCGGCCAGCTCGGCGAACGCGAACGGCTTGGCGAGGTAGTCGTCGGCGCCGGCCTCGATGCCTTCGACGCGCGCATCCACTTCGCCCAGCGCGGTCAGCATCAGCACCGGCGTGCGGGTCCCGGCTTCGCGCAAGGCGCGCAGCAAGGCCACGCCGTCCAGCCCGGGCAGCATGCGGTCGACCACCAGCACCTGGTAGCGCCCGTCGCGCGCGCGGCGCAGGCCGGCCGGGCCGTCGCGGGCCTCGTCGACGGCATGGCCGAGATCGCGCAGGCCACGCGCCACGTAATCGCGGGTTTCGGCATCGTCCTCGATCAGCAAGATGTCCAATGGCGGAAGCCTCGGCGTCCAGTCCTGTCCGGCGGCACTACCCCAGAAACACGTGTCAATCCGATGACGGCAACAACTTGCGGGCGCGCAACGGTCAGAACGCGAAACGCACGCCCGCAAGATAGGTGCGTCCGTAGAACTCGCGCTGGATCGGCCGGTCCGAGGTGCCCTGGTAGAACGCATGCGGCGTGTTCAGCAGGTTCTTGGCCTGGAAGTAGACGGACCAGTTTTCCGGAAACTGGTAGCTCGCGCTGAAATCCATCGACGTGCGCTTCGCGTTGTAGATGTCGCTGCTGCGGTCGCTGCCGATGCCGAACAGGTCGGCGGACACCGAGTACGCCGCCAGGTTCAGCGAGAGCCCCGCGCGCTTGTAGAACAGCATCGCGTTCCAGGTGTTGCGCGAGGTCGACGGCAGCAGCGAATACGCGCCGGGCCGGATCTCGACGCGCGAATCGACCCAGGTGTAGTTCGCGCCGGCGCCCAGCCCGTCGAGCCAGCCCGGCAGGCCCTGGAAGGTCTGCTCCCAGTTCAGCTCCAGGCCGCGCGCGTAGGCGGAACCGACGTTCTGGAAGGTGAAGACGTGGAACGGGATCGCGCCGCCCGGATACAGGTTGGTGTTCGGCAGCGTCTGCGTCGTCTCGGTGGGGACGATGTAGTTGGAGATCTGCTTGTCGAAGATGCCTGCGGACAGGATGCCTCCCTGCGGCAGGTACTTCTCGATGCTGAAGTCGAAGCTGTGGGCCGTGGCGGGCTTCAGGTTCGGGTTGCCGGTGGTGGCGAGTCCCGAGCCCACGTCGATCGCCAGCGAGGGATTGGCCTGGTTGAAGCCCGGGCGCGCGATCGTCGAGGAATAGGCGGCGCGCAGGATCAGGTCGGGCTCCAGCTCGTAGCGGAGCTGCAGGCTGGGGAAGAAGTTGTTGTAGCTGTGACGGCTGTTGACCGGGTACGAGAACGGATTGCCCGCGGCATCCGCGCCGGACGAGAAGGCCTGGCCGCGGTTGCGCGTATCCTCGAAGCGGACGCCTGCAAGTATCCCCAGCTTGCCGCAGGTGCCGGTGTACTGGCCGTAGGCGGCGTAGATGTCCTCGTGCGCATCCAGGTACTGCTGCTGGCTGCTGGTCACGTCGCCGGGAGCGATCGAACCCATGCCGAAGATGCGCTGCAGGGCGCCCGGCATGATGTCCATGCCGTTCTGGTAGTGGCCGTCGTAATAGGTCTCGTAGGCGCCGCTGGAAACCGCGGCGAGCGAAAGCGCGGTCGCATCGATCGAGTACGGCTGCGCCGTGGTCCGCTTGTGCCGCTGCTGCACGCTCAACCCGAAGTGCAGCTCCTGGTCGGTGAGGCTGCCCCATTCCACCGGCGTCTTCGAATTGACGGCGTACGACATCTCGCGGTCGAAGTTGTAGGCCGTGCCGTTGCCGAGGCTGCTCAGCACGTAGTTGGCCGGGTTCAGGTAATCCGGCGCGCCGGAGATCGTGTAGAGCGGAACGTGCCCCGGCCCGTTCGGCGCATAGCTGATCGTCGGCGTGGGCGTGGCCAGCGGGTTGTAGGTGAAGGTCGAGTTGTAGTCGAAGGGCTTCTTGTACGTGCCTTCGACATAGGCCACGTGGTAGTCGAGCGTGGTGCCGCCCAGCAGGTTCTGGCCGCCCAGCATGTAGAGCCGCTCGCGCGAGGTTTCCTGCTCGTCGCGCAGCGACTTGGTGATCGCGCCCGGCACCGTCAGCGTGTCCTGGTAGCTGCCGTCGGGCTGCGCCACAGTATTGCCGTCCAGGGTGATGTCCATGTACTGGCGCTTGTAGCGCTCGGTGTAGCCGGCGTCGAAGGCGCGGAAGTACCACTGGTCGTCGTCGTCGGGCTGGTAGCCGAGGTCGATGGCGTAGCCGTGCCGGCGGCGGTGCAGCTCGTAGTCGCGCTGCTCGATGACGTTCACGGCCTGGTACGGATGCGCCGCATCGTTGAAGTAGGCGGGCTCGACGTCGTCGATGCCGCGCGAATCGATGTGGCTGGACGCGGTCAGCAGGATCGAGAACGGTCCGTAGCGGCCGCCGCCGGTCAGCGAGAAATTGGTCACCGGCGTGCCGCGCAGCGGCTCGTAGCCCACGCCGGCGTTGCCTTCGAGGAAGCTGCCCTGCTCGGTGGGCGCGGTCTTCGGCAGCACCTCGATGGTGCCGCCCAGTGCCTCGGCATCCTGGCTGGGCAGGTTCGACTTGGTGACCTTGACCGCGCCGATGAAGCCGACCGGAATGGAGTCCAGCGCCACGCCGCGGTAGCCGCCGAACGGCGAGGCGTTGTTGGTGGGCAGCAGGCGCACGCCCGCATACGTCGTGCTGTTCAGGTCTGCATCGAAGCCGCGGATGTTGACGTAGCGCCCCTCGCCCTCGTCCGTCTCCATCGAGACGCCGGGAATGCGGCGCACGGCTTCGGCGGTGTTGCTGTCCGGCAAGGCGCGGATCTGGTCTTCCGTGCGGATGTTGATCAGGTTCGGGGCATCCTGCTGCGTCGCGCGCGCCACCTCGTCGGAAGTGCGCGGCGCCACCACGTGCACGCCTTGCAGGTTCCTGACGGCCTTGCCGGTCTTCGCCGCCGTGTCGTCGGCCGCGTCCGGTGTCGCGTCGCCCGCCGCAGCCGGCTTGTCGGATGCATCCAGCACGAAGGCGTGGGCGTGGGCAGGCAGGCCGAACGCACCGAGGCTCACCAGTGCGGTGGCGTTGAGGATGGCCCTGTGCAGCTTCGTGGTGTGCATCGACTGGATCCTGGCTCGAAGAGAAAGCGCGCCGCCCGTCCATCCGCGGATGGACGTTGCGAGTGGTCCCATCAAACCTAGGCATGCGGAATGACATGGAAGTTGCCGCCCGCATACCGATCCGTAAGGAAGGAAACGCCGCGCCGGCATGACGCAGATCAGTGCCCTCCTTCCGCGCCGTCACCAGAATCGCCCCGCCCATTTCTCCCAAGGAGCGATCCCCATGCGCAAACTGATTGTCCTCGCCCTGCTCGGCTTCGCCTGCAGCCCGCTGATGGCCGCCGAGTGCAGCACCACCGTCGAGGCCAACGACGCGATGCAGTTCAACACCAAGACCATCACCGTGCCCAAGGCCTGCAAGAGCTTCAAGGTCACGCTGAAGCACACCGGCAAGCTGCCGGTGGCCTCGATGGGCCACAACTGGGTGCTGTCGCACGCCACCGACGAGGCCGGCGTGATCGCCGACGGCATGAAGGCCGGCGCCGGCAGCAGCTACGAGAAGCCCGGCGACGCGCGCATCCTCGCGCACACCAAGCTGATCGGCGGCGGCGAATCCGACACCGCGACCGTCAACGTGGCCAAGCTCAAGGCCGGCGAGCAGTACGCGTTCTTCTGCACCTTCCCAGGCCATGCCGCGCTGATGAAGGGCACGCTGAGCCTGGCGAACTGAGTTTTCCGCAAGGCGACGCACCCGGCTGCAACGGCCGGGTGCGTTTTTTGTCCGGGCCGTCGTCGCGCCGCGATTCGCCTCGCCCCATGCATGGCCCGTGCGCCACAAGGCGCCTGCGACAATTCGCACCGCGCCACCGTGCCGCGGGCTGATATAGATCAGGGGCGCGCCCCGGTGCCGCCGCCAGCATGCGTGCACCTCTGATAGGGAGATGCGCGATGAGTAGTACCCGTAAATTGTGGCTGGGGCTGGCGGCACTGCTGGTCGCCTCCTTCGCCGTACTGCTCTGGGTGGGCAAGCTGGTCCACCAGCAGGCGCCGCCGCTGCCCAAGGCGGTGGTCACCAGCAGCCAGGAGACCCTGTTCACCGGCGACGACATCGAGCTGGGCAAGCAGGTGTGGCAGAGCATAGGCGGACAGCAGCTGGGCTCGATCTGGGGCCACGGCGCGCTGCTGGCGCCGGACTGGAGCGCCGACTGGCTGCACCGCGAGAGCGAGGCGATGCTGGAGCTGCTGGCGCGCGACCAGGGCGCCGCGTCCTACGCCGCGCTGGACGTGCCGCAGCAGGCCGCGCTGCAGGCGCGCGTGCGCGAGGAACTGCGCACCAACACCTGGGACCCGGCCACCGGCACCATCACGGTGTCGCCGCTGCGCGCGCAGGCGATGGCAGTGGTGGGAGCCCACTACATGAGCCTGTTCAGCAACGACCCGGCCACCGCGAAGCTGCGCGAAACCTACGCGATGCGCGACAACACCGTCGCCGAGATGGAGCATCGCCGCTCGGTCAACGCGTTCTTCTGGTGGACCGCCTGGGCCGCCGCCGCGAATCGTCCGGGCGGCAGCATCAGCTACACGCAGAACTGGCCGTACGACCCGGTGGCCGGCAACACGCCCACCCCCGCCAGCTTCCTGTGGTCGGTGTTCAGCATCCTGTTCCTGATCCTCGGCATCGGCCTGCTCGCCCTGCACCACGCGCGTCAGGTGCACAACGAGCCGCTGCCGGTGGTGCCGGCGCGCGATCCGCTCACCGAGCTGAAGGCGACGCCGTCGATGAAGGCGACCGGCAAGTACTTCTGGACCGTGCTGGCCCTGTTCCTGGTGCAGATCCTGCTGGGCGCCACCACCGCGCATTACCAGGTGGAAGGCCAGCAGGCCTACGGCTTCGCGCTGGCCAACTACCTGCCCTACAGCCTCACCCGCACCTGGCACACCGAGCTTGCAGTGCTGTGGATCGCCACCGCGTGGCTGGCCTCCGGCCTGTACATCGCACCGCTGATCTCCGGCTACGAGCCGAAGTTCCAGCGGCTGGGGGTGAACTTCCTGTGGGTCTGCCTGCTGATCATCGTGGTCGGCTCGTTCGCCGGCCAGTGGTTCGCGGTGATGGACAAGATGGGCCTGCAGTACAACTTCTGGTTCGGCCACCAGGGCTGGGAATACACCGACCTCGGCCGCTTCTGGCAGATCTTCCTGTTCATCGGACTGATGCTGTGGCTGTTCCTGGTCGGCCGCGCGCTGTGGCCGGCGATGCGCCGCGGCAAGGAAGGCGCGTCGATCGTGGGCCTGCTGTTCCTGTCCACCGTGGCGATCGGCCTGCTCTACGGCGCCGGCCTGATGTGGGGCGAGCACACCCACATCGCGATGGTCGAGTACTGGCGCTGGTGGGTGGTGCACCTGTGGGTGGAAGGCTTCTTCGAGGTGTTCGCCACCGCGCTGATCAGCTACCTGTTCGTGCGCCTGGGCCTGCTGCGCGTGGGCAGCGCCACCACCAACGTGCTGTTCGCCACCATCGTGTTCATGGCCGGCGGCGTGCTTGGCACGCTGCACCACCTGTACTTCAGCGGCACCACCACGGCGGTGATCGCGCTGGGCGCCAGCTTCTCGGCGCTGGAAGTGGTGCCGCTGGCGCTGATCGGTCTGGAAGCCTGGGACACCTGGAAGAAGCAGCACGCCGCGCCGTGGATGGCGCGCTACCGCTGGCCGATCCTGTTCTTCGTGGCGGTGAGCTTCTGGAACCTGGTGGGCGCCGGCCTGTTCGGCTTCCTGGTGAACACGCCGATCGCGCTGTACTTCATGCAGGGCCTCAACCTCACCGCCACCCACGGCCACACCGCGCTGATGGGCGTGTACGGCATGCTGGGCCTGGGCCTGATGCTGTTCTGCCTGCGCGGCATCAAGCCGGAGGCGGAGTGGCGCGAGGGCTGGCTGAAGGGTTCGTTCTGGAGCCTCAACATCGGCCTGTCGCTGATGGCCGCCTGCACCCTGCTGCCGCTGGGCATCCTGCAGCTGAAGGCGGTGCTGGAGCACGGCTACTGGTTCGCCCGCTCGGCCGAGTTCATGGACCGTCCGCTGATCCACCTGCTGATCTGGATGCGCGTGCCCGGCGACACCTTGTTCGCGGTCGGCGCGTTGCTGATGGCCATCTTCGTGGCGGCGCTGTGGCTGTTCCCCAGGCGCAGCCTCGCGGTGCAGCCGCAGGCGATCCGCGACAACGGCTGAACCACCCCGGGGCGCGCCGCCAGGCGCGCCCCGAGGCTTTCCCGAATCCCGAATCCCGAATCCCGAATCCCGAATCCCGAATCCCGAATCCCGAATCCCGATGCTCGAGTTCTATCCGCAGATCAAATGGGTGCACATCGCCTGCGTGCTGGCCAGCGGCCTGCTGTTCGCGCTGCGCGGCCTGCTGGTGCAGGCCGGCCACGCCGGCGCCGCGCAATGGGCGCCGCTGCGCTACCTGAGCTATTCCATCGACACCACGCTGCTCACCGCGGCGCTGATGCTGCTGTCCATCCTGCCGCACGGGCTGTACGCGAACGGCTGGCTGACCACCAAGCTGACCCTGCTGGTGGCCTACGTCGCCATGGGCACGCTGGCGCTGAAGCGCGGGCGCACGCCGCGCGCGCGCCGGATCTTCTACGTGGCCGCGCTGGCGACCTACGTCTACATGCTGGGCGTGGCGCGCATGCACCACCCGCTGGGCTGGCTGCACGGGTGGCTGGCATGAGCGCGGCGCAACCGTTTCCCGCGGCGGAGCCGCGCGACCGCACGCTGGACGCCTGTTTCCTCGGCCCCTACGGCGAGAACGACGCGCTGCTGGAAAAACTGCTGGTGGAATTCCTGCGCGACCACGTGTACTGGCGGCGCAACTTCCATCCGGAGGACCCGCCGGCGATCGCCACCGCGGCCGCGCACCACCCGGACTATCTCGCGTTCGAATCGCGCATGCGCCGCGAGCTGCACCAGCTCTCCGCCGCGCTGAAGAAGTCGGTGCCGTTCCACAGCCCGCGCTACATCGGCCACATGAGCTCCGACCTGCTGCTGCCGGGGCTGGCCGCGCAGATGCTGACCCTGCCGTACAACCCGAACAACGTCAGCGAGGACGCCGCACCGGTCACCGTGGACATGGAGGTGCAGGCCGGCCTGCAGCTGGCGCGCATGCTCGGCTATCCGCACGATCCGTCGCAGCCGGCCTGCGCGTTCGGCCACCTCACCTCCGGCGGCACCCTGGCCAACTACCAGGCGCTGCGCCTCGCGCTGGCGCTGAAGGCGTTCCCGGTCGCGCTGCGCGCGGCGCAGGTGCCAGACCTCGCGCTGCCCGACGACGACTGGACCGCGTTCAACCTGCCGCAGGCCGAAGGCATCGCGCTGCTGGAACGCTGGCAGCAGTGGCTGGCCGCGCAGGCGCCGGCCGAACGCCGGCGCTGGCAGGCGCGGGTGGAGCGCGAGCGCATCGAGCAGCACGGACTGGCCGGCTTCTTCGCCGCGCATCCCGCGTTGCACGTGCCCTGCGTGCTGGCGCCGGTCACCGCGCACTACTCGTGGAGCAAGGGCGTGAAGCTGCTGGGCCTGGGCCGCGACCAGCTGGAACTGCTGCCCACCGACGGCATGCGCCTGGACCCTGCCGCGCTGCGCGAAACGCTGGCGCGCTGCGCCCGCACGCGCCGCAGCGTGCTGATGTGCGTGGCGGTGCTGGGCGGCACCGAATACGGCACCATCGACCCCATCGACGAGGTGCTGGACGCGCGCGCGGAGTCGCGCCGCGCGGGACTGGACTTCGCCGTGCACGTGGACGCCGCCTGGGGCGGCTACCTCGCCACGCTGTTCCGCCGCGAGGACGGCGGGCTGCGCCCGCGCGACGAAGTGGCCGCCGAATACGTGCAGTTCCCCACGCCGGCCGTGCATGCCGCCTTCGCCGCGCTGGGCGACACCGACTCGGCCACCGTCGATCCGCACAAGCTTGGCTACCTGCCCTACGGCAGCGGCGCCTTCATCTGCCGCGACCACCGCGCCATGGCGCTGCTGGCCGAGCGCGCCGACTACGTGTTCCACGGCGGCGCGGCGGACGATTACTTCGCGCGCTGCCGCAGCCTGGGCCAGTTCATCCCCGAAGGCTCGAAGTCCGGCGCCGCGGCCGCCGCGGTGTACGTGACGCACAAGGTGCTGCCGCTGGACCACGCCCACTTCGGACGGCTGCCGCGCGCCACCGTGCGCGCCGCCGAGGCGTTCCACGCCCGCGCGCAAGGCTTCGCGCTGGAAATGGGCGGCACCGTGCGCGCGCTGGTGCCGTTCGCGCCGGACAGCAACCTGGTGTGCCTCGCGCTCAACCCGCACGGCAATACTTCGCCGGCGGCCGCGAACGCGTTCGTGCACGCGCTGCACGACGAACTGCGCAGCGACCCGCAGCAGCCGCTGCAGCTGAAGGAGTTCTTCGGTTCGGTGACCAGCCTGCGCCCGGAGTTGCTGGGCGCCACGCAGACCGCGCGCATCTTCGGCGCGCTGGGACTGGACCCCGCCGACGCCGGCGACGACCATCTGCTGATCCTGCGCCACACCCTGATGAACCCGTACCTGATCGACCGCGAGAACGGCATCAGCTACATCGACCGCTACTTCGACTTCCTCGCCCGGCGCGTGCGCGCGCTGGCCGCCGCACGACCGACCTGAGCCCGGAAACCGCCGATGAACCACGTTCCGCAAAGCGGGCACCCCTCCAGCGAAAGCGAGCGCCGCTGGGTGCATGGCGCGCTGGAAATGCTGGCGCAGGAAGCCGCGCGCTCGGCCGACACCCATCTGCTCAAGCTCAACTTCCCGGGTTTCGACGGCATCGACTTCTACTTCAAGGACGAGTCGGTGCACCCCAGCGGCAGCCTGAAGCACCGCCTGGCCCGCTCGCTCTACCTCTACGCGCTGTGCAACGGCCGCCTGCGTGCCGGCCAGGCGGTGGTCGACGCGTCCTCGGGCAGCACCGCGATTTCCGAAGCCTGGTTCGCGCGCCTGCTGGGCCTGTCCTTCACCGCGGTGATGCCGGCCTGCACCGCGCCGCGCAAGATCCGCGACGTGCAGGCGCTGGGCGGCCGCTGCGACCTGGTGGACGACCCCGCCCAGGTGCATGCGCGCGCCGCCGGACACGCCGCGCGCGGCGCCTGCCACCTCGACCAGTTCGGCCTCGCCGAACGCGCCACCGACTGGCGCGGCAACAACAACATCGCCGAGTCGATCCTGCAGCAGATGGTGCACGAGCCGCATCCGGTGCCGGCCTGGATCGTCTGCGGCGCCGGCACCGGCGGCACCTCGGCCACCATCGGCCGCAACCTGCGCTACCGGCGCCTGGACACCCGCCTGTGCGTGGCCGAGCCCCCGGGCTGCGGCTTCGCCGAAGGCTGGCGCACGCGCAGCCGCGACACGCTCGCCCGCCTGCCCACCCTGATCGAGGGCATCGGCCGCCCGTGCGTGGAACCGGGCTTCCTGTTCGACGTGGTCGACCACGTGATCGAGGTGCCGGACACCGCGTCGATCGCCGCCGCCTGGCTGCTGGAGGAACTGCTTGGCCGCCGCTACGGCGGTTCCTCCGGCACCAACCTGGTGGCCTGCCTGCAACTGGCCGCGGCCATGCGCGCGCGCGGCGAGCGCGGCAGCATCGTGAGCCTGCTGTGCGATCCGGGCGTGCGCTACGTGGAGACCTTGTTCAACCCGGCATGGCTGGCCGAGCGGAACATCGACACCGCCCCCGCGCGCGAGGCGCTGCAGCTGTGCCTGGCCAGCGGTCGCTGGATGCCGCTGCAGGAGTGAGGTCCTGCGCTCCGGCCTGACCGGGATCAATGCGCGCGCGGCGCCGGGCGGCGAGCCTTGCGGGATGAGCTTCCACGACCTGCGTTCCTTCCTCGACCGGCTGGAGCGCCAGCAACAGCTGCTGCGCGTGCGGACGCCGGTCGATCCCCATCTCGAAACCACGGCGTTGTGCCATCGCGCGCTGCGCGAGGAAGGCCCCGCCGTGCTGGTGGAACGGCCGACAGGCGCGAACCACGCCTTCCTCGGCAACCTGTTCGGCCACCGCCGGCGCATCGAGCTGGCGCTGGCCGGGCGGCCGCTGGCGAGCCTGCGCGAACTGGGCCAGTTGCTGGCCGCGATCAAGGAGCCGCGCTGGCCGGCGAACCTGCGGCAGGCGCTGGCCACCTGGCCGGAGCTGGCCCAGCTCGCCCACGTGGCGCCGCGCCATGTCGACGACGCCGCGTTCCAGGACGAGATCGTGGAGGGCGACGACGTCGACCTCGGCCGCCTGCCCATCCAGCACTGCTGGCCGGGCGACGCCGGGCGGCTGGTCACGCTGGGCCTGGTGGTCACCCGCGGCAGCCGCAAGCGGCGGCAGAACGTGGCGATCTACCGCCAGCAGGTACTGGCGCCGAACCGCGTGATCATGCGCTGGCTGCCGCATCGCGGCGGCGCGCTGGACTACGCGGACTGGCGCAGCGACCACCCGCACGAACCCTTTCCCGTGCTGGTCGCGATAGGCACCGATCCCGCCACGCTGCTCGCCGCGGTGGCGCCGGTGCCGGACACATTGTCCGAATACGAATTCGCGGGCCTGCTGCGCGGCGAGCGCACGCGGCTGTGGCGCAGCAACCTCACCGGACTGGATGCGCCCGCCAGCGCGGAGATCCTGCTGGAAGGCTTCATCCATCCCGGCGACACCGCGCTGGAAGGCCCGTTCGGCGACCACACCGGCTACTACAACGCGCAGGACCATTTCCCGGTGCTCACCATCGAGCGCATGCAGCTGCGCCGCGGCGCGATCTACCAGGGCAGCTACATGGGCCGGGCGCCGCACGACGAACCCTCGGTGCTGGCGATGGCGCTGAACGAGGTGTTCGTGCCCATCCTGCAGAAGGTGTTCCCCGAGATCGTCGACTTCCACCTGCCGCCGGAAGCCTGCTCCTACCGCATCGCCGTGGTGGCGATCCACAAGCAGTACGCCGGCCACGCGCGGCGCGTGATGATGGGCGTGTGGTCGTACCTGCGCCAGTTCACCTACACCAAGTTCGTGATCGTGGTGGACGGCGACATCGACGCGCGCGACTGGAAGCAGGTGATCTGGGCGCTGGCCACCCGCGTCGATCCCGCGCGCGACACCATGCTGGTGGAGAACACGCCGATCGACTACCTGGACTTCGCCAGCCCGGTGGCGGGGCTGGGCTCCAAGCTGGGCATCGACGCCACCAACAAGTGGCCCGGCGAGACCAGCCGCAACTGGGGCATGCCGATCGCCCCGGACGCCGAAGTGGAGGCAAGGGTGGAGACTTTGTGGCGCACGCTGCGAGAATCGTCGGATGTCGCCCCCGGCCGGGGCGGCGCGTCCCCCGATCGCTGGAGTCCCTGATGATCTTCGCCCTGTTCGGCCATGGCCGCTTCGGCAGCGCCTTCGCCGACCTGCTGCAGAGCGCCGGCCACACCGTGCGCATCCACGACCCGCACGCCGAGGTGCCCGCCGCGCTGGCCTGCCCCACGCCGGCCGCCGCGCTGGCCGGCGCCGAATGGGTGGTGCTGGCGATGCCGGTGCCGCGGATGGAGGCGGCGCTGCGCGAGCTGCGCCCGCTGCTGGACGCGCGCCACACCGTGATCGACGTGGGCAGCGTGAAGGAACATCCCTGCTCGCTGCTGGATGAGTATCTCGGCGACGCAGTGCCGCACGCCGGCACCCACCCGCTGTTCGGTCCACTCAGCCTCGCCCGCGGCGAGCCGCTGCGTGTGGTGCTGTGCGCCAGCGCGCGCCACCCGCAGGCGGCGGAGCGCACGCAGGCGCTGTTCGAATCGCTGGGCTGCGCGGTGATCCCGCAGGACGCCGCCACGCACGACCGCGCAATGGCGAAGACCCACGCGCTGGCGTTCTTCATCGCCCGCGCGCTGGTGGAGATGGGCGTGGGCGACGACCTGTCGATGGCGCCGCCGTCGTTCCTGGGCCTCGCGAACATGCTCGCCGCGGTGCGCGGCGACGCCGGCCACCTGTTCGCGGCGATCCAGCGCGAGAATCCCTACGCCGAAGCGGCGCGCGCGGAACTGCTGGAACACCTGGACGCGGTCCACCGCCGGCTGCTGGCCAGCGACGATGCGCTGGCGATTCCGCCGCCGGCATCCTGAGCCGGCCGCGGCGCGGCTCAGGCCGGCGGCTTCACGCCATCGGCCGACGCCAGCATCGCCAACGCCTCCTGTACCTGCGCCTGCAACGCGCGCCACGAGTTTTCCCATTGTCCCGGCTTGGGTTCGGCGCGGCCGAAGCGCAGCAGCATCGCGCGCGTGCGCTCCAGCTGCTGCTGCAGCGCGGCGTTGGCGGCCAGCGCGCGCTCGTGGTCGTCCTTGCCCACCATGAATGCCTTGCGGTCGCGGCACACGCCGATGCAGGTCTGCGGCGCCTCTATCCGGCCGCAGCCTATGCATTGCCAGACCTGGATGTAGTCAGTCATCTGCGTTGCCCGTTGCGATGGCGGCATCGTGCGCCGCCTCCATGCGGACGTGCTTGATCCAGATCAGCGGCGCCGGGGATCAGTGCGCGTGCGCGGCGCCCGCCGCCCAGCCCGGCGCCTCGAAATAGCGGGGATAGCCCGCCACCGCCTCGCGCATCGCCTCGAGCTGGCGCATGTCCGCGGGATCGGCCTTGAACTTCTGCACCGCAGCGAGCAGCGGCACCAGCATGCCGTGCAGCACGGCGTCCTGCTGCGGTTCCAGCTTGCACTTGGCGAAGATGTCGGCGGCCGACTCCTCGATCACGGCCACGCGGTCCAGCGCCAGCGTCGCGTCCATGTGGCCCATCTCGTAATGGCGCAGCTGTTCCAGCACCAGGTGGATCTGCCCCATGTCGGCGCGCAGCGTGGCGTCGGCCGCCCAGGGCCTGGCCGGCGGCGGCACCGGCGCGGCGACGTGCGCGTGCGCCGCATGGTCGTGCTGGGCCAGCGCCGCGCCGGCGGGCAGCGCGAACGCCGCGAAGGCCAGCCATGCCAGGGAAGGTCTCGTCGTCATCGGAAACTCCGGTCTGCGGCGGATGCCGCTGCCGGACCGATGCTAGTCGGCCGCCATCGGGGACCCTTGATCCACGACAAACTGACCCACGTCAACACCGTGGTGGCATGTCGCAGCCACGATGCCCGCACCTTTTCCGCGCGGAGTGCCACGCATGCAACTAGTCTGTCCCGCCGGCAACCTGCCGGCCCTGCAGGCGGCGATCGACGCCGGCGCCGATGCGGTCTACGCCGGCTTGCGCGACGAGACGAACGCGCGGGCCTTCCCCGGCCTGAACTTTTCCGACGCGGAACTGGCGCAAGGCATCGCCTATGCGCATGCGCGCGGCCGCCAGGTCTACCTCGCGCTGAACACCTATCCGGACAGCGCGCGCCTGCCGCAGTGGTATGCCGCGGTGGACAAGGCGGCGGCGCTGGGCTGCGACGCGATCATCGCGGCCGAGATGGCGGTGCTGGACTACGCCGCGCGCACCTATCCCGCGCTGGCGCGGCATCTCAGCGTGCAGGGCTCGGCCACCACCGCGCCCGCGCTGCGCTACATGCGCGAGCGCTTCGGCATCAGCCGCGCGGTGCTGCCGCGCGTGCTGTCGGTGCAGCAGGTGGAACGCCTGTGCGAAACCAGCCCGGTGCCGCTGGAGGTGTTCGCGTTCGGCAGCCTGTGCATCATGGTGGAGGGGCGCTGCCAGCTTTCCAGCTACGTCACCGGCGCCTCGCCGAACCGCCACGGCGTGTGCTCGCCGGCGAAGTTCGTGCGCTGGGACGAACACGGCGACGGCCGCCGCAGCGTGCGCCTCAACGAGGTGCTGATCGACCGCTTTGAACCGGCCGAACCCGCCGGCTATCCCACCGTGTGCAAGGGGCGCTTCGAAGTGCGCGGCGAAACCTTCCACGCGCTGGAGGAACCCACCAGCCTCAACACGCTGGAGCTGCTGCCGCGGCTGGCCGGCGCCGGCGTGGCGGCGCTGAAGATCGAAGGCCGCCAGCGCGGCGTGGCCTACGTGGCCTCGGTCACCCGCACCTGGCGCGATGCGCTGGACCGCTACGCGGCCGCGCCGGCCGAGTGGTCGGCGCGGCCCGCGTGGCAGGCCGCGCTGACCAAACACGCCGAGGGCCGCCAGACCACGCTGGGCCCCTACCACCGCCATTGGCACTGACCTGGACCGCACCATGAAACTCAGCCTGGGACCGCTGCAATATTTCTGGCCGCGCGAACACACGCTCGCCTTCTACCGGGCGGCGGCGGACTGGCCGGTGGACATCGTCTACCTCGGCGAAACGGTGTGCAGCAAGCGCCGCGAACTCTCCACCAGCAACTGGATCGGACTGGCCGCGGAGCTGGTCGAAAGCGGCAAGCAGGTGGTGCTGTCCTCGCTGGCGCTGATCGAGGCCGAGTCCGAGCTGGGCGTGCTCAAGCGCCTGATCGCCGAAGGCGGCGGCTGGATCGAGGCGAACGACCTCTCCGCCGCGCAGCTGTGCCGCGAGCGCGGCGTGCCGTTCGTGGCCGGGCCCTCGCTCAACGTATACAACCACGTGGCGTTGAAGCTGCTGATGGACGACGGCCTGGTGCGCTGGGTGCCAGGCGTGGAACAGGGCCGCACGCTGATCCGCGAACTGCGCGACGCGATGCGGGCCGCGGGCCAGGCGATGCCTGAGCTGGAAGTGATCGCCTACGGCCGCCTGCCGCTGTCGTATTCGGCGCGCTGCTTCACCGCGCGGGCGCTGGACGTGCCCAAGGACCAGTGCGGCTTCCGCTGCATCGACTTCCCGGACGGCCTGCCGCTGGCCACCCGCGAGGGCAAGCCGTTCCTGCGCATCAACGGCATCCAGATCCTGGGCGAGGAGATCGTCGACCTGGGCCCGGAACTGCCGCAGCTGCGCGAACTGGGCGTGGACGTGCTGCGCCTGTACCCGCGGGCCGAAGGCATGGCCGAGACCGTGGCGCATTACGACCGCGCCCGCCGCTCGCTGCAGCCGCCGCCGCGCATCGCCGCGCGCAGCGGCTACTGGCATGGCGAGCCGGGGATGCGTGCGGCCGACGCCGGCTGAAGATTTCGACCATCGCCGCGACGCGCGCAGCCGCCTACTGGACGGCGTCGCCGCCGCGGAACACGAACGAATCGAAGCCGGCGCCCAGCCGCACGAGGTCGGGCGTACGCCAGTCCGGATGGCGGCGACCGTCGACGCGGCATTCCTGCAGCGCCCAGTGCCGCACGCCGGCCTCGCGCAACTGCCCGGCGAGCTCGTGCAGCGCGGCTTCGGGAAACAGGCCGGGATGCCAGGTGGTGCGGCATTCGTGGGCCACGCCGCCTTCCACCACGGCGCGCAGGCTGCGGCCCACCTTGCGCGCGCTGTCGCGCCGCCGGGTCACGCCGTCGTACAGCGGCCACGGCGCCTTGATGTCCAGGCCCACCCAGTCCAGCGCGGGCAGCAACGGCAGCAGGCGTTCCGGATACATGCCGCCGGTATGCAGGGCGGCGCGGTAGCCCAGCCCGCGCACCGCCGCCACGGCGGCGCCCAGGCCGGGTTGCAGCGTGGGTTCGCCGCCGGAGAACACCACGCCGTCCAGCAGGCCGCGACGGCGTTCGAGGAAGGCCAGCACCGACGTCCAGGCGACGCCGGTGCCGGCCCGCGCGGGCAGCAGATGAGGGTTGTGGCAATACCCGCAGCGCCACGGGCACCCCTGCAGGAACAGCACCGCCGCCAATCGGCCGGGAAAGTCGATGGTGGTCAGCGGCGTCATCCCGCCCACGCGTATCATGCGGCGCGGTCCAGCCCCGCCGCCTGCTCCTGGAAGAAGCGCCGCTCGTTGTGCTCGCCCTGCTTGCCGATGTTGAAGCTCGCCACCGGGCGGTGGTAGCCCATCACGCGGGTCCAGACTTCGCAGCGCTGGCGCTCGTCGTCGCGCAGCGCGGGTTCGATGGTCGGTCGGTTCGTCTTCATGGGAATGCTCCTTGGGGATGGTGGGTGGAAAGGCGGAACTGCCGCCTCAGGCAGCCTGCCGGCGCTTGCGTTCCAGCCGTTCCTCGTCGCAGCGCGGGCAGAATTCGTGCTCGCCGGCCAGGTAGCCGTGCGTGGGGCAGATCGAGAACGTCGGCGTGACGGTGACGTAGGGCAACCGGAAGCGGCCCAGCGCGCGGCGCACCAGTTCGCGGCAGGCATGGCTGCCGGACAGCCGCTCGCTCATGTACAGGTGCAGCACGGTGCCGCCGGTGTAGCGCGACTGCAGCGCCTCCTGCCGCTCCAGCGCCTCGAACGGATCGTCGGTGAAGCCCACCGGCAGCTGCGAGGAGTTGGTGTAGTACGGCTGCGCCGCGCTGCCCGCCTGCAGGATCTGCGGCCAGCGCTTGCGGTCCTCCTTCGCGAAGCGGTAGGTGGTACCTTCGGCCGGCGTGGCTTCGAGGTTGTAGAGGTGGCCGGTCTCCTCCTGGAAGTCGGCCAGTTTCCCGCGCACGTGGTCCAGCAGGCGCAGCGCGAGCGCGTGGCCCTCGTCGCTGGCGATGTCCAGCGCGCCGCCGCTGAAGTTGCGGATCATCTCGTTGATGCCGTTCACCCCCAGCGTGGAGAAATGGTTGCGCAGCGTGCCAAGGTAGCGCCGGGTGTACGGGTAGAGTCCCTCGTCGATCAGCCGCTGCACCACGCCGCGCTTGATCTCCAGGCTGCGCTTGCCCAGCTCCAGCAGCTCGTCCAGGCGCGCCAGCAGCGCGGCTTCGTCGCCGGCGTGCAGGTAGCCGAGGCGCGCGCAGTTCACCGTCACCACGCCCAGGCTGCCGGTCTGCTCGGCGCTGCCGAACAGGCCGTTGCCGCGCTTCAGCAGCTCGCGCAGGTCCAGCTGCAGGCGGCAGCACATCGAGCGGATCATGCCGGGGTCCAGCTCGGAGTTGATGAAGTTCTGGAAGTACGGCAGGCCGTACTTCGCGGTCATCGCGAACAGCCGTTCGGCGTTCTCCGATTCCCACGGGAAATCCGCGGTGATGTTGTAGGTAGGGATGGGGAAGGTGAACACCCGCCCTTTCGCGTCGCCGCGCGTCATCACCTCGATGTAGGCGCGGTTGATCATGTCCATCTCGGCCTGCAGCTCGCCGTAGGCGAACGGCATTTCCTCGCCGTCGATCACCGGCACCTGTTCGCGCAGGTCCGCCGGGCAGGTCCAGTCGAACGTGAGGTTGGTGAACGGCGTCTGCGTGCCCCAGCGCGACGGCACGTTGAGGTTGTAGATCAGCTCCTGCATGGACTGCAGCACGGCCGCGTAGTCCAGGCGGTCCTTGCGCACGTACGGCGCCATGTAGGTGTCGAACGAGGAGAACGCCTGCGCGCCGGCCCATTCGTTCTGCATCGTGCCGAGGAAGTTCACCACCTGCCCCACCGCCGACGACAGGTGCCGGGGCGGGCCGGCCTCGACCTTGCCGGGCACGCCGTTCAGCCCCTCACGCAGCAGCGTGCGCAGCGACCAGCCCGCGCAGTAGCCCGACAGCATGTCCAGGTCGTGGATGTGCAGGTCGGCATTGCGGTGGGCGTGGCCGATCTCCGGCGGGTAGATGCGCGACAGCCAGTAGTTCGCGGTGACCTTGCCCGAGGTGTTGAGGATCAGGCCGCCCAGCGAATAGCCCTGGTTGGCGTTCGCGTTGACCCGCCAGTCGGCGCGGCTCAGGTACTCGTCGATGGTGCCGACCACGTCGACCAGCACCTGCTCATGCCGGCCGAGGCTGCCGGAAGCATCGAAGGCATTACCACAATTGGTGTTCATGTCCACTCCGAGACACAAGATGTAGTGGTCATGCTGGTGGCAAGCCCGAGACGGCGGCTTGACCTGCGTCAGTTCCGGAACAGATGGGGAACGCAGCCGCCGTCGGCGCGACGGACGCGCAACAGCCACCAGGACGCGCCGTCTACCGGCGCATCCTGGTGGCATGGGAAAGGTATGGGGAATGCCGGCCGGCGCAGACCGCCGGCCGGGCGACCGGGGCGGTTACACCCGGGCGAACACCAGGCTGGCGTTGGTGCCGCCGAAGCCGAAGCTGTTGGACATCACGGTGGCGAGCTGCGCCTCGCGGCTCTCGCGCAGGATCGGGAAGCCTTCGGCGCGCGGGTCCAGCGCGTCGATGTTCGCCGAGCCGGCCATGAAGCCGCCCTGCATCATCAGCAGGCTGTAGATCGCCTCGTGCACGCTGGCCGCGCCCAGCGAGTGGCCGGTGAGCGCCTTGGTCGAGGACAGCGGCGGCATCGCGTCGCCGAACACCTCGCGCACCGCCGCCAGTTCCACGATGTCGCCCAGCGGCGTGGCGGTGCCGTGGGTGTTGAGGTAGTCGATCGGGCGCCCGGCGTTCGCCAGCGCCATCCGCATGCAGCGCACCGCGCCTTCGCCGGACGGCGCCACCATGTCGGCGCCGTCGGAGGTGACGCCGTAGCCCACCAGCTCCGCGTGGATGCGCGCGCCGCGCGCCTTCGCGTGCTCGTAGTCCTCCAGCACCAGCATGCCGCCGCCGCCGGCGATCACGAAGCCGTCGCGCGCGGCGTCGTAGGGGCGCGAGGCGGCATGCGGCGTGTCGTTCCAGGCACAGGAGAGCGCGCCCATCGCGTCGAACTGCGCGGTCATGCCCCAGTGCGCCTCCTCGCCGCCGCCGGCGAACACCACGTCCTGCGCGCCGTGGCGGATCAGGTCGGCCGCCGCGCCTATGCAGTGCGCGGAGGTCGCGCAGGCCGCGGCGATGGAATAGCTCAGGCCCAGGATGCCGAACGCGGTGGCCAGCGTGGCCGACACCGTGGAGCACATCGTGCGCGGCACCATGAACGGTCCCACCTTGCGCACGCCCTTGCTGCGCAGCAGGTCGGCGGTCTCGATCTGCCATTGCGCCGAACCGCCGCCGGAACCGGCCACCACGCCGGTGCGCGGATGGCTCACGGTCTCGTGGTCCAGCCCCGCATCGGCGATCGCCGAACGCATCGAGAGGTAGGCGTAGGCGGCCGCGTCGCCCATGAAGCGGCGCAGCTTGCGGTCGATCGACGCCTCCAGGTCCACCTGCGGCTCGCCCGCCACCTGGCTGCGCAGGCCGCGCGCGGCGTAATCGGGGATCGCGCGGATGCCGCTCTTCAGTTCCTGCAATGCGCGCGAAACCGTATCCGCCATGTCGCCCAGGCAGGACACGATGCCCATGCCGGTGACCACCACGCGGCGCATCTCGGGAGCCGTCGACATGTCAGAAGCCCTCGGTGGACTGGAACAGGCCCACGCGCATGTCGCTGGCCGTGTAGATCAGGCGGTCGTCGACGAAGGTCTTGCCGTCGGCGATCACCATCGAGAGCCGGCCGCGCATCACGCGGCGGATGTCGATCTCGTAGCGCACCAGCTTCGCGCTCGGCAGCACCTGCCCGGTGAACTTCACCTGGCCCACGCCCAGCGCGCGGCCGCGGCCCGGCTCGCCCAGCCACGGCAGGAAGAAGCCGGAGAGCTGCCACATCGCGTCCAGCCCCAGGCAGCCGGGCATCACCGGGTCGCCCTCGAAATGGCAGTCGAAAAACCACAGCCGCGGATGGATGTCCAATTCGGCGTGGATCTCGCCCTTGCCGTGGGCGCCGCCGGTATCGGCGATCTTCGTGATGCGGTCGAACATCAGCATCGGCGGCGCCGGCAGGCGCGCATTGCCGTCGCCGAAAAGTTCGCCGCGGCCGCAGGCCAGCAGTGCCTGGTAATCGAAGGAGTTGGGCCTGGTCATGAAGCTCTTGTCGAGTGGAGGGTCAGGCAGTGTGCGGGACGCGGGCAAAAGCTTACTTGACCCACGTCAGCACAACGCCGGCGTATGGTACATGCGAAACAAGACATGCCGTCGCAAGGCAGCCGTCACCCCGGCCCGTGGCGGTCTTCGCGCCAATGCGCGCCCAGGCTGCGCCGGCGCAGCCGCATCGCGTGCAGCAGCGCCTGCGCCAGCCGCATCTGCCAGCCGGCGCCGGCCTCGGCCGCGCACACCCGCCACGCCTCGCGCAGCACGGCGCCTTCGCGCACCGGACCGGCCGCCAGCCACAGCAGGTCGCGCAGCGCGGACAGGCTTTCCGGCGCCAGCGAGGCGCCGCGTTCCACCCAGCGATGCGCGCCCGCTGCCGGCGATGGCGTCGCGGCGGCCAGCACCGCGCCCAGCCGCCGCCCGGCGGCGACCGCCTCCAGCAGCGAGTTGCTGGCGAGACGGTTGGCCCCGTGCACGCCGTTGCACGCCACCTCGCCCACCGCATGCAGTCCGGGCAGCGAGCTGCGGCCGTCCAGGTCGGTGGCCACGCCGCCCATGTGGAAATGCGCCACCGGGGACACCGGCAACAGGTCCCGGCGCGGGTCCAGCCCCCGCGCGCGGCAGGACGCCAGCACGGTGGGAAACCGCAGCTCCCAGTCGCCCCCCACCGGCGTGGCGTCCAGCCACGTGCCGCCGCATTGCTGGCGTACCTGCCACACGCGTCGCGCCACCACGTCGCGCGGCGCCAGGTCGCCCAGCGGGTGCAGCCCGCGCATCAGCGGGGTGCCGGCGTCGTCGACCAGGCGGGCGCCGGCACCGCGCAGCGCCTCGGTAAGCAGCGGCAGGCTGTGGCCATCCACCGCGAGCGCGGTGGGATGGAACTGCACGAACTCCAGGTCGCGCGGCGCCGCACCGGCGGCCAGCGCCAGCGCCAGGCCCGCGCCATCCGCGCCGGGCGGATTGCTGGTGCGCGCGTACAACGCGCCGATGCCGCCGGTGGCGAGCACCACCGCGGCGGCCTCGATCAGTTCCTCCCGCCCCTGCGCGTCGCGCACGCGCACGCCGGCCACGCGGCCGTCGGCGAGCAGCAGGGCCTCCGCCTCGACGCCGCCGCGCCATTGCACGTGGGAGGCGGCCTGCACCCGGGCGCGCAAGGCGCGCAC
>NZ_NJIC01000039.1 GCF_013620825.1 Rhodanobacter sp. PCA2 | reverse complement strand
CGGCGCCAGCGCGGGACTCAATGCGATGGCCGACGTGCGGCAGCGCGCGACCGACAATGCCGTGACCCTGCACCAGGCGGAAAGCGACCTGCGCCAGTTGCTGGGCCTTGCGCCCGACGCGCCGCTGGACCTGGTGGGCGCGCCGTACCGGGTCGACCCTGATGTCACGCAACTGCAGGCGGCGCTGGCCGACCTGCCGCGGCGACGCCCCGACCTGCTGGCGCTGCAGGCCGGCTATCGGGCGCAGGAGGCGACGCTGCGCGGCGCGATCCTCGCGCAGTTCCCCGCGATCACCTTCGGCCTCAGCCAGGCGCGCGACACCAGCAACATCACCACCCGCGGTTTCAGCATCGGCATCACCCTGCCGCTGTTCGACCGCAACCGCGGCAACATCGCGATCGAGACGGCCGGCCGCCAGCAGCTGAAGGACGACTATGCCGCGCGCCTGCTCGCCACGCGCAGCGACATGCAGCGGCTCGCCGCCGATCTCCAGACGCTGGACCGGCAGCAGGCGGCGCAGGCCGAGCACGCGCAGCGGCTGGATGCCGCGCGCAGCGCGGCCGAGCAGGCCTGGCGCAAGGGTCTGCTCGACTGGCCTACCTATCTCGCGATACGCGGCAACGCGCTCACCGCCGACATGGACCTGATCATGCTGCGGCGTGTGCGCGCCACCGCCGCGATCGGGCTGGGCGCGCTGCTGGGCCGCACGGATTTCGTCATGCAACGGACGTCCAAACAATGAAACAAGTCTTGCTCGCGCGCTGTGTCGCGCTGGCCGTCACGGCGCTGCTGCTCGCTGCATGCGGCAAGGGCGGCGGCGATGACGGTGGTTCGGCCGACGACGCCAAGGGCGTGGCCCTGGTCACCACCGCCATGCCGGCGCAACGCAGCTTCCACGACAGCGTGGCGGCCTGGGGCAGTGCGGTGGGCGATCCGCATCACGCGCGGGCGATCAGCCTGGGTCACGGTGGGCAGGTCGTCATGCTGCAGGTCAGCGCGGGGCAGACGGTCAAGCGCGGCCAGCCGCTGCTGGTGGTCGCGCCCGACCCCACCGCGCGCAGCGCCTACCTGCAGGCGCAGACCGCGCTGGGTCTCGCCACCGGCGAGCTGCAGCGCACCGAGCAGATGGCCGCGCAGCACCTGGCCACGCAGTCGCAACTCGCCACTGCGCGCAAGGCGCTGGCCGACGCGCAGGCCACGCTGGACGCACAGCGCGCGCTGGGCGGCGGCGATGCGCAGGAAACCGTGGCGGCGCCGGACGACGGCGTGGTCACCACGCTGGCGGTGGCGCTGGGCGACCGCTTCGCCGCGAACGCGCCGCTGCTGGGCTTCATGCCCGCGCACGCGCTGATCGCCGAACTGGGCGTGCAGCCCGACGCCGGCGCGGGCTTGCGCGTGGGCATGCCGGTGCAACTGCATGGCGTGTACGGCGACGCCGCCGCCTTCGACGGCAAGCTGAGCATGGTGGGACGCGTGATCGATCCGCAGACCCACCTGCTGCCGGTGCAGGCCGAGATGCCGGCCACGGCCGACGCCGCGCTGGTGGCCGGCGCGGCGCTGGAGGCCAGCATCCAGAGCGGCGATTACACCGCGTGGGCGGTGCCGCGCGCCGCCGTGCTGCACGACGAGGAAGGCGACTACCTGTACCAGCTCGACCAGGGCAAGGCGCACCGCGTGGACGTACAACTGCGCCAGCCGGCCGGCGACACCGTGGGCGTGCTCGGCAAGCTGGACGCGAAGCTGCCGGTGATCGTGCAGGGCGCCTATGAAGTGGGCGACGGCGACACGGTGCGCCAGCGCGACAGCGGGACCAAGCCGTGACCGCCGTGCCGATGACGATTACCCAGTGGATGCACAAGCACCGCCGTTCGCTGCTGTTCCTCGCCCTCATCCTCGCCATCGGCGGCATCGCCGGCGCGTTCAACCTGCCGGTCTCGCTGTTCCCCAACGTGTCGTTCCCGCGCGTGCGCGTGAGCCTGGACGCCGGCGACCGCCCCGCCGACCAGATGGTGGTGAGCGTCACCCGGCCGGTGGAGGAGGCGATCCGCCGCGTGCGCGGCGTGCGCGAGGTGCGCTCCACCACCAGCCGCGGCAGCGCCGAGATCAACATCGGCTTCGACTGGGGCGCGGACATGGGCCGTGCGCTGCTGGACGTGGATGCGGCGATCGGCGAGGCGCTGCCCAGCCTGCCGCCCGGCCTGAACGTGCGGGCGATCCGCCTGGACCCCACGGTGTTTCCCATCCTCGCCTACAGCCTGCGTTCCGACACGCTGACGCCCACCCAGTTGCACGACATCGCCGAGTTCCAGCTGCGCCCGCTGCTGTCCGGCGTCACCGGTGTGGCCCAGGTGGACGTGCAGGGCGGCGCCGTGGCCGAGTTCCACGTCGACGTGGACGCAGCGAAGCTGCGCGCGCAGGGCCTCGCGCTGGCCGACCTCGAACACGCGGTGGCGAGCGCCGCCACCATCCAGTCGATGGGCCGCCTGCAGGACCACTACAAGCTCTACCTGCTGCTGGCGAACAACCAGCCGGCCGCCGCCGCGGCGCTGGGCGACATCGTGCTGCGCGCGGATGCGCGCGGCGTGCTGCGGCTCAGGGACGTGGCCACGATGTCGCTGAGCCACGAGCCGCAGTGGATACGCACCACCGCCGACGGCCGCGACGCGGTGCTGCTGCAGGTGTTCCAGCAACCCGACGGCAACAGCGTGCAGATCGCCCGCGACGTGAAGCAGCGCCTCGCCGACTACCAGCGGCAGGCGCCGAAAGGCCTGCACATCGCCAACTGGTACGACCAGACCCAGCTGGTGCTGGGCGCGGCCGCCAGCGTGCGCGACGCGATCCTGATCGGCATCGTGCTGGCCGGGCTTGTGCTGTTCGTGTTCCTGCGCAACGCGCGCGTGATCCTGGTGGCGATGATCGTGGTGCCGGCCACGCTGGCCGTCACCGTGCTGTTGCTCGACGTGCTGCACATGAGCTTCAACATGATGACGCTGGGCGGCATGGCGGCCGCGGTGGGCCTGCTGATCGACGACGTGATCGTGATGCTGGAGCACATCATGCGCCGGTTGCGCGACGGCACCGGTCCGGTGCGCGACCGCATCGCCGGCGCGGCGTGGGAGTTCACCCGCCCGCTCACCGGCTCCAGCGCGGCCACGGTGGTGATCTTCCTGCCGCTGGCCTTCCTCACCGGCGTCACCGGCGCGTTCTTCAAGGCGCTGTCGCTGACCATGGCCAGCGCGCTGGTGATCTCCTACCTGCTGACCTGGGTGGCGGTGCCGCTGCTGGCCGAATGGCTGATCGACGAACGACATGCGGTGGAGCGTCCGCCGGGACGTTTCGCGCAACGCGTGCTGGCCGGCTACGAACGCACGCTGGGGCAGCTGCTGCAGCGGCCCGTGCTGGTGCTGCTGGGCGTGGTCCCGCTGCTGCTGGTCGGCGTGCTGGCCTACCGCCAGGTGGGCAGCGGCTTCATGCCGAAGATGGACGAAGGCGGCTTCGTGCTGGACTACCTGTCGCAGCCCGGCACTTCGCTGGACGAAACCGACCGTCTGCTGCAGCAGGTCGAGCGCATCATCCGCGCCAATCCCTACGTGGACACCTACTCGCGGCGCACCGGCCTGCAGCTCGGCGGCGGCCTCACCGAGGCGAACACCGGCGACTTCTTCGTGCGCCTGAAGAGCGGTTCGCGCCCGTCCACCAGCACCGTGATGGAGCAGATCCGCGAGCAGGTGGTGGCCCAGGTGCCGGGCCTGGACGTGGACGTGGCGCAGTTGATGGAGGACCTGATCGGTGACCTCACCGAGGTGCCGCAGCCCATCGAGATCAAGCTGTACGGCGACGACGAGGCGCAGCTCGACGCCACCGCGAAGAAGGTCGCCGCGGCGATCGCCAAGGTCAACGGCGTGGCCGAGGTGCGCAACGGCATCAATCCCGCCGGCGATGCGCTGGACGTGCGCGTCGATCCGGTCAAGGCCGGCCTGCTCGGGCTCGACCCGGTGTCGGTGGCGCAACAGGTTTCCGATGCGGTGGCCGGCAACGTGGTCGCGCAACTGCCGCAGGGGCCCAAGATGATCGGCGTGCGCGTGTGGCTGCCGCCGACCGCGCGCGCGCAGCTCGAACAGCTGCAGGCCCTGCCGATCCGCGCCGGCGACGGCCGCGTGGTGCCGCTGTCCCGGATCGCCGCCATCGAGGCGGTGCAGGGGCAGCCGGAAATCAACCGCGACAACCTCAAGCGCATGGTGGCGGTGACCGCGCGCATCGTGGGCCGCGACCTCGGCTCCACCGTGGGCGACGTGAAACAGGTGCTGGCCAAACCCGGCCTGCTGCCGGCAGGCATGTACCACGAGCTGGGCGGCCTGTACGCGCAGCAGCAGATCGCCTTCCACGACCTCAGCATCGTGATGCTGGCGGCGATCGCGCTGGTGTTCACGCTGCTGCTGTTCCTCTACGAGAGCTTCCGCGTGGCGCTGTCCATCATGGCGGCGCCGCTGCTGGCGATGGCGGCGGTGTTCGTGGGGCTGTGGGTCACCGGCATTGAGCTGAACATCTCGGCGATGATGGGCATGACCATGATCGTGGGCATCGTCACCGAACTGGCGATCTTCTACTTCACCGAAATGACCGACGCGGAACAGCGAATGCCCTTGCACGAGGCATTGCGCTATGCCGGCCACCACCGCATGCGGCCGATCATGATGTCCACGCTCGCCGCGATCCTCACCCTGCTGCCGCTGGCGCTGGCGATCGGCGAGGGCTCGCAGATGCAGCAGCCGCTGGCGGTGGCGATCATCGCCGGCATGCTGGTGCAGGTGCCGCTGGTGCTGCTGGTGATGCCGGTGATCTATGCCGTGCTGCGCAAGTCGCGCAGGGAGCCGCCAGGCCAGGGCGGCGGGCAGTTGCTCCCGCCGGCGCACTGAGACGGCGAACCCGACGCCCATGCACCTGATCGACGTGCGCTGCCTCGAAGGCGTGGTGCCGGAAGCGCCAGGACGCGTGCCGTTCGACGGCCGCAGCCGCTGAACCCCGGGTTTGCCTGGCCGCATCGAAAGAGCGGCCTAAGCACCGCGGACTAGCGTATGGGTACCGCCCGCGATGCAGGCATCGCGGGGGCCGCATACCCACTCAAGGAGAAACGCATGTACAAGTCCATCGCTCTCGCCCTGTCGCTGTTGATGGGCGGCCACGCCTTCGCTGCCCAGGCGGAAAGCCCGGCGCCGCAGAAGGCCGAACAAGCCAGGATCAGCATGGCGCAGGCCCGCAAGATCGCCCTGAAGACGGTGCCCGGCCAGGTGGTCAAGCAGGAACTGGAGAAGGAAGCCGGCGGCAGCGGCCTGCGCTATTCGTTCGACATCAAGGCCGGCAAGGACACGCGCGAAGTGGGCGTGGACGCGAAGACCGGCAAGGTGCTGGAAAACTCGCTGGACAACAACGCCACGGATTGACGCGGAAAGCATGCGGCGGCCAGGTGGACACGCGCCAGGCCGCCGCACGGCAACGGCTCAACGCACCGGCTTGGCCAGCCGCAGCAGATCCGCGTCGAAGCCGGCCGCCTCGTACACCTTGCGCGCGCGTTCGTTGCCGGGGAACACCGCCAACGTCACCAGCTGGCAGTGGTGTTCGCGCGCCCACTGCTCGGCATGCGCCAGCAGCGCCTTGCCCACGCCGCGGCCCTCGTGCGCCGGCGCCACGGCGAGGTCGGAGATGTGGCAGTTGCTGCGGCCGGTGAAGAAATCCTCGGTGCGCTGCAGGTGGATGAAGCCGACCCGCGTGCTGTCGGCGTCCTCGGCCACGAACAGGTAGCTGTTCGGAGGCTGCTCCTCCAGGTGGCGCAGAAGCTCGCTGCGGATGCCCTCGATGCATTCGTGCCGCCGCCGCCATGAAGGCAGCGTGAAATCCACGAAGCGTGGCACCAGGGAAAGGATGAAGTCGTCGTCGTCTTCGGCCAGACGGACGAGCAGGGACGGTTCGCTCATGGTCGTCGTTCGCACGGATGTCTGCGTTGCTTCTACTCCGTCGCGGCGTGCGGTGGAAGCATGCACGATGGCCGACGACCGCACGGTTATAGTGCGGCTGTCGTGCGCCAGCGCACTTTCGCCAGGGACGCCCCATGCCTGCCACCCGCATTCGTCTTCAGACCGGCGCCGACACCACGCTCGCGCAGGGCATCGCCGCGATCCAGCGCCAGATGAAACTGGCCGTCGCGTTTCCGCCCGAGGTCGAATCCGCGGCGACGCAGGCGGCGGCACAGCCGCGGCTGCCCGAGCTGGATCGCACCGACATTCCGCTGGTCACCATCGACCCGCCTGGCTCGATGGACCTGGACCAGGCGCTGCACCTGGAGCGGCGCGACGCCGGCTACCGCGTGCATTACGCGATTGCCGACGTCGCCGCCTTCGTGGCGTCCGGCGATGCGGTGGATGCCGAGGCGCATCGCCGCGGCGAAACGCTGTACGGCGCCGACTCGCGCATTCCCCTGCATCCGCAGGTGCTCTCCGAAGGCGCGGCCTCGCTGCTGCCCGACCAGTTGCGGCCCGCGCTGCTGTGGACGATCGACCTCGACGCCAGCGGCGAGATCGCCGCCATCGACGTGCGCCGCGCCAGGGTGCGCAGCCGCGCCCGGCTCGACTACGCGGGCGTGCAGCAGCAGATCGACGCGGGCACGGCCGATGCCCTGTGGTCGCTGCTGCGCGAAGTGGGCGAGCTGCGCCAGCGCCGCGAGCAGGCGCGCGGCGGCATCAGCCTCGCGCTGCCCGAACAGGAAATCAGCGTGACGGACGGCCAGTGGCAGCTGGCCTATCGCGTCAACCATCCGGTGGAGGACTGGAACGCGCAGATCTCGCTGCTCACCGGCATGGCCGCGGCGCAGCTGATGGTCAAGGGCAGGGTCGGCCTGCTGCGCACGCTGCCGCCGCCGGACCCGCAGTCGGTGGCGCGGCTCAAGCTCACCGCACAGGTGCTGGGCATCGCGTGGCCGGCCACGCTGGGCTACCCCGATTTCATCCGTTCGCTCGATCCCGCCCAGGACACCCACGTGGCGATGCTCACCGCCTGCACCACGGTGCTGCGCGGCGCCGGCTACGTGGCCTTCGACGGCGAGCTGCCGGCGCAGCCCGTGCAGTCCGCGCTGGCCGCCGAATACAGCCACGCCACCGCGCCGCTGCGCCGACTGGTGGACCGCTACGTGGGCGAGGTCTGCATCGCGCTGTGCGCGAACCAGCCGGTGCCGGACTGGGCGCGCGCCGGCTTGCCTGCGTTGCCCGAACTGATGCGCGAGGCCGACCGCCGCGCGCATCAGTACGAGCGCCAGGTGATCGACCTGGTCGAGGCGGTGCTGCTGGCGCCGCGCGTGGGCGAGAGCTTCCACGGCGCCATCGTCGAAGCCGATGGCGCGGATCGCGACCGCGGCAACGGACACGGCGGCAACGACGCCGCGCATGGCGGCGTGGTGATGCTGCGCGATCCAGCCATCGAGGCGCGCGTCAGTTCGGCGACGCCCTTGCCGCTGGGGCAGGAGGTGACGGTGCGCCTGGCCGAGGCCGATCCGATGAAGCGCGTGGTGCGGTTCGAGCTGGTGCAGCAAGTTGTCGCAAAAAGCTGACGCGAGGCATCGTGAAATAGCCGACGCGAGGTATTGCGAAGAAGGAATACGCTGCGCTTGTGTGGCGGCTGAATTGGCCCGGGGCGGCCCCGCGCGATGCATCATCGACCATGGAGGATCGTTGAATGAACACGTTGCCGAAACTGAAGGTGTTGGGGTTCCTTGCCATGCTGGCTTTTTGCGGCCACGCATTTGCTGTTCCACAGGATGGCATGGCTGGTGTTTTTCATTCCGGTTCCGCAGATACGGGTAGCAACCGGGGGACTGTTCGTGCGAATGGCGACATCGAGGCTGTGCACAGCGAAAAGGGGATGACGAACAAGCTATCCATTCGCCTGGTCGGTCGCGTCGCGATTGTTACGGTGGACAATGGCATCAGTACTGGTACCACGACAGTGAATCTGGGTGCGATGGGCGACTGGATGAAGAGCCATCCTGATCTTGCCTATCAGTTGGATTCGGCGGCTCGGATGGTCAACAAGTCGCGATCGGGTTCGTTGTCCGTGAATGCGCAGCCCATGGGAACAGGCCGCTGTCGGGCAGAGCTGAAAAATTTGCTCGAAAAAGCAGACGCTGCTGTTACTGCCTGCGCATGGGGAGGAGGGATCATGTGCGCACTCGCGACGGTCGAGTACGGCACGGCGAAAGACGACCACGACAAATGCATCAACGCGGCAGATGCCGAGGCTGGTGGCTGACGGCAAGCCGCGGGGTGATTTTTGCAGAACAAAGGGCGTCGCTGCATGCGACGCCCTTTGCTTTCATGGCGTGGATACCGGCTGGCGGATCGCCCGCGAGAAATCCTCGTCCGGCCGGCTGGCGCGTGCCTGTTCGGTGATGGGGGCGCGGGCGATCCATTGCTGCAGCGTGAGGCGGTGGTCCAGTGCGCCGATCTGGTAGAGGTAGCCGGGCAGGTAGCCGGTGAACAGCAGGCGCGGGTCCAGCGTCAGGCCTGGGTCCAGGTGGCGCGCCATGCGGAACACCACCGTGGCGCAGTTCGAGGTGACCGTGTTGTAGAACGCGGGCCGCGCGGCCAGCCGGTTCGCGGTGGAGACATAGGACAGGAACAGCGCACGCATCGTTTCGCGGCCGACGGCAAGCGGGTAGAGGTAGTCGTCCTCGCCGCGCACGTTGGTGCGCACGCGGATCACGTCGCTCTCGGGCGCGGCGATCAGGGTCGTCTCGAAATCCTTGAAGAAACCGCCGATGGACGAGAACTGCTGGCCGCGCCGCTTGCGTATCTCCACCGAAAACACCAGGTGGCGGCCGTCGTCGAAGCCGAACGAGACCATCGCGTGGGCGATCGCCTTGCTGCCCCAGTGCGAGAGCACCACGTCGGCGGAAACCAGACGGTCGAGATCGTAGGTCTGGGTTTCCCAGCGGGCGTCGTAGTCCTCGTCGCTGCGCCAGGTGAAGTTGCGCACGTCGTGCAGGACGACCGTGTTGCCGTGCGCCTCGCCGTGCAGCCGGCGCGCAACGTCGTCGGCCCAGACGCGATCGTTGGTCGGCGCGATGGCGGACCACCAGGCCAGCAGCAGCGCATAGAGCAGGGCATAGCCCCCCAGCGGCCACCAGCTGCGGCGCCGTATCGCGATGACGGACAGCCCCAGCACCAGGGCGATCCACAGCGCGCTGCCCGCGATGCGCGCCGCCGCGCCACCGGGCAGCTGGTATCGGAGCGCCAGCGCTCCCCAGGCACCGGAGGCCAGGACGATCAAGGTACCCAGCGACCACTTCAGACCGCGCCCTGCCGCTCGCAGGAAACCCCTCATGCGTGTCGTCCCTGCGTGTTCCCGATGCCGCCAGCCTGCCGCGATGCGCGCGGGAAGACAATGGCTTGCCATATGGGTGTGGCTACAATCGCGCTTGGTTTCAGGATGGGGAGCATGCATGCGAAGTGATCGGATCACTCCCGGCTGGTTGCTGCGGCTTGCATTGCCGGCGCTGCTGCTTTGCCTGCATGCCTGCGCCATCGTGGACGTGAGCCGGATCAAGCCGGGCGAGGTGGTGAGCAAGCAGCGCACCGACGTGTTCAGCGGCGGGCAGTTCAGCGATGCCACCGAGCAGGCGTTGAACGTGGTGTCACTCGATGCCAAGCAATGCACGAAATCCTTCGACAGCTGCACCGGGATCGTCGAGCATGCCAGCGGACTCAACGAGGAGCGGCGGCTCTCCGCACTGTCCGAGTTGTGGCTGGGGCGGGCCCTGCGCAGCGACCTCGGGCCGACCATGGACGACGCCACGCTGGATGCCTACATGCAGTGCGCGCGCTACGCCTATGCCTACCTGTTCTACACCGGGCGCACGCCGGCCGAGCGCGTGTTCGACCAGCGCCAGGCCCAGGTGATCGCGTACTACGACTACGCGGTGGAGCGCGTGGTGGGGCGCTGGTTCCAGGAGTTGCCCAGGCTCGGCCGCGACTGGACGCAGACCACGATCGCCGGCTGGACCGTGCTGCGGCCGGATGCCGACCTGCACCTGCAAGCCATGCCGGCAGAGCTGTTTCCTTCCTCGACGCTGCGCTTCAGGGGCCTGCGCAACGTCTATCGACGCGACGGTTTCGGCACGGATTTCGTGGCGGTGGAACCGCCCGCCACGGAGGATGCGCGCACCCGGCCCTGGCGCGAACCGCGCTACGTGGCGATGAGCGGGGTGCTGGTGTTCGGCGGCCATACCCTGGACGAGGTGCTGAACACGCAGCAGGCGCAGTTGCTGTCGCGCGATCCCTACCGCGACACGAGCGTCACCATCGCCGGCCAGCGCTTGCCGCTGGGAGCGAATTTCACCGCGCCCTACGGCCTGTGGCTGGCCCGTTCGGGCTTCGCCATGCAGTCGATCCGCTCGCTGCTGGGTCGCGAGGGCGGCATCCAGGAGCCGCGCGTGCTGCTGATGCAGCCCTACGATCCCGACCGCCTCACCGTGGTGATGCTGCACGGCCTGGCGAGCAGCCCCGAAGCCTGGGTGAACGTGGCGAACGAAGTGCTGGGCGACGAGGAGCTGCGCTACAACTACCAGGTGTGGCAGGTCTACTACCCCACCAACGCGCCCATCGCCGTGAACCTGGTGCAGATCCGCCGCGCGCTGGATGCCACCATCCGCCATTTCGATCCCGCCGGCACCGCGCGCGCCACGCACGGCATGACCCTGGTGGGCCACAGCATGGGCGGCGTGCTCGCGCGCCTGCTGGTGTCGTCCAGCGGCGACAAGCTGTGGAGCCTGACGCCGGGGCGCGGGGATCTGTCTGCCAGGCAGCGCACGCGGCTGCACCGGAAGCTTGCGCCCTATTTCGAGTTCTCGCCGATGCCGCAGGTCGATTCCGCCGTATTCCTCGCCGCGCCGCACCGCGGCACGCCGGTGGCGCGGCATCGTCTCGCGCGCTGGCTGGGCGAGTTGATCCGGCTGCCGTTCAGCGTGCTCACGGAGATGGCGAACGTCACCGACCTGCTCGACGAGGGAGGCGGTACGAGCGCGCCGCTGCACGTGTCCAACAGCGTGGGCAACCTCAGCGACAAGGATCCCTTCATCATCGCCACCGAGAACCTGCAGATCGATCCGCGGGTGCGTTACCACTCGGTCATCGGGCTGTATCGGCCGCACGGCCTGCTGGAGGAAAGCAGCGATGGCGTGGTGCCGTATGCCAGCGCGCACCTGGCCGGTGCCGCCTCCGAGGTGGTGATTCCTTCGTGGCACGGCGTGCAGGAGACGCCGGCGGCGATCCTGGAATTGCGGCGCATCCTGCGGGCGCACCTGCAGCGGGAGAAGGCCGGAAGCTCCGCGTCGCGGCAAGGGCCGGCGAAGGACAAGGCGGCGAATCCGGATTGAGCGGGGCATCCGGGCGGCGCGCCATGGCGCGCCGCCTCCTGCTTCGTCGAACGATTCGGCGCGCACGGCCCGGGCCTGCGGGCCGCAAAATCGCCGGGATGCGCACAAAACAAAGCCCGGCTGTTGCCGGGCTTGTTTCGACACGGGTGCCGGGCGCGCTCAGGCGATGTCGGGCAGCGTCGCCACGCCGGCTTCGATCGCCGCCTTGTGCATCAGCGTGCGCGGCAGGATGCGCGCGAAGTAGAACGCGGCGGTGTCGCGCTTGGCCTGCTTGAACGCTTCGCCCTGGCTGCCCGCCTCGGCGGCGGCCACGCTGCGCGCCCAGAAGTAGGCGAGGGTGACGTAGCCCGAGTACCACAGGTAATCCGTCGCGGCGGCGCCCAGTTCTTCCGGGTTGGCCTGCACGCGCTGTGCGAGCGCGAGGGTGAGGTCGCCCCATTGCTTCAGGGCGGCGCCCAGCGGGGCCACGAGGGCGGCGAGTTTCGCGTCGCCCGCGTGCGCCTTGCAGAACGCACCGATTTCCGCGGCGAAGTGCCTGAAGCCCACGCCCTGCAGCTGGAGGATCTTGCGGCCCAGCAGGTCGGCCGCCTGGATGCCGGTGGTGCCTTCGTACAGCGTGATGATGCGCGCGTCGCGCACGAACTGCTCCATGCCGTTCTCGCCGATGAAGCCGTGGCCGCCGTATACCTGCAGCGCTTCCTTGGTGCACTCCTGCGCGAGTTCGGTCACCACGCCCTTGGCGATGGGAATCAGGAAGGCCACCAGTTCGCCGGCCTGCCTGCGTGCGGCTTCGTCCGCGCCGCGCGCCTCGATGTCGGTCTGCAGCGCGGTGTACAGCAGCAGCGCGCGCGAACCTTCCACGAAGGCGCGCTGGGTGAGCAGCATGCGGCGCACGTCCGGCTGCACCAGCAGGTTGTCGGCGGGCTTGTCGGGGAACTTCGCGCCGGAGAGCGCGCGGCCCTGCAGGCGCTCGCGTGCGTAGTTCAGGCTGTTCTGCCAGGCGCGCTCGGAAAGCGCCAGGCCTTGCACGCCCACGGAGAGGCGCGCCGCATTCATCATGGTGAACATCGCCGCGAGGCCCTTGTGCGGCTGGCCGATCAGGTAGCCCTCGGCGCCGTCGAAGTTCATCACGCAGGTGGCCGAGCCCTTGATGCCCATCTTGTGCTCGATGGCGCCGGCGAAGGCGGCGTTGCGCGCGCCCGGCGAACCGTCCGCGTTCAACTTGAACTTCGGCACGATGAACATCGAGATGCCGCGGCTGCCGGCCGGCGCGTCGGGCAGGCGCGCCAGCACGAGGTGCACGATGTTCTCGGCAAGGTCGTGCTCGCCCGCGCTGATGAAGATCTTGGTGCCGCTGATCGCGTAGCTGCCGTCGGCGTTCGGTTCGGCGCGCGTCTTCAGCAGGCCGAGGTCGGAGCCGGCCTGCGGCTCGGTGAGGCACATCGTGCCGGTCCAGCGACCTTCCACGATGGGCTTCATGTAGGCGTGCTGCTGCGCCTCGGTGCCGTGCAGCTCCATCGCGTGGCAGGCGCCCTCGGACAGCAGCGGGTACAGGCTCCACGACAGGTTGCCGGACTGGAACAGCTCGGTGGTGGCGATGCCCAGCACGCCGGGCAGGCCCTGGCCGCCGAACTGTTCCTTCGCGGTGAGCCCGGCCCAGCCGCCTTCGGCGAAGGCCTTGAACGCCTCCTTGAAGCCCTTGGGCGTGGTCACCGTCTGCGTGGCCTTGTCGTAGTGGCAGCCCTCGGCGTCGCCCGGCGCGTTGGTGGGCGCCAGCACCTGCTCGGCGAGCCTGGCCGCTTCCTCCAGCACCGCGTCGATCAGGTCGCGGCCGTGTTCGGCGCCGCCCTGCAATCCGGGCAGGACGGCCTCGACGTCCAGCAGGTCGAAGAGGGCGAAGCGCTGGTCGTCGAGCGGAGCCTTGTAGATCGTCATGGAGGTTGCCTCTTGGAATGCGTGGGGATTCAGCGGAAGGTGTGCGGGATGCCCGGCACCGGCGACAGCCACTCGTTGCCGTTGAACTCGAAATCGCGCGCCTGCTTTTCCTGCTCGGGCTTCGCGCTGGCGCGGCCGCTGATGCGGTAGGGCAGCGAGCCGGCGCTGCCCTTGGCTGCCACCGCGGCCAGCGCCTTCGCCATCTCGGGCGTGGGCAGCAGGTCCAGCGGCAGCACGTCGCCGGCGAAGGCGGGGATGTCGCGCTGGAACGTGGCGTGCAGGCGCACCGGCACCAGCTCCGCGACCTGCAGCTGGCCGTCCAGCGACTTGAAGTCCATCTCGCCGTAGCTGTTGTTCTGGATGCGCACGGTGAGGTGCCAGGTTCCGTTCGGCCGCACTTCCAGCTGCTGCACGCTGAGCGTGGGCGGGAACACGCTCTTGCGTGGCGGCCCGCAGGCCGCCAGGCCGGCGGCGAGGGCGACGAGGACGAGGCAGCGGAGCAGTCGATGCATGCGGGTCACCTCAAACGATTGTTTGAACTGTAGCAGATCGCCGTGTCGATGCCGCGTGTGGCCCGGCGCAGCGCACCGGTGCGCCGGGCCGATTCCCATCCGGCGCGGCAACGGGCATCATGCGGGGCTGCCCCACGTCCGAATGCCCCCATGACCCGTCGCATCGTCGCCCGCCGTTCCCCCATCCACGGCAATGGCGTGTTCGCCGTCGCCCCGATCCGCAAGGGCGAGGAGATCATCCAGTACAAGGGCACGCTGATGACCCACGCCGAGGCCGACGACATGTACGGCGACGGCGGCGAGACCGGCCATACCTTCCTGTTCACGCTCAACGACGACTACATCGTCGACGCGAACCGCCACGGCAACAGCGCACGCTGGATCAACCACAGCTGCGTGCCGAACTGCCGCGCGGTGGTGGAGGAGAGCGCCGACGGCAACCCGCGCCACGACAAGGTGATGATCGAGGCGATCCGCGCGATCAAGCCGGGCGAGGAACTCACCTACGACTACGGCATCACGCTGGAAGTGCCGCATACCGCGCGCCTGAAGAAGCTGTGGACCTGCCTGTGCGGGGCGCCGAACTGCACCGGAACGCTGCTCAAGCCCAAGCGCTGACCGCTTCCTTCCGCGACGGAAATCCGCGGCTTCCGCGGCCCCTAGTCACGCGCCAAAACGCCCCCCTATACTCGCCGGACACGCCCGGCATGGGGACGGGCGGCCATGGAATGCAACAGGGGGCAACGATGGAAAGCAATCCGTATGCAGCGCCAGCCGCGGCGGTGGTGGATGTCGCCGTCAGCGAAGCCGACGATCTGGAAAGCCGCAAGGCCAGCCGCGGCAAGCGCCTCGGCGCGTCGTTGATCGACGGCCTGGTCAATTTGTTGTGGCTGGGCCCGATCTTCGCGGCGCTCATGATGCGTTACCAGGCAAGACTGCACGGCATGCCGGCGCCGTCGATGGCGGGGCTGCTGACGTTCCTTGGCGCGGTGCTGGCGCTCGCCATCCTGGTCGTCAACTGCTTCATGCTGTACCGGAGCGGCCAGACCATAGGCAAGCGCGCCCTGGATATCGCCGTGGTGCGCGGCGACGGCAGCCCGGTGGCGCTGTCGCGCTACATCTTCCTGCGGGTGTTGCCCGTCGTGCTGCTCGGCATGATTCCGCTGGTCGGCCGCTTCGTCGGCCTGATCGATCCGCTGCTGATCTTCGGCAAGGAACGGCGCTGCCTGCACGACATGATCGCCGACACCATCGTCGTCGACGTTTGATGCTGGACTCGGTCCGCGAGATCGAGACGCCCGAAGGCATCTCGCTGCGCCTGCGTGCGGCCGGCCCGCTGCCGCGGGCGCAGGCGTGGATGGTCGACACCGTGGTGCGCCTCGTGCTGCTGATGCTGGCGATGATCCCGCTGTCCCTGTTCGGCACCGGCGGCCTCGGCCTCGCGATGCTGGCGATGTTCGCCCTGCTGTGGGCGTACTGGGTGGCCTGCGAGCTGTGGCTGGACGGGCAGAGCCTGGGCAAGCGCGCGCTGGGCCTGCGCGTGGTGAACCTGGACGGCACGCCGGTGACCTGGCTGCCGTCGGTGACGCGCAACCTGCTGCGCGTGGTGGATGCGCTGCCGGGCGTGTACGGCGTGGGCCTGGCCAGCACCCTGGTCGATCCCTGCGCGCGCCGGCTGGGCGACATCGTGGCCGGCACCATGGTGGTGCACACGAAGGAAACGGCCACCGGCCACCAGGTGCCGCCCGCGCCGGCGCTGCCGTTGCCGCTGCCGCTGTCGCCCGAGGAGCAGGCGGCGCTGGTGGACTTCGCCGAACGCGCCGGCCAGCTCACCGTGCAGCGCCAGGAGGAACTGGCGAACCTGCTGGAACCGCTCACCGGCTGCCGCGACACCGCCGGGGTGGCGCGCCTGCTGGGCTACGCGAACGGCCTGCTGGGGCGCCCGTGAAACAGGAACGCTTCGTGGCGCTGCACGCAAGGGAATGGGACAGCCTGCAGGCGTGGCTGGGCGAGCTCGACCGCCAGCCGAAACGCGCGCTGCGCCACGAGCTGGCGCTGGAGTTCCCCGCCGCCTACCGGCGCGTCTGCCACCACCTCGCGCTGGCGCGCGGTCGCGGTTACAGCCACGAGGTCACCGATCGGCTGCAGTCGCTGGTGCAGCGCGGCCACCGCGTGCTGTACCGGCCGCCGCCGCCGCGCTGGCACCGGGCGGCGGCGTTTCTGGTGGCGGACTTTCCGCGCCTGGTGCGCGCGCAGTGGCGCTGCATGGCGCTGGCGGCGGCGCTGTTCTATGTGCCCGCGCTGGCGCTGCTGGTGTGGCTGCAGCTGCATCCCGAATTCGCGCACACCTTGTTCAGCAGCGCGCGGCTGGCCCAGTTCGAGCGCATGTACGACCCGGCCAATCCGCAGCTGGGCCGCAGCAGCGGCACCAACCTGCAGATGTTCGGCTACTACGTGTTCAACAACGTCAGCATCGCGTTCCGCACGTTCGCCTCGGGCCTGCTGTTCGGTGTGGGCGCGATCTACGTGCTGGGTGCGAACGGCATCGTCATCGGCGGCGTGGCCGGCCATCTCGAGGCGATCGGTTACGGCGGCCCGTTCTGGCGTTTCGTGGCGACCCATTCGGCGTTCGAACTGACCGCGATGGTGATCGCCGGCGGCGCCGGCCTGCAACTGGGATTGACGCTGCTGGCGCCCGGCCGGCGACGGCGCGGGCCGGCGCTGGTGGAGGCCGGCTGGATCGGCGCGAAGCTGGCGCTGGGCGCCTTCGCGATGCTGGTGGTGGCGGCGTGCATCGAGGCGTACTGGTCGTCGCAGGCGGGCTTGCCGGATGCGCTGCGTTTCGGCGTGGCCGCGCTGGTCTGGCTGCTGGTGTTGGTTTGGCTGGGTTTCGGCGGCAGGGCGGGGCGGCATGGAGCTTGAGCGGATCAGCGTGGTGCTGCGTCCGCGCGAGTCGCGCGAGGCGCTCGACCTGGGCGCCGCGATGCTGCGGGCGAACGCCCGCGCGGTGTGGTCCGCGTGGTTCGCGTTCACCGTGCCGGCGTTCCTGCTGTGCAACGCGCTGGCCGTGCTGGTGGGCGTGCCGTGGCTGGGCCTGCTGCTGACCTGGTGGCTGAAGCCGCTGTTCGACCGCGTGCCGCTGTACGTGCTGTCGCGCGCCGTGTTCGACCGCCCGCCGCACTGGCGCGAAACCCTGCGCGGCCAGCACGCGATGCCGTGGGGCCCGACCTTCGCCGGACTGAGCTGGCTGCGCGTGGACAGCCATCGCGCGCTGCGCCTGCCGCTGGCGCTGCTGGAAGGCACCTCGCGCCAGCGGCGCGCCGAGCGCTGGAAGGTGTTGCGCCGGCGCCTGGTGGGCGAGGCCAGCCTGCTCACCTGGGGTTGCCTGCAGTTCGAGCTGGTGCTGTTCCTCAGCGTGTGGCTGCTGGCCTGGTGGCTGCTGCCGCAGGAATGGCGGCCGGCGTCGCTCGCCACCTTCTTCCGCCACGAGGTGCACGGCGCCGCCACCGCATGGACGCTGGCGGCGTCCGCCGTGGCCTACCTCGCGATCAGCGCGATCGAGCCGCTGTACGTGGCCTGCGGCTTCGCGCTGTATCTCAACCGGCGCACGCAGCTGGAGGGCTGGGACATCGACCTCGCGTTCCGCCGCCTGCGTGCGCGCCTGCAAGGCCTGGGCCGGGTGCTGGGCGTGCTGCTGTGCCTGGGCCTGCCGCTGGCCGGCCACGCCGCGGTGCCCGCCGCGCCGCCGTCACGGCCGGCGAGCACGCCTGAGCAGGTGTTCCGGCAGCCGCTGGACGAGGGCGACCGGCGCTTCGCGGCGGCCGCGGCGAAGGTGTATCGCGATCCACGCTTCGGCGGGCAGCGGCACGTGCGCCGCTGGGAACTGAAGCGGGTCGAAAGCCGCGTCGACCAGCCGGTGAACCCGGGTGCGGCGCCGCTGGGCATGTTCTCCGGCCTGTTCAACGGCCTGCTGTGGCTGGCGCTGGGCGGTGCGGTGCTGGCGCTGGCCTGGTTCGCCTGGCGCTGGCGCGGTGCGGGACGCGACGCGACGCAGCCCCTGGCGCCGCGGGCGAACCTGTCCGTGGTCGTGGACGAGGCGCCTGCCGCGCTGCCGGCGGACGTGGCCACGGCCGCCCGCGGGCTGTGGCAGGCACAACGCCGGCGCGAGGCGCTGGCGCTGCTGTACCGCGGCTGCGCGGAGCGCATCGCGCAGCAACTGCAGTTGCCGTACACGGCGGACGCCACCGAGTCGGACTGGCTGCGCCACGCCGCCACCCTGGGTGATACCGCGCGCGCGCAGCGCGTCGTCGTCATCGTGCGTACCTGGCAGTTCGCCGCCTACGCCGGTCGCTACCCCGATCAGGCCGCGTTCGAGCGCCTGCTGGACGGCTGGCCGCTGGGAGCCGGCGCATGAGGCATCGCGGCCTGCTGATTGGCGTGCTGGTGCTGCTGGGCGCGGCGGTGCTGACCGGGCTGTTCCTAACCATGTTCGAGCGGCGCGACGTGGTGCAGCCCACGTCGCCCAGCGGCCCGGCGCGGGCCAATCCGTTCTTCGCGCTGGAACAGGTATTGCGCGACATGGGCGAGCCGGCCGCGTCGCTGACCACGCTGGATCCTGTCCGGATGCCGCTGCAGCCGGGCGACACCGTGCTGGTGGGCGCGGATGTGGCGCGCATCGATGCCGAAACCGCCGCGCGGCTGGCCGGCTGGGTGCGGCGCGGCGGCCATCTGCTGCTGGTGCCGCCCGTGGGCGCGCGCTCGCCCATGCTCACGGCGTTGAACCTGCTCGATGCGCGTCCGGACACGTTCGGTTGCAGTGGGCTCGGCGACGGGACGCATGCCATCCGACTGTGCGGCATGCGCTTCCGGCTGCAAGCCGCGGCGGCGCAGGCGGTGGACGCGGCGATCGGCAACGCGGACGACGGCTACCTGTTCGCACGCACCGCCGTGGGTCGCGGCCACGTCAGCCTGCTGGCCAGCGTCGCGCCGCTGCAGCGACTGGCGCTGAAGCAGGTCGAGGCGCAGCGTTTCGCCTGGCGCCTGCTGGCGCCGAACCGCGGCCGCGGCCAGATCTACCTCGTGCATGCGCTGGACGGTCAGCCCTTCCTGCAACTGCTGGCGACGCGGGGCTGGCCGGCGCTGCTGGCGCTGGCCCTGCTGCTGGCGGGCTGGATGGCGATGCGCGGCGCGCGTTTCGGTCCGCTGATGCCCGCGCCCTCGCCGCACCGGCGTGCGCTGCTGGAGCACGTGCAGGCCGCGGGCGAATTCCTGTATCGCCGCGACGGCGGACGCAGCCTGCACCAACTGGCCGCCCAGGCCGTGCTGGAGCGGCTGCGCCGGCGCGATCCCGGCAGCGTGCGCCTGAGCGGCGAAGCGCTGTACCAGCGCCTCGCCGAGCGCGGCGGCCTCGACGCCGCGCAGGTCGCGCAGGCCTTCCAGTCACCCGCGAACGCGCAGGCGTTCCGCGCTTCCCTCATCACCCTGGCCCGACTCGGGAGCCGCCCATGACCACCGAAACCCCCGCCGCCCCGGCCC
>NZ_NJIC01000022.1:3541-19532 GCF_013620825.1 Rhodanobacter sp. PCA2 | reverse complement strand
GCTCCGGCCCCCGCTGCCGCGGCTCCGGCTCCGGCTCCCGCCGCGCCGAAGGCCGCCGCCGCCGAGCTGTCGCCCGCCGCCCAGCGCGTCGCCACCGAGAACAAGGTCGACACCTCCGCCATCGCCGGCACCGGCCGCGACGGCCGCATCATCAAGGAAGACGTGGTCAACGCCGGTGCGCGTCCCGCCGCGGCTGCGGCCGCCGCGCCGGCAGCGAAGCCCACGCCGGGCGCGCGTCCGGAAGAGCGCGTGCCGATGACCCGCATGCGCGCCAAGATCGCCGAGCGCCTGATGCAGTCGAAGAACTCGATCGCCATGCTCACCTCGTTCAACGAAGTGAACCTGGCCGCGGTCAGCAAGATGCGCAAGGAACTCGGCGAGCAGTTCCAGAAGGAACACGGCGTCAAGCTCGGCTTCATGAGCTTCTTCGTCAAGGCCACGGTCGAGGCGCTGAAGCGCCATCCCATCGTCAACGCCTCGGTGGACGGCAACGACGTCGTCTACCACGGCTACCAGGACGTCTCCATCGCGGTGTCCACCGACAAGGGCCTGGTCACCCCGGTGCTGCGCAACGCCGAGAACATGGGCTTCGCCGACATCGAGAAGGCGATCGGCGAGTACGCGAAGAAGGCGCGCGACGGCAAGCTCACGCTGGAAGACCTGCAGGGCGGCACGTTCACCATCACCAACGGCGGCACCTTCGGTTCGCTGCTCTCCACGCCCATCGTCAACCCGCCGCAGAGCGCCATCCTCGGCATGCACACGATCAAGGAGCGCGCCGTCGTCGAGAACGGCCAGGTGATCGCCGCGCCGATGATGTACATCGCGATCAGCTACGACCACCGCATCATCGACGGCAAGGACGCGGTGCTGTTCCTGGTCGACATCAAGAACCAGCTGGAAAATCCGCAGCGCATGCTGCTGGGCCTGTAAGGCCGGCGACATGCCGGGATTCGGGAGACGGGATTCGGCAAAGCGGCGCCTTGCGCCCTTGCGAATCCTTGCCCCCTCCCGGATTCCAGCGAAGTTCGGGCTCGCCAGGACATGTCTTGGCGAATCCCGAATCCCCAATCCCGAATCCCGCAGTGAGCGACTGAAATGAGCGAACAATTCGACGTCATCGTCATCGGCGCCGGCCCGGCCGGCTATGTGGCCGCGATCCGCGCCGCGCAGCTGGGCCTGAAGACCGCGTGCGTGGATGCCTTCACCGGCAAGGACGGCAAGCAGGCGCTGGGCGGCACCTGCCTCAACGTGGGCTGCATCCCGTCCAAGGCGCTGCTGGATTCCTCGCGCCAGTACTGGAACATCGCGCACAACCTGCCGGTGCACGGCATCAGCGTGAAGGACGCCAAGGTCGACATGGGCACCTTCATCGGCCGCAAGGACAAGATCGTCAAGCAGTTCACCGGCGGCATCGCCCAGCTGTTCAAGGCGAACAAGGTCACGCCGTACTTCGGCACCGGCAAGCTGCTGAAGGGCAACCAGGTCGAGATCGCCGCGCAGGACGGCAGCAAGCAGACGATCAGCGCCACCAACGTGATCCTCGCCTCGGGCTCGGTGCCGATCGAGCTGCCGTTCGCCAAGTTCGACGGCAAGAACATCGTCGACAACGCCGGCGCGCTGGACTTCGCCGAAGTGCCGAAGCGCCTGGGCGTGATCGGCGCCGGCGTGATCGGCCTGGAACTCGGCAGCGTGTGGCGCCGCATGGGCTCCGAAGTCACCATCATCGAGGCGCTGCCCGATTTCCTCTCGGTGGCCGACGCGGACATCGCCAAGCTCGCCGCGAAGGAATTCGCCAAGCAGGGCCTGGACATCAAGCTCGATGCCAAGCTCAACAAGGCCGAGGTGAAGAAGGACGGCGTGCACCTCACCTACACCGACAAGAGCGGCGAGCAGCAACTGGTGGTCGACAAGCTGCTGGTGGCCGTGGGCCGCCGCGCCTACAGCGCCGGCCTGCTGGCCGACGACACCGGCGTGAAGCTGGACGAGCGCGGCCGCATCGTGGTGGACGAGCACTGCCACACCGGCGTGGACGGCGTGTGGGCGATCGGCGACGCGGTGCGCGGCCCGATGCTGGCGCACAAGGGTTCCGAGGAAGGCGTGGCGGTGGCCGAGTGGATCGCCGGCAAGGCCGGCCACGCCAACTACGACACCGTGCCCTTCGTGATCTACACCGAGCCGGAAGTGGCCTGGGCCGGCAAGACCGAGAAGCAGCTCAAGGACGAAGGCGTGCCGTACAAGGTCGGCACCTTCCCGTTCGCCGCTATCGGCCGCGCCGTGGCGATGAACGAAGCCGTGGGCCAGGTGAAGATGCTCGCCCACGCCGACACCGACCGCATCCTCGGCGTGCACATGGTTGGCCCGGGCGTGTCCGAGCTGATCGCCGAGTGCGTGGTGGCGATGGAGTTCAAGGGCTCCTCCGAAGACCTCGCCCGCATCGTCCACGCCCACCCGACGCTGTCGGAAGCCGTGCACGAGGCGGCGCTGTCGGTGGACAAGCGCGCCATCCACAAGGGCAACTGAGCGCAGGACGCGCTCATCCCGGGCGATGATCGACCCGGGATCCAACGGCCCGCTCGTGGTGACATGGGCGGGCCGCGCCATTTGAACCATCCGGAATCTCCCCCCGCCGTCATTCCGGCGAAAGCCGGGACCCAGTCCAGGCTCCCGTCCGCAGGACGCAAGATCATTCGCGCGCCACGCACGATCTGTTGAAACCGAATTCCGGTACATGCCGGAACGACCAGCGAAAAGCGAGCCCCTCCACATGCCACAGCCCACCTCCCTCTGCGTCTACTGCGGCTCCAGCACCGGCCGGCATCCCGAATACGCCGAACAGGCGCGCGCGTTCGGCGCCGAGATGGCCCGGCGCGGCATCGCGCTGGTCTACGGCGGCGGCAACGTGGGCCTGATGGGCGTGGTCGCCGACGCGGTGCTGGCCGGCGGCGGCAAGGCCGTGGGCGTGATCCCGCGCCAGCTGGTGGAACGCGAGGTGGCGCACAAGGGGCTCACCGATCTGGTGGTGGTGGACACCATGCACCAGCGCAAGACGCGCATGTACGAGCTGTCCGACGCGTTCGTCGCCCTGCCCGGCGGCTTCGGCACCATGGACGAGATGTTCGAGATGCTGACCTGGGCCCAGCTCGGCCTGCACCGCTACCCCTGCGCCTTCCTCGACGTGCGCGGCTACTACCGCGACCTGCGCACGCTGATGGACCACATGGTGGACGAGGCGTTCGTGCAGGCCGGCCAGCGCGACAGCCTGTGGTTCGGCGACTCCATCCCCGCGCTGTTCGACTGGATGGCGCATTACGATGGCGGCAACGCCGCCCGCGTGATCGGCCCGTCCAGCATCAAGGCCTGACCGGAGACAGCCATGAGCAACTTCCGCGCGTTCCGCATCCACAACGACGACGCGGGTTATCGCGCCGGCATCGAGCAGATCGGCGCCGACGCGCTGACGCCCGGCGAAGTGCTGGTCAAGGTCGCCTACTCCTCGGTCAACTACAAGGACGCGCTGGCCGGTACCGGCAAGGGCAGGATCCTGCGCCAGTACCCGCTCAACGGCGGCATCGACCTGGCCGGGCACGTGGCCGCCTCCACCGACCCCGCGTTCAGGGAAGGCGATGCGGTGCTGTGCACCGGCAGCGGCCTGTCCGAAACCCGCGATGGCGGCTACTCGGAGTACGCCCGGCTGGATGCGCGCTGGACCATCCCGCTGCCGCAGGGCCTGTCGCTGCGCGAGAGCATGATCCTCGGCACCGCCGGCTTCACCGCCGCGCTGGCGCTGGTGCACATGCTCGACAACGGCCAGACGCCCGCGCTGGGTCCGATCGCCGTCACCGGCGCCAGCGGCGGCGTGGGCCAGCTCGCCATCGACATCTTCAGCCGCGCCGGCTACGCGGTGCACGCGATCAGCGGCAAGGCCGCGCATTTCGATTTCCTGCGTTCGCTGGGCGCGGCCGAATGCATCGACCGCCACGCGCTCGCGTTCAGCGGCAAGCCGATGGATTCGGTCCGCTTCGGCGGCGCGCTGGACAACGTGGGCGGCGCGATGCTGGCCGGCCTGCTGCCGCTGATCGCACCCTACGGCAACGTGGCGATCTGCGGCAACGCAGGCGGCATCGCCTTCGACAGCACGGTGATGCCGTTCATCATCCGCGGCGTGAACCTGCTGGGCGTGGCCTCGGCCGGCACCGCCCGCCCGGTGCGCGAACGCGTATGGCAGCACCTGGCCGGCGACTGGAAGCCGCGGCACCTGGAACGCATTGCCACCCGCGAGGCGACGCTGGACGACCTTCCGGACGTGTTCGCCCGCATGCTGGCCGGGGATTCCTTCGGCCGAACCGTGGTGCGCGTCGCCCAGGACTGAGCCGACGCGGCTTGGAAGCACCGCGGCAGAGGCTTAGAATCCACCAAAACAACCAGGGGACACCCACACTTATGGCACGCATCCTTATCGTCGACGACTCGCCCTCGCAACTGCTGGGGCTGAAACGCATCGTCGAGAAGCTGGGGCACGAGGCCCTCACCGCCGAGGATGGCGCGGCCGGCGTCGAGGTCGCCAAGCGCGAGATCCCCGACCTGATCCTGATGGACGTGGTGATGCCCAACCTCAACGGCTTCCAGGCCACCCGCACGATCAGCAAGGACGCCACCACCTCGCACATCCCGGTGGTGCTGGTGACCACCAAGGACCAGGAAACCGACAAGGTGTGGGGCATGCGCCAGGGCGCGCGCGCCTACGTCACCAAGCCGATCCGGGAAGATGAACTGGTGGCCACGCTGAAGGACCTGCTGCCGGCCTGACCGCCAGCCTCCACGGCAACGAGGAACGGCGCCCATGGGCGCCGTTCTCGTCTGCGGACACGGCCGCCCATCGATGCTTCCTGCGCCTGCCCCGGACCCTCAACCGGAGGCCGGGGGCGTTACCGGCGCGGATCGTAATCCGCGAACTCCGCGCGCAGCGCCTCGTAGGCGGCACGCTGTTCGTCGCTCGCCGCCGCGGGCACGCGTATCGACAGCTCCACCAGCTGGTCGCCCGGATGCGCACCCGGCATGCCGCGCCCCTTCAGGCGCAGCTTGCGTCCCGACTGCGAGCCGGCCGGAATGCGCAGTTCCACCGTGCCGGCCAGGGTCGGCACGGGCAGCGTGGCGCCCAGCGCGGCTTCCCACGGGCTGACCGGCAGCACGTGCAGCACGTTGTGGCCGTCCAGCTTGAAGCGCGCGTCGTCGCGTATGCCCACTTCCAGCAGCAGGTCGCCCTTGGGCGCGCCGGGGCTGCCGGGATGGCCCTGCCCCGCCAGCCGGATCACCTGCCCCGGCTGGATGCCGGCGGGAATCTTCACTTCCAGCACGCGCTCCTCGCCGCGCCCGTCGTGCAAGGCCAGCCGGGTGCGGCCGCCGTCGAACGCGGTCTGCAGGTCCACCTCCACCCGCGCCTGCACGTCCTGCCCGCGCCGTGCGCGCGGCTGGCCGCGCTGGCCGTGCGCAGCCGCGCCGCGGCCGAACAGGCTCTCGAAGAAGTCGCTGAAATCGCTGTCGTCGCCGCCGAAATCGCGGGACTGGCCCTGCCCCTGCCCCCAGCCCGGCGGCGGCCGGAACTGCTCGCCGCCGCGGTAGCCGCCCGCGCGCAACTGGTCGTAGGCGCGGCGCTTCTCGGCATCCAGCAGCACTTCCTGCGCCTCGTTCGCGGCCTTGAATTTCTCCTCGGCGCCGGCTTCCTTGTTCTTGTCCGGGTGGTACTTGCGCGCCAGCTTGCGGTAGGCGGTCTTGATCTCCGCCTCGCTGGCCTCGGGCTTCACGCCCAGGATCTCGTAATAATCTTTGAATTCCACCGCCACTCCCTCTGGTCGCCTCGACGCCAAGCGGCCTGCGACGGATCATCGTCCGTCGCAGGCCGCTACCGCAAGCCGCTGGAGGATCAGTGCGCCGTATCGATCACGATGCGCCGGGGCGCGCTCTCGGCCTTCTTCGGCACCACGATCTCCAGCACGCCGTGCCGGTTGCTCGCGGTGATGTGCTCGGCATCGACGCTGTCGGGCAGCACGAAGCGGCGGTGGAACGGGCCGTGCGCACGTTCCTGGCGGGAGAAACGAGCGGATGCGTCGGCAGCCTCGGCTGCCCGATCGCCGCTGATCGACAGCACGTTCCGGTCCATGTTCACTTCGATCGCCGCGGGATCGACGCCGGGAACATCGGCGCGGATCACGAAGCGCTCGCCTTCCTCGCGGATGTCCACGCGCGGCGCCCATGCCGAAGCATCGGCCGTGGCGCCTTCGCCGGACTCCACAGGACGGCCGAACGCATGCCGCCACACCTGCGCGTCGCGCGGCAGGCCCCACATCACATGATGATTCATGCTCATCTGGAAACTCCTCAAGATGGATTGCGGCACGCCGCCGCCTGAGTGCAGAGATAGGTGCGCCGTTCGGCGATTCAAGGCGACAACGGCAGCCGGCAGCGGCTAGCATCCGCGGGTTGCCATTCCTTCAGGGAAACCGCCATGAGCATCCGGATCGGCCAGTCGCTGCCCGACGTCGAGATCAAGGTCGTCGTGGACGGCCGCATCGAGGCTGCCCGTACCGGCGCGCTGTTCGCCGGCCGCAAGGCCGTGCTGTTCGCGGTGCCCGGCGCCTTCACCCCGACCTGTTCGGAAAAGCACCTGCCCGGTTACGTGCGGCAGCACGAAGCGTTCCGCGCGCGCGGCGTCGCGGTGTACTGCCTCGCCGTGAACGACGCCTACGTGATGCAGGCCTGGGCCGCCGCCCAGCAGGTGCCGTCCGGCCTGCTGCTGCTGGCCGACGGCAGCGCCGGCTTCACCCGCGCGCTGGGCCTGGAACTGGACGGCGACGCCTATGGCATGGGCCTGCGCGCGCGCCGCTTCGCGCTGTACGCGGACGACGGCGTGGTGCGCCAGCTGCACGTGGAAGCGCCGGGCGAGTTTCGCGTCTCCAGCGCGGAGGCGATGCTGGCTGTGCTGGGCGACTGAGCGCAGGCCTGGAGCCGGTCGCCGCATGTTCCGGATGCGAAAAGCCCCGGCCTGACCGGGGCTTTTCGCGATGCAAACGACGTGAAGACCGGAAATCAGGCTTCGTCCGCGCCCGTTTCCGCCGTGCTGTCGCCGTCGGGCGGCAGGCCGTCGGCAGGCGCTGCGCCTTCCTCGCCGTTGTCCTCCTCGGCTTCCAGCCGCACCACGCTGACCAGCGACTCATCGACCGGCAGGCGGATCAGGGTGACGCCCTGGGTATTGCGGCTGAGCTGTGAGACTTCCGCCACGCGTGTGCGCACCAGGGTGCCCTGGTTGGAGATCAGCATCAGCTCGTGCGCCTCGGTGACCTGCACCGCGGCGACCAGCCCGCCGTTGCGTTCGGAACACTGGATGCCGATCACGCCCTGGGTGCCGCGCCCCTTCTTCGGGAACTCGTCCAGCGCGGTGCGCTTGCCGTAGCCGCGTGCGGTGGCGGTGAGGATGTCGCCCTCGGCCGCCACGATCAGCGAGACCACTTCCTCGCCCTCGGCCAGGCGCATGCCGCGCACGCCGGTGGCGGTGCGGCCCATGGAGCGCACGGTGTTCTCGTCGAAGCGCACCGTCTTGCCGTTGGAGGCGAACAGCAGCACGTCGCTGTTGCCGTCGGTGAGTTCCACGTTGACGAGGGCGTCGCCCTCGTCCAGCTTGATCGCCAGCTTGCCCTTCTGCAGCTGGAACGCGAACTCGGTGAGCGGCGTCTTCTTCACCGTGCCGCACTTCGTGGCGAAGAACACGTAGCGGTCCTCGCCGTACTCGCGCACCGGCAGCACCGCCTGCACCTTCTCGCCCGCGGCCAGCGGCAGCAGGTTGATGATCGGCTTGCCGCGCGCGCCGGGGCCCGCTTCCGGCATCTGGTAGACCTTGAGCCAGTACACGCGGCCGGTGCTGGTGAAGGTGAGCAGGGTGTCGTGGGTGTTCACCACCCACAGCTGCTCGACCACGTCCTCGTCCTTCAGCGCGGAGGCCGAGCGGCCCTTGCCGCCGCGGCGTTGCGCGCGGTACGCGCTGGCCGGCTGGCGCTTGATGTAGCCGGTGTGCGACAGCGTCACCACCATGTCTTCCGGCGCGATCAGGTCGAGCACGTCGAGATCTTCCTGCGAATGCTGGATCTCGGTGCGGCGCGCGTCGCCGAATTCGTTCTTGACGGATTCCAGCTCCTCGCGGATCACCGCGAGCAGGCGTTCCGGGTTTTCCAGGATCTCGATCAGGCCGCGGATCGTTTCCAGGATCTCGCGGTATTCGTCGGACAGCTTCTCCTGCTCCAGACCGGTGAGGCGGTGCAGGCGCATGGCGAGGATTTCCTGCGCCTGCACCTCGGAGAGCTGGTAGCCCTCGGCCTTGAGACCGTCGCGCGGGTCCATGTCCTCCGGCCGCGACGCCTCGGCGCCGGCGGCGCCGAGCAGCGCGCCGACCATGCCCGGCTGCCACTTGCGCGCCAGCATGCGTTCGCGCGCTTCCTGCGGCGAGGCGGAGGTCTTGATCAGCTCGATCATCTCGTCGATGTTGGCGAGCGCGACGGTGAGGCCTTCCAGGATGTGCGCGCGGGCGCGCGCCTTGCGCAGTTCGAAGATGGTGCGGCGGGTCACCACCTCGCGGCGGTGGCGGATGAAGGCCTCGAGGATGTCCTTGAGGTTCAGCAGCCGCGGCTGTCCGTCCAGCAGCGCCACCATGTTGATGCCGAACGTCACCTGCAGCTGGGTCTGCTGGAACAGGTTGTTGAGCACCACGTCGGCCATCGCGTCCTTGCGGATCTCGATGACGATGCGCATGCCGTCCTTGTCGGACTCGTCGCGCAGCTCGCTGATGCCTTCGAGCTTCTTTTCCTTGACCAGCTCGGCGATCTTCTCGATCAGCCGCGCCTTGTTCACCTGGTACGGCAGCTCGTGGACGAGGATGGTCTCGCGGCCGTTGCTTTCCGTCTCGATCTCGGTCTTGGCGCGCACCAGGATGCGGCCGCGGCCGGTGCGGTAGGCCTCGACGATGCCGGACGAGCCGTTGATGATGCCGGCGGTGGGGAAATCCGGGCCGGGGATGTAGTGCATCAGGTCGGCGATCGACAACGTCGGCTCGTCGATCAGCGCGATGGTGGCGGCGACGACCTCGTTGAGGTTGTGCGGCGGCACGTTGGTGGCCATGCCCACCGCGATGCCGGCCGAACCGTTCACCAGCAGGTTCGGCACGCGGGTGGGCAGCACCAGCGGCTCGTGCTCGCTCTCGTCGTAGTTCGGGCCGAAGTCGACGGTTTCCTTGTCGATGTCGGCGAGCAGCTCGTGCGTGAGGCGCGCCATGCGCACCTCGGTGTAACGCATCGCCGCCGCGTTGTCGCCGTCGACCGAGCCGAAGTTGCCCTGGCCGTCGACCAGCATGTAGCGCAGCGAGAACGGCTGCGCCATGCGCACGATCGCGTCGTAGACGGACGCATCGCCGTGCGGGTGGTACTTACCGATCACGTCGCCGACCACGCGGGCCGACTTCTTGTAAGGCTTGTTCCAGGCGTTGCCCAGCTCGTTCATCGCGAACAGCACGCGGCGGTGCACCGGCTTCAGGCCATCGCGCACGTCCGGCAGCGCGCGGCCCACGATCACGCTCATCGCGTAGTCGAGATAGCTCTGGCGCATCTCGTCTTCAATGTTGACGCGAATGATTTCTTTGGCGAGTTCTGCCATCAATGGGCTTCCCTGGTGAACGAGGAGGAACAGCGTCGCGCCAGGGCTGCCGGCGCCTGAAAATCAACCCATCAAGTGTAACACGAACGACCCATTCGCGTCCTGCGAAAGGTCAAATTTAAACCTTGTATTTCAATATTTTGCACAGGAATCGCGCAACCGCGGCAGGCGACTGCGGGAGCCGCCTGCAGCAGCGTGCGGAAGAGCCGATTCTCAGGCGCCGAACAGCGCCTTCATCGCGGTCGTGTCCGGCCGCTCGATCACGCCACGCTCGGTGACGATGGCGTCGATCAGGCTGGCCGGCGTGACGTCGAACACCGGGTTCCAGGCCTGGGCGCCCTCGACCACCACGCGTCGGCCGCCAATGCTCAAAAGCTCGGCGGAATCGCGCAATTCGATCTCGATCGCATCGCCCGAGGCGGTGGCCATGTCCACCGTGGAGGATGGCGCCGCCACCATGAACTTCACGCTGTGATGCTTCGCGGCGATGGCGAGCTGGTAGGTGCCGATCTTGTTCGCGGTGTCGCCGTTCGCGGCGATGCGGTCGGCGCCCACGATCACCCACTGCACCGCACCCGACTTCATCAGGTGCGCCGCCGCCGAGTCGGCGATCAGCTGCGCGGGAATGCCGTCGCGCACCAGTTCATACATGGTGAGCCGGGCGCCCTGCTGCCAAGGCCGCGTCTCGCCCGCGAACACGCGTTCGATGCGCCCCTGCGCCACGCCGGCGCGGATCACGCCCAGCGCGGTGCCGAAGCCGGCGGTGGCCAGCGAGCCGGTGTTGCAATGGGTGAGCACGCCGGAGCCCGGCGCGATCAGTGCGGCGCCCAGCTCGCCCATGTGGCGGTTCGCGGCGAGGTCCTCGTCCTGGATCGCCTGCGCCTCGCGCTCCAGCGCCTGCGCATCCGCGCCTGCAGCGATGCGCGCCTTCATGCGGTCCAGCGCCCACATCAGGTTCACCGCGGTGGGCCGCGCCGCGCGCAATGTCGCCAGCGCATCATCCAGCGCGATGCCCTGCTGCGCGGCCAGCACCACGCCCCAGGCAGCGGCGATGCCGATGGCCGGCGCGCCGCGCACGGCGAGGTCCCTGATCGCCTGCGTCACCGCGGCGGCGCTGCGGCAATCGATCCAGCGCTCCTCCTGCGGCAGCAGGCGCTGGTCGAGCAAGCGGAGGTGGTCGCCGCGCCATTGCACGGCGCGGACGCGGTCGTAACGGTCGTAATCCATCGGAATGTTCGTGTCGTGAAACGGAAGAGACTCAGGGCGATTCCGGCATCACCAGCCACAGGACCAGGTAGATCAGGATGCCCGAGCCGCCCAGCAGGGTGAGGACGATCCACAGCAGCCGCACCATGGTCGGATCCCAGCCCAGATACTCGGCGATGCCGCCGCAGACGCCGGCGAGCATGCGATTCTGGCGGGAACGGCAAAGACGTTTTTCCATGCTGGCATCCCGTGGTGAAGGTTCAGTCGCGCGCGCGCAGCCACTGGTGGATCGCCGGCGGCACTTCGCGTTGCGCACGGCTGGAGACGTAGATGCCGATGTGGCCGCCCTTGAACGCGAGTTCGGTGTAGTCGGTGGTTCCCACCCTGCGGCCCAGGGCACGCGATGCGTCGGGCGGCACCAGATGGTCCTGCTGGGCGTAGATGTTGAGCACCGGCTGGCTGAGCATGCCCAGATCGACCTCGCGGCCACCGATGACCAGGCCGCCCTTCACCAGCTTGTTGCCCTGGTAGAAGTCCTTGATGAACTGGCGGAACGCCTCGCCGGCCTGGTCGGGCGAATCGAAGATCCAGCGCTCCATGCGCAGGAAATTCTCCAGTTCCACCGGCTGGTCGAGGATGTCGACCAGGCCCAGGTACTTCTGCTGGTTCAGCCGCACCGGCTTCAGCGTGAGGTAGACCCAGTTCATCAGCATCGCCGGCACGTTGCCCAGCGTGTCCACGAACAGGTCCACGTCCATCAGGCGGCACCAGTGCGAGAGCATGTTGTCCGGCGTCTGGAAGTCCACCGGCGTGACCATGGTGATGAGGTTCTTCACCTTGTCCGGATGCATCGCGCCGTAGCACAGCGAGAACGCGCCGCCCTGGCAGATGCCGAGCAGGTTGATCGCGTCCAGCCCGTGGCGCTCGCGCACCGCGTCCACGCAGCGGTCGAGGTAGCCGTTGAGGTAGTCGTCCAGGGTCAGCCAGCGGTCGGCGCCGTCGGGGTAGCCCCAGTCGATGAGGTAGACATCCTCGCCCTGCGCCAGCAGGTTGCGCACCATCGAGCGGTCCGGCTGCAGGTCGGTCATCCACACCGTGTTGACCAGCGCGTAGACGATCAGCGTGGGCGTCCGCGCGGTGGGCGCGCGGTCGCCCTGCATGTGCCACAGCTTCAGCTTGTCCTCGGCGTACACCAGTTCACGGGGCGTGTTCGCGTAGCCGGGTTCGCTCATGCGGCGCAACTGGCCCATGCCGGCGCTGAGCTTGCGCTGGAACGTGGCGATCTCCTGCATCAGCCGGGCGGGATCGAGGTGGAGTGGGATATCCATGGGGCACTCCTTGGATCAGCGCTTGCGCGAACGGGTGACGGGCAGCGCCGGCTTGCTTCGCGCCGGTGCCTTCTTCGTGCTGGCCGAGCTGCGCTTGGCCGCGGGTTTCGGCTTCGCGGCCGGCCGCGGAGCGGGCTTGGCCACCGGCTTCGGTCTGGTCGCGGCCGCGGCCACCGGCTTGGCGCCCAGTGCGGCCAGCTCGCGCTTCAACGCCGCCACTTCGCGGCGCAGCGCGAGAATCTCCTCGCCGGCGTCGCCGGCCGCCTGCTTGCGCAGGTCGCGGCGCAGCTGCTGCAGGCGCTCGCCCAGCGACGAGACTTCCTCGCGGGTGGGCAGGCCCAGCTCGCGATACAGCTGCCCGGTCAGGCGCTGCTGCATCTGGCGCACGCGCATCTGGGTGTTGACCATCTCGCCGTAGGCGGTGCGGAATTCGTCGGACAGCGCCACCTCGGCGTACGCCTCTTCGGCGACGTCCACCCACAGGTCGTACAGCGCCTTCAGCGACTCCAGCGGCGGGCTGGACGGGTCGGGCTGGGTCAGCTTCGCCTGCAGGCGTTCCAGCCCCTGCGTGTTCGCCCGCTGGATCAGCGCCTGGTAGCGGCCGCTGGCCTCCAGCGCCGCCTGGATCGCGGCCGCGAGCTCCTGCTGCTGCATCGCCTGTTCGCGATTGAGGCCGAACGACGGTATCGGGCCGCCCGTCGCGCCCGGCATGGCGAAGCCGCTGGTCTGCACCGATTGCAGCCAGGCCTGCCACTGCTGGACGAAGCCCCGCGCGGCAGCGTTATCGATGCCGTTGAAGGCCTGGGTGAACGGCTGGTTCGCGGAACCGGCCCAGGTGCGCAGCAGGCTCTGCCAGTCCGTGCCGGGCTGGCTGGCGCTGGCGCCGGCCACGCCCTGCATCCAGTCGAAGCAGCCCTTGAGCCCGGCCAGCGTGCGCTCCAGCGTGTCGCTGCCGAAAGCGGACGCCGGCGATGCGGCCGCCGGTGGCTGCACCTGGCGCATCCACGCATCCCAGGACTGCTGGGCCAGTACCTGCCAATCCTTGATGAAATCGCCTGCCTGTCCGTTCATTGCGCATCCTCGTTCGACGGCCCCTGCATCCTAGCAAAAGCGTGTTGCAAGAAACGCCGAAAATCGTCGCGCCCGTTTGCGACCGCAGGAATCGAACGACCTTCGCCGGTTCCATGCTCCGGAAACGAACGAGGCCCGGCATGGCCGGGCCTCGTTCGCGTTGCGTGAAGGATACGTCAGCGGCCGATCAGCCCTCGCCTTCAGCCACCGCCTTCATGGACAGGCGGATGCGGCCCTGCTTGTCCACTTCCAGCACCTTGACCTTGACGATATCGCCTTCCTTGAGCTTGTCGGAGACCTTCTCGACGCGCTCGTTGGAGATCTGCGACACGTGCACCAGGCCGTCCTTGCCCGGCATGATGGTGACGAACGCGCCGAAGTCCATCAGCTTGGCGACCTTGCCCTCGTAGATGCGGCCCGGCTCGACGTCGGAGACGATCTGCTCGATGCGCTTCTTCGCCGCCTCGCCCGCGTCGCGGTTGACCGAGGCGATGATCACGGTGCCGTCGTCGTTGATGTCGATGGTGGCGCCGGTCTCCTCGGTGATCGAGCGGATGGTGGCGCCGCCCTTGCCGATGACCTCGCGGATCTTGTCCGGGTGGATCTTGATGGTGATCAGGCGCGGCGCGTACTCGCTCATCTCGGTGCGCGCGGTGCTGAGCGCCTTGGCCATCTCGCCGAGGATGTGCAGGCGGCCGCGCTTGGCCTGGGCCAGCGCCACCTTCATGATCTCCTCGGTGATGCCGTCGATCTTGATGTCCATCTGCAGGGCGCTGATGCCTTCGGAGGAACCGGCCACCTTGAAGTCCATGTCGCCGAGGTGGTCCTCGTCGCCCAGGATGTCGGACAGCACGACGAAGTCGTCGCCTTCCTTCACCAGGCCCATCGCGATGCCGGCCACCGGCGCCTTCAGCGGCACGCCGGCATCCATCATCGCCAGCGAGGAACCGCACACCGAAGCCATCGACGAGGAGCCGTTGGACTCGGTGATTTCCGAGACCACGCGCAGCACGTAGGGGAATTCCTCGATGGCGGGCTTCACCGCCTGCACGCCGCGCTTGGCGAGGCGGCCGTGGCCGATCTCGCGACGCTTCGGCGCGCCGAAGCGGCCGGCCTCGCCCACCGAGAACGGCGGGAAGTTGTAGTGGAACAGGAACGGATCCTTCGACTCGCCGGCCGGCGCGTCGATGATCTGCGCGTCGCGCGTGGTGCCCAGCGTGACGACGACCAGCGCCTGCGTCTCGCCGCGGGTGAACAGCGCCGAGCCGTGGGTGCGCGGCAGCACGCCCACGCGGGCGGTGATGGCGCGCACGTCGTCGAGCTGGCGGCCGTCGATGCGCACCTTGGTCTTCAGCACGCTGTCGCGCAGCGTGTGGTACTCGAGTTCGGCGAATTCCTTCGCGAGCTCGGCCTTGTCCCAGCCCTTGGCCTCGGCGTCGGACTTCAGCGACTCCAGCACGTCGGCCTTGATCGCGGCGATCGCGTCGCGGCGCTGCAGCTTGTCGCGCACCTTGAAGGCGCCCTCCAGCTTGTCGCCGACCGCGCCCTTGACCGCGGCGACCAGCGACTCGTTGCGCGCCGGCGGCTGCCAGTCCAGCGACGGACGGCTGGCCTCGGTGGCCAGCTCGGCGATCGCGCGGATCGCGACCTGCATCTGCTGGTGGCCGAACACCACGGCGCCCAGCATCACGTCCTCGGACAGCAGCTCGGCCTCGGATTCCACCATCAGCACCGCGCCGGCGGTACCGGCGACGACCAGGTCCAGCTTGGAGCCGGCCAGTTCGGTGGTGGTGGGGTTGAGCACGTACTGGCCATTGACGTAGCCGACGCGGGCGGCGCCGATCGGACCCTTGAACGGGATGCCGGCGAGGCTGAGCGCGGCGGAGGCGCCGATCAGCGCCGGAATGTCGCCGTCGATCTCCGGATTGAGCGAGACGACCTGGGCGATCACCTGGACTTCGTTCTTGAAGTCTTCCGGGAACAGCGGGCGCACCGGACGATCGATCAGGCGCGAGGTCAGCGTCTCCTTCTCGGTCGGACGGCCTTCGCGCTTGAAGAAACCGCCCGGGATGCGGCCGGCGGAGTAGAACTTCTCGACGTAGTCCACGGTGAGCGGGAAGAAGTCCTGACCTTCCTTCGCCTTGGCCGCGGCCACGGCGGTGACCAGCACCACGGTGCCGCCCATGCTGACCATGACCGCACCGGATGCCTGGCGGGCGATTTCGCCCGTCTCCAGCGTGACTTCATGATTACCGTACTGGAATGACTTGGTTACTTTCGCCATGTTGATTTCCCGATTTTTGAGAGTGCGGCCGTGGATGGCCGCTTCCTGATCTTCGCGTTCATGGGAGAACGCGCGAATCGAGGGGAGCGGCCACGGATGGCCTTCCCTCGATCGTCGCGTTCAGGACATACGCAGAAATCAACGACGGAGGCCGAGACGCTCGATCAGGCTCTGGTAGCGGGCCAGGTCGCGGTCCTTGAGGTAGGCGAGCAGGCTCTTGCGGCGGTTCACCAGCTTCAGCAGGCCGCGGCGGGAATGATGGTCCTGCTTGTGCGACTTGAAGTGATCGGTGAGGTGATCGATGCGGGCGGACAGCAGCGCCACCTGCACTTCGGTGGAACCGGTGTCGTTCGGCACGCGGCCGAAATCGGTGATGATCTTGCCGGTCTGTTCTGCGGTAAGAGAC
>NZ_NJIC01000022.1:0-3531 GCF_013620825.1 Rhodanobacter sp. PCA2 | reverse complement strand
GTAAGAGACATGGTGGTACCTGTTTCCTTGAAAAAGCGATGCGAAGCTTGCGTTTGCATCACCGGGAGTGACGCAAGCGCAAGCTTCGCCTGAGGGATGAAAGTATCGGAATAACCTGCTTATTCTACCGTTGGCAACGCCTCTGCAACAAGGGCGCGGCGGGGTCCGGTTCACGGCGGCGGCAGGTTGAAACCACGCAGGATGCGGCTGCGGCCGTCCGCATCCAGTTCCAGCAGCGCCAGCAGGGCGCCGTCGCTGGCGAACGCGGCGTGCGGCCCGCTGCGCCCGGCCACCACGATGGGCTGGCCGCAGGCGATCGCCTGGCTCTGCATCTCGTCCAGTTGCAGGCCGGGCCAATCGGCCAGCCCCGCCGCCACCGGCAGCAGCCAGGCCAGCAGGGCGGCGTCGCCCTGCCCCGCCGCCTGCTCCAGCTCCGCCAGCGTGGCCATGCGCGGTTCGTGGAACGGCTCCACCCACAGCCGCCGCAAGGCAGTGAGATGGGCGCCGCAACCCAGCGCCTCGCCCAGGTCCACCGCCAGCGAGCGCACGTAGGTGCCCGAGCCGCATTCCACCTCGAAGGCCACGGTGTCTGCCGTGCGGGAAAGCAGCTCCAGCCGGTACACCTCCACCTCGCGCGGCGGCGCTTCCACGGATTCGCCGCGGCGCGCCTTGAGGTACAGGCGTTCGCCGTCCTGTTTCAGCGCCGAATACACCGGCGGCACCTGGACGATGCGGCCGCGCAACGGCGCCAGCGCCGCCTCCACGGTGGCGTCGTCGAGCGGCGGCACCGGCCGCTGCCGCACAGGCTCGCCTTCGCGATCGGCGGTGGTGGTGGTGACGCCCAGCCGGCACTCGGCCCGGTAGGCCTTGCGCGCGCCCAGCAGGTTGCCGGCCAGCTTGGTGGCCTCGCCGAAGCACAGCGGCAGCAGGCCGGTGGCCATGGGGTCGAGCGCGCCGGTGTGGCCGCCCTTGGCGGCGCGGAACAGCCGGCGCACCGATTGCAGCGCCTGGTTGGAGCTGACGCCTGCGGGCTTGTCCAGCAACACGATGCCGTGCAGATCGCGCCAGGCGATGCGGGGGAGCTTGCGGTCGCGACGCATGGAACCTGGTTTACGACTCGTCGTCCGCCGGCGCCGCGGCCTCGCCAGCATCGCGCAGCAGCGCGTCGATGCGCTCGCCCTTGTCCACCGAGTCGTCGTACTTGAAGCGCAGTTCCGGCACGCGGCGCAGCCGCATGCTGCGCGACAGCGCACGGCGGAACTCGCCCGCCAGCGTGTTGAGCGCCTTCACCGCTGCCAACGATTGCTCGGGCAGCAGCGCGGTCACCCACACCGCGGCGAAATCGAGGTCGCGGCTCACTTCCACGTCCGACACGCTGCACGACGGCAGGCCGTGGTCGCGCACCGCGGCGTGCACCAGCAGGCCGATTTCGCGGCGGAGCTCGGCGCCTACGCGGTCGGTACGTTTGAAGTCGCGGGAGGGCATGAAGGGCTCCAATCAAATGGCGCAGCTGCCGCGCAGCGGCAGCCTCGTTGTCACCTCTCCCCTCCGGGGAGAGGATGGGTGAGGGGCGGGGCTAGCCTCGCCCCCTCACCCCAACCCTCTCCCCGCAGGGGAGAGGGAGCGGACCGTTACAGCGTGCGAGCCACTTCGATGCGCTCGAAGCACTCGATCTGGTCGCCGACCTTGACGTCGTTGTACTGCTTCACGGCGATGCCGCATTCCATGCCGTTGCGCACTTCGTCGACCAGGTCCTTGAAGCGTCGCAGCGATTCCAGCTCGCCCTCGAACACCACGGTGTTGTCGCGCAGCACGCGGATCGGCTTGCTGCGCTTGACATGGCCTTCGACGACCATGCAGCCGGCGACCGCGCCGAACTTGGAGCTGCGGAACACCTCGCGCACCTGGGCGACGCCGATGATCTCCTCGCGCACTTCCACGCCCAGCAGGCCGGAAGCCGCCTGCTTCACCTGGTCGATCACGTCGTAGATGATGGAGAAGTAGCGCACGTCCAGGCCGGCGGTGTCGATCACCTTGCGCGCCGAGGCGTCGGCACGCACGTTGAAGCCGATCACCAGCGCCTTGGATGCGGCCGCGAGCGTCGCGTCGGACTCGGTGATGCCGCCGACGCCGGCGGAGACCACGTTGACCTTGACGTTCTCGTTGCCGATCGAGCTGAGCGATTCGCGCAGTGCCTCGACCGAACCCTGCACGTCGGCCTTGACCAGGATGTTGAGCGTCTGCTGCCCGTTGCCCTGGCCCATCTGCGCCATGATGTCCTCGAGGCGGTTGGCCTTGCTGACCATGCGCGTCTCGCGGCGCTTCTGCTGGCGCTCGGCGGCGACCTGCTTGGCCAGCTTCTCGTCGGCCACCACCACGAAGTCGTCGCCCGCTTCCGGCACGCCGGAAAGACCCAGCACCTGCACCGGGATCGAGGGGCCGGCTTCCTGCACGGTCTTGCCGGTCTCGTCGACCAGCGCGCGCATGCGGCCGTATTCCACGCCGCAGACCACGAAGTCGCCGCGCTTCAGCGTGCCCTGCTGCACCAGCACGGTGGCGACCGGACCGCGGCCCTTGTCCAGGCTGGATTCGATCACCACGCCCGAGGCGGGGCCGTCGACCACGGCGGTGAGTTCCATCACCTCGGCCTGCACCGAGATCGCGTCGAGCAGCGTGTCGATGCCCATGCCGGTCTTGGCCGACACCGGCACGAACGGCGTATCGCCGCCCCACTCTTCCGGGATGACTTCCAGGTTGCCGAGGCCCTGCTTGACGTGGTCCGGGTTGGCGTCGGACTTGTCCATCTTGTTGAGCGCGACGATCAGCGGCACCTTGGCGGCGCGCGCGTGCTGCACGGCTTCGGCCGTCTGCGGCATCACGCCGTCGTCGGCGGCGACCACCAGCACCACGATGTCGGTGGACTGCGCGCCGCGGGCGCGCATCGCGGTGAACGCGGCGTGGCCCGGGGTGTCGAGGAAGGTGATCACGCCCTTCGGCGTTTCCACGTGGTAGGCGCCGATGTGCTGGGTGATGCCGCCGGCCTCGCCCGAGGCGACCTTGGTGCGGCGGATGTAGTCCAGCAGCGAGGTCTTGCCGTGGTCGACGTGGCCCATGATGGTGACCACCGGCGGACGCGACTCCTTCTCGCCGTCCAGCTCCACGCTCTGGGTGTGCGCGGCCAGCGCGGCCTCGGCGTTGTTGGCATTGGCCTCGACCACCGTGTGGCCGAGTTCCTCCACCACCAGGGCGGCGGTGTCGTGGTCGATGGTCTGGTTGATGGTGGCCATCACGCCCATCTTGAAGAGGGCCTTGACCACTTCCGAACCCTTGACCGCCATCTTCTGCGCCAGCTCGGCGACCACGTTGGCATCGCCCACGACGACTTCGCGCACCACCGCGGCGGTGGGGCGGGTGAAGCCATGCGCACCGCCGGTCGACGATGCGCCACGCGCGACCTCGCGCACGTTGCCCCGGCCGGGCTTGCCGCGCTTGCCGCTGGAGCGGCGGGCGCGGTCGGCCTCGCTCAGATGC
>NZ_NJIC01000006.1 GCF_013620825.1 Rhodanobacter sp. PCA2 | reverse complement strand
GCGCCGTCGGCCTCGCGCTGTGGCTGGCCGCGGCGGCGCCGGTCTCGGTGAGGATCTCCAGCACGATCTGGTGCGCGTGGCAGGCACCCTCGCCCTCGCCGCAGGATTCGGCCACGATGAAGTGGTCGTTCGCCGGCGCGAACTGCGGGTAGGCGTAGCGGAACGCGCGCACGCCCACGCCGTTGAACGGATGCGCGGCGATCATCTTCACGCTGTCGTGCCAGATGTCCAGCCGTCCGGTCAGCGCCTGGTCCAGGCCGCCATGCGTGCCGTGCAGCGCGTCCAGGGTGCGCTCCATGCGCGCCTCGAAACGGCTGGACGTACGCCACGCCAGGCCGCCAGCCAGCGCCAGCGCCACCGCGCCCAGCACGCAGTACAGCGCGAAGCGTCGCCACGAATGCGCCTCGCGCCAGGCAAATCCCAGCGCCACCAGCCCGTAGCACAGCCATGCCGCGCGCGAGCCGGCCAGCAGCACCGGCCCCAGCACCAGCAGGAAGGCGACGACCAGTCCGGGCAAGCCCCAGCGCCGCCGCGCCGCCCACAGCGCGAACGGCGACAGCACCGCCAGCGTGGGTCCCAGCTTGAGATTGCGCGCGCCGAAGATGCCGGAAATGCGCTCGGCCTCGGCGTGCCCACCCAGGCTCCAGCCGGTGAGCGCCTGCGCCCACGCGTCCAGCACCCACCACGCCAGCACGCAGGCCACCGCGAAATACAACGCGTGCAGCCGACGCTCGCCGCGGATCGCGAAGCACGCATACAAGCCCAGCGGCAGGTAGCGCAGCAGCGCCGCCACCGTGCTCCAGCTCTTGCCGGGCGCCAGCGAGTCGAAGGCCGAGAACAGCGCCGCACCGACATAGGCCGCCAGCAGCCACAGCAGCAGCTTCGCGCCCGGATGCCCGCGCCAGTCCTGCGGCGCGCGTGCGAACGCCAGCACCACGCCGACCAGGCACAGGAAGGTGCCCAGCTCGCTGCTGCGCCCGAACGGCAGCAGCGCGATCACCAGCCAGAACGGCAGCAGCGGCGAGCGCAGGGCGGTCTTGAGGGAATCGATCGCGGAAGTCATGCGGAAGCCGTGGCGACGACGGTGCCGCATTGTAGGGCCTCAGCCCGCGGCCACGTCCCCGTACAGCGCCAGCACGGCCTGCTGCATGTCCTCCAGCCGGTAGGCGTGCAGCATGGGAATGGGCGGCGCCACGCGCAGCAGTTCGGCGGCGCGTTCCACCAGCCGCTCGCCGTCGCCCAGGGGCACGCGGCCGGCGGGGTACAGCTCGGCCAGCAGTTCGCCCACGCCGCCGTGCGCGTAACCCAGCACCGGGCGGCACAGCGACAAGGCCTCGATCACGGTGCGGCCGAAGGATTCGGGCTTGTTCGACAGTTGCAGGATCAGGCTGGAAATCGCATAGACGTCGCGCACGTCGCTGCGCGGCGGCGTCAGCACGACCTGCGCCTCCACGCCGCGCTCGCGGATCAGCGCACGCAGTTCCTCCACGTACGCCTCGCGCCCGGCCTCGATCACGCCCAGCAGCAGCAGCCGCGCGTCGATGCCGCGCCGCTTCAGGTTCGCCAGCAGCTCGATCGCGTCATGGTGGCCCTTGAGCCGGGTGCCGCGGCCGGGCAGCGTGAGCAGGGGCGCGCCGCCCAGCGCGGGATACTCGGCGAAGAACGCCTGCTTCCACGCTTCGTCCGGGCGATGGCCGTACGGGAAATCGACGGGATCGATGCCGCGCGGGATCACCCGCACCCGGCCCGGTTCCAGCCAGCGGTAATGGCCCAGCACGTAGTCGCGCAAGGTCTGCGACACCACGATCACCCGCTCGCCGCGCAGCAGGATCGCGCTGTAGGCACCGGGCGAATTGAAGCCGTGCACGGTGGTGACGAAATGCGGCCGCGGCTTCAGCCCCTTTAGCGTCCACCAGCCCAGCCACGCCGGCAGGCGCGAGCGCGCATGCACGATGTCGGGCTTCAGCGCCTGCAGGTGCCGGCGCAGCGCGCCCAGCCGCCCCAGCGTGGCCAGGGACTTGCGACCCAGGTCCAGCGTGATGTGCTCGCTGCCCTCGGCCACCAGCTGTTCCACCATGCGCCCGCCGGCCGAGATCACCACCGAACGGTGGCCGGCCTGCACCAGCGCACGGCCCACCTCCAGCACGGAACGCTCCGCGCCGCCGGACTGCAACGCGGGGATCAGCTGGACCACGGTCAATCGCGGGGCGCTTGCGACACTGCCGGACATGGTTCCCGCCTGCGGGCCTGCATCCTGGTGCACGAGTTTCATCCTTGAGCTCTAGCAAGAAGAATGCCGCCGTCACCCTGAACGGCAGTACGGATCAGTCGCGCAGGACGTAACGTGCTCCGCAATAAGGACAAACCGACTCGCCGCCGTCATCAACCACCGGCAGATAGACCTTCGGATGGGAATTCCACAGCGCCATTCCCGGCATCGGGCAGGACAGCGGCAGGTCCGCGCGCGTCACTTCGTAACGATTTTCGGCATTCGCGAGGATGGGCGTGACAGCCGCGGCGGTGGCGGACATGGGATGACTCCGGACTGGATGCAGGACGCGCCATGGTAGCAGGCCGCCACCCACCGGCAGAGCGGCATCGCCGGACGCGGCGCCCACGAAAAAGCCCGCGCCGTCGCCGGCGCGGGCCCGTCAGTGGCGCGCAGTGCGGCTTACTTCGCCTTCGGCACCGCCGCTTCGGTGGTGATGCGGATCCTGATCTCGTCGCCGACCATCGGCACGTAGGCGCCCACGCCGAAATCCGAGCGCTTCAGGGTGGCGGTGGCGTCGAAGCCGATCGACTGCGCCTTGGTCATCGGGTGCGGGCCGACGCGGTTCAGCGTGGCGTCCAGCGTCACCGGCCTGGTCACGCCGTGCACGGTGAGGTCGCCGGTGACCTTGAAGTGCTTGTCGCCTTCCGGCTGGACGCTGGTGCTCTTGAACGTCACCACCGGGTACTTCTCGGCATCGAAGAAATCCGCCTTCTTGAGGTGCTTGTCCAGGTCCGGCACGTGGGTGTCCAGCGCGGACAGCGGCAGCGTCACCTCCACCGAGGATTTCGCCGGGTCCTGCTCATCGAACACCAGCGTGCCCTCGCCCAGGCCCAGGTCGGCGGTGGGGTTGGAGTAGCCGAAATGGTTCCAGCTGAACAGCACCATGGTGTGGCCCGGGTCCATCTTGTAGGTGACGGGCGCGGCCTGGACGGTGGCCGCGGCGGCGAGCAGGCCCGCGATCAGGAGATAACGAAACGTGCGCATGGAAATTCTCCGCAATGGGTGGGTGATCGGCCGTGCGACAGGCGCGCCGGCAGGGGGAAAACCAACGACCGGGCCGTGTCGGCGCCTCGGAACGACAGGCAATCGCGGTTATCCTCGAACCGCCGACGAGACGGCAACAGTACACCCGGCAGTGTATAGACACGCCGCCACGCCAGAAACGCGACCGGGAGCAACGCAGCGTGCACGCAAGGGAAACAATCCAGGCCTCTTCTGCCGCGGATTCGGCATGAGGGAGGAATGCTGGGCCATCACCGACGCCTCCGCGGGCAACCAGCGGCAGGCGCTGGCGCTGGCCGAGATGATGGGCCTGCCGGTGCGCCACCTGCTGCTGGAGCCGCGTGCGCCATGGTCGTGGCTGGCGCCGCGTTTCGCGATCGGCGGCGCGCTGGCGCTGCCGGCGGACCAGCGGCCCCAGTTCGCGCGGCCGTGGCCACGGCTGGCGATCGGCTGCGGACGCGCCGCCGCGCTGTTCACCCGCATGCTGCGCCGCCTGTCGCGCGGCCAGTGCCACACGGTGCAGATCCTCGATCCGCGCATCGACCCGGCGCACTGGGACATGGTGATCGCACCGCGCCACGACCAGCTCGCCGGCCCCAACGTGCTGCAGCCGCTGGGCTCGCTGAACCCGGTGGACGAGGACTGGCTGGCCGACGGCCGCGATGCCTGCCCCGTCTTCGAGGACCTGCCGCAACCGCGCGTCGGCGTGCTGCTGGGCGGCCCGCGCAAGCAGCTCGTGCTGGATGCGGATTACGCCCGCGGGCTGGTCACGCATCTGCTCGCCCGGCACGAGCGCGAAGGCGGCAGCCTGCTCGCGCTGGCGTCGCGCCGCACGCCGCCGGACGTGCTGGCGATCGTCCGCGACGCGCTGGCGGAGGTGCCGGGGCTGGTGTGGTCCGGCCCCGACGACGGCCGCAACCCCTACCCCGGCGTGCTGGGCTGGGCCGGCCGGCTGGTGGTCACGCCCGACTCGGTGAACATGCTCAGCGAGGCCTGCGCGGTCGGCTGCCCCGTGCACACGCTGGTCGCGGCGCCGCTGCCGGACAAGCTCGCGCGCTTTCACCAGGCCCTGCGCGAGCGCGGACTGCTGCATGACCCGGATGCCGTCGCACCCGCGCGGCAGACGCCGCTGCGCGAGACCGCGGCGATCGCCGACGCGCTGCAGAGGCGCATGGGGGCGCGCTGATTCCTCCGCGGCGCATGCCGGTTCCACGAGCGCATCGCCGGCAGGCGGCACGGCCTCAGTCGAACGCGAACCCCAGCGCCTGCGTGACCGCGGCGACTTCGCCGCACAGGATCTCCAGCGCGGCGTCGCGCGGCGCGAGCCGCGGGCGCGCGTCCAGCGTGCAGGCCAGCGAGCGCTGCAGCAGGCCCGCATGCGCTCCCGACAGCATCGCGAACTGGGCCGTGTCGAGCAGCCCCGCGTCGCGGCAGGCGACCAGCAGCGCCGCGTTCGAGGTGACGCCCAGCAGCGCGGGATGCCGCGCGGCATGCGCCAGCACCAGCCCTTGCAGCGCGAACTCGATGTCCAGCAGCGTGCCGCGCCCCTGCTTGAGATCGATGTACTGCGCGTCCGAGCGGTCGCGTTCGCCACGCCAGCGGCGGCGCATCTGGCTCACTTCGTCGACCACCACGGCGGCCGTCCGCACCGCGCCGAGGATGTCGCGGCGCACCGCGGCGAGCGCCGCGCCCAGCGCAGCATCGCCGGCCACCGGGCGGGCGCGCAGCAGCGCCTGGTGTTCCCAGGTCCACGCGCGGCTGTGCTGATAAGCGACGAACGCGTCCAGGCTGCCCACCAGCAGTCCCTTGGAACCATCCGGCCGCAGCCGCGTGTCCACTTCGTACAGGCGGCCGGCGCGGGTGGACACGGTGAGCCAGTTCATCACGCGCTGGGCGAGGCGCTGGTACCAGCGCGCGCCCTCGATGGGTCGCGCGCCGTCGCTCATCGCCTGCGCGCGGCGGCCGTCGTAGACGAAGACCAGGTCCAGATCGGAGGCGAAGCCCAGCTCCTCGCCGCCCAGGCTGCCGTAGCCCAGCACCGCGAAGCCGGAGCCTTCGCCCGGCAGGCGGCCGTGCTGGGCGACCAGCTCGCGCTCGGCCAGCGCGGTGATCGCGCCCACCACCGACTCGGCCAGCGCGGCGAGCCGGCGCGCGGTGGCCGCCGCGTCGGCGCGGCCGTCGTTGAACGCAAGGCCGAGGCGGAACGCGGTGGAGGATTGGAATTCGTTGATGCGCTCGAGTTCCGCCTCGGCCTCGCGTTCCTCCAGCGTGGACAGCACGCGGGCGATCTCGGCGGCGATGTCGGCGCGCTTCAGCGGCAGTTGATCGATGCGCGGATCGAGCACGTCGTCCAGCAGCAGCGGCTGCGCGATCACCTGCGCGGCCAGCAGGGCGCTGTCGGCGAACAGCGTGGCCAGCCGCTTGCGCGCGGCCGGCTGCTCCTCCAGCAGCGCGAGATAGGACGAGCGCCGCGCCACCGCCTGGGTCAGCCGGCACAGCCGCAGCAGGCAGGGCACCGGCGCCGCGCTGTCGCGCGCCGCGGCGATCAGTTGCGGCATCAGGTGGTCCAGCCGCTCGCGCGAACGCGCCGACATCGCACGCACCGCGCCGGCCTGCGGCAGCTTGGCGAGCACATCGGCCAGTTCCGCGCCGGGCACGAAGCCGCTGGCCTCCAGCAGGTCCGCGTCCAGCGTCTCGGCGCAGGCCGCCTGCCACAGCGCCGCGTCCGCCGCGGGCACGCGGGCGCTGCGCCCGCCCTGCGGCATCAGCACGGCGGCGAACTCGGTGGCCACGATCTCGCGGTGCTGCGCCAGCGCCTGCGCCAGCGGTTCCCACGCCGGCCAGTCCAGCCCGTTCGCGATGCGTTCGCGGCTCAGCGCATCGGCGGGTATGTCGTGGGTCTGCGCATCGCGCAGCATCTGCACGCGGTTCTCCAGCCGACGCAGGAACACGTAGGCCTCGCGCAGCGCCTTCGCGCGCGTGGCGGGGATGTGGCCGCGCGCCTCGCAGGCCGCCAGCGCGGGCAGCAGGCCGCGTACGCGCAGCGACGGCTCGCGGCCGCCGCGGATCAGCTGGGTGAGCTGCACGATGAACTCGATCTCGCGGATGCCGCCGGAGCCGAGCTTGAGGTTCTCGGTGAGGTCCTTGCGCGCCACCTCGGCGTCGATCAGCGTCTTCATCTCGCGCAGGCCGGCGAACGCGGTGTAGTCCAGGTACTTGCGGTAGATGAACGGCCGCAGCAATTCCTGCAGGCGCTTGCCGGCGGCGCGGTCGCCGGCCACCGGGCGCGCCTTGATCCACGCATAGCGTTCCCAATCGCGGCCCTCGCGCTGGTAGTACTGCTCCATCGCCGAGAACGACAGGGCGAGCCGCCCCGCGTTGCCGAACGGCCGCAGGCGCAGGTCCACGCGCGCGCAGATGCCGTCCACCGTGGGCTCGTGGAGCAGGCGCACCAGTTGCCGGCCCAGCCGCACGAAATACTCGCCGTTGTCGAGCACGCGCGTGCCGTCGCTCTCGCCGCCGTGCGGGTAGGCCAGCACCAGGTCGATGTCGGAGGAGAAGTTCAGCTCCACGCCGCCCAGCTTGCCGAAGCCCACCACCACGAGCCGCTGCCGTTCGCCCTCGCGGCTGCGCGCGTGGCCGTAGCGTGCGGCCAGCGCGCGCTCGGACCAGGCCAGCGCCACTTCCAGCAGGGACTCGTACAGCACGCTGGTGGCGGACAGCGTTTCCGGCAGCTCGTCCAGCCCGTTGACGTCGCGGAACACCAGCCGCAGCGCCTCGGCGTGGCGGAAGCGGCGCAACACGGCCAGCGTCTGGATTTCGTCCTCGGGCAGCTTCAGTGCATCGATGCGCGCCGCGGCATCGGCGTTCGAGCGCAGGCGCTCCAGCCCCGTGGGCGACAGCAGCGCCGGCTGGGCGCGCCAGGCCTCGAACGCGAAGTCGCTGGCGCCCAGCGTGCGGCGGATGCGTTCGGCCACGCCGGCGTCGTCGTGCAGGGGCACGCCCGCCGCGCGGCAGCGGGCGGCCAGTTCGGCGTAACGGTCGTCGATGAGGGCGCGCAGGGCGGCGGATTCGCGGACAGGGGCAGGCATCCGGCCATTGTGCCGCAGCCCGGGCGCCGACCGGCGGCATCGCGTGCACCGGGGGCCGCGCGACGCGTTGCAGCAACGGCCCTCGGCAAACGTCCGGTTCATGTCAATCTGATTACCGTTCCTTTGCAGTCCCCCATGACAACCGAGTCCCGGTTCCGCCATGCCCCCATCCGCTGTCCCGATTCCACGCCGCACGGCACCGCGCATCGCCCTGGTCCTGGCGATGGCGCTGGTCTTCGTGCTGCTCACCGGCCTGCTCGACGGCGGCATGGGCGTACACCCCCTGCGCATGCTGGACCAGCCGCGCTTCCCGGTCGCGAACGCGCTGCCGGGCCTGCTGTTCGCCGGCCTGCTGCTGGCGACGACGCGCCGCCTGCTGCTGTCTTTCGGGCTGGCCTATCTGCTGCAGGGCCTGATCTACGGCGTCAACGCGCTGAAGACGGCGAACCTCGGCATTCCGCTGCTGCCGGCGGACTTCCGCATGGTGGGCCAGTTGCGCAAGGGCGGCATGCACCTGCTGGCCGGCTACCTGCCGCACAGTCCGTGGCCGTATCTGGCGCTGGTCGCGGGCGCGGCGATCCTCGTGGCGATGTGGCGGCTGGAGCCGCCGCTGTTCGCGCGCCGCACCGGCGGCAAGCGCCTCGTGGCCAGCGGCGCACTGGCGCTCATGCTGGGCAGCCTGTTCGGCGGCTGGAGCGGCTGGGCGGCGTTCTACAACGGCCACGTGCTGTGGCTGGAGCCGTGGTCGGCCGCGTCCACGCGCGTGCACTCCGGCCTGCTCAGCGAGCTGGTGATGTTCCACCTGCAGTACAACAAGCAGAAGCCGAAACCCGACCGCGCCATCGCCGAGCAGTTGATCGACCAGTCCGCCGACGCCCTGCGCCAGCACCTGCAGACGCCGAACGCCGCCGTGCTGCCCGACATCGTGGTGGTGCAGAGCGAGTCGTTCTTCGACCCGCGCATCATGCAGGGCTACGCGCACAGCGACCTCGCGCCCAACCTGCGCCGCCTCGCCGCGCACGGCGCCAGCGGCGCGCTGCACGTGCCCACCTTCGGCGGCGGCACGATCCGCACCGAGTTCGAAATGCTCACCGGGCTTTCGCTGCGCTACTTCGACAACCTGCAGTTCCCCTACCTGCAGATGAACCACAAGCTGGTGCCGAGCCTGGTGCACGTGCTGGACGAACGCGGCTACGAGACGGTGGCCGTGCACGGCAACGACCCCACGTTCTGGAACCGCAACACCGCGTTCAAGGCGATGGGCTTCCAGCGCTTCGTGTCGCAAGCCGAGTTCCCGCCCGACGCGCCGAACGACGGCAAGTACATGGCGGACAGCGCGATGACCGACGAGATCATGCGCCAGCTCAAGGACGACGGGCCGCCGCAGTTCATCTTCGCGATCAGCATCGAGGCGCACGGCCCCTACGACGTGGAGCCGAAGGACACCGCCGCGCGCGACGCGATCCCCGTGCCCGCCGGCATCGAGGGCAAGGACAAGCAGGAGCTGCAGACCTACCTCTACCACCTGCAGCACGCCGACCAGCAGCTCGGCCGCCTCGCCGCCCTGCTCGCCAGGCGTGAGCGCCCCACCCTGCTGCTGTTCTACGGCGATCACCTGCCCGGACTCGCCGAGAGCTACCGCATCGACGGCTTCGTCGACGGCGGCGACATGCTGGCGCAAGCCGGCACCTGGCTGCTGGTCGATCCGCGCGCCACCGGCCAACCCGTGCACGAAGACACCGCCTCGTGGCTGCTACCCGGCAAGCTGCTCGCCGCCGCCGGCATCCACGACGATCCCTACTTCGCGCTCACCCAACTGCTCGGCCCGCCACTCGCCCCGCTCACCCGCACACCGGGCGCCCCGCAACCCGACGAAGCCCCCGCCACCCGCCAGCTCGACCAGTCCATGGCCAGCGTCGAACAGCTGCGCATGAACCGCAAGCTGGAGCCGATCCTGGCGAAGGCGGTCGGTGGAATGCCCCTGACGGACTATGTGGCGCATGCGCCGGGGGCGTCGACTCCGGCAGGCAACGCGGCGGCGCACTAACGGCTGCCGAGGTTGCATCGGATCTACTTGCGAGGCTAGTGGTTCGTTGCGCGGCAAAGTGCCAGGATGCGGACTTCCACCACGGAAGCCGCCATGCCCGACGCGATCAAACTTTCGTCCCGTGCGTCTGCCCGCAAGAATCATTGGACCAGCGAACAGCTCAAGCTCGCTTTCGCGCTCTACTGCCGAACGCCGTTTGGCAAGCTGGACAGCAGGAACCCGCAGATCGTCGAGCTCGCCAAACTGATTGGTCGCACTTCGGACGCGTTGGCGATGAAGCTGGTCAACTTCGCCAGCCTCGATCCATCGATCACGAACACCGGGCGCAAAGGTCTCGGAAACGCCTCTGCGCTCGATCGGAAAGTTTGGGAAGAATTCCATGACGACTGGGGGCGCCTTGCACTCGAATGCGAGCAACTGCGCCAGAAGTATCTGCACAACCGGGGTTCAAAAGCGGAGATCCCCCTCGCCATTGAGGATGACTTCGCCCTCACCGATTACACCGGCGAAACGCGCAAAGCCATCGTGCAACAGCGCATCAAACAGGACTTCTTTCGCCGCGCGGTACTCGCCAGCTACGGCGGCCGTTGCTGCGTTTCCGGTGTCAGCGACCCACGCTTCCTCGTTGCGAGCCACATCGTTCCATGGCGCGACGACAAGGCTAACCGCCTCAATCCGGGCAACGGCCTGTGCCTGTCCGCCATCCACGACAAAGCTTTCGACAAATACCTGTTCTCGCTGACCGACGACGGCCGGATCGTGCTATCCGATCAACTCAAGGCAAGCAAGGACGAGTTTTTGCAGAAGGTGTTCTGGCCCATCGAAGACCAGTCCATCAAATTGCCCGATCGATTCAGGCCCGAGCCTGCGCTCTTGCGCAATCACCGGGAAACCATGCTGAGGAATCAGCCATGAAGAACATCACCATTGGCCACGCCGGCCCCAACTGGCGCACCTCGGCGCGGGCGCGCTACTACGCGGAACGAGGCGATGGCGACGAGTACGCCTTTGGGGCGACCCCAGCCGACGCGCTCAAAAAGCTTGAGGAACGCGAAGCGGCATTATTCCGGAGATTTGACGAATCCCTAGCCGAAGAAATCGCTTTCCTCGCCTTGGGGGCCGCCGATGTCCTCAAGGAGCACCCCGGCAAATCGCTTGATGCCCACGACGGCTATATGGGGTTCATTGGCGAGGTCATCCGTCATGCTCCCTTGCTGTCCGAACGTTGGCGCTGCACGGACACCGAGCAATTCGGTGGCGTTTGGCTATACGAGGTCACCGAACGGTTTGGCCGCGAATGGGCCGAAGTACTGTTGAACGGCACCGACATAAATCCTTCGGAACAACTCGAGTCCATCCTTGATGACGTGATGGAAAAGCGCTCGTAACGCCGCCGCGTCTATATGGGAATAGCTACTGCACCGCCCAAGAAAAACCCCGCCGCAGCGGGGTTTTTCGTGTTGCTTTCCCTTCGACGCAGCCGCTTCGCGGCTGCGCTTCGGGCAGACGGCCAGGCCGGATCAGAAATCCATGCCGCCCATGCCGCCCATGCCACCGGGGGCGCCGCCGTGGTTGTGCTCTTCCTTCTTCGGCAGCTCGGCCACCATCGCTTCGGTGGTGATGGCGAGGCCGGCCACGGAGGAGGCGTACTGCAGGGCCGAGCGGGTGACCTTGGTCGGGTCCAGGATGCCGAACTCGATCATGTCGCCGAACTCGCCGGTGGCGGCGTTGTAGCCGTAGTTGCCCTTGCCTTCCTTGACCTGGTTGACGATCACGGACGGCTCGGCGCCGGCGTTGAACACGATCTCGCGCAGCGGGGCTTCCAGCGCGCGGCGGGTGATGGCGATGCCGAGGTTCTGGTCCTCGTTGTCGCCCTTCAGGTTTTCGATGGCCTTCAGCGAGCGGATCAGCGCCACGCCGCCGCCCGGCACCACGCCTTCCTCGACGGCCGCACGGGTGGCGTGCAGGGCGTCTTCCACGCGGGCCTTCTTTTCCTTCATCTCGACTTCCGTCGCTGCGCCGACCTTGATGACGGCCACGCCGCCGGCCAGCTTGGCCACGCGCTCCTGCAGCTTCTCGCGGTCGTAGTCGGAGGAGGTCTCCTCGATCTGCGCCTTGATCTGGCCGATGCGGGCCTGGATCTTCGCCGCTTCGCCGGCGCCGTCGATGATGGTGGTGTTTTCCTTGGTCACCACGACCTTCTTGGCGCGGCCGAGGTCGGCGATGGTCGCCTTCTCGAGCTGCAGGCCCACTTCCTCGCTGATGACCTGGCCGTTGGTGAGGATGGCCATGTCTTCCAGCATCGCCTTGCGGCGGTCGCCGAAGCCCGGCGCCTTGACGGCGGCGACCTTGACGATGCCGCGGATGGTGTTGACCACCAGGGTGGCCAGCGCCTCGCCTTCCACTTCCTCGGCGACGATCAGCAGCGGCTTGCCGGCCTTGGCCACGCCTTCGAGGATCGGCAGCAGCTCGCGCACGTTGGAGACTTTCTTGTCGTGCAGCAGGATGAACGGGTCTTCCAGCTCGACCTGCTGGCTCTGCTGGTTGTTGATGAAGTACGGCGACAGGTAGCCGCGGTCGAACTGCATGCCCTCGACCACGTCCAGCTCGTTGTCCAGGCCCGAGCCTTCCTCGACGGTGATCACGCCCTCCTTGCCGACCTTCTTCATCGCGGTGGCGATGATGTCGCCGATCGCGGCGTCGGAGTTGGCGGAGATGGTGCCGACCTGGGCGATGGCCTTGTCGTCGGCGGTGGGCTTGCTGAGGCTCTTCAGCTCGGCCACGGCGGCGACCACGGCCTTGTCGATGCCGCGCTTCAGGTCCATCGGGTTGATGCCGGCGGCGACGGCCTTGAGGCCTTCGCGGATGAACGCCTGCGCCAGCACGGTGGCGGTGGTGGTGCCGTCGCCGGCGTTGTCGGAGGTCTTGGAAGCGGCTTCCTTGACGATCTGCGCGCCCATGTTCTCGTAGGCGTCGGCCAGCTCGATTTCCTTCGCCACGGACACGCCGTCCTTGGTGATGGTGGGAGCGCCGAAGCTCTTCTGGAGCACGACGTTGCGGCCCTTCGGGCCCAGGGTGACCTTGACGGCGTTGGCGAGCGTGTTCACGCCCTTGAGGATGCGCGAGCGGGCGTCTTCGCCGAAGCGGACTTCTTTAGCGGCCATAAAATTTTTCCTTGAAAAATTTTGAAATTGAGTACGGGAAATCTTGCGGGAGTGGTGCGGGAAGGAGCCGAAGGCGACTGGCGTGCGCGCTTTTTCGCGCTCGGCCAATCAGCAGTCGATCAGCCCTCGATCACCGCCACGATGTCGTCTTCCTTCAGGAAGACCAGCTCTTCGCCGTCGATCTTGATTTCCTGGCCGGCGTACTTGCCGAACAGCACCACGTCGCCTTCCTTCAGGCTCATCGGACGGACGTTGCCGTCTTCCAGGATGCGGCCGGTACCGGCGGCGATCACCTTGCCGCGGGTGGGCTTCTCGGTGGCGCTGTCGGGGATGACGATGCCGCCGGCGGAGACGCGCTCCTCTTCCAGGCGCTTGACGATGACGCGATCGTGCAGCGGACGCAGTTTGCTCATGGGTAGCTCCCAAGCTGGGTGGTGGAATGTGGTGCAAGGACTGACAGGCCGGCCCGGGGCCGCTGTTAGCACTCGTCATAGATGAGTGCCAATTCTAGCGTTGCAAGCCCCCGCCGCAAGTGGCGGCGAACCCGAAACCGCCGGCCCGACCCTTGCAACAGCGAATGGGGTGGGTACCGGCGGCTTTCAAGAACCCCCGCGCCCGAAAGCCGCCCGAGGTCGTACGTGCGGCCGCCATCCGGGCGGCAGGCGCCGGCAAGTGCACTAAGCTGCCCGGCGTTGCGAACCCATTCCCATGGCTCGACGCCATCATCCAGGGCAAGAACCGCATGAAGATGACGCTCCGCCTCGCCCTGCCCCTGCTGCTGCTCAGCGCCAGCGCGAACGCCATCGTGATCCGTCACGACCAGCCCGATGCGCGCTATCGCGTCAGCCCGTCGGCCATCCCCGCCCTGGCCGACCTGCCCGACGAAGGCCACGGCACCCTGATCGCCCCGCGCTGGGTGCTCACCGCCGCACATGCGGTGAACATGATGCAGATGATGCCGGAAGAGCATTACGTGACGATCAACGGGAAGCGCCGCGCGGTGAGCCGCATCGTCGTCCATCCGGATTACCCGGCCTCGCGCGAGCAGTGGCAGCAGATGTTCGGGGGCGTCAAAACGGCCGAGCCCGCCGCCTTCGCGCGCCAGTACAAGGCCGCGATGGACGCGATGCACGACGTGGCCCTGCTCGAACTGGCCGAACCCGTGACCGATGTGGCGCCGCTGCCGATCGACCGCGGCAACGCCAGGCCCGGCATGCTGGCCAGGGTCTATGGTGCGGGCGCCACCGGCACCGACCTCACCGGCGCGCCGGACAGCGAAACGCACCGCACCCGGCTGCGCCGCGCGGAAAACCGCCTTGCACAAACCGACGGCTCCTGGCTGCGCTACGTCTTCGACTGCAGCGCCGGCGCACCGGAACTGGGCGGAGCCACGGCGGGCGGCGACAGTGGCGGCCCGGTCACCATCGAAGTGGCCGGCCGCACCTATCTCGCCGGCGTTACCCACGGCCTCGATGGAACGAACAGTGAGGTACGGCATATCGTCAGGCAGATGCAGGACGGCTCGTTCCGCATGGGCGTCTGCGGGCAGCGTTTCGCGGCGGCGCGGACCGGCTTTTACGCGGCGTGGATCGATCGGATCATGGCCGGGCATTGAAACGACAGACACATCCCGAAACAGCAAGCCGCAGAACCCTCGACACCGACCACCGCCATGTCCGATCCCGCCATCCTGCTTTGCCTGTGCACCTGCCCCGACGCCGCCAGCGCGCAGAAGCTGGCCGAAACGCTGGTGGGCGAGCGGCTGGCGGCTTGCGTCAACCGCCTGCCGGGCGTGTTGTCCACGTATCGCTGGCAAGGCAAGGTGGGCACCGATAGCGAAGAACTGCTGCTGATCAAGACCACCGCCGACCGCTTCGACGCGCTGAAGGCGCGCCTGCTGGCCCTGCACCCCTACGAGCTGCCCGAACTGATCGCGGTGCCGATCGAGAACGGCCACGCCACCTACCTGGACTGGGTGCGGGCGAACGTCGCGCACTGAACGCCGCACGCATCCGCCGCCATAATGAAGCGCTGTTCTGCGGCCCTCGTATCTACCGGAACCGTGATGCCCAAGATTTTCCACCGAACCCTGTCGACCGGCCTGCTGCTTGCCCTGCTCATGGCGCTCCTGCCTGCCGCGTTCGCGCAGACGCAGGACGACAACATCCTGCCGGTCACCGAGGCCTACAAGCTCAGCGCGGACGCGGGCACGCCCGGCACGCTCAAGCTGCACTGGACCATCGCGCCGGACTACTACGTCTACCGCGGCCGCATGAAATTCACCGCCGGCCCCGGCGTGACGCTGGGCGACGCGCAGCTGCCGCCCGGCGAGAAGCACGACGACCCCTACCTGGGTCCGGTGGAGACCTACCACCACGGCGCCGACGCCAACCTGCCCTACACCGTGGCGCCCGGCACCACGCGCCTGCAGCTGAGCGTGCAGTACCAGGGCTGCCACGAGGTAGAGCCGAAGATCTGCTATCCGCCGCATACCGAACATCTGGACCTGCCATTGCCGGCCGCCGCCGCGACGCCGCCCGCCAACGGCGCCACGCTGGGCGCGGCGCTGCAGCAGCTCGGCGGCGGAGCGTCCGGCACGGCGTCCACGCCGCTGCCGGCGGAGCAGGCCTTCCAGTTCACCGCGGTGGCGCAGGACCCGCAGCACCTGCTGCTGCGCTGGACGATGCCGAAGGACTACTACGTCTACCGCGACCATATCGCGCTGCGCCTCAAGGACGCCGACGGCCTGAAGCTCGGCGCGCCTGCGTGGCCGGCCGGCGGCGTGACCCACCAGGACGCCCAGCTCGGCGCGGTGACGGTGTATTTCGGCGATCTCGAACTGCCCGTGGCGATCGAGGGCGACACGGCGGCACGCAGGCAGGTGACGCTGGAGGCGAGCTTCCTCGGCTGCCAGGACGGCGGCGTGTGCTATCCGTTGATGACGCGCGACGCGACCGTGGACCTGCAGAGTGGCGCCGTCGCGAGCGGCGTGGCGACGCCCGGTGCGCCGACCGCCGTCGGTGGCGGCGCCGATGGCGTGGCGACTGCACCTGCCGGCCCGCTGCAGGCCAGCCTGCTCGCCGCGCTGCTGCTGGCGCTGGGCGGCGGACTGATCCTCAACCTGATGCCGTGCGTGCTGCCGGTGCTGTCGATCAAGGCCGTGGGCCTGCTGGAAAGCGGCGAGAACCCCGGGCGTCGACGCCGCCATGCGCTGGCCTACACCGCCGGCGTGCTGGCAAGTTTCGCGGCGCTGGGCGTGGCCATCCTCGCGCTGCGCTCGGCCGGCCATGCGCTGGGCTGGGGCACGCAACTGCAGCAGCCGCTGCTGGTCGCGGTGCTGGCCTGCGTGATCTTCGCGCTGGGCTTGTCGATGTCGGGCGTGGTGCAGTTCGGCGCCTCGCTGGGCAATACCGGCGCCGGGCTGGCGAACCGCGGCGGCATGGCCGGCGACTTCTTCACCGGCGTGCTCGCGGTGGTGGTGGCCAGCCCCTGCACGGCGCCGTACATGGGCAGCGCACTGGCGTATGCGTTCGCCGCGCCGGCAGTCAACGCCCTGCTGGTCTTCCTCGCGCTGGGCCTGGGCCTGGCGTTGCCCTTCCTCGCCATCGCCTATATCCCGGCCCTCGCTCGCTGGCTGCCGCGGCCGGGGCGCTGGATGGAGACGCTGAAGCAGGTGCTGGCGTTCCCGATGTACCTCACCGCGGCGTGGCTGGCCTGGGTGCTGGCGAACCAGCGCGGCGCCGACGCGGTGGGCCTGCTGCTGGTGACGATGGTGCTGCTGGCGATGACGCTCTGGGGCATCGAAAAGAGCCGCACACGCGGCGCAGTCGGCAAACTGGCCGTGGCGATACTGGCGCTCGCCACGCTGGCGCCGCTGTACCTGCTGGCGCAGGTGCCGGCCACGGCGAATGCAACGGCGACGCAAGCGGGCACCGTGCCGTACAGCCCCGCGAAGCTGGCCGAACTGCGCACCGCCAACACGCCGGTCTTCGTGGACATGACCGCCGACTGGTGCATCACCTGCAAGGCCAACGAGCACGCCGTGCTGAGCGGCGCGGCTTTCCATGCCGTGCTCGAACGCACGGGCGCCGTCTACATGAAGGGCGACTGGACCAACGAGGACCCGGCGATCACCGCCTTCCTCCAGCAGTACCACTCGCCGGGCGTGCCGCTGTACGTGGTGTTTCCGAAAGGCGGCGGCGAAGGCCGGCAGTTGCCCACCGTGCTGACCACCGCGATGGTGACGCAGGCGCTGGAAGCGGCCGCGCGGTGAGGGTCGTGCGCGCCAATCCGGCCGCCGCGACAGACCGGGACGCCCATGCGGGGAATGCCCGCCCATGCTGAGCCGCCCCAACCTCGTCATCCTCGGTATCGCCGTGCTGGCTGCCGCCCTGGGAGGCTGGCTGCAGCACGAAAGCCGCCTGGCGCATGTGCCGGCAGGCGTGACGATGGCACAGGTCGGCGAAGCCGCCCCGGCACTTGAGCTGCCGGACCTGCAGGGCCGCATGCGCCGGCTGGCCGACTACCGCGGCCGGCGCATCCTGCTGAATTTCTGGGCCAGCTGGTGCGGGCCGTGCCTGGACGAGCTGCCGGCGCTGGACAAGGTACAGGCCAAGTTCGGCGATAAGGACATCATCGTGCTGGGAATTGCGATGGATGATCCCGCCCGCGTTCGTGCCTTTCTCGCCGATCATCCCGTGCGTTTCCCGATCTTGCTGGGCCGGATGGAAGCGCCAAGCACCTCCCTGTTGTGGGGCGATAGCGGCGAAATCCTGCCATGGAGCGTATTGATCGGCGCCGATGGGCGCGTGATCGCCACACATCGGGGACCGCTGGACGCCGCCACGCTGGCGCGCTGGGTGGGCACGCGCCCGGACTGAGCCCTGCATACGTCGGCGCACGGAGAGTGACGGACTTCTCCCTTGAACATCGCCGATCTGCGCCGAACTGGACAACATCCGGCCCAACGCGCACACTGCGCGCGTTCCGGGCCGTCCGGACGCCGTCAAAGGTATGGTGTGGCGAAGATCCTGGTCCTGCATGGCCCCAATCTCAACCTGCTGGGCACGCGCGAGCCGGCGGTCTACGGTCACGACACCCTGGCCGACATCGACGCCCGGCTGGTGCGGCAGGCGCAGGCGGCGGGGCATGAGCTGGCCTGTTTCCAGTCCAACGCCGAACACGAACTGATCGACCGCGTGCAGCAGGCGCGGAACGAACAGGTGGCGACGATCCTGTGCAATGCCGGCGCGTTCACCCATACCAGCATCGCGCTGCGCGACGCGCTCGCCGCGGTGGCGATCCCGTTCATCGAGGTGCACCTGTCCAACGTGCACGCCCGCGAGGCCTTCCGGCACCACTCCCATCTTGCCGGCATCGCGGTGGGCGTGATCTGCGGCTTCGGCGCCGACAGCTACCGCCTGGCGCTGGACGCCGCCATCGCCCGGCTGGCGCCGCGCTGAACCACCCGTTTCCTTTTTCCGGCCGCCGCGCGCGGCCCACGACATGAAGGCCATTCCATGGATCTGCGCAAGATCAAGAAGCTGATCGACCTGCTCGAGGAGTCCAACCTCGCCGAACTGGAAATCAAGGAAGGCGAGGAAGTGGTGCGCCTGTCGCGCGTGCCCAAGGGCGGCATGGCCATGGCCGCCCCCGCGCCGGTCGCGTATGCGCCCGCCCCGGCGGCCCCGCTCGCCGCAGCCCCGGCCCCCGCCGCCGAAGCGGCTCCGGCCGCCGACGCGCTGCCCGCCGGCCACGTGGTGAAGGCGCCGATGGTCGGCACCTTCTACGCCTCGGCCACGCCGGGCGCGCCGGCCTTCGTCAAGGTCGGCCAGCAGGTCACGGCCGGCGAGACGCTGGGCATCATCGAGGCGATGAAGATGTTCAACCAGATCGAGGCCGACGTCTCCGGCACGGTCCAGGCGATCCTGGTCGAGAACAGCCAGCCGGTCGAATTCGACCAGCCGATGTTCGTGATTGCCTGAGAGACCGGGATTCGGGAGTGGGGATTCGGGATACGGCAAAGCGGCCGCACCACCGACTTGAGGTGTGGCGCGACGCGATGGATCCCGTCGAGGCAATCTACCGGTTGAGCAACGGCTTTCCGGATGATGAGCGCTTCAACCTCACCTCCCAGCTGCGGCGCACCGCGATCAGCGTACCCTCGAACATCGCCGAGGGTGTCGCGAGGAGATCGACGCCGGAGTACCTGCGCTTCCTTTCCATCGCCCGTGGCTCGCTTTCCGAACTGGACACGCAATTGCACATCGCCGAGCGCCTCGACTACGCAAGGGTTCCGCCGGAAACCGTGGAACTGCTGGATCGCGTCTTCGCCAGGCTGAACGCGCTCATCCGCTCCATCCAGACTCGCGAGGAATGACCGATGCCGCGCCGCTTCCCGCTTTTCCGTATCCCGAATCCCGTATCCCCAATCCCATGCCTCTAGAAAAAGTCCTCATCGCCAACCGCGGCGAAATCGCGCTGCGCGTGCTGCGCGCGTGCAACAGCCTCGGCATCAAGACGGTGGCGGTGCACTCCACCGCCGACCGCAACCTCAAGCACGTCGGCCTCGCCGACGAGGCGATCTGCATCGGCCCGGCGCCGTCGGCGGAGAGCTACCTCAACATCCCGCGCATCATCGCCGCGGCGGAGATCAGCGACGCCCAGGCGATCCATCCGGGCTACGGCTTCCTCTCCGAGCGCGCCGACTTCGCCGAGCAGGTGGAGCAGTCCGGCTTCGTCTTCATCGGCCCCACCGCGGACGTGATCCGCCTGATGGGCGACAAGGTGGAGGCGATCCGCGCGATGAAGGCCGCGGGCGTGCCCTGCGTGCCAGGTTCCGGCGGGCCGCTGGGCGACGACATCGAGCAGAACCTGCGCATCGCGCGCGAGATCGGCTACCCCGTCATCATCAAGGCGGCCGGCGGCGGCGGCGGCCGCGGCATGCGCGTGGTGCGCACCGAGGCGCACCTGGGCAATTCCATCGTGATGACCAAGCAGGAGGCCAAGGCGGCCTTCGGCAACGATCAGGTCTACATGGAGAAGTTCCTGGAGAACCCGCGCCACATCGAGATCCAGGTGCTGGCCGACGGCCAGGGCAACGCGATCCATCTGGGCGAGCGCGACTGCTCGATGCAGCGCCGCCACCAGAAGGTGGTGGAGGAAGCGCCCGCGCCCGGCATCACGCCGGAGCAGCGCGCCGAGATCGGCAAGGTCTGCGTGGAAGCCTGCCTGCGCATCGGCTACCGCGGCGCCGGCACGTTCGAGTTCCTGTTCGAGAACGGCCGCTTCTACTTCATCGAGATGAATACGCGCATCCAGGTCGAGCACCCGGTGACCGAGTTCATCACCGGCGTGGACCTGGTGCGCGAGCAGTTGCTGATCGCCGGCGGCGAGAAGCTGACGATCCGGCAGGAGGACATCCGCTTCGAGGGCCACGCCATCGAGTGCCGCATCAACGCCGAGGACCCAGACAGCTTCCTGCCCTGCCCCGGCACGGTGAAGCGCTTCGAGGCGCCGGGCGGCCCCGGCGTGCGCGTGGACACCCACCTGTACGACGGCTACCGGATTCCGCCGAACTACGACTCGATGATCGGCAAGCTGATCGTGCACGGCCCCGACCGCGCCACCGCGATCGCGCGCATGCGCCTCGCGCTGGCCGAGACGGTGATCGAAGGGGTGAAGTGCAACATCCCGCTGCAGCAACGCATCATGGCCGACGTGGGCTTCCAGCACGGCGGCCAGAATATCCACTACCTCGAGAAGCGGATGGCGGAGCAAAAGGAAAAGGCCGGCCCGCTTCAATAAAGCAGCGCGCTTCTTGCGTTCGCCTCCTCTCGCCTCCGGGGAGAGGATTGAGGTGAGAGGTCGAGGCTTGCGCGGCACTTGATCGAAGCTCGCCCAAACTCGAATCTCCGCCAGAACGCCCCTCACCCCAACCCTCTCCCCAAAGGGGAGAGGGAGTGAAACCACCCCATGCCCTTCCTCGAACTCTCACTCACCGCCCGCCTCGAACAGCAGCCCCGCGTGGAAGAGGCGCTGGAGGATCTCGGCGCGCTGTCGATCACGCTGCGCGACGCCGACGCCGAGACGCCGGACGAGCAGGCGATCTTCGAGCCGGGCGTGGGCGAGCTGCCGCTGTGGCCCACGATCACGCTGAACGCCTTGTTCGACGAACACGCGGACCGGCGCGGCCTCACCGAGGCTCTGGGTGAACTGCTGCCGTGGCTGGAGCCGGACCAGCTGGACTTCCGCACCGTGGAAGACCAGGACTGGGAACGCGTGTGGATGGACCAGTACGAGCCGATGGCCTTCGGCCGGCGGCTGTGGATCTATCCGTGGAACATCGAGCCGCCTGCGGACGACGAGCGCGTGGTGGTGCGTCTGGACCCCGGCCTCGCCTTCGGCAGCGGCACCCACCCCACCACGGCGCTGTGCCTGGAATGGCTGGACGGGCTCGAACTGGCCGGCAAGTCGGTGATCGACTACGGCTGCGGCTCGGGCATCCTCGCGATCGCCGCGCTCAAGCTCGGCGCCGCGCGTGCCGTCGGCGTCGACAACGATCCGCAGGCCCTGCTCGCCTCGCGCGACAACGCCGAGCGCAACGGCGTGGCCGATCGCCTCGCGCTGTTCCTGCCCGAGGATCACGTGACGGAGCCGGCCGAGGTCTTCGTGGCGAACATCCTCGCCGGCCCGCTGGGCGAACTGGCGCCGGTGTTCGCGGCCGCGGCGCTGCCCGGCGCGCCATTCGCGATCTCCGGCATCCTCGACGGCCAGCAGGACGAACTGCTGGCGCGCTACGCGGAATGGTTCGACGCGCTGCGCGCGGACACGCACGACGGCTGGGTGCGCATCAGCGGCAAACGCCGCGGCTGAGCGGAACCGGCCTGCTAAGCTTGCGGCCAGTCGATCGCAGCGGTCCGCATGTATACGCAATGCCCTGAATGCCTTTCCGTCTTCTCGCTCGGCGCGCAAGCGCTGGTGCAGGCACACGGCTACGTGACCTGCGGGCATTGCGGCGCCGACTTCGACAGCCTCGCCACGCTCAACGAACAACTGCCGCCGGAGCCGTTCCAGGAGCTGCCGGTGAACGAGCAGGGGCTGGCGCCGCCGTGCATCGAGCTGGTGGTCTACCGCCCGCAACCGCCGCCGCCCGAACCGGCGACGACGACAGAACCCGCCGCGGCATCCGCCACGCGCGAGGAAGACTTCTCGCAACTCGTGTTCACGCCGCGTTTCGCGAAGGGCGCGCGCCGGCACAAGCCTTTGCGGGCCGCGCGCAAGCCGCGCCCGCCACGCAACGGCGCCGAGTCGCGGCGCTGGCCATGGGTGACGGTGTGCGCCGCACTGGCGCTCGCGTTTGCGCTGCAGATGGCGTGGATCAGCCGCGACGGGCTGATCCGCGATCCGCTGGTCGGCGGCTGGCTGCGCAGCGGCTGCGCCGCGCTGGGCTGCCGCCTGCCGCTGGTCGCCGCGCCGCAGCAACTGCGCCTGCTCGCCAGCAACGTGCAGAGCCATCCCAACGCCGCGCATGCGCTGATGATCAGCCTCAGCCTGCGCAACGAAGCCGCCTTCACGCAAGCATGGCCGGTGGTCGTGGTATCACTCGAGGACGCACAGGGCCGCAAGCTGACGATGCGCCGCTTGCTGCCGACGGACTACCTCGACGATCCCGCCGTGCTTCGCCACGGCCTTGCGCCGGGCGCCACCACCGCGATCCTGCTGGAAGTGCAGGACCCGGGCGACCAGGCCGTGGCCTACGAGTTCGGCTTCGAGTAGCGCACCGCCCACGCCCGCGCCGACGCCGTTGTCACACACGGCGGAAAACGCAAGTGCCGCGTTGCGGTTTTCCAACATGCACAGCACTTAAAATTCGCGGCCCGCGCGGGTAGACTCCATCCCTCCGCGCATCGAAAACCGGCGTGTACGGAAAGACCGCCGACGCAGTCGCGGAGCAGAATCAGAACAGCGGCCCAAGCAGCCGCGCAAGCCACACAGAGGGACATGTCAGTGAATGCCGTGAGATTGCCAGCCGTCGAAGCCGCCCGCCAGGTCGCTTCGCAGAGCGCGCTGGGCGAATGTGTCAGCCGCACCGTGCGTCGTTACCTCTCCGACCTGGGCGACGCGGACTGCGGCGAAGGCCTGCACGCGCTGGTGATCCGCGAAGTGGAAGGCCCGCTGCTGCGCGAAGTGCTGGCGTTCCACGACGGCAACCAGAGCCGCGCCGCGGTGGCTCTGGGCATCAATCGCGCCACGCTGCGCAAGAAGCTGGCCGCGCACGGCCTGCTGTAACGCCGGGCCGTCATGGCCAGGCGTTTGGCCGTCCAAATCCCGTCCATGCCCCGGACTCGGCTATAATCGGCAGCTTTCCCGCCTGGAAGCCGCCATGTCCGCCCCTGCCGTCGTCCCCGTCCGCCGCGCCCTGCTCAGCGTTTCCGACAAGACCGGGCTGATCGAGCTGGGGCGCCGCCTCGCCGCCAGGGGCGTGGAACTGCTTTCCACCGGCGGCAGCGCCAAGGCGCTGCGCGACGCCGGCATCGCGGTGAAGGACGTCAGCGAGCTCACCGGCTTCCCCGAGATCATGGACGGCCGCGTGAAGACCCTGCACCCGAAGGTGCACGGCGGCCTGCTCGGCCGGCGCGGCACCGACGATGCGGTGATGGCCGAACTGGGCATCCAGCCCATCGACCTGCTGGTGCTGAACCTCTACCCGTTCGAAGCCACCGTCGCCAGGCCGGACTGCACGCTGGAGCAGGCGATCGAGAACATCGACATCGGCGGCCCCGCGATGCTGCGTTCGGCGGCGAAGAACTGGAACGACGTGGGCGTGCTCACCGCGCCCGGCCAGTACGAAAACGCGCTGGCCGAGATCGAGCGGCACGGCGGCCTCAGCCGCGCCACGCGCTTCGCGCTGGCCGTCGCGGCGTTCAACAACGTGTCGAACTACGACGGCGCGATCAGCGACTACCTCAGCGGCCTCCGGCTCGACGAGGCGCACGATGCCATCGCCGGCCACGACGCCTTCCCGGCCCAGGCCAACGGCCGCTTCGTGAAGCTGATGGACCTGCGCTACGGCGAGAACCCGCACCAGCAGGCCGCGTTCTACCGCGACCTGTATCCGGCGCCGGGCACGCTGGCCACGTTCAAGCAGCTGCAGGGCAAGGAACTCTCGTTCAACAACATCGGCGACGCCGACGCCGCGTGGGAATGCGTGCGCAGCTTCGTCAAGCCCGCCTGCGTGATCGTGAAGCACGCCAACCCCTGCGGCGTGGCGGTGAGCCTGGACGGCATCGGCAAGGCCTATGACCTCGCCTACCAGACCGACCCCACCTCGGCCTTCGGCGGCATCATCGCGTTCAACCGCGAAGTGGACGGCGCCACCGCGCAGGCCATCGTGTCGCGCCAGTTCGTCGAAGTGGTGCTGGCGCCGGGCTACGCCGACGAGGCGCTGAAGGCCTTCGCCAAGAAGGGCAACGTGCGCGTGCTGGAGATCCCCGTGCCGGCCGGCACCGACCTGGTCGCCGCGCATCCCGGCAACAACGTGAAGCGCGTCGGCTCGGGCCTGCTGATCCAGACTGCCGACACCGGCATGGTCAAGGCCGCCGACCTCAAGATCGTGACCAAGGCGGCGCCCACGCCGGAGCAGATCGACGACCTGATCTTCGCGTGGAAGGTGGCGAAGTTCGTGAAGTCCAACGCCATCGTCTACGCCAAGGGCCGCCAGACCATCGGCATCGGCGCCGGCCAGATGAGCCGCGTGTACAGCGCGAAGATCGCCGGCATCAAGGCCGCCGACGAGAAGCTGGAAGTGCGCGGCTCGGTGATGGCGAGCGACGCCTTCTTCCCGTTCCGCGACGGCATCGACGCGGCGGCCGCCGCCGGCATCAGCGCCGTGATCCAACCCGGCGGCTCGATGCGCGACGCCGAAGTGATCGCCGCAGCCGACGAACACGGCATGGCGATGGTGTTCACCGGGATGCGGCACTTCCGGCACTGAGCTTTTCTCCCTCTCCCCTCCGGGGAGAGGGCCGGGGTGAGGG
>NZ_NJIC01000028.1 GCF_013620825.1 Rhodanobacter sp. PCA2 | reverse complement strand
CGTTGGTGCTGCGTGTTGCGGGAGGCTGATAGCTCATGGCGTCGATCCTTGGGCGCGTCCAGCAGGGGAGGGAGAAATCTCCCCTGCTGGACGCGCCCAAGGATCGACGCCATGAGCTATCAGCCTCCCGCAACACGCAGCACCAACGCGCTGGCCGTGGTCAGCCTGGTTTGCGGCATCGCCGCGTGGTGCATCTTCCCGATGCTGGGGGCGATCGTGGCCGTGGTCTGCGGCCACCTGGCCCGCGGCGAGATCCGCCGTGCGCCGCCTGGCAGCATGGAGGGCGACGGCATGGCGGTCGCCGGCCTCGCGCTGGGCTATGCGCAGCTGATCCTGGGCACGCTGCTGATCGTGGCGGCGATCGCCTTCATTTTCCTGGGCTTCGGTCTGCACTTCTGGCGCTGACGGTGACGGACGCACGGGCGGCCTTCGACTTCCGCGGCTGGCGCGTCCTCGTCGCCGGCGGCAGCAAGGGCATCGGCCGCGCGATCGCGCTGGCGTTCGCGCAAGCCGGCGCGGCGGTGTCGATCTGCGCACGCGGCGCGGAAGCGCTGGCCGCCGCGCGCGACGCACTGGCCGAATACGGAAATCCGGTGCACGCCGCCGCCTGCGATCTTGGCGACGCCAAGGCCATCGCCAACTACATCGATGAAGCCGCCGCCGCGCTGGGCGGCATCGACGTGCTGGTGAACAACGCCAGCGGCTACGGCTTCGGCGAGGACGACGACGCCTGGCTCGCCGATTTCAACATCGACCTGATGGCGGCGATCCGCGCCTCGCGCTGCGCGCTGCCGCACCTGCAGGCCTCGCCGCACGCCTGCATCCTGCACACCAGCTCCATCGCCGCGCTGCGCCCGCGCAGGAGCGGGCCGGCCTATGCCGCGATGAAGGCCGCGCTCAGCCACTACACCACCTCGCAGGCGCTGCAACTGGCCGGGCAGCGCATCCGCGTCAACGCGATCGCGCCCGGCTCGGTCGAATTCGCCGGCGGCCTGTGGGATCGCGTGCGGCAGGACGATCCCGAACGCTACGCCGCCACGCTGGCGAAGATCCCGTTCGGCCGCTACGGCCGGCCGAAGGAAATCGCCCACGCCGCGCTGTTCCTCGCCTCGCCATACGCCGGCTGGATCACCGGCCAGACGCTGGCGGTGGACGGCGGCCAGCTGCTGAACGGATGAAGCCATGAACACACTGCACAGCACCGAGCGCTTCAGCGACCGCGTCGCCGACTACGTGCGCTACCGCCCCGACTACCCGCCGGCCATGCTGGACTGGCTGCACCGCGAGCACGGCGTGACGCCGGACTGGCAGGTCGCCGACGTGGGCGCCGGTACCGGCATTTCCTGCAAGCTGTTCCTCGACGCCGGCCACGCCGTGACCGCGGTGGAACCGAACGCCGCGATGCGCGAAGCCGCCGTCGCGTGGCTGGGCGGCAATCCGCGTTTCCGCGCCGTGGACGGCCGCGCCGATGCCACCGGCCTGCCCGATGCCAGCACCGACCTGGTGACGGTGGCGCAGGCCTTCCACTGGTTCGACCCGGCGAGCACGCGGCGCGAGTTCGCGCGCATCCTGCGTCCCGGCCGCCTCGCGGCAATCTTCTGGAACTCGCGCCGGCTCGAAGGAACGTCCTTCCTGGAAGGCTACGAAGCACTGCTGCAACGCCACGGCACCGACTACACCAGCGTCGCCGAGCGCTATGCCGACGACGACACCATGCGCGCCTGGTTCGGTGCCGGCTGGCGCGGCACCGCCCGCTTCGAACACAGGCAGATGCTGGATTTCGACGCGCTGCGCGGCCGCCTGATGTCGTCCTCCTACGCGCCCAAGGAAGATCATCCGCAGCATGAACCCATGCTTGCCGCGCTGCGCGAACTGTTCGACCGTTGCCAGCAGGATGGGCGGGTAAGCTTCGACTACGACACCCGCATCATCGTGGGTGAACTCCCGGAGACACCGGAAACACCCGAATGACCCGCTCCACCCGTCATTCCGGCGCAGGCCGGAATCCAGTGACCTTGTGGCCCGGGCTGGCATGCCCGTCACTGGATCCCGGCCTGCGCCGGGACGACGAGCAACATGGCTCGCTGCTCGCACTCTTTCTTCACCGGGATAGCTGATGTACGACCTGCTCCGCCCACTGCTGTTCGCGCTGGACGCCGAGACCGCGCACGGCCTCACCCTCTACGGCCTGGACGTGGCCCAGCGCAGCGAGCTTCTGCGCTTCGTCGCCAAGCCCGCCGCCGAGCTGCCGGTGGACGCCTTCGGCATCCGCTTCCCCAACCCGGTGGGCCTGGCCGCCGGACTGGACAAGAACGCCGATCACCTCGATGCGCTGGGCGCGCTGGGCTTCGGTTTCGTCGAGGTCGGCACGGTGACGCCGCGGCCGCAGGCGGGCAATCCGAAGCCGCGGCTGTTCCGGTTGCCGCAGCACGAGGCGATCATCAACCGCATGGGCTTCAACAACGCAGGCGTCGATGCGCTGCTGCGCAACGTGGACAAGTCCGGCTATCGCGGCGTGCTCGGCATCAATATCGGCAAGAACAAGGACACGCCGAACGAGCGCGCGGCGGACGACTATCTGCTGTGCCTGGAGCGTGTGTACGACCGCGCCACCTACATCACGGTGAACATCTCCTCGCCGAACACGCAGGGCCTGCGCGATCTGCAGGAAGAAACCACGCTGCGCCGTTTCATCGACACGTTGCGCGAGCGGCAGGAACAGCTCGGCTCGCAGGGCGGTGCGCGCAAGCCCATGCTGCTGAAGATCGCGCCCGATCTGTCCGAGCAGGAGCAGGACGGCGTCGCGGAAGCCTTGCTGGCCAGCGGCATCGACGGCGTGATCTGCACCAACACCACCGTCGACCGCGCCCTGGTGGCGAACGACCCGAACGGCCAGGAAACCGGCGGCCTGTCCGGCCGGCCGCTGTTCGCACACTCCACCGAGGTGCTGCGCGGCATGCGCCGCCGCCTTGGGGAACGCGTGCCCATCGTGGGCGTGGGCGGCATCCTCGAAGGCAGCGACGCGGCGGAAAAGCTGGATGCCGGAGCCTGCCTGGTGCAGCTCTACTCCGGCCTGATCTACCGTGGCCCGCGCCTGATCGCCGAATGCGTGGACGAGATCCGCCGTCAACGAGAATCGCGCAATGCCGCCTGAAAAAACCGACATGGGCGGTTACGCGCTCACCGAGAACGCCCCGCTCGCCGCGCGCAACACACTGCGCGTGAATGCACGCGCGCACCTGCTCGCCGAACTGCGCGACGCCGCGAAACTGCCCGAGCTGCTGGACTTCCCCGCCGTGCGCAACGCACCGCTGCTGGTGCTGGGCGAAGGCAGCAACCTGCTGCTGGCCAGCGACTTCGACGGCACCGTGCTGGCGATGGAAACCCGCGGCGTGCAGGTGGAGCAGGACGGCGACGTCGCGCGCATCGCCGTGGCCGCGGGCGAACGCTGGGACGACTTCGTGCGCTGGTCGCTGGGCCAGGGCTACGCCGGCCTGGAAAACCTGATCCTGATACCCGGCACGGTGGGCGCCGCGCCGATCCAGAACATCGGCGCCTACGGCACCGAGGCCGCCGAGTTCATCGAGAGCGTGGAAGCCTGGGACACCCGCGAGCGCCGCGTGGCCCGGCTGGACCGCGCCGCCTGCGCGTTCGGCTATCGCGACTCGCTGTTCAAGCACGAACCCGGCCGCTACATCGTCACCGCCGTGCGCTTCGCCCTGCCCCGCTCGCGCGAACTGCGCCTGGACTACGCCGGCATCCGCGAGGAAGTCGCGCGCATGGGCGTGGACAAGCCCGCGCCGTACCACGTTGCCGAAGCCGTGGTGCGCCTGCGCACGCGCAAGCTGCCCGACCCCGCGGTGATCGGCAACGCGGGCAGCTTCTTCAAGAATCCCGTGGTCGATGCTGCGCAGGCCGCGGCGCTCAGGCAGCAGCACCCGGAATTGCCCGTGTGGCCGCAGGCCGACGGCCGCAGCAAGCTCTCCGCCGCATGGCTGATCGAGGCCGCCGGCCTCAAGGGCCAGCGCGAAGGCGACGCCGGCATCTCCAACCGCCACGCCCTCGTGCTGGTGAACCACGGCCAGGCCAGCGGCGCGGAACTGTGGGCGTTCGCGCAACAGGTGATCGCCACCGTGGCGGCACGGTTCGGCGTACGGCTGGAACCGGAGCCGGTGGTGGTCGGCGCGCGCTGAGCGCGGTCGGGGACAGCAGCGGAACCCGCTGCTTTTGCCCGTCATCCCGCCACCCTCGACCGTATCGGGGCGCCCCTGCTTTTGCCCGTCGTCCCGACGAAAGCCGGGACCCAGTGGCGGCGACGCCCACCCGAGCCTCAAGCTCGCTGGATTCCGGCTTTCGCCGGAATGACGGCAAATACTCCCCGCCATCTTCAGCCATATCGAGAGCGCTCCCGCTTTTGCCCGTCGTCCCGGCGAAAGCCGGGACCCAGTGGCGGCGACGCCCACCCGAGCCTCAAGCTCGCTGGATTCCGGCTTTCGCCGGAATGACGGCAAATACTCCCCGCCATCTTCAGCCATATCGAGAGCGCTCCCGCTTTTGCCCGTCGTCCCGGCGAAAGCCGGGACCCAGTGGCGGCGACGCCCACCCGAGCCTCAAGCTCGCTGGATTCCGGCTTTCGCCGGAATGACGGCAAATACTCCCCGCCACCTTCAACCGTATCGAGGGCGCTCCCGCTTTTGCCCGTCGTCCCGGCGCAAGCCGGGACCCAGTGACTGTGATGTTCCACCTGAGCCTCGAGGCCGCTGGATTCCGGCTTTCGCCGGAATGACGGGAGGCGGAGTCGCTGGATTCCAGGCTATGCCGGAGCGACGGGAGGCTCCTCAGCGCTTCGCCGGCTTCTCGATATCCGGCAGCAGCAGCGCGCATATGCCGATCAGCGGCAGGTAGGCGCACAACTGGTAGACGTAGGCGATGCCGTCGAGGTCGGCCAGCTTGCCCAGCACCGCGGCGCCGAGTCCGCCCATGCCGAAGGCGAGGCCGTAGAACACGCCGGAGATCATGCCGATGCGGCCGGGCACCAGTTCCTGCGCGTAGACGATGATGGTGGTGAACGCCGAGGCCAGGATCAGGCCGATCACCACGCTGAGCACGCCGGTCCACAGCAGGTTCGCATGCGGCAGCAGCAGGGTAAACGGCGCCACGCCGAGGATCGAACCAAGGATCACCCACTTGCGCCCCACCTTGTCGCCCAGCGGGCCGCCGATCAGCACGCCCGCGGCCACCGCGGCGAGGAACACGAACAGGTGCACCTGCGCGCTCTGCACCGACACGTCGAACCTGTGCATCAGGTAGAACGTGTAGTAGCTGCTGATGCTGGCGATGTAGAAATACTTGGAGAAGATCAGCACCACGAGGATCAGCAGCGACGCCTTCACCATGCCCGGCGACAGCTCGCGCTGCGGTGCGCGGCGCGTGCGCGACTTGCCGCGGGTGGCGTGGTGGCGCGCGTACCAGTGGCCCACCTGCACCAGCACCACGATCGCCAGCAGCGGCGCCAGCGCGAACCAGGCCACGCTCTCGCGCCCGTGCGGCACGATGATCCACGCCGCCAGCAGCGGCCCCAGCGAGGCGCCGAAGTTGCCGCCCACCACGAACACCGATTGCGCCAGCCCGGGGCGGCCGCCGGAAGCCATGCGCGCCACCCGCGAGGATTCGGGATGGAAGATCGACGAGCCGGTGCCGACCAGCGCCGCCGCCGCCAACAGGATGGGGAAATTCGGCGCGGTCGCCAGCAGCAGCAGGCCGGCCAGGGTGAAGCCCATGCCCGCGGCCAGCGAATACGGCAGCGGACGGCGATCGGTCGCCATGCCCACCAGCGGCTGCAGCAGCGAAGCGGTGACCTGGTAGGTCAGCGTGATCAGGCCGACCTGGGCGAAGCTCAGGTGGAAGCCGCTCTTCAGCAGCGGGTAGATCGCCAGGATCAACGACTGGATCATGTCGTTGAGCAGGTGCGAGAAGCTGATCGCGCCCAGCACGGTGAACTGGGTGCGCTCCTCGGCCGCCAGCGGCGGGGCGGCAGGATTCAGCGGAACGGCGTCGGCGCGGGTCTGCATGGGACGTTCGGAAATCTCGGCAAGTGCGGGCGGCGCGCGTTGCATCCGCCACAGCCGCTACGATAATGCGCAGGCACGCGGCCCGCATACGTCTCTGGGTCAGATCCAGTCGAATTCGGGCCATGCGGACACCGCCGCCAGGTACCCTCCATGCGCCATACCCGCGTCGATGCCTACGAGAACGCCCCGCGCGACGTCGTGGCCACCGGCAACGACTACGCCGCCGGTTACGTGCTGCCCGCGCACGCGCACCGGCGCGGCCAGCTGCTGTACGCGTCCGCGGGCGTGGTCAGCGTGGTGACCGACCGCGGCAGCTGGGTGGTGCCGCCGCGGCGCGCGCTGTGGATACCGCCGGGCGTCCCGCACGAGGTGCACATGAGCGGCGAGGTTTCCACGCGCAGCGCCTATGTGCGGCCCGAAGCCGCCGATGCCGCCGGCCTGCCCGCGTACTGCCAGGTGATCGAAGTGTCGGTGCTGCTGCACGCGCTGCTGCTGGAGGCGGTGGACCTGCCGCTGGAATACGCGCTGGACGGCCGCGACGGCCGGGTGATGGCCTTGCTGCTGGACGAGATCCGGGCCATGCCCGCACTGCCGCTGAACACCCCGCTGCCCGCGGAGCCCCGGCTGCGCAAGCTGTGCCGCTCGGTACTCGCCGCCCCCGCGCTGGAGATCGACATCGACACCATGGCACAGCGCGCCGGCATGAGCCGGCGCCACTTCACCCGGCTGTTCCGGCGGGAAACCGGCATGAGCTTCGCCGCCTGGCGCCAGCAGGCCTGCCTGCTGGCCGCGCTCACCCGGCTCGGCGGGGGCGAGGCCGTCACCACCGTCGCGGTCGATCTGGGCTACGCCAGCGCCAGCGCATTCAGCGCCGCGTTCCGGCGTGCGCTGGGCGCGCCGCCCAGTCGTTACCTGATGCTCCAGAAGCGGCACGGCCGCGAAACCTGAGCACCGCGAAGTCGCCAGCCCGAGGAAAAGGGGGCCACGGCTGGCTCGGTTTGTTGCCTGGGGATGGTCTGATTCATCGACCGCATGCTCGTCATTCCTGCGGCTTTCAACGGCCGGCGGGCCGGTCAAGCAGGAGGCGCTGGGACGACGTGCAAAATCAGACCATCCCCAAGGCAGTCGATTGATCAGGCCTTCCCTGGAGAACGACAAGTTCGACAGGTCGGCCGTGCGCCTCTCCCCCGGTTGGGCGAAGAGCCAAAAAAAAGCCCCGACGATGCGGGGCCAAGACGGGCAACCAGTGAACCTGCGGATCAGATCTCCTGCAGGCGGTCAAAATCCTGGCGCCCCTCGATGGGTGCGGCAATGATGTTCTGGTGCACGCAGCCCGGGAAGTTGTTGTCCGTCGATCCGGCGAAGTTGTCCTTGTTGAACATGAAGGGCAAATGCGACCAGCAGCGATAGCCCAGTTCCTTCAGCGCGGAGATATCCGTCACGGCCTGCCCGATCGAGGCAAGGCGCAGGTAGATGATCGGCCTGCAACGCCGCACGGTCTCGTGCGCGCCGGCCAGCAGGGCGGCGGCGGCGCCGGGAAGGTTGATCTTCAGCAAGTGCAGTTCGTCCAATGCCTGCTCGTCCAGCGTGGAGGTGCGTACGCGCTCGGTCTGCGAGGCGCTGCTTTCGGGAAAGAGCTCGCCGAGCGAAGTGAAGCCCGACTGGCGGCCCAGCCACATGGCTTCCGCGTGGACGTTGCCCAACCCGTTCAGCGCCAGGTTGGCGCACAGTTGCTGGAACTCGATGCGGCGCGGCTCGGCGACGATGACGCGCCCCTGGTCGCCGACCGCCTTGGCCAGCCATAGCGCGTGGGCCGCGTATTCGCCGCCGAATTCCACGACGACCTGGCCCTCCTGCAGGAAGCTGCCGAGGATATCCAGTTCCTGTTCGATCCATTCGCCATATTGGCGAAGCGACTGGACGATCGGGTTGTCTTGATTCATTGCCGCCATGACGCCGTAACGGGTGTTCCAGAGGCGCCGGGAGTTGTCGACAGGTTGATGGTTGGTGTTCATGGTGAAATCCGTGATTGGGGAAGGAAAAAGAAGAACGAGGCCGGGCGCTAGTTGCTGGAGGCCAGGCGCATGTATCGATGCTGCCTTTCCCAGGAAGGGTCGCCCCCCGTGTTTTTCAGCTCGTGTTCCCAGAGCAGAAGTGCCTGTTTCCAGCATGGCAGGAGCTCTTTCGCGTTGGTGCCCGCGCACCAGGCGGCATGGCACAGTTCGGCTGCCCGCTGCGGCGCGTTGTCCAGCAACGCGACCTGGGCCGCGTATTGCAGGGTATCGCCGGCATCCCCCTTGAGACCTCGCAGGTGCGCGCTCAATTCATTGAGCCGCCGCATGCGCGGCGCGTCGTTGGCCGTGGCGGCCAAGGCGAGATGGGCGCGCAATGCGCAGGTGGCAGCCATGACCGCATTGCCCGGGTTCGTATCCATGACGCCGTCGGCGAACGCGGCGGCGCGCTCGAAGGCATCCCGCGCTTCGCGACCGTCGAGCAGGTGGCCGCGCGCCAGGGAAATCTCGGCCCTTTCGAGGGCGATCATGTCGGGTCCGGCTGCCGGCGAAACCGCCACGTCGAGAAGGCCCTCGGCTTCCTTCAGCATCGAAAGATGGCGCGCGGGAAGTTCCTGCTGCGCACGCAGGCGCAGGTAGTACGCCTGCGCAAAGGCAATGGCGCCCTGCTCGTGCGGGGACAACTGGCGAATGCACTGGAAGAGCGTGTCGACTTCGGCCAGCTTGGATCGCGCCGAGGTGCCCGTCAGGCTCTTCGACCAGTCGTGGACCAGGTTGATCCAGGCAAGCAGCGGATGGATGGTGGTGCTGCACTCGACGGCGGCATGCAGGCGCCGCTTGACTCCGGTCAGGTGAGTGATGCGCGCCGCGCCCTGGAGACGCGCGGCGAACGCGCGTTCGGTTTCGATGATCCGGCAAAGCCACTCTTCGTGCCGTCCGGCGTCCAGGGACGGGAAATAATTCCAGAGGATATTGCAGGCCATGGTCTCCCAACGGGTTGCAGCGTGAAGATCGGATACGCCGGCAAGCGCGATGAGCACGTGGGCATGCAACCAGGTCCATTGCTCGGCGCAATGCGCAGGGACGACAAGTACATCCATGACTTCGGCGGCCTGCGTCAGCAGGGCTTTCCGGCCTTCGGGCACCAGCATGGCACGCTCGTAAAGAGTGCCGGCCAAGGTGATCCGGAGTCCATCGTCGACTTTTTCGCGCACGCGCATCGCCCGCCCCAGCGCCGCCAGCGCCGAGTCCAGGGCGTCGCATCGTTGGTCGTCCTCGACCAGGGTCGCGCGGAACAAGTGCAGCTTTGCCACGGCACGTTCCAGCAAGCGGGCACGCTCGGGCTCCATGTCGATGGCCCGTTCGAAGGCAGCCACGACGAGATCGGCGACTTCCAGCGCATCCGGGCCGCGCCGCCGCGCGATCGACCACCAGGCCCACCCCGCCACGGTCCATGCGCCGCCCGACATGGAGGAAAGGGTCATGTGCGGGCGAAGCGCGAGGATGGCCTGCTCCGCGTCGCCCTTCGATAGCGCGAGCGATGCGCGGGCGAGCGATACGTGCAGGCTTTCCGCGGTTGCACGCGCGGCGTTTCCCTCACATTCGGGAGAAACGCCCGACACCGATACCTGCGTGGCGGACTCCGTGGAACCGGGTGCCGGCAGGACGATATCCACGACCGGTTCGGAAGCGGAAGGGAATTCGTCGTCCGAATCGCAACACGGCATGGCGTCGACATGCAGGGCCGAAGCTTCGAACGTATCCATGTCCGGCCGGTGCGCCTCTGCCAGGGAGGGCATCGAGCGTCCCGGAACCGGGTGATGCTCAAGCTGCACGGTGACCTCGTCCCCATGTGCCTGGTCGATTTCCAGGCACGGGAACACAGGGACCGTCGTCGGCAGATCGCGCTGGCGCGGCGGCGCCACGCCCACGGCGACACGATACCGGGCAACCGCCCAGCGCTTGAATCCGCCGTAGTGACCGGGGCGAAGAGGCGCAGGCGCAATGCCGGCCGCGCCGATGCGCCGGCGGTCGGCAGGAGCCGCGACACGCAGCGCCTGCGATCGGACATCGGTGACGACCACGGGCGAAGCCGCGCCGCCGTGCAACGGCGGTTGGCCGGACTTCTCCGCCAGCGCGGAAACAGGCTTCCAACCTGCCCAGCCGAGGGAGGCGGGACGATCTTCCGGCATTTGCCGTGCTCGACGCCGAGCCCGCAAGGCACCGGCGACGCCCAGGAACAGCACTGTCGCAGCCAGGACCCAGAGCCACGCGTGCCATCCGGCCTTCGCGCCGCTCGCGATGACGGGAACGCCCGCAACGGCGGCTGCGCCGGCGAAGGTTCCCATTGCCGGGTCGCTTCGCACCATCGTCTGCACAGGCTCGCCCCGGGAGACGGAATCAGCAATCCGGGCGGATGCCGGATCCAGTGGCGCCTCCTCCGCAGCGGCATCAGTCGCGTGCCTGGCGAGAGGAACCTTGCGGTCGTCGCGACGGACTCCGCCAACTGCACGGCGAGAGAGAGGAGCAGCCCGACTGTCGCCGGATCCCACGCCGCCGCGCAGACCCACCTGGCTGGCTGCCGGGTCGCCCGCCGATTCGAACGAATGGGTTGCCGGCGACGCGACGGGCGCTTCAACCGACCGGACGGATGCCTGCCTGCCCGAGGCGATGTCGATCGGCCCGGTGAACCCGCAGGCACTCACTGCAGCGACCGTCAGCGATGCCAGCAACCACGGCTTCGCCAGGGCACGGCGGCGCATTCGCATGAGCAGTTTGGCGTGGGAGCACTTCATGGATCGTCATGACCGCGTATGGCTGCGTGTATCGATGGTTGATGTCGTCAGACCGGACAGCAGGGACACTCAAGCCGGGCAACCCTGCCCCGGCCCCGATGCTTCGTTGATGGCGACGCGTGGACGATGCGCGGCGCACGGCCGCGCTATCGAATGACGGTGTCCCGCATGAGGCGCGTGGCCATTCGCAGCACCCGGGATCCCCACGACCAGGCCGTGTTCCTCGGGCTGGTGCCGGAAATTCGGGACCATTGCTTCTTCCGGCACGCTGTCGCGCCAGCAACGGGTTCCACAAGCCTAGCGCGCGTATTCGGCCGGGAAATAAGACACGGCCTAAAAACGGGCGAAAGCGAAAATTAAAGTCTGCTTTTTACGCCCTGTCCTATAGGACCCGATGAGGCCGCTCGACATCATCGCGTATAGCCGTTCACTCGCATCGAATGGCTTTGGCAATCACTTTCAAGCCCAACTGCAAGATGCGGGCTGATTCAATTTTTCAAGGATTTTATAGACGTGAATACGAACTATCGCGTGATCTGGAATGCCAGCACGAGTACGTGGGTCGTTGCTTCCGAATTGGCCAAGAGCAGCAAGAAGGCCGCCAAGGGCACGAAGCTCCGCAAAAGCGCGCTGAGCGCGCTCTCCCTCGTCACGGTTGTGGGCGTGGGTGTGTCGGCGCTTGTCGCGCCGACAACGGTCATGGCGAACGGCGCCCAGCTTGGCTCCTGCGTGACCACGCCGTCGTGGTACTCCATCGGCATCGGCAGCGCCAACGGTGTGCTTGGGTGCTGGTACACGTGGAGGGATCCGCGATCCGGCGTGGTCCGAACGGGCTGGGCCAACTCCGAAGGCGCCTGGTCCGTCGCGACGGGTACCGGCGCGACGGCAGGTCATGCGGAACTGTGGGGCGACAATACCTATGCGGCCTCGGTCAGCGGCCTGCAGGATTACGTCGACGCGGGCGTGGACGCGTGGCGCGGCGCTTCGGCCTACGGCGCCTTCTCTTCGGCTTACAGTGGCTATTCCTCGGCGTTCGGCTTCAATGCGACCGCACACGGAACCGCCGCGATGGCGCTGGGCACCTATTCCGTCGTCAATGGCAGCTCTTCCATCGCGATGGGCGACACGGCCCATGCATCGGGCTCGGCCGTCACGGCCATCGGCGCCATGAGTACGGCGAGCGCCAACAACTCGATCGCCATGGGCACGAAAGCCTCGGTGGCCAGCAACGCGGATGGCGCCATCGCCCTGGGCTCGAACTCCGTGGCGGTCGATCCCGCCACCGGCCTGGTCGTGCTGCAACCGAACGGCGGCACCACGCCGGTGCCCGTTGCCGCAGCCTCGGTGGGCGAAGGCGCGATCAACGCCATTGCAATCGGTTCCGGCTCGAACGTGGCCGCCGGCGTGGCTGACGGCGTCGCCATCGGCGACAGCGCAATCCTCCACAGCGGCGCCTTCGAATCGGTGGCGATCGGCGGCCAGTCGTCGGTGGGCCAGAATTCCTTCGCCTCGATGGCCGTAGGCACCCTCGCATCGGTGGGCAGCAACGCGGCGCACTCCACCGCCATCGGCACCGGCGCCATGGTGCTGGACAATGTCGCCAACGCCACGGCCATCGGCCAGGGTTCCATAGCGGATCGCGCCAACACGGTGTCCGTGGGCACCGTCGACAACGAGCGCTGGATCACCAACGTCAAGGCCGGCTTCGAGGACACCGACGCCGTCAACGTGGCGCAGCTCAAGGCTGCCGGCCTGAACATCACGGCGCCGACCGATCCGGGTGACGGCGAGTCCGGCGTCGTGTCGACACCGTTCGTCGTGTACGACACCACCAACAAGGACACCATCACCCTGGGCGGCATCGATGCCGACACCGGCGCGATCGGCGCAAAGGCCAGGATCACCAACCTCGAAGACGGCGACGTGTCCGTGGACAGCTCGGACGCCGTCAACGGCGGACAACTGTATGCCCTGCAGCAGAAGGTCGATGCCGCCGGCATGGGCATCATGGTCCAGGACGCCGTCAGCAAGAACATCGCCATCGGCGCGACTGTCGGCGGCAGCGTCGTCGATGTCGCCGGCACCGACGGCGACCGCAGGATCTCGGGCGTGGCGGATGGCGTCGAAGACAACGACGCCGTCAACCTGGCCCAGCTGAAAGCCAGCGGCCTGGTGACGGTCGACCCGACCGACCCGGAAGGCGGCCTGACTTCGCTTGCCGTGAGCTACGACGACGCCGTCAAGAACGCCGTGACGTTCGGCGGCCAGAATGCGGCCGCACCGGTCGTACTGAGGAACGTGGCCCAGGGCCTGGTGTCCGCCGACAGCCTCGAGGCGATCAACGGCAGCCAGCTCTACGGAACCGTTCACAGCCTCGCGCAGGCACTCGGCACCACCATCAACATCGATGGCACGCTCGCCGCGCCGACCTACACGATGACCAATGCGGCCGGCGAATCGGTGACCTACGGCAGCCTCGCCGATCTGTTCGGCGATCTGGACACCCGCCTCCTGCAGAACAGCCAGGACATCGCGCAATTGACGGATCAGCTGGGCTCCGGCATCGGCACCGGCGGCAACGGCGACGCGACCGGCGACGGCTCCACTGCCGTGGGTGACGGCTCGACGGCCACGGGCGACGGCTCCACCGCCAACGGCAATGACTCCAACGCCAGCGGCGACGGCTCCACCGCAACGGGCAATGGCTCCAACGCCAGCGGCGACGGCTCCACCGCCAACGGCAACGGCGCCAACGCCGAAGGCGAGGGCTCCACCGCCACGGGCAATGGCTCCAACGCCAGCGGCGACGGCTCCACGGCCAACGGCAACGGTTCGCTGGCCTCGGGCGAGGACTCGACCGCCACGGGCAATGGCTCCACGGCCTCGGGTGACGGCTCGACGGCCTCGGGCACCGATTCGCTGGCTTCGGGCAACGGCTCCACCGCCAACGGCAACGGCTCCACCGCTTCCGGCGACGGCTCCACCGCTACGGGCAACGGCTCGACGGCCTCGGGCGAGGGCTCGACGGCCTCGGGCACCGATTCGCTGGCTTCCGGCGACGGCTCCACCGCCAACGGCAACGGCTCCACCGCTTCCGGCGACGGCTCCACCGCCTCGGGCAATGGCTCGACGGCCTCGGGCGAGGGCTCGACGGCCTCGGGCACCGATTCGCTGGCTTCCGGCAACGGCTCCACCGCCAACGGCAACGGCTCCACCGCTTCCGGCGACGGCTCCACCGCCTCGGGCAACGGCTCGCTCGCCTCGGGCGGCAACTCCACGGCCAGCGGCAGCGGTTCGGCCGCCGAAGGCGAGGGCTCGACGGCTTCGGGCAGCAATTCGCTGGCCTCCGGCGACAACTCGACCGCCAACGGCAGTGGCTCCACCGCGTCGGGCAGCGGCTCCACCGCTTCGGGCAGCAACTCGCTGGCCTCGGGCGACAACTCGAGCGCCAACGGCAATGGCTCGGTTGCCTCGGGCAACGGCTCCACAGCCAACGGCAGCGGCTCGACGGCACAGGGCGAAGGCTCCACCGCTTCGGGCAGCAACTCGCTGGCCTCGGGCGACAACTCGACCGCCAGCGGCAATGGCTCGGTTGCCTCGGGCAACGGCTCCACGGCCAGCGGCAACGGCTCGACGGCCCAGGGCGAAGGCTCCACCGCTTCCGGCAACAACTCGCTGGCCTCGGGCGACAACTCGACCGCCAACGGCAACGGCTCCACCGCCTCGGGCAGCGGTTCCACCACGGTCGGCAACGGCTCGGTGGCCTCGGGCAACGGTTCGACCGCCACGGGCAACGCGTCGCTGGCTTCCGGCGAAAACGCGACCGCAAGCGGCAATGGCGCCAGCGCCGAAGGCAAGGAGTCCACCGCCATCGGCAGCGGATCGCTGGCCTCGGGCGACAACTCGACCGCAAACGGTTCGGGCTCCGTGGCCTCCGGCAGCAACGCGAGTTCGCTGGGCGCAGGCTCCACGGCCTCCGGCAACAACTCGACCTCGATGGGTGCGAACTCCGTCGCCTCCGGCAGCGGCAGCACCGCGATGGGGCAAGCTGCGCAGGCCAGCGGCACGGAATCGATGGCGATCGGCCACAACACCGTCGCCAGCGCCGGCAACGCCGTGGCACTGGGCTCGGGTTCCGTGGCGGACCGCGCGAACAGCGTGTCGGTCGGCTCGGCCGGCAACGAGCGGCAGATCACCAACGTCGCCGCGGGTACCGCACTGACGGATGCCGTGAACCTGGGCCAGTTGAACGACCGCTGGGATCGCGTCAACGACACCATCAACCGGGCCAACCGGCAGGCCAACCGCGGCATCGCCGCAGCCTCGGCCCTGATGTCGGTGACGCCGTACCTGCCGGGCCACACCGGCGTGAACGCGGGCTTCGCTTCCTATCGCGGCCAGAACGCCGTCGGCGTCAACGTTTCGCGCTGGACCGAGAACGGCCGGATCAACGTGAACGCAGGCGTCTCCGCGGCACAGGGGGACTCGCCGATCTACCGTGTGGGCGTGGGCGTGGTGTTCTGAGGAACGGCCACCCTGTCTGAAACGCATGGCGGAGCCCTTCCGGGCTCCGCCATTTCCTCAACGGCGAACTTTCAACGCGACCACGCGGCGCTTCGCCGCGCGTCGCCCAAAGGTCTACTAACCATGTCAAGAATGTTGAAGTGGACAAGCTTCTGCGTGGCCATGGCCATGATGGCCGCGTGGCCGGCCAATGTCCGGGCCGAAGCACTGAGCAGCGTGCAGAACGGGCACACCGACAAGCCGATCTGGCCGCGCGTCCAGGATGCCCGGCCGCTGGTTGTCGCCAAGGCCTACCCGAGCCTGGAAACCGCCCGCAAGATCGTGCCCGGCGCGAGCAAGGATGCGGTCTACGAATGGATCGGCCATCCGCAATACCGTGAAGGCCTGTTCAACGTGCACGAATGGGACTACGTGCTGTACATGCCCCAGAAAAAAACCGGCGACCACCTGACCTGCCAGTTCAAGGTGCTCTTCGACGACCACATGCGGGTCGGTCAGGCGCTCTGGTATCCCGCTGCCTGCGAGCAGCTGGTGAATGGCAAGCCGCCCGTGGCCGAGGCGCCCAAACCCGCCGAACCAACCGTGATCAATCTCTCCGCGGATGCCTTGTTCGCTTTCAACAGCTCGGTGCTGTCGCCCGGCGCACCGGCGCAGATCGACAAGAACATCATCGACGTGCTGCAGCAGCGGCGCGTCAAGAGCGTCAAGAGCATCAAGGTGGTCGGCACCACCGATCGCATCGGCAGCGATGCGTACAACAAGGCGCTTTCGTCGCGCCGTGCGGCGGCAGTGATGGATTACATGGTTGCCCACGGAGTTCCCAGCAACGCCATCGTCGCCCGCGGCGCGGGGAAGGCCGACCCGGGCACGACCTGCACCGACCGCAATCGCAGCGAACTCATCGCCTGCCTTGCACCGGATCGCCGCGTGCAGGTCGATATCGTCGCACACTGATTCCGTTCGGGAGGACGGTGCCAGACCGCGCGGACATCCGCGCCCGCCATGGTCTGGCACCATCCGTTTGCGCAGGCTCAGTGCGCGAGATCGGCCGGCAGCTTGCCGCCGTTCGCCGCCAGCGCCGCCATCACCTGCTTGTGCAGCCAGATATTCATGCTGGCCGAGTCGCCCATGTCGCCGGTGTACTTGAGTTCCCGCGCGAGCTGCTTGCGGTGATCGAGGCTGCTGTCCACGCCCAGCGCCTTCAGCGTGTCGACGATCGACGTACGCCAGTTCAGCGTCTGGCCGCTGTCCGCAACAGCCTGATCCATCACGGCGGCGACATCGACATTCGCCAGTGGCGCGGGAGCAGGCGCTGCCGCGGCGTCGGGTGCCGGGGCCGGCTCCGGAGTCGCCTCGGTGGCGGGCGGCGGGGCGGCGGGATTCGCCCGGTGGAACAGCTTGTTTACGATATCGCCGAATATGCTCATGCCTGTTCGTCCTTCGTTGTTGAATCGGCCGGACCCCTGATTCGCGGACATGCCGCCCCTCCACGGCGGCAGCCCGCCCCGGCAGTATGTGCGCATGAAGATGGCGACCGCATGAATCCTGCGTTCGCCAGGCTTCGCGGCAATGGAACAAGGCCCGGCTTCACGCGGGGATAACCTTTCGCCCCCGACGCGGGCCAGCGCGACGCGCCGCCCGCGGCCCCATCCCCCGCCGGCATCCGGGCGCCTTCGAGGCCGACGCAGCGTGCGTCATCCTGCCGTCACACGGTATCTGCACAGTCGACCGCAATGCCTGAAGCAACCGCGCCGGGGGACGGGTTACCATGCCCGAAGGATCAGAGCTGAACGTACCCGACGGATACTCATCGATGAGCGCACGCGCCCCACGCAATCAGGCGCCGGCCGAGGCGGACACGCCGGAGGCCGGCGGCAACGCCGCCAGCGAGGCGGCGGCCCGTCCCGATCTCGGCGAGCGCCAGCTGTACATCAACCGCGAGCTGTCGCAGCTGCAGTTCAACATCCGCGTGCTCGACCAGGCGCTGGACGAACGCACGCCGCTGCTGGAGCGGCTGAAGTTCCTGCTGATCTTCTCGCGCAACATGGACGAGTTCTTCGAGATCCGCGTGGCCGGCCTCAAGAGCCAGATCGCGCTGGACCACGAACTGCTCGCCGCCGACGGCCTGGCGCCGCGCCAGGCGCTGGCCGAGATCAGCGCCATCGCCCACCAGCAGATCGAGCGACAGTACGCCATCCTCAACGAGCGCATCCTGCCGGAGCTGGCCGCGCACGGCATCCACATCGCGCGGCGCGACCAGTGGACGCACAAGCAGAAGCAGTGGGTGCGCCGCCATTTCCGCGAAGAGGTGGCCCCGCTGGTGACGCCGATCGGGCTGGACCCCACCCATCCGTTCCCGCTGCTGGTCAACAAGAGCCTCAACTTCATCGTGCAACTGGACGGCATCGATGCGTTCGGCCGCGACTCCGGCCTCGCCGTGGTGCCGGCGCCGCGCGTGCTGCCGCGGCTGATCCGCATCCCCGACGACATCAGCGAAGGCGGCGACCGCTACGTGCTGCTGTCCTCGATGATCCACGCGCATGCCGAGGAGCTGTTCCCCGGCATGAACGTGCTCGGCTGCTACCAGTTCCGCCTGACCCGCAACGCCGACCTCGCGCTCGACCCCGAGGACGTGGAAGACCTGGCGATGGCGCTGCGCGGCGAGCTGTACTCGCGCCGCTTCGGCAGCGCGGTGCGGCTGGAAGTGGCGGACAACTGCCCGAAGGCGCTCACCGCCCACCTGCTCAAGCAGTTCGGCCTCGCCGAGTCCGAGCTTTACGAGGTGAACGGCCCGGTGAACCTGGCGCGGCTGTTCCGCATCGCCAGCAAGGTGAACTACCCCGCCCTGCAGTACCGGCCGTTCGTGCCCGCGCTGCCCAAGGCGCTGAAGCACGCCGAGGACCTGTTCGCGGTGATCGCCAAGCAGGACGTGCTGCTGCTGCATCCCTACGAATCCTTCGCGCCGGTGGTGGACCTGCTGCGCCAGGCCTCGAAGGACCCGCAGGTGCTGGCGATCAAGCAGACGCTGTACCGCACCGGCGCGGATTCCGAGCTGGTCGACGCGCTGGTGGACGCGGCGCGCGCCGGCAAGGAAGTGACCGCCGTGGTGGAACTGCGCGCGCGCTTCGACGAGGAATCCAACCTCACGCTCGCCTCGCGCCTGCAGCAGGCCGGCGCGATGGTGATCTACGGCGTGGTGGGCATCAAGACGCACGCCAAGCTGATGCTGATCCAGCGCCGCGAAGGCAACGAACTGGTGCGCTACGCGCATCTCGGCACCGGCAACTACCACACCGGCAACGCGCGCCTGTACACCGACTACAGCCTGCTCACCTCCGACGAGGCGCTGTGCGAGGACGTGCACAAGCTGTTCAGCCAGCTCACCGGCATGGGCAAGGCGCTGCGCATGCGCAAGCTGCTGCAGGCGCCGTTCACGCTGAAGCCGGGCCTGCTCGACCTGATCGCGCAGGAGGCGGCGCACGCCGAGGCGGGCAAGAGCGCGCGCATCCTCATCAAGATCAACTCGCTCACCGACCCCAAGATGATCCGTGCGCTGTACCGGGCCAGCATCGCCGGCGTGCGCATCGACCTGATCGTGCGCGGCATGTGCTGCCTGCGCCCCGGCGTGCCCGGCGTGTCGGAGAACATCCGCGTGCGCTCGGTGATCGGCCGCTTCCTGGAGCACAGCCGCGCCTACTGGTTCGCGAACGACGGCGAACCGAAGCTCTACCTTTCCAGCGCCGACCTGATGGAACGCAACCTGGATCGCCGCGTGGAGTGCGCGTTCCCGATCGAGGGCAAGAAACTCCAGCAACGCGTCTTCGCCGCGCTGGAGCTGTACCTTGCGGACAACGTGGGCTCCACCGAACTGCAGGCCGACGGCACCTACGTTCCAGTGGCGCGCGCGCCGGAGGAGCCGGTGCTGGATGCGCAGCGGCAGTTGCTGGACAAGTTCTGCGGCGCCGGCGGCTGAGCGCGGCGGCGGCGCCGGGGAAACGCGCGACGGCGCCGCCCCGGCGCTACGCTCAGGCCAGGTGCCGCTTCACCCAGGCCACGTAGCGGTCGACGAAGCCCTGCAGGAATTTCCGCGTGCCCTCGTTGGACACGTGGCCCTCGGCGTCGATCAGGTCGTCGTCCTTGAACTGCACGAACACCTCGGGCTGCGCCAGCACGGCGACGTCGGCGAACACCAGCGTATTGCGCAGGTGCTGCTGGGCCAGCGCGCTGCCGGTGGCGCCGATCGATGCGCCGATCACCGCGCCGGGCTTGCCGGCAAAGGAATTCGTGCCCCAGGGCCGCGACGCGATGTCGATCGCGTTCTTCAGCACGCCCGGCACGCCGCGGTTGTATTCCGGGGTGACGAACAGCAGCGCGTCGGCGGCCTCGATCTGCTGCTTCAGGCGCCGCGCCTCGGCCGGATAGTCCGCGTCGAAATCCTGGTCGTACAGCGGCAGGTTGTCGATGCGGACGTGCTCGAACGCGAACTCCTTCGGCGCCAGCCGCTCCACCGCCCGCGCCAGCCGCTTGTTGATCGACGCCTTGCGCAGGCTGCCCACCAGTACCGCCACCTTGATCGTGCTCATGCGTGATGCTCCATGGAGAAAGAAAGGGACGTGACGCCCGCGCGATCCGGCTGCCGGCCACACGATGGCTCAAGCTTACGCGATGCCGGTGTCAGCGCGCGTACAGCGCATTGCGCAGCAACTCGCGCTGCGCCGCATCCGGCTCGCCCAGCCAGGCGAGCTTGTCCTGCGAACTGTCGCGGGGATCGACCGCCGGCGGCAGGTTTTCCGCGCGCTGCGCAAACAAGCCCCACATCGCGTGGGACTGCGGGTCGTACAGCAGCGCCACGCGCTCGGTCGGGCAATCGTGTGGCTTGCACGCGGTGGCCAGCGACATGCTCCTGCCGCCCACCCTGATGTTCCGCACCGGCGTCGCCGTGCCGCCCTGGCGCACCCAGGCCGGCAGGGACTGCGCGCCGTGCAGCGCATCCAGCGCCTTCGCGAAATCCGCTTGCTGCAGCAGGTCGAACAGGTAGGCCGGCTTCACGCCCGGCATGGCGGCCGCTGTCGCCGCGCCCGGCGACGACGCGGGCGCCGATGCGGCACCGGGTGCCGCGGAAGACGCGGAAGAAACCGGAGCCGCCGCCTGCTGCGGTCCCTGCGAGCAGGCGGTGCAGGCCAGCATCGCCGTCCATGCGCAAACGATCACGGACAACCTCATGGCGAGTCTCCCGTCGGTGGCATGAGGCTGCAGTCTGGCGTGGCGCGGCCCAACCGCCGCTGACGCGCGGCAACTGCGTCATTTCGCCTGCAGCGTCTCCATCGCCTGCTTTGCATCGGCGTGCGCGGCGGGCAGCGTGGTTGTCTTCAAGCCCTGCTCGGCCTGCCCCAGCGCGGTGCGCAACCGGGTTTCCACCGCGGCGTCGCCCTTCGCGTCGACGATGGCGCCCTGGCCCACGTCCTTGCACGGGTTCCCCGCCTTGGCGTCGAAGCCCTTCCCTTGCGGCCCGACCAGGCAGTTCACCACGTGATGCAGATGGGTGTGCGCCGTCGCCAGGTCGGCCGCGCCCAGCGCCATCCCGGCATGCGCGCTGGCCGTCGCGACCTGCTTCGAAACCGTCCCGTTCGCATCCGCCGTCTGCGCCGTGGCCGGCAGGGCGAGCACCAGCAACAGGGCCGGCAATCCACGCATGAAACGCTTCGTCATGACACGACTCCCGAACGACGCGGCACGGGCCGCGGTTCCTCGACTATGCGCCGGACTTCGTGAGAAAAGGGGAAAGACGCGCCCGGACCATTCCACGGACGCGCGTGGGTTACGATGCGCGGCCAACCCGGAAGGATCGCCCCTTGTCGCACTACGCCGGCCCCCTGCTCACCCGCGCCACCACCGCGGTGCTGCTCGCCGCACGCGACGCCGGCGCCGCCGGGTGGAGCGGCTCGCTGGACCTGGGCCGCTCCACCGGCACCGCGCGGTTGCACGCGGACGCCTGGCAATGGCGTGGCGAAACCTACCCCTGGCCGGCCGCGCCCAAGGAACGCAGCATCCACTACTGGGACGGCGAGGCGTTCGCGCCGGCGGCGCGGTTTTCCGGCTCGCTGATCAAGCTGGTGCCCACCGGGTGGGATGTGCCCACGTTCGAGATCGACGGCATCAAGATGCTGCCCACCGCGAAGGAATCGCCGCTGGACGATGCGCGCCGCAAGGTCGCGCTGGTCGCGCCGCAGGGCAAGACCGTGCTCGACACCTGCGGCGGCCTGGGCTATTTCGCCGCCTGCTGTCTCGAAGCGGGCGCGGCGCACATCCGCTCGTTCGAGAAGAACCCCGACGTGCTGTGGCTGCGCACGCTGAACCCGTGGTCGCCCGACCCGGACGCGCCCGCGAACGGCGGCCGCCTGCAACTTGTGCACGCCGACGTGTCGCAGGCCATCGCGCAGCTTCCCGACGCCTCGGTGGATGCGCTGCTGCACGACCCGCCGCGCTTCGGCATCGCCGGCGAGCTGTATTCGCTGGACTTCTACAAACAACTCGCCCGCGTGCTGCGCCGCGGCGGCCGCCTGTTCCACTACACCGGCAGCCCGAACAAGCTCACCAGCGGCCGCGACGTGCCGCGCGAGGTCGCGCGGCGGTTGCAGGAAGCAGGTTTCGAGGCGCAACCGGCATTGGATGGCGTGCTCGCCACACGTCGCTGAGTGCGCCTTGCCGCACTTTGCTACAAATGCGCATCCGGCTCGAAGCGCTGCAGGAACTCATAGCGCGCCGCGTTGCGGTCGACCGTGGTGTGCGTGTCGGCACCGATCACCTGGCGCAGCAGGCCGCCGTCCTTCGCGGTCACGGCCGGCCAATGCGGCAAGCCGTCGCCGTTGGGGTCGCCGGTCTTGATGAAGTTCGCCCAGTAGCCTTCCATCGTGGCCGAAACGTGGCGGTCGACGGCGGTCCATGCGTAGACCGGGTTGCCGTCGAGGTTGCCCAGCGCGTATTCGATCTCGCCGCTGTGCACGGCGCCGTCGTCCGGGCCGGCACTGCCGTCGCGTTTCGCGGGTCGCGGCTGTTCGAAGTGGTAGTAATACACGGGTGCGTTACCGGTCTTGCGCTGCGCATCCATCCAGCGCCAGGTGGCGAAGGCGATGAACTGGTCGCCCATCAGCCCGGTGCCGGAAGCCTTGACCTCGGCCTCGCTGTGGCCCGGATACAGCCGCAGCGCTTCGTCGGCGCTCGTGCCGAACTGCCGTTGCACCGCGGCGCGGTAGTCCTCCGGCGTGGGCGCCTTGCCGTCCAGCAGGCTCTTCCAGTAACCCTCCTGCGAGTTCGAACCCGCCAGCAGCGGGATGTGCGCCTGCTCGCCCGCGGCGTAGATCGCTTCGGGCGAACGCGGAAGGAAGTCGCCATCGATGGTCATGTCGAAGCCGCCGCTGTCCGACGTGCCCAGCGCCTCGAGCAGCACATCCGCCGGCATCGCACGCAGTTCGGCGAGCGAGTGCGCGCCGACCCGGTGCATGAACTGCTCGCCCTTGCGCTGCGCCTCCGCCAGCGGCATCGGCTGGAGGTTGCCCAGCACGGCGCCGCTTTCGCCGATCGCGCGCTGCATCAGCCCTTTCGACAACGGCGAGGCCATCAGCGCCGACACCGCCATCGAGCCGGCCGATTCGCCGCCGATGGTGACCTGCATTGGATCGCCGCCGAACGCGGCGATGTTGTCGCGCACCCAGCGCAGCGCGGCCGTCATGTCGAGCAGGCTGTAGTTGCCGCTGGCGTGCCGGGGCGATTCGGCGGTGAGCGCGGGCAAGGCGAGCAGGCCGAACACGTCCAGCCGGTAGTTCACGGTGACGGCGACGATGCCGCGCTGCGCGAGACTGGCGCCGTCGTAGCGCGGCTCGGAGCCATCGCCCGCCAGCATGCTGCCGCCGTAGAAATACACCAGCACCGGCAGCCCGGCCTTGCGCTTCGCCGGCGTCCACACGTTGAGGTACAGGCAGTCCTCGCTCATGCCGTTGGAGCGGAACACCATGTCGCTATACAGCGGGCGCTGCATGCAGCGCGGGCCGAAGCGGTCGGCGGCGCGCACGCCGCTCCACGACGCTGCCGGTTGCGGCGGCTTCCAGCGCAGCGCGCCCACCGGTGGCGCGGCATAGGGGATGCCCTTGAACTCGTCCAGCCCGGCCTTCGCATCGTGGATGCCCGACAGGCTGCCGGTGGCGACGCGCACCACGGGCGCGGCATCGGCAGCCGCGGCCCGGGGAGCAGGCGAGGCAAGCGCCAGCCCCAGGAGAGCACTGCACGAACACGAAAGAGCCGTACGCATGGCGGTCTGCCTCATCGGAGTGCGACGCGCCATCTTAGGAGATCGCTGCGCGAGTGGCGAAACATTCCACCGCACGCGAAAACCGACCGCTCAGCCCAGCGCCTTCTTCAGCAACGCGGCGATGCGCTTCTCCACCTCGGCGTTGATGGCCTTGAGCGCGAACGCGGTGGGCCACATGGCGCCGTCGTCGAGCCTGGCAAGGTCGTTGAAGCCGAAGGTGGCGTACCTGTCCTTGAATTTCTGCGCGTCCTTGAAGAAGCAGAGCACCTTGCCGTCCAGCGCATACGCCGGCATGCCGTACCAGGTCTTCGGCACCAGCGACGGGGCATGCGCCTTGACGATGGCGTGCACGCGCGCGGCCATGGCGCGGTCGGATTCCGCCATCGCGGCAATCGCCGCCAGCACCTCGCGTTCGCCGTCTTCCCGGGTGCGGTCAGCACGCGCCTGCGTCTTCAGCTCCTGGGCATAGGCCTTCATCGCGGCCTTTTCCTCGGCGCTGAATGTCGCGGCGCCCTTGGCGGGTTTCGCGACGGTCCTGGATGCGGTCTTCTTTGCGGTCGGACTCATGGATGGTTCCTCGCGGGATCGAAGTCGGAAGCTTCAGCGCCGTTCCTGCACACGCAGCAGGTTGCCGGCCGGATCGCGCACGGCGCAGTCACGCACGCCGTAGGGCTGCATGGTCGGCTCCTCGACGACCTCGGCGCCGCTGGCCCGGATGCGCTCGAACGCTGCGTCGAGATCCTGCGTGGCCAGCAGCATCGTCGCGTAGGTGCCCTTGGCCATCATTTCGGCGATGGTGCGTTTCTCGTCGTCGGTGACGCCGGGACTGGCGGACGGCGGATACAGCACGATGGACGTGCCGGGCTGCCCTGCGGCACCCATCGTGATCCAGCGCAGGCCCTTGTAGCCCACGTCGTTGCGCAGCTCGAAGCCGAGCACGTCGCGGTAGAACGCGAGCGAGGCGTCGGGGTCGCTGTGCGGGAGGAAGCTGGCGTGGATGCTGATGTCCATGGTGCCGTTCGGTGGGGATGGGACCGTCATGCTAGGTCGGGTTCGCCGTTCCGCGCTTCTCGATTCCTGATCGGTCGCGTCACCTGCCGCGCGACGCAGGACGGCAAGCCCGCGGTCGCCTGCCCCGCCGCGCGCCGGTAGGCGCCGGGCGGCATGCCGACCAGTTCGCCGAAACGGGTACTGAAGGTGCCCAGCGAGGCGCAGCCCACCGCGTAGCAGACCTCGGTGACGTCGAGATCGCCACGGCGCAGCAGCGCCATCGCACGCTCGATGCGCCGTGTCATCAGGTAGCTGTACGGCGATTCGCCGAACGCGAGCTTGAACTGGCGGCTGAGGTGCCCGGCCGACATGCCGATGCCGCGCGCCAGGGTTTCCACGTCCAGCGGCTGCGCGTAGTCGCGGTCGATGCGGTCGCGCACGCGGCGCAGCCGGGCAAGGTCGCGCAGGTGCTGGTCCGGGGCGGGCTGCTCGCTCACGACCGGATCGTCCCACGCCGGGGAGGCGCCCTCAAGCAGTGGCGCCCCTCCCCTGCGCGGGAAGGGGCGCCACGCGGTCAGTCCTGCTGCAAGGGCTTGCGTGGCAGCTTCTGTTCGCGCATCGCGGCGTGGTAGGCGAACGAGGCGACGATGGCGGCGGCCTGCCGCAGGTCGTCCGCGGAGGCGTGGTCCAGCGTGTCGAGGTTGCTGTGGTGGACCTGGCTGGAATAATCCAGCCCGTCCTGCACGAACTGGAAGCCCGGCAGGCCCACGGCGTCGAACGACACGTGGTCGGTGCTGCCGGTGTTGCGGCTGGTCACGATGGTGGCGCCCACGTCGTTGAACGGCTCCAGCCACGCCTTGAAGATCGGCATCGCCGCGCTGTTCTCCTGGGCGTAGATGCCGCGGAAGCGGCCCGAGCCGTTGTCCATGTTGAAGTACGCCGAGAAGCGCTCGTAGTCCGGGCGCTTCTGCAGCGCGCCGGTGGGTTCGCGCAGGAACGCGGGCAGCGCCTTCTGCGCGGGATCGGTCGGTTCCGGATACGCCGCGAAGTGCTTCGCCACGTAGGCGCGCGAACCGATCAGGCCCTGCTCCTCGCCGCTCCACAGCGCCACGCGGATGGTGCGCCTGGGCTTCGCGCCCACCGCCTTCAGGATGCGCATGGCCTCCATCATCACCGCCACGCCCGCGCCGTTGTCGGACGCGCCGGTGCCGCTGTGCCAGGAATCCATGTGCGCGCCCAGCATCACCACCTCGTTCGCCTTGCCGCTGCCGGGAATCTCGGCGAGCGTGTTGTAGCCGGGCTGGTTGCCTTCGGCGGTGAAACGCGCCTTCACGTCCACGCGCAGCTTCACCGTCTGCTTGCGCTCCAGCGCGCGCACCAGCGGGTTGTAGTGCTCGGCCATCATCGCCAGCTCGGGCACGCCCGCCGATTCGCCGGCCCGGCGCGAACCGCCGCCGCCCACACGGATGACGCCGTTGTCCCAGCCGCTGACGCCGATCGCGGCGAGCGCGCCCTCGGCGACGAAGAACTCGTTGACCGCGCGGGTCAGCTCCTGCCGCTCGGCGTAGCGCTTGAGCAGCGCGGCGCGGTCGCGCTTCGCGTCCTTGGGCAGGTTGAAGTCCTGCAGATCGGCCAGCGCGGCCCCGTCGTAGCGCTGCCAGTCGGCCTTGGTGCCCGGCTTGTATTCGCGCGCCTCGTCCAGCAGCAGGATCTTGCCCCGGAGCTTGCCCTTGTACTGGTCGAGATCCTTGCGGGCCTTGATGCTGACCCGTACCGCCTCGCCCTCGACCGGCCCGGCGGTGCCCGGCGTCCACGCCTTGGGCAATGCGTACAGCTGCGCGCTGCGGGGCGCGAGCATTTCCACGTTCGCCGCGCTGAACTCCCAGCCGCGGCCGAAATCGTCGAACGCCTCGTCGTGCACGTTCGCGAGGCCCCACTGCTCGAGCTGCCCGCGCGTCCACGCGTTGGCCGCGGCCATCTGCGGCGAGCCGGTGAGGCGCGGGCCGATGTCTTCGGTGAGATGGGTGAGGATGTCCATCACCTGCGAGTGGTGCCAGGCCTCCTGGCGGATGCGGCCGACCATGTCCATGTCCACCGGCTCCTGGGCCAGCGCCACACTGCTGAAACCCAGGCACAACACCCACATGCAACGCTTGATCACGTTCCTCTCCCCAGGCGGCGCTTCGCAAGAACATTCGAATCTAGCGCCTCGCCCAGCCCCGCTCATGGGCCTTTGGTCATGCTCCGCCGCCGGCGCCGGGCCGACCTGCCGGGGGGGATGCCCGGTCGCAGCGGCCCGCGTAGCCCGCACGAACCGTGCACAGACGTGTCGCCGCCACGCGACCGCGCTCTCCATATCCTCTCCCGGTGGATGGACCGCGAAGAACACCAACGCCAGTTGCGGGACGGCGGCGGGACCGATGGCGTCCGGCTGCAACGAAGCGGGAAAGAGATCGTGCATGCGCCACGTTCGCACAGCTCGCGGCGTGCATCCGGTACCCGCGGCAACGACGCCCCTTGCCCCGTTCCGATACCATTTGCGCAGCCGCCGCGACGAAGCGTGCCTGCCCCGCATGTCGCGCCCTCCCCGAAGCTTTCCGGAACCGCACCGCCATGTCGCCCACGCACCTGGAAATCGCCCGCCCCGACGACTGGCACCTGCACCTGCGCGACGGCGCCGCGCTGGGCTCGGTGGTGGCCGACACGGCGCGGCAGTTCGCGCGCGCCATCGTGATGCCCAACCTCAAGCCGCCGGTGACCACGGTGGCCCAGGCCGAGGACTACCGCCGCCGCATCCTCGCCTGCCTGCCTGCGGATACCGGCTTCCAGCCGCTGATGACGCTGTACCTCACCGAGGCCACCACGCCGGACGAGATCGCCCGTGCGAAGGCCGGCGGCAGCGTGCACGCGGTGAAGTACTACCCCGCCGGCGCCACCACGAACTCGCAGGCCGGCGTGCGCGACCTGGCGAACGTCTACCCCGTGCTGGAGGCGATGGAACGGCACGGCCTGCCGCTGCTGATGCACGGCGAGGTCACCGATCCGGCGGTGGACATCTTCGACCGCGAGCACGCGTTCATCGAGCGCCACCTGGTCCCGCTGCGCGAGCGTTACCCGGGGCTGCGCATGGTGCTGGAACACATCACCACGCAGGCTGCGGTGGAATTCGTGCGCGCCGCGCCGGCCCACGTGGGCGCCACCATCACCGCGCACCACCTGCTGCTCAACCGCAACGCGATCTTCGAGGGCGGCATCCGGCCGCATCATTACTGCCTGCCCGTGCTGAAGCGCGAGACGCACCGCCTGGCCCTGGTGCAGGCCGCCACCGGCGGCGACCCGCATTTCTTCCTGGGCACCGACAGCGCCCCGCATGCGCGCGACGCGAAGGAAACCGCCTGCGGCTGCGCCGGCATCTACACCGCGCACGCCGCCATCGAGCTGTACGCGGAAGCGTTCGAGCAGGCCGGCAAGCTGGACCGGCTGGAAGCCTTCGCCAGCTTCCACGGGGCGGACTTCTACGGCCTGCCGCGCAACGGCGACAGGATCGTGCTGGAGCGCAAGCCGTGGACCGTGCCGGACGCATTGCCGTTCGCCGACGGCACCTGCATACCGTTGCGCGCCGGCCAGACGATCGCCTGGGCGCTGGCCTGACCGTGCCACGAACACGCTGCACCGACACGCGGCGTGCCACCGTTCGCGGCCGACCAGCAGCCCGGACCGGCCTCGTGCGTCGCGGCGGCCTGCCGCAGGCGGCTGTCCGCTGGCGCGGCTGGCGCCCGCGTAATATCTTGCGAGTCCAGTTTCTCCGATCGCGCCGGAGTCCTGCCAGGATGCAGCCCGCCATGACCAAGCCCAGCGGCCACCGCTTTCGCGCTCCAGCCTCGCCCGGAGCCGTGCCATGAGCCTGCGCGGCATCGCGCTGCAGGTGCTGGAACTGCCGCCGCTCGCGCCGCTGGGGCGCCGCCTCTATGCCCGCGTCTACGAACGCCAGCACAAGGGCAACCACTACCTGGGCGTCTATCCCGACCACGCCACGGCGCTGGCCGCGGTGCCCGCTGCGCTGCGCGTGGACTTCGACACCTCCGATGCGGCCAGCCAGTACCGCGGTCGCGCCCGGCAACTGTCGATCGGCGACTACCCCGCGCTGTACTGGGTGTCGCGCCTGCTGGACGAAGGTTGCCGCACGGTGTTCGACCTGGGCGGCCACATCGGCGTGGCCTACTACGCGTTCCAGCAATACTGCAGCTATCCCGCCGACCTGCGCTGGACGGTGAGCGACATGCCCACCACGGTGGAGGTCGGCCGCGCCTGGGCCCGCGACCACGACCCGGCCGGGCGGCTGCATTTCGCGGACGACAAGCGCGACGCCGACGGCCACGACCTGCTGCTGGTGTTCGGCGCCATGCAGTATTTCGACTACGACTTCGCCGCCTGGCTGGGCACGCTGGCCGCGCCGCCCGCGCACCTGATCGTCGGCACGACGCCGATGCATCCCGCACGCGATTTCCACACGCTGCAGAACATGGGCTTCGCCTGCGTGCCCTACCACATCCACGCGCGCCCGGCCTTCCTGGCCGCCATGGAAAGGCTGGGTTACCGCGTGGTCGATGCGTGGGAGCACAGCGAGCGCAGCTGCCACATCCCGTTCCACCGCGACCACGACGTGGACGACTACAGCGGCTTCTACCTGCGGCGCACGCCGGGCTGAGCGGCGTTCAGCGCGAACGCCGCGTGCGCCGCCGGCGCATGCGCAGCCAGCGCAGCAGGCCATAGGACAGGCGCACCTTCTCCTGTCCTACCGGCAGGTCCGCGCGCGCGAAGATCCACGAAGACTTGCTGAAGGCGATCTGCTGCTCGGGATACACGCTGCGGTGGCCGATCACGAGGTAGGCCGCCACGCAGGCGCCGGCCACATACAGCGTGGCGTCGGCGCCGTACAGTTCCACGCCCATCAGCAGGGCGGCGATCGGTGCGTTGGAAGCGGATGCCATCACCGCCGCCAGCCCCACCGC
>NZ_NJIC01000029.1 GCF_013620825.1 Rhodanobacter sp. PCA2 | reverse complement strand
GCCCCCGGCTCCGCCGCCCGCATCGACCGCGCCGACGCCCCCGCCGCTGGATGCCCAGCTGTCCATCACCAATACCTATGCCGCCCACAACCAGGGCTATACCGGTACCGGGGTGGTCATAGGCGTGGTCGACAGCGGCATCATGCGCAGCAACCCCGCGGTGGCCGGACGGGTCACCCAGGAGCTGGTCTACGTCGATCCGACTGCCAACAACACCAAGGTCGACGACGTGGTCGGCCACGGCACCTGGGTCTCGGAAATCGCCGCCGGCACCGGCTTCGGCAAGTTCCCCGGCGGCATCGCGCCCGGTGCCAGCCTGGTCTCGGCGCGCATCATCAGCGACACCCCGCCCAAGGACGACGGTTCGGGCCAGGGCAATGCGGTGACCGCCGCCGACGCCGCGTTCTTCGCGCAGACGCTCAACCCGGCGCTGATCAACGCCGGCGTGAAGGTGATGAACAATTCCTGGGGCGGCATCTACTGGGATACCACCAACGCATCGATCAACCAGGCGTTCGGCCAGGCCTACCAGCCGTTCGTGCAGCAGGGCGGACTGGTGGTGTTCGCGGCCGGCAACGACAAGCGCAGCGACCCCAGCGACATCGCCAGCCTGCCTACGGTGGCGCCGGGCCTGGGCCTGGACAAGGGCTGGCTGGTGGCGGTGGCGGTGGACAGCAACAATCCCACCCAGCTCGCCAGCTATTCCAATGCCTGCGGCCGTTCGATGAACTACTGCCTGGCCGCACCGGGCGACGTGATCGTGCTGGACAAGGACACCACGTCCAGCACCACCAGCCCCACCTACTGGCAGGTCAGCGGCACCTCGTTCGCGGCGCCGCAGGTGTCGGGCGCGGCAGCGCTGGTGTGGCAGGCCTACCCGTATTTCAGCAACGACCTGGTGCGGCAGACCCTGCTTGGCACCGCCACCCCGCTGGGCGGCTCGCAGCCCAACGCCACGTTCGGCTACGGCGAGTTGAACGTGGGGCGCGCGGTGAACGGCCCGATGCAGTTCAACTGGGGCGACGTCACGGTCGGCTTCACCGGCAATTCGAGCTGGAACAATCCGATCTCCGGCGCCGGCGGCCTGGTCAAGCAGGGCAGCGGCACGCTCAACCTCACCCAGCCGTCCAGCTACACCGGCCTGACCCAGGTGCAGGCCGGCACGCTCACCGCGAAATCGCTGGCCGGTGCCGCGACCATCGGCAGCGGCGCCACCCTGAGCGGCATGTCGGCCATCGGCGGCAACGTGACCAATGCCGGCACGCTGGGCATCGCCAACACCAACGTCAGCCTGACGGGCAGCTACACGCAGCAGTCCACCGGCCAACTGGCGGTGTCGCTGGGCTCGACGCTCAACGTGAGCGGCACGGCCACGCTCGCCGGCAACCTGCTGGTGACCGGCATCAATGCCGGCTACACGGCGAATGCGCGCACCGTGGTGGTCAATGCCCAGCAGGGACTCACCGGCACGTTTGCCGCGATCAACGCGGCCTCGAACGTGCTGCTCACCGCCACCGCCGGCTACGACGCGAACAACGCCTGGTTGAACGTGGGCCAGGTCAGCGTGACCGCGGTGCAGGGCGCCAGCTACACCGCTGCGTCCTACGGCGCGGCGCAACGCGTGAATGCCGCGTTCGAGCAGATCAACACGCAGCTCGGTGCGGGCGCGGCCCCCGGCTCGGCGGTGGGCAGCGGCTTCATCGCCGGCGCCGCCAGCCTGCAGCAGACCACCACGCTGGCGGGGCTGCAGAGTTCGCTGGAAAGCCTGTCCGGCCAGTTGCACGCGGCCAGTGCGGCGATGACGTTCGAGGCGATCGACGCCGGCACGCGCGCCTTGTCCGAACGCTTCGACCAGTTGCTGGACGCGCCGCAACCCGGCGCCTGGACGCAGAATCTGGGCTACCACGGCGACATGTCGCGCGGCGGCTACGGCAACGTGGGCTACGACTTGTCCGGGTTCCTGATCGGGCAGGACTTCCGCGTGGACGGCAGCGGCGTGGCCGGCTTCGCGCTGAGCCGCAGCCAGGGCCTGGGCCGGCTCACCGAAAGCGCGGACCAGGGTTTCAGCCATGCCGTGGAAGGCATGCTCTACGGCGGCACGGTACGTGGCGCGTGGTACGCGATGGGCCGCTTCGGCGTGGGCAACTACCGCGAAACCATGCGGCGCCAGCTGCAACTGGGCAACCAGTACGGCGGCGTGTCCAGCGACAGCCGCGGGCGCTACGGCGTCGCCTATGGCGAGAGCGGTTACCGGATGAGCCTGGCGGGCGCCCGCGTCACGCCGTACGCGAGCCTGGAGTATGCGCAGGTCAACCGCGACGGCTTCAACGAGCTGGGCGGCGACGGTTTCGGCCTGAAGTCCGGCTCGCTCACCACCGCGCGCTGGCAGGCCGGGCTGGGCGTGCGCGCCAGCCGCGGCTGGCAGCTCGCCCGCGGCGGCAGCGTCAGCCTGCAGGGACGGTTGGCGTGGCAGCAGTCCTTCGGCCTGCGCGGCGAGGCGTTCGACGCCAGCTTCAGCGGCGTGAACCAGTGGGCGCCGCTGGGCGGCATCGGCCTGGCGCGGTACGGCGGCGTGGCCGGCGCCACGCTGGACTGGAGCATGACTCCGCGCAGCAACCTCACGCTGGGCTACGACCAGTACTTCGGCCAGCTCGACGCGGCGAAGATGGCCACGTTGAACTACCGCTGGTCGTTCTGAGCGGGCCGTACGCGCTGCCGCCGCGTGGCGGCAGCGCGAAGCACCGGTCGCGGGCTCGATCCCGCGGGTTTCGTGTCGCCTTGCCGGTACCGGCGGCGAGGCATCGCGCCAGCCATGTCTGCATTGCCGGGCGACGCCCGATCCAGGCGGCGGGCTTCAGACCAGTTCGACCTGCACCCCGGCGTCGCGCAGCGCTTCCACCAGTTCGGCCGGCGCGCCGTTGTCGGTGATCACCTTGTCCAGCTGGCCCACCGCTGCGATCACCGACAGGCTGCGCTGGCCCAGCTTGCTGGCATCCAGCACGGCCACGGTCTGGCGCGCCACGCGTATCATCAGCGCGTTGAGCGCGGACTCCAGCGGGTCGGGCGTGGTCACGCCCACCTCGGGGTCGAGGCCGTCCACGCCCAGGAACAGGCGGTCGGCCGACAGCCTGGCCAGCGCCTGTTCCGCGTCGGGACCGACCAGCGAGTAGGAGGTCGGGCGCAGCATGCCGCCCAGCATCATCACGCGCACGTGCGGTATCCCGGACAGCTCCAGCGCGATGTTCAGCGCGTTGGTGATCACGGTGAGCGAGTCGAACTTGCGCTGGCGGATCTGCCGCGCGATCTCCACCGTGGTGGAGCCGGAGTCGAGGATGATGGTTTCGCCATCGCGGATCATCGCCGCCGCGGCCTGGCCGATGCGCAGCTTCTGCGCATGGCGGCGGGTTTCCTTGATGGTGAGCGGAATGTCGCTGCTGGTCGGCATCACCGGCAGCGCGCCGCCGTGCGAACGCACGATGGCCGAGGCGCTCGCCAGCGCCTCGAGGTCGCCGCGGATGGTGACTGCCGAGGTGGCGAACTTCTTCGCCAGTTCCTCCACCGTGGCGCGGCCGTGTTCTTCCACGTATTCCACGATCATGCGTCGGCGCTCGCCGAGCAGCAGGCGGGGGCGCGACTGGGCGGCGGGCTTGGCGGCTTGGGTTTTGCTCATGGGGGCGGAATATGCAGGAGTCGGGCGGCGTTGTCATGATAGACCTTGCGCAGCACGGCGTCCGGCAGATTCAGCCCGTAGATGGACCAGCGCCCCTGCGGCGGCACGGGGGCAGGGGCGTAGTCGAAGTATTCGTCCTCGGTTTCGAGGAAGCGGTAGTAGATTTCGTACAGTTCATCCCCGAACAGCTGTTGCGGCACGTCGTCGCCCCAGGGCGAGGGCACCGCGTCGGTGCCGAACAGGATGCGGTCCTGGTGGCGGTCGAAGAAACGCTGGGCGATGCGCGGTTGGCGACCGAGTTCACCTATGCGCGCGCTGATGTCCACCAGCGTGTTCGGGTAGCGCGCGAGGCAATCCTCGACCGCGGCCAGGTTTTCCGCGTTGTTGCCCACGTGCAGCAGCACGAAGGTGGTTTTCGGGTGGCGCGCGATCATGCGGTTGCGCGCGTCTATCAGCTCCTGGTGGCCGGGGAACGCCGGCCCGTAGAACGACCAGTCCGGATGGTTGGCCAGTTCCTCGTAGCGCTCGTTGTCGCCGTCGGTGGGCAGGAAGAACGCCTCCGGGTCGGACACGTGCAGGAACACCGGCATGTCGTGCGCGGCGCAGGCTTCCCACATGGCATCGAAGCGGCGGTCGTCCACGCCCACCAGCGGGCCTTCGTCGATGCGTTCGCGCAGGTACAGCCCCAGCGTCTTCAGCAGCTTCAGCCCGCGGGCGCCCGCGCGCTTGGCGTGGCCGATCGCGTCGGCCTGGCGTAGCGGGTAATCCGGTTCGGGGAACAGCGCGAACGAGGGCTCGGTGAGGGTGAGGAAGCGCCCGGGCGCGGCCTGGTCGAACCGGCGGATGCTTTCCTCCAGCCCCTTGCCCACGCCGCCGGTGAGGTTCACCAGGGTGCGCACGCCCTTGCGGTCCATCGTCGGCAGCAGCGCCTCCGGCGTGGCGAACACGGTGATTTCCTCGCCGACCGATACGCCGTTGCGCACGTTCTTCGACCAGGTGAGGTGGGCGTGCACGTCGATCACCGGGAAGCGCGGCCGTTCGATGTGCGTCTTCGGCACCCGCAACATGCTGCGCGGGCGGAAGTCCTTCAGCCGCAGCTCGCCCTTGCCGGCGTCGGGGGCGGTCTGCAGCGGATTCTTGCCGCCGGCCGCGATGCGCACGGTGCCTTCGCCCGTGGGCGGGGCACAGCAGAGGCAGGCGTTGCGGTGGTTCATGCGTGTCTGGTCCCGGTTCGCCACGGCGTCTCATCATGCGCCTCCCTGCAAGGAGGGAGGGGGGCGGGGTGCGTGGCCGCCGCTCGCTGGAGGGTGATCGCGCAGGCCGCACTCCCGCGGCTGCACTGCGAGCAGAGCTGCTTCCCCCGCCCCCTCCCGCAGAGGGGCGACGGGGTCAGCGCGGGTGCTTCTTCATGATGTCGTGCACCTGGCGGGTCAGCGCCACGGCCTGGTCGAACGGACGCAGCCACATGTTGCGGCCGAACATCACGCCCGAGGCGCCGGATTGCATGTAGTGCTCCACCTTGCGCAGCACCGCGTCGTCGTCGTCGTTCTTCTCGCCGCCGGAGAACAGCACCATGGTGCGGCCGGCCGAGCGCACCACGCGGGCGCAGCGGGCGGCGGAGTCTTCCTGCAGCTTGTCGTAGGGCGCAGGCACGTTGGCCACGCTGTCGTTCGGTTCGTGCAGCTTCACGATGTCGGCGCCCAGTTCGAGCGCCACGCGCGCGGCGTAGTCCTGCGCATAGAGCGTGTTGGTGCCGCCCCTGGCGTTGACCGCGCTGCCGCGCGGGTAGGACCACAGCACCAGCGGCATGCCGTAGCGCTCGCAGTCGCGGCGCACCTGCTCGAACTGGCGGAACTCGTCGTGCTGGCGCGGCGAGCCCACGTACATGGTGTAGCCCACCGCCTCGGCGCCCAGGCGCACGGCGTCCTCCACCGAGGCGAACAGCGGCGAGGTGGCCTCGGCATCGCTGGGGATGTTGGTCTTGCCGTTGAGCTTGAGGATCAGCGGCACGCGGCCGGCGTAGCCGCTCATGTACTTCTCGGCCAGGCCGATGCCCAGCGCGATGGCAGAAAAGCCGCCGGCTGCGGCGAGTTCGAACTGGTACGACGGATCCACAGCCGGCGGATGGGGAAAGAAATCGGTGGGGCCATGTTCCAGGCCCTGATCGAGCGGCAGCACCAGCAGGCTGCCGTTGCGCGGACCCGCGCCATACAGCAGACGCCACAACCGGGCGCGCTTGCCCTGCGACAGCGGCAGCGCTGCAAATTTTTCGGAAGCTTTCGAAGGTACTTGTAAGCTGTGGTTCATTTCGAATACGCTGGGTCGGTGGACGAATGCCTTCACATTCGAACGAAATGAATCAAATGTCAATAGTTAGAAATGAAACGAAAGTATTCGACAGTCTTGCTGCGCTGACGGCAGCCCCGCCAGCAGCGCAGCGTGAACGCGGCTATGCCGACACCTTGCGCGAGATCCTGCAGCAGCCGGCGACCTGGCAGGCCACGGCCGCGCAGTTGCGCCAACCCTCGGTGCAGGCGCAACTGCTGACCCTGCTGATGCCGCGGCCCGCGCACGTCGTGCTGACCGGTTCGGGCAGCTCGATCTATGCCGCCGAATGCATCGCGCCCGACCTGCAGCAGGCGCTGGGCGTTCCGGTGCAGGCGATCGCCGCCGGCACCCTGCTCACGCATTGGCGCAGCGCGCTGCCGCCGGGCGGCGGCCTGCTGATCTCGATTGCGCGTTCGGGCGACAGTCCCGAGAGCGCCGGCGTGGTGGATCAACTCCTGGCCAGTGCGCCCGACTGGCGCCACCTCGCCATCACCTGCAACGCCGGCGGCAAGCTGGCCACGCAGTTCCGCGGCGAGTCGCGCTACCGCACGCTGGTGCTGGACGAGCGCACCAACGACCGCAGTCTGGTGATGACCAGCAGCTTCACCAACCTGGTGCTGGCCGGCAGCGGACTGGGCGGGCGTGCCGACGAGGCCGGCTGGCCGGATGCCGTGCGCCGCCTCGCCGGTTGCGTGCAGCGCGTGTTCGATACCCGGGCCGATGCGCTGGCCGCGGTGGCGCACGGCGCCTTCGACCAGGCGGTGTACCTCGGCAGCGGCGGTGCGCTGGGCGCGGCGCGCGAGGCGGCGCTGAAGATGCTGGAGATGACCGGCGGCCGCGTGCGCACGATGGCCGAGACCTTCCTCGGCCTGCGTCACGGGCCGATGTCCAGCCTCGACGAAAACACCATGGTCGTGGCCTTCCTCTCGCCCGATCCCGCGGTGCGTGCCTACGAATACGACCTCTTGCGCGAACTCACCCGCAAGCGCCTTGGCATGGTGCGCGTGCTGGTCGGCGAGGGCATTGCCGGCGATGTGGCCGGCATGCAGGACGTGGTCGTGGATCTGCCGGGCCTGCAGGCCGACGACGACGCGCTGCCGCTGCTGGCCGACGTGGTGGTGGGCCAGATATTGGCGTTCTTCCGCTGCCTGGCGCTGGGCGGCAAGCCGGATGCGCCGGCCCAGGGCGTGCTCACCCGCGTGGTCGAGTCGTTCGCGCTGCATGCTGCGGACGATGCGTCCGCGCCGTCCGCAGCGGGCGAGGGGCGCATCGCGTGAAACGCATCCTCGTTGCCGGCGAACTCAACGTCGACCTGGTGTTCCGGGATTGCCAGGCGTTCCCCGCGCCGGGGCGCGAGGTGCTGGCCGAGGAGGCATCGGTCGTGCCCGGCAGCTCCTCGATGATCTGCGCGATGGGGCTGGCGCGACTGGGCGATCCGGTGGCTTTCGCCGGCAAGGTGGGCGCGGATGGTTGGGGCGGCTTCTGCGTGTCGGCGCTGCAAGACGCCGGCATCGACGTGACGGCGGTGCGGCACGATCCCGGCCTGCGCACCGGCATCACGGCCTCGTTCTCCACCCGCAGCGATCGAGCGCTGGTCACGTTCGCCGGCGCGATCGGCGCGCTGCGCGCACAGGAGATCGACGATGCGCGGCTGGCCGCGGCCGATCACCTGCACGTGTCTTCCTACTATCTGCAGCGCGCCCTGCGCCCCGATCTCAAGACGCTGTTCGCGCGGGCCCGCGCACTGGGACTGAGCACCTCGCTCGATCCCGGTTTCGACCCCGAGGAGCGCTGGGGCGACGAATGGCGCGACCTGCTCGCCGAGGTCGACCTGTTCCTGCCCAACGACGTGGAACTCGCCGGCATCAGCGGTTGCGCAACGCCGCTCGACAGCCTGCGCACGCTGCACAACGGCCGCACCCGCATCGTGACGAAGCGCGGGCGGCACGGTTGCGTCACGCTGGATGGCGCAGGCGGGATGATCGAGTCGCCCGCCTTCGCGATGGATGCCATCGACAGCACCGGCGCCGGCGATTCCTTCGACGCCGGCTTCCTGCATGCGTGGCTGCGCGGCCTGCCGCTGGCCGAGGCCATGCGCTGGGGCAACGCCTGCGGCGCGCTCTCCACGCGCGGCGTGGGCGGCACGGCGCGGCAGGCCGATACGGCCGAGGTCGCGGCCTTGCTGGAGTCCGCGCCTTGATCACCGTGGCCGGCTTCAACACCGCGATCGACCACCTGATGCAGGTGGACGCGCTGCATCCGGGCGAGGTCAATCGCGCGCTGCGCGAACAGGTGCTGCCCGGAGGCAAGGGCCTGCACGTGGCGCAGACCATCGCCGCGCTGGGCGAGCCGGTGCAGCTGATCGGCCTGGTCGATGCCGCGCACCGCAACCTCATCGCGCGACGCATGAGCGAACGCGGCGTGCTGTTCCACGGCGTGGAAATCGACGCGCCGCTGCGGCACTGCATCGCGCTGCAGGACGCGAACGGGCAGATCACCGAGGTGCTGGGGCAGGGGCCTCAGCTCGGCGAACGCGACCGCGCGGCGCTGCAGCGCGCGTTTCGTCTCGCGCTCGCGGAGAGCGAGCTGGTGATCCTGTCCGGCAGCCTGCCACGCGGCCTTGCCACCGACACCTATGCGGAACTCGCGCGGCAGGTGAGCGCGGCGGGCAAGCGTTGCCTCGTCGACGCCAGCGGCGAGGTGCTGCGCCTGGCCGTAGCGGCGCAGCCGTTCCTGCTGAAGCCGAACCGTGAAGAGGCCGAGGCACTGTCCGGCCGCACTGTCGGCGATCTCGATGCGGCTGCCGGCGTGTTGCGCGACTTGTCCGCGCGCGGCGTGGCGATGCCGGTGCTGAGCCTGGGCGCTCTGGGCGCGCTGGGCATGGACAAGAGCGGCGTGTGGCACGCGGCGGTGGAACTCGAACAGGTGCGCAACACCGTGGGCTCGGGCGACTGCTTCCTGGCCGGCATGGCCGTGGCCATCCAGCGCGGCAAGCCGCTGCCCGAAGCCTTGCGACTGGCGGTGGCCTGCGGCGCCGCCAACGCGATGGAAGTGGAAACCGGTTACGTGCGTCCGGATCAGGTCGATGCATTGCTTGGCCAGGTCCGGATGAGGGCATGGACGCCCTGATTTCCGGCTGATTCAAGCCGGTCTGCCGATGAGTCCGAGTCGTCGGCGTTTGAGCGGTTCGCGAGATACGGGGAGTACAGGGGCTCGCGGCTTACCCAAGTGCGAAGCAAACCTACAAGAGGGGCAATCATGAAATCTCGCAGAAACCTTTCGTTGCGACAGACCGGCATGGCATCGGCGCTGGCCGTGCTCCTGGCATCCACCGCCGCCTACGGGCAATCCACCACCAGCAGCATCTTCGGTCGCGTGCCGGTGCAGGCAGGCGAGAGCGTGGTGGTCAGCAACGGCGCCGGCCTGACCCGCACGGTCGGCGTCGACAGCCAGGGCAGGTACAACGCCACCCAACTGCCGGTCGGCACGTACTCGGTCAGCCTGATGCGCGATGGCCAGGTGGTGCAGCGGCGCGACAACGTCTTCCTGAAGGTGGGCGTCGGCGTGGACATTTCCTTCAGCGCGGAGGCTGCAGCAGGCTCCGCGGCGAACGCGACCCAACTGTCGGGCGTGAACGTGACCGCCAACGCGGTGCCACCGATCGACGTAAGTTCAGTGGATTCACGCACCGTCATCACCGCTCAGCAACTCGCCCGCCTGCCGCTGGCGCGCACCGCCGAGGCGGCGGCGCTGCTGGCACCGGGCGCGGTCACCGCTGCCGGCGGCGCGACCAGCACGACTGGCGAACCGCTTGTCAGCTTCGGCGGTTCGTCGTCCACGGAGAACGCGTACTACATCAACGGCTTCAACACCACCGATCCGTTCAATGCCAAGGGCGGCATCGCCCTGCCGTACGGCTCCATCGACCAGGAAGAGGCCTACACCGGCGGCTACAGCGCCCAGTACGGCCGCACCGACGGCGGCGTGATCAACATGATCGGCAAGAGCGGTACCAACGAATGGCATTTCGGCGCCCAGGTGATGTACGCGCCGCGGGATTTGCGCTCGGGTGTGGACAACACCTATTACGCCAACGGCCTGCCGCCGACGCCGGTAGCAGGGCGCCTGTACGACCCCGGTCGCAACGACGGCTACTGGACATCCACCTACGACGCCTACGTGGGCGGCCCGCTGATCAAGGACAAGCTGTTCGTGTTTGCCTCGGTCGAAGGCAACACCCAGGGCGGCTACACCGTCAACAGCGTGGATGCCGGCACCTCGCAGCACTACAAGGTCAGCAACCCGAAGTGGTACGCCAAGGTCAACTGGAACATCAACGACAGCAACCTGCTGGAACTGACCGGCGCTTCTGAGAAGCGGATTGCTACCGGGTCGGTCTACAACTACGACTACAAGACCCTGCAGGACACGACGTTCAAGGCGTTTTCCAACAACACCAAGCTGGGCGGCGACATGTGGTCGGCCAAGTACACCAGCTATCTCACCGACAGCCTCACGCTGAACGCGATGTACGGCAAGATGACTACGGTGAACTACAGCGGCCCGGTGGGTTACAACCCCAGTCTCACCCTCATCAGCGGCAAGACCAACCAGAACCCGGCGCTCAATGGCGGCGTACCGATCACCAACGCGCAAACGCTGAGCCAGATCAGCAACCCCGGCAATCAGTACAAGACCAGCAACCTGCGGCTCAGCCTGACCTACGTGCTGGGCAGCCACACGATAACCGCAGGCATCGACAACCTGCGTTCCAACGCCATGGACCAGGGCCACATCACTACCGGCCCGGGCGGCTACTGGTGGACCTACTACCGTACCACCCATCCGGAATTGCCGACCGCGGCCGGGCTTGGCGTGGGGCCGCTGATCAACTATCCGAACGGCGCTGGCGGCTACTACGTGACGAAGAACGTCGACGTCTCCGGCGCCGGTCTGCTGACCACCCAGCGCGCCGAGTACATCGAGGACCAGTGGCAGGTGAGCGACCGCTGGCTGCTGTCGATTGGCCTGCGCAACGACGCCTTCACCAACTACAACGGCTCCGGCCAGCCCTACATGCGGCAGACCTCGCCGCAGTGGGCGCCCCGGCTGGGCTTCAGCTGGGACGTCTACGGTGACGGCACGTTCAAGGTCTACGGCAACGCCGGCCGCTACTACCTGGGCCAGCCGCTCGCGCCGGGCGGTGTCGCAAACGGCGTGCTGCGTACCCAGCAGTACTTCACCTACGGCGGCATTGCGGCCGACGGCACGCCGACCGGCCTCACCCAGGTCTCGGTGCCGGTATCGGCGAACAACTTCTTCGGCCAGGCGCCCGATCCGCGCACGCTCACCGCCCACAACATCAAGGCGCAGGACCAGGACGAGTTCATCCTCGGCTTCACCAAGACCGCCGGCCCGAAGTGGGTCTACGGCGCCAAGTTCACCCGGCGCATGCTGCGTCACAACCTGGACGACTACTGCAATGCGCAGGCCGTGGTCGACAAGGCGGCGTCGATGGGCATCGTCGATGTCGACGACTCGACCTGCTACTACATCAACCCGGGCATCGCGAACACCTTCGCGGTGCGGGACGCGAGCGGCAACTACCACGACGTGACCCTGAGCAACAAGGAGATGGGCTTCACCCACATGGTGCGCCGGTACTACGCATTGGAAGGCTTCCTCGAGCATCCGTTCGACGGCCGCTGGTACGGAAAGGTGAGTTACACGTTCTCGCGCAGCTACGGCAACACCGAGGGCCAGGGCCAGTCCGACATCCGGGCCGTCGGCGGCATCCAGAACATGGACTGGGATTTCCCCGAGTTGATGGTCTATGGCAACGGCCCGCAGGGCAACGACCACACGCACCAGATCAAAGCCTTCGGCTATTACCAGATCAATCCGGAATGGCTGGTATCGGGCAACCTCAGCGTCATGTCCGGCGGTCCGAAATATTGCCTGGGCCTGTACGGCCCCAATCCACTGGATACCAAATCCAACGACCCGGATAGCTATGGCTCCGCCTACCACTGGTGCAACGGCCAGCCGTCGCCGCCGGGGGCGCAGGGACGCCTGCCGTGGATCAAGCAGCTCGACCTGGGCGTGCAATACCGGCCGGCGTTCGCGGGCCACAAGCTGGGTTTCCACCTGGATGCGTTCAACGTGTTCAACAGTCAGGCGCAACTCAATCTGGGTCAGGCAATGTATTCGGACAGCACCGGAACGCCGAATCCGCTGTACGGCACCACATACTTCATGCAGCCGCCGCGCTACGTGCGCATGAGCGTGACCTACGACTACTGATCGTGGGCAACGGCGTTTCACGCGGGCTTGCGTCATCCGCCGTCCGGCTGCGTCGGGCGGCGGATGCGGACCACGCAGGCTCCGCTGCAACCGTCTTCAACAGGGGCGCGCCGGCACGATGCCGTCGCGTCGTCGCCGGCCGGTCCGCAATACGCAACCAGCCGGCCTTGCTGCTTCGTCCGCGGCGGCAAGTCATGGAAGAACCACAGGGGCGCGGGTCATTCGTTCTCTTTCTTGCTCGGGACCACGGAGGCTTTGTGCGAAAACCCGGATATCGAATGGGCGGGCCATGGCTTGCTTCCGGTCTGTTGCTTGTTTCCGGTTTGTCTGCGGCGCCGGTCGAAGCGGCGTCCACGATGGTTCCATTGGGCGGCAATGCGTACATCACGCAGTCCAGGCACAAGCCGGACGGCTTCGCCGGCGGGGCCACCGGGAATCAGTTCCATCTGCGCAACGACGGTTTCTTCACGCCGTCGGTGGCATCGCACCAGTGGTTCTACCGCCAGCCGAACGGCATACGGCCCGATCTGGATTTGAGCAGGTTGTCGCAGCAGTAGAGGCACGGCATGCAGCCGGCGCGTCCGGGCGCGTCGGCTGTCCTGTCGGCATGCGCCTTCGCAGCAGGGAGTTGTTTTCATCGTGAGTACGGCATCGGGCTTGAGTAAGGTCGAGTCCGGGCATGGTCAAGCCGGGCTCGCGCGAAGAAATGAGGCACGGAAGCATCCGAACCCTGTCGACGCGAGCGTCTGCACGACGCTTCCGACGACCCATTCAAGGCATCACACGAGGTAGTCATGGCAGCATCGCATCCGCATCTCCTTCGATCGCCGCACGCGAGTGCGCTGGCTTTCTGTCTCCTCTCCGTGCTGGCAGGTCTCGGTTCGGCGCGCGCCGAGGACAGCGTAGCCACCGGCAGGCTGGTGCTCGATCCCGGCTCCGCAGCCTTTGTCGACCAGCAGGGTGCGGAAAGCTTCGGCAATGCAGCCATCGAGGCGCGCTGGAAGCTGGACGGCAAGCATCTCGTCGACATGACGGTGACCGATCGCGTGCACAAGCGCACGCTGGCGGTGTCTGCGCCGTTCGCGCTGGTGATGGCGGACGGCAGCACCATCCAGGCCTCCGACATGACCCTGCAGTCGCCGCCGCGCGTAGTGGCGCTGCCGGTGGATGCGCAGGCTTCGCGGTTTGCTGCGCGGCTTCCCGGCAAGGCGGTCGAGGCCAGCTTCGGCGATGCGGATGGCCGGTTCCGCGTGGACTGGAAACTCGTGCAGCGCGACGGCTCGCCCTACCTGCGCGAGGAGGTGGGCATCACCGCGCTGAAGCAGGACGAGAAGATCGCCAAGGTGTCGCTGCTGCAATCGAAGGCGAACGCCCCCGAGGTGATGGGTACGGTGAACGGTTCGCCCATCGTGGATGGCGACGTCTACCTCGGCTTCGAGAATCCGCTGTCCGAGAGCACGGCGTACCACAACCTCGCCAAGCTCACGCTGTCGCGCACGCTGCCGCTGGAGAAGGGCAAGACGGTGGCCTATTCGGCCGTGGTCGGCGTGGTGCGCGACGGCCAGCTGCGCCGCGACTTCGCCAGCTACGTGGAGCGCGAACGCGCACATCCGTACCGTACCTTCCTGCACTACAACTCCTGGTACGACATCGGCTACTTCACCCCGTACACCGAAGCGGAGGCGCTGGACCGCATCAACGCCATCGGCGAGCAATTGCACGTCAAGCGCGGCGTGAAGCTGGATTCGTTCCTGTTCGACGACGGCTGGGACGACCTGAGCGGCAGCTGGAATTTCAGCAAGGACTTCCCGCGCGGCTTCGCGCCGTTGCGCGAGGCGGCCGCGAAGTACGGCGCCGCGCCGGGCATCTGGCTGTCGCCATGGGGCGGCTACAGCAAGCCCCATGACGTGCGCATCAGGAACGGCAGGGCGGCCGGATACGAGATCATCGACAACGGTTTCGCGTTGTCCGGCCCGAAGTACTACCAGCGCTTCCACGACGTGGTGATGGACCTGCTGGACAAGGACGGCGTCAACCAGTTCAAGTTCGACGGCACCGGCAACGTCAGCAGCGTGTTCCCGGGCAGCCGCTTCGACAGCGACTTCGCCGCGGCGATCCAGCTGATCGACGACATCCGCAAGGACAAGCCGGACACCTTCATCAACCTCACCACCGGCACCTGGGCCTCGCCGTTCTGGCTGGGCTATGCCGACACCATCTGGCGCGACGGCGAGGACGACAGCGAAACCGGCGTGGGCTCGACGCGCGAGCAGTGGATCACCTACCGCGACCAGCAGACCTACCAGAACATCGTGCTGAAGGGGCCGCTGTTCCCGATCAACTCGCTGATGCTCCACGGCATCATCTACGCGCAGATGAACCGCAAGCTCAACACCGATCCGGGCCACGATTTCGCCAACGAGGTGCACTCGTACTTCGCCACTGGCACCGAGCTGCAGGAGCTGTACATCACGCCCTCCCTGCTCACGCCGCAGGACTGGGACACGCTGGCCGATGCGGCGAAGTGGTCGCGCGCCAACGCCGACGTGCTGCGCGACGTGCACTGGATCGGCGGCGACCCGGGCCGGCTGGATGTCTACGGCTGGGCCGCGTGGTCGCCGAAGAAGGCCGTCGTCACGTTCCGCAATCCCGACGACAGGCCGCAGCTCGCGGTGGTCGACCTGCAGCGGCAGCTGCAGTTGCCGCCCGGCGTGGCGCGCCGTTTCAGCGTGCACGACGTGTGGAAGAACGGCGACGCGAAGCTGCCGAAGACGCTGGATGCCGACCACGCGAGCACGATCACGCTGGCGCCGTTCGAGGTGCTGACACTGGAACTGATACCGACCAACGGAGGTTGAGCATGACCGATATGGATCGTCGTCGTCTGCTGAAAACCGCGGCGCTGTTGCCCCTGGCTGCTGCCTGCCGAGGCTGGGCCGGCAGCGTCTCTGCTCCGGCACAGGCCAGCTTCGTGCTGGACCCGACCCGCCCGGGGCGGCGCGTCGATGCCAGCCTCGCCAGCCTCAGCTACGAGACGCTGGAGCTGCTCGATCCCACGTTCTTCGCCGCCGACAACCATGAACTCGTGCGCCTGTTCCGCGAGATGAACCCGCACGGCGTGCTGCGCATCGGCGGCAACACCAGCGACGACACCGTATGGGCGGGCTACAAGGGCAAGCTGCCGACCTACGTTCCGCGCAAGCACGGCAAGCTGCTGCAGCCGCACGTGCTGAAGCCGGAAGGGTTGGAGGCGCTGGCCGGCTTCGTGCGCGCCACCGGCTGGAAACTGGTGTTCGGCGTGAACCTGCGCATCGGTTCGCCGGAGATGGCGGTGGATCTCGCGCAGGCTGTGCAACGCCTCGCGGGCGACCAGTTGCTGGCGATCCAGATCGGCAACGAGGCGAACAACTACGAGCACGACTACGCCGCCTTCGACGCGGTGTGGACGCCGTATGCCAAGGCACTCCGTGCCGCCGGCCTGCCCATCGCCGGGCCGGACACCGGCGCGAACACCGACTGGGTGATCGAGTACGCGAAGCGCCACGCCAGGGAGAACGTGTTCCTCAGCCGGCACTACTACCGCGAGGCGGCGGAGAACGGTTCGATCCCGGACATGCTGGCCGGCGATCCCGGCTTCTTCGGCGAAGTCGAGCAGATCATGCAGGTGGCGGGCCGATACGGCTTGCCGTTCCGTATCTCCGAAGGCAACTCCTATTACAACGGCGGTCGCGACGGCACCAGCAACGTGTTTGCCTCTGCGCTGTGGGGCGCGGATTTCATGCTGGCGCTGGCGCAGCGCGGCGTGGCGGCCATGCACTTCCACGGCGGCACGCTGAACTCGGTGGAAGCCTCGCTGGGCCGCGTCGCGAAGGCGTCTGCGGGCGGCGACATCGTGGCGCAGCGCGATGCGCTGGCCTCGCGTTATTCCGCCATCGCCGGCAGCCGCGCACTGGGTTTCCAGCCGCGCCCGCTGTTCCACGGCATCGCGTTGGCGCAGCGCTTCGCGGGCGCGCAGATGCTGCCTGGCAAGCTCGATGCCGCTGGCGCGAATCTCACCGCCTATGCCGCGCGGCAGGGCGATGCGACGCTGGTTGCGCTGATCAACAAGGATGCGGGGCACGATGTCGCGGTGACGGTCGGCGGGCTCCCTGCCGGGACGCACGGCGAGCTGATGCGTCTGCATGCGCCTGCGCTGGACAGCCGTCGCGGCGTCGCCTTCGAGGCGGCCGGCAAGGTGGCTGCCGATGTCCACGGCACCTGCCGCGTCGCGTTGCCGAAGGGCAGCGCGGCCCTGGTGCGATGGACGCACGCTGCGGCATGACGCCCGGCCGACGGACGCCGCGTATCGTGCAGAGAGGGCCGCATGGGAGAAGGAAACGAATGAACGCCATTGCACGCGCCGTACTGGCCATGGCGCTGCTGTCGCCGGCGGCACTGTCCGCAACATCCATCGCCGCCAGCGACCAGCCCTTGTCGCAGCCGCAGGGCGGCCCGCGCCCCGACGCCGCCACCGTGCAGGCCTGGCAGGCGCGCAAGTTCGGCCTGTTCATCCACTTCGGCCTGTATTCCGTGCTCGGCGGCGTATGGGACGGCAAGCGCATCACGCAGGGCTACAGCGAGCAGATCCAGTCCTTCGCGCCGGTGCCCATCGACCGGTACGAGGCGCTGGCGAAGCGTTTCGATCCAGAGAAGTTCGACCCCGACGCCATCGTGGCGCTGGCGAAGGCCGCAGGCATGAAGTTCATCGTGCTCACCGCCAAGCATCACGACGGTTTCGCGATGTTCCACACGGCGCAGAACGGCTACAACATCGTCGACGCCACGCCGTACGGGCGCGATGTGGTGAAGGAACTGGCGGACGCATGCGCGCGGGCGCACATGCCGTTCGGCGTGTACTACTCCACCATCGACTGGCACTGGATGCACGGCCAGTACCGCCCCGACAACGACAATCCGATCACGCCCGCGCAGGCCGACTTCAACGTGGCGCAGATCCGCGAGCTGATGAGCCGCTACGGCCCGATCAGCGAAGTCTGGTTCGACATGGGCAAGCCCACGCCGGAGCAGAGCGCGCGCTTCGCCCGCGCCGTGCACGCGCTGCAGCCGCAGGCCATGGTGTCCGGTCGCGTGTGGAACCACCAGGGCGACTTCACCGTGATGGGCGACAACCGCGAGCCGGACGAGGGCATGGAAGAGCCCTGGCAGTCGCCCGCGTCGATGTTTCCGGATACCTGGGGCTATCGCTCCTGGGCGAAACGCGAGGACCTCCCGGCCAAGGTGCGCGAGAACATCGAGCGGCTGGTGCGCGTGGTGAGCGCGGGCGGCAATTACATCCTCAACATCGGTCCGGAAGGCGATGGTTCGGTGGTGCCTTACGAGGCCGACGTGTTGCGCGGCATCGGCGCGTGGCTGAAGCCGCGCGGGGAGGCGATCTACGGCGCGCAGGCCTCGCCGTTCGCGAAGCTGGATTTCGGCTACGCGACGCTGGGCGCGCACACGCTGTACCTGTTCGTGGCCAAGCCCCCGGTGGATGGCGTGCTGCATCTGCCCGGCGTGCTCGATACGCGCTTCGGCCGCGGCCACATGCTGGGCGATGCGCAGGCCGGCGTGGCTCCGGTTTCGGTCGACGTGTCGGGCGCCACGGTCAAGGTGGACAACCTGGCCGGCGCCGGCTACATGCCGGTGGTGGCGATCCCGTTCGAAGGCGAACTGCACGTGCGGCCCGACGCAGTGGCGCCGGGTGCGAACGGCCATGTGCATCTGGCGGCCGCGCAAGCCGAACATTTCCTCAACTACAACGGTTACGGCTACGGGGATGCGCCCAGCGTCTACAAGATGCGCTGGCATGCGCGGGCCGGCTTGGGCGACTACATGCTGGTCCTCCGTTACCGCGATGCGCCCGCCGCTGCGAAGCTGGATGTCCGGGTGGACGGCCACGCGCGCGCCTTGCCGCTTTCTGCTGGCGCGGGCGCGGCCCACTTGCGCGTGAGCCGCGACCCGCACGCTTTCCCGTATGCGATGCAGGTGGAGCTGACGCCCGTCGCGCCGTACCACAAGGGCGATCGCCTGCCGGCCACTGTCGAATCGGTGGAGCTGGTGCCGCTCATGAACATGGCCCATTAGGGAATGTCTGGCCAATCGACTGCTTGCTCGTCATTCCTGCGAAGGCAGGAGGCGCTTCACAACAGCGAAGCTGGTCATCCAGTGCCTTGGTGTTCCGTGGCTTGCAGGCACTGGATGACTCGCTGCGCTCGCCCCTTCGGAGCCGCCTTGCGGGCGTTCTGCGCGCTTTGCGCTTGTCCAGCCTTCGCTGGGATGGCCAGCAAAATCAGACCATCCTTGGCTGCGTGGAGAATGAAGAACGATGCCTGATGCACATTTGCCCAAACCCTCCCGCCTGCCACGCATCGGTCTCGCCCTGGCCGGCCTGCTGCTCGCATCCTCCCTCTGCGCGCAAACCCTGCATGTCGCTTCCGATGGCACGGATCAGGCGGATTGCAGCGCGACGGCGCCCTGCTCGCTGCAGGCTGCGCAGGCGAAGGTGCGCGCCCTGCGCCGGCAGGGCCGCGACGATATCGAGGCGCAATTGGGCGACGGCATCTACCGACTGCGCGAGCCATTGCGCTTCGATGCCGCGGACAGCGGAGCACCCGGACATCCCGTGCGCTGGCGCGCTGCGCCCGGCGCCCAGCCGGTACTGGCGGGCAGCCAGTCCGTGCAGGGACGCCGCGATGGCGCGTTGTGGAGTTTCGTGCTGCCGCCCGACGACGAACCGACCAGCATCTGGATGGACGGCCGGCGCCGCTGGCCGTCGCGCACCGCTGCCTGTCCGCATTGCGTGGTGGACGCCAAGGGGCTGGCGAAACTGCCGCCGACGATGCTGCGCCAGCTGAAGGTCGGCTCGCTGGCGGTGCTGCATGCGCGCTGGCGGGATTTCCGCTGCAGGGTGATCGCCATCGGAACGGACCGCGTGGACCTGGCCCAGCCCTGCTGGCGCAACGCCACGCTCGACTCGCGCAACGACTGGGCGCTGGCCAGCCCGGTGGGCAAGTACTACGGCGGCGTGGACTGGTTCGAGAACCTGGCGGGCGATCCCGTCGCGCCCGGCAGCTACACGGTGGATGCGACACGCCATGTGCTGCGCTATCGCCCGTTGCCCGGCGAAAAAGCCGGCGTGCCGGCCATGGAGCTTCCGCTGGCCGAACAGCTGCTGCGACTGGAGGGCACGCGTGCGGCGCCGGTGCACGATCTCGTGTTCGACGGCATCGGCTTCGCGTACACCGCCTGGCGCAAGCCCATGTCCAACGACGGCTACGTGAGCCTGCAGGCGGGCTATCTGGTCGATGGCGCGAACCGCAGCGCGCTGCCCGACAACGGCGAGGGCATGACGCGCATCGCCAGCGCGGTCGACGTCGAGGCGGGCAGGGACATCCTGTTCGACCACGACCGCTTCGAGCATCTCGCGGCAGGCGGCATCGCGCTGGCAGGCGGCACGCATGGTGCGGCGGTGACGAACTCGCGCTTTGCCGACCTCGGTGGCGGCGGCGTGTTCGTGGGCGATACGGAAGCGCATCCCGCCGATGCGGCCGACAAGACCGCCGACATCGTCGTCGCCGACAACCTGATCGACCACGTGGCGCTGGCCTACCGCGACAACGTGGCGATCATGGCCGGCTTCGTGAACGGCCTCGAGATCGCGCACAACACCGTCGGCGATCTGCCGTACAGCGGCATCTCGGTGGGCTGGGGCTGGAATTACGAGGGCGACACGCCGGTGGAGTCGTCCATCCACATCGTCGCCAACCGCATCGGGCGGGTGATGCAGCAACTCGCCGACGGCGGCGCGATCTACACCCAGGGCCAGTCCACGCCCGGCACCTCGTGCGTGGTGCGCAACGCGATCGACATGCGCCACGGTCGCGAGGGCAACGGCATCTACCTGGACGAACGCACGGTCGATTTCGACGTGGAGCGCAACGTGGTGCTCGGTTCCTGGGTGAGCGCGTGGGCGAAGTGGAGCGGCAAGCTGCGCATCGTCGACAACTGGACCGATACCGCGGGCAAGCCGCACCACCCCGGCCCGACCAAGGTCTGGGCGCCCAACTTCACCGGCCTGAAGACCCTGCCGCCCGCGGCGCTGGCCGTGCAGCGGGCGTCCGGCGTGCGCGAAGGGCAGGCGGCCCCGGCGTTGCCGATACGCGTCAGCGCGGCGTGTCCGGCCGGCTGAAGCCGGCGCCGGCGTGCGTGATGGCAGCGGCAGCGGCGATGGTCGGCCGGGCGAACGCCAGTGGCCGGATCCTGCGGTGTGCGTTCATCGGGGTTTTTCCCTGCTCAAGGCGTCCACTTCGCCGGCGGCGAGCAGGAATGCGCCCACGCCGTACACGTAGCTGGCGCCCGGCGGGTAGTGACCGGGCGCGGCGCCAATGGGCTGGATGTCGCCCAGCCGGCCGTCCGCGTAGATTTCGCCCACCAGCCCGCCCCAGCCACGGGCGATCACCGGCCGGTAGGTTGCGGCCTCCAGCACGTGGTGGCGCACGCCCCAGGCCAATGCGTAGACGATGAAGGCGGAGCCGGAGGTCTCGGGCCGCGGGTAGGCTGCAGCATCGAGCAGGCCCGCGCGCCACAACCCGTCCGCCCCCTGCAGTTGCGCCAGCCGCGCGGCGATCTCGCGGAACTGCTGCACATAACGCGGACGCTGCGGGTAGTCGCCCGGCATCAGCGTCAGCACGCGCGCCAGCCCGGCCATCACCCAGCCGTTGCCGCGGCTCCAGAACAGCTTGCGGCCGTTGGCTTCCCGCCGGTGCAGGTAGGAGGCGTCGCGGCTGTACAGGTGTTCCGTTGGGTCGTACAGCAGCGCGCTGGTGATCCACCATTGGCGGTCCATGTAGTCCAGGTAGGCGCGTTCGTGCGTCGCCTGGGCCAATCCGGCCCAGGCGGGCGGCGCCATGAACAGCGCGTCGCACCACCACCACAGCGGCCGCTGCGGGTCGTCGGGCGTGCGCATCTGCAGGTCGTAGCGCTCACGCAGCGGCTGCAGCATGGCTGGCACGGGCGTGCGTGCATGCAGCGCCAGCCACGCCTGCGCCACGGCCTGGTCGTCGGCATGCTGCAGGCGCGGGCCAAGGCCCCAGTCGAAGTGCCGGCCCACGCCGCGCACGTAGTCCGCATAGCGCGGCTGGTGCAACAGCGTGCTGGCGTCGAGGAAGCCCAGGTACAGCGGCGCGAAGGTCCAGTCCAGGCTGTCGTGGTCCTTGACCCGGCCGTATTGCCAGGCGGCGACCAGGGCGGCCGCACGGCGGATGTCGACAGGGCGCATCGCGGGCGAAAGCCGGGCGCGCGGGCCCGGCTGGGCCGGCGCATCGCCGGCCGCGGGGTCGTCCGCCCGTGCCAGGCCGGGCGCCAGCGTCAGCAGCGTGGCGGTCAACAGGAACAGCATGGCCGCCACCAGACGCGACGACAGCAGGGACGGTGCGGGGCGGGCTGGCTGCATGGCGGTCCTGGTGCCGAATGGCAGGTTGAGGATGTTGCCGAGGTTAGGCTAGAGTTTCGAAAACTTTCAACAGTTTTTGAAAATTTTCGAATCAAGTCCCTGGACGGGAGGTGGAATGGCCGGACACGCGCGCTGGGCAGGGCGTTGCATCGCGATGCTGCTGGTGCTGTGCGGCGCCGTGGCGGCCACGGCCGCGGCGGATCGCGACCCGGCGTCGCTGGTGCTGACGGTGAGCAACCCGCTCGCGCTGGCGCGCCACGATGAAGTGCTGGCGCTGCCGTTGGCCGAGCTGCTGCGCCGCCGTCCGCAATGGCGTGGGCGCACGCTGGTCGCGCGCTTGGCCGGCAGCGCCGGCTGGTTGCCGGTGCAGGCGTATGCCAGCGACGGCGGCGGGACGCCGGACCAGTTGCTGGTGCAACTGGATATCGCGCCCAAGACCAGCGAGCCGCTGGAGATTCTCCCTGCGCCGGCGTCCATGCCGGTGCGGGCCAACCCGCTGTATGCGCGGCTGGTGCCCGAGCGCGACGACGATTTCGCCTGGGAAAACGAGCAGGTGGCCTTCCGCATCTACGGCGCCGCGCTGGAAAAAACCGGCCAGGTGTTTCCGGGCATCGACGTGTGGTCGAAGCGGCCGCCCCGGCACGTGATCGACGCGTGGTATCGCCTGGATGCCGAAGGGCTGCGCCGCAAGGATCCCGCGCTGTCGTACCACGTCGACCACGGCGACGGCCTGGACAGCTACGAGGTGGGCCGCACGCCGGGCGCCGGGGGCACCGCCGGCTGGCTGGACGGCGCGCCGGTGGCATCGCGCAACGCGTCGCGGGTGCGCATCACCGCGATGGGGCCGGTGCGGCTGCGCTTCGAGGTGGACTACCCGGCATGGCAGGTCGGCCCCGCGACCGTGCACCAGCACAAGGTCGTCACGCTGGACGCGGGGGCATATCTCAACCGGCAGGTAGTGAGCTACCGCATCGACGGCGCGCCGCGCACAACCGTGGCCGCGGGTGTGGCGGTGCACGCCGATGCCCGGCTCGTGCACGACGCCGCCATGCAGATCGCGGTGTGGGACACCCCGCAGAAGACCAGTGCTGGACGGATCGCCACCGCGCTGCTGCTGGCGCCGGACGCCACGGCGCGCTACGCGGCCACGCACGATGCCGCCTGGGCGTTGTTCGACGTGGCCGACGGCGACAGCATCCGCTTTGCCTCCGGCGCCGCATGGTCGCAGGGCGGCATGCCGTACTTCAGCAGTTGGCAGCGTTATCTGCGCGACTATGCGGCATGCTGGGGCCATCCCCTGCAGGTGCGCTGGCCGCCGCTCCCGCAGTGAGACCATCCACCGAGGAAACCGCATGCAACGTCGAACCTTTCTCCGCCTGAGCGTGCTCACCCCGCTGGCCCTGGGGGCAGGCTGGCGTCCCGGCAGCGTCCGTGCCGCCATGGCTGCGAACCCCATCAAGCCGGATGGCCGGCCGCATCGTTTCGAATTGTCCGCGCAGCAATTCCTGCTCGACGACAAACCGTTCCGCATCCTGAGCGGCGAGATGCACCCGATCCGCATCCCCGCCGAATACTGGCGTCATCGCATCCGCATGGCGAAGGCGATGGGGCTGAACACCATCGCGATCTACCTGATGTGGAACGCGCTGGAATCCGAGCCCGGCGTGTTCGACCTCGCCGGCGGCAACCGCGACTTCGCGCGCTTCATCCGCCTGTGCCAGGAAGAGGGCATGTGGGTGTACCTGCGCCCCGGCCCCTACATCTGCGGCGAGTGGGATTTCGGCGGCCTGCCGCCGTACCTGCTGCGTCATCCGCAGATGCGCGTGCGCGACAAGGACGATGCCGACTACATGGCCGCGGTGCGCCGCTACATCGCCACCATCGCGCCGGTGGTGAAGCCGCTGCTGGCGGCGAACGGCGGCCCGATTTTGATGGTGCAGGTGGAGAACGAGTACGCCTCGTTCGGCCGCGACATCGGCTATCTCCAGGCGATCCACGCGCTGTGGCAGGACCACGGCGTGCACGGGCCGTTCTCGATCTCCGACGGGCTGGCCCAGGTGCGCGAGGCGAAGACGTATCTGCCCGGCACCGCACTGGGCCTGGACGGCGACACCGATTTCACGGGCGCCCAGGCCATCGCGGGCGAGATGCCGGTGTGGATGGGCGAAGGCTATCCCGGCTGGATCACCCATTGGGGCGACAAGGATTTCGCGCGCGGCGACTTCGCCGGCACGCTGGAGAAACTGCTGGCGGAAGGCCGCTCGTTCAACCTGTACGTGGTGCACGGCGGCACGAACTTCGGCTCCGGCGCCGGGGCGAACGCGAAGGGCGACTACTCGCACTTCGAGCCGGTGATCACCAGCTACGACTACGGCGCGCCGATAACCGAGCAGGGCGCACCCACGGCGGACTACCACACGTTCCGCAAGATGCTTGCTGCCCATGCGGCGCAACCGCTGCCGGAGGTACCGGCCACGCCGCCGATGGCGAGCTTCGCGCCGTTCACGCCGCAGCCGCACGCAGTGCTGTGGGACAACTTGCCCGCCGCGAAGAAAGTGCAGCACCCGCAGCCCAACGAACTGCTGTTCGGCCAGGACCACGGCATGGTGCTGTATCGCCGGCCGCTGAAGGCCGGCGGCGAGCTGGCCGTCGATGGCGTGCGCGACTACGCCACGGTGTTCCACGGCGGGCGCTACGTCGACTACCTCTCGCGCGTCGAGCATCCGAAACTGCGCACGGGCAACAAGCTGCGGTTGCCTGCAAGCCATGGCGATGAACTGCTGGAAATCCTCGTCGACAGTTTCGGCCATGTGGGTTTCGGTCATGCCATGGCGGATCGCAAGGGCCTGCTCGGCGAAGTGCAACTGGACGGCAAGCCGCTAGAAGACTGGGAGGCTGTGAGCCTGCCGCTGGACGGCAAGTGGCTGGCATCGCTGCGGCCGCTGCGCGGCAAGCCCTCGCGGCCCGGCGTGTTCTTCAAGGGCGTGCTGCACCTGACGCAGTCCGGCGACTGCTACCTCGACATGGCGGACTGGGCCAAGGGCTACCTGTGGGTCAACGGCCACCTGCTGGGCCGCTACTGGAACCTCGGCCCGCAGCAACGCCTGTATTGCCCAGCCTCATGGTTGCGCGTGGGCGACAACGAAGTGCTGGTGTTCGACCTTCACCGCACCGAAGCGGCATTAATCCGCAGTGCCGGAGCGCTGAGTGGCTGACGAAGATTGGTTGGCCGCTTGAGTTGAACGGCTACGTGGCCACCCCTTGAGGTAGCTGTCAGGCCACATGGCCACGTAGCTTGCTGATGAAGGCTGCTAGAAATATCAAAATTGCCACAAGGGTAAGCAGTCGAACTCCGCGCACTTTGTTGCCAAAGGCAGCCATCAAGGACGAGGCCAAGACACCAAAGAAACCCATCGCATATTGATTCTTGCTGACTGGGGGCCAAGGGATCAGATAGTTGTAGAACATGAGAATGGCGGTGATGGCACAAAGAACTCGTTGCCAGGCGCTTAGAAATACATGGGAGGCATCGAATTTGGCCATTGCTGATGTCGTGGCACTTATCGTCAGAGTAAGGAAGCGTTGAGGCTGTTCACCATGGGCGACGTTGGCTGTGCCCTGCTACGCCTTGCCGTGAAACAGCTCGCGACCGATCAGCATGCGGCGGATCTCGTTGGTGCCGGCGCCGATCTCGTACAGCTTGGCGTCGCGCAGCAGGCGGCCGGCGGGGAATTCGTTGATGTAGCCGTTGCCGCCCAGCGACTGGATCGCCTCCAGCGCCACCTTCACCGCATTGGTGGAGGCGTTGAGCAGGCAGGCGGCGGGGTCGATGCGCGACTTCACTCCGCCGTCGAACTGCTGCGCCACCATGTAGGCGAAGCCGCGCGAGGACTGCAGCGCGGTGTACATGTCGGCGACCTTGGCCTGCATGATCTCGAAGGTGCCGATGGGCGCGTTGAACTGCTTGCGCTCGCGCACGTAGGGCAGGGTGAGGTCCATCGCCGCCTGCATCAGGCCGATCGGGCCGCCGGAGAGCACCAGGCGCTCGGTGTCCAGGCCGCTCATCAGCACGCGCACGCCCTCGTTCACCTCGCCCACGATGTTCTCGGCGGGGATCTCGCAGTCCTCGAACACCAGCTCGCAGGTGTTGGAGCCGCGCATGCCGAGCTTGTCCAGCTTCTGCGCGGTGGTGAAACCCTTCATGCCCTTCTCGACGATGAAGGCGGTCATGCAGCGGCTGCCGGCGGCGCGCGGCGCGGTGCGCATGTAGACCAGCAGCACGTCGGCGTCGGGGCCGTTGGTGATCCACATCTTCGAGCCGTTCGCGACCCACACGTCGCCCTTGAGCTCGGCCTTGCAGCTCATGGAGCCGACCACGTCGGAGCCGGCGCCCGGCTCGCTCATCGCCAGCGCACCCACGTATTCGCCGGAGCACAGCTTGGGAACGTACTTCTGCCGCTGCGCCTCGTTGCCGTTGTGGAAGATGTTGTTGACGCACAGGTTGGAGTGCGCGCCGTAGGACAGACCCACCGAACCCGACGCGCGCGAGATCTCCTCCATCGCCACCATGTGCGCGAGGTAGCCCATGCCGGTGCCGCCGTACTCGGTCGGGACGGTCATGCCGAGCAGGCCCAGCTCGCCGAACTTGCGCCACAGGTCAGCGGGGAACAGGTTGTCGTGGTCGATCTGGGTGGAGCGCGGCGCGATCTCCTTCTCCGCGAAGGCGTGCACGGTGTCGCGCAGCAGGTCGATTTCTTCGCCGAGGGGGAACGGACGCATCACGGACTCCTGGTCGATGGGGTAGGGGCTTAGCCGGCGAATGGTAGCGCAGCGGAACGGGGCGGGTCTGACGCGCCGCAGCAGCCACGGGTCGGCGCAGGCCGCCGTTGACGGCCGACACTTGGCAGGCGATGCAGCCAGCCTCCGGTCTCATCAGGAAGCCTCGGCCGCGGCAACTTCCTGCGGTGTGCCGGCGGGTTGTGCGGGAAGCGCAATCGCACGGCCGACGCCACGGCTGGAGCGGGCGATCAGGACGGCGTCAGTCGGGCGAGGGGTTCGCTGAAGGCGATGAGAGCAGGGCCCCAGCATCGGGCGGGCTGAACACGGTGAGCCGCGCCTCCGCCAGCACGCCGGGCGCCTCGATGCGGCAGGCGAACACGCCCATGCCGCCGTCGTCGTGGAAGTCGCGGTGCGCCTCGATGCGCAGCTCGCTGCCCGGCGCGAACGCGGCCACGTTGCACGTGTAGTGGCGGGTGCCGAGCAGGAAGCCTAGCCGTACCGGCTCGCCCTCGATCTTCGCCCGACAGCCGGCCCAGGCGGCGATGGCCTGCGCCATCAGTTCCACGCCCATCCATGCAGGCAGCCGGCCGCCGGCGTCGTGGAACAGGCCGTCGGCAGGGATGCGCCGGCTGCACAGCGCATGGTCCGGGCCGTGTTCCAGCACCGCGTCGAGCAGGATCATCTCGCCAGCGTGCGGCAGCAGTTCCGCGATCGGCCACGTCGTCATGCGTGTGGCTCCAGCACGAGGCGGCCGGAGGAGTACGTCGTCCCGCCCTCGCGGTAGGCGAAATGCAGTTTGCCGTTCGTGTGATCGTGGCGAAGCGTGAGCGTCACCCGGTCGCCGGGCCGCAGCAGGTGCTGGAACTTCAGCGTCTCCATCTCGCGACAGTATGGCGAGGTGCCCAGCCGCGACGCAGCCAGCCGCAGTGCCCAGGCCACCTGCGCCACGCCGGGCAGCACCGGTGCCTGCGGGAAATGCCCGGCGAAACATGCGAGGTCCACGGGTACCTGCAGCTGCAGCGTGCAGCCGTCGTCGTCGCGCTGTCCGTGCAGGATCAGCGGATCGGCGTGCCGTGTGTTCATGCGTTTCCCCGCAGCCGACGACGCAGCAGCCATTCGCCGCCGAACAGCACGGCCATGATGAAGTAGACGATGAGGCCGTTGTACAGCGTCCACCAGGACAGCGGTCCCCACAGCGTCAGCGCGGCCGACAGCGCGGCGTTGAACACGAAGAAACCCACCCAGACCCAGGTGACCTTGCGCGTATACGGGATCGCGGCGGCGGGCAGGTCGGGCTCGGTCGCGCGGGCGATGCGTTCCACCATGGGCGGACCGGCGACGAGGCTGAGGCCGAAGGCGAGCAGCAGCAGCAGGCTGATGAGGGTCGGATACCAGCGCAGCAGGGCGGATTCGCCGCTCATCGCGAGCAGCGCGCAATAGGCCAGCGCCGCGCCCAGCATCCAGCGGCCGCTGGTTTCCCGCCACAGGAACGGCGCCCGCAGCAGCCACGCCGCCGCGAGCAGCAGCGCGAACAGCCATGGCGGGATGGCCGTCATGCCGAAGTAGACCAGGAACGGATACAGCGCGCCGATCAACGGCAACAGGATGGAGCCGGGTTTCATGGTGTCGCCGCTGGGAGCATCGATCGCGTGGGGCCGTGTCGCCCGTGGGTCAGCAGGCGAGAGGATGCCATTGTCGGCTGCAAAAAGCGCGAGCCCGGGAGTTTCGGGCACGCGTCGCGGGCTCGGGATCCCGCCCGGGTTGAACCTCTAGCTGGCAGGACATGCGCGAACGGCGCGCGGGCCGATCGCTTTCCCGATCCTGCGAGCTGGCATCCGCTCAGCCGGCAGTGCCGTCGGCGTCGGCAAGAGCCGCTTCTGAATCCGGCCGGCTCGCCGGCACCAGCAGCGCGGTGAAGCCTATGCCCAGCAGCAGGGTGAGGCCGAAGTCGCGCAGCGCGGGCAGCGAACTCAGCGACAGCAGGCCGAAGGAAAGCAGGGCGGTGAGGGCGGAGAGCAGCACGCTGGCATACATCGCGCCGGGGCGGTCGGCGGTGTGCGGTTCGCCTTCGTGCAGGAACACCGCGTAGTTCGCGCCCACGCCCAGCACCAGCATCAGCGCCATCCAGTGGAACAGGGTGAGCGGTTGGCCGAGGTAGCCGAGCGCGGCGAGGGTGAGCGCGATGCCCAGCACCGGCGGCGCCAGCACGCGCGGTGCGCGACGCCAGCCGTAGCGCCAGCCGAACACCGGCACGATCAAGAGCACCGCGGCGAGCAGCCACACGCTGGCGTAGTTGCGGTAGCGGCCGAACAGGCTGGACACGCTGGCCGGCTTGTCCACCAGTTGCACGCCGGGCAGGCCGTCGGCGGCGTGTGCGAGCAGCGCATCGCTTCCGTCGCCTTGCGGCAGCACCAGCGAGGCGCAGCCTTGCGCATCGCAGCCCATCCACAACTGGCGGAACGGCGTGGACAGCGGCGTCTTCAGCCAGGCGTCCAGTTGCAGCGGCGTGCCGGGCCACGCGGCGAGCCAGGCGTCGATGGCCGTGGCGCGGAACCCTGCATCGACCAGCGTCTGGCGCAGGCGTGCCGGATCGTCGAACAGGCGTGCGAGCAGGGCGTGGTCGTGCGCCTGGCGCGCCGGCGAAGGCACCATGCCGGCCAGGCCCAGCCAGCCTTCCAGCTTGCCGTCGTCGACCAGTGCCTGCAGGCGCGTTTCCAGTGCTTCTTCGCGCTGCAGGGTCTGTTCGCCGTCCTTGCCTTGCACCAGGTAGAACTGGCTGTTGTTGCCGAGACCGGTGATCTCGCGGATCTGCGCTTCCTGCGTGGTGAGCGTGGCAGGCTGGGCGATCAGGCGATGCACGTCGTCGTCGTGGCGCAAATGCAGCCAGCCGGGCAGCGCGACCAGCAGCAACAGCAGTGCCGCCAGAGTGCCGCGCCAGCCGTGCGCCGGTTTGGCCAGCATGTGCTGCAAGGCACGTGCGCCGCGCACCAGTGCAAGCGTCATCGGTTTTGACGGACGCTGCAGCAGGGCGGGCAGCAGCCAGAACACGCTGAGGCAGGCGGCGCTCATGCCGCCGATGGCGAACACCGCCATCTGGCGCAGCGCGGGAAAGGGCACCAGCCCCAGCAGCGCATAGCCCAGCAGCGAGGTGGCGAGCGCCAGCAGCAGGGCGGGGCGCACCTGGCGCAAGCCGGCACCGGCCTGCCAGTGCGCGCCGGCGTTCGCGCGCGCGCTCAGGTACTGGATCGAATAGTCCACCGCCTCGCCCAGCAGCGCGGCGCCGAACACCAGGGTGAGCAGGTAGATCTTGCCGAACACCAGCAGCGTGAGCGTGGTGGCCGCAAGCACGCCCAGCGCGGTGGAGAGGAAGGCCAGCAGCAGCGGCCCGGGCGAGCGGAACACGCCGAGCAGCAGCAGGGCGATGCCGATCGAGGAGATCCAGCCCACCATGTGCACGTCGCGCTCCGCGCCGGCGCGCGCGGCGGCGGCGTAGAACACCGCGCCGGTGTGCAGCACCCGGGTGCCGGGGTAGTCGCGTGCGATCTGCGCTTCGCCCACGTGCAGCGCGCCCAGCGCACGGCGCTGCACGTCGTCGTCGTAGGAGGAGCCGTCCAGCGCGGCGGTGACCAGCACCCAGGTGGTGTCGTCGCGATGGGCGACCAGCAGGTCGTCTTCCGGCAGCAGGGGCGAGCGGCTCCACGGCTGCTGCGCCAGCCAGTGCTGCAGCCAGCCGAAGGGATCGTCGGCCAGCGGCACGCCCACGCCGGTGATGAAGGGTTCGTTGAGCCGTTGCGCCAGTGCCCCGGCGGCGGCGTAGCCCGGCTGCGCCAGGGCATCGCGGTCGGCGTCGGCGAGCAGCCAGTTGCGGTGCGCGAGATAGGGGGCCAGCAATTGCTGCAGGTCGAACGGCGGCAGTTCGGCGGTCACCGAAGCGAACACCTTGTGCGCGGCCAGCGCCTTGCCCAGCGCGCGGGCGGCGTCCTTGGCGCGCGCGTCGTCGTCGTTCGCCACCAGCAGCACCATGCGGTCGCCGTTGGCGTGGGCCAGCCGCTCCACCGCCGCCTCGGCCAGCGGGTTCTGTTCGGTGGCCGGCAGCATGGCCAGCAGGTCGGTCTGGATCGGAAGCGGGCCGCGGCCGAACAGCAGGTAGGCCGCCAGCGCCGCCACCAGCACGGCGGCAACGGCGAACAGCCCGGCGCGCAGCTTCAGCGTGCGTGGCGTCATGGCTGGCCCAGCGCGCGCTTTTCCAGCGCGGTCAATGCGCCGGCGTCGCGGGTGTGGGCGAAGCGGATCTCGGTGCGAGCGCCGTCCTGCATCGCGATGGTGATGCCTTGCAGGTAGTCGTTGCCCTCCAGGCTGATGCTTCCCAGCACGCGTGCCACGCGTTCCTGCCTGGGCACGAAGTGCAGCGTCCAGTCCGCGGGCGTGCCGCTGGCCTGGACGTCGAACTGGCGCAGCGCCTCGTCCACCTTGCCGCCCAGCATGCCTTGCAACATCTGCGAGACCTGGCTGACGCCGCGCTCGCTGCGCACGGGACGGGCAGCGCCGTCCGTGTCGATGCGTGCGGTGCGGCTGCGGGTGAGGGCGAGGGTTTCCTGGTAGTGCGAGCCGGTCTGCCACAGCATGCCGTGGCCCAGCACGAACAACAGCCGGCCTTCGCTGACCTGCGGCTTGTCCAGCGCGGGGTTGCTGCGGGTCTGGGTGAAGTCGGCGCGCACGGCCGCGTGCCGGCCCAGTTCGGCCAGCACGTTCTGCAGCAGCGGCTGGTCCGCCTGCGCACGGGCGAGGGGCGCGAGGCAGCACAGCAACAGCAGGAGCATCAGGCGACGCATGCATTTTCTCCGTGGCGTCCCGGCAGTGTCGGGCAAGCGGACGATATTTTGAACAATGTCGTCCAAATGAAGAGACCGCCTTGCGG
>NZ_NJIC01000044.1 GCF_013620825.1 Rhodanobacter sp. PCA2 | reverse complement strand
GGGTGGTGGCGGTGTTCGTCCGCTTCCATGGGCAGGTCGACGAGGTGGATGGAGGCGCACTCGCCGGCCAGCGCGCGCACGCGCGGCAGCAGCGCCTCCGCATCGATGGGGTCGCCGCCGGCCAGCACGTAACCGAGCGCGGACTTGTGCAGGTCGGAGTCCTTGCGGTTGCCGCGCTTGAGGTTGCCCACGCCCACCCAGCACGCATGGCGGGCGCGGGTGAGCGCCACGTAGAGCAGGCGCAGGTCTTCCTGCAGGCGTTGGTCGTCCGCCGCCTGCAAGGCGGCGGCGTCGGGTTCGAGGTCCATGCGGACCCGGCCCTCGCCATCGCGCACAAGTACGGGTTTGTCGGCGTCGATCTCGCGGAAGCCGCAGGCGAACGGCAGCAGCACCACGGGGTATTCCAGCCCCTTGGATTTGTGCACGGTCACCAGCTTGACCAGCGCCGCCTCGCTTTCCAGCCGCACCAGCTGCGCATCGGCATCCTCGCCGCCGCCGGGCTGCTCGATCTGCGTGGCGAGAAAGCGGATCAGCGCGTGCTCGCCGTCCAGCCCGGTGGCGGCCTGCTGCAGCAGCTCGGCCAGGTGCAGCATGTTGGTCAGCGCGCGTTCGCCGCCGTCGCAGGCGAGCAGGCGCGCGGGCAGGTCGAAGCGGTGCAGCAGCTCGTGCAGCATCGCCAGCACGCCGTGGCGTTGCCACAGCGCGTGCAACTGTCGGAAGTGCTCGTCGCTGGCTTCGCGCCGGGCGTCGTCGTCGAGGCTGGCGAGTTCGGCCAGGCTGCGCGCCATGCCGGGCGTGGCCAGCGCGGCGCGCATGGCGCGGTCGTCGCCTGGACGGGCGCAGGCGTGCAGCCAGCGCAGCAGGTCCACCGCCTGCTCGCTGGCGTACACCGAGTGTTGGTCGGACAGATAGACATGGGCGAGGCCGCGCCGGCGCAAGGCGCCGGCCATCGCGGCGGCATCGGTCTTGTCGCGCACCAGGATTGCGACGTCGCCGGGTTGCAGCGGCGTGAGCCGGCCGTCTGCGCCCACGAAACCGCAGCGCCCGGCCTGGGCGGCATCCAGCCACGCGACGAGTTGCGCGGCGGCGTGGGCCGCCATGGACTCGCGCCACGCGCCCATGCTCACCGGATCGCCGCAGGGAGGCAGGGCCAGTTGCAACGCGGGCAGCGGGGCGCCGTCCAGCTGCAGGACCTCGCTGCGGCCGCGGGCCTGCACCGGCACGAACGGCAGCTCGCCGCCGAAGCCGAACGCGCCGTCCGGCTGCGTGTCCGCGTGCTCGAACACGCGATTCACCGCGGCCACCAGCTCCTTGCTGGAACGATGGTTGGTGCCCAGCGTCCAGTGCGGTTCGGCGGCGCTTTCGCGGGCGTGGAAATAGGTGTGGATGTCCGCGCCGCGGAAGCCGTAGATCGCCTGCTTGGGATCGCCGATCAGCAGCAGTGCGGTGTCGTCGCACTCGCCGTAGATGCGTTGCAGGCTGCGCCATTGCAGCGGGTCGGTGTCCTGGAATTCGTCCACCAGCGCGGCCGGGTATTGCGCGGCGATGGTCTGCGCCAGCGCGTCGCCGTTCGCGCCGTGCAGGGCCGCGGCGAGGCGCTTCAGCATGTCGTCGTAGCCGAGCAGCGCGCGCGCGCGGCGGGTTTCGTCCAGGCGCTGCGCGATCCAGTTCGCGGCGTGGGCGAGCAGCAGCGGCCGCAGTCGGGCGGTGGCGGCGCGGGCCGCCAGCACGGCGTCGACGGCGGCGAAGAACGCGTGCGCGGGCGTGACCCGGTTCTTGCGGGTGGCGCTTGTGAGCTTGGCGGTGGAATGGCGCGTCAGCGCGCCGGCTTGTTCGAGTTCCGCGGTGCTGCCCCAGGCGTCGAACGCGGCGTGGTCGGCCTCCAGCGCGGCGCGCTTGTAGCTGGCGGCGCTGAGCACGCCGTTGTCCAATGCTTCGTGCATCAGCCGCGCGATCTCCCCGCCGTGCTCGCGCCACAGCGCACGCGCGTGCTCTTCGGCTTCGCGCAGCCCTGCCGCCTCGCCGCTCAGCGCATGCGCGGGGTCGGCGATGGCGGGCACGGGCTGGCCTTTCCGGCGCAGGCCGTCGGGCGCGCTGGCCAGCAGCGGCTTGACCGCGTATTGCAGCGCGTCGGGTTCCTGCCATTCCTGTGCCAGCAGCTCGGCAGCGTCGCGATCCAGCGGGAGGACGAAGCGGCGCCAGTAGTCGCGCACGGCGTCGGCCAGCAGTTCGCTTTCGTCGGCCAGGCCGCCTTCGGCCGCCGCCTCGCCGCTGTCGAACGCGTGCTGCAGCAGCATGCGCTGGCACCAGCCGTGGATGGTGAACACGGCGGCCTCGTCCATCCATTGCGCGGCGAGTTCCAGGCGCCGCGCGGCGGCGGCGCGCGCGTCCTCGTCGGGATAGTCGGCGATCAGCGCTAGCAGGAAGTCGTCGGCCTCGCGCTGGCCGCGGAACGCGGCGGCGGCCTCGGCCAGGCGCGTGCGGATGCGTTCGCGCAGTTCCGCGGTGGCGGCCCGGGTGAACGTCATCACCAGGATCTGCGCGGGCAGCAGGGCCGGGCCGCCGCCGTGGCCCAGCACCAGGCGCAGGTACAGCGCGGCGATGGTCCAGGTCTTGCCGGTGCCGGCGCTGGCCTCGATGAGCTGGATGCCGGCCAGCGGCAGGCGCAGGGGGTCCAGCGGTGCGGGCGCGCTCATGCGGCGCCTCCCTCTCCGCGCACGCTGTCGAACAGCGGCAGGTACAGGTGCAGCCAGTCCGCGAAGCCGGCCTGCTGCAGTCGCGTGAAGTCGGGCCATTCGCGCGCGAGGCAGGCGTCGGTGTCCACTTCGCCGACGCCGTGGCCGCTGTCGTCGTGGTTGTAGCGCCGGCGCGCCGCGGCCTCGATCGCGGCGTCGTCGCGACCGTCCGTGGCGAGCTTCAGCCACGCGAACGCGGTCATGCGCGCGAGCGGCAGCGGCGCCTGCATGCCGGCGCGCAAGGCCGCCAGCAGTTCGTCGAGATGGCGGGCGGCTTCGCCGGCGGACAGCGGCCGCAGCGCCACGGTGGCGTCGGGCGCGGCGACCCAGGTGGTGAGCTGCAGCGCGTTCGCGTTCGCGAGCAGGTGCGGCACCCAGGCGTCCAGCAGCTTGTCTACGCGCAGGGCCTCGTTCCTCTTCAGCGCGCCGGCACTGGCCAGCAGGCGCACGTGGCCGCCCGCGCCGTCGTGGCGCAGGTCGCCCAGCCAGTCCTCCACGCGCAGGCCCAGCGCCTCGTGCCGGAGTTCGCGGATGTCGGCCGCCTGCGGCCAGCGCGCGTCCAGTTCGCGCCATGCCTCGCTGGCGTCGCGTGCAGCCCGCGCGATCGGTTCCAGCGCCAGCGTGCCGAAGCCGCCGGGCGGCAGCACGCCCTGTTCGCGCAGGCGTTGTGCGGTGGGGGCGAGCGCGCCGGCGCCCGTGGCGATCGCGGTGCGCAGCAGCAGGTCGGTGGCGCCGTGGCGTTCCAGGGCGTCCAGCGCGAACGGTTCGTGCTCGGGATCGGTATCGTCCAGCGCGTCGAAGCGCACGCCCAGGCGTTCGGCGTAGAAGGTTTTCGCGGGCGCCTTGAGGAAGCGCTGCAGCAGGCCCAGGTTGAGCGCGGTCTCCGGCTGCCACGCGGGCAGCGGTGCGTCGTCGCCCGTGGGCGGGGCCTGGCGCGCGCGCTGCCATTCCGTGGCGTAGGTGAACAGGCGTGCGTCGCCGGCGGCGTCGAAATAGCGCTGGCTGAAGGCCTGCAGCGGATAGTCGGTGGTGAGCGCGGCGAGCAGCTTTTCCGCGGATGCCGCATCGTGCGTGTCGTCGTCCGCCCGACGCCAGCCCGCCGCGAGGTAGTCGCGCAGCTGGCCCACCAGTACCGAGGGCGGCAGCGCGGAGTTGTCGCGCGCGCTGCGGCCCACCCAGCTCACGTACAGCGCGTCGCGCGCGGAGAGCAGGGCTTCGAGGAACAGGTAACGGTCGTCCTCGCGGCGCGAGCGGTCGCCGGGGCGCTGCTGGCCGGCTTGCGCCATCAGGTCGAAGTCGGGCGCGTCGTGGCGGCGCGGGTAGTCGCCGTCGTTCATGCCCAGCAGGCACACCACGCGGAACGGAATCGCGCGCATCGGCAGCAGGGTGCCGAAGCTCACTGCGCCGCCGAGGAAGCGCTGCGAGAGACGGCTCTCGTCGATCGCGCCGAGCCAGTATTCGCGCACCACGGCGAGCGGCAGCGGCTGGTCGAAGCCGGCTTCCGCGCAGGCGAGTTCCCAGTCGGCGAGCGCATCGTCGAGGCGTTGCAGGGCGAGAGCGTCGTCATCGTCGCGACCGGCGTCGAACATCTCCGCGAGCAGCGTGCGCAGGCGCGCGCCCCATTGCGCGGGCGTCGCCGGGACGGCGCAGGTGCGCCACCAGTGTTCCAGCCTTTCGATCAGGGCGGCGAGCGGACCGACCAGCGCGGCGTCCAGGCCGCCCACCTCGGCGCAGGGCGCGATGCCGTCCAGCGATTCGCCGTCGCCCACCGCATAGCCCAGCAGCATGCGGCGCAGGCCGAAGCGCCAGGTGTTCTGTTCCTCGGGCGGCAGGCCAAGGTTTTGTTTCTGCGCGCCGTCCAGGCCCCAGCGGATGCCGGCGTCCGCGATCCAGCGGCGCAGCACCGGCAGCGCGGTTTCGTCGAGACCAAGGCGGCGACGCAGCGCGGGCGCGTCCAGCAGATCGAAGATGTCGCCGGCGGCGAAGCGCGACTCGGGCAGGCGCAGCAGCTGTTCCAGCGCCACCAGCAGGGGCGCCGCGCCGCGGGCGGGACGGTCGGCGATGCTGCAGGGCAGGTGGCGCGGGTCGCCGGGCGGCACGCGGCCGAACACGGCCTGGATGTGCGGGGCGTAGGTCTGGATGTCCGGCACCATCACCATCACGTCGCGCGGCGCCAGCGGTTTTCCCGCGCGCGCAGCCTGCTCGAACATCGCCAGCAGTTCGTCGTGCAGGATCTCCACCTCGCGCTGCGGGTTGTGCGCGACGTGGAAGCGCAGCGATTCGTCGCCGGCTTGCAGCCGTTTGCGTTGCGCGGGATCGGCGGGCAGCGGCTCGAGGTCGAGGATGGCCTGCTGCACCTGGTGCAGCAGGCTGTCGCGGCCGGGATCGGCGAACAGGTCGATGTCGCGGCCCAGCGCGGCGAAGCGCGCGCTGTAGGCGTCGGGGCGGTCGAAGGTGTCGAGCAGGCGGATGTAGTCGCGGCCCTGCCTGCCCCACGCGGCGAGCAGCGGGTTCGCGTGCAGGTGCAGCTCCTCGTAGCGGGGCTCGTCCGGCAGGCCGGGCTTGGTGGCGTGGCGATGCTGCGCGGCCTTGAGCAGCTCGCGGTCCTCGATGATCTCGGCCCAGTAATGCCGGCACGGGTTGGTCACCAGCAGCAGCACCTGGCTGATGCGGCCCAGCGCGGTGAGCGCCTCCAATGTTTGCTGCGGCAGGGAGGAAATGCCGAACACCACGATGCGCCGGGGCAGCGCGGCAGGCCGTTCCTGCAGCGTGGCGGCGCGTTCGAGGAAGGCGCGATGCGTGGCGGCGCGATGGCTGCCGCGTTGCGCGCGGCCCACGTCGTCCAGCAGCGCGCGCCACAGGCGCGCCTGCCAGCGCTGCTTCGCGGGCAGCGCCGGGTGGGATGCGCGCAGCTCGTCGCGCAGCATGTCGCGGCCGTGTTCCCAATCCTCCAGCCAGTCGGCGCGGTAGACCTGGTACTGGTCGAACAGGTCGGCGATCTGCTGGGCCAGCTGGAACAATTTCGTCGGGTCGATCTGTCCCTCGCCGAGGAAGTGGCGCAGCGGCGCGAAGTCGGCGTGGCCGAGTTGCGCGGGCAGCAGGCGCATCAGGCGCCAGGCGAGGCGCGACTTGTCGAACGGCGAGTCCGCCGACACCGCCTCGCGCCCCAGCACGGCGCGGTAGGCCTGCCACAGGAAGCGGCCGGGCAACTGCATCTCCACCGCCGCGCTGATGCCCATGCCGCCCGCTTCGCGCGGCCGCGCCAGCGCCAGCTTCAGCCACTGCGCGATGCCGTTGCTCTGCACCAGCATCAGCTCGTCCTCCAGCGGGGCGAGCGGCGCACGCGCCAGCCACGCCACCAGCAGGTCGCGCAGGTCTTCCAGCTGGTTGCCGTGCACGACCATCAGGCCGGGCTGGATGTCTTCCGTGATGGGCGGGTGGTCGGGCATCCGCCGATTTTGCCGTCCTTTGGTCTCGCCGTCTGCGACCGCGCGACAAAGGTGCCGGGAACCATGGCCGCAACAAAGGCAAACGGCCCGGGATTCCGGGCCGTTTGCTGCACCAGTGCGGGCGATGCAGGCTCGCCCGTCCGATTTGCGCCGCGGCTCAGTCGTTCACCCACACACCCACGTGGAAATGCCAGCCGTCGTTGCGCTGTTCCCAGTGCGGGTGCACGTAGTGGTAGCCGGCGCGCGCCTCGCGCCAGTGGCCGGCCACCGGGACATAGCGACGGCCGTCCCAGCGCCAGTAGCCGTTCACCCAGACGAAGCCCGGGCGCGGCGGCGGCACCACTTCCACGATGCGCGGCGGCGGCGGCTGCGGCGCGATCACCTCCACCACTTCGGGCGGCGGCGGCGCCTGGCGCTCGACGATCACCTCGCGCTGCACCGGGCGCGGGCGGTACACCGGACGCTCCTCGACGCAGCCCGCGGCCACGGCAGCGGCGGTGGCGACGATCAACAGACCTGCAAGACGTGACGACATGGAGTTCCCTCGATGGTGATGGTGGACGGTGGCCGGACGGCGTTGCCGCGCCGTGGGTGGGGCGAGTGTAGAAGCGGTGCCGGCGGCGGAAAGCGGCGCGGCATCGCCGTTTCCGTCGCAGCTTGTTGCGGGTTCAGCGCGCCCAGTGGCCGGCGTTGAAGTGCCAGTGGCCATGCGGCCCCTGCCGCCAGCGCGCCGGCACGTAGCGGTAGCCGGGGTGCACGCGCATCCAGCGGCCCGCCACCCACACGTGGCGACGCATGCGCGGGCTCCACTGCCAGTAGCCGGGCGCCCACGCGTAGCCGGCGCGCGGCGGCGGCGCCCGTTCGAAACGCGGCGCCGGCGGCGCCACGCCTATGCCCACCCCCACCGATACCTGCGGCGCGGCCTGCGCCGCAGGCGCGGCGAGGCCGGTGCAGGCCAGCGCGAGCGCGGCGGAAAGAAACAGGGCGGTCGACTTGCGGCTCATCGTGTTCTCCGTGGTCGCCGCGGGGGCGGCGTGCAGGACGGAGAACGCCGCCACGCGAACGCGTGTTGACGCGGCGCCGCGGCCGCGTTCAGGCGCCGGTCGGCTCGGCTACATCTTGCAGTTCGGGGCGCGGCCGCTGGCGCGCGCCTGCTCGTACGTCGGCATCAGCTGCTGGGCTTCGGCGGCCAGCGTCTGCGCGCGCCGCCCCGGCGAGGGATGGGTGGAGAGGAAGGCCGGCCCCTTGGCGCCGCCCTGCTGCTCCATCTTGGTCCACAGCGTGGCGGCCGCGCGCGGATCGAAGCCGGCTTGCGCCATGTAGCGCAGGCCCAGGCCGTCCGCCTCGCTTTCCTGGGTGCGCGAGAACGGCAGCAGCAAGCCCACCTGGGCGCCGGCGCCCAGCACCGCGGCCGCGTAGCCGGCGTCGGTGCCGCGGCTGGCGGCGTAGGCGGTGCCGGCCAACACCGCGGCCTGCGCGGCGTAGTTGTCCGACACGCGCTCCGCGCCGTGGCGGGACACCACGTGCGACAGCTCGTGGCCCAGCACCACGGCCAGTTGGTTCTGGTCGGTCGCGGTCTTGAACATGCCGCGGTTCACGCCGATGCGCCCGCCGGGCAGGGCGAACGCGTTGGCGTTGTCGTCGCCCACGATCTGCACTTCCCAGGACTGGGTGTTCCATGGCGGCGGCAGCACCGCGATCAGCGCGTTCGCGACGCAGGTGGCGTAGGCGCGTTCGCGCGGCGCGTCCACGAACTTGCCCTGCTTGCGCATGCCGTCGAACGCGGTGAGGCCCATCTGGCTCATCTGCGTGTCGGAAACCATCATCAGCTGCGGCCGGCCGGTGGGCGAGGTGGCGCAGGCGGCGAGCAGCGCGGAAGCGAGCAGCACGGGCAGGTGGCGTGGGCGCATGGCGGTTCCATCCGGGGCGAACGGGGCCTCCAGCATACCCGCAGGATGTTGCGTCGGGCGGGAACTGGAAATAAAACGAACGGTCGTGCTATTTTCAGCCCATGGGCACTCCAGCGACCGCCACCGGCAAGCGCGCCGCCACGCGCGACATCATCCTCGACCACGCCTACGTGCTGGCGCGCCGCGACGGGCTGGAAGGCCTGTCCATCGGCACGCTGGCGGCCGACGTGGAGATGTCCAAGAGCGGCGTGTTCGCGCACTTCGGCTCGCGCGAGGATCTGCAGCTGGCCGTGCTGGACCTGGGCGCGCGGCGCTTCATGGCCAAGGTGCTGCTGCCGGCGCTGAAGCAGCCGCGCGGCCTGCCGCGCCTGCGCGCGATCGTGGCGAACTGGTTCGCCTGGGCGCGCTGGCACGAGAACGGCTGCGTGCTGCTGTCCGCCGCCAGCGAGTACGACGGCCGCGTGGGCGCGCTGCACGACGCCGTGGTGGCGCAGCAAGCCGGCTGGCGCGTCGAGATGCAGAAGGCGATCGCGCAGGCGGTGGACGCCGGCCATCTGCGCACCGATACCGACACCGCCCAGCTCGCGTTCGAGATCTACGCGCTGCTGCTGGGCCTGCACCACGACGGCGGCCTGTTCGGCTACGACCAGGCCCATCGCCACGCCGAAGCCGCCTTCGAGCGGCTCTGGCGCAGTTGGCAACCTTGAGGAACGCTCCCATGGCCACGCATGCGACTCCCGTTTCCGCCCGTCTCCGCCTCGGCGCGCTGCGCGCCGGTTTCGTGCTCGGTGGCAGGCTGGCGCCAAAGCAGACCGCCGACCGCGCCGCGCAACTGTTCGCCACGCCGTTCGCCAGCAGCCGCAGGCGCGCGCTGGCGGCGCAGGGCGACGCCGGGATGCGGCGCGAGGACTTGCAGGCCGGTGGCGAAACCATCGCCACCTACGTCTGGGGCGATCCCGCCGCGCAGCCGTACGCGCTGATGGCGCATGGCTGGTCCAGCTTCGGCCTGCGCTTCCTGCCGTGGGTGGAAGGGCTGCGCGCGCAAGGCTACGCCGTGGTTGCGTTCGACCAGCCCGGCCACGGCCGCAGCAGCGGCAAGCTGTGCACCTTGCCGGAATTCACCGCGACCGTGCGCGCGGTGGGCTGCCACTACGGCGAGGCCGCGCTGGCGGTGGGTCACTCGCTGGGCGGCGCCGCGCTGGCGCTGGCGCAGGACGAGGACTGGCACGCGCGCCGGCTGGTGCTGGTGGCGCCCGCCGCCGACATGGCCGACGCGGCCAGCCGCTACTTCCGCCTCGTGCGGGTGGGCGAGCACCTGCGCCAGGCGTTCTACGACTGGCTGCTGCGCCGTACCGGCGTGCGCGTGGAGCAACTGGAAGTGCATCGCCGCCTGCCGGCGCTGGGCCTGCCCGCGCTGATCGTGCACGACCTCGAGGACCCCGACGTGCCGTGGAGCGAGGGCGAGCGCTACGCGCGCTACTGGCCCGGCGCGCGCCTGCTCAGCACGCAGGGGCTGGGTCACCGCCGCGTGCTTAGCGAACCCGCGGTGATCGCCGCGTCGCTGGCGTTCGCGCGCGGGGAAGCGGTGGGCGTGCGGGTGATCGGCACCCCCAACCTGCCGCTGGGCGTGGCCTGAGCGTCTTCTGCGCGGACGGCTGCAACGCTACGCGCCAACCGGTTTTCATCATCGCGAGGGCCGCGTGCAGCGGATGGATCGCGGCGGTTTGACGACGGCTTGATCCGGCATGGTCCAAGCTTGCCGCGCCAACCCAAGGAGCACGGACATGTCCTGCCTGAGCGTCAGCGAACTCCCCGCCTGGGAGCGCGAGCAGCTGTCGAAGCACGCCCGGCAGGGCGGCGGGGTAGCGTTCGATGGCCCGCTGGAAGCCTGTGCCGGCGAGGGTGCACGCCGCGACGACGAATCGCGCGAAGAAGCGGCGCCGGTCGCCTGGTCGGCGATGAGCGACCACACCCGCCGCGAAGGCGACCGCTGGCCGGCGAAATAGGCAGGCCGGCGTCGCGGCGCCCGTCCATGGCGACGGGCGCCGCCGCCGTCAACCGTGGTTGAGCGGAGACAGCAGCACCGGGCCCGCGCCGTCGGTCTGCACGGCGCCATCGGCGAGGGCGTCGGCGGCATTCACGTCGGGCTTGTCCACCCAGGGAGCCCGCGTGTACGGGCCGGGGACATAGGTTTCCCAGGTGTGGTCACGCGGCGGCTCACCCAGCGTGTTGAGGTAATACCTGACCGGCAGATGCACGGTCCAACTGTCCTGCCCGGCGAGCTTGCCGGTGGTGGGGACCCGGTAGGTCCACGTGCGCGCCACGTCCAGCGCCGACTTCGCCAGCACCTCGCGGTACCGCTTGAGCGCGAGGTCGGTGCCGGTATTGTCCAGGTTGACCTGCTCGGCCACGGCGTCGGTCACCCGGCCGTTGCGGTCCACGTGCAGCGCCAGGTACACCGTGCCCTGCACGCGGGCGCGGATCGCCGCCTCGGGATAGTGTGGATAGAGCTTCTTGTTCGCCTCGGCTGCATGCAGCACCCCGGTGTCGCCCGGATCGTCGTCGCCGAAGGTGGCGCCCTTGATGCGCGCGGTGTAGTTGCCGTCGGGGTTTTTCTTCAGTACCACGCGCACCCGCATGCTGCTTTTGGCGATCACCGGCGCGCCATCCAGCAGCACGGGTTGGAAGCGCCACTGCAGCACGGCCTTGCGCACCATGTCGGAGATGGCCTGGCCGTACTTGGCGGGGTCGGTGATCGTCGCGTCCCGCACCGTGCCATCCGGGGCCAGCACGAGGCTGCCCTGGACCAGGGCGGAGGATTCGACGTCCCGGAGGTTGCCGGCCTGGGCGACCATCGTCGCCATCGCCAGGGTCGCGCCGAACAAGACCTTCTTCATGCGTGCGTTCCTTCATTCCTTTGCGTAGCAGCGTGTCCATCCCGGGCGGCAGGCGAGGGCGGTCCGCTGCCTGCGCGTGGCAGTTGCCGCGCGGCCTTCGGCGCCATTCGTGGATGGTCCCCCGATGGGCGCCTGCGGGGCGCCGCATCTTCGGCCGCCAGTATGCCGGCAAACCGTGGCGTGCGTGAGTCGCCCGCGACGCCGGTTTTCGCCGGGAATCCGCGCTTCCATACGCATGGGTATCCGCGCTGCAGCAAGCCCCGGACATCGATCCCGACTAGAATCGACCAGCTATCGCACACGATGCCGGAGTCGCCATGAGTTCCCCCGCCAAGCATGTTCCCGTCGGCTCCCCCCAGGCCGAGGCCACCCCGCTGCGCTTCGTCACCGCGGCCAGCCTGTTCGACGGCCACGACGCGGCGATCAACATCATGCGCCGCATCATCCAGAGCCAGGGCGCCGAGGTGATCCACCTGGGCCACAACCGCTCGGTGGAGGACGTGGTGCGCGCCGCGCTGCAGGAGGACGCCGACGCCATCGCGCTGTCGTCCTACCAGGGCGGCCACGTCGAGTACTTCAAGTACATGGTGGACATGCTGAAGGAGAAGGGCGCCGCCCACATCCGCGTGTTCGGCGGCGGCGGCGGCACCATCACGCCGGAGGAAATCCGCGAGCTGCAGGCCTATGGCGTGGAGCGCATCTACCACCCGAACGACGGCATGAAGCTCGGCCTCACCGAGATGATCGAGGACGTGATGAAGCGCGCCGGCAACGCCGCCGCGCAGCGCGCGCCCGACACCGCCGCGTCGAAGGTGAGCGTGGACGACGAGATATCCATCGGCCACATGCTCTCCGCGATCGAGGAGCGCAAGCTCTCCGCCACCGACCTCGACCACCTGCGCAAGCAGTGGAAGCTGGCCGGCAAGGCCACGCCCGTGCTCGGCCTCACCGGCACCGGCGGCGCGGGCAAGTCCAGCGTGGTGGACGAACTGCTGCTGCGTTTCCTGCACGCATTCCCGCAGATGCGCATCGCCGTGCTCGCCATCGATCCCACCCGCCGCCGTTCGGGCGGTGCGCTGCTGGGCGACCGCATCCGCATGAACGCGCTGCGCAGCCATCGCGTCTACATGCGATCCATGGCCACGCGCCGCCAGCACGCCGCCACCAACGAGGTGCTGCACGACTGCATCGACTTCCTCAAGGCGCAGCCCTACGACCTGGTGATCGTGGAAACCGCCGGCATCGGCCAGAGCGATTCCGAGATCGTCGACCTGGTGGATTTCCCGGTCTACGTGATGACCAGCGACTACGGCGCGGCCAGCCAGCTGGAGAAGATCGACATGATCGACTTCGCCGACCTGGTGGTGCTGAACAAGTTCGACCGCCGCGGCGCCGAGGACGCGCTGCGCGACGTGCGCAAGCAGTGGAAGCGCAACCACACCGCGTTCGCCGTGAAGGACGAGGACGTGCCGGTGTACCCCACCATCGCCAGCCAGTTCAACGACCCCGGCGTCACCTGGATGTTCGCGAACCTGTGCCGGCTGATGCGCGACAAGCTGCACCTGCCCACGGAGAAGTGGGCGCCCAGCGTCGACACCTCGCTGAAGGAACCCCGCGCCACCGTGCTGATCCCCGGCAGCCGCGTGCGCTACCTTGCGGAGATCGCCGAACAGGGCCGCGGCATCAACGCCTCCGTCGCCCACCAGGCCGAGGCGGCGAGCAAGGCGCAGCATTACTACGAGTCGTTGAAGGAGCTGGGCGACGACAAGCTGCCGAAGCCGCTGGAGCTGTATCACGGCGAGGATTTGCATGACGCCGTCATCCCGGCGAAAGCCGGGATCCAGTCGGATAACTCGCGCGAAGCGCACGACTCAAATGCAAAGGCACTGGATTCCGGCTTTCGCCGGAATGACGGGCAGAACCGAAATGATGGGCAGCACGTCGACCGCACCCTGCTTCTCCTCCGCCAACGCTACAACGCCGCGCTGAAAGAGCTCAGCCACGAGTCCATCCACCTGCTGCGCGACTGGCCGCAGTTGCGCGAGTCGGTGACCAAGGAGGTCAACGAGTACAAGGTGCGCGACAAGACCATCCGCGTGGAGAACTACCGCGAGTCGTTGAGCCACCAGAAGATTCCCAAGGTGGCGCCGCCGAAGACGGAAAGCTGGGGCGACCAGCTCGTGTTCCTCGGCAAGGAAAACCTGCCGGGCCACTACCCCTACACCGGCGGCGTGTACCCGTACCGCCGCAGCGGCGAGGACCCCACCCGCATGTTCGCGGGCGAGGGCACGCCCGAGCGCACCAACCGCCGCTTCCATTACCTGAGCCAGGGCGGTGCGGCCACGCGCCTGTCCACCGCGTTCGACTCGGTCACGCTGTACGGCGAAGACCCGGCGCCGCGCCCCGACATCTACGGCAAGATCGGCAACTCCGGCGTCAACATCGCCACGCTGGACGACATGAAGAAGCTGTACTCCGGCTTCGACCTCAGCGCGCCCACCAGCTCGGTGTCGATGACCATCAACGGTCCCGCGCCGATCATCCTCGCGATGTTCATGAACACCGCGATCGACCAGAACGTGGAGAAGTACCTAAAGCAGGACCCCGCGCGCTGGGCCGCGGCGGAAAAGAAGATCGCCGCGATGTATCCGAATGGCCGCCCGCAGTATTCCGGCGAACTGCCCAAGGGCAACGAAGGCCTGGGCCTCGGCCTGCTCGGCGTCACCGGCAACCAGCTGGTGGATGACGAGACCTACGCGCGCATCAAGGCCGAGACGCTCAGCACCGTGCGCGGCACCGTGCAGGCAGACATCCTCAAGGAGGATCAGGCGCAGAACACCTGCATCTTCTCCACCGAGTTCGCCCTGCGCATGATGGGCGACATCCAGCAGTACTTCGTGGAGCACAAGGTCCGCAATTTCTACTCGGTGTCCATCTCCGGCTACCACATCGCCGAGGCCGGCGCGAACCCGATCAGCCAGCTCGCCTTCACGCTGAGCAACGGCTTCACCATCGTGGAGTACTACCTCGCGCGCGGGATGAAGATCGACGACTTCGCACCGAACCTGTCGTTCTTCTTCTCCAACGGCATGGACCCGGAATACACCGTGATCGGCCGCGTGGCCCGCCGCATCTGGGCCCGCGCCATGCGCGAGCGCTACGGCGCCAGCGCGCGCAGCCAGATGATGAAGTACCACATCCAGACCAGCGGCCGTTCGCTGCACGCGCAGGAAATCCAGTTCAACGACATCCGCACCACGCTGCAGGCGCTGTACGCCCTGTTCGACAACTGCAACAGCCTGCACACCAACGCCTACGACGAAGCCATCACCACGCCCACCGAGGAAAGCGTGCGCCGCGCCGTGGCGATCCAGATGATCATCAACAAGGAACTCGGCCTCAACTTCAACGAAAACCCCTGGCAGGGCAGCTACGTGGTCGAGGAACTCACCGACCTGGTGGAAGAGGCCGTGTACAAGGAATTCGAAGCCATCAGCGAGCGCGGCGGCGTGCTCGGCGCCATGGACACCATGTACCAGCGCGGCAAGATCCAGGAAGAAAGCCTGTACTACGAGCACAAGAAACACGACGGCTCGCTGCCCCTGATCGGCGTCAACACCTTCCTGCCCAAGGACAAGGGCGGCGAGATCGCCACCGAGATCGAACTCATCCGCTCGACGGAGGAGGAGAAGGGCCAGCAGATCGCCAACGTGCAGGCGTTCCAGCAGGCGCGCAACGCCCTGGCCCCCGCCGGCGAAACCTCCCACGCCCACGGCACCGACTCCACCGACGCCGCAGCTCCCGCAGACTCCGTTCGTCCAGAGCGTAGCTCGCCAACGGCGAGCGAAGTCGAAGGACAGCATGTCCTCAAAGCCCAAGGGCAGCACCCCAACAACGCCCAGGGCCACGGCCTCGCCTACCTCCAAAACACCGCCCGCGACCGCAAGAACGTCTTCGCCGCGCTGATGGAAGCGGTGAAGACCCACTCGCTGGGCCAGATCAGCCATGCGCTGTACGATGTGGGCGGCGAGTATCGGCGGAACATGTAAGTGTCCCGCCGCGTTGCCCGGCACGTGCCGGGCAACACGGCGAACGCGCCACCGCGCTGGGCTGCCCGCGGGTGATCGGCGCCGAAGGCCTGATCGGCTTCAAGCTGCAGGCTCTGGCCAACAACCCCTCCCGCACCCGCGACATCGAGGACATCCGCGCGTTGTTGCGGGCCCAGCACGGAAAGCTCAACATGGCCGAGGTACGCGAATACTTCGCCTTGTTCGACTGTGTGGAATGGCTCGATGAACTCCTCGCCCAAATCGACGACGACGCATGCTGACCGGGTGGCCGAGCCACTGGCCGGGGACTATGTCACGTCGGCGCCGCTGCCGGGAAAGGGTGACCTGTCCGACTGGGTGGAGTTGATGGAGGCGGTGGAGGCGCTGTGTCCGGTTTGGCCGGAGAGACCGAAGGTTGTTGCGGATGGTAGTTACAAGCTTTGATTGAGATTCGGCAAGATAAATGTACCTAGCATTATTTCCGGTGACGGCAGGCTAATTTCGTACTTCAAAGTATTAGGGGGTAACGTGACATTCGAGGCATTTGACCCGTTGGAATGCAAGTCAAATAAAGCCACAGAGGCCGCGCTTCAAGCTTTGAAACGGGAGATAAAAAATATTCTCAGTTCCTACGTTGGTTGGTATGACCCCTTCTGTGAACTTATACAGAACGCACTAGACTCGGTTGAGCTTCGCGAACAACTGGAGTTAGAGGCGGGCAATAAAAAATATCAGCCGATAATAAAGATAACTATCGATATTTATGGGAATGAACTCTCTGTAACCGATAATGGTGTTGGTTTAGACAAGGATCAGTTCCAGCAGTTTCTCGCGCCAAATTTCTCGTTTAAATCTGGCCAGGCGCGCGGTCATAAAGGTGTTGGTGCTACGTATGTCGCCTACGGCTTTAATTCAATGAGTGTAAGTACGAAGACGCCGACTTTCTCGGCGTCTGGGCGTATCGTTAACGCACGTCGCTGGCTTTCGGACCCCGCTCCCAGTGCTAACCCAAAAGTAGAGCCAATTGACGAGTTGGCATCGACGGATTTTTATGGATTGGATAGAGGCGTTAGCGTTAGGGTTAAATTTGACGAAAGTACGCATCCAAAGAGGCTGGATTGGATTCAGGCGTCAGAGGTTGATGCCTGGTGGAAAATACTATCAATTAAAACAGGATTGGGAGCAATAAAACCATTTTTTGATCTGAAAGTAATTTTAACGGTAAAAAAATCAGATGGAATAATCGATTCTAACGAGTATAAAGGGGTTGGTTATTATTGGATAAATAAAGAGTGTGCAAAAGTTGCGAGAATTCGCGAAATTTTTTCCATAGAGGAATCTCTATTCAAAAAAATGGGTGCTGGATTCAAACATCCGGATAAGATTTGTAATCTGGACGTAATTTTTGATAGTTGGACACACGATGAGCTTAAAAATCTGATTCAGCTAGATAAGGATGACTTGGCAATTCTTGAGGTGCATACTCCTTATGTATCGGTTGAATTCGGCTACACTGCCAAACTTTGGCAAAAATTCAATGGCTCATTGGGGCTTAGGGCAAATTATCGAGTTTTAAATAGCGGTATTCAGCTTGCTGCTAACAATATGCCTCAAGGGGACGTAATTCAAATTCCTTTGACAAGAAATATTGGCAGGCAAAACCAGATTCATTTCTTGGTTCATTTTGACAACTATAGCCCAGATATGGGTCGAAAAGGGTTTCATCGTGAGCTTACTGATTTTGCCAAAGAAATTTCGAGAAAAATTACAGATATTGTGTTGGCTAAAGTAAAGAATCGGCTTAAGGCAAACACGGGTGTTGCGCCCGATCTTTTGAGGGAGCAGCAGGTCGCAAATTGGAAGGCTGAGATGCTAGAACATGAGAATGCGGAGCCGCTAAATCTTATTAGCCCCCATTTTTTCCTTCCCGTTGAGCGAATTTCTATTACGTCAAAGCCGACTCGAGAGCAGGACGTTATTGCTTTATTTAATCAGCTGATTGCTGGAGGGATCATTCGAGGTGTGCGCGTGATGTCTACGAATGAACGTGCAACTTACGATGGCCTGTTTAAAGTCAGCTTTGATCTCGCGGTTGAAAAGTATGTCTATGAGGTGAAGGCTAATCCTTTGGGCCTGGATGGTGCTACGGCTGCCGCCCTTTCTGGAATTATTTCCCAGCCAAAGATTCTTGAGTATAAGTTTTCACTGGATGGATTGGTTGAGGATGCGGATTCGGGGGAAAAGAATCTGAAGGATATTGATCTTTGCGTGGTGTGGGAAACGGGTGATGATTATGTGGGTAGGTTTGGAATTACTTCTTTACTTGTTCCCGAAAATGTAGATCAGCGACAGTTCCATGGAGTGACTCACATTCTTACCGATGCTGAGTCGGGGGCGCGAGTTATGGATTTAATTGTTCTATCCGAATTAATTACCTGTTTGAATGATTCGGCGGGTGGTGTGGCGGAGCAGCACGCAAAATATGAGTGATCACGTTGAAAAACGGGGTCTAAAAAACGGGGACAGGTTCACTTTCTAAGAACAGGGTCGGGTTCACTTTCTGCCCACGCGCGTGCCACGCGGCGACCGATGTGCCGGCCGAATGCCTGCGAAACGTTAGGCCTTGGCTTCGACCATGGAGCGGAAATCGTCGCAACCCAGGGCGCGCTGTTGCTGGAGGTAGCTGCGAATGGCGATGAGGTCGTCGTCGGACAAGGCCTGATATGCGAGGCACGGCATAAGGGGACGAAGGGAATTGAGTTTCGGGGATGGCGCCAACTACCGGCGCCACGTCGCGAGGCGTCTGCTGGACGAGGCGTGCGGACGATCTACTGCGCTGGGTAACGTTACTTCGGTGCGCGCTGCGCCATCCCCAGCGCTTGCTCGACTGCCTTGACCACCGCGCCCGGCTGGTCGATCTCGATTTCATGCGAGCTATCCGGAACGTGCACCAGCGTGCCGCGGGAGGAGGTGGCGACGATCTGCGCCTGCGTGTGCGCCCGGGCTTCTTCCAGCCCTTTGCGGTCGCGCGGCAACGCATCGGCGTAGGTGTTGGCGGCGGACAGCACGATCAGCGGCGTGGCGCCGTGCGTCTCCTGCTTTGACACGGACTGCTTGAACACCTCGACATTGTTCCGGAGTACCGACAGCACGGTGCGCCAGTACGCCGGCTTCGACATCAGGGTCCGGTTCACCGCGTTGAGCTTGGCGCTGGCGTGCGGATCGGCCTCGCCGAGGCAGTGGCCCAGTTCCGGATCGGTGGATGGCAGTGCGTGCTTTTCGGCGGCCGCCTCGCAGTGTTGGATGAACGCGAACCGCTGCACCGACAGGGCGTCCTCGTCCTTCTGCCAGCCAGGGGCAAACCGGCCGATGTCCTGCGCGGGGGGATCGAGCAGCACCATGGCGCTCACGTCCGCCGGATAGCGGCTCGCGTATTGCCGGACGATGTTGCTGCCCAGTGAATGCCCCACCATCACCAACGGGGTCGCAAGGCCGGCGCGCTGGATCAGTGCGTGCAGGTCCGACACGTCGGCATCGAGGTCTCGCGGCATCGGCCCTTCGCTGCTGAAGCCGAAGCCGGCCCGGTCGTATGCGCAGACGCGTGCATGGGCGGCCAGGCGTGGCTGCACCTTGAACCATGCGGAGGAATCGGCGATCGCGCCGGCTTCCAGTATTACGGTCTGCGCTCCGCTGCCCGAGCAACGCAGGTTGAGATGGCGGCCATGGCCGATGTCGACCAGCTTCGCCGCCTGCGCATAGCTGTCCGGCACGCGTTGCGACGCAGCGGCGTGGCTGGATTCGGTGGCTCGGGCCTGGCCGAACATCATGACCAGCAAAAGCGCGCTGCCCGCTTTCAGGTGCATCGTGTTCAAGGCATGTCTCCCGTCGATGGCCCGGGCAGGGGCGCCGGGCTGGCTCTTTCATCGACTTGAGGCGGTGCTGGAAGTTCAGAAAGCTTGTAGGTCGCAAGAACAGGATGAGGGCAGGTTCACCTCCTGTTTTCGGCGGCGCCGCGTGCATGGGCGATGCGCTACAGGCGCCCCGGCGCCGCGTTGCGCGTTGGCCTGGACGATGGCGCGAAAGTTCTCGCCAAGAACGGGGTCAGGTTCACTTTCTACCCGCGTGCGCGCCACGCGATGGCCGATGAGCCGGTCGGACGCCTGCGAAACGTTGGGTCTTGGCTTCGACCATGGAGCGGAAATCGTCGCGACCCAGGGCGCGCTGTTGCTGGAGGTAGCTGCGAATGGCAATGAGGTCGTCGTCGGACAAGGCCTGATATACGAGGCAGCGATAGGTGTCGGTGCGATTCGAGCCTGGGCAGGCGAGGGAGCAGTAGGCAGGGTGGGGCGTCAACAGCGTGTCTTCGCGTTGGCCGCAATGCGCGGCACAGCTGGACCAGGCGTAGGCGAGAGGGTCGTCGGTCAAGCGTGCGCGGACCGGATTGAGGTCGATGTACCGCATGCACTGCAGCACGTAGCTTTCGCTGTCGACTAGGCACGCCTTGTAGCGGCCTTCCCACAAGGTGCCGGTGCGCCGATGGCGGGCGTTGAACTGGGCGACGTAGCAGCGTCCAAGTTTTTGCATCAGGCGCGCAATGGCGCCCGCTTCGGGAGGTGTGGCGAGCAGATGAACATGGTTGTCCATCAACACGTACCCATGCAGCGCGCAATGCGTGTCGAGCAGTGCCATGCGCAGCAGATGCAGGTAGCGACGCCGGTCGACGTCATCGAGGAAGCAGGGCAGGCGGTTATTGCCGCGCTGGACGATATGTTGCGGGATGCCGGGAAGGTCGAGTCGGGGAAGTCTGGCCATCCTCAGAGCATCGGGGTGTGGCCAGGGCAGCGGTAGCGTGTCGGGACTTGGGGCGCCGTAGGTGTGCGGTGTCCGGGTTTGTCGGTAAGTCAACCTGACCCCGTTCGCTCCGACCCCGTTCGCTGCACCCGCTTGCGATACTGATGCACGTTGTCCCCGCCAATACGCGTCTCCCGCGTGCCGATCACTTCATCGATCTTTCCGTCCGAGCCGGTGACCGGCTTGGCCTCGACCTTCGTCTCGTGTTCGAAGTCGTGGGATTTGTCGGTGTTGCGGTAGTAGCGGTACAGGGCCCAGTACAGCGCGGTGGCGCCGGCCGGGCCGAGGGCGAGCAACCAGAGTCCGCTGTCGTCGCTCATCATGACGAGTGCCCCACCAGCCAGAGTGCGATGCCTTCGAGGAAGGTGCCGACGGTGAGTGCGGTGGCGAGCAGTTTCCACTGCTGCACGGGCACGCTGCCCATGGTCTTGCCGGTGCGGCCGTTCACGGCGATGTAGTGCAGCATGCCGCCGTTGCGGCCGGGCTGGTGGTAGGAGTACAGCCACACCGGCAGGTACATCGACACCCAGCGGGTGCCGCGCAGGTCCAGGCGTTCCTGTTCCCAGCGCACGCCGCGGTCGTAGCGGCTGACCGAGGCTTCGACCTGGGCGCGGGCGATGGAAAGGAGTTGGTCCTCCAGGTGCGGGCGCAGGCCTTCCACGTCGCGGTCGCGTTTTTCCGAGGTGATGCCCGCGAGGTAGGAGGCGTTCCACTTCACCGCGTTCTTGGTGTCGAACGGCAGCACGGCGTTGATGACATTGTTGGTGTTGCTGCCGGTGTCGAGGTTGCCGCGTTCCAGCGAGGATTCCAGCGGCAGGTCGTCCACGGTGAAGTCGACGTGCCGTTCGACCCGGTACACGTCGGCGTCGTAGTAGGTCTTCTTGTCGTCGCCGCTGCCTCTCGTATAGCGGCGCGTCTCGATCTCGCCCTGGCCGCCCACGTCGGCGGCCGCGTTGGCGTCCACGATCATGTAGGGCAGGTAGACGCCCACGACGTTCTCCGGCGTGAACTGTTCCTTGAACGCCTTCAGCGCGAACAGGCGGCGCTTGTCCACGAACTGGCGGATGCGCGCGACGGCGTCGTCCTTCTTGATGTGGAACGGCAGCACCGCGTCCGGCACCGCGCCGTTCGGTATCTGCTCGTTGACGCCGAGCACGCTGCGGCACCAGTGGCAGCGCGCGGTCATCGCGTTCGCGGTGTTGACGGTGACCTCGGCGCCGCAGCCGGCGCACTTGAACGTCATCAGGCTGGCGGTGTCGGCCTTGATGTCGCGCGCGCCGGACGCGACGACGGTGCCGCGGAGCTGGTCGATGCCTTCGCCCAGCCCGAACTCATCCTCCACCCGCGTGCTCTGCCATTCATGGCGGCAGTACAGGCAGATCAGCATGTCGCTGCCGGGTTTCTGGCGGATCTCGGTGGAGCCGCATTTCGGGCAGCGGTTGACGCCGTCCTTGAGTTCGGCGGCGGAGGTATCGATGGCGACCGGGTCGGGCGCCTCGACTTCCTTGCGGATCGGGTCGGGCAGGGTGGCCGGGTCGATCGGGAAGCTGCCGGGCAGCGGCGGCACGTCCTGCGGTGACCCCGGGCCAAGGGGCGGTGGCGTGGTGGCGTTGGACATGGGCGTGGCGGGATCACCGGCTCAAGGAAGGAAGTTCAAGCCATCGTCCCGGCCTTCGCCGGAATGACGGCAGTGCTATGACGTGGCGGGTTTTCCGGAGCTTTGCCAGGGATGGTCTGATTTTGCACATCATCCCAGCGAAGGCAGGACAAGCGCAAAGCGCGCAGAACGCCCGCAGGGCGGCCCCGAAGGGGCGAGCGCAGCGAGTCATCCAGTGCCTGCAAGCTGCTGAGAACAAGGACACTGGATGACCAGCTTCGCTGCTGTGAAGCGCCTCCGGCCTTCGCCGGGACGACGGCGGGAGGTTCGCTACAGGCCCAGCGCCTTGGTCTTGAGCGCGTCGTAGTCGGCCTGGGTGATCAGGCCGAGGTCGAGCATCTCCTTGGCCTTCTTCAGCTTGGCGACCGGGTCGTCCGCCGCCGCGGCCGGCGCCACCGGCTGCTGCAGGCCGCCGATGCCGCCCATCATGCCGGAGGCCATGCCGATGCCCATCATGCCCGCCGCGCCGCCGTTCTCGCCCGCTGCCTGCATGCCCGCGGCGACGCTGGCCTGCAGGTTGGAGTTGCCGCGCGCGCCGGACAGCGCGTCGGCGCGCTGCACGTTCTTCAGCAGTTCGCGCGTGTTCGCGTCGTACTCGATCGACACGATCGCGGTCTTGACGATGGCGAGGCCGCGGTCGGACTTCCACTGGTAGCCCTGTTCCACCGCGTCGGACAGGCTCTTCGCGAAGCCCAGCGAATCCTGCTGCAGCTTGGCGATGCGGTTGCCCTTGCCGGGGTCGTTCGTGTACGCGCTGAAGGCCGGCGCCAGCGAACCCACCACTTCGTTGAACAACTGGCTGGCGGCGGCGTTGTCGAGGTCGGTGAAGTCGAACACCTGGCCGGGCTGCAGGTAGGACGCCGGCACGAAGTTCTTCACGAACAGGATGGGGTCGACGATCTTCAGCGTGTAGGAGCCGCGCGTCACCGCGCCGACCTGGGTGTTGAGGAAGCCGTCGTCCCAGTAGATTTCCGACTGCGTGCCGAAGCGGTTGTCCGGCAGCTCCTTCAGCGAGACGAAGAACGCCGCCTGCTGCGAGCCCGGCTGGCCGCCGAACTTGAAGCGCTCCCAGCTCTGCTTGATCAGCGCATCGACCAGACCGCCGCCGGAGAAGACCGACTGCGAGTTGAGGTCGTCCGAACGCCATTCGTAGCCGCCCGGCTCGGCGGCGAAGCCGGTGATCCTGCCGTCCTGGAACAGCAGAAGCCCGTAGCCTTCGGGCACCACGATCTTCGAGCCGTTGGTGATGATGTTGGACGAACCGTGCGTGTTGGAACCGCGCCCGGCATTGCTGCCCTGGGGCACCGCGGCGAACAGCGCCGCCGTCGCCGGCAGGCCGGCCGGCACCGTGTAGAAATCCTTCCACTGGTCGGCGAGCGTGCCGCCGATCGAACCCGCGACTGCCTGTATGAGACCCATGACATCTCCCTGGTTGTTCGTGGCCGGGCACGGCGCCCATCGAAAGCCGAACTATACCTGTCCCGGATGGCGCGCAAGGTACAAGGGAGATGCGTCACGGATACTTCACGGGGCCGGCCGGGGCGTGCGCGATCCCGGTGCGTTCAGTACGGATGCTGCCGGTAGAACTGCTCCAACAGGCGGTAGACCTCAGGCAGGTGCTGGCGCAGCGCGGCGGGGGTCTCGAAGAATTGCTCGCTGGCCACGGCGAAGAACTCGGCCGGGCTTTCCAGCGCGTAGGGGTCGATGGGCAGTTCGTCGCCGTGGCGCTGCTGCTCGTGCAGGCGGTCCCACGCGCCGGAGAAGGCGCGGGTCCAGGCGCGGCGGTCCATGCGCCGGTGCAGCGGCGGGAAGCCGTTCGCGTCGCCGTTGAGCATGTCGAGCTTGTGCGCCATTTCGTGGACCACCACGTTGTGCCCGGATCGCCTTCCGCCATCCAGCACGTCGGCCCAGGACACGATCACCGGCCCGCGCCCCCAGGCCTCGCCGGCCATCGCGTCGGCGGTGCGGTGGACCACGCCGGCGGCGTCGGTGTGCTCGCGGTGCGGAACGAACGCGTCGGGATAGACGATGAGGCTGTGCCAGCCGTCGTACCAGTCCAGCCCCAGTTTCAGTATGGGCAGGCAGGCGTGGGTGGCGAGCAGCACGCGGCCGGCGTCGTCGAGGTCCAGTCCCTGCACCGGCTCCAGCGACTTGCTTTCCAGGAACAGCGTGGCCAGCACGCGCAGCGTGGCCTGGTCGGTGGCGCCCAGCCTGCGCGCGGGGGCGCAGCGGCGCAACGCTTCCTGCCACAGCGGTTCGGCGATGGGGCGCCGGGCGACCAGCTGCCGCACGTACCAGTTTCTGATCCTGTTGAACATGGGCACGCGCGCGAGGGAGTCGACGTTCCCCATGAAATCTGGGCGAAGCGCGCATACTCAAGGGCGGCCCGCGGCAGCGGAGCTGTCCGGTGCCGGAAGTGCGCGTTTCCCATGACTTGTTGCGGAGGCCAATCTTGCCGACCCACCAGATGCCTGCACCGCCGACCATCGTGGTGATGGGCGTGTCCGGCAGCGGCAAGAGCCGGCTCGGCGCCGCGCTGGCGCGGGCCTGCGGCGTGGGCTTCGTGGAAGGCGACGCGCTGCATCCCGCCGCGAACATCGCGAAGATGAGCGCTGGCGTTCCGCTGGACGATGCGGATCGCCAGCCGTGGCTGGCGGCCGTCGCCGCGGCGATCGCGGCGCGGCGCGACGACGGCGTGGTGGTGGCCTGCTCGGCGCTGCGTCGTTGCTACCGCGACGTGCTGCGCCAGGCCGACCCGGCGCTGCGCCTGCTCTACCTGCGCGTGCCGCGCGAGGAACTCGCGCGCCGCCTGCGCGAGCGCAGCCATTTCATGCCGGCCAGCCTGCTGGACAGCCAGTTGGCGACGCTGGAGGAACCCGCTGCGGACGAACACGCCGTGGTGCTGGAAGGCGGCATCGACCTTGCCGCCACGGTGGCGATGGCGAGGCAGGCGTTGGCGATGCCGGCGTCATGGCCTTGAGGCGAATGGACGTCTCCGGGCGACCGGTGCGTGCCGCACGCTTGCCGGCAGCCGCATGCATGACCCATGCTCCGGTGGGTCGCCGGCACGCGCGCCGGCGCTTTTCCCTTGTCTGACGGAGCTTCCCGCATGATCCAACGCATCGACGCCGGCCCGCGCATGTCCGAGGCCACCCTGCACAACGGCATCGTCTACCTCGCCGGCCAGGTGGCCGAGGATGCCGGGGCGGATATCGCTGGGCAGACGCAGCAGGTACTGGCAGCCATAGACACGCTGCTGGCGCAGGCGGGCAGCGACAAGACGCGCATCCTGCGCGCGCAGATCTTCCTCGCCGACGTCGCCGATTTTCCCGGCATGAACGCCGTGTGGGACACCTGGGTGGTGCCGGGCCAAGGCCCGGCGCGCGCCACGGTGGAGGCGAAGCTGGCGAAGCCGGAGTGGAAGGTCGAGATCGTGGTGACCGCGGCGGTCTGAGGTTTGTCGGGCGCGGCCACTCGGGCCGCGCCGTTTTCCGTCGCGCGTTCGCCGCGATACGCATGGCGGGGCGCGGCGGGGATGCGCCCGCCGCGCGCGCTCACTTCGCGCTTATCGCCTTCATCATCCGGGCGAACTGCGCCTTGGTCTGCGCGTCTGCATGCGTCTGGTCGACTTCGGACGGCAGCTTGCCCAGCCGCGCGTCGAACGCCTTCACCAGCGCCGGCAACTGCTCGGGCCGGTAGTCGATCAGGCGGCCGAGCTGCGCAGCCAGCGATACGTCGTCCGGCAGCGGGGCCGGCGAGTTCCAGTGGTATTTCAGCCATTCCACCGCGGTGGTGGTGCGCTTCATGCGGTAGCGCAGGCCGGCGACGTCGGGTGCGTCGCCGGCGAACTGCACGGCGACCTTCAGCGGCTGGTCCGCGCGCCGCGCGGGCACCACGATGCGGGCGGTCAGCGTGTCGCCGTCGTATTGCCAATGGCCGGGCTGCGCGTCGTCCGAGCGGGTGTACGGCTTGCCGTTCACCGTGACGCTTTCCGGCAGCGCCGCGTCCGGCAGTTCCACTGTGTACTGCATGTCCTGCGGCATGCCGGGATACTGGCCTTGGCGTGCGCCGACGCTCAGCGTGGCGGCATGCGTGTCGCGCTGTCCGTCGATGGCGGTGAAGGCGTATTCGCCGCGGCGGTAGCCCTCGCTGTCGCCGGCATCGGCGTACAGCCGGGTGTGCGCGCTGCCACCGGGGAACTGGCGCAGCACCACGGCGTGGTCGTCCCAGCCCTGCAGCTTCTTCACCGCGGGCGGATTCATCGGCACCACCGCGCCGGCGCGCACGAACACCGGCACCTCGTCCAGCGTGTAGTCGCGCGTGATCGTGCGGCCGCCTTCCAGCACGTCGCCGCGGTTGCGGTCGTACCAGCGACCGGGCGGCAGCCAGGTCGACACGTTGGCCACGCCGTCCTGCATCGGCCGGGTGACCGGTGCGACCAGCAGGTCGTCGCCGAACATGTATTCGTTGCCGGCGTCGTAGGCCTTGGCCTGGTCCGGCCACGCGTAGTACAGCGGGCGCAGCAGCGAGATGCCGGTGTCGTAGGCCTGGCGCGAGGCGGTGTAGATGTAGGGCGCCAGCGCGTAGCGCAGGTCGACGATCTGCCTCAGCGCGGCGAAGTCCGCGGGCGCGAAGCGCCAGGGTTCCTTGCGCAGGCCGGCTTCCTTGGAGGAATGCGTGCGCAGGATGGGGCTGAACGCGCCGAACTGCATCCAGCGCACGTAGAGTTCCGGGTCGATGTGGCGCTGGTCCTCCGGCGTACCGTCGGCGAACATGTGGCCGCCGATGTCGTGGCTCCAGTAGCCGTACAGCACGTTGGAGGCGGTGGCGGTGAAGTAGGGCTGATAGGCCAGCGAGCGCCAGGAGATCACCGAGTCGCCGGAGAAGCCGACCTGGTAGCGGTGATTCCCGAGGCCGCCCCAGCGGTGGTAGATCAGCGCGCGCTCGCGGTCCGCGTCCTGCATGCGCGTGTAGAAGACGTAGTTCAGCCACCAGGTGTTGGACAGGCCCGGCAACTGCTTCGAGTCGGGCCACTGCTGCCAGTCCAGCCACCAGAAATTCACGCCCTCGGCGTGCAGCGGATCGAGCACGGTATCGAACAGGCTGGTCATGAAGCGCTTGTCGGCGGTCTCGATGCCGATGGCCTTGCCGTCGTGCACGCCCATCGCCCTGGCGAACGCGGGATAGCGTGCTTCGTCCGGCGACACGCCGGAGGCCGGGTGCAGATTGAGCGTCACCTTCAACTGCTGGCTGTGCAGCCACTGCAGGAATTTCGCCGGGTCCGGAAACAGGCTGCGATTCCAGGTGTAGCCGGTCCAGCCGACCAATTGGCCGAAGGCATCCTGCTTGGCGTACTTGGGATTCCAGTCGAGGTCGTCGGTGCGGTGCCAGTCCATGTCCACCACCAGCACGTCCAGCGGAATGCCGTAGCGCTTGAAGTCTTCGACCAGTTCGCGGATCTCGCTGTCCGAGTAGTTCCAGTAACGCGACCACCAGTAGCCGAACGCATAGCGCGGCGGCATGGGCTCGCGGCCGGCGACCTTGGCGAAGTCGCCCAGGATCTCCTCGTAGCGATGGCCGTAGCCGAGGAAGTAGAGGTCCTGGCAATCGGCGCAGCTGCGTTTTTCCACCCAGCGCCATGCGCTGTCGTCGAACAGGAAGCTGGCCGAGTCGTCGATCAGGTGCCAGCCCTGCCGCGACAGCAGGCCCTGGCCGAGATCGAGTTGTTTGCCGGTGTCGGGCTGCACGTCGCCGTCGTAGCGGTCAAGCGTCCGCGCCGTGCCTTTCAGGTTCTCCGGCTCGGGCAGGCCCGGGTGCCAGTCGAAGGCGGTCTTGAAGCCCCTGGAACGTATCGTGAGGTTGTCCGCGGCGAAGCGGCCGCTGCCCAGCTTGTACGCGAGGCTCAGCGAATCGGTGTCGATGTGCAGCGTGCCGTCGCGGGTGCTGGTGGTGAAAGCGGGCACCGGCTGCTCGCGGTCGATGAACACCTGCGAAGGCGCATCGACGAAGTGCCCGTCGGGCGACCACTCCATGCGGATGATGCGCGGCGTCAGCACGGTGAAGCGCACCTGGCCGCGTTCGACCACCGCGGCAGGATTCGCCTTGCCGCGCATCGCGGGCTCGGCGCCCCGCGCCGGCGCCGGCAGCGCGGCGATCAACGCGAGCAGCGCGGTGGCTGCGAGGGCATGGAAGGGTCGCTTCATCGTGGTCCTCATCGTCTGGTCGGTCCGTCTGGGGAAGGGCGGTGACGCGGGCCTGCGCAGGCGGAGGGCGGCGGTCGCGATCAAAAGTACTACATTTCCAGAGGCGGCGATGCCGGCGAACGGCGGCATCCCGGTCGGGGGCCAACCAATGGCACGGTACGGCGCAGTCGCACTGCGCCTAATCTGCGCTCGTCGTCACGAACGGGGGTTCATCATGCGCAGCATTCGCCTCGCCGCGATTCCAGTACTGCTGGCCGTGTCCCTGTCGGCCTGCGCGCCGGCGCAGCTGCGTCTGCCGGAAGGTTTCGGCGGCAACGCGGTGGCGTACGACGTGAGCGGCCATTCGCCGCGCCGCTTCAACGAACCGCTGCGCTTCGGGCCGTACAGCGCCACGGAGATGCGCGAGGGTTCGACGTTCGCGTGGCAGGTACCCCTGGGCGCGCTGGACGTGGGTCGCACCAGCCGGCGGTATGCCTACACCCTGGCCGCGGGCGGGACGCCGCCGGTCGAGGTGCAATGCCGTGCACGCGCGTGGACGCTGGGTGCGGGGAAGGAGTCGCAGCGCACCACGGTGGACGTGACCGCGCTGGCCGGGCCGTTGCTGGCCTGCGGCCTGCGGGCGGACGGCCACGAAGCGCAGATGCTGGAGGTCGCGCGCGAGGGCGCTCGCCTGCAGGGCCGCCTGGCCACCCCGTGGGGGAGCGAGTACGCCGTGCGCGACCTGCACGGTTACGAAGGTTCGCCGATCGAAGGGATGACGCCGACCGGCTATGCCATCGCCGATGGCGGCAACACGCTTGCCGTGGTCGACGTGCTCAACCGTGGCCGCGTGCACTTCGATCGTGCGCTGGACGACCACCAGCGCGCCTACTTCGCCGCCGCGGCCGCTGCGCTGCTGTTGCTGGATCCCGAGCTGGGGGAATGACGCGCGGCTGACGCCGCCGCTGGGCGATCCGCGCGCCGTCCGGTTTTACGGAGCGGCCTTGCCCGCGATCTCGCGCAGCGCGCGCACGAACACTTCTGGCGGCTGGCCGCCCGAGATCAGGTGCGTGCCGTTGACGATGGTGGCGGGCACGGAATGGATGCCGGCCTGCTGGAAGTACCGTTCCTGTGCGCGCACCTCGTCGGCGTACTCGCCGCTGTCCAGCACGCGGCGCGCCTCGTCGGCATCCAGACCCACGTCCGCGGCGATGCCCGCGAGCATTTCGCGGTCGGAGACGTTGCGGCCGTCGCTGAAGTTGGCGCGCAGCAGCGCCTGCTTCAGCGCCAGTGCGCGTGCGTTGTCCTGCAGCTCGGCCCAGTGCAGCAGTCGGTGCGCATCGAAGGTGTTCCAGATGCGGCTGCCCGGCCCCACGTTGTAGGCGAAGCCGAGCGACGCGGCACGCTCGCGGATCGCCGCGCGGTTGGCGTCCATGCGGGCCTCGTCGATGCCGTACTTGCGCATGATGTGCTCGGCGGCGTCCTCGCCTTCGGCGGCCATCTGCGGATTCAGCTCGAACGGCTGCAGGTGGATGTCCGCCTGCACTTCGCCGTCCAGTTTCGCCAGCGCCTGCTGCAGGCTGGTGAGCCCGACCGCGCACCACGGGCAGGCGACGTCGGAAACGAAATCGATGCGCAGCGTGGCGGGCGTGGTCATGAGCAATCCAGGTTGGTGTGCAGTCCACACGATGTGGAGGCGGAAACGCGCAACTCAATCGCCGTGGGGATGACGGTGCTGGGCAGGCGCCATTGCATCCGCTTGGCCGACGGGCCGGAATACTCCCTGCCTCGATGCCTGCATGGGCGGCGCGGACGAAGCGGACATGCTGCGCAATTCACGCCCGATCGCCTCGCTGCCGGTCGCCACGGCGCTGCGGTTGGCGGGCGTCGGGCTGCTGACCACGCTGATTGCGTTGCGCGGACGCGCGCCGGGCTGTTCGGTCGCCCTGCCGGAGCGCGCCGGCTACCCCATGGGCACGCCCGTTCCCTACTGCAGGCTGGTGAGCTGGTAGCCCACGTACAGCACCAGGAACAGCGCCAGCGCGACCAGCAGCGCCGTCAGCACGCGCTCGACCGCGGTGCCGTGATACGCGCCTTCGGCCTCGGCCTGGATCAGCCGGCAGTTGCGGTAGAAGCTGCGGGTGGCAAGCAGGATCAGCACCGCGCCCAGCAGGATCATGCCCAGGCCCAGCCACTCCGAGGCGCGCATGTGCAGGCCGTTGTTCAGCACCGCGCCGCGCGTGTTGTAGACGAGGAACACGTCGAAGCGCTCGATCAGGAAACCGAAGCCCATCAGCGACACCGCCGTGCGTATCCAGGCGAGATAGGTGCGCTCGTTGGCGGAGAGGTCGCTGAAGTGGGGGATCATGGAAACGGCCCGCGCGTGAGGTGGCCGCAGTCTAGCCGCGCCTGCGCAGGCCTGCGTGCGGCGGGCCACCGTGCCATCGGTTGGGTGTCCGCGGCGTGGTGCGGCGTTGCGTTCGTGGGATGATCGGCGGGTGACTCGACCGGGGAGGTTCCATGAACGATCGTGGCGATGCGATGCAGCCGGGGCGGCGCCGTTTCCTGCGGAATTCCGCGCTGGGTGCGGCCGCGCTGCCGGCGGCGATGCTGGGCGGCCATGCGGCGGCTGCGGACGCGTCCACCGACGCTGTCAAGCTGCCGCCATCCATTCTGGGGCTGCAGCCGGTACAGTCGAAGATCGTGCCGATCGCCGACGACGAGCGCCGCGCCCGGCTGGCGCGGGCGCAGGAACTGATGGGCCGCTCCGGCATCGACGCGATCTACCTGGACGGCGGCACCACGCTGGACTACTACACCGGCATGCGCTGGTGGAGCAGCGAACGCCTGATGGGCATGCTGCTGCCGCGCTCGGGCGACCCGGTGTACGTCGCGCCGGCGTTCGAGCGCGACCGCGCGATGGAGCAGATCCGCTTCGGCCACGACCTGCGCACCTGGCAGGAGAACGAGAGCCCCTACGCGCTGATCGCGCAGGTGATGCGCGAGAAGCATGCCGGCACCGGCACGCTGGGCATCGAGGAGAAGGTGCCGTTCTTCCGCTCCACCGGCATCGCGGCAGCCATGCCGCAGGCGAAGCTGGTGGCGGCGACGCCAGTCACCACCGGCTGCCGCGCGATCAAGAGCCCCGCCGAACTCGCGCTGATGCAGGTCGCGAACGACGCCACGCTGGCCTTGTACAAGGCGGTCTGGCAAGGCCTGGAGCCCGGCGTCACGCAACAGCACATCGCGGCCTGGGTGGACGCTGGCTATGCGCGCATGGGCCTGCGCGGCGAGGCCAGCATCAACGTGGGCCGCTACACCGCGCTGCCGCACGGCTCGCGCGAGCCGCAGGTGATGCGCGAGGGCACGCCGGTGATGCTGGACGACGGCTGCTACGTGGAGGGTTACCAGAGCGACATCACCCGCACCTTCACGCTGGGGAAGGCCAGCGACAAGATGAAGCGGGTGTTCGACATCGTGCGCAAGGCGCAACAGGCCGCTCTCGCGGCCGCGCATCCGGGCGCGACGATGGAGTCGGTGGACGCCGCCGCGCGCAAGGTGATCGTGGATGCCGGCTACGGCCCCGGCTACATGTACTTCTCGCACCGGCTGGGCCACGGCATCGGCATGGACATGCACGAGTGGTACTACCTGGTCCAGGGCAACACGCGGAAGATCGAGACGGGCATGACCTTCAGCGACGAACCCGGCATCTACATCCCCGGCGAGTTCGGCGTGCGGCTGGAAGACGACATGCACGTCACCGCCGCGGGCGCGCGCTGGTTCACGCCGCAGAGCCCGTCCATCGAGCAGCCGTTCGGTTAGGGAGGGTCTGGTTTTGCTTGTCATCCCGGCGAAGGCTGGACAAGCGCAAAGCGCGCAGAACGCCCGCAGGGCGGCCCCGAAGGGGCGAGCGCAGCGAGTCATCCAGTGCCTGCAAGCCACGGAACACCAGGGTACTCGATGACCGGTTTCGCTGTTTGAAGCGCCTCCTGCGTGACCGGCCCTCCGGCCGTTGAAAGCCGCAGGAATGACGAGCAAGCAAGCAGTCGATTGATCAGACCCCTGGGTGCGACGCGAGACAGTTGGCAAGCTTCCTCGCAGGGAAGCCACCACGGGCATGGCAACGAGACGGAGGCAATCGTGGCGAACGTGAAGAAAGCCGTGGCGTGGCGTTGGCTGTCAGGATGCATGGCGTGTCTGGCGACATGCGCTGTTTCGGCGGCGGATTCGCATGCGGCTGCGGCGGCGCGGTTCGATATCGGCTCGCGCGTGGTCGCCACGGCCGAGCCGCCGGTGTCGCGGCCGGCAGGCAAGCCATGCATGGTGACGCTGTTCAGGCACGAGGCGTTCGACGACCAGGGCGATGGTTCCTCGATGGAGGCGCGCCCGCATCGCTTCGACTTCGCTCCACCCAAGGGTTGCGCGGGAGGCTGGGGCAAGGTGGTGCTGGAAGCGGATTTCTCGGTGCCCGCGGGGCGCCAGTTCGACCGCACCGTGGCGCTGTGGCTGGGCGGCGTGAACCTGTATTTCGGCACCACCATCGAACCCGAGCCGGACGTGGCCCAGCGCTGGCGCGTGGAGCGCGACATCACGGATTACGCCGCGCTGTTCCGGCAGGCGCAGGCGGGGCAGCTGATACTCAACAACTGGGTGAGCCCCGGCACCAATCAGCCGATCTACGTGGACGTGCGCCTGGCGTTCTATCCCGCAGATGACGGGCAACCGGCTGCGGCAGCCGCGGACCGCATCTATCCGCTGGGCAGCGACCCGCGCGGCATGCAGACGGCGCTGGAACACGCGGGCGACAGCCTGTCGCGCGAGATCACGTTCCCGCGCAACGTTGAGCGCGCCTGGCTCGATGTCATCGCGCAGAGCCAGGCGCACGACGAGCGCTGGTACACCTGCGTCGACCACGCCTACCTGGAAAAGACGCGCGACTACTCGCTGGAGTCGTTCGAGGCCTGCGACGGCGGCAGCTTCCGCGGCGTGGAAGTGCTGGTGGACGGCAAGCCTGCGGGACTGGCGCCGGTCTATCCGTGGATCTTCACCGGCGGCGTGGCGCCGCACCTGTGGCTGCCCACGCCGGCGATCCAGACCACGAACTTCATCCCCGCGCGGGTGGACCTGACCCCGTTCGCCGGCCTGTTCGACGACGGCAAGCCGCACGCCGTGGCCGTGCGCGTGCTGGGCAGCGACCACTTCTTCAACGTCGCGGCGAACCTGCTGGTCTACCAGGACGCGCAGGCCGGCCAGTTGCGGGGCGAAGTCACGCGGAACACGCTGGCCGCGCGGCAGCCGGCCGGGCTGGTCGTGCACGACACGCTGCATGCCGACGCCGCCGGCCGCACCGTGGGAACCATAAGCACCGACCAGACGCAGGATTATGTGATCGCCGGCCGCCTGCACACGCCGCGCGGCGTGGTCGAGACCACCGTCGACTACCGTGGCGGTTTCCACAACCGCCAGACCTTCGCGCGGCCCGGGGCGAAGCGCTACGACGAGACCATCGATCAGACGAGCACGACTTCGCTGAAAGTGCAGCGCACGCTGGATGGCCGCCCGCTGGACGGCTACACCGTGCAGCAGCGCGACCCGCTGTGGCTGTCTTCGCGCAAGACCATGGTCACCACCGGCCAGGACTTCACCGCCGAGGTGGCGATGAAGCAAGGCCATCGCATCGAGACGCGGCGGACGGGCGGGCAGGGAGCCGCCTACCACGCCGTGCTGGACGAGCAGCTTGCCACCCGCGACCACGCCGATGGCAAGACCATCCCCGATCCGCTGGACCGCAGCAGCTTCGCCCACGACCAGGCGGGCAGCGAGCAGGTGGGCTTCAGCGACTCGCTGGGCAGTTGCTATCGCGCCGCGATCCAGTCGCGCGACCAGCGCCTCACGGCGGCGAAGCAGGGCGACGGCTGCCCCGGCAACGCCAACCGCATCGACGGCCGTTCGCGTCCCGACCATCCGTGGCTGCTGCCGTTGGAGCCGGCGCTGGCCGGCCGGAAACAGGCCTCGACGCCGCGGCCGTGATGGTGTCGGTCGAGCTGTCGAAAAGAGCCCCGCAGCCGCCAGGCTGCGCACTGCAGCCCGTATGACGAGCGCTTGGCCACCCTGCCACGGCGTGGCATCGTCGCGCTGCTCCGCGAACGCCTGCAGCAGGCGGGTCCTGCCGGTGCCGGCCTCGCTGGCGAGCAGCACGATGCGGTTGCCGGCCGCCGCGCGGATCGTATCTCCCGGGCCGGCAGGCGCGCCATGCGCATGCCGCTTCCGGGCCCGCCGGAACCTGCGATGCCCGGGCCGCACCGGAACCACGGGGGCCTGCGGGAAACCGGGCTGGCGATGGTCCGGGACCGCCGGGGCAGGCCGCTATACTCACCGGGTTTTGTCCACCCATCCGTCCAGCAGCAACCCACGCCGATGCGACGCTTCCGATTGACCGAACCGCTGGTGATGCTGGCGACCGTGGTGCAGTGGCTGGTGCTTTCCATCGTCACCGGCACCCTGGTCGGCGCGGGCTGCACCCTGTTCCTGCGCGCGCTGCTCGCCACCGAGGGTCACGCGTACGCGGCGCCGTGGTGGCTGCTGGCGCTGGCCTTGCCGCTGGGTGGCCTCGCCAACGGCTTGCTGTTGCATTACGGCTATCGGCTGCGGCGCAGCACGTTCAACGACAACGCGATCGTGGCGGTCAACGAGCAGCACGGCAAGCTGCCGTTCCGCACGATGTGGATCAAGCCGCTGGCGGCGTTGATCACCCTGGCCTGCGGCGGTTCGGCCGGCAAGGAAGGCCCGTGCGCGCACATCGGCGCCAGCCTGGCGGCCGTGGTGGGGCGCGTGCTGCACCTCAATCCGGAGATGCGCAAGCGGCTCCTGGCCTGCGGCGTCAGCGCGGGTTTTTCCAGCGTGTTCGGCACGCCGATCGCGGGCGCGATCTACGGCGTGGAGATGCTGGCGATAGGGCGCATTCGTCACGACTTCCTGTTCCCCGGCATCGTGGCCGGCGTTACCGCATTCGAGGTTTCGCGCTGGCTGGGCGTGCCGTATCAGCATTACGCCATCGATTTCACCGGGCAGTTCACCGAGATACTGTTCCTGAAGACCGTGCTGATCGGCGTGCTGTGCGGCGGCGTGGCATGGACGTTCGTGGAGTTGCTGCGGCAGGCGAAGAAACTGTTCGGCCGGCTGAAGCAGCGTTACGCGCTGTGGCCGCCGCTGGTGCCGATGCTGGGCGGCATGCTGCTGGCGCTGCTGATCCTGCTGGTGCCCACGGATTACCTGGGCCTCAGCCTGCCGGTGATGGAGCGCGCCCTGCACGGCGAGACGATGCCGTACCTCGGCTTCCTCTGGAAGGCGCTGCTGGTGGCGATCACGTTGGGCTCGGGTTTCTACGGCGGCATCGTCACGCCGCAGTTCGTGCTGGGCGCGGTGGCCGGCAGCGCGTTCGCGTCCTGGTTCGGCCTGCCGCCCGCGCTGGGGGCGGCGGTGGGGCTG
>NZ_NJIC01000037.1:36688-37638 GCF_013620825.1 Rhodanobacter sp. PCA2 | reverse complement strand
AGGGCACGGCGACGGCCGCCGCCCCCGGCAACGGGCCGCCGGAGTCGCACGGCACCGGCCAGGCCACCGCGGGCGCGCCCGGCAAGGGCGAGGGCGCCCAGCCGGGAACGCAGCCAGGCGCCGGCACCGCCACCGCCGCCGCCGGCGCGCAGGCTTCCAGCCAGACGCCGCGCATGGTCCCGGAATACATCCAGCTCAAGCCCACCGGCAACACCAAGGTGATGGAGCACAAGATCAAGGGCATCGACTACAAGGCCACGCGCTTCGATCCGTACTGGACGCCCGAGGGCGAAAGCTCGGTGGACACCGCGCTGCGCCGCGCGGCGGAAAAGACCACCGTGCAGCACACCTTCCACCTGCCGCGCGGCATCCGCATCAAGTGCAAGGTGATGCCGCTGGTACCCGTGGCGCTGCTGGGCTGCGGCGGCGCCGATCCGCCGCCCGCGCCGGTGGCGCAGAACCTCTACGACCGCCTCAACCTGCCAAGCCAGCCCGGCGGCAGCGTGCCTGTTGCGCCCGCACCCGCAGCGAGCGCCGCGGCGCCTGCGCGCGTGGTGCTGGACAACGGCGCGCAATGCGCGGCGGCGCGCGTTGCCGGCGGCCCGCCGCCGCCGGGCTGCCCGCCGACCGAGCCAGTGGTGAAGCGCTACGTGCCCGCGGCCTCGTCCAGTTCCTGGGTGCCGGCCAGCGACCAGTTCCATTGAGCGCGCTGAGGGTGTGGCGATGAGCGACGCGACGAGCGGTGCCGAAACCTTCGACGGCGGCTGCGATTGCCGCGCCGTGCGCTACCGCATGACCAGTACGCCGCTGTTCGTGAACTGCTGCCACTGCCGCTGGTGCCAGCGCGAAACCGGCAGCGCGTTCGCGATCAACGCGATGATCGAGACGGAGCGCGTGCTGCTGCTGCACGGCGAGCCGGAGCTGCTGCTGACGCCGTCCCTCAGCGGCAA
>NZ_NJIC01000037.1:26158-36678 GCF_013620825.1 Rhodanobacter sp. PCA2 | reverse complement strand
CGGTAGCGCACGGCGCGGCAATCGCAGCCGCCGTCGAAGGTTTCGGCACCGCTCGTCGCGTCGCGCTGTGGAGCCACTACAGCGGTGCCGGCGACGCGGTCAGCTTCGTGCGCGTGGGCACGCTGGACGATCCCGACCGCTTCCCGCCCGACATCCACATCTTCACCGCCTCGAAACAGCCCTGGGTGCTGCTGCCGCCCGGCGTGCCGGCGATGCCGGAGTACTACGACCGCGGGCAGCATTGGCCGGCAGCGAGCCTGGCGCGGTGGGAGGCGTTGCGGGGTTCGATGGGCGGCCGGTGAACGTCTGATTTTTCTCGTCATCCCGGCGAAAGCCGGGATCCAGTGCCTTCCAACCCCAAGAAAATAATGCTGCTGGATTCATGGCACTGGATTCCTGCTTTTGCAGGAATGACGAGTGGAGTTTTGGGTGTTGCTCGTCCTGCTTTGACTTCAAGCCGCGCCTTGGCCGCCGTTTCGGCGCAAGACACACCAAACTGCGAAAGTGTTGCAAAGACCAGAGCCCCGCGGCCTGCTACGACAACCGCTGGAACTCCTTCATCAGCGGCAGCCGCCGCACGCGCACCGCGCTGACGCGGAACACCGCGTTGGCGAGGGCGGGGGCGGCGGTGGGCATGGCGAGGAAGCTGGCGCCGGTGGGTGGGCGGGCGTCGTCGGGGACGACGATCACTTCCACGTTGTCGGGCAGCTGGGCCATGCTGGCCAGCGGGTAGTCCTTCCAGTCGTGCTGCTGGATTTGGCCGTCCTTGTAGGTGACGGCGAGGTTGAGCGCGGTGGAGAGCGCGTCCAGCGTGGCGCCGGCGACCTGGCCCTGGAGGCCCAGCGGGTTGATCACGCGGCCCACGTCCACCGCGCAGACGACGCGCTCGATGCCGAGCTTGTCGCCCTGCAGCGAGGTCTCGATGGCGTGCGCCACGTAGGCGCCGTCCATGGTCCAGCAGGCGATGCCGAGGCCGTTGACGCTGCGCAGCCAGTTCTTCCACTCGATGCGGTCGGCGACGAGCTGCAGCACGTTGCGCAGGCGGCCGGTGTCCAGCGTGCCGCCGTTCTTAAGCGCGATCATGCGCGGGTCGCCGATCAGGCGCAGGCGGGTCTTCAGCGGGTCTTCGCGCAGGAGGTGCGCGATCTCGTCGACGAAGCTCTCCGCCGCGAACGCGTTGCTGAGGTGCGGCATCGCGCGGTGCGGGCCGCGCGGCAGGGCGGATTCCAGCGCGTACCAGTCGCTGCGGTAGTTCGGCACCAGGCCGGCGGGCAACTGGTCCGGCAGCACTTCCGAACTCCACAGGCGGTCGGCGGGCACGCCGCGGCCGGCGAGTGCGGAAGCGCTGGCGACGCGCTGGTTCCAGGCGACGAGGTTGCGCTTGCCGTCGATCACCGCGCTGATCCTGTGCACGCTGGCGGAGCGGTACCAGTCGTGGGCGAAATCCTGGTCGCGCGTCCACAGCAGGCGCACGGGCTTGTTCACCGCCTTGGCCAGCATCACGGCTTCGGCCACGTAGTCGTGGTCGAGCCGGCGGCCGTAGCCGCCGCCGACGCGCGGCACGCGGATCTCGATCTGGTCGGGCGCGAGGCCGGTGAGGCGCTGAACCACGGCCCAAGCCTGCTGCGGCGCCTGGCTGGGCACCACGAGGCTGGCGTGGTCCTTGTCGATGCGCGCGAGGCAGTTCATCGGCTCCGCGCAGGCGTGCGCCAGCCAGGGCTGGTAGTAGCTCGCCTCGAAGCGGCGCGCGGCGCGCTTGCCGGCCTTGTCCACGTCGCCGTTGTCGCGCACCCGGGTGGTGGGCGCGCCCTGGCCGTCGAGCAGGGCGGTGGCCTGCTGCTCCAGCGCGCCGCTGCTGGCGGCGGCGCTGGCGCCGGGCTTCCATTCCGGCTTGAGCTGGTCGCGGCCCTGCAGTGCGGCCCAGGTGTTCTCCGCGAGCACCGCCACCGCGGGAGCGATCACGGTGTGGCCGGGCTGCTGCCCGGGCTCGGGCTTGAGCAGCATCACCTTCACCACGCCCGGCACTGCGAGCGCGGGTGCGGGGTCGACGCCGGCCAGCGTGCCGTCCGGCCACGGGCAGTGCAGCAGCACGGCGACCAGCGCCTCGGCCTCGTGGTGGTCTATCGCGTACTTCGCGTGGCCGGTGACGATGGCGTGCGCATCCACGTCGCCGACCGGCTTGCCGATCAGGGTGTAGCGCTCGGGCGCCTTGGGCGCCGGCGCCTGCCTGGGCAGGTCGAGCTTGCTGGCGTCGTCGACCAGGCTGCCGTAGGTGACGCGGCGGCCGTCCGGCGCGATCACCGTGCCGGCCTCGCAGCGCAGGCGGTCGGCGGCGATACCCAGCCGGCGCGCGGCGGCCTGGGTGAGCAGCCAGCGCGCCAGCGCGCCGGCCTGGCGCAGGTCGGCCCAGGCCGCGGGAATGGAGTCGCCGGTGCCGCCGCGCTGGCGGCCGTAGGTCCACTGCGGCTGGCCGTTGGCGCCGGCGGCGATGCCCAGACCCAGTTGCACCACGCTGACGCGGTTCCAGTCGGCATCCAGCTCGTCGGCGATGATCATCGGCAGCGCGGTGGCGACGCCGGTGCCGGTGTCGGGGTCGCGGGCGCCGATCAGCACGTTGCCTTCGGCGTCGATGCGCACGTAGGCGCCCAGTTCCTGGAAGTGGTTGCCCAGCCATTCCGGCGGCAACGGCGGCTCGGCCGCCTCGGCGAGGCGCACGCCCACCACCAGGGCGCCCGCGGTGCCGGCGAGGATCTGCAGGAAGCGCCGGCGCGGCAGCGCGATGCCGTTGGATGCGCTCATGCCTGGCTCGCCCTGCCGGCGGCGGCGCGCTTGATCGCGGCGCGTACCCGGGTCTGGCAGCCGCAGCGGCAGGTGTTGGGCAACCGGTCGATGTCGGCGTCGGAGGGTTGCGGCTTGCGCTTCAGCAGGTCCACGCCGGCGATCAGCCAGCCCGGCGTGCAGTAGCCGCAGCCGATCGCGTCCTCGTCGATGAAGGCCTGCTGCAGCGGGTGCAGCACGCCGTCGTTGGCGGCCAGGCCTTCCACCGTGGTGATGCGCTTGCCGTCGAGCTTCGCCATCGGCTGGGCGATCGCGGACACCGGCTTGTCGTTCACCAGCACCAGGTCGGCGCCGTTCTCGCCGCGGGCGCCGCCGTACTTGGTGCCGGTGAGCCGCAGCACGTCGCGCAGGTACCACAGCAGCGGCATCTGCGGGTCGCCCTCGTGGCGGAAACGCTCGCCGTTGATCTCGATGCCGATGCCGCCGCGCGCCTTCTCGGGCACGATGCCGCTGTCCGGAACGACCGGCACATCGTGGGCTTGGGCTGGCGCCATGCGGAATCTCCTCGACCGTATCCGCGCATTGTGGCATTGCGGCGGGCGGCTTAGGAACGTGTGGCGCTGAACGGGCGGCATGCCGGAAACGACAACGGCCGCTTGCGCGGCCGTTGTCGCGGCGAAACCCCGTGCAGCCTCAGCGGCCGCCCAGGAACAGGTTGAAGTTGGCCACGTTGAGCGTGCCGATGCCGGCGCCCGGCGTGTAGTTCGGCGCGCCGTGGTAGAACCAGTTGTCGCCTGCGTTCACGCTGTTGAAGGCCGACCACGGGCCGTAGCCGAAGATGTCCTGCAGCAGGTACACCTGCGGATTCCAGAAGCCCACGCGGTGCCCGGTGCTCTGCGCGAGCAGGGCGCTGATGCCGTTGAGCTGGGGCGCCACGAAGCTGGTGCCGCCTTCGGAGATCACGCCGCCGTCCGAGCTGGATACCACGATGTAGCCGGTTTCCGGATCGGCATTCAGCGAGACGTCCGGCACGTTGCGGCCGCGGAAGTTGCCCGGCAGGTCGACCAGGGCGGTGGGGCCGGCGCTGGGGTCGTTGTAGACCAGCGCCTGCTTCTTCTCGCTGCGCCGCATGCCGTCGGTGAAGGCCTGGTAGAACGGCTGCTTCCAGTACACGCTGACGCCGCCGCCGCCGCCGGTCGAGAACACGACCGAGCGGCTGCTCACGAAGGGCAGCAGGTAATCCCAGCCCCAGACGCTTTCCTGGTCGATGGACAGCACCACCTTGCCGGCGGAGTTCGTGAATTTCACCGGCACCGTGGTGCCGCCGGCGGCGGTGATGTACGGATCGGACGCCGGCGAATCCACCGTCAGCGGCGCGTTGAACTGGCCCGGGCCGGTACCCGTGCCCAGCCCGCGCACGGTGTCGTAGGCGCCCGAATCGCCGGCGGCGGCGAACACCGACTGCCCTTGCACGGCGGCTTCCAGCAGGATCTGGTGGAAGGCGCGCAGGTCGCCCACGTCGCTGGTGTCCTTGATGCTCGCGCCAGGCGTGTTCAACGCGGCGAAGTTGTAGATCTCCGGCGAGCCCCAGCTGGTGGAGATGCTGTCGGCCTTGTTGTCGGAAACCGCCTGGGCGAAGGCGTCGATGAAGCCGTTGCCGGCGTTCGGCGCGTCGTATACGACGATGTCCGCGTTCGGCGCGATGCCGCCGGACTGCTCGACGTCCAGCGCGGTTTCGCCGCTGCCGCTGTCGATGACGCCGCCGCCGTCCACGTGCACCTGGGTGATGCGGTTCGGCTTGGTGGCGAGGCCGATGGCGTCCCAGTAGGTCTGCGCGTCGGCCGGGTAGAAGTTCGACAGCGTCACGATCGCCAGCGTGGAGCCCTTGCCGGTGATGCCGCGCTTGTAGAGCGGGTTGATGTTGTAGAGGTCGGCCACGTCGCCCACGGTGTAGTTGCCCGGCTGGCCGGTGGCCGTGGGGTTGCCGCTGGACGCGGTGGCCAGCGTCTTCAGCGTGAGCGCCTGCTGCGGCGTGGCGGAAAGCTGCGGCGAGCGGATGCGGTGCGACAGGAACTGCCGCTCGTTGCTGAGGCCGCTGACGGAGACCACGCTGTCGGCCAGCACGGCCGGCATCTGCGGCGCCGAGGACGGACGATGGAAATGCCGGCCGCTGCTGGCCGACACGTAGCTGTGGATCGGCGCCTGGAAGATCGCGCCGAACTGCGCGAGCGTGCCGCTGGTCTCGATGGCCAGGTGGCTGGGCAGCACCTGGCTGTCCAGGCCGTGCTGGCGCAGGAACGCCTGCACCCGCGCGACATCCGCATCGCTCGCGCCGTACCGGCTGGCGAATTCGGCGGTGCCGAGGAACTGGCGGTAATGCGCGCTGCCGGGCGTGATGGTCTGCCGGATGTAATCCTGCAGCGCCGCTTCGTTGCGCAGCTTCAGCATCAGGGTGACATGCACGGGCTGGCTCGAGGCGGCCATGCCCATGTCGATGCTCGGCCGCACGTTGGCGGCGAGTGCGGTGCCGCCGCCTGCGCCCGCAAACAGCAGGGCGAGGCAGCCGGCGAGGGACTTGCGATGCAGCTTCACGAACATTGCGCTTCCTCCTGGTGGCAGTGATTCGGGCGTGCACGGGCGACGGTGCGTCGCCGGACGCCTTCCGGCCGATCCGCATGGGCGTTTCGTCGGGACGAGCTATGAAATCCAGGTTTCCCCAGCGACGTCGTCGGTCTCCCCTGACGACTGGCGTTGCGCCGCCGTGCGAGCCTACTGCGCTGCCCGGAGCGTCGATAGTCCTGCAGGAAATTGCGTGCGAATCGCAAATTTGGGCGAACGCGCATGCTGCGGCACAATAGGCAGTTGGCGCCGCGGACCTGCTCTGGCGGCGCCCCTCATCCCCGCCGAAGCCATCGCCATGACCGCCATCAAGCAAGCCGACCTGATCCAGTCCGTCGCCGACGCGCTGCAGTACATCAGCTACTACCACCCGGTGGACTACATCAAGAGCCTCGCCGCCGCGTACGAGCGCGAGGAATCGCCGGCCGCGAAGGACGCGATGGCGCAGATCCTGATCAACTCGCGCATGGCCGCCGAGGGCCACCGCCCGTTGTGCCAGGACACCGGCATCGTCACCGTGTTCCTGAAGATCGGCATGAACGTGCGCTGGGACGACGCCAGCATGGGCGTGGAAGACATGGTCAACGAAGGCGTGCGCCGCGCCTACAACCATCCGGACAACAAGCTGCGCGCCAGCGTGCTGGCCGACCCGGCCGGCCGCCGCCTCAACACCAAGGACAACACGCCGGCGGTGGTGAACGTGTCGGTGGTGCCGGGCGACACTGTCGAGGTGATCGTGGCGGCCAAGGGCGGCGGTTCGGAAGCGAAGTCGAAGTTCGTGATGCTGAACCCCTCCGACTCCATCGTGGACTGGGTGCTCAAGACCGTGCCGACCATGGGCGCCGGCTGGTGCCCGCCGGGCATGCTCGGCGTCGGCATCGGCGGCACCGCGGAGAAGGCGATGCTGCTGGCGAAGGAATCGCTGATGGAGCACATCGACATCCAGGAGCTGATCGCGCGCGGCCCGCGCAACCGCGTCGAGGAACTGCGCATCGAGCTGTACGAGAAGGTCAATGCGCTGGGCATCGGCGCACAGGGCCTGGGCGGCCTCACCACTGTGCTCGACGTGAAGATCAAGGACTATCCCACCCACGCGGCCAACCTGCCGGTGGCGATGATCCCGAACTGCGCCGCCACCCGCCACGCGCACTTCACCCTCGATGGTTCCGGCCCGGCGACGCTGAACCCGCCCTCGCTGGAGGACTGGCCCAGGCTCACCTACAACCCGCAGAACGCGCGCCGGGTGAACCTCGACACCATCACCCAGGAAGAAGTCGCCAGCTTCAGGCCGGGCGAGGTGCTGCTGCTCAACGGCAAGCTGCTCACCGGCCGCGACGCCGCGCACAAGCGCATGGTGGAAATGCTCAACAAGGGCGAGCCCTTGCCGGTCGACTTCAAGGGCCGCTTCATCTACTACGTGGGCCCGGTCGACCCCGTGCGCGACGAGGTGGTCGGCCCCGCCGGCCCCACCACCGCCACCCGCATGGACAAGTTCACTGAACAGGTACTGGCGCAGACCGGCCTGCTCGGCATGGTCGGCAAGGCCGAGCGCGGCCCCGCGGCGATCGAGGCGATCAAGAAGCACCGCTCCGTCTACCTGATGGCGGTGGGCGGCGCGGCCTACCTCGTCTCCAAGGCGATCAAGGCCGCGAAGGTGCTGGCCTTCGAGGACCTCGGCATGGAAGCGATCTACGAGTTCGAGGTGAAGGACATGCCCGTCACCGTCGCGGTGGACAGCGCCGGCACCTCGGTGCACCAGACCGGCCCGAAGGAATGGCGCACGAAGATCGGCAAGATCCCCGTAGTCGTCGAATAAAAGCCCTGCGTAAAAGCCCTGCGCGCAGCGCACGCCTTCGCCTCCTCTCCCCTCCGGGGAGAGGATTGAGGTGAGGGGCCGGGGCTCGCACGGAACAGGGCCGCACGCCTCCGCCTCCTCTCCCCTCGGGGGAGAGGATTGAGGTGAGGGGTCGGAGCTCGCACGGAACAAGGCCGCACGCCCCGCCTCCTCTCCCCTCCGGGGAGAGGATCGAGGTGAGGGGCCGTGGCTCGCACGGAACAGGGCCGTACGCCTCCGCCTCCTCTCCCCTGCGGGGAGAGGATCGAGGTGAGGGGCCGTGGCTCGCACGGAACAGGGGCGCACGCCTTCGCCTCCTCTCCTCTCCGGGGAGAGGATCGAGGTGAGGGGGCGGGGCTCGTACGGAACAGGGCCGCACGCCTCCGCCTCCTCTCCCCTCCGGGGAGAGGATCGAGGTGAGGGGCCGTGGCTCGCACGGCGGCGGGCGCTGCGCGCCTTCTCTCCCCTTCGCGGAAAGCATGGAGGCAGAGGCAGGCGCCTTCCAGCCACCGGCCACGCCAAAGTAGCCGTATGGATGGCCAAACGGCGGCGCATGGCGGCATGGTTGCAATCGTGTTGCCGCAGCGCAACACTGGCGGGATTGCTCCCCCCAACCACCCATGAGACCCGTGAATCCCAACGCCCCTGCGCCGCTGCCTGCGGACGCCCCCTGGATCGTGATGAAGTTCGGCGGCACCAGTGTCGCCACCCTTCCGCGCTGGCAGAACATCCGTGAGCTGGTCGCCAGCCGTCGCGCCGAAGGTGCGCGCGTGCTGGTGGTCGTCTCCGCGCTCACCGGCATCACCGACGCACTCAAGCAGATGTGCGGCGAGGGCGACCAGGGCAAACGCAAGGCGGCGGCCGGCGCGATCGCGCAACGCCACCACGACCTGCTTGCGCACATGCAGCTGCCGCTGCCGGCCACGCTCGGCGAGCGCCTGGAAGAACTGGCTGCGCTGGCGGCGGAAGGCCCAGCGCGGCTGGGCGAGCTGGCCTGGACCGCGCTGGTGCAGGCGCACGGCGAGCTGATGTCCAGCGCGCTGGGCGCGGCCTTCCTCAGCGCGAGCGGCCTGCCCACGCGCTGGGTGGACGCGCGCGACTGCCTCGCCGCGGCCGCGCTGCCGAACCAGAACGAGCGCACGCGCCTGCTGTCGGCGATGGTCCAGGCCCGGCCCGATCCCGCGCTCAACGCGCGCCTCGCCGCGCTGGGCGACGTGTTCATCACCCAGGGTTTCATCGCGCGCGAAAGCGAAGGCCGCACGGTGCTGCTCGGCCGCGGCGGTTCGGATACCTCGGCGTCCTACTTCGGCGCGCTGCTGAAGGCCGCGCGCGTGGAAATCTGGACCGACGTGGCCGGCATGTTCACCGCCAACCCGCGCCAGGTGCCGGGTGCGCGCCTGCTGCAGAAGCTGGACTACGAGGAAGCGCAGGAAATCGCCTCCACCGGCGCCAAGGTGCTGCATCCGCGCTGCCTGTCGCCGCTGCGCGAGCCGCGCGTGCCGCTGCTGGTGAAGGACACCAACCGCCCCGAGCTGGATGGCACGGTGATCGGCCCCGAGGTGCGCGACCACGCGCCGTCGGTGAAGGCGATCAGCGCGCGCAAGGGCATCACCCTGGTCTCGATGGAATCGGTGGGCATGTGGCAGCAGGTCGGCTTCCTCGCCGACGTGTTCGCGCAGTTCAAGCAGCACGGCCTGTCGGTGGACCTGATCGGCTCGGCCGAGACCAACGTCACCGTGTCGCTGGACCCCACCGAGAACCTGCTGGATTCCGACGCGATCGCCGCGCTGGCCGGCGACCTCGCCAAGGTGTGCCGGGTCAAGGTGATCGCGCCCTGCGCCGCGATCAGCCTGGTCGGCCGCGGCATGCGCTCGATGCTGCACACGCTGTCCAGCGTGCTTGCCGAGTTCGACCAGTTGCGCGTGCACCTGATCTCGCAGTCGTCCAACAACCTCAACCTCACCTTCGTGGTGGACGAGGACGTGGTGGACGACCTGATCCCGCACCTGCACGAGCTGCTGATCGCCGCCGGCGCGCTGCGCACCGACGACAGCGCGCTGTTCGGCCCGAGCTGGCAGGCGCTGTACGGCAGCGGCGAAGCGCAGGCGCAGTCATCCTGGTGGCGCGACGGCGAACGCCAGCGCCTGCTCGACCTCGCGGCCGAGGCCACGCCGCGCTACGTCTACCACCTGCCCACCGTGCGCCAGCAGGCGCGCGAGCTGAAGTCGCTGGCGGCGGTGGACCGGCTGCACTACGCGGTGAAGGCGAACACGCATCCGGCCATCCTGCGCGCGCTGGCCGCGGAAGGCTTCGCCTTCGAATGCGTGTCGCCGGGCGAACTGGCGGCGGTGTCGGCGGCGGTGCCGGAAAGCGTGCCGCTGCTGTTCACGCCGAACTTTGCCTCGCGCGAGGATTTCGAGCGCGGACTCGCCACGCGCGCCACCATCACGCTGGACGCGCTGCACCCGATGGAGCACTGGGGCGAGCTGTTCCGCGGGCGCGAAATCTCGCTGCGCGTGGATCTCGGCCGCGGCCTCGGCCATCACGAAAAGGTGCGCACCGGCGGCAGCGGCAGCAAGTTCGGCCTGCCGCTGGAACAGCTCGACGCCTTCCTCCGGCACGCCGACGCGCATGGCGTGACCGTGCGCGGCCTGCACGCGCACCTTGGTTCGGGCGTGCTCGACGCCAAGCACTGGGGCGAGGTCTACGGCCAGCTCGCCAGCCTCGCCGAGCGCATCGGCAGCATCGCCTTCCTCAACATCGGCGGCGGCCTGGGCGTACCCTCGCATCCCGGCGAGGCGAAGCTGGACATCGCCGCGCTGGACAAGGTGCTGCGCGAGGTCAAGGCGGCCTATCCGCATTACCAGCTGTGGATGGAGCCGGGTCGCTACCTGGTGGCCGACGCCGGCGTGCTGCTCACCCACGTCACCCAGACCAAGGGCAAGGGCAGCTGGCGCTACCTCGGCGTGGACACCGGCATGAACAGCCTGATCCGCCCCGCGCTGTACGACGCCTGGCACGAGATCGCCAACCTCACCCGCCTCGACGAAGCGGCCACCGGCCTGTTCCAGGTGGTCGGCCCGATCTGCGAGAGCGGCGACGTATTGGGCAGCGACCGCCGCCTGCCGGAACCGCAGGAAGGCGATGTGATCCTGATCGCCCAGGCCGGTGCCTACGGCAAGGTCATGTCCTCGCCTTACAACCTGCGCGGCGATACCGAGGAAGTTGTGCTGGACGATTGACCGCTGCTTTCTCCCTCTCCCCTCCGGGGAGAGGGCTGGGGTGAGGG
>NZ_NJIC01000037.1:25224-26133 GCF_013620825.1 Rhodanobacter sp. PCA2 | reverse complement strand
TGCGAGCCGATTCGACCGATGCAGAACAACTGCTGTGGTCCAGACTGCGGAACCGGCGCCTCTCGGGCTGGAAGTTCAGGCGACAACACGAAATAGGGCGGTACATCGTCGATTTCGCGTGCCCTGATGCGTCCCTGATCGTGGAGCTGGACGGCGGGCAGCATGGCGACCAGCGGATCTACGACGAGCATCGAAGCAGCGAACTTCAAAGAGTGGGATACAGGGTCCTGCGTTTCTGGAACAATGAGGCGTTGAAGAATCTGGACGGCGTGCTTGAGGTGATTTTGGAGGCCTTGGCAGGCTCGACCCCTCACCCCAGCCCTCTCCCCGGAGGGAGTAGGGATGGCGGGGTTTTTTGAGGCCTTGGCAGGCTCGACCCCTCGCCCCGACCCCCTCCCCGGAGGGGAGAGGGTGCAGGGCTCGCGGGAGACTTGAGAGAGTGACGACAACCATCCAACCGCGCCTGACCCAGGTGTTCCGCTTCCTGCACGCGCGCTATGCCGACGGCGTGGCCGAGCTGGCGTATGCGTTCGACGATGGCGAGGCCATGGTGGAGCGCATCCGCTTTCCGCATGCGCCGGCACTGCCGCGCGAACGCCAGACCGCCTTCGACGCGGCGCTGAAGCTGCTGCACCTGGTCGCCGGCGTCAGCTACTACAAGGCTGGCGTGCCGCCGAAGATCGAGATCGCGGATGGCCCGCTGGACGATGCCACCGCCGACCTGCTGGATGCGCTGTACCTGCACGGCCTCGCCGAGTTCGCCTACCGCAACGGGCTGGACCTGCGCGGGCGCATCGCGTTTCCGCGCCTGGGTGCGGAAACAAAACCCGCAAGCCCGGGCCATTCCCCCTCTCCCCTCAGGGGAGAGGGCCGGGGTGAGGGGCCGGGCTTGCCGCAAGCCCCGTCGCT
>NZ_NJIC01000037.1:0-25214 GCF_013620825.1 Rhodanobacter sp. PCA2 | reverse complement strand
CAACACCCCCCCCCCCCCCCCCCCCCCCCCCCCCCCCCCGGGGGGGGGGGGGGGGGGGGGGGGGGGCGACCCCCCCGGGCTTGCCGCAAGCCCCGTCGCTCGGTCTCCCAAAGAACACCCTCGTCCCCATCGGCGGCGGCAAGGATTCCCTCGTCGCGGTGGAGGCGATCAAGTCCATCGGCGGCGAAGCGACCGCCGTGTGGGTGGGCAACTCCGCGTTGATCCAGGCCTGCGCCGAGCGCACCGGCCTGCCCACGCTGAACATCCAGCGCGAACTGGCGCCGGCGCTGTTCGAGCTCAACCAGCGCGGTGCGTGGAACGGCCACATCCCGGTGACCGCGGTGAACTCGGCGATCCTCGCCATGGCCGCGATCCTCTACGGCCACGATTCCATCGCCTTCGCGAACGAGCGCTCCGCCTCGGCCGCCACGCTGGAGTACGAAGGCCAGCAGGTGAACCACCAGTGGAGCAAGGGCTACGCCTTCGAGCAGTTGCTCGGCGACTGGCTGCACGGCCATGTGGCGGCCGACCTCGATTACTGCTCGCTGCTGCGGCCGTATTCCGAACTCGCGATCACCCGTGCGTTCGCGAAGCTCACGCCGTACTTCGACGTGTTCTCCAGCTGCAACCGCAACTTCAGGCTGCTCGGCCCCAAGCCGGCCGACCGCTGGTGCGGGCAGTGCCCGAAGTGCCATTTCGTGTTCCTCGCGCTGGCGCCGTTCCTGCCCAAGCCGCGCCTGCTGGCGATCTTCGGCCGCAACCTGCTGGACGACGAGACGCAGGCGGCCGGTTTCGACGCGCTGCTGGAATACAAGGATCACAAGCCGTTCGAATGCGTGGGCGAGGGCGCCGAGGCGCGCGCCGCGATGTACGCGCTGAGCCAGCGCCCGGAATGGCAGGAGGACGCGCTGGTGGCGCGCTTCCGCGACGAGATCCTGCCCCGGCTCGACGCCGCGCAGCTCGCGCTGGAACCGTGGCTGCAGCCGTCCGCCGAGCACCGCATACCGGCAAGGCTGCAGGCGGCGCTGCAGGCCATCGCCTGATGCGCATCGCCGGGCTGGCGGGCAAGCGCGTCGCCGTGTGGGGCTTCGGCCGCGAAGGGCGCGCGGCGATTCGCGCGATCCACGCGCAGTTGCCGCAATTGCCGCTGGCGCTGTACTGCAGCGAGGACGAAGCCGAGGCGGCGCGCGCGTTCGACGCCACGCTCACCGTCTACGGCCCGGAGCCGGGGCCGGTGGCGCTGTGCGCCTACGACGTGGTGGTGAAGTCGCCGGGCATCTCCATCTACAAGCCCACGGTGACCACCGCACAGGCGCAGGGTACGCGGTTCACCTCCGGCACCGCGCTGTGGTTCGCGGAGAACCCCGATGCGCGCGTGGTCGCGGTCACCGGCACCAAGGGCAAGAGCACCACCACCGCCCTGGTCGCGCACCTGGCGCGCAGCCTGGGCGTGCGCACGGCGCTGGCCGGCAACATCGGCTTGCCGCTGCTGGAATTGCAGGGGCAGTCCGCCGCGCTGTGGGCCATCGAGCTGTCCAGCTTCCAGACCGGCGAGGCAGGCGCGCTGGAGCTGGGCGTGGTCACCAGCCTGTACGAGGAGCATCTCGACTGGCACGGTTCGCGCGAACGCTACGTGGCCGACAAGCTGCGCCTGGCCGACGTGTCGCGCCGCCTGCTGGTCAACGGCTTGCAGCCGAACCTGCTGGAACGCACTGCCGCGCATCCGCATCGCCTCGTCTTCGGCACGCCCGAAGGCTGGCATGTGGCCGATGGTGCGATCCGCCGCGGCGAACAGGCGGTGTTCGACATCGCGAAGCTGGCCGCGCCCGGGCTGCACAACGCGCTCAACGCCTGCGCCGCGCTGGCCGCGCTGGAAACGCTGGGCCACGACGCGATCATGGCCGCACCCGCACTGGCGAATTTCCACCCGCTGCCGCACCGCCTGCAGCCGCTGGGCACACGCGACGGGCTGGACTGGATCAACGACTCGATCAGCACCACGCCACAGGCCACGCTGGCCGCGCTGGACAGCCTGGCCGGGCGCGAGGTCACGGTGATCGCGGGCGGCCACGACCGCGGGCTGGACTGGTCGGATTTCGTGCAGGCCGTGAAGCATCGCACTGGCCTGCGCATCGTCACGCAAGGCGCCAACGGTCCGCGTATCGCGCAGGCCCTGCGGCAGGCGAAGACCGAACTGCCGCTGGGCGAGGCCGAGGATTTCGACGACGCGGTGACGATGGCGCGCACCGTGACGCCCGCGGGCGGCGTGGTGCTGCTGTCGCCCGGCGCGCCCAGCTTCGACCAGTTCAAGGACTATGCCGCGCGCGGCCGCCGCTTTGCGGAACTGGCCGGCTTCGACGGTACCGCCATCGCCGGCATCGAGGGGCTAGGCATCGCGTGACGGCGCCGCGGGCGAGGGCCCGCGGCGCGCGCGTTCAGCGCAGCGTGTAGCCAGCCACCCGCCACACCTTGTCCGTGTCCAGGTGGAACGAGATCAGCTCGCGTATCGGCTGCTTCCGGTTCGCGAACTGGGTTGCGAAGCTGACGTTGACGTAGTAGCCGGCCGGCGTGGCGCCTCCCTGGGAGGCGCTGCGGGTGATCGTGGCGAACTTGCGCGACACCAGGTTGCCGGCCTGCTTGCGGTCGGCATCGACCTGCTTGACGAAGGCGTCGCGCTGCACGGCCTGCTTCGCCACGCTGGAGGCGCCGTCCCACACGCTGCCGGTCTTGCCCTGATCGACCTGCAGCGCGACCTGCAGCGCGGCCTGTTCCATCTTGGTGTTCTGCTCGCGCAGTTGTGCCTGCTGTTCCGGGGTGAGCGCCGGCGCGGCCTGTGCCTGCGTCTGCGGCTTGGCGGCGGCGGGTGCGGCGGCCGACTGGGCCAGCGCGGCGGTAGAGACGCCCAGCAGGGCGGCGGACAGGACGATCTGCTTGAGCATGATGCGAATTCTCCCTTGCGAATGACCACGGATGCCTTCCAGGGGCACCCTGGTCGCAATTTATCACGACGCTCTCCGGCCAGTGTGCAGGGCCGGTGTGGGGGCGGCACCGCCCGCCCCACACCGACCGGCGACGGCCGCGTCTACCAGATCTTCACGCGCTGGTCCGGCGCCAGATACAGCTTCTGGCCGGGCTTCACGTCGAACGCCGGGTACCAGGCGTCGAGGTTGCGCACGGTGAGCGCGCGGAACTGCGCGGGCGCGTGCACGTCGGTGGCGAGGCGCTGGCGCATCGCGGCCTCGCGCATCTTCGAACGCCAGGCCTGGCCGAAGGCGAGGAAGAAGCGCTGGTCGCCGCTGAGGCCGTCGACCACCGGCGCGGGCTTGCCGCCGAGCGACTTGTGGTAGGCGAGGTAGGCGATGGTGAGGCCGGAAACGTCGGCGATGTTCTCGCCCAGCGTCTGCTCGCCGTCGACGTGCAGGCCGGGCAGCGCTTCGTACTTGCCGAACTGTTTCGCGAGTTGCGCGGTGGCGCTCTTGAAGTGGGCCTCGTCGGCCGGCGTCCACCAGTTCTCCATCTTGCCCTGCGCGTCGAAATCGGCGCCGGTGTTGTCGAAGCTGTGGCTGATCTCGTGGCCGATGATGGCGCCGATGGCGCCGTAGTTAGCGGCGGGGTCGGCCTTGGGATCGAAGAACGGCGGCTGCAGGATCGCTGCGGGGAAGTTCAGCGCGTTCTGCAGCGGCAGGTTCACCGCGTTCACCGTCTGCGGCGTCATCCACCACTCGCCGCGGTCCACCGGCTGGCCGAGCTTGGCGAGCTGGTGCTCGTATTCGTGCTTCACCGCGCGCAGGTGGTTGCCCAGCGGATCGTCGGCGCTGACCTTGAGCGTGGCGTAGTCGCGCCACTTCTCCGGATAGCCCACGCCGACCTTCAGCGTGACCAGCTTCTCCTTGGCCTTCGCCCGCGTGGCCGGGGTCATCCAGCTCAGCGTGTCGAGGCGCTCGTCGAAGGCGGCGATCAGGTTCTTCACCAACTGCTGCACCTCGGCCTTGGACGAGGCGGGGAAGTACTTCTTCACGTACAGCTCGCCCACCGCGTCGCCGAGGTCGGTGTTGGTGGCGCCCACCGCGCGCTTCCAGCGCGGCTGCTGCTCGGGCGTGCCCTGCAGGGTGTGGCCGTAGAAGTCGAAGCTGAGGTCGGCATAGGCCTTGGGCAGCAACGGCGCGGCGGCATCGAGCGTGTGGAAGGCGAGCAGGGTCTTCCAGGCGTCCAGCGGCTCGCTGCCGACCAGCGCGGCGAGGCCGGTGGTGGCGGTCGGCTGCCACACGTCTATCTGCTTCTGGCCGTCCAGGCCCGCGGCCTTGAAGTAGGCGGCCCAGTCGAGGCCCGGCGCCTTCTGCGCGAAATCGGCCGCCGTCCAGAGGTTGTTCGCCTTGTGCACGTCCTGGCTGGCTATCAGGCTTTCCTGGGCCTTGGCGATCTTCGTTTCGAGATCGATCACCGTGTTCGCCTTCGCGTCGGCGTCGGCGATGCCGGCTTGCTTCAGCAGCGCCGCGACGTAGGTGCGGTACCTGGCGCGGAACTCCGCCATGTGCGCGTCGCTGGAGAGGTAGTAGTCGCGGCTGGGCATGGCCAGGCCGCCCTGCAGCAGGTAGGCGATGGTGTGCGAGGGATCTTCCAGCCCCTGCGTCACGAACAGGCCGAACAGGTTTTCGGTGTGGAAGTTGGTGGCGTTGATCGGGTCCACGTCGGCGCGCAGGCGGCTGCCAAGCACGCGGGCGAGATCGTCTTTCGAGGCGATTGCGTCGATGGCGGAAAGCTCGGGTTTCAGTGGCGCGAGGCCGTGCTTCTCGATCGCGGCCTCGTCCATGTACGCCGCGTAGTAGTCGGCGATCCGGCGCGTGTCGCTGCCGGCGGCGGGATGGTTGGCACCCGCATTCCTGATCAGGTCGGCGGTGTGCTGCTCGGTGAGCTCGAAGATCTTCAGGAACGTGCCGGTGCTGGAGCGGTCGGCGGGAATCTGCGCGGTCTTCAGCCAGCCGCCGTTCGCATAGTCGAAGAAGTTGTCGCCGGGGCGCACCGCGAGGTCGATGCCGCCCAGGTCGATGCCGATGTCCGGCGCGCGCGGCATGGGCGGCGTGGCTGCCCAGGCGGGGGCGCTGCAGAGAACGGCGGCAATCGCCGCGGAAAGGATCCATCGAGTGCGCTGCATGGGGTTACCTCGTCGGTGTGGGGCTGCCGTGGGCAAAAGCGGTGGGGCAGCATGCCACCCCGCGCGGCGGCAGGCACGCGGCGTTGCAGGACGGCGTCGCAGGTTTCTACTTTTCGAGGCGGTAGTTGAAGCTGGCGCGGTTGAATTCCGTGGCGCTCTGCGCCTCGAAGTTCCAGCGACGGGTCAGCCGGTAGCGCAGGGTCACCACCTGGCCCGGTTCGAACAGGCCCACGCCGTAGCTGAGGTAGAGCCGCGGCGAGAGGTACTTGCCCACGGTGAACGCGGAGTTGCCGCCGAGCGCCTCGTTGCTGGAGACGCCGATGTCGTCCACGCCGAGCTTCGAGCCGATGCTCTTGGCCAGCAGGTTGCCGGCGGCCGAGCCCAGCGCCTGCGCGGCGGCGCCGAGCATGTCGCCTTCGCCGCCCTTCACCTGCGACAGCGGCTTGCCGGTGATCAGGTAGGAGAGCGCGTCGGACTGCTCCATCAGCGGGTTGGAGAACACGGTGAGCACCGGCCGCTGGGCGGTGCCGGCGATCTGCAGGCCCACCTCCTGGCCTTCGTCGATGGTGGCGTTGGGGTTGAGCTTGCGGATCGCGCGGATGTCCAGGCCGGGATTGTCGATCGGCGTGCTCGCGAACAGCAGCCTGCCGCGCTGGATGACGAGGTTCTGGCCGTAGGCCCGGTAGGTGCCGTCCACCGTGATCTGGCCCTGGCCGGTGGTGGCGCGCCCCGGCCGCTCGTTCACCGTGAGCACGCCGGCGAGGCGGCCGTCCAGGCCGAGGCCGGTGAGGTGCGTCCTGCGGCCAAGGTCCACCCGCACCGTGGCGGTGAACGGCAGCGATGCGCCGGGCGCGGGCTGTTCGCGGTCGACCACCACCACGTCGGGGGAGGCCTTGTTGGCGCCGGCGCCCGGCAGCTTGTCGAGGTTCACGTCGGCGCTGTCCAGCAGCACCGTGCCGCCGAGGTCGAGGCCTTGCGCGGTGCGCTGCAGGCGCAGGTCGGGGCTGATCGCGACCTTGGCGGCGGGAATGTCGGCGGCGGTGAACTGGCTGCCCTTGATCGCGATGTCGGTGGTGACGCTTCCGCCCAGGCCGGCGACGCCGGCCACCGTCAGCGTGCCGGTGCCGGACTGCACGCTGCCGTCGATGCGCAGGGTGCGGGCGTCGAGCGCCTGCACGGCCAGTCGCCCCTTGGCGAGCTTGAGTCCCGCGGCCGGCACCTCGGCGGCGAAATCGTCCACCGTGGCCCGGCCGCTGACGACCGGTTGCGCCAGCGTGCCGCCGAACTGGAAGCTGCCGGCGGCCTGGCCGTGCACGTTCGCCACCGCGTTGCCGAACAATTCGAGGAAGGCGAGGTTGTTGAGGCGCAGGTCGAGCTGGCCGCCCAGCGCCTGCTGCTTGCCGCTCACGCTTGCATGGCCGCTGAGGCTGCCGCCGTGGTCGAGGTTGGCGCGCAGGTCGATGCGCTGGCCGTTCGCGCCCAGTTCGCCGTGCAACGCCAGGTTGTCGTAGCTCAGCAGCGGCGCGTCGGGATGCTCGGTGTAGGTGATGCTGCCGTGGCTGGAGCTGATGCTGGTCGTGCCGCTGAGCACGCCGGCCACGCTGAGGTGCGCCTTCCCCTCGCCCTGCAGGCTGCCGTCCGCGCGCATCGGCAGGTTGGCTTCGCCGGCAGCGTTCAGCAGCAGCGCCAGAGGCAGGGCGCGCAGGCGGTAGTTGGCGTCGAGGTTGCCGGCCTTGTCCCGCCGCGCGCTGGCGCACAGCAGCGGGTCGCCCGCCGTGAGGCACAGCTCGCCGAGGGTGAAGGCGCCGTCGCGCCAGGCCAACTGGCTGGGATGCTGCAGGCGCCAGCCCGGCAGGCCCTGCGGTTCGAGGTTCAGCGTGCCGAGCGTGCCGCTCCAGTTGCCGTCCCGCAGCGCGCCGTGCAGGCCCAGCGCGCCGGAGAGCTGGCTGCCGCGCATGTCCAGCTCCAGCCGGTGGTTGCCCTGGCTGCCTTCGGCCAGCAGGTGGATGCGCTGGAACACGAGGCCGTCGAGGTGCGCGCCGCCGGTGGTGAGTTCCAGCTTGCCCGCGGGATGGCTGATGTCGGGGATGCCGGCGATCAGTTGCAGGCTGTCCACGCGTTCCTGCTTCCAGGCCAGCGCGTTGCCGCGCAGGTGGCCGTTGATGGCCAGCACCGGCAGGAGGCCGCGCAGGTTGAATTGGCCGTCCAGACGTCCGCCGGCGCCGGGCAGCCAGTCGCCCAGCGAGGCGATGGCGAGCCGGACGTCGGCATCGTTGACGCGACCCGGCCTGGCGTCGACCTGCACCGTGCTGCCGCCGGAAGTCAGGCGGAGCTGGCCGTCGATCACCTTGCCGGGCGAGAGGTGCAGCCTGGCGCTGCCGCCGACGGTGCGCTCGCGCAGGCGCCCGGCGAGTTGCCGGAGTTCCAGCGTGGCGTCGGGTCCGTCCTTCGTCATCGTGCCCTTGCTGTCGAGCGCGAAATCCAGCGCGCCGTTCCAGCCGGCGAGCAGCTGGCCGGGGTCGAAGCGCGTGGCGCTGGCGTCGAGTTGCCAGCCCAGCGCGGGTTGCAGTTGCAGCGTGCCCTGCATTTCGAGCTTGCCTTGCGGTTGCTGCAGGGTGAGCGGATGCAGGGCGATCGCCTGCGGCGTGCCGTCCACGTCCAGGGTCAGGTGCGCCGGTTGGCCGGGTGGGCCGATCGTGACGTCGCCGGTGGCATGGAAACGCTCGGCGCTGCCGCGCGCGTCGAGCTTGCCCGCGCTGGCGAGAGGCTGGCCGACGAGTTCGGCCGGCAGTTGCAGGTCGCTCCACCGGATCGTCAGCTGGCCGCCCAGCGGCTTCGCGTCGAGCTGCAGCGTGCCGCTGGCGTCGAGCCGTCCCTTGACCTGCGGCGAGCTCAGGGCGAGTTGCTGCAGGTCCAGCGTCTTGCCGTCGTCGCTGAAGCGCGCGCGCAGCGGTTGCAGCAGCAGGCGGTATTCGTTGAGGTCCAGCGCGCCGGCGAGTTCGCCGCCGTGGCGGTCGCCGTGGCCTTGCAGGTCCAGCGCCAGCGATTTCAACGCGCTGTCGTCGCCCAGCAACGGCTTGGGATCGAAGCGCGGCGCGCTCAGCGTGGCTTTCCAGTCGTGGTTGCCGCCCTGCGCCAGTTCCAGGTGCAGGCGCGCGGCGGTGGGTTGCTCCAGGGTGAGGTCCAGCTTCGCCAGCTTGCCGTCGCTGTCCGCGGCGAGCTGGCCCGCATACGCTGCGTCGCCCACTTTCCACGCAAAGTCGGCCTTGCCGTTGCCGCGCTGTCCGCGGCTGAGGTCCAGCACGCCCTGCAGGTCGGCTTGGCCGTCCGGCGCGCGCAGCTTCAGCGTGTCGATGGCGATGCCCGCACGCGTCCAGCGGCCGGCCAGGTCGAGGCTGTCGGAGGCGAACAGCGGCTGGCCGTCCTGGCTCACGCGCACCGTGCCCACGTGGACGCGGTCGAGCAGCAGGTCCACCGGCGGTTGCAGCGAGAAGCTGCCGGAGCTTTCGCTGCTGTCCGTGCTTTTCGGCAGGGCCACCGTCACGCCGTCGGCGTCGAGGTCGCGCACATGCACCTTGCCCAGCAGCAGCGGCCAGAGGCGCAGGTCGAGGCGTATCCGGCTTGCGCCGATCGCGGTGCCCTTGCCGTCGTCGTAGCGCAGGCCGTCGAGCCGCAGCGGGCCGATCAGCGAACCCTGCGCCTGCTTCCACTGCAGCGCGCCGTGCGTGGCCGATTGCGCACGCGCCAGCGCGAAGCGCAGGCCCGCGCCGGTGCCGAGCAGCCACCAGGCGGTGGCGGCCACGACCAGCAGCACGATCGCGAAGGCGATGGCGATGCGCTTGAGCCACTTCATGAAACCGACTGCCTCCGCAATATGCACATGCGCGTTTGTCGTGCTCCGGGATCAGGAGCGAAGCGTTGCCCATGTCGAAAACGGGCTGTCCTGCCCGTTTTCGAGTCGCCGGGTCCGTTGCACGGACCCGGCTCCGCCGCATCGGCCGCAAAGCGGCCGATGCGCGCGCGGCCATCCGTGGCCGCCTGCGACCGGGTGCCATGGCAGCCGGTCACAGGTCTGGCCCTATGACCAGGTGCAGCACGACGCCGTGGCGTCGCGAGTCGTGGATCGGCGTGCCGAGGTCCACGCGGATCATGCCCACCGGCGAGCGCCAGCGCACGCCGAGGCCGGTGCCGATCTTCGGGCGGTAATCGGTGCCGTCGAAGGCATTGCCCGCGTCCACGAAGGTGGCGATGCCCCAGTTGCGGGTGAAGTAGTGCTCCACCTCGGCGCTGGTCACCAGCAGGTTGGTGCCGCCGAGCACGCGGCCGGAGCTGTTCTCGGGGCCGATGGACTGGAAACCGTAGCCGCGCACCGAGCGGTCGCCGCCGGCGAAGAAGCGCAGTTGCGGCGGCAGCGCGGCGAAGTCGGCTGTCCAGACGTGGCCGGCGCTGCCGCGCAGGATCAGCCGGTTGCGCCGCTTCGCGCCGAAGGCGTGTATCCATTTCGCGTCGGCGGTGAGCTCGCTGAAGCTGGTGGATGAGAGCAGGCCGCCCGCCGTGCTGCGCGCAGTGAGGTCCAGCGACCAGCCGTTGTGCACGAAGTTGAAGTTGTCCGCCCGCTTGCGCGACAGCGACGCCTCGGCGAACACCAGGGTGCTGTTGCCGTGCTCGATGCCCGGCGTGCTGTCCGGCTCGTTGCCGCGCTTGCCCACGGTGAAGGTGCCGGACAGCGCGTGCAGGCCCAGGGTGCGCGTCCAGCCGCGCCACTGCCGCGTCTCGTTGGCCACCAGTCCCAGCGTGCGCGACTGCGAGGTGCTGGTATTCGCGTCGCGGAAGTTGGCGCCGACGTTGAAGCTGCGCTGGTCGTCGCCGGGCATGGGGATGGAGTACAGCGTGGACAGCGTCTTCAACCGCTGCGCCACGACCAGTTCGTTCTTCCACTTGTGGCCGCGCCGGTTCACCCAGCGCCGTTCCATGCGCGCGCGCGCGCCGAAGCCGGTGTCGGTGCCGATGAACGGGCCGCCGGTGTAGACCGTGCGCTTGGCCGGCGCCAGTTCGACCTTGATGTCGACCTTGCCTTCGGCTTTCTCGTCGATCTGCGGCAGCACGTTGACCACGGCGAAGTAGTCGGCGCCGTTCAGCGCCTGCTGCAGTTGCAGCAGCTGGTACTGGTCGAAGTAGTCGCCAGACTTGAACGGCACGTAGCGATCCAGGAAGCCGTCCCTGAACTGCGAGCCTTCGAACTGCACGGCGCCGTAGCGGTAGCGTTGTCCCACCTGCCACGCGAGCATGATCGCCGCGCTGTGTTCCGCGCGGCGCACCTCGACGCGGCGCGTCGTCAGCTTCGCGTCCAGGAAGCCGTTTGCCGTGAGCGCGGCGGACAGCGCGTCACGCGCGGCATCGTAGCTGGCGTCGTCCAGCCGCTGGCCGCGCATGCGCTCGATCGCGTTGCGCGCGCGGCGGATCGGGGGCAGGGCGAGCGCCGCGGCATCCAGTTGCACGTCCACCGAGGCGACCTTCACCGGCTCGCCGGGACGCACGTCCAGCGTCACCTGCCAGTCCTTGCCCGCCTGCTGCAGTTGCGCGGCGACCTCGGCGTCGTAATAGCCATAGGGCTCCAGCGCGGTCTTCGCCTGGGCCTGCGCCTGCGCGTACAGGCGCTGGATCTGCGCTTCGCTCACGTCGCGCTGCGCATACTGCGACAACCCCACGGAGGCGCCGATCGCCTGCTGCAGCGGCTCGTCCACCCCGCGCACCACCAACTGCACGCCCGCCTGCGCCAGCGGCGCGAACAGCAGCATCGCAAGGAGGGCAAATACGGACAGGCGTCGGAGGGGGCGGCGCATGCGGAGGGAATCCATCCTCGGGGATTGTCGCGGGGTCGGGACAGCTTACCGAAGTGGGGATGGGTTTCGGATGAACCTGCGACTCGGGCGGCACATATGTCAGCGCGTGCGCTGGCGGCAAAGCGGTTTCGTGCCGCTGTCGCGGCCCGAGCCACCTTTCTCTGTTTGGCCAGAGAAACGTGGCCCAAAGAGAGGCCACCCCGATGGCGCGCCCTGCGCCCATCCATGGGCTCCGGGTGCGCGGGCGGGTTACGGGGTTTTTCGACGGCACCTCCGTGTGCCGGCGAAAAACTGGCCCGCATCCATGCGGGCCATCCTGCGGACTTTCCTCCACCCGCCCGCCGCGCCATAGGGGCCCCGGGTAAAGCAGCGCGCTCCCGGCGCGCACTCGGGCGCAGCCGCTGCGCGGCTGCGGGAATGCCGTGCGGCGGCCTTCTGGTTAGGGTTTCTGTATGAGTGTGCGAAGTGCGCTGTCGCAGGCCCGGCGCCTGAGTCAAGCAGTGGCGAAGTCGTCCGCTTGGACGTGTGGTCAGGGCGCACGCGACCTGCCCCAAGACGTTGCCCAACCAAACAGCTTCCCTAGTCCCCAGCCGAGACCATAAAGCAACGCTAGTGTCGAAAGGCCAACCAACAGGTACGCTCCTGCCCAAGGCAAATTTGACAGGGCGCGGCTGAGGCCAAGCCAGTCCAGCGCAGCCAGCTGCAGCGCCAGAGGTAGTTGTAGAAGAACGAACTCACCCTTGGGGTCTCCTGAGGAGCCAAGGGATGCCAAGGCACACAAGCCAACGATGACCAAGTACAGAAAGCACAAAGTGAGGCCGGTCTTGCTCATATGCCTAATGCTTGAAATTGGCGTCCGCGGAACCGGCCGCAGTCCAAAGACTGGGTAGCCCGAATGAGCTGAGCATCCGTGAGGTCGGGAGTTGAGTGATCCATGATTTTCCAAGCGGGCCCGACGCCAGATAGACCCGGGATTGGGACATGTGGGTGGATGCTCCGAACCTTCCGGGTTCGCGTCAAGTCGACCAGTCCTCAACGCGACCACCAGCCGCTACGAATTCTTCGATGCTGTTTAGGGACTTTCTGGCGCCGTGGGTGGGCATGGTCGGCGCATCTGGCGCACGCGCGAAATTTGCGCGGTGCGCACCTTCATCCGCCCCTTCGGGGCACCTTCCTCGCTCCCCAAGGCGGCGCCATCCATGGCGCCTCTCCGCGTCTCCCGGCGGGAGAAGGGAGTCGGGGTTCCGTCAGTCCTTCACCGGAAACCACATTCCCGCGTCGACCTGGAACGGGCGCGGCTGTATTCCCAGCAGGCGTTCCAGTTCGGTGTTGTCGGCGATCAGGTCCGCATCGAGTCGCGCGAGTGGCCCGCGCAGCTTCACGGGGGCGAGGCGCTGGCCGGCGTGCAGCAGCCACGCGGGCAGCGGCAGGGGCAGGTTGGCGTGGGGCAGGGTGCGGCGGACGCGGGCGAACATTTCGCGGGCGCTGAGGCGCTCGCCGCCGCCGATGGAGAGGATGCGGCCGGCGCTGGCGGGGCAGCCCAGCGTGGCGAGCACGGCGAGCGCGAGGTCGTCGGCGTGCACGGGCTGGCGCAGGCCGCGGCCGGCGGGCAGCGGGAAGACGCGGGTGCGCCAGGCGCGGCGGGCGATGGGGCTGAGGCTCTTGTCGAGTCCGGCGCCGTAGATCAGGGTGGGGCGCAGCACGGTCCACGGCGCGCCGTGGCGGGCGCAGGCGGCGGCCAGCGCCTGTTCGCCGTCGCGCAGCTGCTGCGCGATCGCGCGTTCGGCCGGCACGCCGGAGTCGCGCTTGGTTTCCGCGCTCATCGAGCTGGTGGCGACGATGCGCGGCGGCTCGCTGCCGAAGTCGGCGCGCGCCAGCCATTCGGCGAACGGACCCAGCGGGCCGAAGCTGACGATGGCGACGGGCGGCGGCAGTTCCGCCGGCACGGCGTGGGGCAGTTCGCCCTGCAGCCAGCGCAGGCCGGGTTGCGGCGGACGTGCGCGGCGGCTCAGCGCGACCACCGAGGCGCCGCCGGCGAGCAGGCGCGGCAGCAGGAAGTGGCCGATCTGGCTGCTGCCGCCGAATACCAGGACGGTCATGCGCTTGTCAGGAACCCGATTGCAGGCGCGCGGCGAGGTCGAGCACGCGCGGCTGGTTCGGCGCCAGCTTGCGCGCCTGTTCCAGCGACTGTGCGGCGCCGATGCGGTTGCCCTGGGCGAGCTGGCGGTCGGCTTCGTCCAGCCATGCGCCGGCGAGGCGCTGGCGCATGATGTTCTGCGAGGCGTCGCCGGGCGCGAGGTCGGCGAGGTTGTCCAGCATCTGGTTGGCGCGGTTGAGGTCGCCGGCGGCCAGCGCGCGGTTGAACAGTTGCTGCACCACGCCGGGCAGCGCCTGCAGGCCGCGCTGGGCCACGGCGCTGTCGCCGTCGATCGCCAGCACGTTGCGGTAGAGGTCGTAGGCGCTGCGGCCGGGCGGCAGCATGATGTCGCCGCGCTGCGTGGCGTCCTGCGCCTGCTGCAGCAGGCGGGCGACCTGCGCGCTCTGCTGCGGGGTCAGGACGGGCGGCGGAGCGGGGGGCGCCGCCTCCTCGTTCCTGGCGGGTGCGGCGGCGCGGGGCGGCTTGTGCGCCTGCGCGCCTTGCAGGCGTGCGCGGGCGGCGGCGAGGTCGGCGGATTTCGGGGCCAGCGCCTCGGCGTGGTCGAGCAGCGTGGCGGCTTGTGCGGTGTCGCCGGCATCCAGCGCGGCGTTCGCCTGCACGGTGAGCGCCTGCGCCACCTTGCCCAGCCCGGCCTCGGCCTGGGGATTGTCCGGGCTCAGCGCCAGCGCGGCCTTGTAGTGCGCCAGCGCGGTGTCGTCGCCGGGGCCGTCGATGCGGCCGGCGCGCAGCGCCTCGTCGCCCTGCTGCAAGGCGGTGTCCAGCGCGGCGCTGTCCTGCTGCTGCGCCTGCGCACGTGCGGCGCGCAGGCCCGGCAGCGCGGCGTTGTTCGGCTGCAGCGCGGCCAGTTGTTCGATGTCGGCATCGGCGGCGGCGCTGTCGTTCGCGTCCAGCGCCTTGCGCGCCTGCGCGGCGAGCGCATCGCCGACCTGGTCCAGGCCGTGGCGCGCCACCGCGTTGCCGGGATCGGCCTGCAGCACCTGCCGGTACAGCGTGCCGGCGCCGTGCTCGCCGCCGAACTGGTTCGCGGCGAACGCCTGCTGCGCCTGTTGCACCAGCACCGAGACCTGCACCTGCGAGGCGCGCTTCGCGGCGATCTGCTGGTCCAGGCGGTCGACGTCGCTGCCGCCGCCCAGCAGCTCGCGCGCCACCGCCGCCTTCTGCGCGGCCACGTCGAACTGGCCGGCCTGCAGCGCGGCATCGGCCTGCGACAGTTCGGCCATGCCGACCTGGTGCAGGCCGTTGCGCGCCATGTCGTTGTCAGGCTCCAGCGCCATCGCCGCCTGGTACAGCTCGCGCGCGCTGGTGCCGTCGCGGCCGTCCAGCTGCCCGGCCGCCAGCGCCTGCTGTGCGCGACTCAGCACGTCGTTGAGTTCGGTACGCGGCAGCAGGCTGCGCAGGCGGTTCTGCCCGATCCACGCGCCAGCCACCACGCCGACCAGCGCCAGCAGCAACAGCGGCACCAGCCAGCCGCGGCGGGGCCGGTTCCGCATCGTCGAGGCGCGGCGCCAGCGGCGGCGCGGCTCGGCGTCCGGCCACGGCGGATCGTCGCGCATCGGCGCGCCGCGCGGCGGCGCATCGAGCTGGTCGAGGCTGCCCAGCGTGGGCTCGGTGCGTCCGCGGGATTCGGGTTCGTGCTGGTCGCGGCGTCCGCTCATGGAAACAACAGGTTCAGAAGTTGGTTGTTGAGAGTGCAGCCATGGATGGCTGCCCGTTTGATCCCGCGACCGGGAAGATCGCAAAAGTGAAACCAGGAACGGCTGCTCGTTTGACTCCACGATCGTTGACGACCGCAAAGCCGATCCAGCTTAGCATCGCGCTGCTGCACTGCCGCGTGAAGCGGAAACGTGCGTTCAGGATGCGCGGGAACCGCCGATGCGGCGCGCTTCGACCACGTTCGGCAGCGCCAGCAGGCGGCCGAGCAGGGTGGAGAGCTGCTCGAAGTCGCGCACGCGCAGGGCGAAGCGCATTTCCACCTCGCCGCTTTTCGCGAAGGCGCGGCTGGAGGAGGCGATGATGGGCGTGCCGGCGTTGCTGATCACGCTGGTGACGTCCTTCTGCAGGCCCTTGCGATCGTAGCCGCGCAGCTCGATGTCCACCTCGTAGGCCTGGGCGCTGGCCTTGCCCCAGTCCACCTCGATCACCCGGTCCGGGTCGCGCCGTGCGAGTCGCGCGAGGCTGGCGCAGTCGGCGCGGTGCACCGACACGCCGCGGCCACGGGTGATGAAGCCGCGTACCGGATCGCCCGGCAGCGGCTGGCAGCAGCGCGCCAGCGTGGTGAGCAGGTTGCCGATGCCCTCGATGCTGAGCGCGCCCGGGTCGCGCGCCGGCGGCGGCCGCACCGGCGCCAGCGGCACGACCGCTTCGTCGTCCAGCGGTTGTGCGGCTTCCTGCAGCGCGCGTGCGATCTGGCCGGTGCTGATCTCGTTCAGCGCCAGCGCCACCAGCAGCTCGTCCTGCGTCTTCAGGTGGAAGTGCGTGGGCAGCTTCGCGAGGTCGACCTCGGGCAGGGCGAGGCGCTTCAGTTCACGCTCGAACATCGCGCGGCCCACCGCGAGATTGGCGTCGTGCGCCAGCCGGCGGAACCAGGCGCGCACCTTGTCGCGCGCCCGCGAGCTGTTGAGGTAGCCGTGGTGCGGCGACAGCCAGTCGCGGCTGGGCTCGGCGTGCTTCGCGGTGAGGATCTCCACGCGGTCGCCGCTCTGCGGCTGGAACGTGAGCGGCACGATGCGGCCGTTGACCTTGGCGCCGCGACAGCGGTGGCCCACCTCGGTGTGCACGTGGTAGGCGAAGTCCAGCACGGTGCCGCCGTGCGGCAGGTCCACCACCTCGCCGCGCGGCGTGAGCAGGTAGACGCGGTCCTCCATCAGCTCGGTGCGCAGGTTCGTGGCCAGCGAGCCCTCGTCCTCGCTGCGCGTCTCCAGCAGCTTGCGCATCCAGGCGACCTTGGCCTCGAACTCGGCGTCGGCGCCGCCGCCTTCCTTGTAGCGCCAGTGCGCGGCCACGCCGAGTTCGTTCGCGCGGTGCATCTCGTGGGTGCGGATCTGCACTTCCAGCGTCTTGTCGCGCGGGCCGATCACCGCAGTGTGCAGCGAGCGGTAGCCGTTGCCCTTGGGGCGCGCGAGGTAGTCGTCGAACTCGCGCGGCAGGTGCGGCCACAGCGTGTGCACCACGCCGAGCGCGGCGTAGCAGTCGGCCACCGTGTCCACCAGCACGCGCACCGCGCGGATGTCGTACAGCTCGGCGAACTCCACGCCCTTCTTCTGCATCTTCTTCCAGATGGAATAGATGTGCTTGGGCCGCCCCGCCAGCTCGGCGCGGATGCCGGCGGCGGCCAGCGCGCGGCCCAGCTCGTCCAGCGATTCGCGGATGAAGGCCTCGCGGTCGGCGCGGCGCTCGTCGAGCAGGTTCGCGATGCGCCGATAGACGTCCGGCTGCAGGTGGCGGAAGGCAAGGTCTTCCAGCTCCCACTTCAGCTGCCAGATGCCCAGGCGGTTCGCGAGCGGCGCGTGGATGTCGCGGGTGAGCCGGGCCAGCTCCGTGCGCTCGGCGTCGGGCAGCGCCGCCGCCGCGCGCAGGCGCGCGAGCTGGCGCGCCAGCAGCACGAACACCACGCGCAGGTCGCGCACGATCGCCAGCAGCAGCCGGCGCAGGCCTTCGGAGCTGGCGCCCTGGGTGCGCTGCGCGTGCAGCGCCCACACCTGTTCCGCCGCCTGCTGGCCTTCCACCAGCCGGCGGATTTCTTCCGGCTGCCGCGGCGCCTCGACCTGCCAGAACGCCGGATCGACGCGCGCCACCGCGAACCACAGCGCCGCCGCCTGGGTGGGCGCGTCGCAGCCCAGCATCGCCAGCAGGTCGAGCACGTCGGCGCCTTCGGCCTGGTCGACCGGGCGCGCCAGGCAGGCATCCAGCGCCGCCGCCAGCACGGGCGGGGGCGTGCCGGCGCGGTCGCGCCAGGCTTGCAGGCGGGCGGATTGCGGATGCGTGGTCATGGCCGGGAGCGTGTCGTGATGGCCCATTCTAGGCGGATGGGCGGTGCTTGGCTTCGCTGCCCGGCAGTCGCAGAATCGCCCCGTCGCCCCTTCCGTCGCTACAGGACCGGCCCATGAAGACCCCGCCAGCCATCCTTGCACTCGCCTGCCTGCTCGCGTTGCCGCTCGCGGGAGCGCCAGCCCATGCGCAACAGGCGGACGGCCTGCGGCAGCGCATGAGCGCCGCCGACTTCAAGGCGGCCGGGCTGGACAGGCAGACTCCGGAGGAACTGGCCCACCTCGATGCGTGGCTGGACGCGCATCCGGTGGTGAAGACCCGCATGGTCAGCTCCAGCGGCAAGCCGGTGTTCTACGCGGACGACGCGAAGCGCGAGAAGATCGACACGCGCATCAAGGGGCATTTCGGCGGCTGGTCGGGGCAGAGCGAATTCACCCTGGACAACGGCCAGGTGTGGAAGCAGTCCAGCTCCGACGCGCCGCAGTGCATGAGCGCGGAGAATCCCAAGGTCAAGCTCAAGCCTTCGCTGTTCGGCGCCTGGCTGATGTACGTGGACGGCTGCAACGGCGACGCCCACGTCGAACGGGTGCGCTGAGCGCCCCGTGCGCTGGCTGCGATCCCTGGCGGCGGCGACGCTGGCCGCCGGCCTCACCCTGCTTGCCGCATGGCTGCTGCTGGCGTGGAGCGACGCCGGCGCACCGTCGCCGGTGGACTTCGCGCGGCGGCATCCCGGGCTGGGGGCTGCGTTCGGCCTGCTGTCCACCTTGACCGTGCTTGGAGCGGCGCTGCTGCAGCGCCGCCGGCGCAAGTCGCGCTGAGCTGCACGGGATCGCCGGCTGCGTTCAGGGCCGGTTGGACGGAAACGCCTCGCGCAGCTCGTTCACCAGCACGCGCTCGTTCTCCGAGTAGTCGATCGGCACCGAGACCAGGTGCACGCCGCCGGCCCGGAACGCGGCTTCCAGCGTGGGCACGAACTGTGCGACGTCGTCGACGCGGTGGCCCTGGCAGCCGAAGGCGCGCGCATACAGCGTGAAGTCGGGGTTGCCGAAGGTCATGCCGTAGTCGGCGAAACCGTCCACCGCCTGCTTCCAGCGGATCATGCCGTAGGCGTTGTCCTGCAGCACCAGCACGACCAGGTTGAGCTTGAGGCGCACCGCCGTTTCCATCTCCTGGTCGTTCATCATGAAGCCGCCGTCGCCGCACACCGCCAGCACGCGGCGATCCGGGTAGAGCATCGCGGCCATCATCGCGGAGGGCAGGCCGGCGCCCATGGTGGCGAGCGCGTTGTCCAGCAGCAGGGTGTTGGCGACCTGGGTGCGGTAGTTGCGCGCGAACCAGATCTTGTACATGCCGTTGTCCAGCGCCACGATGCCGTCGGAAGGCATCACGGCGCGCACGTCGTGCACGATGCGCTGCGGCGTGAAGCGGTCTTCGTCGGCGCGGTCGGCGAGGTGCGCGAGGATGTCCTCGCGCAGCGGCAGCAGCGCCTTGGCGTTCGGCACCTGGCCCTCGATGCGGTCGGCCAGCAGGGCCAGCGAACGGCCCAGGTCGCCCACGATTTCCGCCTGCGGGAAATACACCTGCTCGACGCTGGCCGGCTTGTAGCCCACGTGGATCACCGTGGGGCCGCCGGGACGCATCATGAAGGGCGGCTTCTCCACGGTGTCGTGGCCGATCGCGACGATGACGTCGGCGCGGTCGATCGCCTTGTGCACGTAGTCGCGTTCGCTCAGCGCCGCCGTGCCCATGTACAGGCCGGAGCCGCCGGCGACCGAGCCCTTGCCCATCTGCGTGGTGAAGAACGGGATGCCGGCGCGCAGCACGAAGCGCGACAGCGCCGCGCTGGACGCCGGCCGCGAGGCCGCCGCGCCCAGCATCACCAGCGGCCGCTGGGCGGCGCGGATCAGCGCGGCGGCGCGCTCCACCGACTCGGCGCCGGCCACCGGCGTTTCCAGCGCGTGCGGCGGCACCAGCGGCACCGCCTCGCATTCCATGCCGGCGATGTCCTCCGGCAGTTCCAGCAGCACCGGGCCGGGGCGTTCCTCCTGCGCCATGCGGAACGCGTCGCGCACCAGCGTGGGAATGGTGGTGGGCGAGACGATCTGCCGTGCGGACTTGGTCAGCGGCTTCATCGCGTTGACGATGTCGACGATCTGGAACTGCGCCTGCCGGCTGGAACGGATGCCCTTCTGCCCGGTGAGGATGATCATCGGCATCGCGCCGAGGAAAGCGTAGGCGGCGCCGGTGGTGAAGTTCAGCGCGCCCGGGCCCAGCGTGCTGAGGCACACGCCGGGCTTGCCGGTGAGCCGGCCGTAGGTGGCGGCCATGAACGCCGCCGCCTGTTCGTGGCGGGTGACCACGAGCTGGATGGAGGAGTGGCGCAGCGATTCCACCACGTCGAGGTTTTCCTCGCCGGGTATGCCGAAGATGCGCTCGACGCCTTCGTTCTCCAGCGCGGCCACCAGCAGGTCGGATCCCTTGGTCATGTCGTGATGTTCCGTGTGTTGGAATACGAGGCGACGGTCAGCGGCGGTCGACCCAGACGGTCTGCGCGTTGACGAATTCGCGCAGGCCGAAGTGCGACAGCTCGCGGCCGAAGCCGCTCTGCTTCACGCCGCCGATCGGCACGCGCGGGTCGGAGGCGGACGAGCCGTTGATGAACACGCCGCCGGTGACCAGCCGCCGCGCCAGCTGCTTGCCGCGTTCGACGTCGCCGGTCCACAGGTTGCCGCTGAGGCCGTAGTCGCTCTGGTTCGCCAGTTCCACCGCGTGGTCGGCATCGCGCGCGGCGACGATGGCCGCCACCGGGCCGAAGGTCTCGGCGTCGAACACGGGCATGCCGGGCTTGACGTCGGCGAGCACGGTGGGCGCGTAGTAGTAGCCCTTGCGGTCCAGTTGCTGCCCACCGAGCAGCAGCTTCGCGCCGGCCTGCACGCTGTCGGTCACCTGCTTGTGCAACTGCTCCAGCAGGTCGAGGCGCGCCATCGGGCCGACCTGGGTGGCCGCGTCGCGGCCGTCGCCCACCACCAGCGCCCTGGTGCGTTCGACGAAGGCATGGGTGAAGCGCTCAAGCACGGCTTCCTCGACGATCATGCGCTTGGCCGCGATGCACACCTGGCCGGCGTTCTGGAAGCGCGCGGCCACGGCGATTTCGGCGGCCTTCTCCACGTCGGCGTCGGCCAGCACGATGAAGGGATCGGAGCCGCCCAGTTCCAGCACCACCTTCTTGATCGCCTGGCCGGCCTGGCCCGCGATGGTGCGGCCGGCGCCCACGCTGCCGGTGACGGTGACAGCGGCGGTGCGCGGGTCGGCGATGGCCGCGGCGCTCTGTGCGCGGGTGAGGTGGGCGGCGATGAAGGCGCCGTCGGGCAGGCCGGCGGCGCGCCAGGCCTCGTCCAGCAGTTCGGCGCAGCCCACCACGTTCTCGGCCGGCTTCAGCAGGAAGGCGTTGCCGCCCATCAGGATCGGCACCGCCGCGCGCATCGCCTGCCAGTACGGGAAGTTCCACGGCATCACGCCCAGCACCACGCCCAGCGGCAGGTAGGACACGTAGGCCTTGCCGTCCGGCACTTCGGTGGGTTCGTCGGCCAGCCAGCGCGGGCCGTGTTCGGCGTACCAGTCGCACAGGTGCGCGCACTTCTCCACCTCGGCGCGCATCTCGCGCAGCGGCTTGCCCATCTCGGCCGTGCCCATCGCCGCCATCGCCTTGCTGCGCTCGCGCAGCGAGGCGGCCATGGCGCGCAGCACGTCCGCGCGCTGCGCCAGGCTGGTCGCGCTCCAGCGCGCGAAGCCGGCCTGGGCGCGGTCGAGCAGCGGCCCGAGCGCGGCGTCGGCGAGGAAGGGACGTTCGGCGATCAGTTCGCCGGTGGCGGGGTCGCGCGATACCGACACGTTGTCGGGCGCGGTGGTGCGGGTGGAGTCGGCAGCCATGGTGTGTTTCCTCCGGAGTTCGCGGCCGGGAACACGCCCGGCCAATGCGGTGAAACATGGACCTGTGCGATGGCAGGGACAAGACGGGCGGCGATCATGGGAGTCGTACCACCAGTCTCGAGGAACCAGGGAGGGTCCGATTGATCGACTGTCTGCTTGTCATTCCTGCGGTCTTCGACGGCCGAAGGGCTGGTCAGGCAGGAATCCCATGCCTTTGTGCCCAGTGGCTTGCAGGCGCCGAGGCCAGCTTTCGCCAGGATGACGAGCGGAATCAGACTATCTCTAGCCCTACTTGCGTCGAAGATAGGTGACCAGCGACAGGTCGTGGCGGTTCTGCGGCACCAGCGCCACGTACTGCAGGTCGACCCGGCCCAGCGCGGGATGGTCGAGCTGCTTGATGCCTTCGTCGAAGCGGCGCACGTCGTGCTCGGGCCACCAGCGGCGGAAGTCGTCGCTGCGTTCGGTCAGCTCGGCGATCAGCGCCTCGAACGGGCGCTTGTCCGCCGCCTGCGCGTGGGCGGCCCGGAAGCCGGCGAGCGTGCCGCGCGCGATCTCTTCCCAGTTGACGATGAGCGTGCGGTACGGCGCGTGCAGGAACATCAGCCGCAGCGTGTTGCGTTCGTGCGGCGCGAGCCGGTCGTAGTCGACGAACAGTTCGGCGATCGCGCGGTTCCAGATCAGGATGTCGAAGCGGTTGTTGCGCACGTACGCGGGCAGCGGGTCCAGCGCCTGCACGAACTGGCGCAGGCCCTCGGTGAGCGATTCGTCGTGGGTGTCTTCCGGAGGCGCGTGGCCGGACAGCGCGAACACGTAGGCGCGCTCGGCGTCGCTCATGCGCAGCACCCGCGCCAGCCGCTCCAGCGCCTCGGGCGAGGCGCGCACGTCGCGGCCCTGCTCGATCCACGTATACCAGCTCGCGCTGACGTCCGCGGCCAGCGCCACTTCCTCGCGTTTCAGCCCCGGCGTGCGGCGGCGCCCCACCGGCAGGCCCAGCTCGGTCGGCGACACGCGCGCACGGCAGGCCACCAGGAACGCGCCGAGTTCCCTGCGTTGCGCCGCGTTGTGCGTGCTGGCATCCATCGTCGTCGCCTGTGGGGATGGCCACATGATAGTGAGGCGGGGCCGTGGCGTGTCCGCCATCGCGCTGCGGCGCGGCGCGGAAGCCGGAGCGGCGATGCGGGGGGCGGGCGCCCGTGGTCCATGCCGGGCGCCTTGGCGGAAGGCGCGCCGAACGCGCAGAATGCCCGCAAGATATTTCGTGCCCAGCTTCCCGACCGGAGAAGGTTTCCCATGTTCCAGCGCCTGTATCGCCCTCTCGTCTTCGTCCTGCTGGCCGCCGTGGCCGCCGCCGCGCAGGCCCAGTCCGCGCCTTCGCTGCAGCAGAGCATGGGCAGCGCGGCATTCCGCCAGGCCGGCCTGGACAAGCTCAGCCCGCAGGAGCTGCATGCGCTGGAACAATGGCTGTCGGCGCATCCCGATGCCATGGTGCCGCCGCCGTCCCAGGCCAGCTCGGCCGCGGTGGCCGCGAACCGCAGCAGCAGTCATCCCGACGCCAGGGCCGCAAAGGCCGGGCCGGCGCGCACGGTCATCGCCAGCCGTGTCGCGGGCCGTTTCGGCGGCTGGCAGCGCGGCACCGTGCTGACGCTGGAGAACGGGCAGCGCTGGCAGGTGGTGGACGACAGCTCGCTGAGCCCCGGCAAGCCGCTGGACGCACCGGCCGTCACGATCAAGCCGGGCATGGTGGGCGGATGGCTGCTGAAGGTCGAGGGCTACAACGCCTCGGCGCGGGTGAAGCCGGCGAATTGAACCTTGCCGGTCGTCGGCGTCGCGTCTTGCGCGCGAAGGAAAGCGTGTAGCCGCGACGCGTCGAACACGCGACAGCTCAGCTCCGGCCGAGGTCGGCGCTGGCCTTGGCCAGGCGCTTTGCGGACACCGGCTCGGCGGTCTTCAACTCCTGCGCGAACAGCGACACGCGCCATTCCTCGATCAGCCAGCGCAGTTCGTCCAGTCCGTCGTGGCCGGCTGCGCGGTGCTTCAGGTACTCGCGCCAATAGGGCAGCACCTGCAGCATGCGCTGCTGGTCCTTCGCGGGGTCCTGGCGCAGGCGCTCGCCGCGCAGGCGCATGGCCTTGAGGTAGCGCGGGTAGTGCGCCAGCCGCGTCGGCGGCAGTTCGCGCAGGAAACCCGGTTCGAGCAAGGCGTCGAGCTGCTCGCGCAGATCGTCGTAGCTGGCGCGGGCGAAGCCCAGCAGCGGCGGCTGCAGCCACGGCCGGAGTTCGGCCTGCGCCTCGATGATCGGTTCGGCGAGCTTCAGGCGTTCCACCGCCGCGGCGAACAGTTCGCGCGCGGCCTGCGTGCGCAGCGCCTCGAACGCGCCCGCGCTGCGCGCGTCCAGCTGCAGCCTTGCCACGAGATCGGCGAGGCCGCCTTCCACCAGGTCTTCGCGCAAGCCGTCCACGCCGCCCAGCGAGGCGTATTTCAGCGCCAGGGAATTGTTGATGGGCAGGCGCCGGCGCGCCTGCTTGAGTTCGCTGGCCAGCGCGTTGCGCAGCAGGCGCAACACGCCGTCGACGTGCGCGGCGGCGGCCTCGTCGCGGCGCTCGAACACGCGCAGCGCCACCGCGTCGCCGAGGTCGACCAGCGCGGGGAAGGCGAGCAGGTTGCCCCTGGAGCGCACTTCCCGCGGGATCTCCTCGAAGTCCCACGCGGTGACGTCCTCGCGGGTCAGTTCCACGTCGGTCTTGCGCGAGAACGCCTCGCGCGCGCGGCCTTCCCATTCGTCGCGCAACGCGACGAGGTTGCGGCCGGCTGCGAGCGTGCGGCCGTTGTCGTCGTGCAGGCGGTAGCGCATCAGGAAGTGCGGCGCGAGTTCCGCCGCGGCGAATTCGCCGGCGTCGATGGCGACGCCGGTGGTGCGTTTCAGGAACGCAGCCAGCGCCTGCGCCAGCGGCTCGTCGCGCGGCGCTTCGGCTTCGGCGAACGCACGGGCGAAATCAGGTGCGGGCACGAAGTTGCGGCGCAGCGCCTTGGGAAGGCCGCGGATCAGCTCGGCCGCCTTTTCGGCAAGCAGGCCGGGCACCAGCCACTCGCAGCGCGCAAGGGGCAGGGCGTTGAGCATCGCCAGCGGCAGGTGCAGGGTGACGCCGTCGGCTTCGTCGCCGGGCACGAAACGGTATTCCAGGCGATAGCGTTGCGGCGCGCCACCGGTCGGCACGATGTCCAGCGCGGCCGGGAACGCCTTCGGATCGAGGCCGGCCCCGCCGGCCATCACGTCGTCCAGCGACCAGCGCAGCGCCGCCTGCTCGGCCGGTCGCGCGTGGCGGTACCACGCGTCCAGCCCGCGGCTGCTGGCGATGTCCTCCGGCAGCTTGCCGCGGAAGAAATCCACCAGTTCGTCCTCGTGGCGGATCAGGCCTTCGCGGCGCTGTTTCGCCTCGATGCCTTGTGCATCCTCCAGCACACGCTGGTTCGCACGCACGAAATCGGCGCGCGCCTCGATGTCGCCGCGGGCCAGCGCCTCGCGCAGGAATATCTCGTGGGCCAGCGCTGGGTCCTGCTGCTGGAACGTCACCGCGCGTCGTTCGACCAGGGTGAGGCCGAGCAGGCTCACCTGCTCGTACGCCACCACGCAGCCGCGCTTGCGCGACCAGTGCGCGTCGCGGCATGACGACTTCAGCAGATGCGCGGCCTGCTGCTCGACCCATGCCGGCTCGATGCGCGCGCACATCATCGCCCACACCTTGCCGCCCACGTCGAGGATCTGCGCGGCGAACACCCAGTTCGGCGGCACCTTCGCCAGCGCGGAACCGGGGAAGACCTGGAACTTGCGCTCGCGCGTGCCCTGGTAGATGCCGCGCTCGTCCTTGCGGCCGACCTGGGTGGGAAGGCCCGCCAGGAGGCTGCGGTGGATCGTCTCGAAGCGACGGGACGCCACAGCCTCTTCATCGATGCCGCGCTCCCTGTGTTCGCCTCCTCTCCCCTCCGTGGAGAGGATTGAGGCGAGGGGCTGGGGCTTGCCCAGCCGCGCGTGCGAAGCGTGCTTGCGCTCGCTCCCTCTCCCCTCCGGGGTGAGGGTTGGGGTGAGGGGCTGGGGCTTGCCGGGATGCTCATGCGAAGCGTGCGTGCGCTCGCTCCCTCTCCCCTC
>NZ_NJIC01000011.1:14182-39084 GCF_013620825.1 Rhodanobacter sp. PCA2 | reverse complement strand
CTATCCGCACATCGGATGATGGGTCGCAAGACAAGTGATGCGCGCTGCATTGCCCCATCCTCCGATGTGCGGATAGCCAGTGAAATCCAGCCGCGCTCTGCCGCCGTCCACGCGCAGGCGCGCCGGCACGCCGAACGGCAGGGTGAACTTGTCCGGCGCATGGCCGAACGGCAGGCCGTCGAGCACCGGGATGCCGGCCACGCGGCGAATCTGCGCAAAGCCCTCGGCCAGCCCGTAGCCGTTGTCGTAGACGCTGTGGCGGCAATCGGTGAAGTCGCCGAGGATCAGCGCGCGCTGGCGACCCAGCACGCCGGACAGGTGCAGCTGGTACAGCAGGCGCTCGATGCGGAACGGCGGCTCGCTCACGTCCTCCACGAACAGGATGCCGCCGTCGATGCGCGGGAAATACGGCGTGTCGAGCAGGCTGCACAGCATGGCGAGGTTGCCGCCCCACAGCGGGCCTTCGAGATCCAGCGCATGCTCGCCGCTGCTGGTCCACTCCGCGCTGCCTTGCGCTGCGCACACCGTGCGCCAGAAGTGCGGCAGCGTCAGCGCGCTCAGGTGTTCCACCCCGAAATCGGGACCGAGCATGGGGCCGCCGAAGGTGACCAGTCCGCTCTTCGCATGCAGCGCCATCTGGATCGCGGTGAAATCGCTGTGGCCCACCAGCACGGTGCCGATACCGTCCAGGCGTTCGCGCAGCGCGTCGTAATGCAGGTGTTCCAGCAACCGCGTGGCGCCGTAGCCGCCGCGGATCGCGAGCGCGACATCGGGCAATGCATCCAGCGTGGCGAGCACATTGAGGTCGGCCGCGCGTTCGGCGTCGCTGCCGGCATAGCGCAATTCGGTGCGCTCCAGCACCTCCAGGCCGTCCAGCACGCAGTCGGACTCGCGCAGGCGTTCCACGCCGCGGTACATCGCGGTGCGGTCATGCGGGTAGCCGGAAGGGGCGATCAGGCGGACTCGGGTGGCAGGCATGCGTGTCATCGGGCGGCTCGGACATCCGGATTATGCGTGCACGCGCTGCCGAAGACATGGTCGGCGCGTGGCGCTGACGTGGCGCTCCGCAGAAACCTGCCCTTGCGCAAAGGTTTCAACCCGGAACGCACGCCCCCCCAGGGAAGGTCTGATCAATCGACTGCTTGCTCGCCATTCCTGCGGTTTTCAACGGCCGGGGGGCCAGTCAGGCAGGAGGCGCTTCGCAACAGCGAAGCTGGTCATCCAGTACCGCTTGCGCTGAATGGCTTGCAGGCGCTGGATGACTCGCTGCGCTCGCCCCTTCGGGGCCGCCCCGCGGGCGTCCTGCGCGCTTTGCGCTTGTCCACTTCGCCGGGACGACGAGCAAAATCAGACCATCCCCAAGCGCAAGGGATGCGCTCCTACACGTGCTCCACCACTTCGAGGCCGAAGCCCGCGAGGCCCACCAGCTTGCGCGGCGTACCCAGCACGCGCAGCTTGCGCACGCCCAGGTCCGCCAGCATCTGCGCGCCCAGGCCGAGCTGCCGCCATTCCTGCTGTTGGGCATCCTCCGGCGCCAGCGCCGTGGGCTGGCCCTTGAGCCGGGCCAGCAGCGCCTCGGGCGTGTCCTCGCCGGAAAGCACCAGCAGCACGCCACGATCCTCGTCGGCAATGCGCCGCAGCGCGCTGGTGACGGTGAGGCCGAGGTCGTCGCGCTGGAGGTGCAGCACGTCGGACAAGGTGTTGCGCACGTGCACGCGGCTGAGCACCGGCGCGCCGTCGTCCACCGCGCCGCGCACCAGCGCGAAATGCAGGCCGCGGCGGATCGCGTCGCGCCAGGCCACCAGCCGGAATGGACCGAACTCGGTCTGCACCGCTTCCTCGTGCACGCGCTGCACGGTCTTCTCGGTTTCCAGCCGGTAGCGGATCAGGTCGGCGATGCTGCCGATCTTGAGGCCGTGCTTCTGCGCGAACACTTCCAGTTCGGGGCGGCGCGCCATCGAACCGTCCTCGTGCAGGATCTCGATCAGCACCGCCGACGGCTCCAGCCCCGCCAGCGCGGCCAGGTCGCAGCCCGCCTCGGTGTGGCCGGCGCGACTGAGCACGCCGCCCGGCTGCGCGGTGAGCGGGAAGATGTGGCCAGGCTGGGACAGGTCCTGCGGCTTCGCGTCGCTTTTCACCGCCACCTGGATGGTGCGCGCGCGGTCGTGCGCCGAGATGCCGGTGGTGACGCCCTCGGCCGCCTCGATCGAGACGGTGAAGTTGGTGTGGTAGGGCGAGGTGTTGTCGCTGACCATGGGACGCAGGCCGAGCTGGCGCGTGCGCTGCTCGGTGAGCGTGAGGCACAGCAGGCCGCGCGCCTCGCGCACCATGAAGTTCACGTCTTCGGGCCGCACCATCTGCGCAGCCATCACGATGTCGCCCTCGTTCTCGCGGTCCTCGTCGTCGAGGATCACGACCATGCGGCCGGCGCGGATGTCGTCGAGGATTTCGGGAATGGTGTTGAAGCTCATGGCTATATCCGGGATGGGGGGCGAGTCATCCCGGCGAAAGCCGGGCTCCAACGCCTTGGGCTTGTGTCGGGATACGGGATTCCGGCCGTCGCCGGAATGGCAAGGATGGTCAGGCGAAGCCGTGCTGCTGCAGGAACGCCTCGTCCAGCTTCGGCGCTTCGCCGCCGCCGACCAGCCGCTCCACGTAGCGCGCGATCACGTCCACCTCGATGTTCACCGCGTCGCCCGCGCGCTTCGCGTGGAAGCTGGTGCGCTCGACGGTGTGCGGGATCAGGTTCACGCCGAAGCGGTTGCCGGCGACTTCGTTGACGGTGAGGCTGGTGCCGTCGATGCACACCGAGCCCTTGGCGGCGATGTAGCGCGCCAGGTTGGCCGGCACCTCGAAGCTCCAGCGCTGCGAGCGCGCATCCGGCACCATCGACACCACCTTGCCGAGGCCGTCGACATGGCCCGAAACCAGGTGGCCGCCGAGGCGGTCGGCGAGGCGCAGCGCCTTCTCCAGGTTCACCGGATCGCCCGCCTTGAGCTTGCCCAGCGTGGTGAGCGAAAGCGTCTCGTTGGAGACGTCGGCGGCAAAGCCGCGCGCCTCCAGCGCCACCGCCGTGAGGCAGACGCCGGACACCGCGATGGAATCGCCCAATTGCACGTCGGCAAGATCGAGGTCGGCGGTATCGACATGCAGTCGCAGGTCGCCGCCGCGGGGTTCGAGCCGCACGATGCGGCCCACCGACTGGATGATGCCGGTGAACATCAGCGCGCCTCCCGCCGGGAGGGAGCCATGGTGCTTGCAGTGACGATGATCATGAAACGTTCTCCACGGAAACGAGCGAGAACGCCCCAAGGCATGAGGCCGCCGCGCGACCAAGCCGCGCGTCGAACCGTCTTCTTTCATCCGGACTGTGAGGAAACGGCTGCCCGCTTCCAACCGTCGGCTCCGGCATTCGACCGGATCTGCTGACCTCACGAGGCGATCGTGAGCGCTCGCGGGCTCGCGTCCATCGGACGCCTACCGCCGGTGGGGAATTTCGCCCCGCCCTGAAGACGCTGTGCCGGCGAACCGGCCGGAGCATTCTAGCACCGGCCCGGCGCGGAGCTTTGCCGTCGTCGTCCGCGCGGAGGAACGCTGCGTTGCCGCCTCAACCCGCCGGCGGCGGCGAGAATTCCAGCAAGGTGATCTCCCGGTCCAGCGCCACCGAGCGTTCCGGCGGGCCCAGCGCGGCAAGGCTGGCCTCCACGGCCTCGTCGCTCTTGCGGTTGCCCAGCGCGGAACGCCCGTTCACCGCCCACACGCGGCTGCCGGCCTTCCCCCGCGCCACCGCCACGTCCAGCTGGTTGGTCAGCAGCACCTTGCTGGCGATCGGCGCCTCTCCCCGCGGCTGCAGCGTCTCCAGCATGGCCGGCCCGTTCGGATCGACCGCATAGACCGTATCGCCAGGTTGCACGGCGGCCGCCAGCGCGGCGGCGGCGCGATCCCAGCGCGGCTTGGTGGACACCCGGTAGACCGGCCACAGGTTGACCAGACACAGCAGCGGCAGCAGCACGACCACGGCCGGCCGCCAGTGGCGCGACAGCGCGGTGGCGCCCACCCCTGCCAGCACGAAGAACGGCACCGCGCTCCACAGCAGGTAACGCGGCACCAGCACCGGCTTCAGCACCGACACCGCCAGCAACAGCAGCGGCAGCACGGCGAAGCCCAGCGCCAGCGCACGGCCGTCCAGACGGCCGCGCAGGCGGTACAGCCCCGCGCCGCACAGCACCGCCACGCACGGCGACAGCACCGCCGCCGCGGTGGGCACCAGGCCGAAGTGCACCACGGCGGCGGGTCGCATCAGGTAGGTGCTGCCGGCTGCCACCCAGAGGTTGTGCCAGCTCAGCGCGGGCACCCAGTCGAAAGCACTCAGCACGCGCCCGCTGCTGGCCACGAACACGGCCAGGTAGAACGGTGCGCAGCAGGCCAGCACCAGCGCCTGCCCCCACAGCCAGCAGCGCAGGAAGTCGCGTGCCAACCCGGGCGATTCCGTCTTGCGCAGCGAACGCCAGATGCAGAACAAGGCCGCATTGGAAGCGGCCCACCACGGCAAGGCGTCGCCCAGCACGTCCAGCGCCGCGATCGTGCCGCCCAGGTACGCCGTCCATTCCAGCCACAGAGTGCCTTGGCGGCGCAGGCCCAGCGCCGCGCGCGCCGGCTGTTGCGCCAGGCCGACCAGCCCCCACAGCGCCACCGCGATCAACAGCAACAGCAGCGCGTAGGAGCGCGCCTCCTGCCCGTACTGCACCTGGGTGGGTGCCAGCGCCATCAGCAGGGCGGCGACGACGCCCGCGAAACGCCCGGCCACGCGCCGCCCGATCGCGTACACCACGCCGACCGCCAGCGCGCCGAACAGCGCCGACGGCAGGCGCAGCGCGGTGAAGTCCGCCTGCTGCGGCACCAGCGAGCTGAGCAGCAGGAAATAGTTCGGCATGTGCCGGTTCGCGAAGCTGTCGGCGATCAGCGCCGTGGTATCCAGGTGGATGCGCTGCCAGGTGAACACCTCGTCCAGCCAGAACGGCTGGTGGCCCAGGCGGATGCAGCGCGCCACCAGCGCCAGCAGCGCCAGCAGCAGCAGCCATGCCGAATCGCGCAACGCCCAGTCGCCCTGCCCGGCCACGCACGACGGCTGCGCAGCACGGCGACGCGAAACGATACCGGCGTGGGTCGATGGCATGGCGGATACCCGCGGGGAAGGCGCCCATCATCGAACGCCCCGGGTGTTTCAGCGTTGTCACGCCGGCCCTGCGCGTTGGGCCACGTTCAGCCAAAGAGCACGCCCGCGCCGGACCCGTTACGGCTTCGGGCGCAGGCGCAGGCGCCAGTCCGCGCCGACCTGGCGCTGGTCCACCACGTCCAGCCGCCAGCGCCCGGCCATGGATTCCAGCGGCGGCAGCGCCAGCAGCGCACGCGCGCCGTCGCCCAGCAGCACCGGCGCCACGTAGAGCAGCAACTCGTCGGCCAGGCCGGCGGCGAACAGCGCGCCGCACAGCGTGGGGCCGGCTTCCACGTGAACCTCGTTGCAGTCGCGCGCGGCCAGCAGCGCCAGCACGGCGGACAGGTCCAGCACGCCGTCGCGCTCCGCCACTTCGGCGTATTCGACGCCTGCATGCGGTGCGTCCGACATCACGGCATGCGCGCCGTGCAGCAGCAGTGTGGGCGCGACAGCGTCCAGCACATGGCTGCCGGACGGCGTGCGCAGGCGGCGGTCGAGCACCACGCGCAGCGGCGGCACGCGGGGCGTATCTTCCGGCAGTCGCACGGTGAGGCGCGGGTCGTCGGCCAGCACGGTGCCGCTGCCGGTGAGGACGGCGCTGCTGCGCGCGCGCCAGCGCTGCACGTCGGCACGCGCGGCGTCGCCGGTGATCCACTTCGATTCGCCGTTCGCGAGCGCGGTGCGGCCGTCCAGGCTCATCGCCAGCTTCACGCGCACGAACGGACGCCCGCGCTCGAGGCGGCTGAAGAAACCGATGTTCAGTTCGCGCGCCTCGTCGCGCAGCAGGCCGCCGTCCACCGCGATGCCGGCGGCACGCAAGACGGCGATGCCTCGCCCCGCCACCTGCGGGAACGGGTCTTCCGCCGCGATCACCACGCGCGCCACGCCGGCGGCGACCAGCGCGTCCGCGCAGGGCGGCGTGCGGCCATGATGGGCGCAGGGCTCCAGCGTCACGTAGGCAGTGGCGCCACGCGCGCGTTCGCCGGCCTCGCGCAGTGCGAACACCTCGGCATGCGGCTCGCCTGCCCGCTGATGCCAGCCGCTGCCCACCACCGCGTCGCCGTGCGCGATCACGCAGCCCACGCGCGGGTTGGGCTGCGTGGTGAACAGGCCGCGCTCGGCGAGTCGCAGCGCATGCGCCATGTGCTGGTGGTCGATGGCAGTGAAGCTCATGCTGGTCCTCCTCTCCCCTTTTGGGAGAGGATCGAGGTGAGGGGGCAGGACTGGCGACAGTGTGACATCGGAGACGTGCTTCGCGCGGGTCGAGGCGGGATCGGCCCCTCATCCCAGCCCTCTTCTCCCCGGAGAGGAGAGGGAGAAAGCTTGGTCAGGCCTTGCGGGGACGGCGCGCTTCCGGGGCGGCGGCGCCCAGCAGCGAGAGCTGCAGCTTCTCCAGCTCGGGCAGGTCGTGTTCCAGCCGCGCGATTTCCTCGAGGAAGGCCTGCACGTCCTCGAACTTGCGGTAGACCGAGGCGAAACGCACGTAGGCCACCTGGTCGAGCTTCTTCAGCTCGCGCATCACCAGCTCGCCGACCTGGCGCGAGGGCACCTCGCGTTCGCCGCTGCGGCGCAGGTCGTTGATGACCTCGCGCACCGCGCTGTCGACGTCGTGGCTGGGCACCGGGCGCTTCTGCAGCGCGCGCTCGAAGCTCACCCGCAGCTTGCGTTCGTCGAAGGCCTCGCGCCGCTCGCCGCTCTTCACGATCGCCGGCAGCTTGAGCTCGGCCGTCTCGAAAGTGTTGAAGCGCTCGCCGCACTGCGGGCACTCGCGACGCCGACGCACGGTGGAACCGTCCTCGGTGAGACGCGAGTCGATCACGCGGGTGTCTTCGTGCTGGCAGAAAGGACAATGCATTCAGCGACCGGACTCGGAATACGGAACGAGGGATCCGGAACGGCGGAACGCAGGCGCGACCCGGGCTCTTCCGAACCCCGAATGCCCGCTCCCGAATCCCCGCTCCTCAGCCATACACCGGGTACTTCCTGCACTGCGCCTCGACCTTCGCGCGCACGGCGGCGATCACCGCCTCGTCGCCCGGCGCGTCCAGCACGTCGCAGATCCAGTTCGCGAGGTCGGTGCAGTCGGCTTCCTGGTAGCCGCGGGTGGTGACGGCGGGCGTGCCCACGCGCAGGCCGGAGGTGACGAAGGGCTTCTGCGGGTCGTTCGGTACGGAATTCTTGTTGACCGTGATGTGGGCCTTGCCCAGCGCGGCTTCCGCATCCTTGCCGGTGACGCCCTTGCCGATCATGTCGATCAGCATCAGGTGGTTCTCGGTGCCGCCGGAGACGATCTTGTAGCCGCGCGCGATGATGGTCTTCGCCATCGCCTTGGCGTTCTTCACCACCTGCGCCTGGTAATCCTTGAAGTCCGGCTCCAGCGCTTCCTTGAACGCCACCGCCTTGGCGGCGATCACGTGCATAAGCGGGCCGCCCTGGATGCCGGGGAACACGATGGACTGCAGCTTCTTCTCGATCTCCTCGGCCGCGTCGCCCATGCCCTGCCTGCTGGCAAGGATGATGCCGCCGCGCGGACCGCGCAGGGTCTTGTGCGTGGTGGAGGTGACCACGTGCGCGTGCGGCAGCGGGCTGGGGTACACGCCGGCGGCGACCAGGCCGGCGACATGGGCCATGTCCACGAACAGCCAGGCGCCGACCTTGTCGGCGATGGCGCGGAAGCGCGCCCAGTCCATCACCTGCGAGTAGGCGCTGAAGCCGGCCACGATCATCTTGGGCTTGTGCTCGACGGCGAGGCGCTCGACCTCGTCCATGTCGACGAGGCCGTCGTCGTTCACGCCGTACTGCACGGCGTTGAGGATCTTGCCGCTGAGGTTGACCTTGGCGCCGTGGGTGAGGTGGCCGCCGTGCGCCAGGCTCATGCCGAGGATGGTGTCGCCCGGCTGCAGCAGCGCGAAGTACACCGCCTGGTTGGCCTGCGAGCCGGAGTGCGGCTGCACGTTGGCGTAGTCGGCGCCGAACAGCTGCTTCACGCGGTCGATCGCCAGCTTCTCGGCCACGTCCACGTACTCGCAGCCGCCGTAGTAGCGCTTGGACGGATAGCCTTCCGCGTACTTGTTGGTGAGCTTGGAGCCCTGCGCCTCCATCACCCGCGGGCTGGCGTAGTTCTCGGAGGCGATCAGCTCGACGTGGTCTTCCTGCCGGCGCCCTTCATCGGCGATGGCCTGGGCCAGTTCGGGGTCGTAACCGGCGATCGTGCAGTCCTTCGGGAACATTCGGGCCTCTGCGGGTGAGCTGGCGGGGATGAATCGCGAAATTGTAACGCCGCCGCCAATTTGCAGCCACCGACCGCCCGGGCGGGTGGGCGCGCGGCGCGCGGCGGATGGCCGCAGCCCCGCCGGCCCGTCCGGGTGCGACGCAAGGCCCGTGCACGGGCCGCCATGGCGGGAAAACGCCCCATCGGCGATAATTGACGGTCTTTGATTTCCCTGCCTGTGCCGGGCCGCAGCGGCGGCCTGGGGGTCGCCTTCAGGAGCACGCATGCAATACATCTACACCATGAACGGGGTCAGCAAGATCGTTCCCCCGAAGCGCCAGATCATCAAGGACATCTCGCTGAGCTTCTTCCCCGGCGCCAAGATCGGCCTGCTGGGCCTGAACGGCGCGGGCAAGTCCACGGTGCTGAGGATCATGGCCGGCGTGGATACCGACTTCCAGGGCGAGGCCCGTCCGCAGCCGGGCATCAAGGTCGGTTACCTGGCGCAGGAGCCGGAACTCGACCCCGAGAAGACCGTGCGCGAGTCGGTGGAAGAAGGCGTGTCGGTGATCCTCGACGCGCAGAAGCGCCTGGAAGAGGTCTACGCCGCCTACGCCGAGGACGGTGCGGATTTCGACGCGCTGGCCAAGGAGCAGGAGAAGCTGGAAGGCATCCTGGCCGCCAACGACGCCCACGCCCTGGAGCGCCAGCTCGAAGTGGCCGCCGACGCGCTGCGCCTGCCGCCGTGGGATGCGAAGATCGGCCCGCTCTCCGGCGGCGAGAAGCGCCGCGTGGCGCTGTGCCGCCTGCTGCTGTCCAAGCCCGACATGCTGCTGCTGGACGAGCCCACCAACCACCTCGACGCCGAGTCGGTGGACTGGCTGGAGCAGTTCCTGCACGACTACCCCGGCACCGTGGTGGCGGTCACGCATGACCGCTACTTCCTCGACAACGCCGCCGAGTGGATCCTCGAACTCGACCGCGGTCGCGGCATCCCGTGGAAGGGCAACTACACCGAGTGGCTGGAGCAGAAGGACGCGCGCCTGAAGCAGGAAGCGCAGCAGGAGAAGTCCCGCCAGAAGGCCATCGAGAAGGAACTGGAGTGGGTGCGCTCCGCCGCCAAGGGCCGCCAGTCCAAGGGCAAGGCGCGCCTGAAGCGCTTCGAGGAGCTGAACTCGGTCGACTACCAGCGCCGCAACGAGACCAACGAGATCTTCATCCCGCCGGGCGAGCGCCTGGGCCAGGAGGTGATCGAGTTCAAGAACGTCACCAAGGCGTTCGGCGACCGCGTGCTGATCGAGGACCTGTCGTTCAAGATCCCGCCGGGCGCCATCGTGGGCGTGATCGGCCCGAACGGCGCCGGCAAGTCCACGCTGATGAAGATGGTCATGGGCAAGGAGCAGCCCGATTCCGGCGAGGTGAAACTCGGCCACACGGTGCAGCTCGCCTACGTCGACCAGTCGCGCGTCGCGCTCGACGACAAGAACAACGTGTGGCAGGAAGTCTCCGGCGGCCTGGACATCCTCACCATCGGCAGCTTCGAGATCCAGTCGCGCGCCTACATCGGCCGCTTCAACTTCAAGGGCACCGACCAGCAGAAGATCGTCGGCAACCTCTCCGGCGGCGAACGCGGCCGCCTGCACATGGCCAAGACCCTGCTGCAGGGCGGCAACGTGCTGCTGCTCGACGAACCGTCCAACGACCTCGACGTGGAAACCCTGCGCGCGCTGGAAGACGCGCTGCTGGAATTCCCCGGCTGCGCCATCGTGATCTCGCATGACCGCTGGTTCCTCGACCGCATCGCCACCCACATCCTGGCCTTCGAGGGCGACTCCCACGTGGAGTTCTTCCCCGGCAACTACAACGAGTACGAAGCCGACAAGAAGCGCCGCCTGGGCGACGAGGCGGCGAGGCCGCACCGGGTGAAGTACAAGAAGCTGGCGTGATGGACGGGTGGCGGGGAGGCCGATCGGCCTCCCCTGCCCCACACCCGGATCGGCAGTCGCCCTTCTCTCCCAGGCACTCCTTCCCGGACAGTCCCGGCAGCTCCATCGCATCCCGTGTCGCCGTCTTGGCATGGCTCTGGCTGGGCCCCGGCCCACGAGCATGACAACCCGTCCCCTCAGGGACTATCCAGACAGCATTGCCACCCTGCGAAAAGGAACGCATGCGGACGCGATTGCGCCAGCCCGCTACCAGCTGAAATCGGCGACGACGGGAAAGTGGTCCGACGGATAGACCTTGCCGTCATGCGTCGCGATCGTGCGCACGTCGTCGGCTTTCGCGCCACGGTAGAGGATCCAGTCGATGCGCTCGGTCGCCCGGCCGGTGAACCCGTGAAAGGTGCCGTCCGGGCCCTCGTGCCGTGGTGCGGACGCATGCGCATCGCGCAGGACCTGGGTCAAGACGGCGTGCGTCCTGCTGCCGGGAGTGGTGTTGAAGTCGCCGGTCAGAATGAACGGCAGCGACGCAGGCAACTGCGCCAGACGCTGTGTGATCTCCGTGGCACAGCGCTCACGCACCATCTCTGCCTCCCTGCCTTCCTGATGGGGGAAGTGCGTGTTGTAGTAGTAGAACTGCTTGCCGCTGCGCCGGTCCCGGAATTTCGCCCAGGTAACCATGCGCGGCAGCGGCTGGCCCGCGATCATGCTTCCCGGCTTGTCGGGCGTATCCGAGAACCAGAAGTTGCCGGACTCGAGCACTTCCAGGCGCGACTTGTCGTAGAAGACGCCCATGTGCTCGTTGTCGTTCTCATCGATCTCGTTCCCGTTGCGGCCCATGCCGAACCACGCGTAGCCGGGCAAGTGCTGTTGCAGGTAGTCGCCCTGCGGCAAGAGCAGTTCCTGCGTACCCAGGATGTCGGGGTGCTCCTTCCGGATGACCCGGACCATCAGGTCGCGGCGATGCGGCCACGCGTTGATGCCATCGTCCGCCTCGCTGTAGCGCAGGTTGAAGGTCATGACGCGAAGGTCGTGGGCACCGGCGGCGCTGGCCATGCCAGAGGCCAGCGCAAGCCCGCAAACCAGGAAAAATCCACGCAGTAGACGCACGACGCAACTCCTTTTGATGGGCATGTGACGCGGGAATCGGATGCCGCCATCCGGCCGGGATTTCACCGCAACCCCATGGTCACGGATGGAAGGGGGCGCGGCTACCGGAAGCGCAACGATCTTCCGTGGTCCCGACCTTCCAACCGGTCACCGGCCATCATGCCGTCGTCCCGACATCGACGGCGGCGCGTCGGCCGGATCAGCGCCCCAGGCCTTGTTCGGCTCGGGCCCCATGGTAAGCACCAGCGTGGCGCCGTTCGCGATGTCCGCGTGGCTGAACCAGGGCTTGGTCCACGGTTTGCCGTTGAGCGTCGCGGACTGGATGTACATGTTACGCGCCGAGTTGTTGCGCGCGACGATCTCGAACACCTTGCCGTTGCCCATGCGCATGCTCACCCGGTCGAAGATTGGGCTGCCGAGAATGTAATCGGGCGTGGACGGATCGACCGGGTAGAAGCCCATCGCGCTCATCACGTACCACGACGAAGTCGAACCCTGGTCGTCCATGCCTGGGAAGCCGTAGCCGCTGGCGTCGCTGCCGTACAAGTCGGCGAGGATGCGCCGCGCCAGCGCCTGCGTCTTCCAGGGCTGGCCGCTCCATGCGTACAGGTAGGCCGCCTGCTGGTCCGGCTGGTTGCCCTGCACGTATTGCCCGATCAGGCCGGTGCAATCGCGGCAGATGCCCTTGGCCGTATAGGGCGTGGAGAAGAACGCATCGAGCTTGGCGTTGAATGCGCCGCGCCCGCCGAGCAGGTCGATCAGGCCCTGCACGTCCTGCGGCACCAGCCACAGCGTGGACCAGCCCGAGGCCTCCTTCATCATGAAGTTGTAGTAGGGCTCGCCCGGATCGAACGGCGAGATCCACTTGCCATCGGCGGTCTTGCCGCGCATGAAGCCGACCGACGGATCGAACACGTTGCGGTAGTTCGCGGCGCGGCGCAGGAACATCTGCGCATCCTCCGTCTTGCCGAGCCGGCGCGCGACGTCGGCCAGCGCATGGTCGTCCCAGGCGTATTCAAGCGTGGTGGCGGCGCCTGCCTTGCCGCCGGCATAGGGCGGGCTGGGATTGCCCGGCGGGACGATGTCGGAGATCCAGCCGTTCTTCGTGTATTCGGCGAGATAGCCTCGCGGCCCCTTTGGATCGGTCGCGTTCTTGCGCAGGTACGTGTACGCCGCGGCGTAGTCGAACGGAATGCCACGCTGCCATGCGCCGTCGTAGAGGAACACGGCGTGGTCGCCGTGGAACGAGGTGTTCATGTAGCCGCGCTCGCGCGCCATGTCGAGCTCGGAGCGCATGATGTCCTGCACCACCGTCGGCTCCAGCAACATCAGCAGCACGATCTGGTTGCGGCCGGTATCCCAGAACGGCACCGGCCCGTAGCGGTCGTGATCGGCAACGCGGACCTGGCCGTTGGTATCGGTGAAGCGCTCGCCCTTGCGCGCAACCAGCCGCGGGCTTGCGAAGGAGTGGTACAGCGTCGAGTAGAACAGCATGCGCTGCTTCGGCGTGCCGCCGCTCACCTGCACACGGTCGAACAGCTGTGCCCAGGCCGCACGCGCCTGCGCATGCACGCGCTCGAAGTCGCCGTCCGGATCCTCGGCGCGCAGGCGCGCCTCGGCTTCGGCGATGCTGTGGCCGTGGGCCATCCGCACCAGCACCTGCTCGCCGGCCTTCGTGTCGAAGCTGACGTAGGCGCCGGCGTAATTGCCGGACACCGTCCGGCGGCCGGCTTCCACGTCCTTGTCGCCCAGCCCCCAGTTCTCCTCGCCCTCGGCCGCATGGAAAGTGCCGAAGCCGGCGAACGGGCGCGAGAACTCGGCGACGAACCATGGACCGTCCGCATCCTCTTTCGGATGCCCGCCCTTGGCGAGGCCGCGGATGGTACGGTCACCGACCACCTCCACATCGCCGCCTGCCCGGCGGAGATTGAGGATGACGTTCGACCGGTGGCTTGCCGGGAAGGTGAACCGCATCAGGCTGGTCCACTGGGTCGCCGTCAGTTCGACCCTGGTGCGGAAGGTGTCGAGGAAGACCGAGTAGTAACCGGGCGAAGCCTTCTCGTGCGACTTGTCGTAGTACGACTGCGTGTAGCTCGGCGGCACGGTCCAGTCGCCCACCACCGGCATGATCATCGGCTGGGCGCCGCCACCGTAGGTCGGTCCGCCGCCACCGGTGAAGCCGATCATGGTCGGGTTGGAATAGTAGTAGGGCGTGGCGACGCCCGTGGGATAGCTGAGCTCGACGTTGACGTTGACCGGGGACGCCTCGACCTCGCTGTGCGGCAGGCTGGCGCCCGGCGAGGTGATTCCCGAATACAGCGGCTCGCCCGGCGGCGGTGCGTTGCCAATCAGTTCCTGCCGGTCCAGCGGCGCGGTGCCGACCAGCGGATCGGCTTCGTCGACGGCCTGCGTCGCGTGCTGTGGCGCCTTGCCATCGCGGGCATGCAGCACGGCCACGCTGCCCAGCGCGAGGATTGCCAGCGCGGCCGCCATGGCCCTGGAGCGGTTCCGGATCGGCGAAACGCGATGGCAGGAACGTGGGGCGGATGTATCCATGATGTCTCCGGCGTGGAGGTGAGGACGCGTCCTCAGGCCGTGCGTGCACAAGCCCGATGCATGGAGGTCGAGGACGGCGGGGAATCCGTGGGAACCCGGTCGGTTGGGCGGGCCGTCCTTCCCGCGCTCCACCATGCCGCGGGATCAGGCGCACGCCCGACCCCGCGGCATCCGGACCTGATCGTCAGTCGGCGCCGAACTTGTACGTCAGGCCCAGGTAGTACTGGCGTCCGGCGTACTCGAGCTGGTTCAAGCGCGCCGTGGTGTCGCTGCCCAGGTACGAGCGGGGCGTGGAACGCGTCAGGTTGATGATGGACCCGGTCACCATCAGGTGCTTGTTGAACTCGTAGTCGCCGTTCAAGTCGATCTGGTTGTACGGCTCGGTGTAGACCGGCAGACCCGCTGCCAGGCCCTGCATGGTACGGCCCGTCCAGTTGCTGCTGGCACGGAGCAGCAGGCCGTTCTTTTCGTAGAACAGCGACACGTTCGCCGCGTACTTGGCGCTGCCGATCAGTTCCGACTTGCCCACCTGCGTGTCGCCGAGCGTGACGGCGGTTTCGTTGGTCTTGTTGAGCGTGTAGTTGACGATGTAGCCGAAGCCCGAGTGGAAGGTGTGCTGCGTGTAGAGCTCGATGCCCTTCGACGTGCCCGAGCGGCCGTTGGCATTGGTGCTGTACTGCAGGAAGTTCTCCTGGGTGCCGCCGACATTCACCGTGATGTTGTTGACGGTGACCGGCACGACGAAGTTCTTCACCTTCTTCTGGAACAGATCGATGCCCACGACCGATTCAGGCGCGTAGTACCACTCGCCCGCCAGGTCGAACTGGGTGGCCGTGAACGGCTTCAGGTCGGCGTTGGCGCCGCTGCCGTACCAGCCGGGCGGGGATGCGCCGAACTGCTTGCGGTCGTTGTAGTAGGCCTGCGTGTTGTTGGTGAGGCTGCCGAGCTGGGCCAGGTCGGTGTAGTTGGCGCGGGCCATGGCCTGCGAGCCGGCGGCGCGCAGCACGATGTCGTCCGCGAGGGTCCACGCGACGTTGAAGCTGGGCAGGAGCTTGTTGTAGCGCTTGCTGGTGGAAGCGTTGGAGAACGACTCCGTCACCTGCTGCTCGCGCGGCAGGTACTGGAAGTCGCCCGGCGCGCAAGGTCCGCCGCCGGCGTTCACGCCGCTGGCCGGGCAGATCAGGATGTTGCCGCCCGCATCGTGGTAGTACACCGCGTTGTTGGTGGTGATCTGGTCGGCGACGGTGAGGTCCTGCTGCGTGCTGACGAAGCGCAGGCCCACGTTGCCGCGCAACGTGCCCGTGTCGAAGTTCGCCTGCACGTAGGCGGCCGAGATCTTTTCCTGGATGGAGGACTTGTTCTGGGGCTTGTTGTAGACCACCCGGTCGTAGGTCGAGTTGAGGTAGTTGTAGTAGGCCGGGAAGTTGATCGCCGGGAAGATGCTGTCGTTGTACGCCAGCGTGTTGCCGTCGAGCATGTTCGGCTCGAGGAAGCCCGCGGGCAGCTGGCCGGCGGTGGGATCGCAACCCTGGAACTGCGAGGTGGTGCCCTTGCAGTACCAGCGCAGCTCGTTGCTCTGCTGCTCGGCGCGGTTGTCGCGATACTTCACGCCGAACTGCAACGACTGCAGCCAGCCGTGGTCGAAGGCCCAGGTGAAGTCCGCCTGGGCGAAGTTCTGCGAGGTGCGGGTATTGACCATGTTGGAACCGGTCGAGCCGAGATCGACCTGTCCCTTGCCGGTAAGCATGTTCTGCAGCACGTTGGACGCAGCCGTGATGGTCGGCGTTCCGTTCAACGTCCACGCGGCTCCGTTGCTGCCGTCCACCCACTGGCCGTTGACGAAGTTGCGCGGCTTGGCGGCCATGCCAAGTTCCACCGACGGACCGCCTTTCGCCCACGTGCGGCCGACGTTGAACGTGCCGCTGAGATTGCCGCCGTTGTCCCACTCGCCTTCGAGGTTGAGGGTCTGCGAGGTGGCCTTCTCGACGGAGTAGTTGCCGTTGAGCCACGGGATCTCGGTGGAGCAGACGTCCACCGGCTGCCGCTGTGCGCCGGTGACGGGGTTGGTCAACGAATTGCACCCCGTGCCTGCAGGAGGCAGGACGTAGTTCGCACCGGTGACGACGGTGTGCGATGGGTCAAACGTCAGGCCGTTGGGGGCGAGCAGCCTACCCTGCTGGTCCGCATAGTTGCTGTTGTTCGGCAGGCCCCATTCGGGAATCTCGAGCGTGTTGGTGATCTGCGTCTGCTGCCGCTGGAAGCGGAAGTAGTTGCCCGTCAGCAGCAGGTGCTCGATGGGCTTGAACTGCAGAGTGGCCTGGGCGCCCTTGGTCTTCAGGTCCAGTTGGTTGCGGCTGGTGGAAAACTGCTGCGGCATCCAATAGCCCGAATACTTGTTGCCGGCCTGGTCGTCCACGCCATTGCCCCACAGGTCGATGTTGGATGCCACGGCAGGGTCGTATTGCTGCCCATGCACGTTGACCGGCGGCTGCACGCACGTCGCGTAGTCGCTGCAGTTGTCGGCCCACCAGTGCCAGCTCGACGCATTGGCCGTGTAGTCGATGTCGCGGCGCTTCTGGTACGTACCCGCGATCAGGACGCCGAAGGTCTGGTCCTTGTTCTTCCACGACCACAACGCCGAAACCTGGGGCGTGATCTTGCTGCTGTTGTCGGAGCTTGCCCCGTTGACGGACACGAAGCCTTCGCCCGCCTTCATCTCCAGCGGACGGCGCGTGCGCAGGTCCACGTTGCCGCCGATGCCGCCTTCGTCCAGGCGCGCCTCGAGGCTCTTGTAGAGCTTGATGTCGGAAAACATGTTGGCCGGCATCATCGTGTAGTTGAACGAGCGCGTCAGGCCGGCCGAGGTATCGGCCGAGGCCACGAAGTTGCCGTTCAATTCCGTCAGTGTCAGCTCGGGCGCAAGGCCGCGGATGCTGACCGTCTTGCCCTCGCCCGATTCGCGTGTGATGACCACGCCCGGCACGTGCGCGAGCGCATCGGCGATGTTCTTGGCGGGAAACTGCGCGATGTTCTGCGCGTTGATCACCTCGACGATGGAATTGGAATCGCGCTTGTCCTGGATGTTCTGGTTGATCGACTCGCGGTAGCCGCTGACGACGATGGCTTGCAGGTCGGTCGCAGCCTGCTTCTTGTCCGTCTTCTTCGTCTTGGCGCTGTCGGCCTTCGCCGTGGTGCCGTCGGTCGACTGTGGCTGCGGCGAAGCCGCCGCGGCATCCGCCGGCTGGGCCGGCTGCGCAGCGAAGGCCGTAGCGGGAATTGCGATGCCCCCGAGCGACAGGCTCGCCGCGGCGAGTGCGGCATACAGCGGCTTGCGGGCAAAGACATGTGGCTGGCAAGTCATTTTCAGCATCTCCGTTGATGTGCGTACATCTGGAACTGGCGCAGGGCATTCCGTTCGATTGCAGGAACGGGATGCGTGATTGGTATGACTATATGATTTCTTTGAATTCAATCGATCTAAATTTCTACCGGCCAACCAAGCAACACTCTTCGTCAACCGTCACTTCAGGACCACGAATGCGCTGCGGCGATTACCTGGAACTGATATCGCCGAAGCCGCGAATCACCCGACATCTGCCGGGACAGGGATGGCACCGCAAATCCGCACGCACTGACAAGCGGTTGCGAAAATGCCTAGGCCTCCTGCAATTCTTCCCTCAAACCCCATCAACCCGCCGGACAAGGCACTGGCACCCGGGTAACCCCTACCCATGGCCTCCGACCGAAGCCGTCCCTGTCCCCTCATGTCGCTGACGCGACTTTGACACGATAGCTTGGATCGATCTTAAAACTCCTGCCGCAAATTACACCCCGCCCCGGAGATGTCACGCTGCGGCGCAAAAAAAATTGCGGCGAGCCGGAAAGGCCTGCGCCCACGCATGGCATATGGAGGCCATGCCAAGGGAGCGTGCGCCAAAACGCCGTGCGCTCCCGCTGCGTTGCCGCAGTCGTCAGGCGACGGGCTTCGGCATGCTCCGGACCGCCAGCGGCGCGAAGATGCCGCCTTGCACGGGACGGGCCTGGAAGGCGACTCGGGCGCCGGTGACGGTGCTGTAGAGATCGCAGAACGGCACGCGATCGGGCGTGCCGTCGGCATAGGCGTAGACGCGATCGATCAGCTCCTGCGCCACCGGCTGGTCGGCCAGCCAGGCCGCCACGAACAGCGCCCAGTCGGACTTGGCGTAGCTGTGCGGCACCTGCAGCGGAAGCCCGAAGGTGCTGCTCTGCTGCCGGTACCAGGCCGCCTGCATGGTGCGCACATCCGCCGGGATAAGGCCCGTGTCCAGCAGGGTGTCGGCAAAGCCGTTGTAGAGCGTCCCCCATGTGCCCTGCCCGCCGGCATCGTGGTAGGTGAGGTTCAGGTGCGGCGCCTTGGGATCCTTCGCGCGCGCCGCCCAGTACGCGATGTCCTTGCGCGCCCGGTTACGGTAATGCGTGGCATCGTCGGCGTGGCCCGCAAAGCCGGCCACCTGCCCCATCGCGGCCAGCGCGATGATGCCTTTCAGCGCCAGGTTGACGCTGTGCGCGATCGAGCCGGCGAAGTCGTCCGTCTGGTTCTGGAAGCCCGGATCGGGCAGCTCGCCTTCCAGGTACTGCGCCCACTTCTTCAGCAGCGCGTAGTGGCGTGAAGCGAAGGCCTGCGCATCGGCGCGCGCTGCGCGGCGCAGCCACGCGGCGACCATGATCAGCATGTCGCCGCTTTCCTCCACCGGCATGTCCTCTTCCTTGCCGTCGTTGTGGCCGGTCGCCTGCGGATAGGCGGAACCGAGGTCGTGCTCGGCATAGGACTTGGGCCATCCGCCCTGCTCGGCGTAGTGGAGCAGGGGCAGCAGCAGCATGCGCAGATAGTCGGGATCGAGGTACATCCACACGGGCGCGGCCGGGTAAAGCACATCCACGGTGGACACGTTGCCGTCGCTGGAAATCTCCTTCAGGAACGCCCATGGCGAACCGTCCGGCCCCAGCACCAGCTCGGTGCCGCCATAGGCCTGCCGCAGCGACAGCGCGCACAGGCCCTCGTAGTGTTCCCCGCCGACTGCGCGCGCATCGCGGCTGACACGCACATCAAGCGCATCGGCCCGCTGACGTGCCGACGCGGCATCGCCGTGGAAGAAATCCAGCATTGCCTTCCAATCGCCGAAGTGCTTCGTCCAGAGCGCACGCAAGGGCTGCTCCAGGTAGGCGATGCACTGCTCGCGCACCTGGCCGACCACGAAATCCGCATCTTTCGCGGATGCCCCGCACTGGCCGAGGTCGACAACCAGTGCCAGCGCCGGCAACGCCTTGACCGTGCTCCGCGCCGCGCCGTTGCTGCCGTCGAGCGAACCGTGCCCGGCGAATTGCGCCCGCAGCTTCAGCCGGTCGCCCGCCTGCATGCTGACGCCGTCGCGCGCCGGCGTCGACCAGAGCACCCGCCCCCAGGCCGCGAACTCGTGCTGCTCCGCCAGCAGTTGCGGCCTGGCCAGCGCCAGCGCCCAGGTGCGCGCGGCCTGCGAATCGTCGCGCTCGACCACCACTTCCTGTGTCGCATCGCCGCTGGCCCAGTCGCCGGTGATCTCCATGTAGACCTGCACGGCATGGGCTGCGCCATCGATGCTTCGCGCCGATACGCTGACGTAGCTCATCGGAATGGACTGACGCCGACTGTCACCAGGTTCCAGCGGCGAAAGGAAGTTCACCGACAACTCGACACCACCACCCTGCAGGGTGAAGCGCGACTGCGTCGCCGTGACCCGCAACGCGGTCTGCCGCATGGCGCGCGGGAAGTCCTCGACCGTCGTCTGCTTTCCGTGGTTGCCGTCGGGAATGGGCTGCACGAGCTTGCCGTCGCCCATGAACAGCCAGGCCACGCCGTCGATGCGGGCCAAACCCACCATCCCCGTGGTGCTGCCCTGCCAGAACTGCGGCGCGTTGCCCGGCAGCAGCGTGGCCGGCAACCAGGTGCTCAGATAAGGCTGACGCACTGCCAAGGGCACGGCCGGCGGACGAATCGGCGTTACCTCGCCGACTACGCCTGCTGAAATCCCACTCACCGCCGGTCCTGCGGAGTCCACATCCATCGGAGCCTGCGCCTTGGCGGGCAGCAACGCCGAACCCGCAAGCGCCGCACCTGCCATGCCCGAGAGACGAAGGACCTTGCGGCGCGAGGGATCGGCGATGCCGGAAGAATCGGTGGAAGGCGTGTGCTTGCTCGACATGATGGAGGGCTCCGGCCAGATGCGTCGCGTTCGACGAAGATGAGGGGGGGGAATGTTCGGAGAGGTCCCGCACGAGGCTCGGGACCTTAGAACCGATCCGGAGCAAATGGAAGGCCAAATATCCCCATCGACGCGATATCTGCGGAACGCCTGCCCCACCGCGTTACCCCCGCGCTTCGCTTAAACTGTGCAGCCACTTTCCTGCCCGAGGCCCGCGCCATGCGCTTCCACGACACCCTGCAGCAGCGCTGGCGCAAAGGCCTGCTGGTCTGCGTGGGCCTCGATCCCGAACCCGTGAAATTCCCGGCGCACCTCAAGGGCCACACGGATGCGGTGTTCGAGTTCTGCCGCGACATCGTCGACGCCACCGCGGACCTCGCCTGCGCGTTCAAGCCGCAGATCGCGCACTTCGCCGCCCTGCGCGCGGAGGAAGCGCTGGAGCGGTTGATCGCCCACATCCACGGGCGCCACCCCGGCGTGCCGGTGATCCTGGACGCCAAGCGCGGCGACATCGGCAGCACCGCGCGGCACTACGCCAGCGAGGCGTTCGACCGCTACCAGGCGGACGCCGTGACGCTGAACCCGTACCTGGGCCGCGATTCCGTCGCGCCTTTCCTCGAACGCGCGGACAAGGGCGCGATCCTGCTGTGCCGCACTTCCAACCCGGGCGGCGCCGATTTCCAGGCCCTGGATTGCGGCGGCGTGCCGCTCTACCTGCGCGTGGCGGAAACCATCGCCAGCGACTGGAACGCCCACGGCAACTGCGCCCTGGTCGTGGGCGCCACCTGGCCGGAGGAACTGGGCCAGGTGCGCGACGTGGTGGGCGAGATGCCGCTGCTGGTGCCCGGCATCGGCGCGCAGGGCGGCGACGTGGAAGCCGTGCTCAGGCACGGACTCACTCCCGACGGCGCCGGCCTGATCCTCTCTTCCTCGCGCGCCATCCTCTACGCCGGCCACGGCGAGGATTTCGCGCAGGCCGCGCACGCCGCCGCGCAGGAATTGCAGGACACCATCAACCGCCATCGCCCCTGATCGCCGCGCGGACCGAAGCATGCAAAACACGCAGCTCGACCACCGCGCGCACCAATCCACGCCCGCGAAGCACGCGCTCTGCCTGCTGGCGCACAACGTGCAGCGGCCCGCGAACATCGGCAGCCTGTTCCGCCTTGCCGATGCGCTGGGCATGGAAAAGATCCACCTGACCGGCCGTTCCTGCACGCCAGCGCATCCGAAGGCGCGCAAGGCCGCGCGCACCACGGAGCAGCGCGTGCCCTTCGAGCAGGCCGACGACCCGCTGCCGCTCGTGGCGGCCTTGAAGCGGGCCGGCTACCGCATCGTCAGCCTGGAAATCAGCTCGGGCAGCATCGACCTCGACCGGCTCCCCGTCGCGCCCGGCGACCGCATCTGCCTGGTCCTGGGCAACGAGAGCGCCGGCGTCTGCCAGGCGCTGCTTGATGCCTCGGACGCCACCGTGCACATCCCGATGCACGGCGCGAACTCCTCGATGAACGTCGCCAGCGCCTGCGCCATCGCGGCCTACGTCATCACGGGCAAACTGGCCTAGAGCCCGTCCCACGCGTCCGTGTGGCGCATGGAGCGGGCTCCTGCGCTTTGGCGCACCGTGCGCCGGCCCTTACAATGCCGGTTTCGTCACCCGAACGGCGCGCCACCTGCGGCGCGCCATCGCGAGCCCCCATGGAAAAGAGTTTCGAACCCGCCCAGATCGAGTCGACGTGGTACGCACGCTGGGAAGCCAGCGGCGCGTTCAGGCCGTCGGGCCAGGGCGAGCCCTACTGCATCCTGCTGCCGCCGCCGAACGTCACCGGCACGCTGCACATGGGCCATGCGTTCCAGCAGACCGTGATGGACATGCTGGTGCGCTACCAGCGCATGCGCGGCATGAACGTGCTGTGGCAGGTGGGCACCGACCACGCCGGCATCGCCACCCAGAAGATCGTGGAGAACCAGCTCGCCGCCGAAGGCAGGACGCGCCACGACCTGGGCCGCGAACCGTTCGTGGAGCGCGTGTGGCAGTGGAAGGAGGAATCCGGCTCCACCATCACGAACCAGATGCGCCGCATCGGCGCCGCCGCCGACTGGTCGCGCGAACGCTTCACCATGGACGAAGGCCTCTCCGCCGCCGTGCGCAAGGTGTTCGTGGAGTGGTACCGCGCCGGCCTGATCTACCGCGGCAACCGCCTGGTGAACTGGGATCCGGTGCTGGGCACCGCCGTCTCCGACCTTGAGGTGAACAACGTCGAGCGCGACGGCCACATGTGGTCGATCCGCTATCCCGTCACGGACAGCGACGAGTCGCTGGTGGTCGCCACCACCCGCCCGGAAACCATGCTGGGCGACGTCGCCGTGGCCGTGCATCCGGAGGACGAACGCTATGCGCACCTGGTCGGCAAGACGCTGCGGCTGCCGCTGAGCGGCCGCGAGATCCCGGTGATCGCCGACGACTACGTCGACCGCGAGTTCGGCACCGGTTGCGTGAAGATCACCCCGGCGCACGACTTCAACGACTACGCGATCGGACAGCGCCACGGGCTCGCGCCGGTCACCATCTTCACGCTGGACGCGAAGGTCAACGACAACGCGCCGGAAACCTATCGCGGCCTCGACCGCTACGACGCACGCAAGCGCGTGCTCGCCGACCTGGAAGCCGCCGGCCTGCTGGTCGAGACCAAGGCGCACAAGCTGCAGGTGCCGGTGAGCCAGCGTTCGGACGCCGTGATCGAGCCGATGCTCACCGACCAGTGGTTCGTCGACCTCACCTCGGACGTGCAGAAGGATGGCCGCCCCGGCGGTCGCAAGGCGATCACCGAACCCGCGCTCGACGCCGTGCGCTCGGGCGAGATCAAGTTCGTGCCGGAGAACTGGAGCACCACCTACACGCAGTGGCTGGACAACATCCAGGACTGGTGCATCAGCCGCCAGCTCTGGTGGGGCCACCGCATCCCGGCGTGGTACGACGAGGGCGGCAACATCTTCGTCGGCGAGGACGAGACCGACGCGCGCGCGCATGCCGCCACCGCGCCGGTGGGCGCGCTGAGGCAGGACGAGGACGTGCTGGACACCTGGTTCAGCTCCGCGCTGTGGCCGTTCTCCACCCTGGGCTGGCCGCTGGACGGACCGGTGAGGAACGAGCGCGGCGAAGTCGTGGCCGACTGGCAGGCCGACAAGATCTTCCTGCCCAGCGCGGTGCTGGTCACCGGCTTCGACATCATCTTCTTCTGGGTCGCGCGCATGGTGATGGCGACCAAATACTTCACCGGCCAGGTGCCGTTCCGCGAGGTGTACATCAACGCCATCGTGCGCGACGCCGAAGGCCAGAAGATGTCCAAGTCCAAGGGCAACACCCTGGACCCGCTGGACCTGATCGACGGCATCGAACTGGAACCGCTGGTGGCGAAATCCACCCGCTCGCTGCTGATCCCGCAGGTGCGCGAGAAGGTGGAAAAGCGCATCCGCAAGGAATACCCCGACGGCATCAAGGCCATCGGCACCGACGCGCTGCGCTTCACCTTCGCCGCGCTGGCCAGCTACAGCCGCACCATCAACTTCGACCTGAAGCGCGCCGAGGGCTACAAGGCGTTCTGCAACAAGCTGTGGAACGCGGCGCGCTTCGTGTTGATGAATGTCGGGGAGTCGGAAGTCGGGATGGGGGATTCGGAAAAACCCGCCACCGAAGCGGAGCGGTGGATCCTGACGCGTCTGGCGCAGACGCTGGCCGAGGTCGAGCAGCACTTCGTCTCGTACCGTTTCGACCATCTCGCCCAGGCCCTGTACGAATTCGTGTGGAACGAGTACTGCGACTGGTTCCTCGAACTCTCCAAGCCGGCCTTGAACGGCGACGATGCGGCAGCCGCAGCCTCCACGCGCCACACGCTGCTGGTGGTGTTGGAGGCGGTGTTGCGCGCGCTGCACCCGGTGATCCCGTTCATCACCGAAGAGATCTACCAGGAAGTGGCGGGTGTATTCGCGCGCTCCTCCATGGACGCAAAGAACAAACCGGCATCCCTGCCGGACGCTTCAACGAAAAGCATCCTCCAATGCTCGTATCCGCGCGCTGCGGATTTTGCCTCCGACGCGGCGGCCACCGCCGAAATCGAATGGTTCAAGGCCGTGCTCTCGGGCATACGGCGCATCCGTTCGGAGATGAACATCGCGCCGGGCAAGACCATCCCGCTGCTGCTCGCCGGCGGCGACGACACGGATCGCACGCGCACCGCGAAGTTCGCCGCGCAGATCGCCTTCCTCGCCCGCACCGAAACGCCGCAGTGGATAGCGCCAGGCGCGATGGAGCCCGCAGCCGCAGCCGCCGTGGTCGGCTCGCTGCGCGTGCTGATTCCGCTGGCCGGCCTGATCGATCTCGGCGCCGAGCAGGCGCGCCTTGCCAAGGAAATCGGCAGGATCGAAGGCGAGATCAGGAAGTGCGAAGGCAAGCTCGGCAACGCGAACTTCGTGGCAAACGCCCCGGCCGAGGTGGTGGCGCAGGAACGACAGCGCATCGTGGAGTGGAACACGCAGCTGGCGGCGCTGCGCGAGCAGGCGGAGAAGCTGAAGGGTTGATCGGCCCTACTCCCTCTCCCCTTTGGGGAGAGGGCCGGGGTGAGGGGCCGGGCTTGCGGCGGAAGCAAGCCCTTCGC
>NZ_NJIC01000011.1:0-14172 GCF_013620825.1 Rhodanobacter sp. PCA2 | reverse complement strand
GGGGGAGGGGGAGGTGTCGCCCCCCCCCCACTCCCGGGGGGGGGGGGGGGGGGGGGGGGGGGGGGGGATACCCCGGGCTTGCGGCGGAAGCAAGCCCTTCGCCTGGCGCTTCTCCCCTCCGGGGAGAGGGTCGTGGTGAGGGGCCAAGCTTGCGGCGAAAGCAAGCCCTTCGCCTGGCGCCTCTCCCCTCCGGGGAGAGGGTCGGGGTGAGGGGCCAAGCTTGCGGGGAAGCAGGAGCCCTTTGCTTATTTCTCGATATCGCCTGCGGCGATATCGAGCACCATCACGATCGCATCCTCGCGTCCCTCTTTCGCCGGGTAATAGCGCGGACGGCGCCCGATCTCGCGAAAGCCTTCCGACTCGTACAGGGTCTTGGCCAGCGGATTCGACGGCCGCACTTCCAGGAACACGCGCTGCGCGCCGCTCCAGCGCGACACGTCCAGCAGCCGCACCAGCAGGTGCCGGCCCAGGCCACGGCCGCGGTATGCGTCGGCGATGCAGATGTTGAGCACGTGCGCCTCGCCCGCGCCCACCGACAGGATGCCGTAGCCGGCCAGGTCCTCGTCCACGCACAACACCCAGCACGGATGCCCCGCCTTGAGGCAGTCGGCGAAGATGCCCCGCGTCCACGGGAAATCGTAGGAAGCCTGTTCCACCGCCGCGACCCCATCCAGGTCGTCCATGCGCATCAGGCGCATGTGGCTGGCCGGGCGGGCGACCGCGACCATGCTGGCTAGTGCCCCGCCGCGGCCAGGCTGCGGCGCAGGGTCCGCAGCGCGATCCACAGCCGCCGCTTGGCCGAGGACTCGCCCAGCAGGCGCAGCGGCTCATCCACCAGCACGATCTGCGCCTGGGCAGTGACCTGCATGGGCAGGCTGCGCCCCAGCGCATGCGCCTGCGCCTCGCCGCAGGCGAGGTAGGCGCGCGCCTGCGGCACCGCGATTTCCGCCGCGCCCGGCTGCACCCGCACGCGCGCGGCGCGCGCCAGGGCAGCGCCGCTGCTGATGAGGGCGCGCCCCAGCAGGTCCAGTTCGCGCGCACCGCAGACCGCCGGCAGCAGCACCACGCAGTCGGCATGGGCGCCGGCTGCGGTGGGCGCCTCGTCCATCGTTGCCGCTTCGCCGCCCCCTGCCCCGTGCCTGCGTTGCCACGGCGTCAGGCCAAGCGCACGCAGCACGCGGGCGCGGTGTCCGGCGGCGGAGCGCTCCGCGGCCGACGCGTTCACGCCGCGCCTCCGCGCCGCCCGCGTCTACGGTGCGCAGCCAGCCCCCACACGGTCAGCACCGGGCCGGACAGCAGGTAGATCGTGAAACCGGCCAGCAGCACGCGCGGCGGATCGAGGTAGAGCAGCACCAGGATCAGTAGCGCCGCCACGATCCAGCCGAACGGCACGCGCTGGCGGTCGCCCAGCGGCAGCGACTTGAAGCTGAAATAGCGGAAGCGGCTGACCATCAGCAGGCCGGCGATCACCGCGATCCACGGCGTGATGAAGCACAGCTCGGCGCCCGACACTTCCCACTTGTCCATGCTCCACACGAAGGACATGCACACCGCCGCCGCGGCCGGGCTGGCCAGCCCCTGGAAGTAGCGCTTGTCGGCGACGCCCACCTGGGTGTTGAAGCGCGCCAGCCGCAGCGCGGCGCAGGCAGCGTAGATAAAGGCGGCGGCCCAACCCAGCTTGCCCCACAGCGGCCCGAAATCGCGCAGCGCGGACAGCGACCACGTGTACAGCACCAGCGCCGGCGCCAGGCCGAAGCTCACCAGGTCCGACAGCGAGTCGTACTGCACGCCGAACTCGCTCTGCGTGCCGGTGAGCCGCGCCACCCGCCCGTCCATGCCGTCCAGCAGCGCGGCGATGAACACCGCCACCGCCGCGTCGCCGTAATGGCCGCCGATGCTGGCGATGATCGCGTAGAAGCCGGCGAACATCGCCCCGGTGGTGAACAGGTTCGGCAACAGGTAGATGCCGCGATGCCGGGGCGGGCGTACGGGCAGGGTTTCGCTCATGAATCGGAACCGTGACGGAATGCGCGCAGTTTAGAGCCTCATGGCCGCCACCGCATGCCCTGCCCCGTGCCCGCCATGCCGGCAAGGATGTGATCCCGATCAGGCTCTGGCCCATTGCCGGCTTGAGTCCCGGCCACGCGGGAGTTCTACTAGGGCACCTGTACGGGGTGGGGAACCCCGGCCAACCGAGCCTCCGGAGAATTCCATGTCGCGTTCGCTGATTGCCGTGGCGCTGCTGCTGGTCGCCCCGCTGCTTGCCGCCCAGCAGATCTACAAGTGGACGGACGCCAAGGGCACGGTGCACTACTCGCAGTCCGCCCCGCCGGAAGGCACCCGCTTCCAGCAGGTGAAGCTGACCGGCGGCGTGGAAGCTCCCGTCGGTACGACCGAGCAACCGAGGGTCGAAAACACGCCGCCGCCGGCCGATACGCCCGCCCCGACACCGATGACCGATACCCCGGCCAACCGCGCCAAACTGTGCGCCACGCTGAAGTCCAACCTCGCCACCTTGCAGGGCACCGGCCCGGTGGTGATGCAGCAGGGCGGCAAGCCTGCCGTGCTCAGCGACGACCAGCGCAAGCAGCAGGTCGCCACGGCGAATGCGCAGTTTCAGCAGTATTGCTCGGGGCAATAGGGGGCAAAGGCTTCGCATGCAGGGAGCGGCCCTGAAGCTCCGCCCTTGCCCATTTGCGCAACCGTCAAGACGGTTGCGCGACGTTATAATCCGGTTCTTTCAACGCCGGAAACCGCCTGCATGCGCCTCAGCCAATTCCATCTGGCCACCGTCAAGGAAGTGCCCGCCGACGCGGAGATCGCCAGCCACCAGCTGATGCTGCGCGCGGGCATGATCCGCAGGCTCGCCTCCGGCCTGTACACTTGGTCGCCGCTGGGCCTGCGCGTGCTGCGCAAGGTGGAAAGCGTGGTGCGCGAGGAAATGGACCGCGCCGGCGCCATCGAAATGCTGATGCCCACGATCCAGCCGAGGGAATTGTGGGAAGAAACCGGCCGCTGGGCGAAATTCGGTCCGCAGTTGCTGAAGATCAAGGATCGCAAGGAGCAGGAATTCTGCTATGCGCCCACCGCGGAGGAAGTAATCACCGATTACGCCCGCAACGAACTCAACAGCTACAAGCAGCTCCCGGTCAATTTCTACCAGATCCAGACCAAGTTCCGCGACGAGATACGCCCCCGTTTCGGCGTGATGCGCGCGCGTGAATTCCTGATGAAGGACGCGTATTCCTTCCATCTGACGGCGGATTCGCTGGCCGCCACCTATCAGGCGATGTACGACGCCTACTCGCGCATTTTCACCCGGCTCGGCCTGCGATTCCGGGCGGTACAGGCCGATACCGGCGCAATCGGCGGCAATGCCAGCCACGAATTCCAGGTGCTGGCCGATTCCGGCGAGGACGCGATCGCGTTTTCCGACGGCTCCGATTACGCGGCGAATATCGAAAAGGCCGAGGCGCTCGCGCCGGATGCCGCGCGCCCTGCCCCTGGCGCCGAATTGCGGCGCGTGGACACGCCCAGCCAGAAAACCATCGAGGAAGTCAGCGCCTTCCTCAAGGTGTCGCCCGCGCAATGCGTGAAGACCCTGCTGGTGAAGGGCCGCGATGGCCTGGTGGCGCTGTGCCTGCGCGGCGACCACGAGCTCAACGAGATCAAGGCCGGCAAGCTGGCGGAACTGCCCGACGAATTCGCGCTCGCGAGCGAGGAGGACATCCTCGCCGCCACCGGCACCCGCCCCGGCTTCATCGGTCCGGCAGGCCTGCCGGGCGCGATCCCGGTGATCGTGGACCGCAGCGCGGCCATGCTGGCCGACTTCGTCTGCGGCGGCAACCAGGACGGCACCCATCACACCGGCGCGAACTGGGAACGCGACGCGCGCATCACCCGCATCGAGGACCTCCGCCAGGTGGTCGAGGGCGACCCCTCGCCCGACGGCCACGGCACGCTGCACCTGGCCCGCGGCATCGAGGTGGGCCACGTGTTCCAGCTCGGCAGCAGGTACGCCGAGGCGCTGGAAGCCACCGTGCTGGACGACCAGGGCAAGGCCCAGGTGATGCTGATGGGCTGCTACGGCATCGGCATCAGCCGCATCGTGGCGGCCGCGATCGAGCAGTGCCACGACGACGCCGGCATCGTGTGGCCGGAGTCCATGGCGCCGTGGCGCATCGCGGTATGCGTGATCAATCCCAAGGGCAACCCGGAAATCGCGGCCGCCGCCGAATCGCTGTATTCGGAGCTTGCGTCGCGCGGCATCGAAACCGTGCTGGACGACCGCGGCCTGCGCCCCGGTGCGATGTTCGCGGACATGGAACTGATCGGCGTTCCGCACCGCGTGGTGGTCAGCGAGCGCGGCCTTGCCGCCGGCACGCTGGAATATCGCGCCCGCAACGAAGCGGAAAGCCGCGCGGTGACCCGGGACGAATTGCTCGGCCTGCTCGGCTGAAATCCGCCGCCATCGACCACGACCAAGGCCGCCATGGGCGGCCTTTGTTTTGGAGCAATGGCACTGCATGACAGATGGATTATGTGGACTGCGCCACGCCCATTCCGAATCGATGCCATTGCTGCAATGGTTATTTACCAAAAGCCTGCTTTGCATGTGCAAGTCATTTAGGTAAGAATGGCTCCCGCACCGGAAATGCCACGCGCCGTGCACGCACATCCGGGCTATACATAATTCCCTCGTTACCGGAGTCTTTTATGGCCATCGATATCAAGAATCTTAACCACAATCAGCTCAACGACCTGATCACCAAGGCGCAGTCGCGCCAGGGCGAATTGCGCAAGGAAAAAGTCGGCAAGTTGCGCGAGAAGATCCATGCGCTGATCAAGGCCGAGGGTTACACCTTCGACGACATTTTCGGCGGCGCCCGCGCCAAGCGCCGCAGCGGCGGTACCGTGGCTCCGAAGTACCGCAATCCGGCGAATGCCGAGCAAACCTGGTCCGGCCGCGGCAAGCGCCCGCGCTGGTTCAACGACGCCCTGAAGGCCGGCAAGAAGGAAAAAGACCTGCTGATCTGACCGATCCGGGCGATCCGGGCGATCGTGCACGATCGCCCGGATCACACAGGGGGCCACCCGTGGCCACGCTTTTCGCAACACACTCCCGTCACGAAAACGCCGACCCCGTGGTCGGCGTTTTTTTGCGACGACCGGAAACATGTCGCCGAAAAATCCGCCGTCTTCCCAGGTCTGTTCGACCGGAATCTCCCGGAATATTTCCCCACATGAAAAAGGGCGCGAACCGGTCCGGCGGATGGTGTCCCGCAATCGGGCGAACGGAATCCGGTCAATCCGCCATGCGCGGAATTACAGGGACCGCCGCGGCGACACCAGCAATTCGCCGAACAGCAGCCCGGCCACCAGCGATACCAGCAGGGTGAGCAGCAGCAGCGCCGTGTTCATGCCTACCTCAGTGTCGCGCTCCAGCAGGAAGGAGATGCTGCGGAAGCCCACGCTGCCCGGCACCAGCAGCAGGATGCCGGGTTCGCGGATCACCGCGCCCGGCCGCTGCCAGATCCGCGCATAGATGTTCGCCAGCGCGCTGACCAGAAAGCCGCCCACGAACACCCCGAACGGCGCGGACGGCAGGCCGCGGGACAGCTCGCCGCCCCAGCGCGTGGCCACGTAGCCGGCGATCACCGCCACGATCACCGCCGGCCAGTCGCGCCGCGCCGCGCGGAACAGCAGCGCGAACGCCACCGCCGCCACCAGCAAGGCCGGCCAGTCGGTCCAGCCCGGCAGCGGCGGCAGGTCGAAATCCCGCGCGTGGATGTCGAACGCGGCGCAGACCTGGGTGGCCGCCACCGTGCCGAACACGAGCTTCAGCAGCGTCGCCATGGCGCCACCGAGGCGCGCCATGCCGGAGACCAGGTGCCCGCTGGAAACCTCGCGCACCGCGGTGGTGAGCGACATGCCCGGCACCAGCACGATCAGCGCGGCCAGCACCACCGACTTGATCGCCAGCGGCACCACGAACGCGCTCACCAGTATCGCCACCGCGGTCGCCACGATCGCGCATATCGCATCGCTGGCCACCGCCAGCCGGGGCCGCGTGGCGGACAGCACGGTGATGCCGCCGATCAGCACGCCGATCACGCCAGCCACCACCAGGTCCACCCAGGAGCTGTGCAGGAACAGCGCCGCGATGCTGGCGGCCGACAGGCCGTAGCTGAGCACCGTCTTGACCTTCGCCCGGCGAGTGTCCGGCGCGCCCAGCGCGCGCAGCAGGCGGAACCCCTCGCGCAGCTCCAGCTCGCCCGCGATCACCCGGTCCGCGATGTCGTCCGCCTCGCACAGGCGCGCCAGGTTCACGTCGCCCGGCGCCAGGCGCATCACCTGGGTGGTCTGCGCCATGCCGTCGTCGCCCTGGCTGAGGTCGACGAAGGAAATGATGATCGCGGTGGGGCTGGACCATACGTCGGCCTGCAGCCCCAGCCGCTGCGCGGAGCGGCCGACCGCCATCTCCAGCCGCGGCGCCGAGGTGCCGTACTGGTGCAGGCGCCGCGCCAGTTCCAGCAGGAACGCGATGCGCGTGTTCACCGGGGCGGCGGTGGAAGGCTGGACCCCTGCGACCGGAGCGGTCATGCGCGCAGCCGGTCGGCTGCTCGACGTCGCCGCGGGTTACGCGGAGGCATCGGACGGGCTCCAGGCACGCACCCTGAGCGTGGTGCCTTCGACGGCCACCACTTCCACGGTGCTGCCCTGCGGCAGGTCCGGCCCGCTGACCAGCCACTGGCCGTCGCCCACGCGCACCTTGCCGCGGCCGTTGACGATGGCCTCGGTCAACTCGTAGCGCTCGCCTATCATCTGTTCGGCCCGGCGGTTGAGCCGCTCGCCGCCGGGCGTGCGCCGCTCGATCCGCGGCCGCAGCCAGCGCGCATAGGCCACGCAGGCGGCCAGCGCCAGCACCGCGAACAGCACGGCCTGCACCAGCATGCCCATGCCGGGAACCACCCACAGCAGCACGCCCATCGCGGCGGCGGCGATGCCTATCCACAGCAGGAAGTAGCCGGGCGCCATCACCTCGCCGGCAATCAGCAGCACGGCGAGGATCCACCACAGGTAATGCGTTGCAATCTGTCCGAGCATGAGAGGCATCCAGTGATTTCACGCGCCGCTCCCGCTGGGCGGGAGCGGCTGGAAACGCGCGTCAGCGCGGCAGTTGGGGGGCGCCCTTGGTGGCCGCCTGCTGCTGGCCCAGCGACTCCTTGGCGAGTTCGGCGATGCCCGCCATCGCGCCGATCACGCCGGTGGCCTCGATGGGCAGCAGCAGCATCTTCTGGTTCGGCGACGCCGCCATCGCCTTCAGCGCATCCACGTAGTTGTTCGCCACGAAGTAATTCAGCGCATTGATGTTGCCGCCGGCGATCGCGTCGGAAACCATGGTGGTGGCCTTGGCCTCCGCCTCGGCGGTGCGCTCGCGCGCCTCGGCGGCGCGGAACGCCGCCTCCTTCTCGCCTTCGGCGGCAAGGATCACCGACTGCTTGGCGCCCTCGGCCTTGAGGATCGCCGCCTGGCGCAGGCCCTCGGCGTCGAGGATGTTCGCGCGCTTCTCGCGTTCGGCCTTCATCTGGCGCGCCATCGCGTCGACCAGGTCGCGCGGCGGGGCGATGTCCTTGATCTCGATCCGGTTGACCTTGACGCCCCACGGGTGCGTCGCCTCGTCCACCACGCGCAGCAGCTTGGCGTTGATCGCGTCGCGCTGGCTGAGGCTCTCGTCCAGGTCCAGCGAGCCGAGCACGGTGCGGATGTTGGTCATGATCAGCGCCAGCGTGGCCTCCTCCAGCTGGGCCACCTCGTAGGCTGCCTTGGCCGCGTCCAGCACCTGGTAGAACACCACGCCGTCCACGCGCACCACCGCGTTGTCCTTGGTGATGACGTCCTGCGAGGGTACGTCCAGCACCTGCTCCATCATGTTCATCTTGCGCCCCACCGACTGGTAGATCGGGATCAGCAGGTGCAGCCCGGGCGTGAGCGTGCGCGTGTACTTGCCGAAGGTCTCCACCGTCCACTCGAAACCCTGCGGCACGATGCGCACCATCTTGAGCAGCGTGACGACCACCAGCACCACGATGACCAAGGCGAGAATCTGTCCCATGCTCCCCACTCCTTTCACGTTGAAGTCCGCAGTATAGGCGAGCGCGCAAGCGCTGGCCGGCCCGCGCGGGATCGCCCCGGACACGTCGCACGCCGCACCGGGACGAAGCCGTCGGGGCTGTCGACAAATGCGACGCGGTGGAATATGTATGACATCTGTCAAGCCGCATGCGTACTGCAAGGAGTCGAGGTGCCCGATGGATCGTAGATATTGGCGGGGTTTCGTTTGCACCGTTTTCGCCACGGCCGGGGGCGCCGCCATGGCAGCCGCAGCCGGGAGCCCGCCGCCCGGGGCAGGCACCCCGCCGCGCCCGGCTTCGGCACCTGCCCACTACGCCGACTGGCCCGCGATCAAGAGCCCGTACCCGGCCGACCCGGCGCTGGACGCGCGCGTGGCGAAGATCGTGGCCGGCATGACGCTGGCGCAGAAGGTCGGGCAGATGACCCAGGCCGAGATCAAGTCGATCACCCCGGACGAGGTGCGCCGGTACTACATCGGCTCGGTGCTGAACGGCGGCGGCTCCTGGCCGCACACCAACAAGCACGCCGGCATCCGTGACTGGCTGCAGCTCGCCGATGCCTACCACGACGCCTCGATGGGCACCGACATGGCGGTGAAGATCCCCATCATCTGGGGCATCGACGCGGTGCACGGCGACAGCAACCTGTTCGGCGCCACCCAGTTCCCGCACAACATCGGCCTCGGCGCCGCCCACGACGTGGAACTGGTGCGCGAGATCGGCGCGGCCACCGCGAAGGCGGTGCGCGCCACCGGGGTGAACTGGGCGTTCGCGCCCACCGTCGCGGTGGCGGAGAACCCGCGCTGGGGCCGCAGCTACGAGAGCTTCTCCACCGACCCCGCCCTGGTGCACGACTACGCGAGCGCCTACGTGCAAGGCCTGCAGGGCGACTTCGGGCCGCACAAGGTGCTGGCCACCGCCAAGCACTTCATCGGCGACGGCTCCACCTTCAACGGCAAGGACCAGGGCGAGTCGCGGGTCGACCAGGCCACCATGATCAACGTGCACGGCGCGGGCTATTACGGCGCGCTGGCCGCGGGCGTGCAGAGCGTGATGGTGAGCTACAACAGCTGGAACGACCTGGCCGGCCACGTCGACTACGGCAAGCTGAGCGGCGCGCGGGCGCTGGTCACCGGGGCGCTGAAGGACAAGATGGGCTTCGACGGCCTGGTGGTGTCGGACTGGAACGCGATCGGCCAGTTGCCCGGCTGCACCAACGCGAGCTGCCCGCAGGCGGTCAACGCCGGCATCGACATGATGATGGTGCCGGACGACTGGAAGGCCTTCATCGCCAACACCATGCGCCAGGTGAAGGACGGCGAGATCCCGATGGCGCGCATCGACGACGCCGTCAGCCGCATCGTCCGCGTCAAGCTGCGCATGGGCCTGTTCGACGGCAAGCGGCCTTCGCAACTGGCCGGCGCCGGCGACGCAGCCCTGCTGCAGGACCGCGCCCTGGCGCGGCGCGCGGTGCGCGAGTCGCTGGTGCTGCTGAAGAACAACCACGACGTGCTGCCGCTCAAGCGCGGCATGAAGATCCTGGTGGTGGGCAAGAGCGCGGACAGCCTGCCGAACCAGAGCGGCGGCTGGTCGCTGACCTGGCAGGGCACGGACAACACGAACGCCGACTTCCCCAACGGCGAGACCATCCTCGCCGGCCTGCGCGAGGCGGACGGCGACGCGGACATCAGCTACAGCGCCACGGCGCAGGGCGTGGACTTCAAGGCCTATGACGCGATCGTGGCGGTGATCGGCGAGACCCCGTACGCGGAGATGATGGGCGACATCGCCGCGGCGGCCACGCTGCGCCACAGCGACCGCTACCCCGAGGACCTGGCCGTGCTGAAGGCCGCGGCCGCCGCGCACAAGCCGGTGGTGACGGTGTTCGTGGCGGGGCGTCCGCTGTTCGTCAACGACCTGCTCAACCTCTCCGATGCGTTCGTCGCCGCATGGCTGCCCGGCACCGAAGGCGGCGGCGTGGCCGACGTGCTGTTCGCCCGCACCGACGGCAAGGGCCGCGACAACTTTCGCGGCACGCTGGCCATGCCCTGGCCCGGCGTGCCCTGCCCCGCGGTGAACAATGACGGCATCACCACGCCGCCGTTGTTCGCGCCGGGCTACGGCCTGCGCTATCCCGGCCACCGCGAGGTGCCGGTGCTGCCCACCCACTCCGAAACCACGGCCTGCGCCAAGCTCGAACAGGTGGCGGTGTTCCACACGCTGGCGGTTGCGCCGTACGCCCTGTATCTCGCGGGCGCCGACGCGGCGCAGACCCCGCACGAGCTGGGCAACGACCTCAACGGCGTCACCGAATGGCCCGCCGGCCATCCGCTGCTGCGCGTGCGCACCGTGCAGGTGAACACCCAGCAGGACGCCAAGCAGGTCACCTGGCTGGCGCCCGCCCGCTTCTTCGCGCGCAGCGCGCAGCCCGCCGACCTCGCGCCCATGCTGGCCAGCCACGGCGCGCTGCAGTTCGACCTGCGCATCGACACGCCCGCCACCGCGCCGGTCGCCCTGGTCATGGGCTGCGGCAAGGATTGCTCCGCCAGCATCGACGTCACGCAACGCTTCGCCGGCTACGCCACCGGGCAGCGCCAGAGCGTGTCCATTCCGCTGGCATGTTTCGCCAGCCGCGGCGCGAACCTCGCGCACGTGGACATGCCGTTCGGCGTGGTGGCCGCGCCGCCGTTCGCCGCGGCATTCGCCAACGTGCGCATCGTCGCGGCCGCCGGGGCGAAAGGCGCCGACGCGAACTGCCCGGGCTCCGGCACTCCGTGAGCCCGCGAGCCTTCCCGACTCGCCATGACGACCACGCCAGGGACGGCGCGCGCCATGGATGAGGGAAGGGGAGTTTCGGCCAGGGCGGTGGTCGCGGCCGCTGCCTTGCTGAGCCTTGTCGTCCTGGTGGTGCAATGGGCCTCGCGCCGGCACGAGCCGGTGGAGGCCGCGCTGGTGGCCCTGATCCAGCCGCCGCCGCCCACGGTGCGGCTGTGGCTCTCCACGGCCGACCGCCGCCTGCAGCTGGCGCGCCAGCCCGACATTCCGCTGGACACCACGCCGCCCACGCCGGACGACCTCACCGTGGACCTCGGCAGGCGCTACCAGACCCTGACCGGCTTCGGCGCCGCGATGACCGACTCCTCCGCGTGGCTGATCGAGAACAAGCTCAACGCCACGCAGCGCGAAAGTTTCCTGGAGGAGATGTTCGGGCCGCCGCCGGGGCTGAACCTCAACATGGCGCGCCTGAGCATCGGCGCCTCCGATTTCTCACGGCAGCACTACACGCTGGACGACATGCCCGCGGGCCAGACCGACCCGCAGCTGGAACACTTCAACGTCGCCGCGAACCTGCCGGACGTGATCCCGGTGATGCAGCAGGTGCTGTCGATCAACCCCGACCTGCTGATCATCGCCACGCCGTGGAGCGCGCCGGCGTGGATGAAGAGCAGTGCGAACCTGATCGGCGGCGCGCTGCTGGGGCAGTACGAAAGCACGTACGCGGACTACCTCGTGCGCTACGTCGACACCTACCGCCGCTACGGCATCCCCATCTTCGCGCTCACGGTGCAGAACGAGCCGGGCTTCGTGCCGCAGACCTACCCCGGCATGGAAATGCCGGTGGACACGCGTACCCGCATCATCGGCCAGTACCTCGGCCCCGCGCTGGCGCGGCGCCGGCCGCAGACCGTGGTCCTCGGCTGGGACCACAACTGGGACGAGCCACAGCAACCGCTGGCCGAACTCGCCGACGAAACCGCCGCGCCCTACATCGCCGGCGTGGCCTGGCACTGCTACCGCGGCGATCCCTCGGCGCAGACCCCGGTGCACCGGGCGTATCCGCGCAAGGACGCCTACATCACCGAATGCTCGGGCGGCGACTGGGAGTCCGCGAAGAACGGCGAACTGATGTGGTTCGCGCGCGACCTGCTGCTGGGCGGCCTGCGCAACTGGGCGCGCGGCGTCGTCTACTGGAACCTCGCGCTGGACCAGGACTACGGCCCGCATGCCGGCGGCTGCGACAACTGCAAGGGCATGGTGGTCATCGACTCGCGCACCGGCGCGATCACCCGCAACGACGAGTACTACGCGTTCGCGCACTACAGCCGCTTCGCCCTGCCCGGCGCCGCCCGGGTGTGGTCCACCGCGAACGGCAAGGGCATCGCGAACGTGGCGTTCCAGAACGCCGACGATGGCTCGGTGGTGCTGGTGGTGGTGAACAGCGGCACCAAGGCGCACGCCATTGCCGTGCACCAGGGCAGCGTGCATTTCCGCTACGAAATGCCGGCGCAGAGCGTGGCCACCTTCGTGTGGCAGCCCGGGCACGACGACGATGCCGACAACGGCGCGGCGGACACCGACACCCCATGAGGCACGGCCCGCGGTAGTCTGGGCAGACGCGCCGCGTGCGCTCCACCGCGTCTACCCGGGAGGATCATCGATGCGACTCGTTTCCGCCTTGTTCCGCCGCCTGCTGCCCGCAGCCCTGCTGCTCGCCGGCGCCATCGCCCTGCCCCTGCATGCGGAAACGCCGGCAAACGCATCGCGTCCCAAGGTCGTCGTGATCAGCCTGGACGCGTTCGGCGCGAACAGCCTGCACGACCCCTACCTGCCAGCCCCCACGCTGAAGGCGCTGATGAAGCGCGGCGCGTATGCCGCCTCGATGACGCCGATCAATCCCACCATCACCTGGCCCAACCACACCGCGATGGTCACCGGCGTCGACGCCAGCCGGCACCACGTGCTGCTCAACGGACTGGTCGTCGGACAGCGCGCCAGCACGCCGCCGCACATCGAGATGTGGGTGCCCAAGTCGCGCCTGGTCGCCGCGCCCACGGTCTACGACGCGGCGCACAAGGCCGGCCTCGTCACGGCCGAGGTGGACTGGGTGGCGATCCAGAACGCATCCGGCATCAACTGGTCGTTCTTCGAAAAGCCCGACCCCGACGGCCCCATCGCACGCGACCTGATCGAACAGGGCGTGGTCAGCCGCGACGATCTCGTACGCTTCGGCGAGCCCTCGCAGGCCTGGCGCGACCTGGTCTACACCCGCGCCGCCGTCGACATCATCCGCAAGCACCACCCCGACCTGCTGTTGCTGCACCTGCTGTCGCTGGACAGCATCGAGCACGAAACCGGCTACGGCAACGATTCGGGCCGCAACACCATCGCCTTCCTCGACGACCGCGTGCGGGAAGTCATCGACGCGGTGCGCGCCGCCGGCGACTACGACCGCACCACCTTCCTCATCGTCTCCGACCATGGCCAGCGCAGCCTGCACCACTGGCTGCACGCCGACGTGCTGCTGAAACAAGCCGGCCTGCAGGAAGCCGCCGCCGCGCAACCCGGCTACAGCGTGCCGGAAGGCGGCTTTGCCCTCGTCTACCAGGCGCATGCCACCGCGGCGTCGATCGCGAAACTCAAGAAGCTCTTCACCGGCCAGCCCGGCGTCGCCGCCGCACTCACCCCCGACGAGGCCGCACGGCAAGGCTGGCCCACGCCGGCCAAAACCGACCAGGCGCCGGACCTGCTGCTCTACGCCGCTGACGGCTACGCCTTTCGCGAAGCCGACGGCAACGGCCGCGACTTCGCCACGCCCACCTCGGAACACGGCGCGCATGGCTATCCGAACACCGATCCGCTGATGCACGCCATCTTCATCGCGGCGGGCCATGGCATCCGGCCGGTTGGCGAAATCCCGGCCTTCCCCAACGTGGACGTCGCGGCCACCATCGCGAGCTTGCTGGGGTTGTCGATGGGGGACATACAGGGGAGGCCGTTGGTGGATATCCTGGAGGGGGATCGCTTGGCGAAGTGAGGCATCGGGGATGCGGTTTGCCTTGGTTTTGTCCTGGGTGACGTTCCGTGTCCGGTCGCTTGTGTTGCTGCACAACGCAGCACTTGTTGAAGTGGTTCCGTGAGTCTGCCGGCGCCCGGGCCGCTTTCTCCTTGCGTGCACGGATCAAAGCGGTTTCGTGCGCCCTGTGGGCGCCCGAGTCACTTTTCTCTTGCGTGGCCAAGAGAAAAGTAACCCAAAGAG
>NZ_NJIC01000007.1 GCF_013620825.1 Rhodanobacter sp. PCA2 | reverse complement strand
GCGGAGCTTTTCCGCTGTGGGACATTTCGTCCCGGTGAGCCGCCCATTCTACATCGTTTTCTCGGTCCGTCAACAGCCGCAGGAGAAACTTTTTTGCGGGAGGGATGGACGTCGACCCTTCGATGCAGGGTGGTTCGTCGAAGGGGCGTGAATCATAGCGCCACGCCTGCTGGCTGTGAAGAGGTGACGGCAATATTTCCGTCCAGGACGGCGCAGGCGCCGGCACTACACTGGCCCGACCGCTCGCCGCACGAGAGACCACGCGATGCCGAAATTCCTGATTGCCGCGCTGTTGTTGTTGCCGTGCGGCCACGCCTGCGCGGCGCCGGCGCAGGCCGCGCCGCTGGCCGTGACCCTGCACGGCCAGCGCTTTGCGGTGGAACTGGCCACGAACGAGGCCGCGCGCGAGCGCGGCCTGATGATGCGCACGTCGCTGACGCCGGACCGCGGCATGCTGTTCGTGTTTCCCGACACGGCGCCGCGCGGGTTCTGGATGAAGAACACCCTGATCCCGCTCGACATCCTGTATTTCGATGCGCAGCGCAGGCTGGTGTCGGCGCAACTGGACGTGCCGCCGTGCAAGGCGGATCCCTGCGCCATCTATCCCAGCGCGGGACCAGCCCGTTACGTGCTGGAGCTGTCTGCGGGCACTGCGAAACGGATCGGCGTGCGCGACGGCGACGTGCTGGCGATCGAGGGCAGCGTGGGCGCGGTCGACTGAGCGGCGCCGCCGGCGACGGAGGGAGCGAGCACCAGGCCCACGCGGTAGGGGATCAAGGCTTCCGGACGGATCGCGTCCAGCATGTCCCACTCGTCTTCGAAAGGAATGAACTGCTGCATGGCGATGCTTCCGGCTGGGGCGCGTGGCTTGCGCACGGAAGCATCAAAGCGGATCTGCGGGCCCGTTCGCAGGCAGCGGGATGACGAAAACGGGCCCGGCGCGGGCGGAAGCCGGCGATCAGTCGACCTCGATCATCTCGAAGTCGCTCTTGGTGGCGCCGCAGTCCGGACAGGTCCAGGTCTCCGGCACGTCGTCCCAGCGGGTGCCGGGCTCGATGCCCTCCTCGGGCACGCCCAGTGCTTCGTCGTAGATATAGCCGCACACCACGCACATCCATTTGCGCAGCATCGTGGTTCCGGTGGAGCTCTGGGTCATCGTCGGGCTTCTTTGTGCGAGAGTGAATAGTGCATTCTCGCAACTCGCCTGCCGTTGCGGAAGCACGGCATCCGCCGCCGTCCACGGGGCGCCCATCGAAATCCATGCCATGACCCCTGTCCGATTCCCGCAGCGCGGCCTGTACGCGATCACCGACGGACCGCGCCCCGACCTGCTGGCCGTGGTGGCGCAGGCCCTGGCCGGCGGCGCCCGGGTGGTGCAGTACCGCGACAAGACCGACGATTCCGCGCGGCGCCACGCCGAAGCCGCCGCGCTCAAGCAGCTCTGCGATGCCCACGCCGTGCCGCTGATCGTCAACGACGACGTGGCCCTCGCGCTCGCGGTCGGCGCCGCCGGCGTGCACCTGGGCCGCGACGACGACGCCGTGGCCGCCGCCCGCGCCGTGCTGGGCGCCGGCGCGATCGTGGGCGTCTCCTGCTACGGCTCGCTGGAGCGCGCCCGCGCCGCCGCCGCGGACGGCGCGGACTATGTGGCGTTCGGTGCGTTCCATGCCTCGCCCACCAAGCCGCACGCCGTTCGCGCCTCGATCGACGTGCTGCGACACAGCGCCACCCTGGGCGTGCCGCGAGTGGCGATCGGCGGCATCACGGCCGACAATGCGCCCGGCCTGGTCGAAGCCGGCGCCGACGTCCTCGCCGTGATCTCTGCAGTGTTCGGCGCCGCCGACGTGCGCGCGGCCGCGCAGCGCTTCGCCCGCCTCCATTTTCCCGATTGACCGAGACCCGCCCCATGAGCACCAACCACGAACTGTTCCAGCGCGCCCTCCAGCTGATGCCCGGCGGCGTCAATTCGCCGGTGCGCGCCTTCAAGTCGGTGGGCGGCGAGCCGTTCTTCACCGCCCGCGCCGATGGCGCGTACCTCTGGGACGTGGAAGGCAGGCGCTACATCGACTACGTGGGCTCGTGGGGACCGATGATCGTGGGCCACAACCATCCCGCCGTGCGCGAGGCGGTGGAGCGCGCGGTGAAGGACGGCCTCTCCTTCGGCACGCCCTGCCCCGCCGAGGTGACGATGGCCGAGACCATCGCGAAGCTGGTGCCGTCGATGGAGATGGTGCGCATGGTGAACTCCGGCACCGAGGCCACCATGTCGGCGATACGCCTCGCCCGCGGCGCCACCGGGCGCGCGAAGATCGTGAAGTTCGAAGGCTGCTACCACGGCCACGGCGACAGCTTCCTGGTGAAGGCCGGCTCGGGCGCGCTCACGTTCGGCGTGCCCACCTCGCCCGGCGTGCCCAAGGCGAACGCCGACCTCACGCTCACCCTGCCCTACAACGACCTGGATGCCGCGAAGGCCCTGTTCGCCGAACAGGGCGGGGAGATCGCCGGCCTGATCATCGAGCCGGTCGCCGGCAACATGAACTGCATCCCGCCGGTGGACGGCTATCTGCAGGGCCTGCGCGAGCTGTGCACGCGGCACGGCGCGCTGCTGATCTTCGACGAAGTGATGACCGGCTTCCGCGTGGCGCTGGGCGGCGCGCAGGCGTTGTACGGGGTGACGCCGGATCTCAGCACCTTCGGCAAGATCATCGGCGGCGGCATGCCGGTGGGCGCCTACGGCGGCCGCCGCGAATTGATGGAACAGGTCGCGCCGGCGGGCCCGATCTACCAGGCCGGCACGCTCAGCGGCAATCCGGTCGCGATGGCCGCGGGCCTGGCGATGCTGGAGCTGATCCAGGCGCCGGGCTTCCACGACACGCTGGCCGCGCGCACGCGCCTGCTCTGCGACGGCTTCCAGTCGGTGGCCGACGGCGCGGGCGTGCCGTTCAGCACCAATCGCGTGGGCGGCATGTTCGGCCTGTTCTTCAGCGCGCAGAAGGTGAGCAGCTACGCCCAGGCCACCGCCGCCGACGCCGCGCTGTTCAACCGCTTCTTCCACGGCATGCTGAAGCGCGGCGTGTACCTCGCGCCCAGCGCGTTCGAGGCGGGCTTCCTGTCCAGCGCGCACAGCGACCAGGACATCGCCGACACCTTGCAGGCCGCGCGCGAAGCGCTGGCCGAAGCCGGCGCACGCTGACCCGATGGCCTCGGTGCTGATCACGCAGCGGCGCGAACGCGACAGCCACCTGGCGCCGGTCGCGCGCGAAGGCTGGCGGCGCCGCGGTTTCGGCATCGTGTTCGGCACGGACACCCGCGCCGGGCGCGTGTTCGACATCGTGCTGATGGTCGCGATCGTGGCCAGCGTGCTGGTGACCATGCTGGACAGCGTTAGTACGCTGCACGAACGCTACGGCGGCCTGCTGCGCACGCTGGAGTGGCTGTTCACCGGCATGTTCGCGATCGAATACGCGCTGCGCCTCGCGGTGCTGGCGCGACCGCTGCGCTACGCGCGCAGCTTCTACGGCCTGATCGACCTGCTCGCGATCCTGCCGTCGCTGGCCAGCCTGGTGCTCACCGGCACCGAGCAGCTGATCGGCATCCGCGCGCTGCGCATCCTGCGCGTGTTCCGCGTGCTGAAGCTGGCGCGCTACGTGGGCGCGGCCGACCAGATGCGCGCGGCGCTGGTCCGCAGCCGGCGCAAGATCTTCGTGTTCATCGCCACCATGCTGATCATGATCAGCGTGTTCGGCGCGGTCATGTACGTGGTGGAAGGCCCGGCGCACGGCTTCACCAGCATTCCGCGTTCGATGTACTGGGCCGCGGTGACCATGGCCACGGTGGGATTCGGCGACATCGCCCCCAGCACGCCGCTGGGCCAGTTCATCACCACCATCATGATCCTGATCGGCTACGGCATCATCGCCGTGCCCACCGGCATCTACGCGGCGGAGCTCACCCAGTCCCTGAATCGCGACCGCATGCAGCGGCGCTGCAATGCCTGCGGCTGGCACGGCCACGAGGCCGACGCGCGCTACTGCCACCACTGCGGCGCGAGCATGGCAACCGCCGCGGACAAACCCGCGGCCGGGGCGTAGACTCCAGGCACGCGAGCCAGACAGCCAACTACAAGCTTTACACATGAATAGCTTTACTATTCATGGCGGGCGCGCAGGATGACGTCAGCCGTCATCCGTCGGCATGTCACAGGAGCAGTTGCCATGAAATCCACCACCCTCGCCTGCGCGCTGGCCATCGGCCTGGGCCTGCCGCTTTCCGGCATGACGATGCCGGCGATGCCGGCCATGCAGGCCGCGGCCCCCGCCACCGCGGCGCCGGCCGCACCGAAACTCCACGCCGCGCTACGCGGGCTGTGGCACGGCCACATCGTGCATACCCGCGCCTACGCGATGGCCGTGAAGGCAGGCAACCAGGCCGCCGCGGCGAAGGCCGCCGCCGACGTGGTCGCGAACGCGAAGCAGATCGCCGACGCCGTGGCCGGCTTCTACGGCGCCGATGCCGGCAAGGGCATGCTGAAGCTGCTGGCCGGGCACTGGGCCGGCGTCAAGGCGCTTACCGACGCGGCCCATGCCGGCGACAAGGCCGCCGGCGACAAGGCCATGCAGGAGCTGTCCGCCAACGCGGGCGATATCGCGAAGTTCCTCGCCGGCGCCAACCCCGCGAACTGGCCCGAAGCCACCGTGCGCGGCCTGCTGCTGGAGCATGTGGCCGACCACCAGGCGCAGGTCGGCGAGATCATGCGCGGCGACGCCGCCGCCGAAGCGAAGACCTGGGCCGGCATGCAGGAGCACATGAACATGATCGCCGACGCGCTGGCCGGCGGCATCGCCCAGCAGTTCCCGGCCAAGGCGCAGTGAAAGCCGTCGGCGCCCTGCGCCAGCTCGGCCAGACCCAGCAGAAACTGCTGCGGTCGCTGCTGGCTGCGCCGCAGGGCGCCAGCGTGGAGACGCTGTGCCTGGCGCTGGGCGTGACCCACAACGCGGTGAGGCAGCACCTCGCCGCGTTGATCGCCGCGGGCTACGTCGAGCGCGGCACCGCGCGTCCCACCGGCGGCCGGCCGCAGGCGCGCTACCTGCTGCTGCCGGCGGGGCGCGAGCTGTTTCCGCGCAACTACGGCCTGATCGCCACCGGCATCCTCGAACACCTCTACGCCAGCGCCGGCAAGGCCGCCGTGCAGTCGCTGCTGGCCACGATGGGGCAGGAACTGGGCAGCGCCGCGGCCAGTCGCATCGACGGGGAGGACGATGCCGCCATCGCGGCGCGGCTCGCCGAGCAGCTCGATGCCCTCGGCTACGAGGCCTCCACCGTGCAGCGCGACGGCGAAACCCAGGTCGAGGCCTGGAACTGCGTGTTCCACACCCTGGCCCGGACGCATCCGGACGTGTGCCGCTTCGACCTCGCCTTCATGGAAGCGGCCACCGGACGGCCGATCCAGCACATGGAATGCCTGCTGCGCGGCGGCCATGCCTGCCGCTTCCGGCTCGGCAAGCCGCGCAGCGGCGAAGGCTGATCACCACTGCCCGGTGTTGGGCATCGACGCCCACGGTTCCTGCGGCGGCAGGTGGCCGTCCTGCAGCAGTTCCACCGAGACCAGGTCGGGCGAGCGCACGAAGGCCATGTGGCCGTCGCGCGGCGGGCGGTTGATCACGTAGCCCATGTCCATCAGGCGCTGGCAGGTGGCGTAGATGTCCTCCACGCGGAACGCGAGATGGCCGAAGTTGCGCGCGCTGCCGTAGTCCTCGCTGGAGCCCCAGTTGTACGTGAGCTCGACCTCGGCCTCGGGGCTGTCCGGCGCCGCCAGGAACACCAGGGTGAACTTGCCCTGCGTGTTCTCCATGCGCCGCATCTCCTTGAGGCCCAGGCCTTCGCAGTAGAAACGCAGCGAGGCGTCGATGTCGCGCACGCGCACCATGGTGTGCAGGTATTTCATGGGGTTCACCGGAATGTCGTCGATGGGGGAGCGGCCGATGATAGCAATCGTGGCGCAGCTCAACCGCGCAGGCGCGAGCGCAGCGCCTGCGCCATGGTCTCCAGCTCGGCGACCTTCGTTGCCGACGGCACGCCGTCGGGATAGACGCGCATCAGGCCGTCGCCCACCCGGCGCGGCTGCACGTGCAGGTGGAAGTGGAACACTTCCTGCCCTCCCGCATCGCCGTTGGACTGCCAGAGGTTGAGGCCGGGCGGATCGAACTCCACGCGCAGCGCATGCGCCACCTGCTGCGCCATGCGCATCGCGGCGGCCGCCTCCTCGGGCGTGAGCGCGTAGATATCCGGCGCATGCCGCCGCGGCACCACCAGCACATGGCCCGGCACGGCCTGGCGCAGGTCCATGAAGGCCAGCACCGTGCCGTCGTCCGCCACGATGGCTGCCGGCGCCTCGCCCGCGACGATCGTGCAGAACGGACAGGCCGCGGCGTTCACGCCGCGGCGAAATCGGCCAGGGCCGCGCGCAGGCGCTTGAGGCCTTCGGCCAGTTCCTCGGCCGTGATCGTCAGCGGCGGCACGAAGCGCAGCACGTCGGGACCGGCCTGCAGCAGCAGCAGGCCGCGCGCCGCGGCGCGATCGAGGATCTCGCCGGCACGCCCCTTGTAAGCCGGGGCAAGCTCAGCGCCGATCATCAGGCCGCGGCCGCGCACATCGTCGAACAGGTGCAACTCCGTATTGATCGCCGCCAATCCGTCGCGCAGGGCCTGCGCCTGCACGGCCACGTTCGCCAGCAATCCGGATGACCCCAGCTTGCGCAGCGCCACGCGCGCCACCGCGGCAGCCATCGGGTTGCCGCCGAAGGTGGTGCCGTGGGCGCCGTACTGCATCACCTCGGCCACCTTCGGGCCGGCGAGCATCGCGCCGATCGGGAAGCCGCAGCCCAGCGCCTTGGCCAGGGTCACGATGTCGGGTTTCACGCCGTCCTGCGCGTGCGCGAACAGCGTGCCGGTACGACCCATGCCGCACTGGATCTCGTCCAGCACCAGCAGCGCACCGTGCGCGTCGCACAGCTCGCGCACGCGCTGCAGGAAGCCCGGCGCAGCCGGCAGCACGCCGCCCTCGCCCTGCACCGGCTCGAGCATCACCGCGGCGATGTCGCCGGCGGCGAACGCGGCTTCCAGCGCTGCGGCGTCGTTGAAATCGAGGTAGCGGAAACCTTCCGGCAACGGCTCGTAGCCGGCCTGGTATTTCGGCTGCGCGGTGGCGGTGACGGTGGCGAGGGTGCGGCCGTGGAACGAGCCCTTGAAGGTGACGATGACGCGCTTGTCCGCGGCGCGCCCCTGCGCAGCCGCCCACTTGCGCACCAGCTTGATCGCCGCCTCGTTCGCCTCGGCGCCGGAGTTGCACAGGAACACGCGCTCGGCGAAACCGCTCGCGCTCACCAGCTCCTCGGCGAGGCGCAGCGGCGGCTCGGTGTAGAACACGTTGCTGGCGTGCCACAGCTTCTGCGCCTGCGCGGTGAGCGCGGCAAGCAGGTCCGGGTCGCCATGGCCCAGCGCGTTCACCGCGATGCCGGCGCCCAGGTCGACGTAGTCGCGCCCCTCCGTATCCCACACGCGAGCGCCCTTGCCGTGATCGAGCACCAGCTCGCGCGGCTTGTACACCGGCAGCCAGTACTGCTTGCCGAGCGAGGTGAGGGACGAGGTGTCGTGCGTGGTCATGGACGTTCCGGTGTGATCGGGAGAGCGAGGCGTGACCGGTAATGTTAGGACATTTGCGCCGCGCTCAGTCGAGGAACAGATCGGGCAGCAGCGGCGAGCCCGGCGCCACCGCATAGGCGTCGAAATCGGTCATGCCGGTTTCGCGCAGCACGTCCTCGTCGATGGCGAAGTGGCCGCTGTAATCGCGGGCGGCACGGGTGAGGATGGCATGTGCCGCATCCGCCACGATCTCCGGCCGGCGGCACTGCTCGGCACGCACGCCGTCGATCATCGCGATCGCCGCGGTGGCGATCACCGTGCGCGGCCACAGCGCGTTCACCGCGACGCCCAGCGGCGCGAACTCCGCCGCCATGCCCAGCACGCACAGGCTCATGCCCATCTTGGCGATGGTGTAGGCGGTGTGCGGCGCAAACCATTTCGGGTCCACGCTGGGCGGCGGCGACAGCATCAGCACGTGCGGGTTCGCCGCCTGCTTCAGGTACGGCAGGCAGGCCTGGGTGACCACGAAGGTGCCGCGCGTGTTGACCTGGTGCATCAGGTCGAAGCGCTTCATCGGCGTGCCTTCCACCCCGGCCAGCCAGATCGCGCTGGCGTTGTTGACCACGATGTCGATGCCGCCGAAGCGCTCCGCCGCCTGCGCCGCCGCGGCCTGCACCCCGGCCTCGTCGCGGATGTCGCACTTCAGCGCCAGCGCCTTGCCGCCGGCCGCCTCGACCTCAGCGGCGGCGGTATGGATGGTGCCCGGCAGTCTGGGATTGGCCACGCCGCTCTTCGCGGCGATGACCACATTCGCGCCGTCGCGCGCAGCGCGCAGCGCAATCGCGAGGCCGATGCCGCGCGAGGCGCCGGTGATGAACAGGGTCTTGCCGGCCAGGGTGCTCATGCGGATTCCCGATGGGAGTGAAAGGATCAGGCCTTCTGGAAGCGCGGCAGGATATCGCGCAGCTCGGCCAGGCGTTGCAGCGGATCGGCCAGCTCCAGCAGGCGCTGGCGTTCGTCGCCGCTCAGCGGCAGCAGTTCGGCGAGCCGGAAACCCAGCCAGCGCGCGTCGTCGTAGCATTCGCGCGGCGCCTGCTTCCATTGCGGCGCCATCGCGTCGACCAGGCGCTCGGCAATCGTCTGCAACAAGGCCAGCTCGACCGGCACGGGCGTGGGCGGCTCCTCCGGCCACCACTCCACCTCGCCGCGCAACTGGCCGTCTCCCCGCGCCCGCGTGCGCCGCACCCGGAACCGCTGGCCGCCCTCGGCCACGATGCCGAGCAGGCCGCCGGCGCCGTGATGGAAGTCCACGATGCGCGCCAGCGTGCCCACCGCCGCCGGCAGCGCCGGCTCGCCCGTCTCGCGTCCTTCCAGGATCAGGCAGACGCCGAAACCGCGGTCCTCGCGCGTGCACTCGCGCACCATGTCCACGTAGCGCGGCTCGAAGATGCGCAGTTCCAGCCGCCCGCCCGGGTACAGCACCGTGGACAGCGGGAACAAGGGCAGTTCGGCGCGGGAGGAACGTCCAGCCATGCGGGCAGTGTAGCGAGCGTCGGCGACGCGGGCCGCCCACTGGACGCCTGCGGGGCGCGACGGCACATTAGCCGCTCCACCCGGGGAGCACGCGCAAGGATGTCGACCACCGCCACCGCACCGGCCACGACCTTCCCCGCCACTCCGAACGGGCCCGTGCTGCGCGTGCGCGGCCTGCGCAAGGCGTTCAAGCAGCGCGAGGTGCTGCGCGGCATCGACTGGGACGTGCCGTCCGGCCGCGTGGTCGGCCTGCTGGGCCGCAACGGCGCCGGCAAGACCACCCTGCTGCGCTGCCTGCTGGGCCTCTCGCCCACCGACGCCGGCACGGTGGAGCTGTTCGGCGAGGCCATGACCGAGCCCGGCGGCGAACGCATGCACCGCATCGGCTTCGTGCCGCAGACCTTCGACCTGTTTCCGTGGATGAAGGTGCGCGCCTATCTCGATTTCACCGCCGCGTTCTACGCGAACTGGAACCACGCGCTGGCCGGCCGCCTGCTGGGCGACTGGCAACTGGACCCGAAGCAGAAGATCGGCGAGCTGTCGCAAGGCCAGCGGCAGAAGCTGGCGATCGTGCGCGCGATCGCGCCCCAGCCCGACCTGCTGGTGCTGGACGAGCCCGTCGCCAGCCTGGACCCGCAGGCGCGCCGCGCCTTCATGGCCGAACTGCTGGAGCTGATGAAGGCGCCGGGCAAGACGGTGATCTTCTCCACCCACATCACCGCCGACCTGGAGCGCGCGGATGCCGACATCGCCTTGCTGCGCGACGGCGCGATCCAGTTCACCCGTCCGCTGGCCGAGTTGCGCGAACGCCTGCGCCGGGCCGTGCTCGCGCGGCCCGGCGGCTGGACGCAGGCGCCCGCGCTGCCCGGCGTGCTGAAGGCCACGCTCAAGGGCGACGAGGCGCAGTTGCTGGTGGAGGACGCGGACCCGGAAGGCCTGCAGGCGCTGGCCGCGCGCGAGGGCGCCACGCTGCGCATCGAGACGCCCACGCTGGAAGACCTGTTCGTGGAACTGGCATGAAGGCGCTGTGGCAGCTGTGGCGGCTGCCGTTCCGGCAGATGGCGGTGGGCGCCGTGCTGCTGCAGCTGGCCTGGCTGGCCGGCGCGGTGCTGCTGGGCTGCGTGCCCGCCACCGACGCGAGCCTTGCTGGCGTGGCTGCGATGCTGTTCGCCTTCGGCGCCTGGTTCTGGTTCACCCTGCTGGGAATGTGCCTGCGCGGCCTGTGCCGGCCGGAGAGTTTCCTGCTGCCCGGCTTCCGCCAGCGGCTGGCCCGGATGGGCGCGCTGCAAGTCGCGCAATGGGTGCTGCTGCCCACGCTGGCCGCGCTGGTGCTGGGCGTGCCGCATGCCCTGCTGGGCGGCGCGGGCCTCCTGCTGCTGGCGGCGATCGGTTTGGCGGCCAGCTCGGCGCGCTACATCAGCCTGGTGGTGTGGGGCGTGTTCATGCTGGCCGGCTGGCAGCCTGGCCTGGCGGGCGCGGCCGTCAAGGTGCTGATCGCCTCGGCGTGGGCGGTGCCGCTGGCGCTGCTGCTGGCGGTGCTGGTCGCCAGCCTGGGCCTGCGCCCGCTCCTGCGCATCGAGGACCGCGAAACGGACAGCTCGCCGCTGGAGAACGCGCAACTGGGCCGCGCGCGCGCCCGCAACCTGGACGGCACGCCGGCGCGCCGCGGCAAGCTGGGCCAGCGCACCGGCGCGATCTTCGACGGCACCTCGCAGCGCGCGATGGAGCAGGCGCTGGCGCGCTACCGCGCGAAGCCGGGCTGGCACCTGCGCACGGTGCTGGTGCGCCGGCTGCTGCTGCCGCACGACAATCCGCAGGCGATCGCGCTGCGCCTGCTGATGGTGGCGGCGATCGTGACGTTCTACGTGGTGGCGGTGATGCACCGGCAGCGTTTCAACGCCGCGGTGGTGGGCGCCTACGCGATCCTGCTGGGGCTGGCGCGCTTCCCGCAACTGGGCCGCGGCATGCGGCAGATGCGGCCGAACCTCGCCGACCTCTATCTCACGCTGGCGCCGCCCACGCGCACCGACTACCAGCAGACCTTGCTGGACGCACTGGTGGTGCTGGTGCCGATCACCGTGCTCAGCACCGTGGCCTACACCGGCCTGGGCATCGTGCTCACCCACGCGGCGGAACCGGCGCGCATGCTGCTGGCCGGGGCCATCGTCAGCGTGGGCGCCAGCCTCACCGCACTGGCGGTGCACCTGGTCGGCCCGGAAAGCGGTTTCGGCCGCGGCGTGGTGGACGTCGTCGTCACGGTGGGCGCGATGGCGGTGTACTGGGGCGGCTACTGGCTGCTGGGCGCGCTGGGCCTGACTATCGGCGGCGGCCTGCTGTTGCTGGTCACGCTGGGATTCGGGCTGGGCGTGTGGAGCTCGGCACGACGCGAATACCTGCGCCGGCCGCCGTGCTTCGACGCGCCACTGGCCGGGTGAAGCCGCCGGTCAGGAGCGCAGCAGTTCGGCAAAGCGGCGCGGGGCGCCCTCGAAACCGCCGTTGGACATGAACACCACGTGGTCGCCGGGGCGCGCCTGCGCACGCAGCGCCGCCAGCAGCGCGTCGACGCTGGGGGCCGCGCTGCCGCGACCCTGCAGGGCGTCGGTGACGCGGTGCGCGTCCCACGGCAGCTCGGGCCGATGCAGGAACACCACGGCATCCGCATCGGCCAGCGAAGGCGCCAGCGCATCGGCATGCGCGCCGAGCCGCATCGAATTTGAGCGCGGCTCCAGCGCCACCAGGATGCGTGCCTTGCCCACCTTCGCGCGCAGGCCGGCCAGGGTGGTGGCGATGGCAGTCGGGTGATGCGCGAAGTCGTCGTAGACGCGCACGCCGCCCGCATCGCCCACCAGCTCCATGCGCCGCTTCACGCTCTCGAAATCGGCGAAGGCGGGCAGCAACGCGCGCGGATCGGCGCCCGCCGCGGCAGCGGCGGCGAGCGCAGCCAGCGCGTTCATCACGCTGTGGTTGCCGAGCAGCGACCAGCGCACCTCGCCGATCGCCTCGCCCTTGCGGGTCACCTTGAACGCGCTGCCGTCGGCTTCGACCAACTCCGCCTGCCAGTCGCCGCGGCCGATGCCGAAGCTTTCCACCGGCGTCCAGCAGCCCATCGCCAGCACTTCGGCGAGGCGCTCGTCGTGGGCGTTGACGATCAGCCGGCCGTTGCCCGGCACGGTGCGCACGAGGTGATGGAACTGGCGCTGGATCGCCGCCACGTCGGGGAAGATGTCCGCGTGGTCGTATTCGAGGTTGTTGAGAATGGCGATGCGCGGACGGTAGTGCACGAACTTCGAGCGCTTGTCGAAGAACGCGGTGTCGTATTCGTCCGCCTCGATCACGAAGGGCTTGCCCGCGCCCAGCCGCGCGGACACGCCGAAGTTGCCCGGCACGCCGCCGATCAGGAAACCGGGCGCGAGCCCCGCGCTTTCGAGCAGGTGCGCCAGCAGGCTGGTGGTGGTGGTCTTGCCGTGGGTGCCGGCGACGGCCAGCACCTCGCGCCCGGGCAGCAGCGTCTCGCCCAGCCACTGCGGGCCGGAGATGTAGCGCAGCTGCGCGTCGAGCATGTATTCGACCGCCGGATTGCCGCGCGTCATCGCGTTGCCGACGACCACCAGGTCGGGCGCGGGCTGCAGGTATTCGGCCTTGTAGCCGTCCATCAGGCGGATGCCCAGCGCTTCGAGCTGGGTGCTCATCGGCGGATAGACGTTCGCGTCGGAGCCTTCGACGGTGAGCGCCAGCTCACGCGCCAGCGCGGCGACGCCGCCCATGAAGGTGCCGCAGATGCCGAGGATGTGCAGACGCATGATGTGGAATCCGTCCTCTCGCGATGCTTGCTCCCTTCTCCCGCCGGGAGAGGGGCTGGGGGTGAGGGTACGGGACTTGCGGAGGAAGGAGGTTTCGCGGGCCGGATGTACTCGCTGCGCCCGACCCCTCACCCCGGCTCTCTCCCCGCAGGGAGAGGGGGGAATCGCGGCTTCAGCCGTTGGCGGCAGCCGCCTCGGCCTTGAGCGCGCGCTTCACGCGGGCGGTGACTTCGTCCAGCTCGCCGACGCCGTCGACCACCTGCAGGGTGCCGCGCCTGGCGTAGAAATCCGCCACCGGCGCGGTCTGTTCGGCATAGACCTTGAGGCGGTCGCGCACCACGGCGGGGTCGTCGTCCTTGCGGTGTTCGGCGGCGTAGCGGATCTCGCAGCGGCCGACGATCGCCTCGTTCGGCACTTCCAGCTTCACCACTGCGTCCAGCGGCTGGCCGATGCGGGCCAGCAGGTGGTCGAGCGCGTCGGCCTGCGCGAGGTTGCGCGGGTAGCCGTCGAGGATGAAGCCGTTCTTCGCGTCGGGCTGGGCCAGGCGTTCTTCCAGCATGGCGAGCAGGATGTCGTCGGAGACCAGCTTGCCGGCGTCCATCACCGCCTTGGCCTTGAGCCCGGTCGGCGTTCCCGCGGCCACGGCGGCGCGCAGCATGTCGCCGGTGGAGATGTGCGGCACGCCCAGGTCGTTCTTCAGCCGGGCGGCCTGGGTGCCCTTGCCCGAACCGGGCGCGCCGAGTAGCACGAGTCGCATATCGCTCCGCAATGGCGGCAGATGGCCGCCTACTCCGTGGGAATTGAACTTCACGGTAGCGTTTGCGGGCCGCCGCCGTCAAACGAAAACCGCGGCGCCAGTACCGACTTTCGTCGTATCGGCGCGATACTGCGCCCCCACCCAGGAGATCGTCATGCCGACCCGCCACGCCACGTCCGACCGCCTGCTCTATGCCCAGTCCGGCGGCGTCACCGCCGTGATAAACGCCACCGCCGCTGGCGTTATCGAGGCGGCGCGCGCCCGGGGCGTGCCGGTCTATGCCGCGCGCAACGGCATCCTCGGCGCGCTGCGCGAGGAGCTGATCGACACCCGGAAGGAAACCCGGGCCGCGGTTGCGGCATTGCGCCACACCCCCGGCGGCGCGTTCGGCAGCTGTCGCTACAAGCTGAAGTCGCTGGAGGCGAACCGTGCCGAGTACGAACGCCTGATCGAGGTGTTCCGCGCCCACGACATCCGCTGGTTCCTCTACAACGGCGGCAACGACTCGGCCGACACCGCGCTGAAGATCTCGCAGCTGGGCAAGGCGATGAAGTACGACATCCGCTGCATCGGCGTGCCGAAGACGGTGGACAACGACCTCGCCGTCACCGACTGCTGCCCCGGCTTCGGCTCGGTGGCGAAGTACACCGCCGTCTCCACGCTTGAAGCCAGCCTGGACGTGGCCTCGATGGCCTCCACCTCGACCAAGGTGTTCATCCTGGAAGTGATGGGCCGCCACGCCGGCTGGATCGCCGCCGCCGCCGGCCTCGCCGGCGATGGCGCGGATGCGCCCCCGCACCTGATCCTGTTCCCCGAGAACGTGTTCGACGAAGCCGCATTCCTCGCCAAGGTGAAGGCCACGGTGGAACGCGTGGGCTGGTGCACCGTGGTGGCGTCTGAAGGCATCCGCAATGCCGCCGGCCAATTCCTCGCCGACGCCGGCACGCGCGACGCGTTCGGCCACGTGCAGTTGGGCGGCGTGGCGCCCACGCTGGCCGAACTGGTGAAGGGCAAGCTGGGCTACAAGGTGCACTGGGCGCTGCCCGACTATCTGCAGCGCTCGGCCCGCCACCTCGCCTCCAGGGTGGATGCCGAACAGGCCTATGCCGTGGGCAAGGCCGCGGTGGATTGCGCGCTGGCCGGCATGAACGCGGTGATGCCGGCGATCGTGCGCACGTCCGACGCGCCCTACCGCTGGAAGATCGAACCCGCGCCGCTGGCAAAGATCGCCAACCACGAGAAGAAGCTGCCGAAAGGTTTCATCCGCAAGGACGGCTTCGGCATCACCGCCGCCGCGCGCCGCTATCTCGCGCCGTTGATCGCTGGCGAATCGGCGCCGCCCACGAAGAACGGCCTGCCGGTCTACGTGCAGCTGAAAAACGTGGCGGTGGCGAAGAAGCTGGCCCCGTGGCCGCCGGGCTGATTCCCGGCACGCCCACTCCCTGAAATCCCCGCGTATCGATGCGACGACGATGCGCGGCCGCTCAGAACAAGCCGTTCAACTCCGCATGCGTGGCGTTGCCGGCGAAGCCGTCGAAGCGCCCTTCGGCGAGGCCGCGCGCGGCGCGCAGGAAGCCGCCCCAGGCGGCGCCCGCCAGCGCGCCGCCAACGCTGATCCGGCGCACGCCGAGCTGCGCGAGATCGGCCTGCGTGAACGGTGCGGCGTAACCCACCAGCACGTTCACCGGCTTTGGCGCCACGGCGCGCACCACCGCTTCGATCTGTTCGCGCGTGCGCAAGCCCGGCGCATAGAGGCAATCCGCGCCGGCTTCGGCATAGGCCTTGAGGCGCTTCAGCGATTCGTCGAGCGGATCGGGATGGCCGACCAGGAAGCACTCGGCACGGCCGACCAGCATCACGTCCTGGCCTGAGGCGTCGATCGCGGCGCGCGCGGCACGCATGCGCGCCACCGCCTCGTCGAGCCCGTACAGCGGCTGCGCGGCGTCGCCGGTGGCATCCTCGATCGACAGGCCGGCCACGCCGGTGTCGACGCAGCGGCGCACGTTGTCCGCAAGTTCCTTCAGGTCGCGGGCGTGGCCGTCCTCGAAGTCGGCGTTCACCGGCAGGTCGGTGGCTGCGACGATCGCGCGGCAATGCGCCAGCACCGCGTCCACGTCCATCGCGTTGTCGGCATGCGCGCGCGACCACGCGAAACCGGAACTGGTGGTCGCCAGCGCCTTGAAACCCAGCTGCTGCAGGGCGCGGGCGGAACCGGGGTCCCAGGGATTGGGGAGCATGAAGCAACCGCTTTCGTGCAACTTGCGGAAGGCGGCGCGGCGTGGTGCGAAGTCGGCGGGATTCATGCCTGCAGCCTACTCCTGGCGGCCACGCGCGGGGCCGTCGCGGGCAGCTGAATGGCGGCCCGATGAGGCGCTGCACCGACATATCTTCCGTTCAGACGCAATTTCATACGCTCCGTCCCGAGCCGCATACGGCCCAACCGGAGATCCCGCGATGAAGATCCTCTACAGCCTCATGCTTGCCCTGCCCCTGCTGGCCGGCAGCGGCGCCGCGCTGGCCGACCACGACCATGGACGCGGTCGCGGACACGACCGCCACGGCTGGCAGGACGGTCGCGGGCACGACCGCCACGGTTGGCAGGATGGCCGCGGTCACGGTCGCCACGACGACCGGCGCCGCGTGGTCGTCCACCACTACGACCGTTACGACCGGCACGACCGCTACCGCCACTGGGAGCGCGGCCACCGCTACGGCGGCCCGGTCTACGTGGTGCACGACTACGGCCACTACCGCCTGCGCCCGCCGCCGCGCGGCTACGGCTGGGTGCGCGCGGACAACAACGACTACCTGCTGATCGCGCTCGCCACCGGCATCATCCTCGACGTCGCCATGCGCTGAATCCGCATTGCCGCAAGGCAGGCCGCGCATCGCTGCGCGGCCTGCGCTTTTCCGCAGGACGTTGCGCCGCACAACGGAATCGCCGCCGGCCTCTGCCTATACTCCCCGACGACCGCCCGCTCCGGACGGCCATTACAACCATGGGGAGGCTCCGATGCTGCAGCAGTTTGGCTGGTGGATCGTGCTCGCGTGTGCGGTGGTGGCAGTGTTGTATGGCGCCATATCGGCACGCTGGGTTCTGGCGCAGTCGCCGGGCAATGCACGGATGCAGGAAATCGCGGCGGCGGTGCAGGAAGGCGCCCGCGCCTACCTCAATCGCCAGTACGGCACGATCGGCATCGTCGGCGTGGTGCTGTTCCTTTTGATCGGTTTCTTCCTTTCCTGGCCCACCGCGATCGGCTTCCTGATCGGCGCGGTGCTGTCCGGCGCGGCCGGCTACATCGGCATGAACGTCTCGGTGCGCGCGAACGTGCGCACGGCGGAGGCGGCGCGGCAGGGCCTGGGGCCGGCGATGAACGTGGCGTTCCGCGGCGGCGCGATCACCGGCATGCTGGTGGTGGGCCTGGCGCTGCTCGGCGTGGCCGGCTACTGGCTGATCCTCGACCGCAGCGGCGTCACCAGCGAGCACGCGCTGCATGCCCTGGTGGGCCTGGCCTTCGGCAGCTCGCTGATCTCGATCTTCGCGCGCCTGGGCGGCGGCATCTTCACCAAGGGCGCGGACGTGGGCGCCGACCTGGTCGGCAAGGTCGAGGCCGGCATCCCCGAGGACGACCCGCGCAACCCGGCGGTGATCGCCGACAACGTGGGCGACAACGTGGGCGACTGCGCGGGCATGGCGGCCGACCTGTTCGAGACCTACGCGGTGACGGTGATCGCCACCATGCTGCTGGGCGGCCTCACGCTGAGCAATGCGGGCAGCGACGCGGTGCTGTACCCGCTGCTGCTGGGCGCGGTGTCGATCATCGCCTCGATCATCGGCACGCTGTTCGTGAAGGTTGGCGCGGGCGGCTCGATCATGGGCGCGCTGTACAAGGGCGTGGCGGTGTCGGGCGTGCTGGCGGCGGCAGCGTTCTACCCGATCACCATGCAGATGATGGCGAGCTTCGACGGCGGCGCGCTGAACCTGTGGTTCTGCTCGCTGATCGGCCTGGCGCTCACCGGCGCGATCGTGTGGATCACCGAGTACTACACCGGCACCGACTACAAGCCCGTGCAGCACATCGCGCAGGCCTCCACCACCGGCCACGGCACCAACATCATCGCGGGCCTCGGCATCTCGATGAAGGCCACCGGCCTGCCGGTGGTGGCGATCTGCGTGGCGATCTGGGCCGCGTATGCGCTGGGCGGCCTGTACGGCATCGCGATCGCGGCGACCGCGATGCTGTCGATGGCCGGCATGATCGTGGCGCTGGACGCCTACGGCCCGATCACCGACAACGCCGGCGGCATCGCCGAGATGGCCGACCTGCCGCCGGAAGTGCGCGGCGTCACCGATCCGCTGGATGCGGTGGGCAACACCACCAAGGCGGTGACCAAGGGCTACGCGATCGGCTCGGCCGCGCTGGCCGCGCTGGTCCTGTTCGCCGACTACACGCACAACCTCGACGTGTCCGCCCAGCTCAAGGCGGCGGCCAGCGGCGGCGTGGCGCAGACGCTGAGCTTCGACCTGTCCGACCACATGGTGATCATCGGCCTGCTGATCGGCGGCCTGATCCCCTACCTGTTCGGCGCGATGGCGATGGAGGCGGTGGGCCGCGCCGCGGGCGCGGTGGTGGAGGAAGTGCGCCGCCAGTTCCGCGACATCGCCGGCATCATGCAGGGCACCGGCAAGCCGCAGTACGACAAGGCGGTGGACATGCTCACCCGCTCGGCGATCAAGGAGATGATCGTGCCGTCGCTGCTGCCGGTGGTGGTGCCCATCGTGGTCGGCCTGCTGCTGGGGCCGAAGGCGCTGGGCGGCGTGCTGATCGGCACCATCGTCACCGGCCTGTTCGTGGCGATCTCGATGACCACCGGCGGCGGCGCCTGGGACAACGCCAAGAAGTACATCGAGGACGGCCACCACGGCGGCAAGGGTTCGGAAGCGCACAAGGCCGCGGTCACCGGCGACACCGTGGGCGACCCCTACAAGGACACCGCCGGCCCCGCGGTGAACCCGCTGATCAAGATCATCAACATCGTGGCGCTCTTGATCATCCCGCTGCTGCACTGAGCACCACGCGCTTCGACGACAGGCCCCGCATGCGGGGCCTGTCGCTTTTCCGGCAGGCCTGACTTTAGTCACAGGCAGGGGCCGCCGGACGCAGTCACACTCGCCGTCACCGGCGACCCGTCACACGACAAGGACTCCACGCATGACTTCCAGGCATTCCCTCTGGCTGGCGCTCGCGCTGGGCATCACACTGGGCGGCATGAACGCCACCCATGCCGCCACCGCCGACCAGCCCGCCGCCGGCGACGATCCCTACCTGTGGCTGGAAGCCACCCACGACGCCCGCGCCATGGACTGGGTGAAAAAGCAGAACGCGATCACCGAGCAGGCGTTCGCCAGCTCGCCGGCGTTCGACCACACCCGCGACCAGATCCTGGAAGTGCTGGATTCCGACGCGCGCATTCCCTACGTGCGCCGCATGGGCGACCACCTCTACAACTTCTGGCAGGACAAGGCGCACCCGCGCGGCCTGTGGCGCCGCACCACGCTGGCCGAATACCGCAAGGCCGATCCCAAGTGGGAAACCGTGCTGGACGTGGACGCGCTGAACAAGGCCGAGGGCAAGCGCTGGGTGTGGAAGGGCGCGCAGTGCCTGAAACCCGCCTACACGCACTGCCTGCTGTCGCTGTCGCCCGACGGCGGCGACGCGGTGGCGGTGCGCGAGTTCGACACCACCACCAGGTCCTTCGTGAAGGACGGCTTCGAGCTGCCGGTGGCCAAGACCGAGGTGGGCTGGATCGACCAGGACCACATCTACGTGGGCACCGACTTCGGCCCCGGTTCCATGACCAGGTCCAGCTACCCGCGCATCGCCAAGGAATGGAAGCGCGGCACGCCGCTTGCCGCCGCCGCGACGGTATATGAAGGCAAGCCCGAGGATCTCGCGGTGAGCGCCTACCACGACCGCACGCCGGGCTTCGAACGCGACTTCGTGCAGGTGGCCACCGACTTCTTCCACAGCGAAACCTTGCTGCGCAAGGACGGCAAGCTGGTGAAGCTGGACGTGCCCGATGATGCCCGCGCCGACGCGCACCGCGAGTGGCTGCTGGTGACGCTGCGCTCGCCGTGGACGGTGGGCGGCGCCACCTATCCCAGCGGCGCGCTGATCGCCACGAAGTTCGACGACTTCGTGGCCGGCAAGCGCGCGTTCACCGTGCTGTTCAAGCCCGATGCGCACACCGCGCTGTCCGACTATGCGTGGACGCAGCACCATCTGATCCTCGACGTGCTGGACGACGTGAAGAGCCGGCTGGAAGTGCTCACCCCTCCCGCAAATTCCGCGACCGCCGGCGACTGGCAGCGCGAGGCGATGCCGGGCGCACCGGCGATGAGCACGGTGGCGGTGGTCGGCACCGACCCGGACCACAGCGACGAATACTGGCTCACCGTCACCGGCTTCCTCACCCCGCCCTCGCTGGAACGCGGCGTGCTGGGCCAGGGCAACGCCGAGACGATCAAGCGCCAGCCGGCGTTCTTCGACGCCTCGAAGTTCAGCGTGAGCCAGCACTTCGTCGCCTCCAAGGACGGCACCCGCGTGCCGTATTTCGAGATCGCGCCGAAGGACCTGAAGCTCGACGGCAGCCATCGCACCCTGCTCTACGGCTACGGCGGCTTCGAGGTTTCGCTGCAGCCGTCCTACAGCGGCAGCGTCGGCCGCGCGTGGCTGAGCCGCGGCGGCGTCTACGTGATCGCCAACATCCGCGGCGGCGGCGAGTACGGCCCGGCCTGGCACCAGGCCGCGCTGCAGGCGAACCGGCCCAAGGCCTATGAGGACTTCGCAGCGGTAGCGGAGGATCTGGTGAAGCGCGGCGTCACCTCCGCGAAGCACCTCGGCGCCGAGGGCGGCAGCAACGGCGGCCTGCTGATGGGCAACATGCTCACCCAGTACCCGCAACTGCTCGGCGCCATCGCCTGCGAAGTGCCGCTGCTCGACATGAAGCGCTACATCCACCTCGACGCCGGCGCCTCGTGGATCGCCGAATACGGCAACCCCGACGACCCGAAGCAATGGAGCTTCATCAAGACCTTCTCGCCCTACCAGAACCTGCACAAGGAAACGCACTACCCACCGGTGCTGTTCTACACCACCACCAGCGACGACCGCGTAGGCCCCGCGCAGGCGCGCAAGATGGCCGCGAAGATGGAGGGCATGGACATCCCCAACGTGTGGTTCTACGAGAACCTGGAAGGCGGCCACGGCGCCGGCGCGGACAACAAGCAGTCCGCCCACATGCACGCGATGGTGTACGACTTCCTGTGGGAGCAGCTGAAGTAGGCCGCGCCGACATGCGGAGCGCAGGCGAGCCGGCCCGGGGCCGGCTCGCCTGTTTCAGGGACAGCCGCTTTCGCCCCGGGAGCCACGCGGCCCCGGAACCATTACCCTTGCCGGCAACCGAGTCCGGATACCGATCCCGTGAGCTCCATTCCAGCAGGCACCGATGTTGACCGCCCGTTGACGGCTGACGAGGCAACCGTAGTCCAGTGGCTTCTGGAACACGGTGATGGAGACAACCGCGAGTTCCTTGCGCAGTTGAAACGCGCGCGCGTCGTGCGTCTTTGCCCATGTGGCTGCGCCAGCATTGATTTCTCGATCGACGGCAAGCGGCCCCAGCATTTCGCCATGCATGTACTTTCCGACTACGAGTGGCGCAACAACCTCGGTCATCTTTGCGGAGCATTCGTGTTCGAGCAGGATGGTTTGCTCGCCGGGCTGGATTTATGGTCCATCGATGGGCTCGGCATCCCGGACGCCATGCCGCCCATCGAACGTCTTGTTCTTCACGGTTCGTCCACGCTCGCCTGACCCCTCGCCCAAGCCAGAGCGCCCCATGAGTCCCCAACGCATCATCAGCCCCGAACTGCGCCAGTGGATCCTCGACACCACCCGCGCCGGCCACGGCCCGCAGGACGTGCTGGAGTTGATGCGGGCGCACGGCTACGACCCGCGGCAGAGCTGCGCGATCCTGGCCGAGGTGCTGAAGCTGCCGGTGGCGGCGGTGCATGCGAATGTCCCCGCGCCGAGCGGGCTCCGCACGAAACACCCCCAAGGCCCCCTGGCCAAGGCGGGCGACCGCGAGGTGCGGGTGACGATGGGCATGGACAAGCCCGCGCTGCGGGTGCTGGACGGCTTGCTGACCGGCGCGGAATGCGAGGAGCTGATCGAACTGGCGCGGCCCCGGCTGGCGCGCGCGCTCACCGTGGACGCGGCCGGCCAGCAGCAGGTCGATCACCGGCGCACCAGCGTGGGCATGTTCTTCAAGCTCGCCGAACTGCCGCCGGTGGCGCGGCTGGAACAGCGCATCGCCGACTTGCTCGACGTGCCGGCCAGCCACGGCGAGGGGCTGCAGATCCTGCACTACCTGCCGGGCCAGGAATACCAGCCGCACTACGACTGGTTCGATTCCGCCCAGCCCGGCTACGCGACGATCACCGCGCGCGGCGGCCAGCGCATCGCCAGCGTGGTGATGTACCTCAACACGCCCGAGGCCGGCGGCGGCACCGCCTTCCCGGAGGTGGGCGTCACGGTGACCGCGCTGCGCGGTTCGGCCGTCTATTTCGCCTACGAGGGCGGCGACTCCAGCTCGCTGCACGCCGGGCTGCCGGTGCAGCGCGGCGAGAAGTGGATCGCCACCAAGTGGCTGCGCGAGCGGCCGTACTGAATCCGCCGCCGCGGCCCTGGAGCCGTCCGCCGCGGGCCGCGGCCCGCTCGTTCAGCCTTTCCTGCTGCATCGCAACAGCGACTGGCGTATCCTTGCGGGCCAATTCCACCGAAACCCGCGCAAGGACATCCACCATGGGTCTGCACCTGGTTCCCGCCGGCCGCAACGTGCCGGACGAAATCAACGTCATCATCGAAATCCCCAAGGATGCCGAGCCGGTCAAGTACGAGGTGGACAAGGCGTCGGGCGCGATCTTCGTGGACCGCATCCTGTCCACGCCCATGCGCTACCCCTGCAACTACGGCTACGTGCCGGGCACGCTGGGCGGCGACGGCGACCCGCTGGACGTCGTGGTGATCCTGCCGCTGCCGCTGGCGGTGGGCTCGGTGATCCGCTGCCACCCGGTCGGCATGCTGAAGATGACCGACGAGGCCGGCAGCGACGAGAAGCTGGTGGTGATCCCCTCGCCGAAGGTGTTCCCCGGCTACGCCCACATCAACGACATGAAGGGCGTGTCGCCGCACTGGCTGGAGCGCATCGGCCACTTCTTCGAGCACTACAAGGACCTCGAGAAGGGCAAGTGGGTGAAGGTGGAAGGCTGGGAAGGCGCGGAGTCGGCGAAGGCCGAGATCATCGCCGGCATCGCCCGCTACGAGGCTGCCAAGGGCTGAGTTCCCTGCATTGAACGGCGCGTCGCCGCGAGGCGCGCGCCGTTTTTCATGCCCGCGATCCGGCGCCCCGCGTGCGCGCCTTGCGCTTCGCGGCGGCCGCGCCGCGTTCCCACGGCGGCGGGTCGCCCAGTTTCTCGATCAGGAATTCGGTGAACGCGCGCACCCGCGGCGGCACCAGCCGACGCTGCGGCGTCACCGCCCAGATGCCGCTTTCGGGCAGCGTGCAATCCGGCAGCACCACGTCCAGCAGCCCCTTGGCCAGCGCCTCGTGCACGTGCCACAGCGAGTGCACGGCGATGCCCTGCCCGGCCAGCGCCGCATCGCGCACCGCCTCGCCCAGCGTGGTCTCGAAGCGTCCCTGCACGCGTATGGCGTGCTCGTGCCCGCGGCGGTCGACCAGGCGCCACACGTCCTGGCCGGACAGCAGCACGCATTCGTGCCGCGCCAGGTCGGCCGGCACGCGCGGGCGACCGTGGCGGCGCAGGTAGCCGGGCGAGGCGCACAGCACGCGCCGGTTCGCCGCCAGCTTGCGCGCGACCAGGCTGGAATCGTTCAGCGCGCCGATGCGGATGGCGAGGTCGTAACCCTCGCCCACCACGTCCACCATCTCGTCGCTGAGGTGCGCGAACAGGCGCAGCTTCGGATGGCGCGCCAGGAATTCCGGCAGCAGCGCCGAGATGTATTCGCGACCGAACGCGGCGGACATGGTCACGCGCAAGGTGCCGGTGACGGCGGCGGCGCTCTGGCGCAGGCCGGCGGTGAGTGCGTCCAGGTCCTCCACCAGCGCGCGGCCCTGCTCGGCCAGCAGGCGGCCTTCCGGCGTGGGATGCAGCCGGCGCGTGGTCCGCTGCAGCAGCCGCACGCCCAGGCCGCGCTCCAGCCGCTGCAGGCGCTGGCTGGCCACCGCCGCCGATAGATCGAGGCTGCGCGCGGCCGCACTGATCGAACCCTGGTCCAGCACGCGCAGGAACAGCGCGAGGTCGTCGAGGCGGTCCATGGCTTTCAACCAATTATTGAAAATGAATCGCCATCTTGGTGGTTTCTGCTGAGAGTGCAAGCGTCCAGCATGGGCGCTCCCCGCACGGAACCACCTGCATGAACCCCACCCGCACGCCGCCGGCGCTGTACGCGCTGGCGATCGGCGCCTTCGGCATCGGCACCACCGAATTCGCCATCATGGGCCTGCTGCAACAGGTCTCCGCCAGCCTCGGCGTGAGCATCGCCAGCGCGGGCCTGCTGATCTCCGGCTATGCCTTCGGCGTGTTCGTGGGCGCGCCGGCGATCACGCTGGCCACGCGCAGGTTGCCGCGCAAGCTGGTGCTGCTGGGGCTGATGGCGGTCTTCACCCTGGGCAACCTCGCCTGCGCGCTCGCCACCAGCTACAGCGCATTGATGGCCGCCCGCGTGCTTACTTCACTGGCACACGGCACTTTCTTCGGCGTGGGTTCGGTGGTGGCCACTTCACTGGTGCCGGAACAGCGCAAGGCCTCGGCCATCGCCACCATGTTCAACGGCCTCGCGCTGGCCACGCTGATCGGCGTGCCGGCGTGCGCGTGGCTGGGCCTGCACCATGGCTGGCACGCGGCGTTCTGGGCGATCACCGCCATCGGCGTGCTGGCGATGGTCTCGCTGGCGGTCCTGTTGCCGGCCACCCACGAACACGATGCCGCGCCGGTGTCGCTGGACAGCGAACTGCGCGCCATCACGGGCGTGCCGGTACTGATCGGCCTCGCCACCACGATCTTCGGCTTCGCCGGCGTGTTCGTGGTCTACACCTTCATCGAGCCGCTGCTCACCCGCGTCACCGGCTTCGGCGACGCCATGGTCTCGCCCGTCCTGCTGGTGTTCGGCCTGGGCATGGCCATCGGCAATCCGCTGGGCGGCAAGCTGGCCGACCGCCATCTGTCCAGCGCCCTGGTCGGCACGCTGGCCGCGCTGGCGGTGGTGCTGGTGGCGTTCGGCTTCGCGATGCAGGTGCGCTGGGCCATGGTGCTGACTACCGGCCTGCTCGGCATGGCGATGTTCGCCACCGTGGCGCCGCTGCAGATGTGGGTGCTGCGCCAGGCCGCCCACGCGCCCAGCCTCGCCTCCAGCCTCAACATCGGCGCCTTCAACCTCGCCAACGCGCTGGGCGCATGGCTGGGCAGCGCAGCGGTGGCGCGCGGCGCGGGCCTCACCGCGCTGCCGTGGATCGCCGCCGCCGTCACTGTCCTCGGCATCGCGCTGGCGGCGCAGGCGCTGCGCGGCCAACGCGCTGCGCAGACCGCCCCGCTGTGCCCGCAGGCCTGACCACTCGCCCCCCCTCTCCCGGAGTCTCATCATGGAATACCGCTTACTCGGCCGCTCGGGTTTCAAGGTGCCCGCGCTCGGCTTCGGCACCGGCACCTTCGGCGGCAAGGGCCCGCTGTTCGGCGCATGGGGGAACACCGACGTGGCCGAAGCGCAGCGCCTGATCGACATCTGCCTCGAAGCCGGCGCCAACCTGTTCGACAGCGCCGACGTCTATTCGGATGGCGCTTCGGAAGAAATCCTCGGCGCCGCACTGAAGGGCCGGCGCGAGCGCGCCATCCTCTCCACCAAGCTCAGCCTGCGCAACGGCGAGGGTCCGAACGACGTGGGCGCCTCGCGCCACCATCTGATCGCCGGCGTGGATCGCGCGTTGCAGCGCCTGGGCACCGACTGGATCGACCTGCTGCACCTGCACCACTTCGACGCGATGACGCCGGTGGACGAGGTGATGTCCACGCTGGACGACCTGGTGCGCGCAGGCAAGCTGCGCTACCTCGGCGTGTCCAACTTCTCCGGCTGGCAGGTCATGAAATCGCAGGCCGCCGCGGAACGCCACGGCCGCACGCGCTTCGTGGCCAACCAGGCCTATTACTCGCTGGTCGGCCGCGACTACGAATGGGAGCTGATGCCGCTGGGCCAGGACCAGGGGCTGGGCGCCATCGTGTGGAGCCCGCTGGGCTGGGGTCGGCTCACCGGAAAGATCAGCCGCGGCAAACCGCTACCCGCCGGCAGCCGCCTGCACGACACCGCCGGCTTCGCGCCGCCGGTGGAAGCGGAACGGCTGTACCGCGTGGTGGATGCGCTGGAAGCCGTCGCCGCGGAAACCGGTCGCAGCGTGCCGCAGGTGGCGATCAACTGGCTGCTGCAGCGGCCCACCGTGTCCAGCGTGCTGATCGGCGCACGCAACGAGCGGCAGCTGGTCGACAACCTCGGCGCGATCGGCTGGAACCTCACGCCCGCGCAGGTCGCCGCGCTCGATGCCGCCAGTGCGGCAATGCCACCCTATCCCTACTACCCTTACTGGAACGGCCCGTTCGCCGAGCGCAATCCACCGCCAGTGGCCACTCTTCCCGTTCTTGCGGAGTCATCGTCATGAAAGCCGTCGCCCTCACCCGTTACCTGCCCATCGACGATCCCGCGTCGCTGGTGGACGTGGATCTGCCGAAGCCCGTGCCCGGCGTGCACGACCTGCTGGTGCGCGTGGAAGCCGTATCGGTGAATCCGGTCGATACCAAGCTGCGCGCGCCGAAGCCGCAGGTGGAAGCGCAGCCGAAGGTGCTCGGTTACGACGCGGCAGGCGTGGTCGAGGCCGCCGGTGCCGAGGTGCACGGCTTCCAACCAGGCGACCGCGTGTACTACGCCGGCGACGTCACGCGACCGGGCAGCAACGCCGAGTTCCAGCTGGTCGACGCGCGACTCGCCGCGGCGATGCCGCGCACGCTGGACTTCGCCCAGGCCGCGGCGCTGCCGCTGGTGGCCGTCACCGCGTGGGAGCTGCTGTTCCAGCGCATGCCGTTCGACAGCGAGCACGGCGGCGAAGGCAAGTCGCTGCTGGTGATCGGCGGCGCCGGCGGCGTGGGTTCGATCGCGACCCAGCTGGCGCGGCGCGCGGGCTTCACCGTGATCGCCACCGCCTCGCGCCCGGAAACCATGGACTGGTGCCGCGCGATGGGCGCGCAGCACGTGGTGAACCATCGCGATCCGCTGGCGCCGCAACTCGCCGCGCTGGGCTTCCCGCAGGTCGACGCCGCGCTGAACCTCGCCGACACCGACCATTACTGGGACGCGCTGGGCGAACTGCTGGCGCCGCAGGGGCACGTGGGCCTGGTCGTGGAACCGAAGGGCGCGCTGCGCATCGGCGACCCGTACAAGGCCAAGTGCATCGGCATCCACTGGGAATTCATGTTCGCGCGGGCGCGCTTCAGGACGCCGGACATGGCCGAGCAGGGCCGCATCCTCGCGCGCGTGGCCGCGCTGGTCGACGCCGGCGAGCTGAAGAGCATCCGGCACGAGGCGCTGCAGCCGATCAACGCGGCGAACCTGCGCGAGGCGCATCGCCGGCTGGAATCGGGCGGAGGCATCGGCAAGCTGGTGCTGGCCGGCTGGTAGCTTCCGTACCCTGCGGATGGCGGCCGCGGATCAGCCCGGCGCGGGCAGTCTGCGCACCGCCGTCGCGGTCATCACCCGCGACCAGCCGGCAATGATCAGGTCGATGCCGATGAACATGCCGATGACCCACAGGCCGCTGACTGGCCAGCGCGCCCAGATCATCAGGCCAAGCACCAGGGTCACGACCCCGTCGAAGATCACCCAGCCGCGCCCCGGGACGTACGTGCTCCAGGCTGCGACGATGCGGAACACGCCGGCCACCACGAAATAGACGACCAGCCCCAGTTGCGCCGCAACTGTTCCGTCATGCTGCGAAAACGTTCGACTGCGCTGCGTCGTACCGGCTCATGGCGTTGCCTTCCATATGGCGACCCGGTCGACGTGCATGCACGGCGGCAAATGCCCAGCCGCCATGCTGTCGGCGCCACACAGCCCGGGTGGCCATCACGTCTTGCGCCTGGCCGGCCTGGCTGGCTCGCCCTTCTTGCCCAACTGCTCCAGCAAACTGCCCATGTCCTCGGCGTGCTCTTCCTCCATCGCGAGGATGCCTTCCAGTATGCGGCGCGTGGTGGGATCCGCGGCGCCGATGTAGTCGATCATCTCGCGGTAGCTGTCGATGGCGATGCGCTCGGCGACCAGGTCTTCCTTGATCATGTCCACCAGGTTCTCGCCTTCCACGTAATCGGCATGGCTGCGTTTGGTCAGGCCCTCGGGAGAAAAATCCGGCTTGCCGTCGAGCTGGGTGATGCGTTCGGCGATCAGGTCGGCATGGCCCTGTTCCTCGTTCGCGTGCTCCAGGAACTCTCCCTTGATCGCCTGCGAGTTGATGCCCGAGGCCGCGTAGTAGTGGTACTTGTAGCGCAGCACGCAGACGATCTCGGTGGCCAGCGCGTGGTTGAGCAGCTTCACCACGGTGGCGCGGTCCGCCTTGTAGCCCGCGGTCATCGCGCCCTTGTCGATGTCCTGGCGCGCGCGCTTGCGGATCGCTTCGATGTCGCTGACGAAGGGCTTGGCTTTGGGCATGGCTGGCTCCTGCGGTGCGGATCGCTGCCGGCGGCAGCGTGTCCTTCCAGCCTAGGCAGGCCCATGAAAAAGCCGGGTGAAGACGACTTCACCCGGCTTCGGCCGATCGGCAGAAACAAGCTACCTCAGGCCTTGCGGTACACCTCCGCACCCTGCGCGCGGAACTCGGCGGCCTTCTCGGCCATGCCTTCGGCCAGCGCCTCGGCTTCGCCGGTGCCGTGCTCGGCGGCGTAGTCGCGCACGTCCTGGGTGATCTTCATCGAGCAGAACTTCGGACCGCACATCGAACAGAAGTGCGCGCTCTTGTGCGCGTCCTTCGGCAGCGTCTCGTCGTGGAACTCCTGCGCCTTTTCCGGATCGAGGCCGAGGTTGAACTGGTCGTCCCAGCGGAACTCGAAGCGCGCCTTGCTCAACGCGTTGTCGCGCACCTGCGCGCCCGGGTGGCCCTTGGCGAGGTCGGCCGCGTGCGCGGCGATCTTGTAGGTGATGATGCCGTCGCGCACGTCCTGCTTGTTCGGCAGGCCGAGGTGTTCCTTCGGCGTGACGTAGCAGAGCATGGCGGTGCCGAACCAGCCGATCATCGCCGCGCCGATCGCGCTGGTGATGTGGTCGTAGCCCGGCGCGATGTCGGTGGTGAGCGGCCCCAGCGTGTAGAACGGCGCCTCGCCGCACTTCTCCAGCTGGCGGTCCATGTTCTCCTTGATCAGCTGCATCGGCACGTGGCCGGGGCCTTCGATCATGGTCTGCACGTCGTGCTTCCACGCGATCTGCGTGAGCTCGCCCAGCGTGTCCAGCTCGCCGAACTGCGCGGCGTCGTTCGCGTCCGCCACGCAGCCGGGGCGCAGGCCGTCGCCGAGGCTGAAGGACACGTCGTACGCCTTCATGATCTCGCAGATGTCCTCGAAGTGCGTGTAGAGGAAGTTCTCCCGGTGGTGCGCGAGGCACCACTTCGCCAGGATCGAGCCACCGCGCGAGACGATGCCGGTGACGCGCTTCGCGGTGAGCGGCACGAAGCGCAGCAGCACGCCGGCGTGGATGGTGAAGTAGTCCACGCCCTGCTCGGCCTGCTCGACCAGGGTGTCGCGGAACAGCTCCCAGGTGAGGTCCTCGGCCACGCCGCCGACCTTCTCCAGCGCCTGGTAGATCGGCACGGTGCCGATCGGCACCGGCGAGTTGCGCAGGATCCACTCGCGCGTCTCGTGGATGTGCTTGCCGGTGGACAGGTCCATCACCGTGTCGCCGCCCCAGCGGATCGACCACACCATCTTCTCGACCTCTTCCGCGATCGACGAGGTGACCGCGGAGTTGCCGATGTTCGCGTTGATCTTGGTGAGGAAGTTGCGGCCGATGATCATCGGCTCGCTTTCCGGATGATTGATGTTCGCCGGGATGATGGCGCGGCCGCGCGCCACTTCGTCGCGCACGAATTCCGGCGTGATGAGGCGCGGGATCGCCGCGCCGAAGGACTGCCCCGGATGCTGCACGCGCAGCGCGCTGTCGCCCAGCGCCTCGATGCGCTGGTTCTCGCGGATCGCGATGTATTCCATCTCCGGCGTCACGATGCCTTGTCGCGCGTAGTGCATCTGGGTGACGTTCGCCCCGGCCTTCGCGCGGCGCGGCGTGGGCAGGCGCGGGAAGCGGATCGCGGCCAGCTCGGGCGCGCTGGCGTGGCGACGGCCGAATTCGGAACTGCGCCCGTCCAACGCCTCGGTGTCGCCGCGTGCGCCGATCCACGCCGCGCGCAGCGGCGGCAGGCCGGCGGCGAGGTCCACGCGGTAGTCCGGATCGGTGTACGGGCCGGAGGTGTCGTAGACGGTGATCGCGGGGTTCTTCTCCACGCCGAACATCGCCGGCGTGTCCGCCTGCGCGATCTCGCGCAGCGGCACGCGGAGGTCGGCGCGGCTGCCCGCGACATGGACCTTGCGCGAACCGGGGATCGGCCGCGTCACGGCTTCGGAAAGTTCCTGCGCGGCGCGCACGAGATCATTGGGCTGGGCATTCATCGACTGGGGTTCCGGCGGCTTGCGTGGGAAATCCGCACGTGGAGTGCGGCCTCTGCGCGAGGGATTCGCGCGCGAAGCGACGGCGCCGGACGCACGGACGATGGAACGCCGTGCGGCGAAGCTCCCTACACCGGTGCTAACCGGATCAGGTTCGAAGGGACTCTCTCAGCCGACCGTTGCGCCGGCACCCCCGCTTCAAGAGCGGCTATTCAAGCACGAAGCGGGGATTGCCGCGAGTGCGGCGGATGCTCAGCGCGGCGCGTAGGCGCGCAGGAAGGTGTCCACGCCGGCCCGGGCGGTGGCCTCGATCTCGGCGGCGTAGCTTTCGCCGCAGTCCACGCAGCCGAACATGCGACGCATGAACAGGTCGCCCTTGATCAGCACGAAGAACTGCACGCAGGCGCGCGGCACGTCGGCGATGGCGAGCTGGTTCGCGTCAACCGCCTGCTGCAGCAGGCGTTCCATCAGGCCGTGCGTACGCAGCGTGCCTTCCTCCCAGAGCAGCCGGCCGAAACGCGGATTGCCCTGGCGGCAGTCGCCGAGGATGGCGCGGAACGTGCCCACGTTCTCGGCGTCGCAGTCCAGCCGCGCATGGATCAGCGCCACGCGCTGCAGGATCTGCTCGATCGACGCGTGCGGGTCGTAGTCGTAGGTGTTTTCGGGCAGCAGGTCCTCGATGCGCGCGCGTATCACTTCGCGGAACAGGTTGTCCTTGTCGCCGAAATGGCTGTAGACGGTGAGCTTGGAGACGCCGGCCTCGGCGGCGATCGCGTCCATGCTGGTGCCGGCGAACGCGTTGCGGATGAACAAGGCCTTGGCCGCGGCGAGGATCGCCGCGCGCTTTTCCAGATCCTTCGGTCGCCCCGGTCCCTGCGACCTGACCGGCGAGATGCTGCTCATGTCTAAGCCTTCCCAAAACGAGATGCGGACTTTATTATACGCATTGGTTCAATTATTTCCAGTCAGATGGCGGGGAGTGTCCGCGGACATGATCCGCGACATGACGTGCGTCAGCGCATCGCGGTGACTTCCGGCACTTCGTGATGCACCGCGCGGGCCGCAGGCTAGTCATTGTCGGGGCAAGGCCAAGCCCTTATCCTTTCTGGTCTTTTTCGACACTCACGGAACCCTGGCAGACATGGCGATGAACTTCGAGCAGGCGCGGACGAACATGGTGGAAAACCAGGTGCGTCCGTGGGAGGTGCTGAACGGCCGCGTACTGGACACGCTGGGCCGCGTGCGGCGCGAGGATTTCGTCGCGCCCGAGCACCGCCAGCTCGCGTTCGCCGACCTGTGCCTGCCGCTGGGCCATGGCGAAGTGATGATGAAGCCGGTGGTGGAAGGCCGCGTGCTGCAGGCGCTGGACCTGCAGGGCAGCGAGCGCGTGCTGGAGATCGGCACCGGCTCCGGCTTCCTCGCCGCCTGCCTCGCCAGCCTCGCGGCCGAGGTCGTCAGCGTCGACATCCATGCCGACTTCACCGCGACCGCGGGCCAGCGCCTGCAGGCGGCCGGCGTGACGAACGCGCGGCTCGCCACCGGCGAAGCGGTGCAGGGTTGGCAGCCGGACGGCCTGTTCGACGCCGTCGTCGCCACCGGCGCGGTCGCCGAAGTGCCGTCGCGCTGGCTGGGCTGGCTCAAGCCGGGCGGTCGCCTGCTGGTGATCCGCGGCCTGTCGCCCGCGCAGCAGGCCGTGCTGCTCACCCACGAGGGCGATGGCCGCTACCGCGAGGAAGCCTTGTTCGAGACCGACCTGCCCTACCTCGTCCACGCCGCGCCATCGGCGCGTTTCGTGCTCTGAACGCCCACCGACCGACATCGACTCCCCCACGAGGCAACCCATGCGTTTGAAGCTGCTCACCCTGGCTCTGGCCCTGGCCGCCGTCTCGCTGCCCAGCCACGGCGAAGACCTGCTGGACGCCTACCGCGAGGCGCGCGCCAACGATCCGGTGCTGGCCCAGGCCGACGCCACCCGCCTCGCCACGGGCGAGGGCGTGAACCAGGCGCGGGCGTTGCTGCTGCCGCAGATCAGCGGCGACTTCTCGCTGAGCCAGACCAACGGCGGCGGCGGCGGCCGCGTCCAGGATCCGAACAACCCGAACCAGTTCATCAGCACCAGCTCGTTCGGCCACAGCCGCACGCGCAACCTCAGCGCGAACCTCAGCCAGACCGTGTTCGACTTCAGCAAGTACGCCAACCTGAAGTCCGCGCACGCCTCGGCGAACGCCCAGGACGAGCTGTACCAGGCCGCGCTGCAGAACCTGTTCGTGCGCGTCGCCAGCGCCTACTTCACGGTGCTCACCGACCAGGACCAGCTCGCGTTCGCCAAGGCCAACGAGGACGCGTACAAGCGGCAGTTCGAGCAGTCCGACCAGCGCTACAAGGTCGGCCTGTCGGCGGTCACCGACGTATACCAGGCCAAGTCCTATTACGAAGCGGCCAAGGCGCAGACCATCGCCGCGCAGAACACCCTGGACAACGACCGCGAGGCGCTGAGCCAGATCACCGGCAAGCCCACCGGCAACCTGAAGAAGCTGCGCGACGAACTGCCGATGAACGCGCCCGATCCCGCCGACCCCGATGCCTGGGTGAAGCAGGCGCTGATCAACAACCCCAGCCTGCTGGCGCAGCAGCAGAACGTGCGGGCGGCCGATGCCAACGTCACCGCGGCGCGCTCGGGCCATCTGCCCACGATCAGCGCGAACGTCAGCTACGGCAAGAGCGCGAGCTGGTACCAGAACGCGGCGATCCACTCCAACACGCCGTCGCAGACCACGGTGGGCCTCACGCTCAGCGTGCCGATCTTCTCCGGCGGCATGACCCAGTCCAAGGTGCGCCAGTCCATCTACAACCGCGACGCCGCGCAGGACTCGGAGGAAATCGAGCGCCGCCAGGTGAGGGCGAACACGCTGAACTACTACCGCTCGGTGCTGGCCGGCGTCAGCCAGGTGCAGTCCGGCAAGGCCGCGGTGGATTCCGCGCAGAAGGCGCTGGACGCCACCCGCGCGGGTTTCGAGGTGGGCACGCAGACCATGGTCAACGTGCTGCTGGCGATCCAGGTCCTGACCCAGGCGGAAAGCACGTATTCGCAGTCGCGCCACCAGCTGGTGCTCAACCGCCTGCTGCTGAAGCAGAGCGCCGGCACCGCCAGCCTGGACGACTTGCAGGGCATCAACGCGCTGCTGCAGTAATCCTGCCGCGACACGCACCGCGACGGCCGGGCCTTGCCCGGCCGTCGTCGTTCCGGCGCGGCATCACTGCCCCAGTTGCTCGCCGATCAGGCGCATCACCCGCCCTACCGCGCCACGCTCGCGCTCGAACACCCGCTGTGCGGCCAGCCCCATCTCCTGGCGGTGCGCGTCGTCGCGCAGCAGGCCCAGCACGGCGTCGCCCAGCGCACCCGCCTCCGGCACACGCTGCGCGCCGCCCTGCTCGACCAGGCAGGCGGTGATGTCCTCGAAGTTGAAGGTGTGCGGCCCCACCAGCACCGGCGTGCCCAGCGCGGCCGGCTCGAGCACGTTGTGGCCGCCGATCGGCACCAGGCTGCCGCCCACGAAGGCCAGCTGCGCGCCCGCATAGAACGGCATCAGCTGGCCCATCGCGTCGATCACGAAGACCTGGTTCGACAGGGCCGGCCGGCCGTCGACGCCATACGTGCCCGCGGTGAAGCCCAGGCTGCGCACCGCGTGTTCCACCGGCTTGAAACGCTCCGGATGGCGCGGGGCGATCAGCAGCAGCGCATCGGGCATGCGCTTCAGCACCGCGAGATGCGCCTCCAGCACCGCCTGCTCCTCGCCCTCGTGGGTGCTGGCCGCCATCCACACCGGCCGGCGTGAGCCCCAATGCTCGCGCAGTCGGGCGCCCTGCTCCTGCGCGTCCTGCGGCACCGGCATGTCGTACTTCAGGTTGCCGCACACCACCACGCGCTCGGGCGGCGCGCCGATCAGGCGGTAACGCGCCGCGTCGGCATCCGACTGCGCGGCAATCAGTCGCACGCAACCCAGCGCGGCACGCACCATGCCGCGCAGCGGCCGCGGTCGATAGCCGCGCAGCGAGCGCTCGGACAGCCGCGCATTGACGATCATCAGCGGGATCCGGCGGCGACGGCAGGCGAAGTAGAGGTTGGGCCAGATCTCGGTCTCCACGATCAGCGCCAGCCGCGGCTGCACGCCGGCCAGGAAGCGGCTCACCGCATACGGCAGGTCGTAGGGCAGGTAGACGTGGAACACGCTGTCGCCGAACAGCTGCTGCAGCCGCGCGGTGCCGGTGGGCGTCACGGTGGTCACCACCACCGGCGCGTCCGGGTAGTCGCGCTGCAGCGCCTTGATCAGCGGCTCGGCCGCATTCACCTCGCCCACCGATACCGCGTGCACCCACAGGCTGCCGGCCAGGTCCGGCGGCGCCTTGAAGAAACCGAAGCGCTCGGCCCAGCGCCAGTAATACGGCCGCGAGCGGAACCCGCGCAGCGCCAGCCGCAGCACGATCAGCGGCGTCACCAGATACATCGCGAGGGTGTAGAGATAACGCAACGGCAGGCTCCGGCAACAGCGCCCGAGTATACGGGAGCGACCCCGGCGCCCCGGCGTGCCGCGGCACGCGTCCATTACAATGCCGCGGATGCCCGGCACCCCGCGACCCGACTTCCACCGCTCCCTGCTCGCGCCGCGCCATTGGCCGGCATGGCTGGGCGTGGGCGCGATCCGGCTGGTGGCGCTGCTGCCGTTTCCGGCACTGATGTGGCTGGGTCGCGCGCTGGGCGCGCTGGTGCAGCGCCTGCCGTCCGCGCGCCGCGCCGTGGCGGCGACCAACATCGCGCTGTGCTTTCCCCGACTGGACGCGAAGGCGCAGGCCGCGCTGGTCGACGCCCACCTGCGCGACATCGGCCTGATGCTGGTGGAATTCGCGCTGGGCTGGCTGGGCTCGGAACGCGCGATCGCCCGCGTGCCGGTGCGGATCGAGGGGCTGGAGCATCTCGAGGCCGCCCGCGCGCAGGGCCGTGGCGTGCTGCTGGTGGGCGGCCACTTCTCGCACCTGGAGCTGTGCGCGCGGCTGGTGTCGCGGCGCATCCGCATCGCCGGCATGTACCGCAGGATGGATTCGACGGTGTTCGAGTGGGTGGTGCTGCGCGCGCGTCTGGGCTATGCCGACGCAATGTTCGACAAGGACGACATCCGCGGCACGGTGAAATACCTGCGCGCGGGCGGCACGCTGTGGTACGCGCCCGACCAGGACATGCGCAGCAAGGACAACGTGTTCGTGCCGTTCTTCGGCGTGCCCGCGGCCACCATCACCGCCACCCACCACCTGGCGCGCCTGTCCGGCGCACTGGTGATCCCGTTCTTCCACCGCCGGCTGCCGGGCAGCGGCGGCTACGTCCTGCGCCTGGGCGCGCCGCTGGACGGTTTCCCCGGCGCCAGCACGGCGGACGATACCGCGCGCGTCAACGCCTGCATCGAGCGGATGGTGGGCGAGGCGCCGGAGCAGTACCTGTGGGTGCACAAGCGCTTCAAGACGCGTCCGCCCGGCCTGCCGCCGGTGTACTGACAGGCTGAACGCCGGTTCAGCGGCGACGAAATACCGCAGCTCCTCCATCGGTCCGCGAAAGCTGCCGCAAAGGCTGCGCGCCTAGCATGCGCGCCATGCCCGTCCCCATCCTGATGTACCACAACATCGCGCCCGTACCGCGCGGGTTGAAACGCTGGCGCAGCCTCTATGTGCACCCACGTTCCTTCGCGCGGCAGATGGCGCTGCTGCAGCGGCTCGGCTATGCCGGGTTGTCGATGAGTGCGGCCATGCCGTACCTGCGCGGCGAGCGGCAGGGCCGCGTCGCCGTGATCACGCTGGACGACGGCTACGCCGACAACCTCGACAACGCGCTGCCGGCGCTGCAACGGCACGGATTCAGCGCCACCTGCTATGCGGTGAGCGGCGCGCTGGGGCGCCACAACGACTGGGACGACGCCAAACTGGGCGTGCGCAAGCCGATGATGGACGCGGCGCAACTGCGCGCCTGGCACGCCGGCGGCATGGAGGTGGGCGCGCACACCCGCACGCATCCCCGCCTCAGCCAGTGCGGCGACGCGCAACTGCGCGACGAGATCGCCGGCAACAAGGCCGAGCTGGAAGACCTGCTCGGCGCGCCGGTGACGCAGTTCTGCTACCCCTACGGCGACCACGACGAACGCGTGGTGGACGCCACCCGCGAAGCCGGCTTTGCGGCCGCCACCACGGTGCAGCGCGGGCGCGCACGGCCGGGCGGCGACCTGTGGCGGCTGCCGCGCGTGGCGGTGGCGCGCAGCCACATCCTGCCGCAATTCGCCTGGCGCGCGTTCACCGGCTACGAGGACCGGCACGCATGAAGTTCCTGTTTGCCGGCACCAGTCGCAAGAACGGAGGCGCCGAGGCCCACTTCGTCACGCTCACCCGGGCCCTGGCCGGCGGCGGCCACACCGTGGAAGCGGTGGTGCATCCCGGCGCACCGATGGCGCAGGCGCTGGCGGACTCGGCGGTGCGCCTGCACCACGGCCAGTTCCGCAACATCTTCGACCTGCGCGGCTACCGCGCGCTCATCGCCGCCGCGCGCCAGCTGAAGCCGGACTGGCTGGTGGGCGGCTTCGGCAAGGAATACTGGCCGCTGATCCTGGTTGGACGCCTGCTCGACATCCCGGTCGCGCTGTTCCGCCATCGCCTCAAGCCGATGAACGGGCTGTCGACCCGGCTGGTGGCGCGCTGCGCGCAGCGCTTCTTCGCCGTGTCGAACTACGCGCGCCGCGACTACATCGAACACGGCATGCCTGCCGAACGCGTGCAGGTGCTGTACAACCCGGTGGACATGGACCGCTGCCGTCCCGACCCGGCGTTGCGCGCGGACCTGCTGCAAAAGCTGGGGTTGGGCGAGGACGCGATCGTGCTGGGCTGCTTCGGCCGCCTGCACGCCGGCAAGGGCATCTACACCCTGCTCGACGCCGCCAACGCGGCAATGGCGCGGGAGCCGCGCCTGCACTGCCTGTGGCTGGGCGACGGCAGCGACACGCAACGGCTGCACGACAGCATCGCCGCGTCGCCGTTCGCCGCGCGCCACCACCAGCTGGGCTGGGTCGCGGATGCGTCGCCGTACTACAACGCGCTGTCGATGCTGGCCTTTCCCTCGATCGCGACGGAGGCGTTCGGCCGCACGCCAGTGGAGGCGCAGGCCTGCAATGTGCCCGTACTGTGCAGCGACGCATTCGGCATCCCGGAGACGCTGCAACCCGGCATCACCGGCCTGCTGCTGCCGCCCGGCGACACCGCGGCGTGGCGCGACGGCATCCTTTCGCTGTGCAACGACGCGACGCGCCGCCCGATGGCGGCGGCCACGCGCGAATTCGCGCTGCGCCGCTTCAGCACGCTGGTGATCGCCTCCGAATTCGTGCGCAAGCTCGACGTGCTGCCGCTCGGCATGTCCTGACCCGGAACCGGCAGGTTCGCCGCATCCACCGAGCCCGGTCCCGGAGCGAAACTCCATCCCGGCTGCGCCGGACAGGCCTCGGCGCAGGTGGCGGTGGTCGTCGACGGAAAACGCGATCCGCAAGCCACCGGCACGGAATGATTCCCGGCATGGCAATGACCCGGAAGCAGAACCCGAGTGGACGAAATTGCGATCGCTGCACGCCGCAACCCCATGCGATCCACTGCATGCTTCCACGCCGCCCTCATCGCAACTCGCCGCGACCGCCGAAGTTGTTGCCTGACCCGGGGGAACCGGCAACCGCCGGACGGCGCTAGCGCAGGCGCGCGCGGCGTCTCGCCTCGTACAGCTTTGCGTACTTCAGGAACACGTAGTTCGCCCCCACCACGCTGGCGATGAAACCGGCCCAGCCGTTGAGGAAGTAGCGCTTGAACAGGTACTGGCGCAGGAAGAACACGGGCGGGTAGACCACCATGCGCAACCTGGTGAAGCGTTGGCGGCGGCGCAGCTTGTGCGCCACCAGCGCGCTGCTGTAGCGGTTGATGCGGTCGATGCGGCCGGCGATATTGGGATCGCTGTCGTTGACGAAGTCGGCCCCGCGCAGCGTCTTCACCGCGCCGTCCACTTCCATGGCGGAGTGGATCTCCACGTCGTTCATGCGACCGCGGCGGCGGTCGTACAGGCGCAGGTGCGCGTTGCGCGAGCTCCACGGATGCTGCACGGTCCAGAACATGCGCTCGCGCCGCGGCAGGCGGAAGCCAGCGTGCTTCGGCTGCACGAGGGCGCGCTCGATCACCGCGCGGCTGGCCGGCGACAGCACCTCGTCGGCATCCAGGTTGAGGATCCAGTCGTGACTGGCCATGTCGATCGCGCGCTGCTTCTGCGGGCCGAACTCGTCGAACGCATGCGTGGCCACGTGCGCGCCGTGGCGGCGGGCAATCGCCAGCGTGTCGTCGGTGGAGCCCGAATCCAGCACCACGATCTCCTCGGCCCAGTCCACGCCGGCGAGGCAGGCGTCCAGCGTGGCGGCGTTGTTGAGGGTGATCACCACCACCGACAGCGGCTCACGCGCCATCCCGACTCTCCCGGGGAAGCGCTTCCCTGAAAAGTCCGGCATGGGTGCCGGTTTTTTCCTCTCCGACCGGCGCGCCGGCAACAAACAGGCTTGCGCACCACAGCCCCAGCAGCCACGCGAACAGCAGCCCCCACCACGCCGAATAGAACGCGAGGTGGGTGTTCAGCGGAAACAA
>NZ_NJIC01000027.1 GCF_013620825.1 Rhodanobacter sp. PCA2 | reverse complement strand
GGCGCTGGCCGAAGACCGCATGCCCGACCCGGAAGGCCTGGTCACGCTGCGCCGACTGATGCGCGAGGTGATCCGTTACCACCTTGGCGGCGGCGAACTGCGGGCCTGGCGCGTGCTGGCGGGGCTGCGGCCGGGGCCGGGCCGCTGAGCGGCCCGGCCTGAGCCCGCTCAGGTATCCAGGGCCAGCAAGGTGACGCGCACCGCGTCGCGGAACTGCGCGATGGCCGGCACGGTATCGCGAGGGTTCTCGCGCAGTTGCCGCTGCAGGCGCGCCACCTCGGTGGCCAGCGCAGGCGCGCCGCAGAAGCCGCAGGACGAGCGCAGGCGGTGCAGGCGGTCGTCGAGTCCGGCGGCGTCGTATTCCGGCGCGCCCAGTTCCCGGTGCAACTGGGCCAGTTCGCTGCGCAACAGCTGGCGCAGCGCCAGCATGGTGGCGGTGTCGCCGCTGGCGCGCAGCGCCGCGGCATCGTCCAGCACCGGCAGGTTGCCGGGCAGCAAGGCCAGCAGGCGCTGCAGTTCGGCGATGCCGCAAGGCTTGTGCAGCACCTCGCGGAAGCCGGCCGCCAGCAGTTCGCGGCGCAGGGCGGAATCAAGCTCGGCCGAGCTGGCGACGGCGGGAGCGCCGGCGGAGCGTGCCTGGCCATCGGCGCGCAGCGCCGTCAGCACTTCCAGGGCCCCCGCGCCGGGCATGCGGCAGTCCAGCAGCAGCAGGTCGAAGGCCTCGCTGCGGGCCAGTTGCAGCGCCTGCTGGCCGTCGGCGCATTCCCGCGCCTCGGCGCCCAGCGAGCGCAGGCCCTCGCACAGGAAATGGCGGCTGGCCGGGTCGTCGTCGGCCACGAGCACGCGTGGAGGTGGCAAAGGGGCAGTACGAATAGGCATGACCGAATCCCTGGTTCAGTTAGTTTTGGCAGAATGGTCCGATATGCGCGCGACCCCCAGCCACCTGCTGCTGTGCCTGTGCCTGCTGCTGGGTTTCGTCCTGGCGCGGCCGGCCTGCGCGGACGTTGCTGTCGCCGCGAAGCAGTTCGACCTGCCGGGCCTGCACTTGCAGGACGTGAACGCACGCCTCGCCGATGATCCGGCAGGCGGCGTGCACCTGCAACTGCAGGCGGCCCGGGTCGACGTGGCCGCGATGGGCTGGCGACGCGTAGGCCTGCGCCTGGATGGCCAGTTGCAGCGCGATGCGCAGCAGCGCTGGGTGTTCGACGGCCGCGTGCAGCTGCGTGGCGCCCCGGGCGGCGCGCTGAGCGACGGGGAGCTGACCTGGGTGGTGAACCCGGGCTCCGACACCATGCAGATCGAACTGCGCCAGGACAAGGCGCAGGCCAATGCGTGGCTGCCGCTGGACCAGCTCAGCCACGCCAAGATCAGCCTGCGGCAGTTGCCGGCCGGCTGGCTGCAGGGCTTGCTGGGCACGGTGTGGTCGGGCCGGCTCACCGGCGGCCGGCTGGATGCCGACCTTGCGCTGGACACGGGGGGCGCCGGCGCGCAGTCGTCCGGCCAGTTCACGCTGGACGGCGTGGGGTTCGACAGCCCCGGTGGCCGGCTGGCCGGGCAGCGGGTGGACGGCAAGGGGCGTTTCGACTTCGCCCACGACCCCGATGGCGCCCGGATCGGCCTGCAAGGCACCCTGGACGGCGGCGAGCTGTTGCTGGGGCCGCTGTATGCCAAGCTGCCGGCGCACCCGGTGCAACTGGATCTGGGCGCGAACGTCCGGCGCGGCGCGATCGAGCTGGACCGGCTGCGCGTCAGCGATGCCGATGCGTTGCAACTGGAAGGCGCACTGGCCTTCGACGCGAAGGGCGACCTGCAGAAGCTGCGGCTGGATCGCTTCCGCGCCAGCTTCCCGGCCGCTTACCAGCGCTACGGCCAGGCGTGGCTGGCCACGCTGGGCCTGCGCGACGTGCGCGCCGCCGGGCACCTGAGCGGCAACCTGGACCTGCGCAACGACGGCCTGCACGCTTTCGCGTTCGATACCGAGGGACTGCAGCTTGCCGATGGCAGCGGCCGCTTCGCCGTGAGCGACCTGCGCGGTGCCGTGGACTGGTCGGCGCAGGGCGACCGGCCCGCCACCACGCTGGGCTGGAGCAACCTGCAGTTCTACCGCATCGCCAACGGCGCCACGCAATCGCGCTGGCAAAGCCGCGACGGCACCCTGGCGCTGCTGCAGCCGATCGTCGTGCCGGTATTCAAGGGCCAGCTGCGGCTGGCCAGCCTGGACTGGCGCCCGGCGGCGGCGAAGGGGCAGCGCCTGGCCACCAGCCTTGCCGTCACCGGCGTCGACATGGCCAGTTTCAGCCATGCGCTCGGCTGGCCCTCGTTCCCCGGCACGCTGGGCGGGGCGATTCCCTCGTTGCGCCTGGTCGGCGACCGCCTGGAACTGGAGGGCGGCCTTTCGGTGAACGTGTTCGATGGCTTCGTGGACGTCACCCATCTCTCCGTGCAGCAACCCTTCGGCGATGCGCCGGTGCTGGCCGGCAACATCAGCCTGAAACAACTCGACCTCGGCGCGCTCACCAGCGTGTTCAACTTCGGCAGCATCACCGGGCGGCTGGACGGTTCCGTCGACAACCTGCGCCTGGTGAACTGGAACCCGGTCGCGTTCGATGCCTCGCTGATCGCCGACGGCGGCGGCAGGATCAGCCAGCGCGCGGTGAACAACCTCACCACGGTGGGCGGCGGCGGCCTGGCGGGCGGCTTGCAGGGCGCGATGCTGAAACTGTTCAAGACCTTCGGCTACAAGCGCATCGGCCTCAACTGCAAGCTGCGCGGCGCGATCTGCGAAATGGGCGGCCTGGGGAACGAGGATGGCGGTTACACCATCGTCGAAGGGAGCGGCCTGCCGCACCTGGAGGTGATCGGTCATCAGACCAAGGTAGACTGGCCCACCTTGGTGCGCCGGCTGCGCGAGGCCGTCAACGGCCATGCGCCGGTGGTCCGCTGAGCCAAGGTCGTCCCCATCGCATTCACAGGAGTGGCACATGCGCAAGCTCACCTGCATCGTCCTGACCATGCTGGCCATTGCGCTGGTGGGTTGCGTCACGATCAACGTCTACTTTCCCGAGGCGGCGGCGCAGAAGGCCGCCGACCAGTTCATCGGCACGGTGCTCGACGGCAGCGCCCCGAAGGCGCCGCCTGCCACCGACAAGAGCGCGCCCGCGCGGGACACCCCGCCGCCCGCCCGCCAGCCCTCGGCCATGCTGCTGGACCTGCTGGTGCCGGCCGCCTATGCCGACGACGTGCCGAACCTGCGCGTGCAGACGCCGGCGGTGCAGGCGATCCACGACCGCATGCAGGCACGCTTCCAGAACTCGCTGCAGGCCCTGCTGGACAGCGGTGCGGTGGGCTTTACCCGCGACGGCATGGTCGCCATGCGCGATGCCGCCAAGCTGCCGTTGAGCGAACGCGCCCAGGCCAGCGCCACCGTGGCCGATGAGAACCGCGACCGCTCCGCGCTGTACCGCGAGATCGCCAACGCCAACAACCATCCCGAATGGGAAGCGCAGATCCGCGCCACCTTCGCCCAGACCTGGATCGACCACGCGCACGCGGGCTGGTATTACCAGAACGCTTCCGGCGCCTGGCAGCGCAAGTAGCGGGCAGGGGACATGGGGCCGGCCGATCGGCATAATGGCCGGTCTGCCCTTGCCGTGCCGATGCCCCGCAGACCATGTCCCGATCCAACTCCCGCTCCCGCGCGCCCGCCGTCGAGATCGAAGCCGACGTCACCGATCTCGGCCATGACGGCCGCGGCGTGGCCCGCATCGACGGCAAGGCGGTGTTCGTCGCCGGTGCGCTGGAGGGCGAGCGGGTGCGCCTGCGCATCCGCCAGCGCCATCGCCATTTCGACGAGGCCGAGGTGGTCGAGGTGCTCAGCCCCTCGCCGCACCGGGTCGAGCCGAAGTGCCCGCATTTCGGCCAGTGCGGCGGCTGCTCGCTGCAGCACCTGGATGCGGCGGCGCAGATCGCCGCCAAGCAGCGCGTGCTGGCCGACAACTTCGCGCGCATCGGCAAGGTGGAACCGGCGCAGTGGCTGCCGCCGCTGGTCGACGAGCCCTGGGGCTACCGCCGCAAGGGGCGCCTCTCGGTGCGTTCGGTGGCGAAGAAGGGCCGCGTGCTGGTGGGCTTCCGCGAGGAAGCCAACCCACGCTACGTGGCCGACATCCGCCATTGCGACGTGCTGCATCCGGCGCTGGGTTCGAAGATCGAGCTGATCGGCGACCTGGTCAGCGCCATGGACGCCGCTGCCGACATCCCGCAGATCGAATTCGCCGCGGGCGACGACACGGTGGCGCTGGTGTTCCGCCACATGCAGCCCTTGAGCGAGCGGGATCGCGAGGCGCTGACCGCATTCGGCCAGGCGCACGGCTTCGCGATCTACCTGCAGCCCGGCGGCGTGAGCAGCGTGCACCCGCTGTGGCCGGAGGCGCCGCGGCTGGCGTTCAAGCTGTCGCCTGGCGGCGGTGCGCAGGATGTCGAGCTGGAGTTCCAGCCGCTGGATTTCGTGCAGGTCAACGCGGGCATGAATCGCCGGATGATGGCGCGGGCGATGGAACTGCTGGACCCGCAACCCACCGACCGCGTGCTCGACCTGTTCTGCGGGCTGGGCAACTTCACCTTGCCGATCGCGCGCCGGGTGGCCGAGGTGGCGGGCGTGGAGGGCGAGCACGGCCTGGTGGCGCGCGCCGCGGACAACGCACGGCGCAACGGCATCGCCAACGCGGGCTTCCATGTCGCCAACCTGTTCGAGGACCAGCGCGGCGCCGAGTGGGCGCGCCAGCCCTGGGACAAGCTGCTGCTGGACCCGCCGCGCGCCGGCGCCGACCAGGTGCTGGCCTATCTGCCGCACAAGGCCACCCGGCGCATCGTCTATGTTTCCTGTCATCCGGCCTCGCTGGCGCGCGATGCCGGCATCCTGGTCAACCAGCACGGCTTCAGGCTCAGTGCGGCGGGCGTGATGGACATGTTCCCGCACACGGCGCATGTCGAATCCATTGCCGTGTTCGAGAGGTGATTCGTTCCTTCATGCATGGATGCGAGAATCGGAAAGCGGCCCGCCATGGCCGCGCTTCCCGATGACACCATGTTTCATCCAGGCGTTGCCGTGGGCTGGGATCCTGATTCCATGGGTATAGAGATCGAACGCAAATTCATCCTGCACGACGACAGCTGGCGCACGCAGGTGCAGCGCAGCGAACGTATCGTGCAGGGTTACCTGGTGGGTGCGGATGCGCTGACGGCCGGGCTGGCGCGCGCCTCGGTGCGCGTGCGGCGGGCCGGCGAGCAGGCGTGGCTCAACATCAAGGCCGCGCGGCTGGGCGTGGAGCGCGCCGAGTACGACTACCCGATACCGCCTGACGATGCCGATACCCTGCTGGCCACGCTGTGCGACGGCGTGCTGAGCAAGTGGCGCCACCACGTCAGGGTGGACGGCACGCTGTTCGAGATCGACGAGTTCCTGGGCGACAACACCGGACTGGTGGTGGCCGAGGTGGAGCTGCCGCATGCGGACGCCATGTTCCCGCGACCGCCGTGGCTGGGCCGCGAGGTGAGTACGCTGGGGCGCTACTACAACGTCAACCTGATCGCGCACCCGTATGTCCGCTGGACGCAGGCCGAGCGCGACGCCGCCGATGGAGAATCCGCCGGATGCTGCTGATCGGTCTGGCCGGGCTGCAGGTCGCCGACGCCGAGCGCGCGTGGCTGCGCGCGCCGGGCGTGGCGGGCGTGATCCTGTTCGCGCGCAACTACGCGGATCGCGCGCAGCTGATGGCCTTGTGCGAGTCCATCCGCGAGATCGGCGGTGAGGACATGCTGATCGCCGTGGACCAGGAAGGCGGCCCGGTGCAGCGCTTCCGCGACGGGTTCACGCGCCTGCCCGCATTGGTGCGGATCGGCGAGGTATACGACCGCGATCCAGCTGAGGCCGTGCGCCTGGCCGAGGAACACGCCTGGGTGATGGCCAGCGAGTTGCGCGCCTGCGGCGTGGATTTCAGCTTCGCACCGGTCGCCGACCTGGCGCGCGGCAATGCGGCGATCGGCGTGCGCGCCTTCCATGCCGACCCTGCCATTGCCGCGGAGCTTGCCACGGCCTATGTGCGCGGCATGCACCTGGCCGGCATGGCCGCGGTGCTGAAGCATTTCCCCGGCCACGGCTCGGTGGCTGCCGACACGCACAAGGCGCAGGCCGTCGATCCGCGTCCGCTGGAGGAAATCCGCCGCGACGACCTGCGCCCGTTCGCCGAATGCATCGCGGCACGTGCGGAGGCGGTGATGATGGCGCACGTGGTCTATCCCGCCGTCGATGCGCAGCCGGCCGGCTATTCGCGTGTCTGGATCGGCGACATCCTGCGCAGCGAGCTGCATTTCGCCGGCGCCGTGATCAGCGACGACATCAGCATGGCCGCCGCGGGCGTGGCCGGCGGCGTGGCGGAGCGCGTGCACGGTCATCTGGATGCCGGCTGCGACCTGGTGCTGGCCTGCTTCCCGGACGTGGTGGACGAGGCCATCGCCGCCATCGCCGGGCGTGCGCCGGCGCATCCCGAACGGCTGGTTTCGCTGCGCGGCGCGATCGGCGCGAGCTGGGACAGCCTCACCGACAATCCCCAGCGCGACCGCTTCGTCGCGCGCATCACGGCGCTGGACGCCGCACAGGGCAACGCATGAACGAGACGCTTCCCTCCCTCCGCGATGCATTGGCGAACGCCGACGTGCTGTTCGAGCGCGCGGAACTCGAAACCGTGATCGCCGACATCGGCCGGCGCATCGACGCCGCGCTGGACGGCGAGCGCGCGGTGTTCCTCACCGTGATGAACGGCGCGCTGATGTTCGCCGGCCAGCTCGCGCTGGCGATCCGCACCGACCTCGAATTCGACTACGTGCACGCCACCCGCTACCGCGGCGCCACTTCCGGCAGCGAGCTGCACTGGCTGCGCGAACCCATGGCGAACCTCGAAGGGCGCACCGTGCTGCTGGTGGACGATATCCTCGACGAAGGCCACACGCTGAAGGCCGTGCGCGACGACTGCCTGCGCCGCGGCGCGAAGCGCGTGCTGATCGCCAGCCTGTGCACCAAGAAGCACGACCGCCTCGCCGAAGGCATCGCTTCCGACTTCAACGGCGTGGAACTGCCCGATCGCTACGTGTTCGGCTACGGCATGGACTATCACGAACAAGGCCGCAACCTGCCGGCCATCTACGCACTGCGCTGAAGGCGCCACGGCAGGCCCTGCGCATGCACAGCCCCAGTCTCTCCGGCAGTCTGCGCCGGGCCTCATGCAACACGGCGCGCCACTCCCACCACTACCCCGGAACCCTTCCATGAGCGGACATTCCATCGACCTGGCCGTCATCGGCGGCAGCGGCCTGTACCGGTTTCCGGGGCTGGAGAACATCGGGCGGCACGCCGCGGAAACCCCGTTCGGCGCACCCTCCGGCGAGGTGGTGGTCGGCGACTTCGCGGGCCGACGCGTGGCCTTCCTCGCCCGCCACGGCGAAAGCCACAGCCTGCCGCCGCACCGGGTGAACTACCGCGCCAACCTGTGGGCGCTGCACGCCCTCGGCGCGCGCGCGGTGGTCGGCGTCAACGCGGTGGGCGGCATCCGCGGCGACATGGGTCCGCGCACCCTCGTGGTGCCCGACCAGTTGATCGACTACACCCACGGCCGCTACACCAGCTTCTGCGACGTCGAGGGCGCCGAGGTGAAGCACATCGATTTCAGCGAGCCATACACCGCCGCGCTGCGCCATCGCCTGCTGCAGGCCGCGCGCAAGGCCGGCATCGCGGTGATCGACGGCGGTTGCTACGGCGCCACCCAGGGGCCGCGGCTGGAGACCCGCGCCGAGATCGCCCGCATGAAGCGCGACGGCTGCGACCTGGTCGGCATGACCGGCATGCCTGAGGCCGCGCTGGCGCGCGAACTGGGGCTGGACTACGCCTGCCTCGCGCTGGTCGCGAACTATGCGGCCGGTTGCGGCGACGAGGCCGAGATCAGCATCGAGGAGATCTTCGCCCATCTCGCCGCGGCCACCGCCGAGGTGCCGCGCCTGCTGGACGCGATGCTGCGCGCGTGAGCGAACCCCGGCCCATGGGGGCATGAAGCATTTTCATAAGCCTGGTTGGAGTTTCGTGCCCGGGATCAACCGGCGCATATTGCGCTTTGCCTTGAAACATGTTGATACTTTCCGGGCACCAGGACGGTGAGCCAGGGGAATGGTTCGAGCTCGGCCAGGTGCATACCCTGTCCATGTTTCCAGAGGTTCCAGCAATGCGTTTCGGTACGGTCAAGTGGTTCAACGATGCCAAGGGCTTCGGTTTCATCGCGCCCGAGGACGGTGGGGAGGACGTGTTTGTCCACTTCTCGGCCATCAATTCCAAGGGCTTTCGCAGCCTGCAGGAAGGCCAGCGCGTGAAGTTCGAAGTCACCCAGGGGCCCAAGGGCGCCCAGGCTTCGGGCGTGGAAATCGCGGCCTGAGTTCCACCGGCCGGCGCCCGCGCCGGCCGTGCAGTGACAAAGAGCCCCGCGCCCAGGCGCGGGGCTCTTTGTTTTCATATTTGATTAAATAGTGCAGCCATGGATGCTGTCCGTTTGATTATCGCGATCGGGTCGATCGCAGAGTCCCGGAAAATGCAGCCATGGACGATCCAGCAGAACCATTCACGAGAACCGCCATGACCGAACGCCGACGCTTCCTCAAGACTTCGCTGCTGGCCGCCTCGACCCTCGCCGCAGGCAAATCGCTGGCCACGGACGAAACCGCCTCGGTGGCACGCAAGCCGCCTACCGTGCGCGTGGCCTCGACCTGGGATTTCGGCATCGCCGCGAACCAGGCGGCGTGGGCGATCCTGGGCCGGGGCGGCCACGCGCTGGATGCGCTGGAAGCCGGTGCGCGCGTGCCCGAGGCGGATCTCAGGAACCACAGCGTGGGCAAGGGCGGCTACCCCGACCGCGACGGCAAGGTCACGCTGGACGCCAGCATCATGGACGCGGAGGGCAACTGCGGCGCGGTGGCGGCGCTGGAACACGTCACCCACGCCATCTCGGTGGCCCGGCGGGTGATGGAACGCACCCCGCACGTGCTGCTGGTCGGCGACGGCGCGTTGCAGTTCGCGCTGGAACAGGGCTTCGAGAAGGAAAACCTGCTGACGCCGGAAGCGGACCGGGCCTGGCACGAGTGGCTGAAGACCGCGCAGTACAAGCCCGTGGTCAACAGCGAAGTGCGCGACTACGGCGCCAGCCATCCGGCCGGACGGCCGGGCGGCAAGGACAACCACGACACCATCGGCATGCTGGCGCTGGACGCGCACGGCAAGCTCGCCGGCGCGTGCACCACCAGCGGCATGCAGTGGAAGCTGCACGGCCGCGTGGGCGATTCGCCCATCATCGGGGCCGGCCTGTACGTGGACGGCGAAGTGGGCGGCGCCACCTCCACCGGCGTGGGCGAGGAAGTGATCCGCAACGCCGGCAGCTTCCTCGTGGTGGAACTGATGCGCCAGGGCCGCACGCCCACCGAAGCCTGCCGCGAGGCGGTGATGCGCATCGTGCGCAGGAAGCCGAAGACCGCGAAGGAGATCCAGGTGGGCTTCCTCGCCATGAACCGGGACGGCGAAGTGGGCGCCTGGGCATTGCAGCCCGGCTTTTCCTATGCCGTGTGCGACGCGAAGGACCAGCGTGCGCTGATTCCTTCCCGCAGCGTGTTCGCCGCATGAGCGGCTGCCTGCTGGAAGTGGCCGCGAACTCCGTGGCCTCGGTGCTGGCGGCGCAGGTCGGCGGAGCGGGGCGGGTGGAACTGTGCGCGGCGCTGGAGCTGGGCGGCCTCACGCCTTCGCAGGCCACCATCGCGATGGCGCGCGAACGCCTGCGCATTCCGCTGTACGTGCTGATCCGCCCGCGCGCCGGCGATTTCCTCTACGACGAACTCGAATGCGAGGCGATGCGGCGCGACATCGAAACCTGCGCCGCGCTGGGCTGCGACGGCGTGGTGCTGGGCATGCTCGATGCCGAAGGCGACGTGGACCTGCCTCGTTGCCGCGCGCTGATCGATGCGGCGGGAAGCATGGGCGTCACCTTCCACCGCGCCTTCGATCTCGCCCGCGATCCCCGGCGTGCGCTGGAGGACGCGATCGCGCTGGGTTGCGAGCGCGTGCTCACCTCGGGCGGGCAGGCCAGTGCGCTTGAAGGCGCCCCGCTGATCCGCGAGCTGCTGGCGCAGGCGGCGGGCCGCATCGCGATCATGCCGGGCGCCGGCGTGACTCCGGGCAACCTGGCTGCGCTGGCGGTCGCCACCGGCGCGCGCGAATTCCATGCCTCCGCCAAGCGGCAACTCGACTCGGGCATGCGCCATCGTCCCCCGCTGCTCACCGACATGCAGGGCGGCGAGCTGCGCAGCGACGAGGAACAGGTGCGCGTGCTGGTGCAGGCGCTGCGTTCCTCCGGCTAGCCGGAGACAGCCCCGCTCCACGGGGAGGCCGCGGCGCACGGCTCCCTACCGCAGCGCATGTTGGCCACGTTGGTTAAGATGCCGCCTTGCGAATTTCCCGTGGAGCATCATTCGTGATCATCAAACCCAAAGTGCGCGGCTTCATCTGTGTCACGGCCCATCCGGTCGGATGCGAGCTCAACGTGGCCGAACAGATCGCCACCACCCGGGCCGCCATCCACGACGACGGCAAGGGTCCGAAGCGCGTGCTGGTGATCGGCGCCTCCACCGGCTATGGCCTCGCCTCGCGCATCACCGCCGCGTTCGGCTACGGCGCGGCCACGCTGGGCGTGTTCTTCGAGAAGCCCAGCAGCGAGGACAAGACCGGCACCGCCGGCTGGTACAACGCCGCCGCGTTCGACAAGCTGGCCAAGCAGGCCGGCCTGTACAGCAAGTCCATCAATGGCGACGCCTTCGCCAACGCGACCCGCGAGCGCGCCATCGAGATCATCAGGAACGAGATGGGCGGCCAGGTGGATCTCGTCGTCTACTCGCTGGCCTCGCCCGTGCGCAAGCTGCCGGATACCGGCGAAGTGGTGCGCTCCGCGCTCAAGACCATCGGCGAGACGTTCACCGCGAGTTCGGTCGACACCAACCGGGACACGGTGATCCAGGCCAGCGTGGAGCCGGCCACCGAGCAGGAGATCAAGGACACCGTCACCGTGATGGGCGGCGAGGACTGGGCGCTGTGGATGGACGCGCTGGCCAAGGCCGGCGTGCTGGCGCCGAACGCCAGGACCATCGCCTACAGCTACATCGGCACCGAGATCACCTGGCCGATGTACTGGCACGGCACCCTGGGCCAGGCCAAGCAGCATCTCGACAACACCGCGACGGCGTTGCGCGGGCGCCATGCCGGGCTGGACGCCCGCGTGGGCGTGATGAAGTCGGTGGTCACCCAGGCCAGCGCCGCCATCCCGGTGATCCCGCTGTACGTCTCCATCGCCTTCCGCATCATGAAGGAAAAGGGCATCCACGAAGGTTGCATCGAACAGATCAACCGCCTGTTCCACGACCGCCTCTACCGCGCCGACGGTGCGGCGACGCCGGTGGACGAGGAGGGCCGCGTGCGCCTGGACGACTGGGAGCTGCGCAGCGACGTGCAGGATGCCTGCAAGGCGCTGTGGCCCAACGTCACCACCGAGACGCTGCGCGAGGTCACCGACTACGCCGGCTACAAGCACGAATTCCTCAAGCTGTTCGGCTTCGACCGCAGCGACGTCGACTACGACGCCGAGGTGGACCCGGATCGCCGCTTCGACTGCGTGGAGATGTAACAGGCACGGGCCGGGAGCGGCGCATCGCATTGAAGCCTTGCGCCGCGACCCCATATACTTGTCCAGCCATACCGTTTTCCCCGGGGGTGTACTGGCTTCGACGGGGGTAGTGAGATGGCTTGGTGCATGCCGAGGGGGCAGCTTTCCTCGTTAATCCAGCGGCAAACTCATAGTTGCCAACGACGACAACTACGCTCTGGCCGCTTAAGGCCTAGCCCCGAACCCGCTTGTGCTCGTGCTCGCCGGTGTAGGGTCATTATCACGGGATCGCCCGAAGCCGCCGCCTGTCGGCCAGGGTCAAATCAAGCAGGCTGGTCCTTCGATGCGCTCCGCACGCCGTGCTGTCGCGGGACGAGATCCAACGGTGAGCTAAGCATGTAGTACCGGGCGTCAAGCGCCTTCGGACGCGGGTTCGACTCCCGCCACCTCCACCAACAAGCCGTCCAACGGCGTCCCAAGAAGGCCGGAAACCCCAGCAACAGCAAGGGTTCCGGCCTTTTTCTTGTCCGATGCTGTCTAGAGGCATCCACCTCAATCATCGGCTTGCGTCCGAAAGCCCGGCAAGCCCTGGCTTGTCGTTTTGTATCCATGTGGATACATTCGCTCCGTGCTCTATACCGTCATGCACACCGAGGCATCCGCGGCATGGCATCGCTGACTGCGCGACCTGAAAGCCCGCGTGGCAATAGCGCGGCGGATCGAGCGCGCCAGCGCCGGCAACCTGGGCGACACCAAACCAGTAGGCGAGGGCGTTTCGGAAATGCGGATCGACGTGGGCGCAGGCTACCGCGCGTATTTCACGCTACGGGCTGGCGTGTTGGTGGTGTTGCTCTGCGGCGGTGACAAGGCATCGCAGCGGCGCGACATACGCCATGCCCAGCAACTGGCGAAGGAGGCATGACATGAACGCAAAACTTCGACCCTTCGAGATGGCCGACCTGCTGGACAGTGAGGCGGCGATTGCCGAATACCTGACGCAAGTGCTGGCCGACGGCGACACCGACGAACTGCTGCGCGCGCTGGGGCACGTTGCCAAGGCGCGCGGCATCGCGGAGATTGCCGAGGCATCCGGGCTGGGGCGCGAGAGCCTGTACAAGGCGCTGCGCCCGGGTGCCAAACCCCGATTCGAGACCTTGGCAAAGGTCTGCCATGCCGTGGGCGTGAAACTGGTCGCAGTGCCGGCCTGAGAACAGGGCGGAACAGGCCGCTGATGCGACGCGCTGGGGACATATTTGCGGCGCCTTCCCCTATGCAACTGCACGGGCCGATGCAGAGCTAAGGCCTTCACGTGATCGTTCTTAGCCGGAACGGCGCACCCGATCCATCGTCGCGACGGCCGCCTCGCGGGTGCATGCTACGATCCGCGCCGCCTGCACACGGGCATTCCGCCCGCCGCCCGGATGGCGAAACTGGTAGACGCAAGGGACTTAAAATCCCTCACCCTCACGGGTATGCGGGTTCGATCCCCGCTCCGGGCACCAATGCAGAGCCGTCCCTGTTCACGCAGGGGCGGCTTTTTCATGTCGGGCTGCGTGCGCCTGAATCCTCCACCTCCGTCATGAACGCTTCCGGCGCGTGAGGGGATTCACTTCTCTACGTCGGCCGGCAGCGAGGGTTCCGATCGGGCGAGATTGCTTAAGCGAGGCTTGATGCGAAGCGCGAAAGCGCGAGCGTGCTGCCAGTGGCGCGCCGCCAGCTTCCTTGCGGCCCGCGGTTCGCGCCGGCCAGTTGCGAAGAGCCCGCTGCCCGGAGGGCTTTTTCGTGTGCGGCCTCGCGTGATCGGGCTTTCTCCGGGGGAGGGCGCATGCCGGCATATGATAAAAAATTATCTTGACAGATTAATGTTACTTGGATATCAAAGTGGCCGTGGGATGTTCACGGGATGTCCATGCGATTCCGTCGGGGAGGGGAGAACGTCATGCAATTTCATCAGCCGCATCTGCGACGTCATGGCCTGGGTCTGGCCATAGCCATGGGCCTGCTTGGGTCCTTCACTGCAACAGCAAGGCCATCGGTGCCTGACGGTGGCGACCTTGCGACAGGCGCGCAAAGCCAGGCGTCCGCAACGGGTGCCGGTGCGAAACAGGATCAACGTCCCACCAGCAGCAAGGCACCGATCGAGCTGAAGACGATCGTGGTCACCGCGAACAAGCGCAGCGAACCGCTGCAGAGCGTGCCGATGGCGGTGTCGGCGGTTTCCGGCGACGACCTTCGCCGCGCGGGCGCCAACAACCTGGCCGATTACGCCACCCAGATACCCGGCCTCAACATGATTTCCCTGACGCCGGGGCAAACGCAGCTGGTGCTGCGCGGCATCACGTCGGGCAGCAGCCAGTCCAACGCGAGCGTCAGCACCTATATCGACGAGGCGCCGTATGGTTCCAGCACGGTGTATGCCGAGGGCAGCCTGCTGACGCCGGACATCGACCCGGCCGACATCGAGCGCATCGAGGTGTTGCGCGGTCCGCAGGGCACGCTGTACGGCTCGAACTCGCTGGGCGGCCTGTTGAAATTCGTCACCACGCCGCCGGACTCCACCCGTGCCTATGGCCGCGTGAGCGCCGGCTATACCGGCGTGGACGGTGGCGGCAGCGGCTTTACCGAGCGCGCCATGTTCAACCTGCCCCTGGTGGAGGACAAACTGGCGCTGCGGGTGAATGCCTATCACCGCGACGACCCCGGCTATGTCGACAATGTCGCCACCGGCAAGTCCGAGGTCAACGCGGACAAGGTCGCCGGCGGCCGCGCGCAGGTGCTGTGGACGCCCAGCGACAAGGTATCGGTGCGCCTGTCGGCGCTGGCCCAGAACCTCGGCAGCGACGGCCTGGTCAACTCCGGCGTGGAAGTGGACCCGGCCACGCTGAAGCCCATCTACGGCTACCAGAAGCAGAGCAGGGCGGCGAGTACCGGCCTGCTGAAGATCAAGTACCGCCTCTACGACCTCGAGGTCAAGGCGGATCTCGGCCTGGCGACGCTGGTGTCCTCGACCAGCTATGGCACGCAGAAGGTCAACCAGGTCGGTGACGTCACCGCCGCCTATGGCCCGATACTCAACCCCGCTTTCGGCCTTGCCAATGGCGGCTATTCGGTAAGCCAGCCGGTCAGCCTCGGGAAATTCACCCAGGATGCGCGGCTTCAGTCGCGTGCGGACCAGGCCATCGAGTGGCGAGTTGGCGCGTTCTACACGCGCGAGAACACCACGAACCATCAGCACGTCAACGTTTTCGACGCCACGACCGGGGTGCCGATCGATCTGCCCAACCTGGGCGACCTGTCCGTCGGCCCGGGCGTCTTCAAGGAATGGGCCGGCTACGCCGATGCGACCTGGCATGCCACATCGCAGCTGAGCGTGCTGGTCGGCGCCCGTTATACCCACGACAGCACCTCGTACACGCAGGTGGGCAGCGGCATGCTCGTGGGCCCGAGCCAATTCACCATCCGCAGCACGGATTCCACGACGACCTACCTGGTCAATCCCAGTTTCAAGTTCAACGACAACCTGATGGCCTACGTGCGCGTGGCTTCCGGCTTCCGCCCCGGTGGCGCGAACGTGGGCGTGCCGCCCGGCCTGGGCGCGCCGCTGAGCTTTGCGCCCGACAAGCTGACCAGCTATGAAATCGGCTTCAAGTCCACCTTGCTGGATCGAAGGATGGTCTTCGACGCCGACGTGTTCTACATCGACTGGAACCATATCCAGCTCACCACCGTCGCCGACAACTTCGCCTTCCTCAGCAATGGCGGCAAGGCCAGGAGCCAGGGTGTGGAGGTCAACTGGCAGTACGAGCCTGCGCGCGGCCTGGTGCTGTCGGCGAACGCCAGTTGGACCGATGCGAAACTGACGGCGGATACGCCGCCGGGCCTGTACGGCTACAACGGCGATCGCCTGCCGTGGGTGCCGAAGTGGAACGCCAACGTGGGCGTGGAGTACAACTTCCCGCTGGGCGGCGGCTGGTCGGGTTTCGTGGGCGGTAGCTACCGCTACGTGGGCGCGCGCATGGCGGATTTCCTGTCCGTGACCGGGCCGCGGTATTCGGTGCCGGCCTACCACGGCGTCGACCTGCATGCCGGCACGTATTTCGGCGACTGGACGATCAGCGCCTACGTCAAGAACGTGACCAACTCGCGCGGCATCACCTCGCTTTCCTCGGAAACCACCGACCCGCGGGGCACGCCGTTCTCCGCGGCCTTCGTGCCGCCGCGTACGGTCGGCGTGACCGTCGGCCTCGACTTCTGAGCATGACCAAGGGAGTCAACGCCTCATGAATCGCTGTGTGAAATTCCTCGCATCCCTGGCGGCGACTTTCGTCGCCGGGTTGGCGATGGCGCAGGTGCCGCCGTCGCCAAATCCTGCACCGGCCAATCCTGCAACGGTGCCCGTGCCTGCAGCCGCGCCGTCCGCGAATGCGGACGGACAGACGCATGCGCTCACCGCGGCGGACCTGTCGAGCTTCCTCGACGGCATGGTGCCGTTCGCCTTGCAGCGCGGCGACGTGGCCGGCGGCGTGATCGCGGTGGTCAAGGACGGCCAGGTGATCTTCGCCAAGGGGTACGGCCACAACAACCTGGAGAAGCGGACGGTGCCGTCCCCTGCGGACACGCTGTTCCGCATCGGTTCCACCTCCAAGCTGTTCACCTGGACCGCCGTGATGCAACTGGTGGAGGCAGGCAAGCTGGACCTGGACGCCGATGTCGACACGTACCTCGATTTCAAGATCCCGCCGTTCCAGGGCAAGCCGATCACCCTGCGCAACCTGATGACGCATACCGCGGGGTTCGAGGAAACCGCGCGCGATCTCATCACCACCGACGGCAAGCCGGTCAACCTCGAGCATTACCTCAAGACCCACCTGCCGGTGCGGATCTTCCCGCCGGGCCAGGTGGTGGCCTACTCCAACTACGGCTGCGGCCTGGCCGGCTACATCGTGCAGCGGGTGTCCGGGCAGGACTTCGACGATTACATCGAGCAGCACATCTACAAGCCGCTGGACATGCAGCACTCCACGTTCCGCCAGCCCTTGCCGGAACGGCTTGCGCCGCTGATGGGCGACAGCTACAGCACGGCTTCCGACGGCAAGCTGAAGCCCTTCGAGATCGTCGATCCGTCGCCGGCCGGCGCGATGAGTTCGACCGCGCTGGACATGGCGCACTTCATGATCGCCCAGCTGCAGGGCGGCAACTATCAAGGCGGCCAGATCCTGACGCCGGCCACGACTACCCTGATGCACACGCCGCAACGCACCGAGGCGCCGGGGCTCAACGGCTACGCGCTGGGTTTCTACCAGGAGAACCGCAACGGCCAGACCATCATCGGCCACGCCGGCGACACGGATTACTTCCACTCCGACCTGCACCTGCTGACGGATGCGAACGTCGGTGTCTTCATGTCGTTCAACAGCGCCGGCACGGCGGGCAACGCCGAGGTGATCCGCACCGCGATCTTCAGCGCCTTCCTCGACCGCTACTTCCCGGTCGCCGCGTCGAACCCGCCCACCGTTGCCACGGCCAAGGCCGACGCGGCGCGGGTCGCGGGCTGGTACCTGTCCAGCCGGCGCAACGAAAGCGCCCTGAGCATGCTGTATGCGCTGACCCAGCTCCAGATATCCGCCTTGCCCGACGGCACGATCCTTAGCCCGGCTTTCATGAACACCTCCGGCGCTCCGATGCATTGGCGCGAAGTGGGGCCGCTGAAGTACCAGCAGGTGGATGGTCCCTATCGCCTGGACTTCGTCGCGGACGCGAACGGCAACATCCAGTACTGGGCCAGCGACTCCCTGCCTCCGGTCATGATTTTCCAGTCGGTGACCGGGCTGCACGCGCTGGGCAGCATCGAACTCTGGGGCACGCTTGCGCTGCTGTTGCTGCTGGGCGCCTTGCTGAGCTGGCTGTGCGGATGGCTGGTGCGCCGCCACTACGGCCGCCGGCTCGAACTGGATGCCGGTCGGCGCCGCTCGCGCCTGTATTCGCGACTGGGCGTGCTGGTGCTGTTCGTCACGATGCTCGGCTGGCTGGGCCTGATGGTGGCCATATCCGCCGACCAGACCATCCTGCTGGAAGGCGGCGCGACGCCCTGGATGTACCTGCTTTACGTCCTGGGCGTGCTCGCGCTGCTGGGCGTTCTAGCCATCGTGATCCACGCGGTGCGCAGCTGGATGAAGCCGCGCCGCGGCCGCTGGGTACTGCTGGGCGAGAGCCTGCTGGCGCTGGCGGCGATCTACCTGGCGTGGCTGATCCTGGCGCTCGGGATGGTCAGCTTCAACGTCCACTACTGATGACTCCGTTTGCGCGGCGGCGGCAGAGCACCGCCGCCGCGTACTCCATTCCAGGGAAACACGCATGACTATTCATGACGGCGGGCGGCTGCGCCTCCGGGCGACGACCAGGAGCTGGGCCACCAAGGCCCCGTTCCATATCACCGGCTACACCTTTACCGCGTTCGATGCGCTGATCGTCGAGCTGGTCGACGGGCAGGGCCGGGTGGGACGAGGCGAAGCGCAAGGCGTCTACTACCACCACGACACTTCCGCATCGATGCTGGCGCAGGTCGAAGCGATGCGCGCGCGGGTCGAGGCGGGCATCACGCGCGAAGAGCTGCAGACCCTGCTGCCGGCCGGCGGTGCGCGCAACGCGCTGGACTGCGCCCTGTGGGAGCTGGAAGCCAGGCGCGCGGGCAAGCCGGTGTGGGAACTCGCCGGACTTGCGGCGCCGCGGCCGTTGCTCACCACCTATACGCTGGGTGCCGAGGAACCCGATGCGATGGCCGGCCACGCCATAGACTATGCACAGGCCAGGGCGATCAAGCTCAAGCTCACCGACGACGACCGCAACGCCGCGCGCGTGCTGGCCGTGCGCAAGGCGCGCCCGGACGTCTGGCTGATGGTCGACGCCAACCAGGGCTTCACGCGCGAGTCGTTTGCGCGCCTGTTGCCGACCCTGGTGGAGGCGCGGGTGGACGTGGTCGAGCAGCCGTTCCCGATGGGCAACGAGGCGTGGTTGGACGGCCTGGAACGGCCGATCCGCATCGCCGCGGACGAAAGCGTGCAGCATCTCGGCGACCTGGCGAAGGTTGCCGGGCGCGTCGACGTCATCAACATCAAGCTGGACAAGTGCGGCGGCCTGACCGAGGCGCTCGCCATCGCCGCGGAAGCGCGCCGGCAGGGCTACGAGTTGATGGTCGGCAACATGGGCGGCTCCTCGCTGGCGATGGCGCCGGCCTTCGTGGTGGGCCAGCTGTGCGACGTGGTGGATCTCGACGGCCCGCTCAGCCTGCGCGTCGATTACACGCCGTCGGTGGTGTACGAGGACGGCGCCATCTGGTGTCCCGATACACTCTGGGGCAGCCCCGGGGCGCTGCAGGCGCAGCCCGTCGCGGGCGATGAGCGAGGGGAAGCATCCGTGTGATGTCCGTGTTCGTGCCGCCACCCACCGAAAGAAGCTGGTTCGGCCACCCGCGTGGCCTGACCATCCTGTTCCTGACCGAAATGTGGGAGATGTTCTCCTTCTTCGGCATGCGCGCGATCCTGGTCTATTACATGACCATGCACCTGGACATGGACCAGGAATACGCGTCGCTGGTGTATGGCACGTACGCCGCCTTCGTCTACTTCACGCCGGTGTTCGGCGGCATGCTCGCCGACCGCTGGCTGGGCAAGGATCGCGCCGTGGTGATCGGCGGCGCGACGATGGCGCTCGGGCACTTCATGATGTCGTACGAGGCCCTGTTCTACCCGGCGCTGTGCATGATCGCGCTGGGCAACGGCCTCTTCCTGCCCAGCCTCGCCAGCCAGGTCGAAGGGCTGTACCGCAATGGCGATGCGCGCAGCAAGAGCGCGTACAACATCTACTACGTGGGCATCAACCTGGGCGGGTTCCTCTCGCCGCTGGTGTGCGGGACCCTGGGCGAAGCCTACGGCTGGCACTGGGGCTTTGCCGCGGCCGGCATCGGCATGCTGCTCTCGCTGGTGATCTACCTCGCCGGGCGCCGTTACCTGCCGCCGGAGCCGGCGCCCGGGGCCGAAGCGCGCGCGGCGCGGGCGCCGATGGACCGGGCCGCGCGCGACCGCTTTGCCTTGCTGATCGGCATCGCCGCCATCGTGGTGATCTTCCGCGGCGCCTACGAGCAGAACGGCAACACCATCGCGCTGTGGGCCGACACGGGCATCGACCGGCACCTGACGGCGGACTGGTCGATCCCGATGACCTGGTTCCAGTCGATCAACTCGCTGGCGGTGTTCGTCTTCACGCCCTTCCTTCTGGCGCGCTGGGCGCGGCTGGCGGAGCGCGGCGTGGATACGCCGCTGCTGGCGCGGATGGCCTTCGGCGCGACGATCGTCGGCGCATCGTTCGTGGCCCTGGGCCTGGTGGCCGCCTGGAGCGAAGCGCACGGCACGCGCGCCAGCTGGGTATGGCTGTTCGTCTGGTTCGTGGTGTTCACCATCGGCGAGCTGCACATCCTGCCCGTGGGCCTGGCCCTGTTCGGGCGCATGGCGCCGGAAGGGTTCCGCGCCACCAGCATCGCCACGTGGTTCTTCGCGGGTTTCTTCGGCAACCTGCTCGCCGGCGCGCTCGGGACCCTGTGGAGCCAGATGAACCACGGCCTGTTCTTCATGCTGGCCGGCGCGGTTTCGGGCTTGTCCGCCGCGCTTTTGTTTATGCTTGGCCGACGCCATCGCGGGGTGGGGCAACATGGAGACGTCGGCGGCACCCCGGTGCCAGTCCGATGAGCGTGCGCTGATGATCAAAGACCTGCAGAAAAAGCTGAAAGACCATTGGGACGGCTTCACCAAGGCCGAGCAGAAGATCGCGGCCTACCTGCTGCAGAACCCCGGCGGCATCCCGTTCGAGAATGCCTCGTCGCTGGGCAAGCGCGTGGGCGTCAGCGCGATGACGGTGGGGCGCTTCCTGCGCAACCTCGGCTACGACGGCCTCAACGAGCTGAAAGAGGAACTGCGCGGCGACGCGCCGTGGTTGCAGCTGTACCGGAACCCGGAAGTGGTGGGCGATCCCGCCACGATGTCCGAAAGCCTCAAGGCCGAGATCCAGGGCGTCACCACGGCGCATGCGCTGACCGGCACGCCGGAGTGGAAGGGCGTCGTCGACCTGCTGGTGAAGGCCGACCGCGTTTCGGTCGCCAGCTTCCACCAGGGCCGCTTTCTCGGACTGGGCTTTGCCACCCTGATGCAGAGCGTCAAGCCGTGCACGCGGTTCGAGGAAGGGCTGGACGGCGCCTATACCGACCTGCTGCTCGATTCCAGCGCGAAGAGCTGCGTGCTGCTGATCGATTTCCGGCGCTATTCGCGGCACTTCCGCATCCTGGCCGAAGAATGCGCGGCGCGCGGCATCCCGCTGGCGATCATCACCGACAGCCAGTGCTACTGGGCGCGCCAGCTCACCGACCACGTGCTGATGCTGCCGGCCGAGATGGAGCGGACGTGGCACAACTTCACGGCCGCCATGAGCCTGTTGAGCCTGCTGATCGGCGCGGTCACCCGCGCGCAGGGCGATATGTACGACCGCATCGGCGACATCACGCAGCTGCGCCAGAAGCTGGTGGGCTATGTCGAGGCGCCGCCTGTCGCCAGGGAGCGCAAGGCGCCCGCATCCGCGAAAAAGCCGCAGGGCGGCGGCACGCCGCACAAACGCAACGGCAAGACCAGGACCTGACCGCATTCGGCACGTCGACGCGGCAGCCGGCAGCGGACAACGCCATCGAAGAGGGCATGCTGATGATCCATCGACTCCCCGGGCGTGGCCTGCAGGGCGCATTCCGCTGGCCGGCCACGGTGGCGCTTGCGCTGGTCGTGTTGCTGTCCCTGGGCATCGGGCAAACCACGCGGGCGCAGGCCGTTTCGCCGTCGGCGCTGGATGCCTACGCGGACAAGGCCATGCGCGTCTTCGACACCCCGGGCATGGCGGCGGTGGTCGTCGATGGGGACAAGGCCAGCACCTACGCTTGGGGCGTGCGCAAACTGGGCGCCAGCGCCAGGGTGGACGCACACACCATCTTCCCGATCGGTTCCAACACCAAGGCCTTCACCGCGGCCGCGCTGGCGATCCTGGTCGATGAAGGCAAGCTGCACTGGGACGACCGCGTGGCCGACAGGCTGCCCGGCTTCCGCATGTACGATCCCTACGCGTCCAGCGAGATGACCGTCACCGACCTGCTCGTGCATCGCAGCGGCCTGGGCCTGGGCCAGGGCGACCTGATGATGTTCCCGACCACCGACCGCACCCGCGCGGAACTGGTGCACGACATCCGCTACCTCAAGCCCGCTCATTCGTTCCGCAGCGGCTACGACTACGACAACGTGCTGTACATCGTGGCGGGCCAGCTGGTCGAGTCCGTCTCGGGCCAGCGGTGGGAGGATTTCGTGCAGCAGCACATCCTCGGCCCGCTGCGGATGCGCGATGCGCGGACCAGCATCGACGCGCGTACCGCCAACCAGGTGGCGTTGCACGCCAGGGACACCACGCCGGTGCGCGGCGTCGGCAAGCAGGCGGTGCTTTCCACGGTGATGACCGGCGACGTGTTCGCGCCGGCCGGCGGGCTGCAGGTCAGCGCGGCGGACATGGGGAACTGGCTGCGGCTGCAACTGGACCGCGGGCAGCTGGATGGCGACCAGCGGATCTTCAGCGCGGCAGCGTCGAAGATGATGTGGACGCCGCAGACGCTGATCCCGATCGATCCGCTGCCGCCCCAGGTCGCCCTGGCACAGCCGCAGTTCGATGCCTACGCGCTGGGCTTCGAGGTGCAGGACTACCGCGGGCACATGATCGTCACCCATCTCGGCGGCGTGCTGGGCGGCATATCGGCGGTGGTGATCGTTCCGGAAAAGCATGCGGCTTTCGCCGTCATGCTCAACTCCGAGGACGTCGGCGCCTTGTTCGCGATGCGCGAGCACCTGCTCGACACCCTGCTGGGGCTGCCTTCGCCCGACTGGATCGCCGGCTACAAGCGGATGTTCGACGACGCCCACGCCAAGGCCATCGCGGCGCTGCGCGACAAACACGCGGCCACGCACCCGGAACGCGGGCCGTCGCTGCCGCTGTCCGGCTATGCCGGCGTCTACACCGACCCGTGGTACGGCAACGCCACGATCGGCCTGGACAAGCGCGGCGCGCTGCACATCAGCTTCGATCGTTCGCCCGGGATGCACGGCACGCTGGAGCACGTGCAATACGACACCTTCCGCACGCACTGGGCGATGCCCGACGTGGAGGACGCCTACGTCACCTTCGCGCTCCATCCCGATGGCAGCATCGACCGGATGACCATGAAGGCCGTCTCGCCGCTGGCGGATTTCAGCTGGGACTACCAGGACCTGCGCTTCGTTCCGGCCACGAAGCACCAGGGAAGGTCCGATTGACAGATCACTTGCTCGTCATTCCTGCGAACGCAGGAATCCAGTGCCTTGGTGTTCCGTGGCTTGCGGGCACCGGATGACCAGCTTCGCCGTTGTGAAGCGCCTCCAGCCTTCGTTGGGATGACGAGCGACATCTGGCTCGTGCGGCGCACGGCAGAGTCCAACATCGCAGGCCTGTGGCCGTTCTGGGTACCATGAAGGCTCCCGGCCATGCCGGCCTTTCCGTTGCTACCGCGCCACGCCGACATGCCTTCGAATCTTCGCACCTCCCTCATCCTCGTTGCCCTGTGCCTGGGCATTTCGCTGCCGTCGCTCGCGCGCGAGCAGGCCAGGCCCAGCATCGGCCAGCAACGCGAAGGCGTGCTGTTCTGGCCGCAGGCCGAACGCGATGCGCAGTTCCGGCGGATGTACGAACGCTTCCCCAGCGACCGCGCGGCGCATGGCACGCACACGCATGCCTTGCCGGAAGGCAAGCCGCTGGCGGTGGACGGACGCGACGGTGCGGTCTGGCTGGGCGACTACATGGAGAAGCACCACGTCGCCGGCGTGATGGTGCTGCAGGACGGCCGCGTGCGGCTGCAGCGCTACGCGCTGGGCTTCGGGCCACAGCAGCGCTGGACCTCGTTCTCCGTGGCGAAGTCGGTGACCTCCGTGCTGCTGGGAATGGCCCTGCAGCAGGGCTACATCCACGGCATGGACGACACGCTCGGCACCTACATCCCGGAGCTGCGCGGCAGCGCCTACGCCGACGTCACGGTGGAGCAGCTGCTGACGATGACCTCGGGCGTGCACTGGAACGAGGACTACGACGACGCTAAGTCGGACGTGGCGCAGATGTACCTGGGCGCCTGCGTCGACGGCCGCGCGCACGTGCTGTCGTACCTGATGAAACAGCCGCGGCAATGGCCGGCCGGCACGCACTGGAACTACAACACCGCGGAGACCGACCTGCTCGGCATCCTGGTGCAACGGGCCACGCACCGTTCGCTGGCGGCCTACCTGTCGGAGGCGCTCTGGAAGCCCTACGGCATGGCTGCCGACGCCTACTGGATCAAGGACGAATGCGATGGCAGCGACACCGGCGGCAGCGGCCTCTCGGCCACGCTGGGCGACTACGCGCGGCTGGGTCAGTTCATGCTGGAAGGCGGGCGCATCGACGGCAAGCAGGCGATCGCGGAGGCCTGGCTGCACGGCGCCACCCGCGAGCATGCGAGCACCGACGCGCCGGACCGAGGCTACGGCTACCTGTGGTGGACGGACAGCGACGGCAGCTACGCGGCCATCGGCATCTTCGGGCAGATGGTCTACGTCGATCCCGCGCGCAAGCTGGTGATCGCGCAGGTGGCCTCGTGGCCGGCCGCGACCTCGAAGGAACTCGTGGCCGGGCGGCGCGCGTTCGTCGAGGCGATCAAGCAGGCGGCGGATGCGGAGCGCTCCGTATCCGTCGTCCCGGCGAAGGCCGGGACCCAGTGACTTTCGTTGATCGAAGCGAATAGGCACTGGATGACCAGCTTCGCTGTTGTGAAGCGCCTCCAGCTTCCGCTGGAATGACGGCCACAGGAAGACTTGGTGTCCGCCCAGGCGATGCGGAGCGCTCCGCATCCGTCGTCCCGGCGAAGGCCGGGACCCAGTGACTTTCGTTGATCGAAGCAAAAAGGCGCTGGATGACCAGCTTCGCTGTTGTGAAGCGCCTCCAGCTTTCGCTGGAATGACGGCCACAGGAGGACTTGGTGTCCGCCCAGGCGATGCGGAGTGCTCCGCCTCCGTCGTCCTGGCGAAAGCCGGGACCCAGCGACTTCGTTGATCGAAGCGGAAAGGCACTGGATGACCAGCTTCGCTGTTGTGAAGCGCCTCCGGCCTTCGCCGGAATGACGACAACGGGGTAGGGCGGACACCCGCTCAAGCCACGAACTGCAGCCGCGCCAGCTCCGCGTACAGGCCGCCTTCGGCCAGCAGGCTTTCGTGCGTGCCTTGCGCCACGATGTGGCCGCCATCCATCACCACGATGCGGTCGGCGCGCTGCACGGTGGCGAGGCGGTGGGCGATGACCAGGGTGGTGCGGCCTTGTTCCAGCCGGGCCAGTGCCTGCTGGATCGCGGCCTCGGATTGCGCATCCAGCGCCGAGGTGGCTTCGTCGAGCAGCAGCAGCGGCGCGTCGCGCAGGATCGCGCGGGCGATGGCGATGCGCTGGCGCTGGCCGCCGGACAGGCGCACGCCGCGTTCGCCGAGTTCCGCCGCGTAGCCTTCGGGCAGGTCGCTGATGAAGTCGTGCGCCTCGGCGGCGCGGGCGGCTTCGGCCACCTCGTCGTCGCCGGCGTCCTGGCGGCCGAAGCGGATGTTGTCGGCGGCGCTGCCGGCGAAGATCGCCGTCTCCTGCGGCACCAGCGCGATCGCGCCGCGCAGCTCGGGCAAGGCCAGCGCGCGCAGGTCGACGCCGTCGAAGCGGATGCTGCCGGACTGCGGATCGTAGAAGCGCAGCAGCAGCGCCAGCACGGTGCTCTTGCCCGCGCCGGAAGGACCGACCAGGGCCACCGTCTCGCCGGGGCGGATGTCGAGGTTGAAGTCATGCAGCGCGGGCGCGTCGGGGCGGGTGGGGTAGTGGAAGCGCACATGCTCGAAAGTCAGTGCGCCGTGCACCGGACGCGGCAGTGCCTGCGGCTGCGCGGGGCTGGCGATGTCGGCGCGCTCGGCGAACAGTTCGCCGATGCGTTCCATCGCGCCGGCCGCGCGCATCACATCGCCCCACACCTCGGAAAGCCCGGCCACCGAGCCGGCGGCGAAGATCGCGTACAGCACGAATTGCCCCAGCACGCCGGCACTGAGCGTGCCGGCCAGCACGTCGCGCGCGCCGGCCCACAGCACCAGGGTGATCGCGCCGAAGAACAGCACGATCACCGCGGCGGTGAGCCACGCGCGCATGCCGATGCGTTGCCGCGCGGAGGCCAGCGCGCGGGTGATCGCGCCGGCGTAGCGGGTGCTCTCGATGTCCTCGCGCGCATAGGCCTTCACCGCGGGCGCGGCGTTGAGCGTCTCGTTGGCGATCGCCGCGGCGTCGGCGAGGCGGTCCTGGCTGGCCCGCGACAGCTTCTGCACGCGGCGGCCAAACACGAGGATGGGCAGCATCACCGCGGGGATCACCAGCGCGGTAAGGCCCGCGAGGCGCGGGCTGGTCCAGATCATCATCGCGCTGGCGCCCAGCAGCATCACCACGCTGCGCAGCGCCACCGAGATGCCCGAGCCGATCAGCGCCTGCACCACCTCGGTATCGGTGCCCAGGCGGGAATTCAGTTCGCCCACGCGGCTGCGCTCGAAGAAGCCCACGTCGAGCCGGATCACGTGCGCATAGAGCTGGCTGCGCAACGAGGCCAGCGCGCGTTCGCCCAGCAGGGTGATGCAGAAGTAGCGCGCGGCGGTGGCGATGGCCAGCACCAGGGCCACGGCGAACAGGCCGAGGAAGGTGGTGTTGATCGCGGCGGGGTCCGCATGCTCGAAGCCGTGCTCGATGATCTGCCGCGCCGCCATCGGCAGCACCAGGGTGGCGGTGGACGACAGGCCCAGGAACAGCAGCCAGCCCAGCGCGAGCTGCCAGTGCGGCCTGAGGAACGGCCACAGTTGGCGCAGGGCGCCGAGGCGGCGGGTGGAACGGGGCTGGGCGGTATCGCTCATGGAGGGTCGTGAGGAACGAGCGGCAGGCCGCGATCCGTTCCACATGGGGCTGGTACGCAGCGATACAATCGCAAGCGGCGCTCAGGCCGAGGCTGGCTGCGCTTCGATGGCGCCGCGCGAACCGGCACGGGCCAGCCGCGTACGCAGGCGCAGGAACGGCCGTTCCACGGCGTAGTGGAGCAGGGCGCCCGTGGCGGCGATGGCGAGCGCATACGCCGCGAACGCGGCCAGCCCGTGCGGTACGGGCCAGCGCTGCAGCAGTTCGTGTACCGCATGCATCGCCAGCTTGTGGCTCAGGTAGAGGCTGTACGACGCAGCGGCGATCCAGCCTGCGCCGGGAACGCGCCAGCGGCCCAGCCAGCCCGTGCTGCCCGCGCCAGCAGCCACCAGCAAGGCCAGCCCCAGCGACAGCAGCGGGAAGCAGAACACGCTGGCGGCGAAAGCGGTCTTGTCGCGGAACAGCCAGATCGCCGCGGCAGCCAGCAGCAGGCCCGCGCCCGCGAGCAGGTTCGCGCGTCGCTGCATCGCCGCCCACCACGCCGGCTGCCAGGTCTGGATCGTCGCCAGCAGCACGCCGGCCAGCAGGCCGTCCAGCCGCGTCCAGGTGGGGTAGTAGATGCTTTCCAGCCAGTCCCTGCCGTGCAGCGAGGCGTAGCCGCGCAGCAGCAGGCCGGCCGCCACGACGCCCGCGGCGCCGACGACGACGGCCGTGCGCGACGGGCGCCGCGCCAGCCACCAGGCCAGCAGCGGGAACAGCAGGTAGAAGTGTTCCTCCACGCACAGCGACCACGCATGCGAGAACGCCTGGTTGTGCCGGTAGTCGATCAGCAGGTTCAGCGTGAACGTGAGGAATTGCCACGCCGGCTGCAGGCCCGGCGCCTCGCGCCAGGCGGGAAACAGTACATAGATCGCCAGCACCGCGAGGAAGGCCGGCAGGATGCGGAAGGCGCGGCGCAGGTAGAACGCGCCGAAGCGCAGCGGTTCGCCCCGGCCCAGCGGTTCCAGCAGCTGGCGGCCGATCAGGTAGCCGCTGAGCACGAAGAACAGGTCCACGCCCATCCAGCCGTAGTCGGCGATGGGCTGGAACGGGCCGCCGATACCGCCGACCATCCACGAGTGGAACAGCATCACCCAGACGATGGCGATGGCGCGCAACAGGTCCAGTCCGGGCAGGCGCTGCATGGATTTCCTGGTGGCTGGGCGGCGGGCGCCGGACCCCTTGTCCGGTGCTGCGCGCGCGTCTGGCCGCGCAGTGTGCGCAGCGCGTCGGCGTTCCTCAAGCCGGAAGCGTGGCGATTTGCGGGCGCTTCGGCGGGACGGTCAATCCATGCGACGGACCGCGATGCGGCCGCGGCTGAGGTCGGCGATACGCTGTTCGGCTTCGGCCACGCGCTGGGCGGGCAGCTCGAATTCCAGCGCCACGCCGTCGGCGCCGAATTGCTCCTGCACCGCTTCGGCGCCCAGTTCGCGCAGGCGTGCCTTGAGCAGGGCCAGCTCCGCGAAATCGCAGGCGAAGCCCAGCCGCGCCATCGCCACGATGGGCACGCGGTCGGCAATGCGCAGGCATTCCGCCGCGGTGCCGCCGTAGGCGCGGGCAAGGCCGCCCGCGCCGAGCTTGATGCCGCCGAACCAGCGCGTCACCACCACCACCACGCGGTCGAAGCCCTGGCCCTCGATGGCCTGCAGGATGGGCCGGCCCGCGGTGCCCCCCGGTTCGCCGTCGTCGTTGAAGCGGTAGTCCTGGCCGATGCGGTAGGCCCAGCAGTTGTGCGTGGCGTCCGCGGCGGACACCTCGCGCACGAAGGCCAGCGCCTGCTCCGGCGTGGCGACCGGTGCGGCCTGGGCGAGGAAGCGGCTTTTGCGGATGTCCTCGGCATGGCGGCAGGCGGCGACGAGGGTATGCAGCGGATCACTCATGCAGCGCAGGGTAGGCGATGCGCGCCACGCCGTCATGCCCTTGCGTTACCCTCGGGGTTTTGCTGCTGGCCTTGATGGAGCGAACCGGATGTCGATGGATGTGCTGATCGTCCTCGTGCTGCTGGGCCTGGCCTTGCGCGCGCTGAAGTGGCGGCGCATGGCCGCGGCCGCGCTGTGGGCGGCGGTGTTGCTGTTCCTGGCGACGGGCTGCGGGCTGCTGCCGACCTGGCTGCTGAACACGCTGCAGGGTCCGTATGCGCAGCGGCCCGCGATCGCCTGGGCGCCGCGCAATGCGATCGTACTGCTGGGCGCCGGCGCGGTGCGCGCGCCGGACGGCACGGTGAAACCGACGCTGTACGCGAACGGCCGCATCAACGAGGCGCTGGCGCAGTACCGCGACTGCAAGGCCAGCGGCAACGACTGCAAGCTCGAAGTGAGCGGCGGCGATGCGCTGCACAGCGGCGAATCGGAGGCCGCAGTGTACGGCGCGGTGCTGGAACACCTGGGCGTGCCGGCCGCCGACCTCCTGCTGGAGCCGCGCAGCATGAACACCTGGCAGAACGCGCAGTTCAGCGCGCCCTTGCTGCGCGACTACGGTGCGCAGCGCGTGGTGCTGGTTTCCTCCGCCTCGCACCTGCGCCGCGCCATGCTGTACTTCACGCATTTCGGCATCGAGGCCACGCCGGTGCGCGGCGACTGGCTCACCGCGCGCCCCGACTGGTGGCCGCAGTCGTGGAACTTCGCGATGTCCGACCTGGCGCTGCACGAATACGCCGGGGTGCTGCGCTACCGCCTCTACAACGCGATGGGCTGGAACGTGCAGGCGACCAGGCCCGGCGCGCTGTAGCGCGTCGTCGTCCCGGCATAATGGCCGCCGACCTGTCCGCGGATCGCCCATGACCGAGATCTTGCTGATCGTCCTGCTTGCCGCTGCCTGGATCGCCGGGCGCGCGGGCTGGCGGCGCCTGCGGCTCGCCGGCATCGTGCTGGCGTGGCTGGCGGTCCTCGCGATCGGCTGCGGGCCGGTGCCCGCCTGGCTGCTGCAGCACTGGGAGGCGCCTTATGCGCACCGGCCGGATGCGCAGTGGGCGGCGTCCAATGCGGTCGTGCTGCTGACCGCCAGCGCGAACAACCCGCCGGGCGGCCGACCCGAGCCGGGTCAGGGCGGCTACACGCGCATCGCCGAAACGGTGGCGCTGTACCGCAGTTGCCGTGAAGCCGGCACGCGCTGCACGGTGCTGGTGAGCGGCGGCGATGCCTCGATGCTGGGCGAGCCGCTGGCCCAGGTCTACCGGCATGTGCTGGTGCGCCTGGGCGTGCCCGAGGCGGACATCGTGCTGGAACCGCGCAGCCGCACCACCTGGCAGAACGCCGAGTTCGCCCGCGCGCCGCTCGCGCGCATCGGCGCGGAGAAGGTGTGGCTGGTGAGCTCGGCCCTGCACCTGCGCCGTGCGGAGTTCGCGTTCCGCCATTTCGGCATCCCGGTGACGCCGATGCGCGCCGACTACCCGCGCGGGGTCTGGACCTGGGTTCCCGACGCCTACAACTTCCAGGTCACCGACCTGGCCTTGCACGAATGCGGGGGGCTGCTGCTGTATCGCTGGCAGGCCTGGCGCCAGGGCGTGCCCGCGCCCGAGGCAGGCAGCGCGGCTGCGGGCGGCTGAGCCTTTCCTTCCACTGCAGACGATGCGGCGCCGTCAGGCGCGATCAGTCCTCGCGCACGCGCAGCGGCAGTTCGCCGTCGGCGAGACGGGCACGCAGCGCGCTGCCCGGTTCCGCGTCCCGGGTGGAGCGCAGCACTTTTCCCTCCGCGTCGAACAGGATCGCGTAGCCGCGCTCCAGCGTGGCCAGCGGACTCACCGCGTGCAGGGTGCGGGCGGCCTCCTGCAGGGCGTGGCGTTCGCGTTCCAGTTGGCGCGCCATGGCCTGGCGCAGGCGTTGGGACTGCTCGGCCAGCCGTCGCTGCAACAGCGGCTGGCGCTGCTGCGGGTGGCGCGCCAGCAAGCGCGCGTGCAGGCGTTCCAGCCGGCTGCGGTCGGCTTGCCGGCGTTCGCGCAGCACGGCCAGCAGGCGATGCCGCAGATGGGCAAGGCGTTCGCGGTCGCGCGCCAGCCGCGCCTGCGGGCGCTGGGCCTGCAGGCGCGCGAGCAGGTGGTCGACGCGCTGGCTGCGGGCCTGCAGCCGGCGCTGCTGCAAGGTGGCGAGGCGCTGCTGCAACTGGCGCAGGTGGCGCAGCATGTCCTGCGCGTCGGGCACCAGCAGTTCCGCGGCGGCCGAGGGCGTGGGGGCGCGCAGGTCGGCGACGAAGTCGGCGATGCTGAAATCCACCTCGTGGCCCACCGCGCTCACCACCGGCACGGCGCTGGCGTGGATGGCGCGCGCCACGGCTTCGTCGTTGAACGCCCACAGGTCCTCCAGCGAGCCGCCGCCGCGGGTGACCAGCAGCACGTCGTAGCGGGCGCAGGCCGAGGCCTTCTTCAGCATGGACACGATGGCGGGCGGCGCCTCGCGGCCCTGCACCGGCACCGGCAGCACCTCCACCTCGGCCAGCGGCCAGCGGCGCGCGAGCACGCTCAGCACGTCGCGGATCGCCGCGCCGGTGGCCGAGGTGATCACGCCGATGCGCCGCGCATGGCGGGGCAGCGGGCGCTTGCGGGCGGTGTCGAACAGGCCTTCCGCGTCCAGCTTCGCCTTCAACTGCTCGAAGGCGCGTTGCAGCGCGCCTTCGCCGGCCGGTTCCATCTGCTCGGCCACCAGCTGGAACTCGCCGCGGGGTTCGTACAGGCCAACCCGCGCGCGCAGGAGCACCTGCATGCCGTCCACGGGCTTGAAGCGCAGCGCGGCGCTTTTCGGGCGGAACATCGCGCAGCGCACCTGGGCGCCGCTGTCCTTCAGCGTGAAGTAGAGATGTCCCGACGCGGGGCGCGCCACGTTGGACAACTCGCCCTCGATCCACACCAGCGGCAGCGCGTCCTCCAGCAGCCCGCGCACCAGCCGGTTCAGGGTGCTGGGCGTGAGGATGTGGCGGGGCGGGGCGGCGTGGTGGTCGGGCGGCTGCATGGAAGCGGGAGCCTAGCACGTCCTCTCCGGGCGCAAGAGTCTTGCGCAACAGTGGCTTGGCGTATGTTGTGCAGGTAATGCCTGAGAGCAGGCCCCGGCCGTGCCGCCCGCAGGTCGTATCGCAGGGGTCGCGCCTGAGGCTGAAGCTTGGAACGGCGTCGCTCAGTGTCCGGGCGCCTTCCAGCGCAGCAGCCACGCCACCAGCGCCGGCACGGCGAAAACAAGGATCAGGTAGGGGATTTCGCTCGCCACGCTGTGCCCGGCGCGCACGCCCGCCCACAAGTTGCAGATCGACAGCACGGCCCAGAGCGGAATGAACACCAGGGCGGCGCGCCGCATGCCGAGCGAGGGAACCAGGCGACCCAGCAGCAGGCAGATCGCGAGCAGGGCCAGGCCGCCCAGGATGATCATCAGAGAGTGCATGGTTTTCGTCCTGCGGGTTCTGGCGGCCAGCCACGGCGGCGAGGGGGCGAAGGAGCGGGCGCCTGCCCCACGGGCAAGGGCAGGCGCGTTGCGGTCAGCGCGTGGTGTAGCCGCCGTTGGCGAAGATGGTCTGGCCGGTGATCCACCAGCCGTCGGTGACCAGGAAGGTGACGATCGACGCGATGTCCCCGATGTTGGTCAGGCCGCTCCGGGTGAACGGGCTCAACGCCGCCGCCGTGCTGTGGTAGGCGATGGAGTCTTTGGTCTCCGCCGGATAGAAGAACGGCGTGTCCATCGGGCCGGGCCCCAGCGCGTTGACCGAGATGCCGCGCTCGCCGAATTCCTTCGAGGCCGCGCGCGTGAAGTGCTCCACCGGCGCCTTGCCGCCGCCGTAGATCGAATAGAACGGCGTGTACGCCGCCAGCAGCGAGGTGACGATGGTGAGGATCTTGCCGCCGTCGTTCAGGCTGCGGCCGGCCTGCTGCAGGAAGAAGAACGCGGCCTTCGCGTTGGCGTCGAAGCTGCGGTCGTAGTCGGCCTCGGTGACTTCGGCGATGGGCTTCTTGATCACCACGCCGGCGGTGTTGATCGCAATGTCGATGCCGCCGAACTGCTTCTTCGCCTCGTCGAACAGCGCGGCGTTGTTCGCCACCACGGCCAGGTCGCCCTGGATCGCGAACGCCTTCGCGCCGGCGTCCTGCACGGCCTTGACCGTTTCCTCGGCATCGGCCTTGCTGCCCGCGCTGTTGTAGTGCACGGCGATGCCCGCCGCGCCGTTTTCGGCGAACCGCCGCGCGAGCAGGCCGCCGAGGTTCTTGCCGCCGCCGGCGATGACCACGTATTTGCCTTTCAGACTATGATCGGACACGGAATCCTCCTTCGGTTGAATACCGGTGCGGGACACGGCCCGCCGCTTGGCGTGCCGTGAATCCGCGACCAGGGCGGGGAGTGCACTATGAGCCGCGGACAAGGCGACAGGCTTCCAAAAACGGATGCGCCGCTTGCAGGATCGTCGCGCCACGGACGTGACGGGCAGGTGCCCGCGCAGGCCGGGGCCGCGGCCAGCCGCCAGCGCGTCGAGCTTGCGCAATACGAGGAGGATCTGGCCGGCCGCGTGGACTGGACCATAGATGCGCCGCGCCACACCATCGTCGTCCACGAGCGCGGCCGCATCGACCGCCTGCGTACCCGCATCGCCGGGCACACGCACCAGTTCGGGCCGCCGCTGCCGGGCGACCTGTGGTTCATTCCCGCCGGCGAGCGCTACCGCGCCACCGCGCAGGGCGGCGTGATCCGCTATTCCGAATTGCGCGTGGAACCGCTCACGCTGCACGAGGCCGGCGCCCGCCTGCCGCTACCGGTGCGCCAGGCGCATCGCGACGAGATGCTTTACCGCATGGTGCTGCAGCTGGGCGAGCTGGCCGGCGCCCGCGACGATCTCTCACTGCTGCTCGCCGACAGCCTGCGCAGCAGCCTGGTGCTGCACCTGGCCCGGCTCGCCGCGGCGCCGCGGGAGCCCGCGACCGCGCGCGAAGGCCTGGACGCCGCGTCGCGGCGGCGCCTCGAGGACTACATCGACGCACATCTGGACCGCCGCATCGCGCTAGCCGACCTGGCCGCCGTCGCCGGCCTGCGGCGGCATGGACTGCCCGCCGCGTTCAGGCGCAGCTTCGGCGCCACGCCGCTGCAATACGTGATCGCCCGCCGCCTGCAGCGCGCCTGCATGCTGCTGCGCGAAACCCGCCGCCCCATCGCCGACATCGCCCAGGATTGCGGCTTCTTCAGCCACAGCCACATGACCGGCATGTTTCGCCGCCACCTGGGCGTGGTGCCAAGCGCCGTGCGCGGCTGAAATCCGGCTTGCCCGGCGCGCGTCCGTACGTCGGCAGCGGCGGTGGGCGGAAAACGCGGCGTGCGACGCGATCATGCATTCCGGAAGCCGCGCCGCGGTCGTGGCCGCCTGCACCCATCGGGTATCATGTTGCATCGCGCTGCCGCGTTCCTTGCCGTTCCCCATGAGCACATCCCAGATTCCGTCATCCGCGTCTTCCCCGCTGCCGCAGGACGCCTGCGCCGCGCCGCGCCGGCCCAGCGTCGGCGTGCAGGTCGGCAAGGTGACGGTGGGCGGCGGCGCGCCCATCGTGGTGCAGTCGATGACCAACACCGACACCGAGGACCCGGCCAGCACCGCGAAGCAGATCGCCGAGCTGGCGCGCGCCGGTTCCGAGCTGGTGCGCATCACGGTGAACACGCCCGCGGCTGCGGCAGCCGTGCCGCGCATCGCCGAGCGGCTGGCGATGATGGGCGTGGAGGTGCCGATCATCGGCGACTTCCACTACAACGGCCACCAGTTGCTGCAGGACGAGCCGGCCTGCGCCGAGGCGCTGGCGAAGTACCGCATCAACCCGGGCAACGTCGGCTTCGGCAAGAAGAAGGACAGCCAGTTCGGCGCGATCATCGAGAAGGCGATCCAGTACGGCAAGCCGGTGCGCATCGGCGCGAACTGGGGCTCGCTGGACCAGGCGATGGTCGCCACCCTGATGGACGAGAACCACACCCGCGCGCGGCCGTGGGACGCCGCCCACGTGGCGCGCGAGGCGCTGATACGTTCGGCGCTGGACTCGGCCGTGCTGGCCGAGAAGATCGGCCTGCCGCGCGAGCGCATCATCCTTTCCTGCAAGGTTTCTGGCGTGCAGGAGCTGATCGCGGTGTACCGCGACCTCGCCGCGCGCTGCGATTACGCGCTGCACCTGGGCCTCACCGAGGCCGGCATGGGCTCCAAGGGCATCACCGCCTCCAGCTCCGCGCTGGGCGTGCTGCTGCAACTGGGCATCGGCGACACCATCCGCATTTCGCTCACGCCGGAGCCGGGCGCCCCGCGCACCGGCGAGGTGATCGTGGCGCAGGAACTGCTGCAGACCATGGGCCTGCGCTCGTTCACGCCGCTGGTCACCGCCTGCCCGGGCTGCGGCCGCACCACCAGCGAGTTCTTCCAGGAACTGGCCAAGACCGTGCAGGAACACGTGCGCGAGCAGATGCCGGTGTGGCGGGTGAAGTACGACGGCGTCGAGAACCTCACGCTGGCGGTGATGGGCTGCGTGGTGAACGGGCCGGGCGAGTCCAAGCACGCGAACATCGGCATCTCGCTGCCCGGCAACGGCGAGGCGCCGGCCGCGCCGGTGTTCATCGACGGCGAGAAGGCGATGACCCTGCGCGGCGACAACATCGCCCACGAATTCGTGGGCATCCTGGACGACTACGTCGCGCGCAAGTACGCCAGCCGCGCCGGCTGAGCGCGGCATACCCCGAACACTTCACCACGACACGCTGGAAACGAGCATGAGCGACCTGCCCAACTGCCCGATGTGCAACTCCGCCTACACCTACGAGGATGGCGGCCTGCTGGTCTGCCCCGAGTGCGCGCACGAGTGGTCGCGCGAAGCGGAGGGCGCCGCCGACAGCGACGCGCTGGTGGTGAAGGACGCCAACGGCAACCTGCTCGCCGACGGCGACAGCGTCACCGTGATCAAGGACCTCAAGGTCAAGGGCTCGTCCCTCGTGGTCAAGGTCGGCACCAAGGTGAAGAACATCCGCCTGGTGGAGGGCGACCACGACATCGACTGCAAGATCGACGGCATCGGCCCGATGAAACTCAAGTCGGAGTTCGTGCGCAAGGCGTGAACCTGCGCCCGCGCCCGGCGGGCGAATGCGGCGAGGTGCCGATGGACGAGCGCGAGCAGGCGATACTCGAGGTCTGGCACGCCAGCGCCGAGCCGTGGACGCGGGCCGTACGCGGGCAGGCGATCGCCAGCCGCAGGCTGGTCACCGACGCCGCCATCGTCGATGCCGTACTGGCATGCCGGCCGCGCAGCGTGATCGATCTCGGCTGCGGCGAAGGCTGGCTGGTGCGCGCGCTGGCGGGGCAAGGCATCGACGTGCTCGGCATCGACGCGGTGCCGGCGCTGGTCGAGGCGGCGCGGGCGGCCGGCGACGGCCGCTTCATCGCCATGGACTATGCCGAGGTGGCGAACGGCGCGCTGCACGAACGCGCCGACGTGGTGGCCTGCAACTTCTCGCTGCTGGGCGGCGCCTCGGTCGATGCGCTGCTGCATGCGGTGCCGTCCCTGCTGGAGGCCGGCGGCGTACTGGTCGTGCAGACCTTGCACCCCATCAGCGCCTGCGGCGACGGGCCTTGCGCCGATGGCTGGCGCGAGGGGTCATGGGCCGGCTGCGGCGACGGTTTCGGCAAGGCCGCACCGTGGTACTTCCGCACGCTGGCAGGCTGGCTGGATGCGCTTGCCAGGGCCGGCCTGCAACTCGTGCGCATGCGCGAACCGCTGCATCCGCACACCGCCGAGCCGGCATCGCTGATCCTGGTGGCTGCAGCCCGACACTGAAGCGTTGCGCGCGTCGCGTCGCGTGCGGCCGGACACACTCCATCCGCGAGATTGATGGGACACCTGCCGCGGTATCGGGTATCGTGCCTCGTCCATCGCCCGTCGTGCTGGAGCGCGGCAGGGCATGCCTTTCAGCCGGGCCAGGGGGCGCTTGTATGCGGATCAATCCGCCATTGCGTATTGCGTGCGTTTACGTGCTGGTCGCCGCCGTGTGGATATGGTGTTCCGATCGCGCCATCGGCCTGCTGGTGCACGATGCGGGCCTGCTCATGACGCTGCAGACGCTCAAGGGCTGGTTCTTCGTGCTGGTCACCGGCGTGATGCTGTACTGGATGATCCGCTACGACCTGCACAGCCTGGAGCGCAGCCATGAACGCCTGCGCGCGGGGCACGAACAGGCGCTGGGCGTGCTGGTGGCGGCGATGGATGCGCGCCACCGCGAGACCGGCCATCACTCCGAGCGCGTGGCGCGGATGGCTTCGGAGCTCGCGCGGCTGGACGGGATCAAGGGTCGCGCGCTGGACGCGCTGCGGCTGGGGGCGCTGCTGCACGACATCGGCAAGCTGGCGCTGCCCGACGCGATCCTCACCAAGCCCGGCCCGCTGGACGAAGGGGAACTGGCGCTGATGCGCGAGCATCCCCGGATCGGTTACGAACTGCTGCAGCAGGTGGACTTCCTGCGCGTGTCCAGCGACGTGCCGTACAGCCATCACGAACGCTGGGACGGCAGCGGTTATCCGCAGGGCCTGCGCGGCGAGGAGATCCCGCTGGCCGCGCGCATCTTCAGCGTGATCGACGTGTGGGATGCGCTGATCACCGAGCGCGTCTACAAGGTGGCGTGGCCGGAGGATCGCGTGCTGGCCTACCTGCGCGACGTGGCCGGCAGCCAGCTCGATCCGCGGCTGGTGAAACTGTTCCTGGACAATTACGCGGCCCTGAAGCAGCGGCTGGAGCGGTCGGAAGGACTGCCTCAGCCGGCAGCCTGAGCGAGGACGGCGCGGACCAGCGGCGTGCCGTCCTCGGCCCAGTTGCCCACGCGTCCCGGCAGCGCGGTCAGCCGGGCGGCTTCGCACAGGTAGCGTTCGCGCGGGATTTCCTCGGCCCCCAGGCCCAGCGTGTGCGCGTTGGCGACCTGCGTGTCGATCAGCGGCCAGCCCCATGCCCGCAGCAGGCCGGCCAGCGCCGCCAGGGCGAGCTTGGAGCCGCCGCTCTCGGCGCTGAACATCGACTCGCCGCAGAACAGCCGGCCGATCGCCACGCCGTAGATGCCGCCCACCAGCCGGGTGCCGTCCCACACCTCGACGCTGTGCGCGTGACCCAGATGATGCAGCCGCGTGTACGCATCTATCATCCCGGGCACGATCCAGGTGCCGGCGTGGCCTTCGCGCGGCTCCGCGCAGGCGCGTATCACGGCCTCGAACGCGCGATCCACGCTGAGCTGCCACGAGCTGCCGCGCAACTGTCGGCGCAGGCTGCGGTTGATGCGCAGCGCGTCGGTGCGGAACACGCAGCGCGGGTCCGGCGACCACCACAGGATGGGTTCGCCCTCGCCGAACCACGGAAAGATACCCTGGCCGTAGGCGGCGAGCAGGCGCGCGGGCGAGAGATCGCCGCCGAACGCGAGCAGTCCGTTCGGCTCGGCCAGCGCCGTGCGCGGATCGGGAAAGCGCTCGGGTGCGGCGGGGGAGAGTCGGGGCAGGCGGATCATTGGCCCGTGCCCCGTGCGTACGGACTGTGCGCCAGGCATTCGTCCGCATAGCGATCCATGGATGCGGCCTCCTGCTGCAGCGCCTCGCGCACCGCGGCGCGAAAACCTTCGTGCAGGATCAGGTGGCGCGAATGCGTGCGCACCGGAAGAAAGCCGCGCGCCAGCTTGTGCTCGCCCTGGGCGCCGGGCTCGAAGCTGCGCAGCCCGCGGGCGATCGCGTGCTCGATGCCGCGGTAGTAGCACAATTCAAAATGCAGGCCCGGCACCTCGACGCGGCTGCCCCAGTAGCGGCCGTACAGCACGCCGTTGCCTTGCAGGAACAGCGCCATCGCCGCGATGCCGTTTGCGTCGTGCGCCAGCGCCAGTTGCGCCATCTCGCCCAGCGTGCCGAGCCGGCGGAAGAAATCCGCGGTGAGCGCGGCGTGGTTGCCCTTGGCGTCGAAGGTGGCGAGGTAGAGCGCATGCACCTCGGCCCATTCGGCCTCGTCCAGCGAGTCGCCGCCGCGCCATTCCACGCGCAGGCCGCTGGAGGCGACCTGCTTGCGTTCGTGGCGGATGTTCGCGCGCTTCTTGTGGTTCAGCGCGGCGAGGAAGTCGTCGAAGTCGCGCCAGCCGCGGTTGCGCCAGTGGAACTGCACGTCCGAGCGCGCCAGCCAGTCGGCGTCGAATGCGGCGGCTTCGTCGTCAAGCAGGAAATTCGCGTGCACCGACGACAGCCGCAGGCGTTCCGCCTCGCGCCGCATCGCGGCCACCAGCGCGCGCTGCCGTTCCACGCTGCCGCCGGCCAGCAGGCGAGGGCCGGGCACCGGCGAGTAGGGCACCCCGCAGAGCAGCTTGGGGTAGTAGTCGCCACCGGCGCGTTCCCAGGCGGCCGCCCAGCCCCAGTCGAACACGAACTCGCCGTGCGAGTTGCCCTTGAGGTAGAGCGGTGCGGCGGCGACGAGCCGACCGTGTTCGTACAGGCCGAGGTGGTGCGCCTGCCAACCCCAGGCGGGGCGGATGCAATCGCTTTCTTCCAGCGCATGCAGGAAGGCGTGCGACACGAAGGGATGGTCGTCGGGACGCAGCGCGTCCCAGTCGGCGGCGGGAATGTCGGCGATGCGGTCGTGGAAGCGCGCTTCGATCATGCACGCGATCCGTGGCTGCTCAATGGAGCGCCGGCAACTGCGCGGAGAGCGCCTGCACGAAGGCGTCGGGCTTGCCGTAGTAGTGGTGGTGCGGCAGCAGCATGCGGCGCCCCGCGGTTTCCAGCAGCAGGGTGGGGAAGCCCTGGCCGCCCGCCTCGTCCAGCAGGCGGCGGCTGGCCTGCACGTGCTCGAACACGGCATGGCCGTCCGCCCGGGCCCAGGCCAGCGCGAAACGCACGCCGTCCAGCCCGATTTCCTCGGCCAGTTCGCCCAGCACCGTGGGTTCGGCCACGCGCAGGCCGCGCTGGTAGTGCGCGTTCTGGATCGCCACCAGCATCGGATACGCCATGGCGGCATCGAGGGATTCGGCGGCGAGCACGGCGGCGATCGGCGGCAGCGAATACAGCACGGTGCCGTCCTGGGCCAGCAGGCCCTGCCGATAGGCTTCGCCAAACGGTTGCCCGCTGAGCTGCGCGATGCGTTCGTCGGAATGCATGATGTGCTGCGCCAGCGCGTCGTCGATGCGGCGCGGCTCGCCGAACAGGCCGCCGCCGTGCAGGCGCAGCGCGAGGCGGCCGCCCAGCTGCGCCAGCACCGCACCCACCAGCGGCTGCGCGGCATAGCACCAGCCGCACAGCGGATCGTGGATGTAGTGCAGCGTGGCGACGCTCATGCGGTTCAACCGGGCATTCCGAACTCGTGGAGGTTTTCGCTTTGCCCGTCATCCCGGCGCAGGCCGGGATCCAGTGGCGATGGCGTTTGTGCGAGCCGCGCAGTCGCCGGAATGACGGGCAGGAAACCAGGTCAGGCGGCAGGCTTCTGCTGGTCCAGCCAGCGTTCGGCATCCAGCGCGGCCATGCAGCCGAAGCCGGCCGAGGTGATCGCCTGGCGGTAGACGTGGTCG
>NZ_NJIC01000040.1:206210-207660 GCF_013620825.1 Rhodanobacter sp. PCA2 | reverse complement strand
GCACCGGCCCCTGCACCGGCCAGGGCCGCAGCCCCGCAGGTGGCGGAAGCCCCCGCGCCGGCCAGCCGCCGCCCCGAGCCGGGCAACGCGCCGGAAGGCGACGTGCCGCCGCAGGCGCGGCCGCCGTTCGACGCGAACATCGTGATGCCGGGCGACGCGCCCTACGCCAGCCCCGCCGTGCGCGCGTTCGCGCGCGAGCTGGGCGTGGACATCCAGCAGGTCAAGGGCAGCTCGCGCGGCGGCCGCATCGTGCGCGACGACGTCAGCGCCTACGTCAAGCACGCGCTGGCCTCCGGCGCGCGGCCGGTGCAGGGCGGCGCCGTGGCGGCGGGCAGCGGCCTCAACCTGCTGCCGTGGCCGAAGGTGGACTTCAGCAAGTTCGGCGCGATCGAGGAGAAACCGCTCTCGCGCATCCAGAAGATCTCCGGCGCGAACCTCGCGCGCAACTGGGCGATGATCCCGCACGTCACCCAGCACGAGGACGCCGACATCACCGAGCTGGAGGCCTTCCGCAAGAAGCTCGGCGAAGAGAACAAGGACCTCAAGATCACCCCGCTGGTGTTCCAGATGAAGGCGGTGGTGGCGGCGCTGAAGGAATACCCGCAGTTCAACGCATCGCTGGACGGGACCGGCGAGAAGCTGGTCCTCAAGAAGTACTTCCACATCGGCATCGCGGTGGACACGCCCGACGGCCTGGTGGTGCCGGTGATCCGCGACGTGGACAAGAAGGGCCTGCTCGACCTCGCCCGCGAACTCGGCGAGATCTCGAAGAAGGCACGCGACAAGAAGCTCGGCCCGAGCGACATGTCCGGCGGCTGCTTCTCCATCAGCTCGCTGGGCGGCATCGGCGGCACCGGCTTCACGCCCATCGTCAACGCGCCGGAAGTGGCGATCCTCGGCGTCTCCAAGGCCGCGATCAAGCCGGTGTGGAACGGCAAGGAATTCGCGCCGCGCCTGATGCTGCCGCTGTCGCTGAGCTACGACCACCGCGTGATCGACGGCGCGCTCGCCGCCCGCTTCGCGGTTTTCGTGGCGAAGCAGCTTGGCGACATCCGCCGCCTGCTGCTCTGACTTTTGTCTCCCTCTCCCTCCGGGGAGAGGGTTGGGGTGAGGGGCTGCCCTTGGCGCCACCTTCCCGCATCGCGATTCAAGGATTCCCCATGGCGAACACGATCGAAGTGAAAGTCCCCGACATCGGCGGCCACGACAACGTGCCGGTGATCGAGGTGCTGGTGAAGGCCGGCGACAGCGTGACGAAGGAACAGAGCCTCATCACGCTGGAATCCGACAAGGCGACGATGGAAGTGCCCTCGAGCGCCGCCGGTACGGTCAAGGAACTCAAGCTGAAGGTGGGCGACGAGGTGTCCGAGGGTGCGGTGATCCTGCTCCTGGAAACGTCCGACGCCGCGCCTTCTCCCTCTCCCCTCCGGGGAGAGGGCCGGGGTGAGGG
>NZ_NJIC01000040.1:0-206200 GCF_013620825.1 Rhodanobacter sp. PCA2 | reverse complement strand
CCCCCGCCCCCCCCCCTTTCCCTCCCCCCCCCGGGGGGAGGGGGGGGGGGGGGGGGCACAATCTCGCCGAGCACCCCCGCAAGCCCCAGCCCCTCACCTCAATCCCCTTCGGCAGGCTCAGGGCAGGGCTCTCCCCAGAAGGAGGCGAAGGCGCCGCAAGCGGCAGCGGTTACCGGAAAACAGCCGGACATCACCTGCCAGCTCGTCGTCCTCGGTTCCGGCCCCGGCGGCTACTCCGCCGCGTTCCGCGCCGCCGACCTCGGCCTCGATACCGTGCTGGTGGAGCGCTACGACACCCTGGGCGGCGTCTGCCTCAACGTGGGCTGCATTCCCTCCAAGGCGCTGCTGCATGCCGCCGCGGTGATCGACGAGGCCGAGGCGATGGCCGCGCACGGCGTCACGTTCGGCAAGCCCAGGCTCGACATCGACAAGCTGCGCGACTTCAAGGCCAGCGTGGTGGGCCAGCTCACCAAGGGCCTCGCCGGCATGGCCAAGCAGCGCAAGGTGCGCACGGTGGTCGGCACCGGCAGCTTTGTGTCGCCGCACGAGATGGAAGTCCAGACGGCCGAAGGCGTGAAGCTCGTGCGCTTCGAGCAGGCCGTCATCGCCGCCGGCTCGCAGTCGGTGAAGCTGCCCGCGTTCCCGTGGGACGACGAGCGCGTGATGGATTCCACCGGCGCGCTGGAAATGAAGGACGTGCCCGGCAAGCTGCTGGTCGTCGGCGGCGGCATCATCGGCCTGGAAATGGCCACGGTGTACTCAGCGCTCGGCAGCGAGGTGACCGTGGTCGAGTTCATGGACCAGATCATCCCCGGTGCCGATGCCGACCTCGTGAAGCCGCTGGCCAAGCGCCTCGGCGGCAAGCTCAAGGGCATCCACCTCAAGACCAAGGTGACCACCGCCAAGGCCACCAAGAAAGGCATCGAGGTGGGCTACGAGGGCGAGAGCATCCCCGACACCACCGTGTTCGACCGCGTGCTGGTGGCCGTGGGCCGCTCGCCCAACGGCAAGAACATCGGCGCGGAGAAGGCCGGCGTGGCGGTGACCGAGCGTGGCTTCATCAACGTCGATACCCAGCTGCGCACCAATGTGCCGCACATCTTCGCCATCGGCGACATCGTCGGCCAGCCCATGCTGGCGCACAAGGCGGTGCACGAGGCGCACGTGGCGGCGGAAGTCGCGGCGGGCCACAAGGCGCACTTCGACGCGCGCGTGATCCCGTCGGTCGCCTTCACCAATCCCGAAGTGGCCTGGGTGGGCGTCACCGAGCGCGAGGCGAAGGAGAAGGGCCTCAAGATCGGCGTGGGCAAGTTCCCGTGGGCGGCCTCCGGCCGCGCCATCGGCATTGCGCGCACCGAGGGCTTCACCAAGCTGATCTTCGACGAGGCCACCCATCGCATCGTGGGCGGCGCCGTGGTCGGCGTGAACGCCGGCGACCTGATCTCCGAACTGGCCCTGGCCGTGGAGATGGGCGCCGAAGCCGCCGACATCGCGCTCACCGTGCACCCGCACCCGACGCTGGGCGAATCGGTGGGCATGGCGGCCGAGGTCTTCGAAGGCACCATCACCGACCTCTACATCCCGAAGAAGAAGTAAGCGGATCGGCAGCGGAGCCCGGTTGACGGCGCTCCGCCCGCTGGTGGCACGGTGCCGCGGGGTGCGGCTGGCGATTCGAAGCCACCCTTGACTGCATTCGCACGGACAACCCCGCGCCGTATACCGGCGGGGTTGTCCGCAATGCGCAACTCAATGCCTTCGCGCTGGGCCGGTTCCCCGCTCAGACCACGACAAGCGACACATCGATGTTGCCGCGGGTGGCGTTGGAATAGGGGCACACCACGTGCGCCTTCTGCACCAGCGCTTCCGCCTCGGCGCGATCCAGACCGGGGATGTGGATCTTCAGTTCCACCTCGATGCCGAAGCCGGTGGGAATGGGCCCGATGCCCACGTTGCCTTCGATGGTGGTATCGGTGGGCAGCACAAGCTTCTGCTGGCCAGCGACGAATTTCAGCGCGCCGAGGAAGCAGGCGGAATAGCCGGCTGCAAACAGCTGCTCGGGATTGGTGCCGGTGGCGCCGTTGCCGCCGAGTTCCTTCGGCGTGGTGAGCTTGACGTCGAGCACGCCGTCGGAGGAGACGGCATGGCCGTCGCGGCCGCCAGTGGCCTTGGCGTGGGCGCGGTACAGGACTTTTTCGATCGACATGGTGGTTGCCTCGTGCAGGTGGCCGGGCCTGGATCGGGATCGACGGGGCCGGTCCGGCAAACCACATCGGTAATCAGCTATTTAATAGCGCGCTATGTATTTGATGCGCGAATGCCCGATGCCAGGGAATCAATCCGCATCCATAAGGCGTTCGCGCAGTTGCTCCAGGTCGCGCTTCAGCGTGCGCATTTCGCCCGGCGCGCAACCGACGGCGCACAGCACTCCTTCCGGTACGGCGCCTGCCCGCTTCTTCAGCGCGCGGCCTTCGGCGGACAGGCTGATCACCACCTGCCGTTCGTCCTCGGTCGAGCGCTCGCGGACGAGCAGGCCGGCGGTCGCCAGCCGCTTGAGCAGCGGGGTGAGGGTGGCCGAGTCCAGGTACAGGCGGGCGCCGATCTCCGAGACGGTCAGGCCATCGCGCTCCCACAGCACCAGCATGACCAGGTACTGCGGATAGGTGAGGTCGAGCTCGGCCAGCAGCTTGCGGTAGACCTTGCCCATCGCCAGGTTCGCCGCATAGAGGGCGAAACAAAGCTGCTGGTCGAGCAGCAGGTGCGGCGTGGAGGCGGGCGCGCGGCGTGCGTTCATGGCCGAACAATACATAGCGTGCTATTCAATTGCAAGCGCTACGAATTGGTTTGCCATCGGGCACCACGGCGTGCTGTGCTGCACGCCGTCTCCCGGAATCGAGGAATCCCCATGGCGTTGAAAGTATGTCTTGCCGGCGCCACCGGCTGGGCTGGTTCGGAATTGGCGCGTGGCATCGCCGCCAGTACGGATCTGCAACTGGCGGCCGCGGTGTCGCGCCGGCATGCCGGCCAGTCGCTGGGCACGGCACTCGGCGACGACGCCATCGCCACGCCGGTGTTCGCCAACGCGGCCGAGGCGCTGGCCACACCTTGCGATGTATTCGTCGAATACACCCATCCCGACAGCGCGCTTTCGAACATCCTCGCCGCGCTGGAGCATGGCGCCCACGTGGTGGTAGGCACCTCGGGCCTCGGCGACGAGGACTATGCGCGGATCGACGCCGTGGCGCGCGAGCGCGGCCGTGGCGTGCTCGCCTGCGGCAACTTCGCGCTCACCGCGGTGCTGCTGATCAAGTTCTCGGAGATGGCGGCGAAGATCCTGCCGCAATGGGAAATCATCGACTACGCCTACGCCGGCAAGCCGGACGCGCCCAGCGGCACCGTGCGCGAACTGGCCACGCGCATGGGCAAGGTGCGCCAGCCACAACTGGAAGTGCCGCTGGCGGAAACCCGCGGCCTGCGCGAGACGCGCGGCGGCACCCTCGCCGGCAGCCAGGTGCACGCCGTGCGCCTGCCCGGTTTCGTGCTCGGCGCCGAAACCCTCTTCGGCCTGCCCGACCAGACTCTAAGCATCCGCCACAACGCCGGCGCCAGCGCCAAGCCCTATGTGGACGGTGCTCTGCTGGCGATCCGCAAGATATCTGGGCTGGTTGGCCTGCATCGTGGGCTGGATGCGGTGCTGGAGCTTTGATCGATCGGGTGCGTGCCGCGGGTTTGGCAGCGGCCCGATTGCACTATTGGGCGCCGAGTTGGCGATTACTTGCGGCTATATTTTGAAGAGGTCCGCTTTCGACCCAAAGCAGTCATTTTCATCGGGGACGTCCTTGAATACTATCGCTGAGAGCATTCGGATAAAAGTTGACGCTGGCGCGTACGAGGAGGCTCTTCGTCTATCGAATGAGGCCAAATTGAAGGGGGAATTTGATGGTGCTGCTCTGGGAGCGTTACTTACCCTGACAGCCACGCTTAGATCCAGATGCATGGATTTGGCGGCGAAGAAGAAAGACGTCGGCCCCGACTACGAGTCCATGGAGAACTTGATTCGCGAGGCGAACGAGCTGACCGGCGAGGACATGTACGGACGCTTCATCTAAGTGGTTCCTGCGTGCGATTCACAGGGGCGGCGGAGGTTTCACAAGGTCCGCTTTCGACCCATAGCGGACCTAAGAAAGGATGTTCAATGCCCCTGATGGATCTAGCGGATCGAAAGGCGAAGTTTGATGGCTTCCTAGAGGAGCGCATGCCGGTCCTTGTGGACTTTGTGCGGGCCTTGGGCTTTCAGGAACCACATCGCGTACTCAACGAACCTCAGCTTTTCATTGTCGGGGTGGGAAGCTGGGTCGAGGCGCAGAAGATTGGGGGCGAAGACCGGGCATGGCTCGCATCGCGGATTGGCTATCTGATCGGCGAATACCTGGTGACCCAGCTGGGCGGTCATTGGCTGGTTTGTGAGCGGACCGATTCAAGGTACTTCGGTCGCTACGTGGTCGGTGGATTCTCTCGGGTTCGTAACCCAGAAGCGGTCGTCGACCCGATGGAGGCTGGAATGGCAGTCGCGGATGGCACAGAAAAGCTCTCCAGCTTGGTCGAAGAGATCAAATTGGCAGTCCTGCGGGCTTAAGATCAAATGTCCGCTTTCAACCCGTAGCGGACATATGACTGCAGGTAGTAGAGGGGATGGTGACCGAACGACTTGCAGAAGCTGGGTACAGGTTTGCGTTGGAGGTTGAGCATGGTTCGCACAGTTGCCGAAGACGAGAGCGAGCAAAAAGTCCTAGACGATATCGCCAAATTTGGCTGGCATTGCATCAGCATCTTCGCTGAGGGTGAGGAAGCCGAATACTCATTCACCGTTGGTCTGTTTCAGTCTTTTGGTCATCCTGAGCTCATCATTTTTGGGCTCGCTCCCCAAGTTGCGCACCAAATTCTCTGCATCGCTGCGGATGCCGCCAGATCCGGCCATCCTCTCGACCTCGCCCAGCCGAGCGACGCTCTAGTCAACAACTACCTGTGCTGCTTTACCCAGGTCCCGGCGTCTGCGTATCAGGCCTATGTTGGCTTTGGCCGTTGGTACTATGGCGGCAACGCATTCCCGCTTTATCAAGTTGTTTGGCCGTCCCGCGAGGGGCTGTACCCTTGGCACCCGCAAGCCGCACCCGAGTTTCGTGCAACCCAACCGGTCATCGCGGTAGGTGCTGGTGGCGCCTAGCTACTCATTCCGGCGGACGCGCCGCGCGCGTCGCTAAATTCAGGCGTCGGAGTGTCCGCTTCCGACCCAAAGCGGACCTTTCAGCCTGCCTTGATTGATCAGCAAAAACACAGTGACCAGTCGCAGCCTGCTGAGGCGAGATATTCGAACAGGCATCACCCTTCTCCGCCATGGCGAGCACGAGAGGTCATGCGAAGCGCTGGAAAGCAGCGGCAGCGGCGCAGTGCAGCGGATCGCCCTTTCTTCGAGCGAAAATTCAGGCAGCCGAGCCCTGAGCACGCTGCTGCCACACCCCAAGCAACCAGGACGCGCCGAGGCAGCAACCCAGCGTCATCACCCAGCCGGTCGCCGGCGCGCCGGAGGCGGGCAGCAGGCTGCGGAAGGCCGGCAGCCAGGTGTTGCCGTACATCGCGAGCACGATGCCGCCGGCCACCAGCAGAGTGACGGCGAGCAGGCCTGTCAGCGTGAACACCAGGCGCCCTTCGGTGGCCCGCGGTGATGTCGGCGACGCGGCGACTTGCGCGGCCATCTGCTGCGCGAAATCCGCCGGAAGCATTACGGGCATGGGTTCGCGCAGGCTGCGGGCGAGCAGGCGGTAGCGGCGTACGCGGGCGTCGTCGCTGGCGGGGTCGAGGCCGAGGCGTTCGGCCTGCAGGGCGCGTTCCTGCGCCTGCCATTCGCATTCGCGGGCGGCATCGTCGAAAGGGGGAATGTCGTGGTTCATGCTGCAACTCCTGTGCGGGATTCCAGCGCCTCGCGCAGGCGCAGGCGCGACCGGAACAGGTGGCTCTTGATGGTACCGCTGGCCAGCCCGGTGATGTGGGCGATCTCGGGGATGGTGTTTTCCTCGAGGTAGTACAGGGTCAGTACCGTGCGCTGCAGGGGCGGCAGCGCCTCGATGGCTTCGTGCAGATGGCCGGCGATCTCGGCGTCCGCGCAGGCGGTTTCCAGGTCGAAGTCGTCGGCGAAGTTTTCGGTAAGAGGGAAACCCTCATCGTCGTGCGCGTCGACCAGCGGGATGCGTTTGTGCTGCAGGTGGCGCAGGGCGATGGTGTACGCCACGCGACCGATCCAGGACTTCAGCGCGCGCTCGCCGCGGTACTGGTGCAGGCACTGGTGCACGCGCAGGAAGGTGTCCTGGCACAGCTCGCGCGTGTCCTCCGGGTTGCGCACCATGCGTTGGATGATGTGCCAGCACAGCCCCTGGTGCTCGCGCACGAGGCGTTCGAACGCGCCCGGCCGCGAGGCCAGCACGGCATCGACCAGGGCGCGGTCGGGGGCTCGGGTGTCATCCATGGCATGAGAGATACGCGCATGGGCGCAACGGTTGCAGTGCGCCGGCTGCAACCGTTGCGCGGCGACAGGTATCCATGCTCGCGAAACCCGTCATTTCCACCTGTCCACCCGGAGGTACCCATGGAAGCTGGCATCTTGGTCCCGATCTCGCTGTTTGTCTGCATTACCTACGCCATCAAGGTCTGCGTGGACGCGGTGGTGCGCCGGCGCATGCTGGAGGCCGGCGGCACGGCGGAGCTGGTCAATTCGGTGCTGCGCGACGAGGAGCTGCGCCGCCGCCATTCCTCGCTGCGCTGGGGCATCGTGCTGCTGTCGCTGGCGCTGGGCTTCGGCCTGATCCAGGCGTCCGGCTGGCAGGAAATCACCCCCGGCCTGATCGCGGTGCTGGCGGGCGCCACCGGTCTCGGCAACCTGGTGTTCTTCGCGGTCTCGCGCAAGCTGGGCTGAGCGGTCGGCGCAAAAAGGGCCGGATCTCGCGATCCGGCCCTTTTCGTTTGCGCTGGCGCGGGAAACTCAGTGGTGCTTGTTGCCCTTGGCCATGTGCTTGCCCTTGTTCTTGCTGTCGGCGACCGGGCTGACGGTCTTGCCGACATTCACGCCATCGATCTTGGCGGTGTGGGCGGTGTTGGAAACCATGTCGCCGTGCGCGTCGTGGTTCATGTGCATGGCAGGCGCGCTGGGCGGCGTGTGGCCGCCGCCGTGCTGCGGGGCGGCGAGCGCGTAGGAGGCCGGCAGCGCCAAGGTGGCGGCGATCAGGGTGGCAGCGATGGTCTTGGTCATGACGTAACCTCGATAGGGGTGGGCCATGCAATGCATGGCGGCGTCACGATAGAGCCGCGCCCTGGCGCCAGGATGAACGCCGGATATTCGTAAAATCGTGCGCCGAAATGCATCGCGCACCCCGTCACGCGCCGTCGAACAGGTCGCGCTGCGCCGCGTAGCGGTCCGCATCGACGAAACCCGAAAGGCCGACGCCCACGAGGCGATAGCGGCTGCCGGCAGGGCGTTCCACGCGGATGCGCAGCGCGCAGGCCAGCTCGGCCAGTTCGCGCGCCGAAGCGGGGCGCTGCGACGGCGTGAGGCTGCGGGTGAGGGTGTGGAAATCGGACGTCTTGAGCTTCAGCACCACGGTGCGCGCGATGCGGCCGTCCTGCGCTTCGCGCTGGTGCGCGGCCCAGGTTTTTTCCGCGAGGCGGCGGATGTGCGGCTCCAGTTCGTCCAGCGTGAGGTCGGATTCGAAGGTGTCTTCCGCCGAGACCTGCAAGGTGGGGCGGTCTGGCGTCACCGCATGTTCGTCGATGCCCAGCGACAGTTCGTGCAGGCGCCGGCCCCAGCGGCCGAAGCGCTGCTCCAGTTCCTCGACCGGCATCGTGCGCAGGTCGCCCACGGTGGCCAGGCCCAGCGCGACCAGCTTGCCTTCCATCACGTTGCCCACGCCAGGCAGGCGGCCGATCGGCAGCGGCGCGAGGAAATCCAGCACCTCGCGCGGACGCACCACGAACAGGCCGTCGGGCTTGCGGAAATCCGAGGCGATCTTGGCGAGGAACTTGTTCGGCGCCACGCCGGCCGAGGCGGTGAGGTGGGTTTCCTCGCGGATCGCCGCGCGGATCGCCTCGGCGGTGGCGGTGGCCGAGGGCAGGGCGGTCCGGGCTTCGGTGACGTCGAGGTAGGCCTCGTCCAGCGACAGCGGCTCGATCAGCTCGGTGTGCCGAGCGAAGATAGCGTGCACCTGCCGCGATACCGCCTTGTAGCGCGTGAAGTCCGGCGGTACGAAGATCGCCTGCGGGCAGAGCCGCTCCGCGCGTATCGCCGGCATCGCCGAGCGCACGCCGAATTTGCGCGCCTCGTAGCTCGCCGCGCACACCACCGAGCGTGCGCCCTTCCACGCCACCACCACCGGCTTGCCGCGCAGCGCGGGGTCGTCGCGCTGTTCCACCGACGCGTAGAACGCGTCCATGTCGACGTGGATGATCTTGCGGGAAGGCGTGGGCACGATGCAGGCGATTCTAGAACGGAGGCCGTATGCTTTCGCCAACTGACCATCCGTGGAGCCGCCGCATGCCGACAGCCTGGTTGCACGTCGCACCCACCTTGCTCGCTTCCTTCCTCGCCTCGCTGGTCGAATGCGTGGAAGCCCTGACCGTGGTGCTGGCGGTGGGCGTCACGCGCGGTTGGCGCAGCTCGCTGGCGGGTTGCGCGGCGGGACTGCTGGTGCTGCTGTTGCTGGTCGCGCTGCTCGGCCCCGCGCTGGCGCGCATTCCCCTGCACGGCTTCCAGCTGGTGGTGGGCGCGCTGCTGTTGCTGTTCGGCATGCGCTGGCTGCGCAAGGCGGTGCTGCGCGCGGCCGGCGTGCTCGCCCTGCACGACGAGGACGCGATCTACCAGCGCGAGATGCAGGAACTGGACAGCCAGGGCGGCGCGCGCCCCGGCCTGGACAAGCTGGCGTTCGCGGTCACCTTCAAGAGCACCGTGCTCGAAGGCGTCGAGGTGGTGTTCATCGTGCTCGCCATCGGCGCCGGCCGACCCGAGCTGCTGTGGCCGGCCAGCCTCGGCGCGCTGGCTGCGTTGCTCGCGGTGGCCGCCCTTGGACTGGTGCTGCACCGCCCGCTGGCGCGGGTGCCGGAGAACACGCTGAAATTCGCGGTGGGCGTGCTGCTCTGCGCATTCGGCACGTTCTGGGCCGGCGAAGGCATGGGCTACGCGTGGCCCGGCGAGGATCGCGCCATCGCTGTGCTGGCCTGCGCCTTCCTCGCGGTAGCGTTGATGGGCGTGGCCGGTTGCCGCCGCATGGCACGGAGGGCCGCCTGATGAAATGGCTGCGCACGATGCTGGCCGAACTCTGGGGCCTGTTCGTCGACGACGGGCTTTACGCCTTCGCCATCGTGGCATGGCTGCTGCTGGCCTGGCTGGCGCTGCCGCTGCTGGACCTCGGCGGCGTCTGGAATGCACTCGTCCTTGCGACAGGGCTGCTCGCAATCCTGGTCGAGAGCGTGTTGCGGCGCGCGCGGCAATGAACCCGAAGCTTCAGCCAACGTCCTCCCAACGCACCTCGACCGCATCGCCTTCCATCACGCCCCACCAGCGCGTACCCAGGCGTACCCAGGCGGTGCGGATGCGGCGGGTGGTTTCGTCGTAGACGGAGACGCGGTAGACGACCTGGTATTTCGAGGTGGTGAACCACAGCGACAGCGGCATGGGCAGCCAGCCTGCATTGGATTTCGCGTGCAGGATGCGCAGCCGGTTGGCGTCGGCCCAGTCCTGCAGCAGGGCGCGCGCGTTCGCGTAGTGGCGCCAGGTCAGGTAGATCGCCCCGGCGAGGAACAGCAGGAACAGCAAGGGCAGGGCTTTGGCCATCGTTTACGACTCCCCCGAATTTCCGCGGGCAGGGTGGGGCCTGGCTGCGGTCCGCGCAAGTCGCCCCTGCCGCCGGGGACTGGTCGAACCCCCGCCCGCCATGCCAAGGTTGCCGGATGACGACGGCTGACAACTCCCCCGCGTACCTGCGCCGCCTCGGCGTGTGGGACGGCGCGATGATCGTGATCGGCGGCGTAATCGGCGCCGGCATCTTCCGCACGCCGGCCACGGTGGCGGAGCGCACCGCGTCGGGCCTGCCGCTGCTGGCGTTGTGGGTGATGGGCGGCCTGCTCACGCTCACCGGCGTGCTGTGCTACGCGGAACTCGGTTCGCGGCGGCCGCATGCCGGCGGCATCTACCTCTACCTGCGCGAAGCCTTCGGCATGCTGCCGGCCTTCCTGTTCGGCTGGACGATGGCGCTGATCAACTACCCCGGCAGCGTGGCCGCGGTGGCCACCACGTTCGCCGACTACTTCTGCCAGGCCGTGGGCCTGCCGCTGCTGTGGGTGAAGCCGGTGGGCGTGGCGGCCATCGTGTTCATCGTGGGGGTGAACCTGTTCGGCATCCGCGCCGGCGCGATGATGCAGAACATCTTCGCGCTGCTGAAGCTGGCGGCGATCGCGTTGCTGGTGGCGGTGGGTCTGGTGCTGGCGCATGGCCACCTTGGCGGCGTGCTGGCGGTGGACGCCACGCGCCACGTGCCGAGCGGTGCCTTCGTGGGCGCGCTGTTGCCGGTGCTGTTCACCTACGGCGGATTCCACTACCTCAACGATCTCGCCGGCGAGGTGCGCGATCCGCAGCGCACGCTGCCGCGCGCCCTGCTGCTGGGCATGCTCGGCGTGGTGCTGGCCTACGTGCTGGCCAACGTGGCCTATCTCACCGGCCTGGGCCATGCGGACCTGGCGGCCAGCCAGGCGCCCGCCGCCGACCTGATGCGCCGGCTGTTCGGCGAGGCGGGCGCGCGGGTGATGGCGGTCGGCATCGCCTGCTCCACCTTCGGCTACTGCAGCATTGCCATCGCCGGCGGCGCCCGCGTGCTGCAGACCATGGGCGCGGACGGCATGCTGTTCCGCGCGGTGGGTTACATCGACCGGCGCACGCGCGCACCGCAGGTGGCGCTGGCGCTGCTGGGCGCGTGGACGGTGGTGCTGATGCTGTGGGGCAACTTCGGCCAACTGGTGGACTACACCACGGTGGGCGAGTGGCTGGGCCACGCGTTCGGCATCGGCACGCTGTTCTGGTACCGCTGGAAGTTCGTGGACGAGCCGGCGCCGTACCGCGTGCCCTTTTTCCCGCTGCTGCCGCTGGTATTCGTGGTCACCGTGCTGGGCGTGATCGTCGCCACGGCCATCGCCTCGCCGCACGACGCGGGCATGAGCCTGGCGATCATCGCGCTGGGCGCGCCGGTGTACTGGCTGTGGCGGCGCTGGCAGCAGCGCGCGGCTTGATTGCACTTCAGCCGCAGCGACGCATACTCGGCATCTTCCGGGTCATCGTGGGCGCGTGATGAAACGAGTCTGGTTGTTCGCTGCCGTCGTGTCGTTCGCTGCCCCGGCCATGGCGGCCGAGGTGGCCGACCTCGCCGCGCCGGCGGCTGCCGTGCGCATCGACCTGCAGCACGCGACGAGTGCACCGGCCATCGAGACCGCGCAGGACGGCGTGACGCAGCGGCGCTATACCTTCCAGCCCGCGCCGAATCCGCAGATTGCAGTGATGCCCGCGCAGGGCAACTGGAACTGGCAGGGACAGGGCGAGTTGCACCTGCGCGTGCAGAACGCGATGCCATGGGCGGTGACCCTGGTGGTCGACATCGACGGTGCGGATGCGAAATCGCACCTGCACGCCGTGGTCGGCCTGCCTGCCGGCCCGGCGCAGACCCTGGTGGTGCCGCTGCATGCCACCTCGCCGCTGGCCTTCGGCATGCAGGTGGGGCCGCCGATGCCGATCGAGGAACAAGGGCGGCGCGTGCTGGTGGCTACCACGGTGGAAGGCGTGCTGGATCTCGCTGCGGTGCGCGCGGTGCGGCTGTCGATGCCCTCGCCGCAGGCGCCGCAATCCATCCTGCTGGGCCGCTTCGATGTGGTGGCGGGCGAGGCTGCGCTGCGCGGTGCCTACACCGGCATCGTGGACCGCTACGGCCAGTACACGCGCGAAGACTGGCCGGAGAAAATCGCCGACGATCCTGCGCTGCGCGCCGCCGTGAAGCGGGCGCCGTCCGCTGCATCGATCGGCGACGAGGATCGCTACGGCGGGCGTCTGGACGTCCATTTGCAGAAGACCGGCTGGTTCCACACGCAGAAATCCGGTGGGCGCTGGTGGCTGGTCACGCCGGACGGCCACGGCTTCTTCTCGCTCGGCGTCAACACGGTGAAGGCTGACGACACGCGCACCTACGTGCAGGACCGCGAATTCATGTTCCGCGACGTGCCTCCGGACAGCGGCGCATGGGCCGCGTTCCACGGCACCGGCGACAACCGCAACGCGCAACAGGGCGCGGGCGCCGGCCGTTGCTGCAACCATGGCCGCTGGTTCGATTTTTACGCCGCCAACCTGTACCGCGTGGACGGCACGGGCTGGCTCGCGGCGTGGCGCACGCGCACGCTGGCGCGGCTGCAGGCGTGGGGCTTCAACACCATCGCCAACTGGAGCGACCCCGTGCTGGGCGCGATGCACAAGCTGCCGTACACGCGGGAGCTGGATATCCGTGGCGACTTCGGCAACGTCGCCACCGGCTACGACTGGTGGGGCCGCATGCCCGATCCGTTCGACCCCCGCTTCGCGCGGGCAATGGACACGGCGGCGGCGAAAGCCGCGCAGGGCGTCCGCGACGATCCATGGTTGCTGGGCTACTTCGCCGGCAACGAATTGTCCTGGTCCGCCTACGGCCCGAATGGCCGCTGGGCGCTGGCCGTCGGCACGCTGCGCGGTGAGGCGCACAGCGCGGCCAAGCAGGCCTTCATCGCCGAGCTGAAGAAGAAATACGGCACGCCGGACAAGCTCGCCTCGGCATGGGGCATCGCACTGCCGTCGTGGGATGCGCTGGACGTCACCGATTTCCCCGCGCCTGAGCCGAACGAGGCGCATCCCGCCATCACCGACGACTACAGCGCGTGGTTGAGCCGCTACGCCGAGCAATTCTTCCGCACCGTGGCCGACGCCATCCATCGGCATGACCCGCACCATCTCTACCTGGGCAGCCGATTCGCGGTCAGCACGCCCGAGGCCATCGCGGTCTGCGCAAAGTACTGCGGCGTGGTGAGCTTCAACATCTACGCCGACCTGCCGCAGCACGGCTTCGACGCGGCGGCGATGCGCAAGCTCGACAAGCCCGCCATCATTTCCGAGTTCCATTTCGGCTCCGACGACCGCGGCCCGTTCGGCAAGGGCGTGGTGTCGGTGGAACACGAGGCGCAACGTGGCGAGGCCTACGCGCGCTTCCTGCAGGCAGCGGCGGCCGACCCGGACATCGTGGGCACGCACTGGTTCGAATACGTGGACGAACCGGTGACCGGTCGCCTGCTCGACGGCGAGAACGGGCATTTCAGCCTGGTCGGCATCACGGATATTCCGTTTGCCGGATTCGTGGAGTCGGTGCGCAAGACGAATCTGGAGCTGCGTCGCGCGACGTCGCCCTGAGCGCGCCGGCGCGGCGCAGCTGCGACAGCGCGATCGCCAGCGCCAGCACCGCCGCCAGCGCGGCCAGTTCCAGCGGCGCGGCGAAACCGTGGCGGTGTGCGGCAAGCGTGGCGGCTACCGGCGGCCCCACGATCTGGCCGATGCCGAACGCGACGGTCAACGCGCCGATCAGCCGGGTGGGATCGCGCGGCGCCAGTCGTGCCGCCTCGCGCATGGCGAACATTACCACCGGGGTGATCGCCGCGCCTTCCAGCACGGTGCCCAGCGCCAGCCCGGCACGGGTGGGCCAGTACCGGCACAGCACGGTGCCCAGCAGCATGGACAGGCAGCAGCCGGCCAGCCCGGCGTAGTTGCTGCGCGGCGCAGGAAGGGCGCCCAGCAGCAGCGTCGCCAGCACCGTGGCCACGCCGTACAGCGGCCAGAACCATTCGCGCAAGGCGGGCAGGTGCAGTTGCGCGTCGGCGATCAGCGGCAGGAAGGTGGCGGGGATCACGTAGCCAAAGCCGAACAGGCCGTAGATCGCCACCAGCGGCCAGGTCGGGCCGGTGCCTCCGGCCGTTCCGTGCGCCGCCGCGGCGTGGAGCGGCGCCGCCGGCGCGTCCAGCGTGCGCCAGACCAGCGCGGTCACCGCCACGCTCGCGATGCCGAACACCAGCCACCAGCGTGCGGAGTCCAGGCCGGCGCCGTGCAGCACCGCCACCAGCGCGCCGCTGACGATGATGCCCACGCCCGGGCCGCTGTACAGCACGGCCTCCAGCCTGATCCGGCCGTGCAGCCGCAGATGCGCGCTGCACCAGGCGATGCCGTGCACCATCAGCACCGCGGCGCCCGCGCCGGCCACGAAGCGGCACGCCAGCCACAACGCCAGCGACGGCGCCAGGCCCATGCCCAGCGTGCCCAGCGCCACGCCCGCCAGGCCCAGGCGAAGGCTGGCGCGTTGCGGCAGCGCCAGCACGGTGCACAACAAGGCGCCAAGCAGGTAGCCCATGTTGTTGATCGAAGCCAGCCAGCCGCCGCCGACCAGGCTGAGGCCGGCGTCGGCCTGCATCAGCGGCAGCAGCGGGGTGAGCAGGAAGCGGCCGATGCCCAGCGCAAGGGCGAGCACGGCCATGCCGGCGAAAGTGATGGGGACGGGGGATCGCATGGCGCGGCTCCGGCGAGGGATGCGGCCATGCTAGGCGCGGCGTATCATCGTATAAAGCGAATAATTGCGAACGAATCCATCGAGGAAATCGAACATGGACCTGCGTGAGCTCGAGACCTTCCAGGCCGTGGTGGCCGCCGGCGGCATCGGCCGCGCGGCGAGCAAGCTGCATCGCGCGCAGTCCAGCATCACCAGCCGCATCCAGCAACTGGAAACTTCGCTGGGCGTGCAGCTGTTCCACCGCGAGGGCCAGCGCCTGCGCCTCACCGCGCCGGGCGAGGAACTGGTGGACTACGCGCGGCGCATGCTGGAGCTGGCCGAGCAGACCCGCGTGGCCGTGCGCAGCGGCGAGACCGGCGGCGCGCTGCGCCTGGGGGCGATGGAGAGCGTGGCGGCGAGCCGCCTGCCGTATCCGCTGGCGGCGTTCCACCGCGCCCACCCGCAGATCTGGGTGAACCTGCACACCGCCTCCTCGCGCGGCCTGGTGGCCGACGTGCAGGCGGGCGCGCTGGATGCCGCGATCGTGGGCGAGCAGGTGGACGCGGAGCGTTTCCGCAGCGTGCCGCTGTACGTGGAGGAACTGGTGCTGGTCGGCGCGCGCGACAGCGCGATGCTGGCGGAGCCGAAGCGGCTGGCCGAGGGCACCGTGCTGGTCTACCACAGCCAGGGCTGCATCTATCGACGCCGGCTGCTGGACTGGCTGGACGCGCAGCGCATCGTGCCCGCGCGCCTGCTGGAGTTCGCGTCCTACCACGGCATCTTCGCGGCGGCCGCGGCCGGCGTGGGCGTGGGCCTGGTGCCGCGCTCGGTGCTGGAGACCTACCCGCAGCGCGATGCGCTTTCCGTCCGCGAGATGCCGGCCCGGCTCGCGCGTATCCAGACCGCGCTGGCGATGCTGCGCACCACCCATCTGCCCGTGCTGACGCGGCTGGAGGAATGCCTGCGCAAGGACGCCGTCGCCGCGCGCGGCAAGACAGCCCCGCGTCCACGCCGCGCCACCGCGCGCAAGGAGAAGTGAGCCATGTGTCTGATCGCCTTCGCCTGGCAGGTTCATCCGCGCTGGCGTCTCGTGCTGGCCGGCAACCGCGACGAATCCCATGCGCGGCCCAGCGCGGAGCTGGCGCGCTGGGACGATCTTCCCATCGTCGGCGGCCGCGACCTCGAGGCCGGCGGTACCTGGCTCGGCGTCACCGACACGGGCCGCTGCTGCGTGGTGACCAACGTGCGCGATCCGCGCGACCCGCAGATCGGCGCCTCGCGCGGCTTGCTCGCCACCGACTACCTCACCGGCGCGGCGGATGCCACGGCGCATGCACAACACCTTCTTGCACAGGCGGCCGGCTACCGACCGTTCAACCTGCTCACCTTCGATGCGCAGGCCGCGTTCTATCTCGGCAACCGCCCCGAAGCGCGCGCGCAGGCGGTGACGCCCGGCGTGCACGGCCTGTCGAATGCCGACTTCAACACGCCCTGGCCGAAGACGCGTGCGTTGATGGCGCGGCTCGCCACGTGGATCGAAGCCGGCGATGCGGACGACTTCGCCCCGCTGTTCGCCGCACTCGCCGACGAGCGGCAGGCCCCGGATGCGGAACTACCCGATACCGGCATCGGACTGGAGCGCGAACGCTGGCTGTCCGCGGCCTTCATCCGCGGCGCCGACTACGGCACTCGCGCCAGCACCGTGGTGGCGATTGGTCACGATGGACAGCATGTGATCGCGGAGCGCCGCTTTGGCCCCGAGGGCCGCTTCCTCGGTGAAAGCCGGCTGCCGTTCGGCGAGCACGCCGTGCCGGGCTGACACCTCGCACCTACGCGGCGGCGCGTGCGAACCTGCCTGACCTCCAGCGCTGGCGCGGCTAGCGTCGACCACGCCATCCACGGAGGGAGCGCGCATGCGCCGGGCCTGCCTGCTGTCGTTGTTGCTGCTGCTGCCGGCTGCCGGCTTCGCCCATGCGGCCGCTTGCCCGGACTGGTCGCCCGAGCGCGCCCGCCGCGAACTCGCCGTGCTCCAAGAGCAGCTGGCAGGCTGGAACCACGCCTATCGCGTCGACGGCCACTCGCCGGTGAGCGACGCCGTCTACGACCAGGCCGAGCAGTTGCTTGCGGCCTGGAGCCAGTGCTTTCCCGTGCCGGCGCCGGCGCCTCCTGGCGACACCGGCGCCACCGGCGACCGCACGCGTTCGCCGGTGGCGCAGACCGGACTGGCCAAGCTGCAGGACGTGGCCGCGGTCGAAGCGTGGATGCGTGCGCACGGCGACCGCGACCTGTGGGTGCAGCCCAAGGCGGACGGCGTGGCGGTGACCTTGCTCTACGAGCATGGCCGGTTACGCCAGGCGGTCAGTCGCGGCGACGGCCTGCAGGGTTCGGACTGGACCGCGCTGGTGCGGTCCATCCCTGCCATTCCCATGCAGCTGCCGAAGGCCCCGGCACGCGTGGTGCTGCAGGGCGAGCTGGTGTGGCGGCTGCCCGGCCACGTGCAGGCCGACCGGGGCGGCGTCAATGCGCGCTCCGCCGTGGCCGGCGCGCTGGCGCGCGCCACGCTGGATGCGGCCACGGCCGCGAGGATCGGCCTGTTCGTGTGGGACTGGCCCGATGGCCCGCCGGGCATGGCGGCGCGGCTGGCCGGCCTCGCTGCGATGGGCTTCGCCGACAGCGTGGCGCTCACCCAGCCGGCGGCCAGTCTCGACGACGTGAAGCGCTGGCGCGAGCGCTGGTATCGCCACGCGCTGTCCTTCGCCACCGACGGCACCGTGCTGCGCCAGGGGCACCGGCCAGCGGGCGACAGCTGGCAGGCGCGGCCGCCGGGCTGGGCGGCGGCGTGGAAGTATCCCGCGGCTTCCGCGCTGACCGAGGTGCGTGCGGTGGACTTCACCATCGGCCGCAGCGGGCGCGTCACGCCGGTGCTGGAACTGGCGCCGGTGCAACTGGGCGACCATCGCGTGCGATGGGTGAGCATGAATTCGTTCCGGCGCTGGCAGTCGCTGGACATCCGTCCGGGCGACCATGTCGAAGTGGCGCTGGCGGGCCTGACCATACCGCGCGTGCAGTCGGTGGCGTGGCGCGCGGCGCAGCGGGTCGCGGTGGATGCGCCCGATCCGGCGCGCTACGGTCCCTTGAGCTGCTGGCAATCCACGCCGGGTTGCGAACAGCAGTTCCAGGCGCGGCTGGCGTGGCTGGGCGGCAACCAGGGCCTGCGGCTGCGGGGCGTGGGCGCGGGAACCTGGCAGGCGCTCGTGGACGCCGGCCTGCTCCACGGCCTGCTGGACTGGATGACGCTCACGCCCGCCCAGCTTGCGGCGGTGCCGGGCCTGGGCGCCCAGCGGTCCGTGGAGCTGGCACGGGCATCCGCCGACGCGCGCGGACGCTCGTTCGACGACTGGTTGCGTGCGCTGGGCGCGCCGCGGGCGGCCACGAACAGCGGCCAGGATTGGGCCACGCTGGCCGCGCTCGACGAAGACGGCTGGCGTGCGCGCGGCGCCGGTGCGGCACGGGCGCGGCAACTGGCGGCGTTCTTCGCCCATCCCGAAGCGCAGGCGCTGGCGGACCGCTTGCGCGCGGCCGGCGTGCAGGGGTTCTGAGCGGAAAGCTCAGCCCGCCAGTTCGCCGTCGACGTAATACCAGCGACCGGCCTCGCGCACGAAGCGGCTGACCTCGTGCTGGCGGTGCGCGCGGCCGCCGCCCAGGCGGTAGCGGGCCACGAACTCCACCACGGCGTGGTCGTCGTCGATGCGCTGCTCGCGGCGCACTTCCAGCCCCAGCCAGGTCGGCGCGGGCTGCTGCGCGGCCAGCCGCAGCGAGGCGGGGCGGGTGTCGGCATGCCAGCTGGCGAGCAGGTAATCCTCGCGCTTGAGCACGTAGGCGCTGTAGCGCGAGCGCATCAGCTGCCCGGCGCTGATGGCGGCCGCTTCGCCGTCGTGGAGCGGACCGCAGCATGCGGCGTAGCCGGCGGCATTGCCGCAGGGGCAGGGCGTGAGCGTGTCGATTGCCTTCATCCCGCCTTTGTACCCGCTTCGGCGGCGGCGTGCAGGTTCAACGCGGGCTGCGCTGCCACACGCGGCAGCGGTTGTTCGCCGGCATCGCCACGTCGTCGACCAGGGCGAAGCCGGCCTGCGCCGCCAGCGCATCCACCGCCTCGGCGTCGCGGATGCCCATGTGCGCATCGCGCGCCTTCAGCCACTGGTCGAACGCGGCATTGCTGTCGCTGGTGTAGCGGCCGCCGTAGTTGAACGGGCCGTAGACCGCCAGCCGCGCGTCATTGGTCGTGACGGTCGGCAGCTGCGCGAACAGCGTCTCGACTTCGTGCCAGGCCATGATGTGCAAGGTATTCGCGCTGAACGCCGCGTCGAACGGTCCGCGTGGCCACGTGCCGCCGACGTCGAGTTCCAGTGGCGGCGGCGTGTTCGGCAGCGCCGCTTCGTCGAGCCAGGCGCGGATGCCCGGCAGGTTCTCGGCGCGGTCCGAGCATTGCCAGTCCAGCCAGGTCAGCGCGGCGGCGAAATGCACGGCATGCTGGCCGGTGCCGCTGCCGATCTCCAGCACGTGCCGGCGGTCGGCGAAATGCCGGCGCAGGACTTCGAGGATCGGGTCGCGGTTGCGTTCGCAGGCGGGGGCGTGGGGCTTGTCCACGCCCGTGCGGTCAGGCCGGATGGCCGCGCAGCACGCGCGCCGGCAGCATCAGCAGCGCGCCCAGGAAGGCAAACACCGCGCTCACCGTGATGCCGACCAGCCGCAGCGGCAGGCAGATCAGCCACACGATGGGATAGAGCACCAGCGCCAGCAGCGCGAGCGGCCAGCAGAACACCAGCAGCAACAGCCAGAGTACGAAGGCGGCCATGGCACGACCTCGGTGGGGACGGATGACGACACTCTAGCGCGATCCGCCATGGGTGCGCAGGTGGCTTTCGGCACCCCCGGCGTCACGCGCCGTTTACATCGCCGGCTTCACGCCGATCAGCAGCGCATGCAGCCAGAACGCGAACAGCGCCCACAGCGCCACGCCCGCCACGACGGCGATCACCGTGCCCTTGACCGTGCCGGGCGGATACACCGTGCCTTCGCGGCGGTCGCGCCGGCGCGAGGCGGCGAACAGCACGACGGACCACAGCAGGAAGGCGCCGAACAACACCACGTCGTGCAGCATGCCGGCGGCGAGCAGGTGGCCGAAGGCCCAGACCTTCACCGCCAGCACCTGCGGATGGTGCAGGCGCGCCTTGATGCCGTTGTTCGGCACCCGCGCCGCTGCCAGCAGCACGAAAGCCACCAGAGTGAACAGCGCGTTGAGCCGCATCAGCAGCAGCGGCGGCGTGTACAGCAGCACCGGGTGGTGCCGCGCCAGCACGAAGCCCCAGCAGATCAGCACGAAGCCGGCGATGGCGACCAGCGAATACAGGCCCTTCCACGGCATCAGTCCCAGCCGGGTGATCTGCTGCGTGCGCCAGCCGTCGGCGAAGATGCGCAACGAATGCATCCCGAGAAACAGCACAAGGCCAAGGATCAGCATGGACATCATGGGACTCCCGTGATGGCGAAGCGCCGAGTATAGGCGAGCGCGTGACGCTTTCGGGACAGCCAGCCGGCTTCAGTTCGCGATTTCGACACGCACGGCCAACGCCAGCGCACCCGCGTGCAGGACGAGCGTTCCACCCGATGGCCGCCACGCATCGCCCGCCTGCAGGCTGCCCTCGGCGCAGTCGATGCGGCCACGCGCGCAATACACCAGCGCGATGGCGGTATCGATCTCGCGCGCACCTGCCGTGCGCCACGCCTCGATCCCGCCGCGCACGCGGCCACGGCGCAGCATCAGGTTGAAGTCGCGGCAGGGTCCGCCGGCCAGCGCCACGTGCACGCCGGCTTCGCCGGGAAACGCGAACGGCACGCACGGCGTGGTGAGTGCGTGGACGCGGCCGTCGTCCAGCGTCATCGTGAAACCGTCGCCGTCGAGCAGGGCGATCACGCGGTCGACGCCTGGGAACGCGGAGAACGGCGCGGCCGTTTCCACCTCGGCCACGCTCACCCGCCACAGGAAATCGGCCATGCCCGCGCCGGGCGGCTGGATCGCCAGCTCGCGGGTGCGGCCCAGGCCGTTCTTCCACGGCACGGCCGGGCAATCGGCAAGGCGCAGGATGCTCATGCGCCGCGCTCGATCACCCGCCGGAACGGCGGCAACGCGCGCAGCATGCCAGCGCCGTAGCGCTTGGTGACCACGCGGCGGTCCAGCAGCACGATGCGGCCGGTGTCGTTCTCGTTGCGGATCAGGCGGCCGCAGTACTGGGTGAGCAGGCGGGTGGCCTCGGGGATGCTCACCTCGATGAAGGGATTGCGGCCGCGCGATTCCAGCCATTCCGCATAGGTCGCGCCCACCGGGTCGGTGGGCACGGCGAACGGCAGCTGGGTGATCACCACGGTCTCGCACAGCTTGCCGGGCAGGTCCAGGCCTTCGCCGAACGAAGCCAGGCCGAACAGGGTGCTGCCCTTGCCCGCTTCCACGTCGGCGACGTGCTCGGCGATCAGCTGCGTCTTGCCCAGCGAACCTTGCGCGCGCACCTTGCGCACCTTGTCGATCGGCAGCTTCTGCAGCACGCGGTCGAGCTTGGCGCGCGAGGTGAACAGCACGAGGTTGCCGCCGTTCCAGTCGAGGTGCTCGGCCAGCCAGTCGCTGATCGCCTGCGCGTGTTCCTCGCGCGCGTCGGGCAGCACGGCCATCGCGGGCACTTCGAGCTGCGCCTGCGCGGCGAGGTCGAACGGCGAGGGCAGGCTGAGCGTCGCCGCGTCGTCGGGCAGGCCCACGGCGTCGGCGTAGCCGCGGAAATTGCCGCCCGCGCTCAACGTGGCCGAGGTGAGCACCACGCCGCTGGCGTTGCCCCACAGCACGTTGCGCAGCAGGCCCGAGGCGGACACCGACGAGGCGTGGCAGACCAGTTGCTGGTCGCTGCCGAGCGTGACCCAGCGCGCCAGCGGCGGCGCCTGGTCCGGGTCTTCCATCGACCAGGCCTGCCAGCAGGCGGCCTGCTTGCCCATGCGCTCCAGCCCGATGCCGAGTTCGCGCGACAGCGCTTCCTGCGTGGGGCCGCCGTCGGTCATCTCCACCACGGCGCGGCGCACCGCGGCGAGCCAGCGCTGCACTTCGCCGGCCTGCAGGCTGAGCAGGCGCGCATGCTCCACCCAGGCTTCGGGCAGGCGGCCCAGCGAGCCGCGGTACATCGGCTCGGTCTCGGCGGGATCGGGCAGCCAGCCGAGGCGGATCTCCTTTTCCAGCGCTTCCAGCGCTTCGCCGAGTTCCTGCAGCCTGGCGTCGCCGGCATCGAGCGAGAGCTTGCCGAGGTTTTCCTTGTCGGTGAGCGAATAGGCCGCGTGCACCTGCCGCCCGAGCCGGCTCAGCTGGCGCACGGTGGCGGCCAGGTGCACGTCGGCGGCGCCGCGGTCGATCGCCTTGCCGGGGATGTGGTGGGCCTCGTCGAACACGTACAGCGTTTCGTCCGGGCGCGGCAGGATCACGCCGCCCCATGCCGCGTCGGCACCGCCATCGCCTTCGCCCGGCATGGTGAGGTCGGCGAGCACCAGGTCCTGGTTGGCGACGATGATCTCGGCGTCGTCAACCGCGCGGCGCGCGGCGTAGAACGGGCAGATCATGAACTGGCCGCACTTGCGGTTGGTGCAGCCGCCGGCGCTGGTGGTGAGCATGGGGCGCAGCAGGTCGCCCACCGGCTCGGGCGCGCTGTCCATGTCGCCGTTCCACTCGCCCGCGTCGAAGGCCTGGGCGAGTTTGGACAGGGCCTGCTTGTCGCGTTCCGCGGGCGGTTTCGACCACAGCGCGAGGTCGGCGTCGAAGCCGAAGCTCGATTGCGCCGAGCCGGCGAGGCTGTTGCGCGCCATCATGAGGTTGCGCGGGCACAGGTAGCGGCCGCGTCCCTTCGCCAGCGCCACCTTCGCCGAGTGGCCGGAAAGCTGCAGGTACAGCGGGATGTCGCGTTCCACCAGCTGCTCCTGCAGCGCCACCGTGGCGGTGGCGATCAGCAGCTTCTTCTTCTGCGCGCGCGCGACCTCGTGGCCGGCGATCAGGTAGGCCATGGACTTGCCGGTGCCGGTGGGCGCCTCGATGGCTGCGACGCCGCCCTCGCTGGCCAGTGCCTTGGCCACCTCGGCGATCATCCTTCCCTGCGAGGCGCGCGGGCGGAAGCCGGGCAGGCCGTCCTTCAGGCGCGTGTAGGCGGCGCGGATGGCGTCCTTGGTGGTGTCTGCGAGCATGCATGCATCCGGGGCGAGCCACCCATTCTAGCCGCTGGGTCGCGCCGGGTCGGGTGCTGGGCGCTGTCGCGGCGGCGCGCTACCATCCCGGGGAGGGGGGGGAAGCAACAGCATCATGAATCAGCTGCGCAGGCTGCATGTCACGTTTCCGGGCCAGGCCGACCAGATTGCATGGCTGGGGCGGCTGGTGGGCGCGCCCACGCCGCAGGCGGTGGGCGAGCTGGTGGTGGAACTGGCGCGCAACAGCGTGGCTTGCCGCGACGCCCGCCTGCTGTGGCTGGAGCAGGACGAATGCCGCGCCACGGACGGCTGCCCGGATGCCCGCGCCCGCGCGTGGATGCTGCCGTTGCTGCGCGGCGAACACGGCGGGGCGGCCCCGCTGGGTGGCGCACATGCGATCCGGCTGGCGCCGGACCTGCCCGCGCTGCTGCTGATGATGCCGGACGGCGAGGTGGCGGACGGCTGGCCCGGTACGGCGCTGGAACCCTGCCTGGGACTGGCCGGGCGGCAGCTTCGGCAGTTGCTGGCGCTGGGCGAGCTGCACGATTCGCACCGTCAGCTGGCGCGGTCGGAGAACCTGCAACGCGCGCTGTTCGCGATCTCCGACCTGGCGGGCGCCGACCTCGACATGCCCGAGCTGCTGCGCGGCATCCACGGCATCGTCGGCACGCTGATGTACGCGGAGAACTTCTACATCGTCCGGCACGATCCCGAGCGCGGCACGGTGCGCTTCCTGTACTACGCCGACACGGCGGATACCGCCTGCCCCGACATCGCCCGCGACGAGCCGCTGGAGGCCTTGCACGGCTCGCTCACCTGGCACCTGCTGGTCCACGGCTACTCCCTGATGGGCAGCGCGGAGCAACTGGCGGCGCAGATCGGCGAGCCGCTGGAAGTGGTCGGACCGGACAGCGTGGACTGGCTGGGCGTGCCGATGCTGCGCGAAGGGCGCACGCACGGCGCGCTGGTGGTGCAGAGTTATCGCGACGGCATCGGCTACTCCTTCGAGGACCGCGCGGTGCTGGGCTTCGTCGCCGAGCACGTGCTCACCGCGCTGGAGCGCAAGCAGAGCAAGGACGAGCTGGAACGCCGCGTGCTGCGGCGCACCCGCGAGCTGGCCTCCGCGAACCGCGAATTGCAGCAGGAGGTGCTGGAACGCCAGCGGGCCGAGCGCCTGCAGTCGGTACTGTTCCGGCTGGCCGAACTCGGCACCGCCGATCTCGACGAGGACGCGTTCTACCGCCGCGTGCATGCCGAGGTGGGCAGCCTGCTGGACGCGTCTAACTTCTACATCGCCCTGCTGGACGGGCAGCGGCAGCAGCTGGATTTCCCCTATTACGTGGATGCCGGGGAGCTGAGCGCCTTCAGCATGCCGCTGGAGCGCACGCTCACCGCCTACGTGCTGCGCACCGGGCGGCCGTGGATGGGCGGCCTGCGCGAACTCGAGGGCATGGTGGCCACGGGCGAGGTGGTGCCCCGCCACATCGGCACGCCGGCCACCTGCTGGCTGGGTGTGCCGCTGCGCGCCGGCGAGGCGGTGATCGGCGTGGTCGCCGTGCAGGGCTACGGCGACGAGATGTGCTTCGGTGCCGCCGACCAGGAACTGCTGGGTTTCGCCGCGCTGCAGATCGCGAACAGCATCCACCGCCGCCACGCCGCCGCCGCGCTGCAGCAGGCCAAGCTGCAGCTGGAGCACCGGGTGGAGGAGCGCACCCGCGAGCTGCGCGAGCAGATCGCCGAGCGCGAGCAGGTGCAGCGGCAGCTGCGCCACGAGGTGATGCACGATCCGCTCACCGGCCTGCCGAACCGCGGCTTCCTGCGCGAACGGCTGGGCGAGCGCCTGGCGCGGAATCCGTCGAGCCTGCCTTGCGCGCTGCTGTACCTGGACGTGGACCGCTTCAAGGTGATCAACGACAGCCTCGGCCATCTGGCCGGCGATGCGTTCCTGCAGGAAACCGCCAGGCGCCTGCACGCCTGCGTGTGCGCGCCGGACGTGGTGGCGCGGCTGGCCGGCGACGAGTTCGCGATACTGCTGGACGCCGTCGCGTCGTCGGCGGCCGCCGAGCGCATGGCGCAGGACGTGCTGCAGGCGCTGCACCAGCCGCTGTCGATCGGCGGCCGCGAGCTGGAACCCTCCGCCAGCGTCGGCATCGCGGTCAGCGACGGCCGCCACGGTTGCGCCGACTCGCTGCTGCGCGACGCCGACATCGCGCTGTACCGCGCCAAGCAGCTGGGGCGCGGGTGCTACGTGATGTTCGACGACACGCTGGCCCGCAACGTGGTGGACGAGCTGGCGCTGGAAGGCGAGCTGCGCCACGCGTTGGCGCACGGCGAGTTCGCGCCGCACTACCAGCCGATCTTCCGGCTGGACACGGGCGAGGTGGTCGGCCACGAGGCGCTGCTGCGCTGGAACCATCCCCGGCGCGGCATGCTGCTGCCCGACGATTTCACCCGCATCGCGCAGGACTGCGGCCAGCTCGAGGCGATCGACTGGCAGATGTTCGGGCAGGTCTGCGAGCGCATGGCGGGGCCGGACGCCGGCGCGGGCTTCGTGACGATCAACGTGTCGCCGCAGCACCTGCGCCACGCCTACTTCGACCGTCGCCTGCTGCAATTGCTGGAACGCAGCGGCCTGCCTCCCACGCGACTGCTGATCGAGCTGACCGAGGGCGCGCTGCTGGAGGATCCGGTGCTGGTGCGCGGCACGCTGGAGCGCCTGCGCGCCGCGGGCGTGCAGACCGCGCTGGACGATTTCGGCACCGGCTATTCCTCGCTGAGCTACCTGCATTCGCTGCCGCTGGGCAAGCTGAAGATCGACCAGGTGTTCGTGCGCGAGCTGGATTCCGCCGGTGGCACCGGCGCGAACACCGTGGTGGCGGCAGTGCTGGCGCTGGCGCGCGCGCTGGGCATCGGCGTCATCGCCGAGGGCATCGAGACCGCGGCGCAGCGCGATGCGCTGCGGGCGATGGGTTGCGAGTTCGGCCAGGGCTTCCTGTTGGGGCGCCCGGCCCCGGCGCCGTGCCGCCCCGGGGCTGGCGCCGGCGCGGCGGGCGCCGCCTGAGGGCGGTCTGATTCTGCTCGTCATCCCGGCGAAGGCCGGGCAAGCGCAAAGCGCGCAGAACGTCTGCAGGGCGGCCCCGAAGGGGCGAGCGCAGCGAGTCATCCAGTGCCTGCAAGCCGTTCAACACACAAGCGCTGGATGACCGGCTTCGCTGTCGTGAAGCGCCTCCTGCCTGCGCAGGAATGACGAACAGGCAGTCGATCGATCGGGGCTTCCCTAGCGGGTGCCGCGCACCACGATGGTCTTGCCGGACACGCCTATCATGCCCTGCTCCTCGAGCTGCTTGAGCACGCGGCCAACCATCTCGCGCGAACAGCCCACGATGCGGCTCACTTCCTGGCGCGAGATGCGGATCTGGGTGCCTTCGGGATGGGTCATCGCGTCCGGCTCCTCGCACAGGTCCAGCAAGGTGCGCGAGATGCGGTTGGTGACGTCCATGAACGCCATGCGGCTGACCTGGCGCGAGGTGCGCAGCAGGCGCTGGGTGAGCTGGGCGCCGATCGCGAACAGGATCTTCGGGCACTCCTCCTGCAGCGGGCCCCGCATCAGCTGGAACAGGCGCTCGTAGCTGATCTCGGCCATTTCGCACACGGTGCGCGTGCGCACCACCGACTCGCGCTGCGACTGTTCCACGAACAGGCCCATCTCGCCGATGAACTGGCCGCGGTTGATGTAGGCCAGGATCAGTTCGCGGCCCTGCTCGTCCTCGGTGCACACCGCCAGCGAGCCCTCGATGACGTAGTACAGCGTGTTGGCGGGGTCGCCGGGGCGGATGATCGCGGTCTTGCTGGGGTAGCGGCGGCGGTGGCAGAGCGCGAGGAAGCGTTCCATCGAGGCCGGGTCGGGCGCGAAGGCGAGTGGGGCCTGGGAGCGTTCGAAAGCCTGTTGCAGCTGGTATTTGAGTAGCGCCACGGTATCTGGTTCCCCTTGGGGTGGCCCGGCAGCGCCCTTCCTGGCTTGACGGCTGCAGCGGCCGGTTGGTCTGGTACGCGCCGTTGCCGGCAGGGAGTCACGCGCGAGACATGCAAACGATGGAAGCTGCGCATCGTCCGGCAAGCTCGTCGCTACGGGGACGGATTGTACGGGGAGCGTCGCGGCGTGCGGCGGTCCGCTTTCCCCAGCTCACCCCCGATCGCCTCATTATGGCAAACCGGGCGAGCCGGTGGAGGTTCTGTTTTTCACATTTTTGCCCCATACTTCGCAGTCTTGCGTTCGCGGCCTCCGGTCGCGGGCTGTTCGCCGGGTTGCGGGAGACAAGGGTCCCCGCGTCCCGAATTCCAGCGGGGACCCTTGGTGCTAACCCGCCTCGTCTGCTGATCGTATCCGGTCATGGAGAGTCGTCGTGGTCAAGCCGCTTCCGCGTCTGCGCCTGCAGGGTTTCAACAACCTCACCAAGGCGCTGAGCTTCAACATCTACGACATCTGCTACGCGGTGTCCGAGGAACAGCGCCAGCGCTACATCGAGTACATCGATGAGCAGTACGACGCCGACCGCCTCACCCAGATCCTCACCGACGTGGCCGAGATCATCGGCGCGAACATCCTGAACGTGGCCCGCCAGGACTACGACCCGCAGGGCGCCTCGGTCACCATCCTGATCTCCGAGGAGCCGGTGGTGGAGAAGCTGGGCCGCGACGCCATCGCGGGCGCCGTGGTGGCGCACATGGACAAGAGCCACATCACCGTCCACACCTACCCCGAAACGCACCCGCACAACGGCATCGCCACGTTCCGCGCCGACATCGACGTGGCCACCTGCGGCGTGATCTCGCCGCTGAAGGCCCTGAACTACCTGATCGACAGCTTCGAGTCGGACATCGTGGTGTGCGACTACCGCGTGCGCGGCTTCACCCGCGACGTGAAGGGCAAGAAGCACTTCATCGACCACAAGATCAACTCGGTGCAGGACTACCTGGCGCGCCACATCCGCCAGAAGTACGAGATGTTCGACGTCAACGTGTACCAGGAAAACATCTTCCACACGAAGATGCACGTGAAGGACTTCGACCTCGACACCTACCTGTTCGACGCCCACGCCGACGACCTCTCGTTCAAGGAACGCCAGCGCATCGAGTCGCTGCTGCGCCGGGAGATCGAGGAGCTGTTCCACGGCCGCAACCTGATGTAGCTGGGAGCCGGGATTGGGGATTGGGGATTCGGGATTCGCAAAAGCCCCGAGTTCGCGGCGCCGCCGCTTTCCCGAATCCCCAATCCCGTCATCCCGAATCCCGCCGCTGGTGAGCTCAGCTCACCAGCGGTACGCCACCGTCTTCATCACCATCGAGCTGGCGTGCATCAGCTGCGGGAGCGGGAACGGCAGGTCGATGCCGCCGCGGGCCCGCGCATTGTCCGCGTGGCGCACCTCGTCCGCCTGCATCTGCGCCAGTACGGAGCGCGAGCGCTCGTCCTGCGCGGGCAGGCGTTCCAGGTGTTCGGCCAGATGCGCCTCCACCTGGCGCTCGGTTTCCACCACGAAACCCAGGCTCACCGCATCCCCGGCCAGCGCCGCCAGCGCGCCGATCGCGTAGCTGCCGGCGTACCACAGCGGGTTGAGCAGGCTGGGGCGGCTGTCCAGTTCCTGCAGGCGCTCGCCGCACCAGGCCAGGTGGTCGGTTTCCTCGGCGGCGGCGTGCAGCAGGTGCTCGCGGTTCGCCTCGTTGCGGGCCAGCGCGGCCTGGCCGTCGTACAGCGCCTGCGCGCACACCTCGCCGGTATGGTTGATGCGCATCAGCCCGGCGGCGTGGCGGCGTTCAGCCTCGTCCAGTTCCGCGTGGGCCACGCCGCATGCGGGCGACGGCCGGTTCGCCCCCGGCGCGCCGGCCACCGTTTCCAGCGCCCGTTCGATGCCGGCCAGCAGGCGGTCCAGCGGGCTGAGGGTGCGAGCGTTCATGGGTTCTCCGGTAGTGGCGCCAACGGGCTGGGCGGGTCGGGCGGCGGTTCCCGTAGATAGGGGGTGTACATGCGCCCGGTGGGTCATGCTATCATCGCCGGCTCAAAGCCCACCTGCTGGTGGACTTGCGCAGGCGATGACGGCTCCGCTATCATCTCGCGCCTTTGCTTCACCGATTATTGTGCAACCGCCCTTGCTGGCGGCAGACGGGTATCTCGAAATGAAAACTTTCAGCGCCAAGGCAGAAAGCGTCAAGCGCGACTGGTTCGTGGTCGACGCCACGGACAAGACGCTCGGTCGCCTGTCGACCGAAATCGCGCGTCGCCTGCGCGGCAAGCACAAGCCGGAGTTCACCCCGCACGTCGACACCGGCGACTACATCGTCGTGGTCAACGCGCAGAAGGTGGCGGTCACCGGCGCCAAGCTGGACGACAAGATGTACCACCGCTTCACCGGCTACGTCGGCAACCTCAAGACCACCAGTCTGAAGGACATGCTGGCCACCCACCCGGAGCGCGTGATCGAGATCGCCGTCAAGGGCATGCTGCCGAAGAACGCTCTGGGCCGCGAGATGTATCGCAAGCTCAAGGTGTACGGCGGCGCCGAGCACCCGCACGCCGCGCAGCAGCCGCAGGCGCTGGAAGTTTAAGGAACCATCATGGCGATTCAGCAGAATTACGGTACCGGCCGCCGCAAGACCTCCGCCGCCCGCGTGTTCCTCCGCAAGGGCACCGGCGCGATCGAAGTCAACGGCAAGACCCTTGAGCAGTTCTTCGGTCGCGAGACCTCGCGCATGATCGTGCGCCAGCCGCTCGAACTGACCCAGAACACCGACAAGTTCGACATCAAGGTCACCGTCGAAGGCGGCGGCATCACCGGCCAGGCCGGCGCGATCCGCCTCGGCATCGCCCGCGCGCTGGTCGAGTACGACGAAACCCTGAAGTCGCCGCTGCGCAAGGCCGGCTTCGTGACCCGCGACGCCCGCGAGGTCGAGCGCAAGAAGGTCGGCCTCCACAAGGCCCGCCGCGCCACCCAGTTCTCGAAGCGCTAACCGCGCTTCGACGTGCGGCGCTCCAGGTCAGAGCGCGCCGCCACGCCAGGGTATTGGGAGATCGTCTAATGGTAGGACAACAGACTCTGACTCTGTTTATCTAGGTTCGAATCCTAGTCTCCCAGCCATACGCAAAAAGCCCGCCCGCAAGGCGGGCTTTTTGCGTATGGCTGGGAGACTTTCCGGACTCGAACCTTCCGTTCGACAATTTTGCCGGGAGCAAAATTGGACAGCGCGCCAGCGCTGGCCCCGTAGCGCGCAGCGCGGAGGGGTGAGCCCCATGGATGGGGCGAACAATCCTAGTCCTCTGAGCAACGAGCCCTCCGTTACTCGGCGCTTCCTGCGCCTCGCCCTGCGGGCCATCGGCTGCGCCGATGTTCGCTCCAGCATCCTGCCTCCGCAGTCGACAATTTTGTCAGGAACAAAATTGGACAGCGCGTCAGCGCTGGCCCCGCAGCGCGCAACGCGGAGGGGTGAGCCCCATGGATGGGGCGAACAATCCCAGTTTTCCCAGCCTTCGGGCTCTCCAGCGACTTTCACTGGCTGTAATCGCGATGGTGGACGGCTCCGGCATGCCTGGTGCAAGGTACGGCGTGTCGGTATCACCTCAGGTCACTGGAACATCAATGAAGAGCCCAGCAGATTTCTTGGTGTTCACCGTGAGGCAAGCACGCGAGGCCGAAGCATTTGGCTTCACGCGGAACGAGTGTTGCAGAAATCTCAAGACGGCCCTTCACCAGCATTGGCAACACAAGACGATGGGGCTTCATGGCCAAGCCATGAAGCCAAAGATCCCCCGATCAAGGGGTGCACAGGGAAGGCCTTTGAGCGAATGCATTGTCGAACATGCGGTGCCACAAATGGCAATCGTCAACTGGCTCATGGAGCTTGATCCACTTACGAACGAATCGGTCGAGGCTCTTCTGAGGCGCTATTTCACGGTCATGCTCGTCACCGAAGAAGAGCATGCCCGCCTCAACGCCAGCGGGTTGCGATCGATAATGCCCCCTGATTGGGACGGCGAGAATGTTTTCGCAAGATACGATGCGGTAGGTATCGAGTACGCCTAGCAAGCCATGCGGATATGGAAGTGCCGGTTACGCAATCCCGTTTCGCCGGCCAATTGCACCGGCTGTTGGCTTCCGGCATGTGGAGCGTTGGTGCATGGGCAGCCTCACACCAGACTAGTCGCCACCCCAAACCCCACCGCCATCACCGCGGCCACCGCCAGGCACGCACTCCCAACCCTCACGCGGTGCGCATCCACCCGCGGCGTCAAACGCCACACCAGCGCCACGCCGGCCACCATGTCCATCACCAGCGCCCAGCGCAGCAGGCCGGAGGTGAGCAGCGGGCGGAACGGCGGGTGCAGGTGGCCTTCGTAGGCGGCCACGCCGGCCACGAGCAGCATGCCGAGCAGGGTCCACAGCAGGCAGGCGAGGTAGACGCGGTTGAACACCACGTTGCAGCGTTCGGTCCAGCGCAGCACGGACCAGGCGATCAACGCGCAGAACAGCGCGCCGATGCTGCCGTAGAGCACCCACCACACGAGGGTGCTGACGAGGGTGAGCAGCGAATTCATACCGGGTGCTTGACGCCCAGCCGGCGCAGCAGCTTGGCCATCAGCCAGGCCGGGCCGATCAGCAGGTAGGCGAGGTCGGTGAGGAAACTGGGCTTGCGGCCCTCGAACTTGTGGCCGATGAACTGGCCGATCCACGCCACCACGAACACGCCGACTGCGAGCCAGCGCAGCTGGGCCGGGCCGAGTTGCCAGTACAGGAAATTGGTGAGCAGGCCCAGCAGGGCGAACGCGAGCAGCAGCGCCAGCGCGAGCGGGCGCGAGCGTTTCCAGTACCAGTAGAACGCCAGCACCATCACCGCGACCGCCCAGGCGCCGGCGCGCAGCCACGTCTGCGGCACCGGCACGGTCCACAGCAGCGCGATCACCGACCACACGATGGGCGGCACGCAGCACCAGTGGAAGACCTCGTTCACCGGGTTGCGGTGGTCGCTGCTGTAGCTGTCCAGCCAATCCTGCATGCTGCGCGGGTTTGCGTCCCGGGTGGCCATCAGTGCGCTCCGCTCCTGGACCAGAGGTTCAGCACCAGCACGCCGGCGACGATCAGCGCGATGCCCAGCACGCCGGCCGCATCGATCTTCTGCCGGAACGCCAGCACGCCGATTAGCGTGATCAGCACCGTGCCGGCGCCCGACCATACCGCGTAGGCGATGCCCACGGGAATCTGCCGCAGCGCGAGGCTGAGGAAGTAGAACGCGGTGCCGTAGCCGGCGACCACCACCATGCTGGGCCACAGCCGGCTGAAGCCCGCGCTGGACTTCAGCGCCGAGGTGCCGATCACTTCGGCGAGGATGGCCAGCAGCAGCGACGCCCAGGCGCTCATGGGCTCAGTCCAGCCGGATGCCGGCCAGGCGCTCCAGCGCCTCGGCGTACTTGGCGGCGGTGCGCGCGATCACCTCGTCCGGAATTTCCGGGCCGGGCGGGGTCTTGTTCCAGCCCTGGGCTTCCAGCCAGTCGCGCACGAACTGCTTGTCGTAGCTGGGCGGGCTGATGCCGACCCGGTAGCTGTCGGCCGGCCAGTAGCGGGTGGAGTCGGGCGTGAGCATCTCATCCATCACGTAGAGCTTGCCGTCGGGATCGGTGCCGAACTCGAACTTGGTGTCGGCGAGGATGATGCCGCGTTCGGCGGCGTAGGCGGCGGCCCAGCGGTAGATCGCCAGGGTGGCGTCGCGCACCTTTTCGGCCAGCTCGCGGCCTACCGCGTCCACCACGGCGTCGAAGCTGACGTTCTCGTCGTGGTCGCCCACGGCGGCCTTGGTCGAAGGGGTGAAGATCGGCTCGGGCAGCTGCTGCGCCTGCTGCAGGCCCGCGGGCAGCGCGATGCCGCACACGGCGCCGGTCTTCTGGTAGTCCTTCCAGCCCGAACCGATCAGGTAGCCGCGCGCGATGCATTCCACCGGCACCGGCTTCAACCGCCGCGTCACCACGGCGCGCTTCGCGTAAAGCGCGAGGTCGGTGCCGGGCGGCAGCACTTCGGCCAGCGGCACGTCGAGCAGGTGGTTCGGCACCAGGTGCGCGGTCTTGCCGAACCAGAAGTTGGAGATCTGGGTGAGCATCTCGCCCTTGCCGGGAATCGGGTTGGGCAGCACCACGTCGAACGCGGAAAGGCGGTCGGTAGCCACCATCAGCAGGCGATGTTCGTCCAGTGCGTAGACATCGCGCACCTTGCCGCGGTGGATCAGCTCCAGGCCGGGCAGGTTCGATTGCGGCAAGGTGGTGGGCACGACAGCGGTTCCGTGGCGGGGAGGGAGGCGTCCATTGTAGCTACTGGCGCCGCCGCGTTCCGGGAAGGGCGGGCGGTGTCGCCTGCGGCTGCTAGAATCGGCCGCTTTCGACCCCAGCTAGTTGAAGATGCGCATTCTGCTCGCCGCAGCCATCTGCCTCTCCGTCGCCCTGCCGGGCCTGGCGCAGACGCCTGCCGCCGTCGCGGCCAAGCCGGCCCGGCTGGGCCTGTGCGCTGCCTGCCATGGCGAAACCGGCATGGCGGTGATGCCCGGCGCGCCGAACCTCGCCGGCCAGCGGCTGGATTACCTGCGCCAGGCCTTGAAGGACTACCGCGACGGCCGCCGCGACGTGCCGGTGATGCGCACCGCCGTCGGCCCGCTCAGCGCGGCCGAGCTGGATGCGCTGGCGCGCTGGTACAGCGCGCAGGCTGCGGCGCAGGCGCCCGCGCCATGAGTTTCACCTACACGTTGTGGTTCGGCTTCTTCGGCCTGCTGATCGGCCACCTGCCGGGCGCGGTCACCGGCGCCATCATCGGTTTCGTGTTCGACAACCTGCGCCACAGCCAGCGCCGGCAGGCCACGCCGGAAGTGGGCGGCTTCGTCGGGCCGCTGTTCGCGCTGCTGGGTGCGGTGGCGAAGTCCGATGGCCGCGTTTCCGAGGCGGAGATCGCGGTCGCCGAACGCATGATGGGGCGCATGGGCCTGGACGCCGCGCTGCGCCAGCAGGCGATTGCCAGCTTCAACGCCGGCAAGCAGCCGGAATTCGACGTGGCGCCGACCATCGAGCAGTTGCGCCGCTGGGCCGGCCTGCGCCGCGACCACGCGTTCCCGGTGCTGGACGTGGTGATCGACACCGTGCTCGCCGAGGGCAATCCGCCGCCGGAGAAGATGGCGATACTGCGCCAGCTCGCCTATGCGCTGCGCGTCAGCGACATGGAGCTGATGGCGCTGATGGCGATGAAGGGCTATGCGTGGAACGCGGGCCACGCGCGCGGCCGAGGCGGCCCGGGCTACGGCGGTGGCGGCTACGTGCCGCCGCAGCGCAATACCAGCGGTCCCGATCCCTACGTGGTGCTGGGCATCGCGCGCAACGCGGACGACCGCGCGGTGAAACGCGCCTACCGCAAGCTGATTTCCGAACACCACCCCGATCGCCTGGGCGACCTGCCCGAGGCGATGCGCAAGCAGGCCGAGGCCCGCGCCAGCGAGATCAACGCGGCCTACGAGCGGATCAAGGCGGAGCGCGGCTTCAAGTAGTCGGCGCGATCCGGGCGCGGGGGTTCGGCGACGCTGCCTGCCGCTGGCGTGCAGCAGATCGAAGCCGGGTTTCGTTCCGTCGAAAAGCGTCGCACTGCATAATCCCACCCAAATCCGGAGCCGAATCCCATGAGCAAGCAGAGCGCCGTCATCGCCCCCTCCATCCTTGCCGCCGACTTCGCGCGGCTGGGCGAGGACACCGCCGCGGCACTGGCAGCCGGCGCCGACTGGGTGCATTTCGACGTGATGGACAACCATTACGTGCCCAACCTCACGATGGGCCCGATGGTGCTGTCCGCACTGCGCAAGTACGGCATCGCCGCGCCGATCGACGTGCACCTGATGGTGAAGCCGGTGGACCGCATCGTGCCCGACTTCGCCAAGGCCGGCGCCACGCTGATCAGCTTCCATCCCGAGGCCAGCGAGCACGTGGACCGCACCATCGGCCTGATCAGGGATTCCGGCTGCCAGGCCGGGCTGGTGTTCAACCCCGCCACGTCGCTGGACTGCCTCGACTACGTGCTGGACAAGCTGGACCTGGTGCTGATCATGTCGGTGAACCCCGGCTTCGGCGGCCAGAAGTTCATTCCCATGGCGCTGGAGAAACTGCGCCGGGTGCGCCGCATGATCGACGAGCGCGGCCTGCCGGTGCGGCTGGAAGTGGACGGCGGCGTCACCGCCGAAAACATCGCCGCGATCGCCGCCGCGGGTGCCGACACCTTCGTGGCCGGTTCCGCGATCTTCCACGCCAAGGACTACCGCGCCGAGATCGCGGCGATGCGCGCGGCGATAGGCTGACCAGCGGGGCTGGCTCCCGTCTCCAGACAGCCGGCTACCGCAAGGTGGCGCGTGGTCGTAAGATTCTGCGAGGATGCCAAGGAGGCAACGATGACCGCGACCGATCGGTTGTTTTGGCGCAAGGCCCGCATGTGGTTTGCGGTGGGAGGGCTTGCCGCCGCTGTTCCGTTGTCGGCCGAGCCCCTCCCCGTGGCTGCACCGGTTCATGCCTCCACGGAAGCCCCCGTCGAGTGCAACGACAGCCTCTACCGCTTCTTGCCGGGCGAGGTGAATTTCTGTCTGGCCGTGCGCGAGCGGCAACGAAACAACGTGGCAGGCACGCTCGAGATGCTCAAGCTGGCGGCGGGATGGGGCAACAAGAAGGCCCAGTACGCGCTCGGCCTCATGTACTTCAACGGTGAACAGGTCGCCCCCAATCGCCCGCTGGGGCTGGCGTGGCTGGGATTGGCAGCCGAGCGTGGCGACGCCACCTACGCCGCGGTGCTGGCATCCGCCTACGGCAAGGCCACGCCGCTGGAACGGCAGCAGGCCCAGGCACGATATGCCGCCTTGCTTCCCACCTACGCGGACGCCATCGCGGCGCGCCGGGCCCAGCGGCGTTTCGACCGCGAGATGCATGAACTCACGCGACAAGAGCCTTATCCCAGTCAGGTCTGCATTGCGGGTCTTACCGGGGGGTATACGGGTCAGGTACCCGTTTGTCCAAGCGCCTCTGCAGCCGTCGCACTGTTGAATCGGTTCGGCGACGCGTACTTCGAAGGTTGGACCGGGCACGTGACGGTAGGTGCGCCGCAACCGGTGCGGGCCGACGATCGCGATCCGTCGAAACAATCGCCGGACGCGGCCCGTCAGGGCCAATCGGCAGAACCGGACTCCACGCGACCTTGAGCGCCGGGTGGTCTCGCAAAAAGCCCCGGCATGATGACGGTCACGCCGGGGCAAACGTCATTGCATGACGTGCGAGGAGACACCATCGACTGGCGCCTTGGCGCGGATGCGACCGTCACGGAGGGAGGTCGACGACCGTATCGGCGCCATCCACGGCAATGGCGAGGCGCCAGTCACGAATTCTGACCGGGCTGCGAAGGAATGGTTCCCCCAAAGTTGCGGAGGCGTCGTCGCAGGGGCGATTGAGCCTGCAAAAAAATCCCCTCGCGCGGAGGGGATGAAGGAACCACCATGCTGGAGGATGGGTGGAGGGTGCCGGCAGTCGCGACCGCCTTGTTCAGCCTAGTACCGCGGATGCGTCGGGCCCCGCGGCCGGGGCGCTTCCCTGCACGCCGGCCGCCCGCTGCCTTCCACGGCTGATTGGATGTGACGGGGCGCCGGTTCAGTGCAGGCCCAGCAGCAGGCCCAGCAGCAGCGCGCCCAGCGCCAGCGTCACGCGCAGCGGCTCGAAGCCGCGCAGTTCGGCATTGGGGTCGCGTTCGGCAGCATCGTTGCGGGTCATGGGGAGATTCCTCGGGCGTTGGGTGCATCTCACCTCCCGCCGCGGCCACGCGGGCGGCAGTGTGCGGGCCACATGCCGCTGGTTTGTGGCAAAACGCGGGCAACGGCGGCGCGCGGCTTGCGCCGATGGCGCGCGCATAGCACGCTGCGCCCCATCGCTACAGGGAGCCGCCCATGGGCCGCAGCATTGCCATCGTCGAAGACGAACCGTTGATCCGCGCCAACTACGTCGAGGCGCTCAACCGCTTCGGCTACGACACCCGGGGCTACGGCTCGCGGCAGGAGGCGTCGAACGCGTTCGCGATCAAGCTGCCCGAGCTGGTGATCATCGACATCGGCCTCGGCGACGAGCCGGAAGGCGGCTTCGACCTGTGCCGCGAGCTGCGCGCAAAGTCGGCCACGCTGCCGATCATCTTCCTCACCGCGCGCGATTCGGATTTCGACGTGATCTCCGGCCTGCGCCTGGGCGCCGACGATTACCTCAGCAAGGACACCAGCCTGCACCAGCTCGCCGCGCGCATCGCCGCGCTGTTCCGCCGCATCGAGTCGCTGAAGGCGCCGGCGGCCAGCGAGACGGTGATCGAGCACGGCCCGCTGAAGATGGAATCCGAGCGCATGCGCATCACCTGGAACGGGGCCGAGGTGCCGCTCACCGTGACCGAGTTCTGGATGGTGCACACGCTGATCCGCTTCCCTGGCCACGTGAAGAACCGCGACCAGCTGATGCGCGAGGCGGAACTGGTGGTGGACGACGCCACCATCACCTCGCACATCAAGCGCATCCGCAAGAAGTTCATCGCGGTGGCGCCGGAATTCGACGCCATCGAGACGGTGCACGGCGTGGGTTACCGGTGGAAGCCGTGAGGCTGGGCGCGGCGGCGCGGGCGCTGCCGGCGTTGCTCCTGCTGCTGTCCTGCGCGGCGATCGCGCTGGCTGCCGCCAGGAACGACGACGTGCTGGCCCACGGCGTGCGCGACGGCAGCGCGCCGGCCTGGGCGGTCGCGGTGGCGAGCCCGGTGGGCTGGACGCGCGACTGCTGCATGTACGCGAAGGCCATCGGCGTCGATGCCGTGCTGTACCAGGGCGAATGGACCGGCAAGCCGGAGCGCGTGATGGTGCTCAACGTGTGGCCGCGCAAGCTCGCCACGCTGGACGACGAAGTGGCCGCGGACCGCAAGCGCTACCTCGAACGCGACGCGGCCGCGAAAGCCACCGACATCGCGATCCGCAATCCGCACATGCCGTGCCGTGGCATCGTGTACGAAGGCGGCGACCGCATCGACGATGCCGTGGTCTTCTGCGATCCGGGCGAAGCGAGCGGCATCCGCCTGAGCTGGTCGATGAGTTTCGCCGACGCCGACGCCACGCGGCGTCCGTTGCTCGATGCCTTCATGCAGGTGGCAACGGGCGCGCGCTACCTGCACTACGTCGCGCCGCCCGTCCCCAAGAAACCCTGACGACGCGATGACCCTGCGCCACAAGCTGCTGCTGGTCGCGCTGTGCACGCTGGCGCTGCCGGTGGCCGGCTGGCTGTACGTGCGGCAGATGGAGGCGCTGCTGCGCGAAGGGCAGGCGCAGGCGCTGATCGCCTCGGCGCGCGCGGTCGCACGCAGCCTGGTGGTGACGCACGCCGCGTTGCCGCAGGGCGATGCGGCCTGGTACGTCGAGCGGGCCATCAATCCGATCACCGTGGACGGCTATGGCGACGACTGGGCGCCGCTGACGCCGTGGAGCCAGCCGTTCGGCGCGCGCGGCAAGCTGCTGCTCGCTGGCGACGCAAACGGGCTGTACCTGTATGCCGAGGTGCGCGATACCCGGCGCACGCGCGCCGACGGGATGGATGGCGTCAACGCGCTGGCGGCCGACCACCTCAACCTCGTGCTCGGCAACGCGGCCGGCCAGCAGCGCTACCTGCTGGAAAGCGACGCACCCGGCGCGGTAGTCGCCAAGGCGCTGGGGCCGCCGGTGGCCGGCCTGCCCGCGGAATTGCCCGCGCAATGGCAGGAGGACGGCAGCGGTTTTCGCGTCGAGCTGCGCCTGTCGCCCAGCCTGCAGCTGCAGACGCTGGGGATTGGCGCCTACGTCGCCGAGGCTGGGGGCGACCGCATGGAGGCGGAAACGCGGCCGTTGCTGGACTATTCACCCGCGCTTTCCGCCGAGCTGGCCAGCCTCGCGCCGGACCGCGTGCAGGCGCGCGTGCTGTCCCCGCAAGGCTGGCTGCTGGCCCGCAGCGGCAGGCTGGACAGCGCGCCTGGCACGCACGGCCAGCCCGGCTGGTTCGCTTCGCTGGTCTACCGTTCGCTGCTGGCCACGCGGCTGGAGGATGCGAACCTGTGGGCGCAGGACGTGCCGCGGCTCGACACGCCCGAGGTATTGCGCGCCCGTGGCGGCCAGCCGGTGAGCGTGTGGCGCAGCGGCGAGGAGCGCGGCAGCGTGGTGCTCTCGGCCGCGGTGCCGATCGAGCGCGAGGGCAAGGCGGCCGGTGTGTTGCTGCTGGAGCAGGCCAGCCGTGCGGTGCCGTTGCTGGCCAACCGCGCCCTGCTCGGCCTGCTGCTCACCAGTTTCGGCGTGCTGCTGGTGGCCGGCGCGATCCTGCTGCTGTTCGCCACGCGCCTGAGCCTGCGTCTCGGCCGTCTGCGCAACGCGGCCGAGCGCGCGCAGCTGTCGGACGGACGTCTGGACGGCCTGTTCGAGCGCGGCCGCTTCCCGATGACCGACGCGCCGGACGAGATCGGCGACCTCGCGCGCAGCTTCGAGCGCCTGTTCGAGGCGGTGGGCGGTTACACCGACTACCTGCGCACGCTGGCGTCCAAGCTCTCGCACGAGCTGAACACGCCGCTGGCGATCGTGAAGTCCTCGCTGGACAACCTCGAACACGCCGAGCTGTCGCCGGACGCCCAGCCCTACCTGGACCGTGCCCGCGACGGCGTGGCGCGGCTGGGCGCGCTGGTGCGCGCGATGAGCGAGGCCAGCCGCATGGAGCGCGCCATCGCCGCCGCCGAACCGGAGGACGTGGACCTGCGCGAAGTGGTGCGCGGTTGCGCCGAGGCCTATCGCCCGCTGGCCGGTGCGCGGCGGCTGGATTGCGTGCTGCCCGACACGCCGCTGCACCTGCACTGCGCGCCCGAACCGATCGCGCAGGCGCTGGACAAGCTGTTCGACAACGCGCTTTCGTTCACGCCACACGACGGCTGGCTGCGGCTCAGCCTGCGCGCCGTCGACGGCGACGCCGAGATCGAGCTGGCCAACCAGGGGCCACCGCTGCCCGCGGCGATGCAGGGCCGGCTGTTCGACTCGCTGGTGAGCCTGCGCGACAAGGCCACGCCCGGCGATGCGCCACACCTGGGCCTGGGCCTGTACGTGGTGCGGCTGGTGGCCGAGCGCCATGGCGGCATCGCCAGCGCGCGCAACCTGGACGACGGCAGCGGCGTGGCGTTCAGCCTGAGCCTGCACGGCATGCCGCGGCAACGGCTCTGAGTTGTCCTTTGCTCCCGAAAGCACAGTTCTTGGGATGAGGCTTGCCGCGATTGATGAAAGCCAAAAAAGAAAAGGGGCGACGTGGTGTCGCCCCTTCGGGTTTCGCAATCTCTCTTGTCGTCAGAACTTGTAGTTCATGCGACCGAAGAATGTGCGGCCATACCAGTCGTACTGCGAGGCATACAGTGGGGTATTGCCAACCCTGGTGCCTGCACTGGACGAGATCAAATCCGGTGCCTTGTCGAACAGGTTGCGAATACCGAACATCAAACTCCAACTGCCGCGCTCCCAAGTGGCAGAGACGCTGTGGCGGAGCTGCCAACCTGCCTTGATGTCTCGCACCGCCCCCGCGTAGCCAAGATAGGTGTAGACGGGGTTCAGATCGCGGTTCTTGGTGGTGCTGACGTACTGACCTTGCCAGTTGTAGGTCCAGTCGCCACGCTTGAAGCCCAGGTTCGCGATACCTACCGTCCTGGGACGACCGATGTAGCCCACTTGATTCGACGTGCTAAAGCCGCTGGCTTCAGCGGAGTCGAACAGCTGATAGGTATCCTCAAGCGTGTAGGTCACCTGCAGGTCGGCGGACAACTTGCCGATGGACAGGTCCTTGTCGTAGTTCACTTGGAGGTCGTAGCCGCGGGTACGCTGCCGGTTGATGTTCGTGTAGACGCTATACACGTCGACGATGTTGAACGCGTTGGCGGGCGCATTGCCGGGGTTGCGCGTGAACATGTCGCAGAACCTGTTCGGGTATACCGTCGACGCGTAGCATCCGGCAAGGATGTCGGCTGCGCTCAGGTCGGTGATTTCGCCCTTGACCAAGTAGTCGAAGTAATCGACTGCGACATTGAGGTTGGCAAAGGTGGGCGTCCAGACGAAACCCAGGGTCTTGGCGCGCGACGTCTCAGGCTTCAGATAGCCCTTGCCGCCACCGGAGTGGATCGTGGCTGACGCACCACCGGGGGCAACGTAATTGTCCGGGATGCCGGCTGCGGCGCAGTTCTTGCGAATGCGATCGTTGGTGCTATCGCCCCAGTTGTAGCAAGGATCCACCGAAGCTTGGTCGTTGAAGCCTGTCTGATCGCCCAGATACAGTTCGTACAGACCCGGAGCACGGAAGGATGTGCCCAGGGTGCTGCGCATGCGGAAGGTGGGGGTGATCTGCCAGTTCAGACCGGCCTTCCACACGTTGTCCCTGCCCTTGACCGAGCCATATTCGAACAAGCGACCTGAGACATTGGCTGTGAGGGACTCGATACCGGTGATGCCTTTCAGCAGCGGCACATCGATCTCGCTAAAGATCTCCTTGACGTTATCCGTGCCCTTGGTGACATTGGCCGAGCTTTGACCCCACAAGCCGCCACTCTTGGAGAGTTCGTCGGGTTGGTCGTTGATCGCGTAGTGGCGGTATTCCGCGCCGAACGCGGCGGCGACATCGCCTGCCGGCAACGTGAACAGGTTGCCGGTGGCTACGGCCGAGACGGTGGCCTGGGTGTAAACCGTGTTGCCCTTGGTGTTGGCACCTACGGCATTGATCAGGTCTCCCATTTTCTGGCCGCTGAGGATGCTTGGGTCAAAATAGCTGACCGAGTCCGGTGGCGGCGTGTCCACATAGAGCAGGTCGCCTGTCTTGTCCAGCACAATCACGTTGCTGCGGTAATCGCCGCTTGAGCGGCTGTAGCCCGCATTGATCTGCCACGACCAACTGTCGGTGGAGGCAAACAGGCCTTCCAGGCTGGTGTTGCCATACAGGTAGCGGACCGTTTGCTTGCTGTCGCTGAGATACGGCATCACCGGGCGATAGATTTTGCCGTCGCCTGGATTGAACACGTACGGGAAAAACTGGCGATAGCCATGAGTCTTGGTTTCGCGTTGGTTGTACAGGAACTGGTTTTTCCAGTTCACGCTGCCAAAGCTGAAATTGCTGGCAGCGTACAAGCTGGCACGGTCACGCTTGTTGATGGCGTAGCTGCTGTTGTTGAACGAAAAGTTGTTGACGTCCTCATAGTATGCTTGGGGCGAATTGGCGTAGTTCTTGGACGGGTAGGGGCGGGGGTGATAGCCCGGGAACGGCCCGATGGTGCTGCCATCTTTCGACGGCACATAGCGAATGTTGGGGTTGCTGTACGACATGATGGTGTTGGCGTACAAATTGTTGCATCCGGCAAGGCTGGTACCTTCCAGAATTGAGCGATCCGCACTGTCGATACGTTCGCCGTTTTTGCCCCACACGCGATCCTGAGGGCAGGCCAGGAAGTCGCGGTCACCCACCTTCAGAGGTTCCAGTCGGTCGACCTGGGCGGCGACGATCACGCTTCCCTTGTTGAGGTTCCAACCATCGCCAAAGGAAAGTGAATATTGGTTGCCACCACCGTGCTCGGTGATGCTGGTGGCAAAGTTGATCTGGGGTCGATCGATGTTCTTTTTGGTGATCAGATTGACCACGCCGGAAACTGCATCGGAGCCGTAGATGGAGGAAGAGCCGTCCTTCACGATCTCGATACGCGAGAGCACTACCTGCGGTATCACGTTGAGGTCAAAGGCGCCGACTTGGCCGCGCGTTCCGGCCGGGCCAGGCCGTTGGCCGTCTAGGAGGACCAAAGTGCGGTTGGCGCCCAAGCCGCGCAGGTCGACGGTCTGCACGCCCGTGCCTCCTTCGATCACGTAACCGCCAAACTGGCCATTGATCTGGGTAGTGGCCGCGGCCGCGGAGGATGTCTGCAGGAAGTCGGCGGTGTCGAACTGACCTGCGGCGATGCTGTTTTTTACCTCGATGACCTGTACCGGTGAGGTAGTTTCATATTCTGGCCGCTTCAGCAGGGAGCCGGTAACGGTGACTGCTTCCAGGCTCTTGGCCTTCTCGGCACTCTTGTCCGTCGATTTGTCTGCCTCGGCGGCTTGAGTGGTTTGGCCGGTGGGCGCGACATTGGACGATTGGTCCTGGGCGAGAGCAGGCGTGACCTGCAGGGCGGCAACAACGGCCATGGCAAGAGGTAGGTGCCTGATCCCCTTATGGGCAAACTTGGACATGCTGGATTCACTCCCCTATGAGTGCAAAGCTCAAAGAAATGCTGCAACCGCATTATGTTGCGGTTAAGCAAATGTAACCGTGCGTGATAACTTGCGCAATCGGCGTGATCGAATTCGTAAGATATTGTTAACTGCAGACGGTCAAGCTTTCGGCAGCGGATGAAACACGCTGAGCTGCATCCCGGTTCGACGCCCCGTTGAGTGAGGACCACTTCGGGCTCGTTCAGAACCTCCTCAAAATGAGGAAGCTGCTCTCAGGGGCAAGCCGCGTGCAGGTGATATCAGCCGGAAGCGGCTTGATGAGTAACGCAGTTGCCGGAAACGCAGACCCACGCATTCGGTCGGATGTGTCGAGTGGGTAGCCTTGTATGCGCTGCTGCGCCAGGTACGTACCGAGCTGTCGGTGGCAGGCATCATCAAGGGGGCTGACTACTCCCTATGGCGTACACACGCACCGCCAGAAAGGCTGGGCGGGCAAGACGATCTCGGGGATTTGCGGGGTATCGCAGTAGATGCCAAGGGCGCCGCATGACATTGCCGTGGTCGTAGCAGAGGTCGTCGATCACGGGAGTGCCCTGCAGAGGTTCGGATGCAGTCCACGCCCTCCCCTTCGTGCCCAGAGGACTTTGACCAAGTCCCCTGGGCTTGCTGGGAGTCAGTGCTTGGCAATACCGCAATCCTTGTCGAGATAGTTTGCGATCAGCGTTAGCGTTTCCCGTTGCTGGCGGGGGTACCACGGCATGCTGTGCGGCATGTCCGCAATCACGTGGTACTGCGCGGGGACTCGATCCTTCACGGCGTTGTAGTAGTCGCGCGGATGGAACGGCGGCACGCGCACGTCGCGATCACCGCCGAACAGCATGATGGGCAGATGGGCCTTTGCAGTGTTTTGCATGGGGTCCATGCCTTTTACCGTCCGCCCCTGCAAGATGCGCTGCAGGCGGTTGTCACTCCAGGATGTGCCCAGCCGCCCCAGGTTGGCCACCGGGGCGCCGGCGATCGCGCATTTGAACGGAGAAGGCGAACGGACGTCGGCAGCGATCGCCGCGAAACCGCCGTAGGAGTAGCCGAAGATAGCGATGCGATCCTTGGCCGCGATGCCTTGTGCGACCAACCAGGCGGCACCGTCGTCGTTGTCGTCGGACATTTTCAGGCCCCACTCCTTGTCGCCGGCAAGCCACAAGTTGCGCCCAAGCCCTGCAGAGCCCCGGTACTGAGGGCGAAGCACCGCGTAGCCGCGTGAGATGAGCAGCGGTACCCAGCCCGCACTATCCCAGCCCGTGTAGTCGCGTGCCCAAGGGCCGCCATGGGGGAGGACAATCGCCGGTGCCGGCGCATCCCCCTGCTTCCAACCGATCGGTAGATCCAGGATCGCAGGAATCTCGAGCCCGTCGCGCGCCTTGTAGGTTATCCAGCTTTCGGTGATGGCGAGATTCTTGTCGATCTCAGGGAGGGCGCTGCCCAGATTCACCATCTGCTTCTTGTCCAGCAGCAGGTGGTAAGCCGGCGGCGTGCTGGCGTTCTCGGTGACGAACAAGACCTTGGACAAGTCGTCGGTATAGCTTGTCAGACTTACATGTCGGCCGGGAAAGGCGTGTTTGATGGCATCCTGGATGGACTTGAGCGCCGGATCGACATAGACCGCCTCGCGGCTAGGACCATCGACGATGAAACCCACCACTTGGTTGAAATTGCTGCGCTTGGTGCTGAACAGTAACGCGCCAATCGAGTAGTTTTTGTCGGTGACAGCGGGTTCCGGGTCATAACGGTGCTGTGCCGGGTCGTACAGGCGTGCTTCGACCTTGTCTGCGAACTGGTCCGTCAGTACGTAATACTTGCCGGTGGCATCGTCGATGCCGGCAACGTGTACCGAGTAGCGGGCGGAAAGCTTGGTAGTCAACGGAGCCTGCGGTTCAAATTGCCCGGTCTTGTCGTTCAACAGCAGCACCCGTTGTTCGTAGTCGTCGCCAGTCGGGACGATTTCCTCCTTGGCCAGCACCTTGCCCGTGCGCGAGTCGAAAAGGGCAGGTGTGGCGCGTGCACCACCGTGGAACAGCAGTTCCGTGTCCTTGGTCTTCAGGTTGTAGAGGAAGTAGTCGGACGCGAAGCTGAGTTCGTCCAACTGTCGAATGATCACCTTGTCTGGATCCAGAGGCAGCATATCGACCAGCGAGGCCGTACCAAGCCGCTCGAAGCAGGTTTGGGTCTGCTTGCTGATGCCCAGTTTGCGGGTGTTGCTGGCGAAGGCCTCGTCGAAGTTCTTCAGGTCGTCTTCTGTCAGATAGACCTTGGTCATGAAGGTCCGGGTTGCCCCCAGGGTATTGCCTTCGCCGCAACCGGCGAGTTCGCCGGTGAATTCCTGGCGGCCGACAGCAAGAACCTTGCCTGCTTTCAGAGCCGAAGCGGCGATGAACTTCATGTAGTCGCCGGAAGGCGTGATCACCTTGGGCCCGGAAGACAAGGCATTCGTATCCCACAGGGCCAAGGCCGTTTCGTCGGGGTTCTTGGGTGAAGGGATGAGAGCAACGAGATGCTTGCCATCCGGGCTCATGGATACCGATTGCAGCGCCGGCAGGCGCGCCAGATTTTCGACAGAAATGGCTTCGGATGCGCTGGCCGGGTTGTGAACCAGCGCCACCGTCAACGCACCGACCAGGAAAGGTCGGTAGAGCATGCTCCACATGTCTTGATCTCCTATGTCCCCATGATCTTTCACCCCGCGCGAAACATGCGAATGAGGTGATGCAGGAATTTACGAAGGTAGCAGAATCCGCGAGACAGGCAAGATTTGGCGAAGCGCTTCGGTCCTCGTAGCGGTAACCGAATGGGTACGGCGATTGCTGGTTCCGCTACCCTGAACCTGGGTGTCAGGGGTAGCGCGGAGGTATGCCGGGCTGAAGATTTCCGGCGAACTGCTACGGTACGATGCCGTACATGCGGTGTGGCGGCGTGGCCGAGTACATAGGCAAACTGCGGATACCGATTTCCGGTTCTCGCTGCTGCTGCCTCTACAATGGCCTCTCCAGTTTGGCCATCCGGACACCCATACGTGATTTCCCGCGACGACTTCGCTGCGCTGGCTGCGCAGGGCCACACCCGCATCCCGCTGGTGCGCGAGGTGTTCTCCGACCTCGACACCCCGCTGTCGGTGTACCTGAAGCTGGCCGACGGCCCGTACACCTTCCTGTTCGAGTCGGTCGAGGGCGGCGCCACCTGGGGGCGTTACTCCATCATCGGCCTGCCGGCGAAGCGCGTGTACCGGCTGCGCGGGCACGAGCTGGAGGTGGAGGATTCTGGCGAAGTGGTCGAGCGCCGCCATCTCGACGATCCGCTGGGCGAGATCGAGAAGTTGCGCCAGCAGTACGACGTGCCGCGCCTGCCGCAGCTGCCGGCGTTCAGCGGTGGCCTGGTCGGCTACTTCGGTTTCGAGACCATCGGCTACATCGAACCGCGACTGGCGCGCTGGGACCGCGCCGACGAGCTGGGCACGCCCGACGTGCTGCTGATGCTGGCCGAGGAAGTCGCGGTGTTCGACAACCTCAAGGGCCGCCTGTACCTGATCGTGCACGCCGACCCGTCGCAGCCCCAGGCGTACGCGCGCGCGCAGCGCCGGCTGGACGCGCTGGTGCACCGCCTGCGCCAGGGCGGCGCGGCGTATCCGCAGCTCACGCAGTCGGTCGCGCTGGACGAGGGCGACTTCAAGTCCTCCTTCACCCGCCCCGAGTTCGAGGCGATGGTGGAGAAGGCGAAGGAATACATCCGCGCCGGCGACATCTTCCAGGTGGTGCCTTCGCAGCGGCTCAGCGTGCGCTTCAACGCGCGGCCGGTGGACGTGTACCGCGCACTGCGTGCGCTGAACCCGTCGCCCTACATGTACTTCGTCGATCTCGGCGGCACGCAGATCGTCGGCTCCTCGCCGGAAATCCTGGCGCGGCTCAAGGACGGCAAGGTGCTGGTGCGTCCGCTGGCCGGCACGCGCAAGCGCGGCGCCACCGAGGAAGAGGACCGGGCGCTGGAGGCCGAGTTGCTGGCCGATCCGAAGGAACGCGCCGAGCACGTGATGCTGATCGACCTCGGCCGCAACGACATCGGCCGCATCAGCGAGACCGGCACGGTGGAGGTGAGCGAATCCTTCGCGATCGAGCGCTACTCGCACGTGATGCACATCGTCTCGCAGGTGCAGGGCACAGCGAAGCCGGGGCTCAGCTACATGGACGTGCTCAAGGCCACCTTCCCGGCCGGTACGCTCAGCGGCGCGCCGAAGATCCGCGCGCTGGAGATCATCCAGGAGCTGGAGCCGTACAAGCGCAACATCTACGCCGGCGCGATCGGCTGGATCGGCTGGTGGGGCGACGCGGACACCGCCATCGCCATTCGCACCGCGGTGATCCAGGACGGCCGCCTGCACGTGCAGGCCGGCGCCGGCATCGTCTACGACTCCGACCCCGCCGCCGAGTGGGAGGAGACGATGAACAAGGGCCGCGCGCTGTTCCGCGCGGTGGCGCAGGCGGCCGAGGGGCTGTAGTTGCGCTTGCCGGTTTCGGTTTGAGGTGTCGGGGTACTTGCCGTCACGCCGCCTCCGCGCAGCCAACGTACTTCGTTTGGGCGGCTATACTGCGGCAATCCCGGCAGCGTTCGTGCTGCCCTGCCTGCGGGTCCGCCATGCTGCTGATGATCGACAACTAGCATCGGCGTCCATGGGGATCCACGGCAGTCCGCGGTTTGCTTCCAATGTGGCTACAGGACTAGTTTTGAAGTCTCTTGGTGTCCACGGGAGTCCGTTGTAAGCCAGAGAAAGTGCGGGTACCTTTGCGGGTACCGAAGACCCGATACCCGCACCATGCCACTCACAGACGCGAAGATCCGCAACACGAAGCCCGGCCCAAAACCGGCGAAGCTGGCTGATGGCGGCGGTCTCTATCTTGAAGTGCGTCCTACGGGGGCGAAGCTGTGGCGCTACCGCTATCGAATCGCGGGCAAGGAGAACCTGTTCGCCATTGGTGAGTACCCCAGCATCGCCCTCGCAGAAGCGCGTGCTGAGCACGGCAAGGCGCGGGCGTTGGTGAGACAGGGAGTCCATCCTTCTCACAATCGGCAGGCCGAACGCCTTTCGAATCAGGCGGCAAGTGCGAACACCTTCGAGGCTGTCGCGAAGGAGTGGATCTCGAAAAAGTCTCCGAGGTGGACCGCGTACTACTCGCGACAAGTGACGCGGTTCATGGAGTCCGACGTGTTTCCTTACGTCGGGAAGCTACCGATCCGTAGCGTGACATCAGCACATTTGCTGGAAATAGTTCGTCGCATCGAGGGACGCGGAGCCGAGACGGTCGCCTTGTTGGTTCGCCAATGGTCTTCGGCCATCTTTAGATATGCGGTCGCAACGCTGCGCGCTGACGGCGATCCTGCTGCTGCGTTGAAGGGAGCTATTCATCGCCCCAAGGTTGAGCACCACAAGCCGCTTTCTCGCTCCGAGATCGTCAACTTCCTGGAAGCAGTGGACAAGTACGGCGGCTATCGCACGACAGTAATCGCACTGCGGTTGATGCTGCTGACGTTCGTTCGCACTGTCGAGCTTCGAAAGGGCGAATGGTCCGAATTCAACCTGCAGGACGCTGAATGGCGGATACCGGCAGAGCGTATGAAGATGCGAGAGCCGCACATAGTGCCGCTATCCGAACAGGCCGTGGTGTTACTGCGAGAGCTGCAAACCTATACGGGCGGCCGTGGGCTTCTATTTCCGAACTATAGAAATCCGAAGGAATGCATGACCGCGACCACCTTGAATCGCGCGCTTGAGCGCATGGGGTTCAACGGAAAGGGCAGTATCGGCTTCTCGGCGCACGGATTTCGCGCGACGGCCTCCACACTCCTCAATGAGATGGGCTATCGATCGGATGTGATTGAGCGTCAGTTGGCACACTCCGAACGTAACAAGGTCCGCGCCAGCTACAACCACGCCGAGTACATGGAAGAGCGGAGGTCCATGATGCAGGATTGGGCCGATTTCCTAGAAGACCCGATGCGTAAAAAGGGTAAGGGTACCGGCGTTACCACGCGGGCACGCCGACCTGGTTAGAGAGGCGGAGTGTCCTGGGCCGCTAGTCGACGGACGGAAGCAAACTTATCGAGCGCGTGGCTTGATGCTCAGCCTGACCCGTGTCCTGGGCGGTGCGCTCTGTTGCTGGCTCCGAACTATCGCCATGGGTGCGTCCAAGCGCATGAGACCAGGGCGGAACACCCTTCGTGCGTGCACCGGCAAGTGCGGCTAAGAGCAAGCCGCTGAAGAGTGCCATTGGAGGGACGTTGTGGATTTTAGACTACGTCTCGACCTCAGCCCAGATCTGCTTCAAATTTGAAGCAGATCTGCCATACTTGGTTCCACGATGGCCGGAATTCACTACACCGCAGTGCATGTGCGTGAGCTGCTCGGGCTCAGTCGCACCGATCTGCAACGGTGGCTGTCTGCCCTACCTCCATTTAATCAAGTCAAAGCCAAACCCCGGACCGCGCGCCAGTTCACGATCGCCGATCTGGCCTTTTTTCGTGCCGTTGCGGAACTGCATCAGCGCTTGGGCCTGTCCCTGCATTCGATTGCCGCATTCTCCGCGCCACTCCGCGCTCGCCTCGACATGCGGGCTGCGCTGACCGGCGGCACCGTCCGCCTGTACATCAACCAAGTTGGCGATGATGCGTGGGCCGTTGGCAGCGAGGCGCAGGGAGCTCTGTCGGTAGCATTGGACCTGGAGCCGATCTGGCTCGCTGTCTATGCGTTCGTTGGTGTGGCCATGCCGGCTCAGCGTGAACTCGCGCTTGGCTTGGTATCCCTGTCGGGGTCTTCACATCAGGAGGGCCGTCGTGGTCGCCAAGCCCGCTGAGATCGCTGACCGGCTTGGCGTGCCGCGTGATGCCTACGTCGACCTGCGCGGAACTCCGACGGCGCGCCATTTGCGCTACATGGACTTGATGGCCCCCGCGCGTCGGCCTGGCGCGGACACGCAGGAACTGCCCGATGGTGTGATCCAGGTGGCGGGCAAGGCCGCCCTTTATGTGCTCCAGGCACCGGCAATTGCAGGCTCTCCGCCTAAGGAGCAGTTGATCCAGCTGATACGCACGCTGGCATGCCGCGCTGATGCGGCCTATCTGGCAGTGTCTAGCCCGGCGTCGACGAGCATCTATCCGATCGGGTTCTACCGGGCCGATGAACTTCCCGCCATCGACAGGGAGATTCTTTCCGACAACGCTGTCGGGCTTCGCACTCTGCTTAATGGGAATACGGAAGGATCCACGCAGAAGCGTGCCGATCAACTTTGGCTAGACGATCTGCTGTTCAAGCTCTTGACGGATGCCGCCGACGGATTGCGAGCGGCGTTTCCGTCGGAGCTGCTCTCTGACGGCGATGTGGTCTCGCTGATCGGTCGGGCGCTCTTCACCCGGTTTTTGGTGGACCGAAACATCGTGGCGGGAGACGACATCACGGCTCTCTTCCCGGGTATCGAGCGGCCCGAGGAACTGTTTGCCACTCCGGCTGCGCTGATAGCGACGTTCCAATGGTTGGATCTCACCTTCAACGGCGATCTGCTCGAGCTGGGAACTAAAGACTATGTCGACTTCATGGCGCGACTGGGTTCCTCAGTGGACCTGCTGTGCACTGTGTTGTCCAACGTCATGTCGCGAGCGCCGGGTGGCCAACTGTCGTTGGACTGGAATGGGTTGCGCTTTCAACACATCCCGGTGGATGTACTAAGCCAGGTCTACGAGCACTTTGCGCACCGCTTCATGCCCGACACGGCGCGCCAGACCAGCATCCATTTCACTCCCCGAAACATCGCCGAATTGCTCGTCGACGGTGCCTTTGGCGCCGTGCCGGCGGAACAGCGTCACTGTGCACGGGTGCTTGATCCAGCCGTAGGGGCCGGGGTTTTCCTGGTTTTAGCCTATCGCCGGCTGGCGGCCGAATACTGGCTGCATCATGGCAAGCGCCCACGTCGGTTGGCCTTGCGTCGCATTCTCACGCAGCAGCTGTGCGGCCTGGACATCAATCCAACATCGATAAAAATGGCCGCCCTGAGCTTGTATCTAGCGGCACTGGAGCTCGATCCACAGCCGCAGCCGCTCAGCGATCTTCGCTTTGAGCGGTTGTTCGATGGAACGCTGCGTTGTGTCGATCAGGCTCATTTGGGAACAAGCGAGGACGCGGCACTCGGAAGTCTGAGCTCGTCATTGCGTAAGTTAGGGCCCTTCGACATCGTGCTGGCCAACCCGCCATGGACGCGCCTGCCGGGACGCTTCAAAAAGCTCCTGGACCAAGTTCCTTGGGATGCGGATGGCGCCTCACCGGTTCGCGCCAAGAGCCTGGTTCCCAATCAGTGGCCGGATCTGGCTTTTCTTTGGCGCGCTCAGCAATGGTGCAAGCCCTCAGGGGTGATTGGCCTGTTAGTGCATGCGCGCTTGCTCTTCAGCGAAGAGGCCGCCGCCGCCCGGACCCATTGGTTCGAGCGCACTCGGGTCACGGGCATCCTCAACGGCGTGTTCCTGCGAAAGGATCGCCGGATATGGCCGTCCAACACACAGCCATTTTGCGCGCTGGTGTCCATAAACGAGCCTCCCGGACCGGAGGACTCGTTTTACTTCCTTGTGCCGCGCCACGAACCGGCACTGGCCCGTCGGCGCGAGTTTCGTCTTGACCCACGGTCGGCGATCCCGGTCCCCGTCGCCATGGCGGCAAGCGTGCCGCACGTATTCAAGACGCTAGCGCGAGGCTCGGCGCTGGATCTGGAATTGATCTCGCGCTTGGGTGCAGAACCGCGCATCTCGATGCGACAGTACTTTTCGCAAGAAAGGCTGGAAATTGCTCAGGGCTTTATTGCTGGGACGCAGAACGCCCTAGATGCCACAACGCTGCGTGGCCTTCCGGTGCTAGAAGGTACCGATAAACCGCTGTTCACCGTCAAGACGCGTGCTCTCAGCCCTATCGAGCACCGTTATCCCGCACTAGCCTTGCAGTGGCCTCGCAACCCTAGCATTTACAAGGGGCCCCATCTCCTGTTTCGCGAAGCGCCCAAACAGGACATCGCGCACCGTGGTGCACTTTGGACGGACGGTGACGTGGCTTTTAGCCGCTCGTTCTATGGCGTGCACATCCCTGAGGGCAGGTCCGCCATCGGTGACTATCTCTACGTACTGTCCTACGCAGACTTGCTGATGTACTGGGTGCTCATGACGAGCTCTAAATTCGGCGTGGAGCGCGACATCTTCAACAAGGATGACTACGGCAACTTCCCCCTTGTTCCTTGGACATCGCTTTCGACATCCATAAAGCGGAACGTGGCAGAGCTGGCAGTGGCGATCCGTGGCGGGAAATCTCCCTGGCGTGACATCAACGCATTAGTGGCCAAGATCTATGGCTTGACCGTTCATGATCAAGCCTTAGTCGCCGACGCGCTGCGTTATGAAAGCCCGTTTCCCAAGAGCCAGTCGCTGAGCGTCGCCGAAATTTCGCGGGACGATCCGCGGATTCCCGCATTCGCATCTTCCTTGGGGGCGCTGCTTTCAGAAGCCGAGGGCGTCGATGTCAAGGTTATGCCCATTACGCTTTCAAAGGACGATGGCCTGTGGCAGTTCTTGCGCATCACGTCTGGAGCGTCATTGGTATTCGATGCTGAGGGCATCCGCGACGTACTCAGGCGCGTAGGCGATCCTTTGATGACTTCGGAGATCCGCCTACAACTGGCGGAAGGCGATTGGTTGATCGGACGTCTCAGGCATGCACGCTATTGGAGCAAGAGCCAAGCGCATCTGTTAGCGCTCGACGTTTTGGAGCGCGGCATGTGCTCTGGTTTGGCCTCGTACTGAGGCCGCGCCGCCCATGTTCCTGCATCTCGGTTCTCCTCCTAAAGGCCCGCCACCGCCCTTTGAGGCCTGGTCCGTCAGGCAGCTAAAGATACTGGACAAGGCAATTGTGCTCGCCTGGGGGCGCTCGATGGCGGCACCGCTCGGACGAGCGTTGCTAGCCAGTGGCACAGAGGTCCAGATCACGGCGATGCTTCAGGATGCCCTCACAGCGTTGCTTAACAGCGGGGCTTTGCCGGGCTTTTCGACATCACTGTACGGCCCACCAATACGGGGCCAAGAGATGGAGGACTATTCGGGCGCTCGGCTGGAGAAGCGCCCAGATTTGACGATCACGCGTCTTTCAGCACGTCCCGTGATGAACCACAACGCCATGTTCTACGAGTGCAAGATTCTGGGAAGGGGGCGCACGATAGATCACTACATCGCCCAAGGCGTTGCGCGTTTCGAAAAAGGACACTACGCATGGGCAATGCCGCATGCAGGCATGATCGGCTATTTGGTAACCGATAGTAACCAGAATGCCAAGTCCACCTTGGTCGAACGCTGGATGCATCCGACGTCTCCAGCCTCCTGCGCTCCTATAGCTAAAGTGCAGGAGGACGGATCCGCTCCAACAATAGCGATCAGCACGCATGCTCGTAATTTCATGCTACGGAACGGGGAGTTGCCGGGCCCAATCGCGTTGCGACATCTGTGGTTGAGCGAGCGCTCGACAATGGCCATTCCGAAGAAAAGATCGGTCTGACACCCGCGTGCTATTCGTGCCATGCCACACGTGGCGTTGTGAATACGACCCTTTTCCAGCTTTGTCCAACATTGCTGCCGATCGCCCGACAGCATGCAGTTGCTGCCTAATTCCTCCCCAGGGTGTGTGAAAACTCTGCCGATACGCAGCACCACCTGATCGTCGACCATCAGGTCGCCAACATCGGCACGATCGCAGCCAACTGGTGACCATGGCGAAGCGTGCGCCCACCGCCATGCAGGCCGAACACTTTGAGGTTGCCGCTGATCGTGGTTACGCGTCAGGCGGCGCATTGGGTCGGCAATGCAGCGCCAATTCGTGTGTGGTCTCAAAGTGGGGGGCAAGGGGTCGATCCATCTCCTTCTGCTGCTTGATCACAGTGCCTTTGTCCGAATGAAGCGTCCTCGTTGATTCGAGCCAGTGTTTCTAAACGGTCGAGACAGGGGCCTGCCCACAAGGGTGTGCCTTATCGCCGAGCTCCAATTGAACGGTGGTGTGGTCGATGCCGAACTGTGCATGCAGGTCGTGCTTGATCTGTGCGAGCAAGGCATCCTCGATCTGCGCATCGGGCTTGACCAGATGAACTGTCAGGGCCACTTCGGTCGTGCTCATGCCCCAGATGTGCAGGTCGTGCACGGCGGAAATACCCGGTAACCCTGCCAGGTAACTCTCGACATTCTGCGGGTCTATGTGCGGAGGCACCGCGTCCATGGCCAAGTCCAGCGAGTGCTTGAGCAGGCCCCAAGTGCCCACCGCAATGACGACAACGATGACCAGGCTGACCGTGGGATCCAGCCAGAGCCAGCCGGTCGTGCGCATGGCCAGGGCGGCCACGACTACGCCGAGCGAGACCGCTGCATCCGCCGCCATGTGAAGGAAGGCCCCCCGAATGTTTACGTCGTTCTTGGAGCCAGCCATGAACAGCCATGCGGTGATGCCGTTGATTACGACACCGATACCGGCCACCGCCATCACGATGCCGCTTGCGACGGGCTGAGGACTACTGAAGCGCCCAATCGCCTCCCAGGCGATGGCCCCGATTGCCACAAGCAGCAGGACTGCATTGAGCAGTGACGCCAGGATCGAGGATCGGCGCAGGCCGTAAGTGCGCCGCCGGGTTGGCTGGCGTTTGACCAGGACTGTCGCACCCCATGCCAGTGCGAGGCCCAACACGTCGCTCAGGTTGTGACCAGCGTCGGCAAGCAAGGCCAGCGAGTGCGCGATGTAGCCGTAGACCGCCTCGGTGGCGACAAAGGCCAGATTGAGCCCGATGCCGACCGCGAAAGCGGTCCCGAAATCCTTCGGGGCGTGGTCATGAGCATGTGCTGAGCCATGGGCGTGGTCGTGTGCCATTGGGTTTCCGTTGAATGAGAAGTTCGCCCATCCGGGCAGCGGCGAGACGCGACGACCGCGTGGCAGAACGCGTTGTGCGCAGGGATGCCGTGCAGGTCTCACTGTCGGCAGCAGCCTTCGGCGGAGGCACCGCCAGTGAAAAGATCATTGCTGGTTAGAGCATGCGCAGGGCGACCCTACGGTATTGGGTGGGTGCTACAAAATCGCACACGTGCAGCACGCACCTAGGTATTGGCCACACGCATATGGTGCGGGCACCCGGCTATGCGCCCGAGCGCCCGCACCATCGTCGACTCAGTCGGTGTGACCGTCGATCGGCCACGCCCGATCCACCGTGCTCTGGTAGACCCATCCGGCCACGCTCTGGCCGGTGCGTCCGTGCAGGCGAATCAGTTGTACAGCTCGATCCACCTGGTCGTCTTCGCAGAACACCTCCAGCTTGATCTGCCGGGTCACGCGTTCGCCCAGTTCCATCGAATAGACCTGTTCTTGCGCACTGAGCGCCGTCAACAAGCCCTTGACGTCACTGACAGACAGGTAGCCGAATCCACCGTCCTCCAGGGCGTGAATGACATCGACGACGCGGCCGCGGTGGATGAATGCCTTCACTTCTTTCATGGGGTGGTCTCCTTGGCCAAGCGCCGTGCGGCGCGTTCTTCGATCCAGTCGTAGAGCACCGGCAGCAGTACCAGGGTCAGCAGGGTCGAGGTGATCAAGCCGCCAACCACCACGGTGGCGAGCGGCCGCTGGGTTTCCGCGCCCACACCGCTGGAGAGCAGCATCGGTACCAGGCCCAGGATCGCCACGCTGGCGGTCATCATCACCGGGCGCATGCGCAACGCCGTGCCGCGAACTACGGCCTCCCGAACCGGAAGCCCTTTCTCGCGTTGCTCGTTCAAGAAGCTCACCAGCACGATGCCGTTCAACATCGCCACGCCGAACACGGCGATAAAGCCGATCGCCGAGGGCACCGATAGGTATTGCCCGGTGATGGCCAGTCCGACGATGCCGCCGATGGTGGCGAACGGTACGTTGGCCAGGATCAGCGCGGCGTACTTCACCGAGTTGAACGCGGTGTAGAGCAGCACGAAGATGAAGAAGATCGTCGCCGGCACGATCAGCGACAACCGCTTCAAGGCCCGCTGCTGGTTTTCGAACGCGCCACCCCATTCGGTGTAGTAGCCGGTGGGCAGATGCACTTTTTTGAAGATCGCGGCATTCGCCTCCTTGACGAAGCCGTCGATGTCGCGACCACGCACGTCCATCTGGATCACGGCATAGCGTTGCAACTGCTCGCGACGGATGAACGAGTAGCCCTCGGCGTCACTGACCTCGGCTACCTGCGACAGCTGCACCAGGGCACCACTGGCTGTGCGGATCGGGATGCGCTCGATCGCCGGCAGGGACGCTTTGTCGGCATCGTCCAGGCGGACTGTGATGTCGAAGCGTTTCACGCCATCCAGCTGCGTGGTCACGGGCTCGCCGCCGATGCCGTTCTTCACCACGGTCAGCACGTCGTCGGCGTTAAGGCCGTAGCGAGCCAGCGCGTCGCGATCCACCTTGATGCGGATCTGCGGCTTGCCGATGTTTGCCTCCAACGCCAGGTCGGCCACACCGGGCACCCCGGCCAGCACGTCCTTCATGCGGGCGCTGAGCCGGTCCAGCTCGCCCAGGTCCTCGCCGTAGATCTTCAAGGCCAGGGTGGCACGCACGCCGGAGATCAGTTCCTCGATACGCATCTGGATCGGTTGGGTATAGCTCACCACGGCGGTGGGCAGGGCAGCGGTCAATGCTTTCTGCATCGCCTCCTCGATGCTTTCCAGCGTCTCGCCCTTGCGCCACTGATCCTTCGGCTTCAGCGGCGTGTAGACCTCCATGTAGTTCACGTCGGCGGTCTCGCCTTTTTCCGCGCGGCCGATCATCGCCAGCGTGGTGTCCACCTCCGGGAATTTCTGCTTGATCAGTGCCGACACCTGCTTGGAGATATTGATCGACTCATCCAGCGAGGCCGAGGGAATCGAGGTGATACGCCACATGATGGCGCCCTCTTTCAGGTTGGGCATGAACTCCTTGCCCAGGAACGGGAACAGCGCGAGGCTGCCGATCAAGGCGCCGGCGGCGATGCCCAGCACCAGCTTGCGCCGTTCCAGTGCCCACGCCAGCACGGTGGCGTAGTGCCGTTTCAGGAACGCGACCAAGCGCGTGTCCTTCTCTTCCTTGGGCTTTAATACCAACGCCGCCAGCACCGGAATCAGCGTCAGGGCCAGGATCAGCGAGCCGGCCATGGCGAAGCTGATGTTGAACGCCATCGGCTTGAACATCTTGCCTTCCAGCCCCTGCAGGCTGAACAGCGGCAGGAACACCACGATGATGATCAGAATCGCGAAGGCCATCGGATTGGCGACCTCGCGGGCAGCGGCCAGCACGGCCGAGGTGCGGTCCACCGGACCGCCATGGGCTTTGCGCTCAGCCATGATGCGGTAGGCGTTCTCCACCATCACCACCGCGCCATCGACCATCATGCCGATGCCGATCGCCAAGCCTGCCAACGACATCAGGTTGGCTGACAGACCGGCCTGGTTCATGCAGATGAAAGCGATCAGCATCGCCAACGGCAACGCCACGACCACCACCAGCGCACTGCGAAATTCGCCCAGAAACAGGAACAGGATAATCGCCACCAGGATCGAGCCTTCGATCAGCGCCCGCACCGCGGTTTCTACGGCCGCGTTGACGAGCTCGGTACGCTCGTACACCGGCTTGACCACCACGCCCGGCGGCAGCGCCTGCTTCACCGTGTCGAGCTTGGCCTTGACCGCATCGACCACGCTCTTGGCGTTCTCACCGATCCGGGCCAGGGCCTGGCCCATGACGACTTCCTTGCCATCCCGGGTTACGGCTCCCGTACGGGGGGCGCCCGCTTCGGTGATCGTGGCTACGTCACGTACGTAGACCGGCGTGCCATCTTCGGTCTTGAGGACGATGTTGCCCAGATCCTTTGCGTTCTGGACCAGCCCCAGGCCGCGCACCAGATACTGCTCGCGTCCCACGTCGACGAAGTTGCCGCCGACCTGCGCATTGTTCGCCTGCAAGGCTTCGATCACCTCTTTGAAGCCGAGCTTGTGTGCGATCAGTTTCATCGGATCGATGCGCACCTGGAACTGCTTTTCCTGGCCGCCCCACGACGTGACATCGTCGACGCCGGGGGCGGTGCGCAGGATCAGGCGGATGGTCCAGTCCTGCAGTGTGCGCAGATCCATGTCGTTCGGGGCAGTGCCCGCCGCGGCCCCCTTCAGTTTGTCGTCGGCGCGTTCGACCGTGTACCAGAACACCTGACCCAGACCCGACGTGTTCGGGCCCATCTCCGGCTTGCCGTAGCCGGCCGGCAGGCGATCGCCCACCTGTTGCAGCCGTTCGTTGACCAGCTGGCGGGCGAAGTAGATGTCCATGCTGTCGTCGAAATACACCGACACATAGGACAAACCGAACAGACTCACCGAGCGGATCTGTTCCACCTTGGGCAGGCCGGCCAGCGCCGATTCCACCGGCGTGGTGAGCAGCTGTTCCACATCTTCGGCGGCCAGTCCCGACGCCTCGGTGTAGACGTTGACCTGCACCGGTGTGACATCAGGGAACGCGTCGATGGGCAACTGGCGTACGGCCTGAAAACCGAGGAAGCCGATCACCACGAAGGCGATCAGCACCAGCACCTTGTAGCGTAGGGAGAATGCAACCAGACGTTCCAGCATCATTCTTCTCCCAACTGCGAGCGCAGCAACCGCGCCTTCAGCGCGAAGGCACCCTTGCGCACGTAAGGGTCGCCGGCCTTGAGACCTTGCGTGATGACTGTCCAGCCGTCGCGCGTGTCGCCGACCATCACCGGTGCCGGCTCGAACGCCCCGTTACCCTTGGCAAGGAATACGGTTGGCTGGTTCTGCAGCAGCACGATCGCGTCGGCCGGTACCGCAAGCGCTTTCACGGCGCTGCCGGCAGCAATACGCGCTTCGACCAGCTCACCGGGATGCAGAAGATCCTTGCGGTTGTCGACCTCGATGCGCACCGGCACGGTGCGGGTGCGCTCATCGGTCTGGTGCGAGCGCTGTACCACTTTGCCGGGTATGGCGGTGTCGTGGACGAGGATGCGGGCGTCCGCGTCGGGTTTGACCCGTTCGGCATCGGCCGGGGACATCTGCGCAACGACCCACACCGAATCTTCCTTGACCAGGGTGAACAGTGTGCGGCCGGGCTCCACCCGCTCACCGACCAGAAATTCATCGGTGGTGACGCGGCCGGCCGCGGGCGCGAGCAGTTCGAAACTGCCATCGGCCGCGGCCGATCCCTTGCGCAGCAGACCCCCGATCTGGCCATCGGACAAGCCGTAGGCACGCAGCTTGGCGCGAGCCTGGTCGCGCTGCACTTTCGCCTCGTTGTAGCGGCGCGCCGACACCGCCTGTGGCCCAAGCGATGCGATCCGTTGCCAATCCTGTTCGGCGACGATCAATGCACCTTGCGTCTCGGCGACCTGCACGCTGGAGAGCACGACCAGCGGCGCACCGGCTTTCACGACATCGCCCAGCCGGGCCTTGCGAGCCAGCACCTGCGATTCCACGCGCGGCGACACCAGCACGGTGGAATACGCATCGGCCTTCACTTCGCCGGGAGCCTTCAATTCATCAGTCAGGTCGCGCGGGGTCACCTTGTCGAGCACGATGCCGGCAGTTTTGATCGCCTTGGCGTCCAGTGCGAGCGGGTTGGCGGGCGGAGCGTCTTGTGCCATCGCCGGTCCGGCCAGGGCGGCCAACAACGCCATGCCCAGCAGGCCGCGCTTCAATAGAGATTCATTCATCGGGAAATGTCCTGATTGGGGCCGTCCTGAGTGCGGCCATCGAGCCAGTCGTTCAGACGGCCAGCGGCGGTGAGGTAATCGAACCAGGCCTGCCAGGCTTGGCTTTCCAGCTCCTGGCCCGACAGCGCGGTATCGAGGCTTTGCTTGAGCTGTACGAGGTAATCGGACGTGCTGATCTCACCGGCACGCCAGAGCTTTTCCAGCAGCGCGGTGCGGTCCTCGAACGCGGCGGCGCGGCCGGTGCGAAACGCCTCGGCGGCACCGCGTAAGGCGGCATAGCGGGCTTGCGCTTCCTGCAGCCCCGCACGCAGGACAAACTGGCGCGAGCGCACGCCTGCGGCGGCCGCATCGGCTTCTGCCCGGGCGGCATCCACTTCGGCACGCCCTGTATTGAGCACGGGCAAGGGAATGGACACGCTTACGCCGATCACCTGATCGGTACGCGGCCCGCTGCGTACCTGTCCACCGGTCAGGCTGAGTGTGGGGTCAGGAATGCGCGCACGACGCGCGACCTGCACGCCAGCGTCGGCGCTTGCCTGCTGAGCGCGGGCCTGACGAAGTTCGGGTAACTCGTCGATGGCCAATGGCGTCACACGGTCAGCCGCGGGTGATAGCCCTTCGGGTAACGGTGGCAAGGTCGTGAGCTGGTCGCCGCTGATGGCCATCAAAGCGGCACGCGCCGCCGCCTCATTGCCGGCGAGCGTGGCCTGCTGCACCTGCGCCTCGCCCAGCGCCAAACCCGCCAAGTCGCGTTCGGGGCTACTGATGTCGCCGACCTTGAGCCGCTGTGCAGCCAAGTCGTCAAAGCGTTGCATGAGGGCGAGTCGACGACGACCCAGTTCACTTTGCCGAGCCGCGAGAGTCGCCGTCGACCACGCCTTCAACCAGCGGGCGGCGACGTCGCGACGCAGGAGGTCATAGGTCGCCTCGGCGGCGAGCACCTCTGCATCACCTTGGCTGGCCCGGGCGCGACGCTTGCCGGATAGATCCAGCGCCAGGCTGAGGCCGGCCGTACGCCGATTGACGTCGGCGTTCTCCGCATCGAGCGACAGCGAGGGGTTGTATAGCGGTTGCGCGGCAGCCCGCGCACGGGCGCGAGCGGCGTCGAGGTCAGCCCGCGCTGCCTGGACTTCGGGGCTGGCTTGCCAGACGCGGCGTACCGCGTCCTGCAATGGAGACGAGAGCAACGAGGGTGCTCGGGTCCCTGCCGCTGGGGGAGGATCGGATAATGGGGGTACGGGGGCAGCACTGAGCAGCGCCGCATACAACAGGCACGCGGCGCCGATAGGCACCGAACGGAACACAGACATGAAGCCATCTCCTGAAATCGATCACGAAGCGATGCATCGCCTAGGCGAATGCGTCGCGAAACGGAGCGGTTTCAGGCGATCGGAGGGCGCAACAGCGAGCCAGTCGTCGCCGGTGTGAATCCGGAACGGATGGTGAAGTTGTCGAAACGAGGCGCCACCCTGGCGACAGCAAGCGGGGCGGTCGTCGGCAAGGTCACCGTGTGCGCACATGCGCAATGGCAATCCGCTTCACCAAGCACGCAGGCGCCCGAATCATCAACCGAGACAGTGGCGATCACTGTATCCGCCGGCATGCTGACGGCGGAGACCGTAGTGGTCGAAACCAATCGCTTCTCTGGCGCATCGGCCAGACAGGCCGTGCCGGCGACTAGCTTGATCAGCAGCACCGCTACTGCCAACAGCCACAGGCCGCGGTGGCGGCGCAGGCGGGTCAGCAGAGGCGGTCGGGGGCGAGTCATCCGAACATGGTAAGCAGTGAGCAATGGGTTAGACAATTACATCGCGGCAAATTTGTTGCCCGCGTAAGGCCAGAAGTGCGAAATGGCAGGGATCGGAATGCTCCGGACACCGGCAGACGCTGGTCGTGAGGGCTTGGTGCGGGCCGAGCCCGCCATGCAACTTTTGCGGTCCCGTTCGTGGCATCCGTTGGTCGCGCACAGTGGACGTTCTAGCCAGCTGGGGCGACCATGTCCAGCAGGAGCAAGCCAATAAAGCCTGCGAAGAACAGCGCCGTCATCCATGGCGCCTCGCGCACTTCGTGGGCCTCCTTCAGCAACTCTTCAGTGACCAGATAGAGGAAGGTCGCCGCGGCGAACGCGAGCACCGCCTCCATCCAGCCGCCTTTCAGTCCACCGAGCAACAGGCTGCCTGCCAGTGCCCCGGCGAAGGGCAGGATGGCAAGGACGAGGATGCTGACGATGATGCGGGTGCGGGATGCGTCCGCACGGGCCAGCGAGGCTGCCGTTGCCAGCCCAAGCGAGAGCATTTCCACGGCCAATGCAATCGTGACAAACAAACCCTCGCGCGTGCCAGCACCGAACGCGACACCGATCAACACGCCGTCGATCAGGACATCCGCACCCACGATGAGTGTCATGCCCCATGGCCGGCTGCTTGTCTTCTCGATGCGGCATCCCGCCTGGCGCAGGCCAAGCATCAGCAACACGCCTGCCGTAAAGCCGGCCAGGGCCGCAAGCGGCGCATCCTGATGCAGGATGTCCGGCAGTATTTCCACCGCAAGGGCCGAGAACACCACGCCTGCCGCAAAGTGCTGCACTGCACTTCCCAACTTGGGCGAAGGAGGCTTGAAGGCGGCAATCAACCCCCCGGTGCCCATGGCAAGCAGGGGTGCCAACGCATACAGCAACACGGTACCTAACATGAGCCCCTCCTTCCCAGTGAGGCTCACAGAGTGGCCGTCTGCGTAACGTCAGCGGCGCGAAAAACAATCTTTCGCCGTAGCGCGCCGGATCCAGGGCGAAGTCGCAAGCAGAGCGAATGTCGCCACGGTTCAAGCGGCGCCTCCAGGTTTCAAGCGAATGCGTTGGTATGGCTGCGCCTCGGCTCGAGTTACGAGCAGCAGCTTGGCTGAGCCTGCGGCATCGACAGGCCGCTGCTGAACTCCTTGTAAGCCTTGTAAGCCTTCAAAGACCACATCTCGCCCACGCACCCACCCATCGTCGTGGCCACCGCAAGTATTTCGCCAAGCTCGCTTTCGGTGGCCCCCAGGGTCGCAGCCTGTTGCACGTAGTAGACGATGCATGGTTCACATCGGGCGGAGATGGACCACAGCATCGCGCCCAGCGCCTTGTGCCGCGCTGGCAACTCTCCTTCGGTAAAGATGGTGGCCTGCCGCATCTGCTGGATATGGCGGGAAACACCGTGCGTGACCTTGGCGAAGTCATCAAGCAAACCAAGCGCGGGGTCGATTGCTTCAAGCGACATGGTTAACCCGCCCTTAGTGGTGAACGGTGGCCGGATAGCCGGCGTCGGCGCTGGCGCGGGCCAGTTGGGCAGGCTCGGTCTTGCTGTCGTCGTACTTCACGGTGACCGTCTTCTGCTTCACATCCCAAGCGACGGCATTGACGCCCGGCACTTTCTCAAGAGACTTCCGGATGGTGATCGGGCAGGTGGGGCAAGTCATGCCGGGCACGTCGAGTGTCGCCGTGCGCGTGGCAGCCATGGAGGCCACCGGCATGGCTGCCAGCAGCAGGGCAAAGGCAAGGTTGGTTTTCATTGGCGAGTCCTCAGTAGAACAACGGGGCCGCGTAAGGGAAGGCGAAGGCGACCGCTATCAGGGCCACCACAAGCAAGAACAGCGCCTTGTACACGCGGCGGATGGCAGGGGAGGCGCACATCTCGCCGGGTAGGCACGCAGGAGGGCGGCGATAGATCCGCCAGTAGGCAGAACCCAGCGCGATAAGCGAGACCAGGAGGAACCATGGTCGCAGCGGTTCAAGACGCGTCAACTGGCCGATCCAGGCGCCGCTCAATCCAATGCTGACCAGGATGAGTGGCCCTAGGCAGCAGGCCGACGCCAGCATGGCCGCCAGACCACCGATGGCCAGGGTGCTCTTCTCGGCGCTGGGTTTCTGCATCGGTCTGATTCCCGACAGAGTGAAGAAGATCTACCTTACGTCCGTAGTCAACTACGGAGTCAACGGCATGGGGTACACGATCGGTAGCCTGTCCAAAGTCACCGGCGTGCATATCGAAACCATCCGCTACTACCAGCGACGTGGCCTGATCGGCGAACCGACCAGGCCCCCGGGTGGCATCCGGCGATACGACGAGGCGCACGCGCGTCGCTTGCGCTTCATCAAGCATGCCCAGGCGCTCGGCTTCAGTCTGGACGAGGTGGCGGAACTGCTCGCCCTGGAGGACGGGCAGCACTGCCGGGAAGCGGCGCGACTGGGCGCAGACAAGCTGGCGTCGGTACGTGCACGCATCACCCGGTTGCGTCAGGTCGAACTGGCGCTTGCGAGCCTGGTCAAGCAGTGCGGATCCCATCGCGGACAGGTGCGTTGTCCGCTGATCGCTTCCCTGGAGCTGGGTAGTGACCTGCCGATCCAGGGCATGGGAGAAGACGCCTCCTAGCGTGGAGGCACCTCTGTTACTGCACTGGCTTCAGTGCAGTCACTTCACTACGCATGCCGTCCGGGTGCAGTGTGAAGTGAACCTTCTGGCCGATCTTGACCTGCTTGAGGATTTTGGAAGAGACGTGGAAGGGCATGGTCATCGCCGGCCAGCCGATCGCCGGAATCGCCTCGTGCTGGAGCGTGATGGTGCTTGCGCGGGCATCGATGGCTTTGACCACGCCAACCGCCTGCGCCTCGGCCGGTTTGCCTGCGTCGTGCTGCATACCGGGCATGTTGGGGTTCATCTGCAATGGACCGGCGAAGGCCGGCGCGATAGCGAACGTGCCCACCAGGCACAGGGTCGTCAGGGTGGTTTTCATGTGTTCAATCTCCTTGCGGGTTGGGTGAAGAGGAGGGCGCGCCTGCCTTCCGGCGCAAGCGGTGCTGGACGAGCAGACGAAAGGCGGCCGGCAGCGCCACCATCGATAGCAGGGGTGCGGTGAGCATGCCGCCGATCATCGGCGCGGCGATGCGTTGCATGACTTCGGATCCCGCGCCGTGGCCGAGCAGGATGGGAAACAGGCCGGCGAGGATCACGGCAACCGTCATGGCCTTGGGCCGCACCCGCTGCACGGCGCCTTCGCGGATGGCGTCGTCCAGGGCCGCGGGGCCTGCCTGTGGATCGAGCGCGAGCTGGCGATCCCATGCCTGGCGCAGGTACAGCAGCATCACTACCCCGAACTCGGCCGCCACGCCGGCCAGCGCGATGAAGCCGATGATGGTCGCCACCGACACGGCATGGCCCAGCAGCCAGATCAGCCACAGGCCGCCGACCAGCGCCAGCGGCACGCTCAGCATGATGAGCGCTGCCTCGCTGGCGCGCCGGAACACCATGTAGATCAGCCCGAAGATGATCGCCAGTGCGATCGGCACCACCAGCTTGAGCCGTTGCAGGGCGCTGGCAAGAAATTCGAACTGGCCCGACCAGGCCACAGTGACGCCCGGCGGCAGCGCGATCTTCTGCGCGACCGCCTGCTGCAGGCGGTCCACCACGGTGCCCAGGTCTGTGCCGTCGGTGTCGACGTAGACGTAGGTTGCCAGCTGGCCATCCTCGCTCTTGAGCATCGAGGGGCCGGGCGTGAGCGTGACATCAGCCACCTGGCCGAGCGTGAGCTGCGCGCCATTGGCCGCCACGATCGGCAGCTGGCGAAGTGCGGCCACTGAATCGCGCTCAGCCCGCGGATAGCGCACGACGATGGGGTAGCGCTCGCGTCCCTCGATCGTCTGGCCGACCGGATCGCCACCGACCACCGTGGCCACCAACTGCTGCACGCGTGCCTGGGTCAGGCCGTAGCGTGCCGCGTCGACGGGTCGCACGTGCACGTTCACATAGCGGCCGCTGGTGGGCCGCTCGGCGATGGCCGAGCTGACGCCTGGCACATCTCCGGCCAGCGTTTCGATCTGGTCGGCCACCTGCTGCAAGGTCGCCAGGTCGGTGCCCAGCACCTTGATGCCGATTGGGCTCTTGATGCCCGTGGAGAGCATGTCGATCCGATTACGGATTGGCGGCACGAACAGGTTGGTCAGGCCGGGCACGCGCACGGCCTTGTTCAGCTCGTCCTTGATCTTCGCCATGGTCATCCCCTGGCGCCATTGGTCCTTCGGTTTGAAGGTGATGGTGGTCTCGAACATTTCCAGTGGCGCCGGGTCGGTGGCCGTCTCGGCGCGGCCGGCCTTACCGAAGACATGCGCCACTTCCGGGACGGTCTTGATCATGCGATCGGTCAGCTGCAGCAACTGCGCCGCCTTGCCCGCCGACAGGCCGGGCAGGGCGGTGGGCATGTAGAGGAGGGTGCCCTCGTCCATCGCCGGCATGAACTCGCTGCCGAGCTGCGTGAGCGGCACGAGCGCACTGATGAGCAGCACCCCCGCCAACGCAAGCGTGGTTTTGGGCCAGCGCAGCACCGCTTCGAGCACCGGCCGGTAGCCGCGGGCGAGCAGACGATTGAGTGGGTTCTCATGCTCCGCGCGGATGCGCCCGCGTACCAGGTAGCCCATCAGCACCGGCACCAGCGTCACCGCCAGGCCGGCGGCGGCTGCCATCGCATAGGTCTTGGTGAAGGCCAGCGGAGAGAACAGCTTGCCTTCCTGGCCCTGCAGGGCGAATACCGGCACGAACGAGAGCGCGATGATCAGCAGGCTCACGAACAGCGCCGGCCCGACCTCGGCGCTGGCCGCGGCGACCAGCGTCCAACGCTCGCCACCCCGCGGTTCGCTCCCTTCATTCGTGGCGCGCCACTGCTCCAGGTGCTTGTGGACGTTCTCGATCATCACGATCGCCGCATCGACCATGGCGCCAATGGCGATGGCAATGCCGCCCAGCGACATGAGGTTGGCCGACACGCCCTGCAGGTCCATCACGATGAACGCGGCCAGCACCCCCAGCGGCAGGGTCACCACCGCCACCAGCGCCGAACGCAGGTGCCCCAGGAACAAGGCGCAGACCAGCGCGACCACCAGGAACTCTTCCAGCAGCTTGCCCCACACGTTTTCCACCGCCGCATCGATCAGCTGCGAACGGTCGTAGGTAGGCACGATTTCCACGCCCGCCGGTAGGCTGCGTTTCAACGTGGCGAGCTTGGCCTTCACGGCCGCGATGGCGGCCTTGGCGTTCTTGCCCGAACGGAGCACGACAACTCCGCCGGCCACCTCGCCCTGGCCGTCCAGCTCGGCGATACCGCGACGGAACGTCGGTCCCCTACGCACGGTGGCCACCTCGCGCAGCAGTACCGGGACGCCGTTGGCGTTGGCGGTAATCGGCACGTTCTCGAACGCTTCCCGGCTCGTGAGGTAGCCCTCGCTGCGGACCATCAGCTCGGCTTCGCCCTGTTCAATCACCGAACCGCCATTGGCGCCATTGGCCGCGGAGATCGCATCGACCAGTTGCTGCACGGTGATGCCGCGTGCCGCCAATGCCTGCGGGTCGGGCACGATCTGCCAGGCGCGCTCCATGCCGCCCAGGCTCGCGACTTCGGCCACGTCCGGCACCGTCTTCAGCTGGTAGCGCAGGAACCAGTCCTGCAAGGCACGCAACTGGCCCAGGTCGTGCCGCCCGGTGCGATCGACCAACGCGTACTCGTAGATCCAGCCCAGGCCGGTGGCATCCGGGCCGAGCGCTGGATTGACGTCCGCCGGCAGACTGGCGCGCACCTGGCTCAGGTATTCGAGCACGCGCGAGCGCGCCCAATACAGGTCCGTCTTGTCGTCGAACAGCACGTAGACGTAGGAGTCGCCGAAGAACGAGTAGCCGCGAACCGTCCGGGCACCGGGCACCGAGAGCATGGTGGTCGCCAATGGGTAGGTAACCTGGTCCTCCACCACTTGTGGGGATTGCCCGGCCCACGGTGTGCGGATGATCACCTGCGTGTCGGACAGGTCCGGCAGCGCGTCGATTGGCGTGTGCAGGGCAGCGAACACGCCGGCCAGCGCCAGCGCCACCGCAGCAAGCAGGACGAACAGGCGATGCCTGATCGCTGCGCGGATCAACGCGCCGATCATGGATGGTCTCCCATCGGCATGCCGGGCATCGCGGCAGTGGTGGCGGGTGCCGGCTTCGCTTCGCCATCCAGCCGCTCGAGCGCACCGGACAGGCTCGCTTCGGAATCGATCAGGAATTGCCCCGAGACCACCACCTGCTCGCCGCCGTGCAGGCCGGCGACGATCTCGGTGAGACCGCCTGCCGAACGCCCGGTACGCACGGGCATGGCGCGGAAACGCCCATTCCCTTCGGCCAGGATGACCCGGTTGTCGATGCCGGCGGCGATCAAGGCCTCGTCCGGCACCACCGGGTGTGCTTCACCCTCGGCGGGCTTGAGGTGCACCGTGGCGAACATGCCGGGGCTCAATGCGCCATCGGGGTTGTCGATCACGATGCGTGCCCGCTGCGTGCGGGTGGCGTTGTCCACGTCCGGCAGCAGCGTTTCCACTTCGCCATCGAAGCTGCGTCCGGGCAGCGCATCCAGGGTGACGGTGACTGGCGTGCCGGCTCGCACGGTGCCGGCCACGCCTTGCGGCAGGGCCGCCTCGATCCAGACGGTGGCCAGGCCATTGAGGGTCATCAGCGTCTGGCCGGCGCCCACACGCTGGCCCTCGCGCACCTCCAGGGTGGCGACAACGCCATCCTGCGGCGCGTGTAGCGTGATCGTCCCATCGTTGCCATGCAGGGCCGAACGCACGTCCGCATCGCTCAAGCCCAGCACGCGCAGCCGGGCGCGTGCCGCGTCCCGGAGCGCCCTGGCGTCGGCCGATGTCCCCTGTTGCAAAGCGCGGTACTCGGCAAGGGCGCTGTTCCACTGAGGCGCGAGCAGCTTGGCCAGTGGCTCACCCTTGGTCACGTGCGTGTAGGGGGCCTTGATGTCGAGCTTCTCCACGACGGCATCGACACGGGCGCTCAGCGTTGTGGCCTGGCGCAGGTCCCAACTGACCGTGCCGGGTACCTCTATGGCATCGGCCAGCGTGCGCCGTTCTACATTGGTGGTACGCACCCCGAGGTTTTGCGTGGTGGCCGGATCGATGTGCACCACGCCGTTGTCGGCGCTTCCCTCATCGGCGTACTTGGGCACCATCTGCATGCCCATCGGTGAGAGGCCCGGGTGGTCGAAATGCTGCTGCGGCACCATCGTGTCGTACCAGTACAGGACCTTGCGGTCCTCCGCGGCCGGCTTGTCCGTCAATGCCTTCGCCATTGCCCGGGGTGTCGTCTGCGAACGACCGCTAACGTAGCCGATCGCAACCAATGCCACGCCGGCTGCGACCAATGCCACGACAAGCAGGAGCGGCTTCGCGCGCGACCGCGGCACGGGATTCGTATTCATGGGCGTCATGGGGAAACCTCCTGGCGGGGCAACAGGTAGGCAAGCGATGCCCACAGCTGGGCCCGTTGGGCCAATGCCCGGACGTAGGTAAGCCGCAACTCGATTTCGTCGCGACGCGCGTCCAGCCACGGCTGCAAAGCGCCGCCACCGCGGTAGGAAGCCAACGCCGTGCGCGCACGGTCGCGCGCCAACGGGAGCAGGCTTTCGTCATCGCGGACGATCTGCCGGCTCCATCCCTGCCAAGCAGCGAGTGTCCGTGCCAGGGTCTCGCGCTGCACCCGCCGCGCATCCTCATGCTGGAACTGCACGGCGTCTGATTGCGCCTGTTTGGCGCTGATGCCGCGATCTTGCCGGTTGCGGGTGAACAGCGGCAGGCTCACGCCAACCTGCAGCGACACCATGTCCGAGAGGTACGGCGCGCGCTTGCCGTACATCAGGCTCACACTCCAGTCCGGGTGTTTCGCTGCGCGCGCCTGCTCCAGGTCGGCCTGGGCGACCTGTTCGCGGGTCGCCCATTGCTGCATGGGCGCCTGCCGGTCGATGGTCTGGTACAGCAGCCGTTGATCGAACGGCAATGTACCGAAGTCGGGCGCATCGGCGAGCGTGACCTCACCGGCATCCGGTAGCCACCGAAGCAGCCCGGCCTGGGCGGAAGCAAGATCGGCGGATGCCTGTTCAAGCTGGTTGTCGAGCGTGTCGACCGCCGCGCGCGCTGCCAGCGCATCGGCGGCGCTGCCTTCGCCGCCGCGCAAGCGGGCCTGCGTCAGCTGTACGGCCAAATCGCCTTCTTGGCGCAGATCGCGTAACAGTGCCAGTTCTCGTTCGGCCGCCCATAGACCGATCCACGCGTCGGCGACGCCTTCCTGCACGCTCTGCACCGTCGCAGCGTGTTCGGCCATCGCGTCGCTCTCGCGCGCCTGGGCCAGCGCGCGTTCGGCATCGCGTGCGGCATGCGAGGGAATGGCTTGGTTGATGCCAATCGTGCGCATGGTCATCGTGTCCGAGCGGAGGCTGAAGGCGCCCGGATCGGTGACCGGATAGTTCGATAGCCCAACGCTCAGCGTCGGATCAGGCAAGCGCCCGGCGCGCGCCAGTTCCTCCTGCGTGGCCGTGATGTGTGCATGGTGGGCATCGAGCAGCGGTGCTTGTTGGACGCCGCGAGCAATCGCTTCTTCCAGTGAAAGGGGACGTTCGGCAGCATACGCAGCCGAGGCCGTCGCCCACGTCAGGGCAACGGCCAGACCCGACGCAACCGTGCGTCGGGCAAGGGATAGGGGCAGCATGGAACAGCACTCCTTGGGATCGAGGATGTCTCGCGCACAAGGCACGAGCGCGCAGCAGGGGTCAGCTGCGGCCTAGATCAGGAGCGAACAGAACAGGAGGGAAACCGGTGGTGGCGGCGCTCGCAAGCGTACGAGTCGCTCAGGCGCTCTGGTAGTGATTTGCAACATGCGCAGTGAGGGCGGGACTGCGGGCAAGGCTGCAAAAAGGCTTGGCGGGACCGTGCCTGCTCGCGCATCCGGCTGGGTGGTGCGGTCAGGCTGGCAATGCGCCTGGCAGAGGGGGGACTTGGCTGATGGCGCTTGCACCATCCCCTGCGCACAGGTGTCGTCCATGCCCACGCCCACGCTCTTGGCGACGGACACGGCAGTCGCCGCATGCTCCGGCGGTGCGATCCCGCATGCATACGCGGCCAGTGCTACCTGTTGCCACAGGAGTGCCAGCATCACCAGCCAGGTAAGGCGGCGACGAAGACGGGGGTGGAAGGTATGCATGCGGCGCATGCCTAAAATGCTATCACGTAGACATCGAATCTATTCGCGCGGCCAGGCTGCACGAAGGCCGTGATGCAGGACTGTGGCGGCTTGCAGTCGCTCAATGTGGTTAACACGCTGCGCCTGCTCGCCCGCTGGATGCGCATGGTGGCCATGCCAACCAGTCCTCCGTGCCCAATGTGCGGCAGTCGATGTGATGGAGGAGCTGTTCAAGTTCACCCTGATGGCGCGAGTCCGTTCCGATTACCTCGTCAGCCAGTACAGCGAGCGCAAGGGCGCCGCCCAGACCAAGGCACTGGCCGCGGCCGCAGCGGTCGTCGAGGCGCCATTAGTTGGCGTCGTTGTATCCACCAAACGGGGCACCCGAGCAAGCCGTGGCATGCGGCGGTTCCGCAGGGTGCTGCGCATGATCACCAGTGGACGGTAATTTTGCCCGTTCTGGGCGGATTTCATGGGACCTGCCTGGCCGGGTATGCGAGAAGAGGCACACGTCAGCCCTACACGGAGGCGTCATTTTGAAAACACATCGGCATGTGAAGCGGCGTCACGAGCCTCTCGCAGAATGCCGACCGCTTCCTTGAGAATAAACAGCGCGATGCCAGCGCCGATCAGCAAGTCGGGAATTGCGCTGTGCAGGATCAGGACGAGCAGGCCCGACACGATAACCGCCAGGTTGGCAATCACGTCCACCCGTGTGAACAACCATGTGGCCCGAAGGTGGACCTCGCCGTGGCGAAACCGTCCCAGCAGCCGCAGGACCGTGGTGTTGACCACCAGCGCCAGGAAGGCGATCGCCATCATCCAAAGGCCTTGCGGCGCGCTGCCCTCCATGAAGCGCCATGCGGTACCCGCCAAGACGCCCAGCCCCAAAAGAAAGAGCAGCATGCCGCTCGATCGCGCGGCAACGGCCTTGAAGCGGGCGTCACGGGTCCAGGCGAGCAGTCCTATCGCATACGCACAGGCATCGGCCAGCATGTCCAGCGAGTCAGCAATCAATCCCATCGACTGGGCAACCAGACCGGCGGCCAGCCCGACGACAAACATGGTGGCATTGAGCGCTAGTGCGACACGCAGAATGCGGCGCTCTGCTTCATTGGTTGCCTCAGAGTGGCATCCGCAATCACTCATTGACCGACCTCGGGCTTTTCGGCGAGCACCCTGCTGGCTTGCATCGTAGAAATGCGACCACGCCACACGTTGATTGCAAAACCCAAACCCAGAATCAGGACGATGGCGACCTGAGCCAGCACCGACTGCCACGTTGGAAAAATACCCAGGAGCTCCACATGCGGTACCGGCGCCGGGCTCACCGCCAGCCAGCCCGCTTCCTGCAATGCAGCAACCCCTTTGCCCGTGAGTACGATGGCCAGTATCGCGATCAATGCGGAACTCGCGGTAAAAAAGTGCGCCAGTGGCAGGCGCCGACTGGTGCGGAGCAAAACCCAGGCGATCACAACTAGAACGCCAGCGCCGGCAGCTATGCCGCCGAGCAGCCAGGCTTCCTGGCCTTCACTCCATAGAGCGGCATAAAACAGGATCGTCTCAAAGACCTCCCGATACACCGAGATGAACGCCAAGCCGAACAGGAACCACGCCGATCGCTGGTTGAGCGCGGCAGCCATTTTCTCCTTGAGGTAGCTCTGCCATCGTCCGCCGATACTCTTCTGGTGCATCCAGAGGCCGACACTGAGCAGGACGACGGCAGCGAACAAGGACGACAGACCCTCGGTCAACTCACGGCCCGCGCCGCTGATCGAGATCGCATAGCTCGCCAGCGCCCATGTGATGCCGCCAGCCACCAGGGCCAGTGCCCAACCTGCATGTACGTACCGGACTGCCTGAAGCCGCTCGGCCTTGCGCAGAAAGGCCAGCAAGGCCACCACGACCAGCATCGCCTCCAGTCCCTCGCGGACCAGAATCGTGAAGGCGCCGAGGAAGGTGGCTACGGGGTCGTCTGCCGTGGTGCTGATGGCTGCTTGAGCTCTGACCAGCAATGCGTCGATCTGATCGGCCTGCTGAGCTATCTCGGTCTGAGGCTTGCCGCTGGTCAAGGCGGCCCGGTAGGCCCCCATCGCCGTTTCAAGCGTTGCCCGCAGCGCGTTGTCACGTGCATTGAGCTGCGGCTCGACCGGTTCCACGCCATCGAGGTAGGCCGAGAGCGCCAGTTTGGCGGCCTCTGCGCGCTCTCCCGAGCTATAGGCCGTGACGCTTGTCGCCAGCCGCCCACGCGCCAGTGCGAGGCCTTGCGGCGCCTCCTCGATGCCTGCCGGGTGGGAGCGCAGGTAACCGAGGATGGCGCGAGCACGCTCGGTTCCAAGGGCCGGCGTCAGCGCGGCAACCCGCGCCTGCGTCAGATCCTGCAGGCTCGCGATCTGCATGCGTGCTGCAGCGTCCTGCTGCCAGGCATGCGCACCGGTCGTAGCTTCAGCGCCGTAGGCAAGGGAGCCTACGTAGTAGGCCAACGCCCATCGATCAGCCAGGGATAGTTGCTTCGCATAGCTGGCCATGGGTGTGCCGGCCACCCCTTGGCTGATGACCTCGTATAGCGACAGCGCACTTCGTTGATCGGCCCGGGCCTGGTTGGTGAAGTCCACCGGGCGTGGATCAAGCGAAAGCCCTGCCGGGCCGTCTCCTCGTCCCGTTGAGCCATGGCAAGCCGCGCAGTTTTGTTGGTACAGCGCCGCGCCGCGCGCCAGGTTCGGAGCCTGTGTCGGCGCTGTGGGGATGGGATAAGCCTGCAACAATCCGTCGGCAAGAGCATGAGCTTGCTGGGCGACGGTAGTCGGCGTGGCTTTCGCGTCGATGGCGGCCACCAGGTGGTTCGCCTGCTCGGCCAGCGATGACGAGGTGACGGTGGGTGGGAGTGCTTGAATGCGCTTACGCGCCGTGGCCGCGAACTCACGCATCTCGGCGTACTCGGAGGCGCTTATCACTGCGCCATCGCGTACCGCACCGGCGTAATCCGTCGCGAGGTAGTCGAGCATCTGCCACGTCTGGGGCACACTCGCTGGCGCGTCTTGGGCGAAGGAGGAGAAGCCCCAGAGTAGAGCAACCGCAAGGCCCGCATTGCGCAAGAAATTGTAAATGCGACTTGTTATCATTTGTTCAGTATAGCCATTTCTGCTCTCACAGTAAGCCAACCGAGGTGCGGGCAACGACAAGGCTCGTCGACTTGCTGGGGCAAGGGCATCCGATGTGGGGTGCGTCAACGGTGGTGCCAGCCAGCGCTAAACGCGTCGTGACTGTTGAGCGCTGAGTAAATCAGCGCCGAGGTTAGTCTTCGCAAAACAACGTCCCGTGCGATCAGCGCGACTCATGCGTGATCAGGTAGGTCTGGCCACTTCACCATGGCAGCGCCATAGGCTCCCAGTGTCCTAGTAGCGCCTGCGCGAGCAGCCCCAGGACCAGCACCGCCACAACACCAGCGATGACCCCGCTGCCTGCCCAGTTGCCAAGAAGCTGGGGCGCGGCTTTCCTTTCATGGAAGTAAACCGGTGCAATCGCGCGAAGGTAGTAGAACAACGACACCACCGTGTTGAGGATCGCCACGACGGCCAGCCAGGCATAGCCCGCATCGATGGTGGCAAGAAACAGCGTGAGCTTGCCGACGAAGCCGGCCAGCGGCGGGATGCCGACGAGCGAGAGCAGGCTCAAGGTCAATCCTGCCGCCAGCAGCGGGCGATGATGCGCAAGCCCACTGTAGTCCGCCAGCTCCGTGCGCCCGCGCAACTGCACCACTACGGCGAAAGCGGTCAGGTTCGCGGCGGCGTAGCCGGCCAGGAAGAAAAGCAAGGCGGGCATCGCTTGCCCGCTTGCACCGATCACGGTGACCGCCATCAGTGCATAGCCGGCCTGCGACACCGACGACCAGCCGAGCAGCCGGCGCAAATCGGTTTGCCACAGCGCAGCCAGGTTGCCCAGCGTCATCGTCGCCACTGCAATCGCCGCCAGCAGCGGGCGCCAGCCGATGGCATCGGTCGGAAACACATGCAGCAGCCGCGCCAGCGCCAGTGCGGCGCCGATCTTCGGCACCACGGTGAGAAACGCCGCTGCCGGTGCCGGCGCGCCTTCGGCCACGTCGGGCAGCCAGGTATGCACCGGCACCGCGCCCAGTTCGAACGCCACGCCGATCACCGCCAGTGCCAGCGCCAGCAGCAACAACGGCGATACCGACGCGTGCGTCAGCGCGGCCGCCATGTCGGCATAGCCAGTGCAGCCGAGCAGCCCGAACAGCAGCGCGACACCGAGCATCAGCAGCGTGTTGGCGAACGCGCCTATCAGGAAATACTTCATGCCGGCCTCCACCGACAACGCCCAGTCGCGATGCCAGGCGGCCAGCGTGTAGCCGGTCACCGACGACAGCAGCACGCTCATCACGAGTTGCAGCGTATCGGCGGCGCCGGCCATCGCCATCGCGCCCAGCGCGGACAGCAGCAGCATCGAGTAGTACTCGCCGTGCCGGCGTTCGTGGCGGAACCATTCCGGAGCAAGCAATACGGCGATGGCGGTCGCCGCCAGAATGATCAGGCGCGCCGCGATGCTGGCGCCGTCCAGCGCCCAGGTGCCAGAAAAGGTCAGCCGTGGCTGGCCGCTCCATTGCATCGCACACAGCGAGCCGGCCAGCGCCAGTCCAATCAGGGCCAGCGGCGCGCCCAGCCACTGCCGCCGCATCGGCGCGAAAGAGGCCAGAAGCAGGCCGATCACCGCCGTCACCAGCACGGCGATTTCGGGCAGGACGTCGCCGAGCGGCATCGTCAGCGACTCCGCACCAGCGTCGCCGACGCACTGTCGATGACCGCCAGCAGCGCATGCGGATAGACGCCGATCGCCACCACCAGCAGCAGCAATACTCCCAGCAGCAGGGTTTCGCGCATGCACAGGTCGGCGAAGCTAGCCCGGCGCGACTGCATCTCGCCGAAGAACAATCGCTGCAGCAGCTGCAGGAACAGCGCCGCCGTGATCAGGATGCCCAGCAAGCCGATCCCGGCCAGCCACGGGTAGGTGGCAAAGGTGCCGGCAAAGATCTGGAACTCGGCCACAAAGCCCGCCAACCCGGGCAGGCCGAGGCTGGCGAACGCCGCTACCGTCGCCGCGGCGGTCAATCGCGGCGCGACCTGCGCCAGCCCGCCGTAGGCCTGCATGTCGTACTCGCGTGCGCGTTGCCAGAAGACCGCGGTGATCAGAAACAGGGCGCCGGTGGTCAGCCCGTGCGCGACCATTTCCACCACCGCGCCGGTCAGTGCGAGCTGGCGCCCCGATTCGCTGGCGACCATCGCACCCGCCGCGGCTACGCCGAGCACGGCGTAGCCCATGTGATTGACCGAGGTGTAGGCAATGCGCCGTTTCAGGTCTTGCTGGCCCAGCGCCACCAGCGATCCCCACAGGATCGAAATCACCGCCAGGATGCCCAGCGGCAGCGCGTAGCGGGCGAACGTGGCGCTCATCATCGAGAACGGAATGCGGATCAGACCGTACACGCCCATCTTCAGCAGCACGCCGGCCAGGATCGCCGACACCGGCCCGGGCGCATTGACGTGCGCGGGCGGCAGCCAGGTGTGCAGCGGAAACAGCGGCGTCTTGATGCCGAAGCCGAACACGAAGCCGAGCAGCACCAGTGCGCTGCGCACATCCATACCGGCCAGCGGCTGCCGCGCGATCAGCTCGCGCATGTCGAAGGTCAGCGATCCGCTGCCGAGGGACAGGCCCAGGATCGCCAGCAGGATCGCCAGCGATCCGGCGAACGTGTAGACGAAGAACTTGAGCGCCGCGCGCGGGGCGTCGTCATGGCCCCAGCGGCCAATCAGGAAATACATGCCGACCAGGCTCAGGTCAAAAAATACGTAGAACAGAAGCAGGTCCAGCGCCATAAACACCCCCAGCGAGACCGCCTCGAGAAACAGGAACCACGCGTAATAGGCGCGCGCCCGCTGCTTGGTTTCGGCCGGCCAGGCAATCGCCGCCAGAAACAGCACGGCGCTCATCGCCGAAATCGCCAGTGCGATGCCGTCAACACCGACCCGCCACGCCACGCCCAGCGACGGAATCCACGGCACCGTGGCGACCTGCTGGAACGCCGCTGCGCCGGCGCCGGTGTCGAAGCGGGCCCACACGATCAGCAACAGCACCAGCGGCACCGCGGCCACGCCGATGGCAATCCGCCGCGTCGTTTGCTCGCAGGCGTTCGGCAGGAACAGCAGCGCGAAAGCGCCTAGCAGCGGAACGAGGATGGCCAAAGTCAGCATGTCAGCTCCCCAGCAGAAGGATCACGGTCAACAGCGCGCCGCCGATCGCGAGCATCGCCACGTAGTGCTGCGACAACCCGGTTTGCAACCGCCGCGCGTCGAGGCCGCCGAGGCTCACCAGCGCGGCGGCACCCTCCGGCAGGCCGTCGGCAATGCGCTCGCCAAGGCGACGACCGAACACCGCCAGCGCCGTCGTGAATGTTTCGGTCGCGCGCACGCCACGATCGACGACGGCATCGTCGTCACGCGCGATACGTGTCGCCGTGCGGCGCCCGAGCCAGGCGACAGCACGCGGTGCGGCGTCGATCAGCGCGTCGTCCGCGCGCGCGGCGGCGCTGGCCAGCAGCAGCACCGGCATGGATACGCTCATGCGCAGCAGCGTCGGCAGGCCCCACCAGTCAGCCACGGCAGCCGGCGCTCCAGCCTGGCCTAGCATCGGATGACGCCGGACCAGCAGGTACCCGGTCGCCAGACCCAGCGCCGCCAGCAGCAGCGATGCGGCCAGCGCCAGCGCATCCGATGCCGGCCACACCACACCCAGCAGCTCGCCCAGCGCGGCCCGTATGCGCGGTAGCCACAGCAGCGACAGCACGAGCGTGACCAGCGCAAGGAGGCCGATCGCCATGCGCTCGATGCGATGCGGTGGCTCTGCCTGCACCGGCGGATCGCCGAAACCGAAGGCCAAGCCCTGGAAGCGCGCCGCGTACACCGCGCTCAAGCCGCCGGCCAGCAATACTGCAGCCGCCAGCCACGGGCTGATCTGTCCGCCGGCCGCGGCAATCGCCTCCTTGGTCCAGGCCGCGCCCAGCGGCGGCACGCCGGCCAGCGCCAGCGCGGCCACGCCGCTCATCGTCGCCACCCACGGCAACGCGTGACCCAGCCGCATGCGCGCCAGCGTATAGCCGTCTATCCGTTGGCCGGCGATGCCGGCGGCGAGAAACAGCGGCGCCTTGAAGCAGGCATGCGCGACCAGATGCGCCACGGCAACCGCGGGGTAGCCTGCGCCCACCGCGATGAACATCAGGCCGAAGTGGGCCGAGGTGGAAGCAGCCAGCAATTTCTTGGCGTGGCTCTGCACGATGGCTACCACACCGCCGGCGAGCGCGGTGGTCAGGCCGATCGCGATCGTTGCCGGGGCAAACCACGCCACACGGCTCAACTCCGGTTGCAGCCGCGCGAGGAGGTAGGCGCCAGCGGCGACCATGGTGGCCGCATGCAGCAGGGCCGAGACCGAGGTAGGCCCAGCCATGGCGCGAAACAGCCACGGCGAGAACGGCAGTTGGCCGGATTTCGACGCCGCCGACAGCAGCAGCCCGAACGTCAGCAGCGCCAGCGGCAAACCGTGCAGCTGCGCCAGGTCGGCGTAGGCGAACGATCCGCTGCCGGCAAACGCGGCCATTGCCGCCAGGAACATCCCCAGATCGCCCAAGCGCGTCATCACGGACGCGTACAGGCCCGAAGCGGGGCGGCTGGCATCACGCCATTGATGCGCGATCAGCGCCCACGAGCAGGCGCCGACCAGTTCCCAGCCGATCAGCAGGGTCAGCAGATCGGCGGCGATCACCAGCAACTCCATCGCGCCGACGAACAACAGCAGCAGCGCCAGCAGCCGGCGCAAACCAGGACGCTCTTCGTGGAACGCCGCGTACGCCAGTACCGGCAGGGCGACGGCCGGCACCAGCAGCGCCACCGCCGCCGACAACGGCGTCAGCGCGACATGCAGAACGAGCATCGGGCTCCACAACAGCTCGCCGTGCCAGCTTCCGGCCGCGGCAAACGTGGCCAGCAACACCATCGCCGCCATGGTGGCGCCGGCCACCAGCGCCAGCCAGGCGCGCCGTTCCGAGCCGGCTGCGAACAGCGCGGCCCCCGCGAGCATCGGGAGCAGAACCAGCATCCAAAGCATCAGTGTTTCATCGTCGTCAGGCCCTCGATCACGTCGACCTGACGCTTGCGGTAGACCGCCGTCACCAGCGCGAAACCGATCGCCATGTCGACTGCCATCACCGCCATCACGATGATCGCCAGCAACTGGCCCTTGGGGTCGCCGTCGGTACTGCGCGACCAGCAGCCGACCACGATCAACAGCACGCCGTTGAGCATCAGCTCCAGCCCCATCAGCAGCATGACGAAGGATTTTTGCGACAGCGCGCCGTACAGGCCCAGGCCGATCAGCGCAGCGGCGACCAGGAGGATCGCTTGGAGGCTCATGCGTGATGCTCCGGTGGTTGGTGCGGGTGGTCGTTTGCATGCCCGTGCGCCGGCTCGCCGGCCGTTGGAGACGCCGCCGAAGGCGCGTGGCCGCCATGGCCGCCATGGCCGCCGCTGCGTTTCTTCGGTATGCGCCCCGCCGGCATCCCGCCCGGCGTCATTGTCGGCGGCAGCGAGCCAGCGTCGGCCGGGCCGAAACGGCCGCTGCGGCTGGACAGCACTACGGTGCCGATCATCGTCGCCAGCAGCGTCACCCCGGCGGTCTCGAAGATCAGCATCGAGCGGCCGAGCAGTTCCATCCCCAGCTCGCGGATCACCGGGCGGCCGGCAACCAGCGGATGGTGCGGCAGATCGGTCAGCCACACCGCTGCTGCCAGCCCGGCAAACGCAAGCACCCCGGCGACGATCGCGAAGCGTTCCTGATGCACCATGTTCATGGGGTTGAGCCCGGCCGGGTTCATCATGAACATCACCATGAACAGCGCCATCACCATCATCTCCACGCCCATCATGAAGATCGTGGCCACGCCCAGATACGGCGCGCGCAGCAGCAGCATGATCAGCCCGACGGCAATGAAGGAGAGGAGCAGCAGGAACGCCGAACGCACCATCGAGTCCGTGCGGAAAACGCGCCAGCCGCTGACGATGGCGATCGCCGCCAGCGTCCAGAACGCCAGGTCGGTGCCGCTCACCACAACGCCACCACGCCGGCCTGCGCCAGGTCCAGGAAAGCCAACGGCAGCAGCACCGTCCACAGCACGGTGAGCATGCGCGACGGTGGCAGCCGCGCGAGGCTGTGGCCGGCACCGACCAGCAGCGTGATCAGCACCAGCATCTTCAGCGCCAGCCACCACGGGCCGGCACGTACGGGACCCAGATAGCCGCCCAGAAACGCCGAGCTCGCCATCGCCGCGAACGCCACCAGCATCGCGTGGCGCGCCAGCTGCCAGGTCAGCCGCGCGGCGCCGGAAACTTCGCCGGCGGTACCGCCGGCCAGGTCCGCCGAGTCGGCGTAGTCGAATGGTCCGCGCAGGCTCAGCGACAGCCCGAGCAAGAGAAACAGAAACAACCCCAGCGGCTGGCGCAACACGTTCCACACGTCGTGCTGGGACGCCACGATATCTACCACCGATAGCGACTGCGCCGGCAGCGCGGTGCCAATCAGCACGAACATTGACAGCAGCATGATCGGCAGGCCCATCGCGGCATAGCGATACGCGCCGATCAGCGGCAGCGGCGCGTTGGCCGACCAGCCGTGCAGGAACACCGCGATCACCGTCAGCGTCTCCACCGCGCCCCACAGCACCACGGTGGTAGGCGCATCGATCACCGCGACGCCCGGCGCCAGCGGCACCACCGCCAGCCCGATACCGGCCAGCGCCAGGTACAACGCCGGCGCGAGCGCCCAGTTGAGGCGATCCGGATGCTCGGTGCGGTTTTGCTGGCGCACGAGGCTCACGGCGACGGCGCGCCATGGTGCCAGCAGCGCGTCGCGCATGAGGTTGACCGGCGGTCGCTGCGCGATGAGCGCGAATGCCAGCGAATCGATCACGGCAACAAAAACGACGCTGCCACCCAGCAGCACCAGCGTGCCGAGCCAGGGCATCAGCGCGCTCACATTGCGTGCCCGTGATGGGTGGCGCCGGCTTCCTCTGGCGGATCCTTGGGCGGGCGATACATGCGGCGCAGCACGGCCACCTCGAAACTGTTGATCACCAGCATCGCCTCGTTCCACTCCAGGCCGCGCAGCAGGGTGGCGAAAGCGTCATGGTTGGGTGCCGGCATGTTTGCCGCGTCATCGGCCGGCAGCGGATCATGCCCAACATCCCGTTCATCCGCGTGCGACGCCGCGGCGGGTGCAAGATCGCCGGCGCGGCTCGCCAAGTGCATGGATTGTTCGGCCTCGTCCAGCCATTGATGCAAACGCGCGCGGACGTCGCCATCGCGTTGTGTGAGCACACGAAAGTTCAGTTCGCGGTAAGCCCGATCGTAAAGCCGCTCATCCACGGCGTGGCCGGCCGCACGCAGCGCAGCGCCGCCCAAGGCCCGCGCCATTGGTGGATCGAGCTGGCCCAGCCCCGCGGGAATCGCGGCGAACGCCCCGCTTCGTACCAGCGCCCTACGCAGTGGCGCGATCGGAACGCTATCGCCGTGCTGGATGGCGCACGCCATTCGCCGGCAGCGCTCGGCTAGCGGGGCCAGCTCAAGCACCGCCAGCATTCTCGCCACGCCGCGCAAATGCTGCGCGGCGCGTTGGTGTTCGCGGTGAGCAAGCGTCCGCGCAATGCCGGGTGTATAGCGGCTGTCATCCTGGCCACGCTGCCCGGCCGAGGAGCCGGTCGCGTCGGAATCACCGAGCTTGGAGCCTTTGGAGGCTGCGGCACTGGATCCCTGTTTGTGCAGGATTGACGAGTCATCGAGTGGTTCGACCTCTCTGACAGCGGCAGCGTGCGCAGCGTGCGGTGACGAAGGCGGTGCCGGCCACAGCGGCGGGCTTTCCATGCGCGCGTGCTGAATCACATCACCCTGCAGAGTGAGCGTCAGCACCAAGCCCGCCGGCAGCGTTGGCATGAACGGACCCAGCCGCAGCGTGTAGGCATCGAGCGCGAGGCCGTCGCGCAGGTCGTCGTCGGTCATCGGCATGGGCCGGCCGTACGGCGTGCCACCCATCATGCCCTTGCCGCCTTGGCCGTATTCGCCGATACCGCGCCATGGCGCGGGGGGTTCATCCGGCAGCAGGTCCGATTCGGACGGGTGCTCACCGGTCAACAGTTGCCGATACAACTCGCGCAACGCCGGCACGGGAGCGGCGTCCGGCGGCAGCGTGCGTGGCGTGCCGAAGTGGGCGGGAATGTCGCTGGCCCAGCACAACGTGGCACGCGGGTGCGGCAACTGATCGTGCAGGCGGCGCAGGGATGCAACGTCTCGCTCTCGTACTCCACCGGCCACCAGCAGCACGCTGGCGTGACGTGGGCTCGCCACGCGCTCGATTTCCGCGCGCAGGCACAGATCGTCGACGCGATCGCTGGTGCCTTCCCCCACGGCGACGAACACCGCCACCGGTGCGGCCGCAGCGAGTGCGCGCAGTGCGCTCATTGCCACCGGAAAATCCCTTCGCGCCAGCCGTACACGAGGCCGACGGCGAGAATGACCAAAAACATGCCCATTTCCATGAGCGCCTTGCCGCCCTCGGCCACGAACACCACCGCCCACGGGTACATGAACATCATCTCCATCTCGAAGGCGATGAACAGCAGCAGCATTGGATAGCAGCGCAGGTGATAACGCTGCCATGCATGTGTCTTCGCCTCCCCGCCGCCCATGTACGGCGCCTGTTGCGAGTACGAGACGGCGCGGTCGTACCCCAGGTATCGCAGTGCCGCTGCAATACCTGCCGACCACGCTAGAACCAAAATCAGGGAAACGACATTGTTCACATCGATAGTCCACTTCAAACGCAGTGAAAGGGAGATGTAATGCACAGCGATTGGCTGTGCCGCCTACGAGTTGGACGCATCCTCCGCCGAGGGTGGCTGCGCCGTCGCCGTGTCGATGGCCCGGCCAGTCGCCGGTGCTGTATGCGCCTGCTTGGTTGGCGCCAGCTTCTTTTGCGCGCCCTGCGGGCCGGTTCCCGGCCGACCGCCGTTCATCAGCGCGAACACCGGTGGCAGCCGGCGTGCCAGCACCAGTCCCACGGACATGCCGATGGCCACGGTAATCGCCACGCTTGCCACGTAATGCGCGATCAGCCAGCCGTCTGCATGTGAGGCCAGCAGTGGCCACAGCAGAATCTTGACCTCGGCGATCAGCGGGTAGTGCGCCGAATGCAGAAAAAACGCCAGGCCGCCAAACCGCGCGATGGCCGCGCCCGTACGGGTTTGTGCCCACTGCTGAAAGCAGCCCCAGCAGGCGAGCACGCCCAGCAGCCGCATCGAGCGGGTAGCGGCGGTGAGCAGCTCGGGGCGATGCGCGCTGAGATCGATGAATAGCGGCGCCACGGTGCGCAGCGTGACCACTACCAGATAAGCCACCAGCAACCACCAGCTCGTCGTACGTCCGATGTGCAGTGGAACGCGGCGGATGCGCAAAAATCCGCCCAGATAGAAGAAGAACACTACGTCGGTACGGAAGAAAATCAGCAGATCGCTGCCGATGATCCACGCCACCCCGAGAAACGCCATGCCCAGATACGGCGTGTGCTTGAGCGAAAGCCAGAGCAGCGGGCTCACCAGCGCGGTCACGAACAGATCGCGCACGAACCAGAACTGGAAGCCGACCGGATGGGCGGTGATGCCGAAGATCGCGTTGACGAAATCCATCGCGCTGGCGTGGCCGAGCCGGATGTTCATCTGGCCCAGCAACGGGTAGGCCCGATTCCACACAAACAGCAGGGCCAGCACGGCCAGGTACAGCACGTTCCAAGACACCATCGGCAAGTAAACCGAGGTGAACCGCCGACCGATACGCTGACGCAGGCTGGCCGAAGCGTTGCCTGCGTCGAACGAAAAGAACAACCACCCCGACACCATGCTAAGCAGCGGCACCACGCTGAAAAAAAAGAACAGCGTGAAGCTGTTGACGAAGGTGGCCAGCCGATGCCCCGACGCCTCCATGCCCGAGAACGGATCGGCGCTTACGTCGGGATACTGCTCGTAATGCAGAAACACCAGCCCGACGATCAGCACAATCCGCGCGAAGCTGATGGTTTGGGAGATCGCTTGCGACGTCAGCGCCGGCGCATCTCCCCGCAGCCTACGGCTCGTGATCTGGAGATACTGCTCGAAGGCCATGTCCCATGCCTGTGGTCGAAAGAGGTATTGCCGGGCGCGATGGCCTCGCACAGCGCTCATCGAGGTGACGATGAGGCCGAACCCTTCATCCGCATGACGGGTCAGGGCCCTCGCTATCCTGCCCCGAGTTTTGCCATCTCTAGACGACCTAAATCAATGCGAGGCGTTTTGCTCCTCCGACTGCCACTGCACGGAGCTGATTTTCCATTGACTGCCGCGCTTCTTCAGGGTCAGTAATTCCCGGCTGCTCACCGCACTCGGCTGGGTGCGGGCGTGGATGGCGATCATGCTTTCGCTGCCGACCATGGCGGTGCCGCCCATCGGCATCGAGACCATCGATAGCGGCGTGACGGAGCTCGACTTCAGAAAGGCGATGTCGCCACTCAGATGATCGGCGGCGTACGCCTCGCGCGACTGCGTCTGGCCGCTTTCGCTGATGGTCGCCTCCGGTGACAGCAGGGCTAGCACCGCATCGCGATCGCCACGCTGCAGCGCCTGTTGGAACGACTTCGCCACGGCCTCGGCCTCCGGCGCCGCGCCGGGCTTCATGCCATCGAACGAAAGCGGTGCAGCGGCGGCATGATGGTCATCCGCGCCAGCGGCGGCGCCATCGCCATGATCGTGGCTGTGGCCGCCGTCGCCCATCTCCATGTCCATGTCCTCATCCGGCGGTGCCCGGGCGACGATGTCCTTGTATTGCGCCGCCGTCATGTCCGGCAGCTTCTGCAGGAACGCGACCATGCTCCAGATCGCCGGGTCTTCATGGCTGAAACCCCAGGCCGGCATCGCACTCATCTTGACGCCGTGCTTGATTACCCAGAAGGCATCTTTTGGATCGACCCGTTCCTGCGCCAGGTTGGGCGGCTGCGGGTACAGCCCGGGGCGGATCTCCGAATCGGTTTGGCCGGGTGTGAGATGGCATTGGGTGCACATGGCCGCGTACTGGCCGGCACCTTTGAGGATCAGTTGCGGGTCCTCCAGGTCGGGCACCTTGATGTCTTGCGAGCGCATATGGATCGAGCGATCGCGCAAGGTCTGCAACGCCGAATGGACGAGCTTGGTGTGGTGATCGTCTGCGCCAATGTTGTAAAGGCCCGAGTAGACGAACGCGCCGGCGCCCAGTGCGAGAACCGCCAGAACCACGACGACTGTGATGCCGTGATGCTTGATATGTTTTTTCATGATGAATTCCCCTTCAGAACCAGATGCGCACGCCCGCCACGAACTGCGGGTCGAATACGGGTTGATGGTCCCGCCGTGCGTAACCGGCGGTAGCGCCGAAACGGCGCACCCAGTTCACGCCGACATACGGCGCGAACTCGCGGCGGATCTCATAGCGCAGGCGCAGCCCCAGCGAAGCGTCGGAGACGCCGGCGCCGATCCGGCGCACCGGATCGGCCTTGCCATAGGCGTTGAGCTCGAACTCCGGTGTGAGGATCAGCCGCTGGGTGAACAGCACGTCATAGGTGGCCCGAAAGCGGGCTGCGGTTCGACCCGACTGACCAACGTAAGCCGTGGCCTCCACGTCGAAAAAGTACGGTGCCAGACCCTCCACTCCGACGGCCGCCCAGGTGCGCCCGGGGCCCACGCCGATGTCCCGTCGAATGCCCAGCTGGGTCGACCAGTAGGTCGCCACCAGATGGTTCCACAGCACTTCAGCATTGCCGTCTTCGAGGCGTCCAGCGCTGCGCTCGCCCTCGCTGCGCAGCCACAGCTTGTCGGTGTCGCCGCCGTACCAGGCCTGCAGCTCCCAGGCCTGGCCGTTGGCGTTCCGCCCGTGCACCGCTTCGAGGTTGTCCAGCAGCAGTCGCCCCACCTTGGGCGGCACCATGTCCATGCCCGACATGTCGCCGTAGCCGACGCCGTCGGAATAATCGGGACTGCGCGCATCCGCCGGGGCCTTGCCGCCCTGCATGGCACCCATCGCCATGCCGGACATGCCGTCGCCGGAAGCATTGCCCGACATCCCGGACATCCCGGACATCGACGACGATGCCGACGGACTCGCGCCTTTGGCATGGTCTGCATGGTCCATCCCGGGCATTGCCCCCTGCTGCATGCCGCCCATGTCCATCGAGCGCATGTCCATCGTCCCTGTCGAGGGTGTCTTGGCGGCAGGGGCGGGATCGGGCATTTGGCCGTGCTTCATCCCGGCCATGTCGCCATCTTTTGCGGCAGGGCTGGACCCGGCTGCTGCCGGGGTGCTGGACGCGCTGGCCGGCATCGGCATGTTGCCCATGTCCATGCCATCCATGTCCATCGAGCTCATGGATGAAGGCGGGCTGCTGGATGAGGTCGCCGGTGCGGATCCGGAGTGTTGCATGCCGGACATGGCCCCATGGTCCATGCTGGCCATGCGATCGCCTTGCTCGGAGCGAGTAGTCCCGGATGCTGCCGGAGCCTTCGTGCTGGACGTGCTGGCGGGCATCGCCATGCCGCCCATGTCCATGGAGCCCATGTCCATCGAACTCATATCCATCGAGTCCTTCGCCTGGGCAGTGCTGGCGGACGATGCGGGCGCCGACTGCGCGGCGACCGGCAGTGCCAGGGCGCTACCGGCAGCGAGCGCAATGCCGAGCGCCACGCGAAGCGGGTTTTGCAACGTGCTGATGACCTGGCTCATGACACCACCACTTCGCGAAACATGCCCGCTTCCATGTGGTAGAGCATGTGGCAGTGGTAGGCCCAGCGCCCCGCGGCATCGGCGCTCACGGCATAACTGACCCGCTGCGCGGGCTGCACGCTGATCGTGTGCTTGCGTACCTGGAACGCGCCGTCGGGATTCTCCAGCTCGCTCCACATACCGTGCAGGTGGATCGGGTGAGGCATCATGGTGTCGTTTACCAGCACCACGCGCAGCCGCTCGCCGGCGCGGAAATGCACTGGCTTGGCATCCGTGAACGGCACGCCGTCGAAAGACCACATGTAGCGTTCCATGTTGCCGGTGAGGTGCAGCTCGATCTCGCGGCCGGGCTCGCGCCGGTCGATCGGTCCGCCGAGGGTGTGCAAGTCGGCGTAAGTGAGCACGCGGCGACCGTTGTCGCGAAGGCCCACGCCCGGGTCGTCCAAGTTCGTGCGCGGCATATCCACGTGCATGTCCACGCTGGGGCCGTACTCGGTGCGGGCGTGATGCACCGTGGGCCTCTTGTTCCCACCCATGTCCATCCCGGACATGCCGGCCATCCCGCCCATGTCCATGCCCTGCATGCCACCACCGCTGTGATCGCCATTCCCCATCGCCATGACGCCCATCATGTCCACCATCGCCAGTCTCGTACGCGGGTCCATCGCCGGCACCTCGGCCTGCATGCCCAGACGCGGCGCCAGCGTGCCGCGGGCATAGCCGGTACGGTCGATCGACTGGGCAAACACGGTGTAGGCGCGGTCTTCCTGCGGCTCCACCAGCACGTCGTAGATCTCGGCCACGCCGATGCGGAACTCGTCCACCGGTACCGGCTCCACGTCCTGGCCATCGGCGGCGATCACGGTCATCTTCAGGCCGGGAATACGTACGTCGAAATACGTCATCGACGAGCCGTTGATGAAGCGCAGGCGCACCTTCTCGCCAGGGCGGAACAGGCCACTCCAGTTGCCGTTGGGCGTCGTGCCATTCATCAGGTAGGTATAGGTGTAGCCCGACACATCGCTGAGATCGCTCGGGCTCATGCGCATGGTGTTCCACATCTTGCGCTTGGCCAGCGCAGCCTGCAGGCCCATGCTGCGTACGTCACTGAAGAATTCCGGCGCGGTCGGTTCGGCGAAGTTGTAGTAGTCGCTTTGGCGCTTGAGCGTGGCGAAGATGTGTTCGGGCGAGCTGTCGCTCCAGTCGTTGAGCATCACCACGTAGTCGCGGTCGGGGCGGTACCGCTCGCCGCCCGACGGCTCCACCACGATCGCGCCATACAGACCGGTCTGCTCTTGGAAGCGCGAGTGTGAGTGGTACCAGTAGGTGCCGCTCTGGCGCACCGGGAAGCGGTAGGTGAAGGTTTCTCCCGGCGCGATGCCGGGGTAGCTAATGCCGGGCACGCCGTCCATCTGGAACGGCAGCAGGATGCCGTGCCAGTGGATCGAGGTCGGCACCGCCAGCCGGTTGGTCACGCGCAGCGTCACGGTGTCGCCCTCGCGCCAGCGCAACACCGGGCCGGGAAGGCTGCCATTGATGGTGGTGGCGATACGCCGCGCACCGGTGAAGTCGACGGGCGTTTCGCCGATGGTCAGGTCGAAGGTGTCACCGCGCAACTGCGGTATCGCTGAGGCGGGCATTGCCGGGCCGGCGGCGCTCCACGCACGGCCGGGCGCCAGCAGCCCGAGGCCGGCCGCGGTACCGCCGGCTGCCAGGCCGAGCACGAAGTGACGGCGTGAACGATCCACCCCGTCGGGAGGAAGGAAAGGATTCATAGGGGGACTCCATCTGCGCATCCACGGGCATGGACCATGCTTCGTGAATCGTAAAGAACGCGGGCGTGGAGCCTGAGGCTCAACGCACCACAGAGGTCGTGCAGGGCAGAGTCAGACGGACGGCGGTCGCAGCGGCGGCGTCATCGCCATGGCCGGCGCATGGGGCACGCGAAGGTGAGCGAAACGCGGGAGCATCGGCAATGCAGCAGGCAGGCCGATGCGTGAAAGAGGCAGCGCGCTCGCACACATGGATGCGCACGTGCAGTGATTCGTGCCGGTGTGGTCAGCGCAACATCCGTCTTGTGAGGCCGGAGCCATCGCATGCTGGGCGTGCGTCTGGGAGCGGCTGGCCATCGACATCGCGGTCGCGGTCGCGGTCATCGCCGGAAAAGTTGGCGGCTGGGCCATGGCTGCAAAACTTTGAAGGACCAGTGCAAACCACGCCAGCAACCCGATCACCCGAAGGCGACGAGAGCGCTGAATTTGGTGGAGGGCAGGCATCATGGCCCTACTACCATAAGCCGGCGAGGCAACGGACTCAACCATGGAGTAGGGTTCATGCGCCTCGCCGGGTAGCCAGCGATAGGCTGTTAGAGCTTTATGCCGTAGCGAGGAGACGGAATGTCCGCACTTTCATTCGACACCGTCCACGCGCTTCTACAGCGCTGGCGCGCCGATCCTGGCGGCACGTATCAGAGCTGGTTCCTGTGGGAAAGGCGTTTGAAGCATTTCCGCTCCATCCGTCGCGGCCTGCAAGCGGTGGTAGAAGAAATCGATACAGGGACCTTTGGCACGGCGTACCGCGGATTATCGCTGGAGACCGTTGTGCACTCGATCGCCGAGCAGCGTCAGATTTTCAAGGGGGCCGATCACGCGTTCATGTGGAAACCGAAGCTGCGGATGTCCGGACATCTACGAAAATTCAGCGCATCAACGGGCGTTCGGACGATTCTTGCAGACGTGTCTGTGCTGCGATGGCGAACAGGCGCTGGTGGAGGCGGTCCACACGCTGGATGGGCATGCCATCGCGGGCTTGGGGCCGGCGGCAGCCAATCTCCTCTATTTCATGCACCCCACTCTCGCCATGCCGTTCAATACAGCCATCCTCAACGGCTACAACGCGCTGATGGGGGCGAAAGCTCGTCTCGGTCGCTGGGATAGCTATCTCACGATGCGCCGCCAGGTGATGACGCTCAACGAGTCACATCGCAACTTCTTGTCGAACGATCTGGGTGCCGTGGTGGGCTTTCTGTTCGACATAGGCAGCGGCCGCTATCCGCTGCCCGTCGAAAATTCGCCGGGGGCGTGGTCAGCCTGGCAACTTGAACCGCTGGTCAAGCAGGCAGGCGGGGGTTCACCCATTGCCCGGCGCGCGGTGGGGGGGCAAGACGTCGCGAGGTGCTTTCACCAGCGTGTCCGCCACTTCCGGAAACAGGAAGGCCAGCAGTGCGTCGAACTTCCGGTTAGGCAGGTAGGCGGGGTCCCCTTGGCGCATCCGCTCCCGGTATTTCGCGGCTTTTCTCGCCCACTTTCCCTGTGGGTCGTGGCGCCGGATGTGTTCGTGCCGGCCATAGGCCTCGAGCATGAGCCGGTAGATCCAGAGGGTCTCCTTCCGTTGCTCAAAGACGTGGTGGCTCAGCTCCACCAGGTTGGAGTGGCCGCTCCACACGGACCGGCCGTTCTTGGCCGAGTATGCAGCCTGCAGGTAGATGTGCGGCCCTCCATCCGCCCGTGGCGTTGCTGGCAGAGTCAGACCATGCCGGGCGAATTGCGCCACGAGGGGTTGCCACCGGTCCTGAACGGCTTCTAGGGAAGGCAGCTTGTGGCCCCAGAGGTCCAGATAGAACGCTTCCAGCGCATCACGGAGCGGTTGCTCACGGGCCAGCTTCTGCTGGTGCGTCAACGCTTGTGCGACCTTGGCCTTCTCGGCGTCGTAGTCGAAGAAGAACGAGCGAGGAACGCCATGGGCGCTAACGTCGTGCTTCAGCTCATCGAAGAACACCGTCTGCGCTTTTAGCCGGTTCTCAATCGTCTCACCCACAAGCGTCGGCACAGCCCACACGCATTCCAAGGCGAACCGTCCACTGGCTTTGGAGAGGGCAACCGTTTCCTCGGTCACCCGGAAGCCGTTGCGGTTGTTCGAGTAGAAGATGTCGTCTTCGGTGAGCCGGAAGTGGCCGGGGTCGAGGTCCTGGAAAAGCCACAGCAGGCGCACGCCCTCGTGCGCGTAGAACGACATCCGCTGCGTGATGACATGCAGGAAGGTGGTCGACAGCTGTGCCTCGAACACCACCTGTTCGCCGTTCCAGGTGCTCTGCACGTCGGGCTGGCGCCAGCGCGAACCATCGGCACTGACGAACCGGGTTTCCGGCTGGCTGTCCGAGAACGCCGGGTCGGCGTCGAGGCTTTCCAGCACGCGCGCCTTGAAGCGCTTGTGCGCCTCGCTTTCCTTCGCCCCGTTGAACCGTTGGGCGCAGATCGCCCGGTCGCCTTTGCCCACGATGCCCGAGCAGGCGGTGTTCTCGAATAAGTGCTTGAAGTAGAAACGTTCGCTGACCTTGTCTTGCATACGCAGCGAAGCGAGGAACATGCCGTGGGCGCACCAAGGGCACACGTATTGCGGGCGGCCCTCCTTGATCAGCGCCATCTTCTGCGCCACGCGTTTGCGTTCGACCACGTCGCCGTAGTCCCCGTCGCCAAGGAAGGATTCGAGCGATACCCACAGGCCCGACTGCCGGTCCAGCACGTGGGGATGGGTCTGATCTTTGGCGGCAAGCGCAGCGAGGCGGGTCATCGCGGTTCCTCCTTACACCACCCTGCCAGGGGCAGGTCTCACAGCGCGAGACAGGCGATGCCTTCCTCCTCCGGGAAGAGGGCCGCTGAAAGGGCAGGCAACTCCGCGTGCATGAAAACCTGCATCGCCGAGCCCTCAACTGCTGGTCTGAGACAGGCCTTTCCTAAACAAAGATATTTCAGATCTATATCACCCACATGAGGCGGGGAGCTTCTCGCCTTGCGTAGGGGACATCCGCTCTGATGCTCCCGCTTCACCGAGTAATTCCATGATTCCTGAAAAACCCGACCCGCTGACGTGCGTCCTGGTGGTGACCGCCGCACTGCTGCTGGGCTTCGTTCGCTGCTCGGGGAACCTCAACAAGGTTCCTTGAGCCCATTTAACCAAGCAGGACTCGCCGAAGGCCCGGGAAACCGGGCCTTCGGCGTTTATGCCGTCTGAAACGAGGAATTGAACATGCATCTGGTCGAATCGATCGCCTATCGAGGCGAGAAACCGTGGCACGGCTTGGGCAGTCGGCTCGAAGCCGGTGAGCCCATTGAGGTCTGGAGGGAGCGCGCCGGGATGAACTGGTCCATCGAAGATGCCGACGTGCGCTACGTGGTGGGGAACCAGGGGCTGGGTGTCATCCAGTCCTTCCCTAGCAACAAGGTGCTGTACCGCTCGGATACCAAGGCGCCGCTGGCGGTGGTCTCCAAGCGCTTCCAGGTCGTCCAGCCGGGCGAGATTCTGGAGTTCTACCGTGACCTGACCGAGGTAGGCGGGTTCGAGCTGGAAACCGCCGGCGTGCTGCGCGAGGGCCGCAAGTTCTGGGCATTGGCTCGCACTGGCCAGAGCGTCACGCTGCGCGGCAAGGACAAGGTCGAGGGCTACCTGCTGCTTGCTACGGCCTGCGATGGCACGCTGGCCACCACGGCGCAGTTCACCAGCGTGCGGGTGGTATGCAACAACACGTTGCAGATCGCGCTGGGTCACGGGCAAGGCGCCATCAAGGTGCCGCACCGCAGTCAGTTCGATCCGGAGGCGGTCAAGCGCCAGCTCGGCATTACGGTGTCATCCTGGGACGGGTTCGTCGCACGCATGAAGGCCTTGGTCGACAAGCCGGTGGATCCGGACTCGGCCGAGGGCCTGCTCCGTCGGGTCTTGACCTATCCGGGGCAGGACAGCCGGACTGCCGTGGTGAACGAACAGGCCGTGGCCACCGTGCGGGCGCTGTATGAAGGCGGTGGCCGGGGCGCCCAGATGGCCTCCAGTCGAGCGACAGCCTGGGGCCTGCTCAACAGCGTCACCGAGTTCGTCGACCACCACCGGCGAGCTCGCACCGAGGACCACCGCCGGGATGCGGCATGGTTTGGCCAGGGTGCGCAGATCAAGCAGCGGGCTTGGGACGAACTGGTCAAGGGGGTAGCCTGATGCGTGCCATGGCGGCAAGGAAACCCCTCGTGCACGTGACCTCCCACGAGGCCATCTCCCGTGACCAGGAGGATGCCGTCATCGCTCAGGCCCTGGGCATCCTGTCGGCAAGGGCGCTGACCCCGGGGCAGTTCATGAAGGATCCGCCAACCGCCGGACAGTTCTTTCGCCTGCGACTGGGCGAGGAGAGCCGGGAGCACTTCGAGGTGGCCTTTCTCGACAACCGCCACCGCCTCATCGCCGTGGAACGCCTGTTCTCCGGTTCCGTGGACGGGGCCGAGGTGCATCCACGCGTGGTGGTCCAGCGTGCGCTGTCCTTGAACGCCGTGGCGGTCATGCTGGCGCATAACCATCCGAGCGGAAATCCCGAGCCGTCCCCGGCGGATCGGATGCTGACCTCACGCTTGAGGGAGGCTCTGTGCCTGGTGGATATCCGCGTGCTCGATCACTTCGTGGTGACCGCTACGGACGTGGTCTCGCTGGCCACGCGCGGCCTGATGTAACCCGCACTGCACGTCGTCCCGCTCCTTCAGAGGAAGCGGCATACCGCCCGGCCCCATGGCCGGGCGTTTCTTTTTCAGGAGAGGAACCATGAAGAGACAGACAGCGTTGCGGCTAGTCGACACGCGCACGCTCGACCGGCAGCAGTGGTTGGAGGTGCGCCGAGGTGGCATCGGGAGCTCGGATGCGGCGGCCGCCGTCGGCCTGAATCCCTACAAGAGCCCGCTAGCCCTGTGGATGGACAAGACCGGGCGCGCGGTTGAACAGGAGGACGCAGCCGAGGACATGGACGATCCGCGCTACTGGGGCACCTTGCTGGAGCCCTACGTCGCAGCAGCTTACCAGCGCAAGACCGGTCGCAAGGTGCGCAAGGTCAATGCAGTCCTGCAGCACCCCACGTTTCCTTTCTTGCTCGCCAACCTCGATCGGGAGATCGTCGGAGACCCCGACGTCCAGATTCTCGAGTGCAAGACCGCCGGCGAGTTTGGCGCACGACTCTGGAAGGACGGCGTGCCGGACTATGTGCAGCTTCAGGTCCAGCACCAGTTAGCGGTAACGGGCAAGCAAGCTGCTGATGTAGCCGTGCTGTTGTGTGGCCAGCAGCTGGAAGTGCACCGCATCGAGCGCGACGACGAGCTGATCGGCCGACTGATTCTGCTGGAGACGCGCTTCTGGGAGCACGTGGAAACGGACACGCCGCCACCGGCCGATGGCAGTGAATCCTCCGCGAAGGCCTTGCGTCAGCTCTATCGTGACCAGGGCACGGTGCTCGACTTTACGGGCAACAGGGACCTCGATGGCGCCTTCAGTGCTCTGGTGTCGCTGAGGGAAGAACTGGATGCCAAGGAGCAGGAAGCCGAACGGCTCAAACAGGTCATCCAGCAAGCCATGGGGGAAGCCAGTAAAGCCTGCTTCAGCCGCGGCGAGGTCACCTACAAAGGCGCGAAGGAGAGCGCATCGTGGGACGTCAAGCGCCTAGCATCGGACCACCCTGATCTCGCGGCCCAATACGTCATCACCCGGCCAGGCGCACGGCGGTTTGTCGTGACTGCGAACAGTGCAGCGTGACCGAGCCGAACAGGGCAAGCAGAGCCTCGTGCCACGAGGTCTCCCGAAGACAGGGGCGCACATGCGCTCCTGCTTCCTTCAGGGGGATTTGGTGCCCTTGCGATCGCGCTTTTCGGCCATCTGCTTGGCCAGTGCCAGCAGCTTGGCGCGGTCTCCGCTAGGAAGCTTGGCGAAGGTGAGGAGCAACTCGGCCTGATCGTCCTTCTCAGCGAAGAGATAGGCGAGCGGCACACCGAGCGCCTCGGCGAGTGCGGCCGCCGTGTCCATGTCCGCGCGATTGACGCCCTGCTCGTACCGGTTGATGCGGACGCTTCCGTTGCTCTTGCTCTCCGACACCAGGCCTCCAAGCGCACGCTGTGACAGGCCGCGCAGTTCGCGTGCGGCCTTCAGGCGTGTCGCAAAGATGGATGCAATGGGCTTGGACAAGAGGCGGCAGGGCTCGGTCTAACAGCCCTCAGCATTGCGCAAGCCTGTACCGTGCGACAGACTATACTGCAGCAGTATATATCACACGACGAACAGGCCCCTCGCGGCCTGAAGCAGCCAGGGGGCACGCCTTGCGTCGCACGCACGAACGGCATGTCGCCGTGGCAGCTGATTGTCTGCCGCTGACACTTTCATCCCTTTCCGAGGGCCATGGCCACGCCATGGCTCCTTCTCTCGTGCGTCCGACAGCGGGCGCTTCTCAGTGTCACCCATACCCCACGCCAAAGGAGTGCAGATGGACGCATCAAATACCGAGTCGGTGAGCTGGTTCTATGAAACAGATGGGCAACGCAAGGGACCGATTACCGAAGAAGGCATGTTCGCCTTGATCAAGCAGGGCACCGTCACCTACGGCACGCTCGTATGGAAAGCAGGCTTCCCTGAGTGGCTGAAGGCTGAAGACAGTGAACTTCGAAGTCACCTGGAGCGCGTCGCGCCACCGCCGATCACGGGCAAGCACATCGGCAATGGCGTCGTGTGGACACTCGCGTTCGCGCCCCTTATCGGCTACATCCTCGAAAGCGCCTTCGCCTACGCGATCAACAACAGCGACAGCGCGGCGGATGCCGCCATGAGCGATTCGAAGTACTGGTTCATCACGCTCGCCCTGAATGTCGGTCTCTCCTATTTCGATGAGGGACGACTCAATCGCGCCGGCTACGACACAGGCAAATTCAAGGCCATGGCCTGGCTCGTGCCGGTGTACCTGTACAAGCGCGCCAAGGCGCTAAATCAGAGCCTCGGCTACTTCATCGTCTGGATGGTCTGCTTCGTCCTCACGATGATCGCCTGACGGTCTCCTCGCGATGCGCGGCCCGCGCATCCGCTTCTCTTCGTTCCCGATGCCGGACCAAACACCACCCCATGACGCCTGCGCGCACGGGTCTAAACCACTGTGACATGGAGCATGACAATGGCTGAATTTTTCACCGGACTGAGCACGATCCTGACGATCGTTGGCTGGTTCTTTTTCGGGTTCGGCATCGCCAACCGGATCCGCTTGCGCAAGAAGAAGATCACCCCCACCAAGCGCCAGCTATGGCAATGGTGGTTCCTGATGGTGGGGGCTTGGGTACTGGGCGGGATCTGCCTGCTGATTGGCAACCACATGGCCACCAGCCAAGCCCAAGCCGCGAACCCGGCCGTTGCCGAGCAGAGTTTGGCGGACTTCGAAGCCGCCCTAAGCAACCCCTCCACCACCGATACGGACCAGTGCGTCGACCAATGGGTCGATGCCTATCGCAAGGACGCCGGCGAGGATGCCGTGGTCACACAAGACCAGCTCGACGAATGGACGGGTTGGTGCAAGGAAGGCAAGCAAGCTCCGGCCTTCTGAAGCCCGGCAGCCGCCAGGCTGCCACGCGAGTCCATCCAACCAAGAGCCCGGCATGCCGGGCTCTTGGCGTTTCAGCTTCCGGAAAAACCGACAGAAACGAGGTGCAGATCGGACCGCCTATGCCGAGCCTCCCCAGAAAGCGGGGATGGAACGACCGTGTGCGTCCGCGCGTTGCTCCTCTCTCATTTCCCGAAACCCACGAGGAGAACAACCATGCTCAAGGGCCTGGCCATTACCCCACCCGCCATCGGGCGCATATCCATCGGCCGCGTGATCGAACGCAACGGCAAGCGGCTGCCCGAGAAGGACGACCAGTTCACTCTCACCACCCAGGTGCAGACCCGCGACGGCTGGGTGCTACATCCGCTGGACGACGAGTTACGCAAGGCCGCTGGCGGGAAATTGCGGTCGATTCCCGTGCAGATGCTGTTCAATGACCCCGCCCTCAACCTGCGCGCGGACTACTCACTCTTCGATCGCACCAAAGGCCGGCCGATGTGCGTCGGCAACGGAGAGACCTGCCGGCGACGCGGCAAGGATGGCGTCGAGCAACTGCCTTGCTCCGGAGCGGATGCGTGCGGATTCGCCCAAGGAGAGTGCAAGCCCTATGCCCGCCTGCATGCGCTGGTAGACGGCGGAGCGAGCGATGAGCTCGACAGCTTCGTCCTGCGGACGACCTCCTACAACACAATCCGCACGCTCGCAGCCCGGCTGGAGTACTTCCACGCGGTGTCAGATGGGAACCTTGCCTGCCTGCCGCTGGAGCTCAAGCTGCGGGGCAAGTCCACCGCCATGAGCTTTGGAACACCGATCTACTACGTGGATTTAGTACTTCGCGCAGGGCTGTCGATGGAGCAGGCTGTCGCGGATGCGAAGCAGCTTGCCAAGCGCCGCCGCGAGGCGGGTGTCGACCAAAAAGCGTTGGACCAAGCAGCACACCGCGGCTTCGCCAACGGCGCCTTTGAAGAGCTCGAAGAAGATGGGTCAGCGGTAGTGGAGGAGTTCTTCTCCACAGGGGCTGCTGATCGAGCCTCTGACGTCGGCGCATGCGTCGAATCCGGGTTGAAAAGTCGCCTGGACGCTCGCGTAGCCGCTGCGACGAAACGTGCATAGCGGAGGAGGTGGTGGCGATGTTTTCTACCATAGGCGGTGCAGTGGTGTATGGCTTGGCCTCGTACGGGTTGGTCAAGCTCCTGCAGCAAAACGCAACTGGTGCGGCGGGGAGGTCGGAGCGGTGATGACACGATAACGAAGAGGGGAGGAGGGACGCCTGAGCGTCCCTCCTGATGCTAAGTCACTGTTTTTTTTGCTGCATAGCTGGTGAGAGAGCAACGCGATACGGGCTGCAAGAATCTTGAATTTTTCTCCGGCGAGGTATTTCACGGAAATGGATGGAATAGCCCCCGACCGCTCTTCGGAGCCGGTCGATCATCCATAACCAAGGAGAAGAACGTGAGTCAAAAGCAGCATGCCGATCGCACCACGCGCGCGCCGCGGGAGCGACAGTCGGCTCAAGTCCCGGTCACCTACTTGACCGATTTCCAGCATACGCCGTGGAAGCCCGATGGTCCCACCGTGCGCTTCCATGAGTTGCTCAAAGTGGTGCGTTTCGGGCGCAGCACTGCCTACAAAGTGTTCAAAAGCGACCCGACGTTTCCGAAAGGAACGCCGCTCTTCGACACGCCTCGCTCGCCCCGCTTTTGGTGGTACGACCAGGTGATCGCCTGGCTGCGTACTCGCGAAGCTTTGGCCAGCAATTCTGCGAACAATCGCCGCTGCAAGGAGATCAAGCATGTCTGAGCTGCAGGAATTCGAGCGCTTCATGAGCGAGTTGCAGGCCATCCAACCCAGCAGTCGGCGCCGGAACAGCGAAGCGTTCGCCGAGGCCTATGCCGAGGTCGAGCAGCGTTTGGCTGCGAAGGTGCCGCAGAAGGCGATTCTGACGGCCTTTAACAAAGCCTATGACTTGAAGCTGAGTCCGGTTGGGTTCCGCCAGCTGCTGGATTCGGAGCGGGAGCGTCGGCAGGCGAATGGGGATATGCCGCTGTGCCGCTCTTGCGGCCACCCGCTTGGTGAGGTTGGTCACCAGGCGATCTTGACCGACGAAGGCGTCTCGGAAGGAGGTGAAGCATGAACGGTAGCGATTTTTTCCCTCAGCGTTATCCCTTGGATGCCTTTCTCATGCTGGTGCGAATGACGGCATGGGAACTGCAGCAGAAGGTTCAGGCCCCTGACGCGTTGATCGGTATGGGACTGATCGCTGGGATGGCTACGGCGTGCCAGGGCCTGTTCGATGTGAAGCTGCCGACCGGGCAGTGTCGGCCGACGTCTCTGAACCTGATCGCCATTGCAGAGTCTGGCGAGCGCAAGAGTACGGTGGATGCATTGGTCTTCGCGCCGCTGTATGAGCACGACTGTCGCAAGGCGAAGGCATTTCAGGCCGCGCTGGATAGCTACCAGACGCAGCGCGAACTCTGGGAGGCACGAGGCCAAGGCCTGCGAAACCGGCTCGCTAAGGCGGTCAGCAAAGGTGAGGCGACCGAGGCGATTCAAGCAGAGATGGCGCAACACGCCACGCTGAAGCCGACCAAGCCCCGCCTGCGACGGTTCATGCGTCAGAACATTACGCCGCGGGCAATCATGGATACGCTCCGTGGCGATGGAGAGTCGATCGCGATCACGACCGATGAAGGTCAGGTGATGTTCAAGAGCGAGACGATGGCGCAGCTTGGGCTCTTGAACAAGGCGTGGGATGGTGCAGTGATGTTGACACTGGACCGTGCCGATTTCGACCACGTCCTGGTGATGAACCCTCGCGTGACGATCAGCATCATGACCCAGAAGCAGGTGCTTCAGGCTTATCTGGCGAAGCATGGCGATATTGCCAAGGGATCGGGTCACTGGGCCCGGTATCTCTTCGGCTGGCCCGAGTCGATGAAGGGGTTTCGTTCGGTCAATACGGACGAACATGTCTGGGAGTCCCTGCCGCTGTTTCAGGCGCGGATGCAGGAGTTGCTTGAAAAGTACGACGCCGTCAGCGAGTCGGGTGAAGTCAAGCGCGAGGTTGTCGAGTTTTCTGACGATGCGAAGGCCCGCTGGTTCGAACTGTCGCAGCAGACGGAGTGGATGCTTCGACCCGGGGACTACCTGCACGACATCCACGACTTTGCATCAAAGATCATGGAGCTGCTCGGGCGACTTGCTGCGGTGTTCCACTGTTACAGCGGCGAGGAAGGTAAGGTGACGCTTGATACGTTGGAGCGCGCATTCACGGTCGTGCAGTGGCATTTGGAGGAATACAAGCGGATGTTTTCGCCACAGTTCGCGCTGTCGCAGGAACAGGTCGATGCGCAAGCGGTGTTCAAGTACCTCCGCGACAGCGTTTGGCAGGGCCCCCGCTCCGATACGCATGTTCCGAAGAACCATGTGCGCCAGTACGGCCCCGTCCGGGATCGTGATCGTCTCAACGCGGCGCTTCGCATCCTGGAGGCCCAGCGGGCTTTGTGGATCGTGGTTGCCCCCCGTGGCAAGCAGCGCTTCGTTCGGCTGAGCGATTGGTATTTCGGTGGCGGTCTGTAGCTTCCGATGACATCATGCTGCCCCGGCCGGCAACGGCCGGGGCCTTTTGTCTGACGCCAGTGCTAGGGCAGGCACTCCGGCTAAAGCCGTGCCATTCTGCTACGAAGTAGCAAGAGTGGCAGAGCGTGGCGGTCCCCCGGCACTGCCAGTCGCCCTCAGAGTGGCGAATAAGGCCTTCTCGCTATCCGACATGCCCTTGATTCGGGCCGGCCCGAGATGACGCTCCGGCCGGCGCTGCAGCCCCTGCTCACGCAGGCTACGGTGGTCGACTCTCGCGTTGAGGCCGTGTTCTTCAAGGGCCTGGTTCTGGATATCGGCGATCTTCTTCCTCGTGGAGATCACTTGGTCGCGAAGCACCATCGGCGACCTGCCGCCGCTGTCCTTGCGACACCCACCATCCTCCGGTCGTTCCGAGTTGTATCTCGCAAACATCCGTTCCGGTGGTCGACCGATCCCGTCTGGTACCCTGTCCGAATACATCAGGTGCATGTGCAGGTTGGTGATGCCGCCCAGTGAGCCCTCAGGTGCATGGACCGCGAGCTGGAAGGGTTTGTTGCCCACCAGTTCACGGGCCAGTCGCATCGCGAGCGCACAGTTTTGCTCCAGGCTGAGCTCGTTTGGCAGAGCGATGACGTGCTCCCGGTAAGCGGCACCATTGGCGCGCTCGTAGGTATCCGCGGCTTTCCAGAACGTGGCTGGGTTGCCCTCTGTCCAGTCAGGCATGTTCCCGTTGCCCGCGTAAACCAGATCCTCCCGATCTGAATACCTACCCAGCCGCTCGATGTAAGCGGCGTGCTCCTTGGCAGAACCTTTCCTGCCACTTTTGATTCGATGATGGAAGCTGGCCATGTACGTACTACCCTTTCTCGTTGGTCAATAAAAAAGCCGACGAGATAGTTCTCGTCGGCTGCTATGAGACCGCTCCATGTAGTCCTGACGACGGCTCGGGGGGAAACGGTATGTGCGCGTCCGTTATCCCCCCTCCTATATCCAGTGATCAGGATTGGATGTTCTTGTCGTCGTTGCTGGATTTGGAGTTTGTCTCACTACATAGGGAAGGGTGAGTAGGAATTTACACCTGTGCAGTAAGCTCGGCTGCCCTAACTGCCTCCAGCGAGCAGTAGTCGTAGAGATCCTGAACCGCAGCGTCGCAAACGGCAACGTCATTGGACAGGTAGCAATCGGCATACTTGTTCAGCCGGGCTAGCTGGTACGCCATCCATGCCTCGTAACGATTGGGTATGCCGGTGATTGCCATGTAGAACTGGTTGAAGCGGCTGAACAATAACTGGTTGATACCGTGTGGGATGTAGTCATGTTCGAACAGTTCTTGGGCGCTTCTTTCGTCATCCATCTGACGGAGCACGCCAGTGCCTTTTTCAGCTTGCGTCTGCCCTAACCAGTAGGCCGAATAATTGGTTTTTACCTTCTGCTGATGGCGAATGGCGCAGAGTGCAGCAATACAATCGGCTGCCGAGATATTTTTCGTGTCTAGCGAAATGACGCCCCACTCATGGTGTACGTAGGAGCAGAGCACTTTGCTAGCCGCGTTAACGATCTTCAGCAGATCCCTGCGTTCACTGGCGATGCCGGTCGCATCTTCAATCAACTTGGCCAACGCTAAGGCGTTGGTGTCAACAAACTTGGGAAATGCTTCTACGGATGCCACCGGGGTCAGGGGGTGAACGATCGAGCCCAAAGTGCCAGAGAGCTCACGGCAGAACTCCTCGATCCTGTCCTTGATCGTATTGACCTGACCATCTACCTGCGACAGCTCGATGACCTTTTGGTACTCGCCGACGAAGTTTAGGAACGGAAGGATGCGCACATAGGTGTATATCGCTTCATGCAAGGGGCGGCTGGGCGCGTCGTTGGATTTGTGTGTGTACCGCTCAACTGCCTCGGCGAGATAGGTCAGCGCTTCGGCTATCGAGTTGGAGCGCCCGCTATGCCTAATGTAGATAGGCTCCAAAATCTCGATGTTCTCGCGCGCGATGCATTCAAGTAATTTTGGATACGTCAAAAAGGAGGTATCTATCCGTCGCAGCACGAACGGATCCACTTCTTTGCTCAACGTCGAAAGAAGGTGGTCTACTATAGCTATGCCTTTCTGATTCCTCGACGCGGTTTCCGTCGTGTAAAACTCCAGCGTCGGCTTCCCGCCGCGCGTCGGGGACTTCAGCAGTCTGAACAGTTGCGTGTCGTTGGTGTCGTTCGTGACATAAAGAAGCTTGATGGTTTTTAGCGTCGAGAGAGGGACGTCCTCAGCGAGTTTGGGCTTGCGCACATCAGCCACCTCGCCGAGGAACGCGAATACGCCGTCTAGCGAATCGTACGTGATAGATGTGCCGTTCGAATCACTTTTTTTTGCATCGGTACCGGTGATTGTCTTGAACTTTTCGTAGTTGAGCTCTTCGAGCAGCTCTTTAACAGTGCCTGTTTGCTTTCCGCTCGGATCAAGGTTGCTGCCAAAATCAAAACGGGGTGTATACACGGTGCGTTCCTTGGTGGTCACTTCACGATCTCCATTAACTTGCTAAAACTGTCTACCACGTCGTACTTGACGTTCTTGGGAGCAAATCGACGGTTCATGTCATCGAAGAACTTGCGAGCGCACCTGATCTTGGTCTTCTCGATCTCGCGCAGCTCCATGGGTGACATGGAGCCCTTGGGCTCTCCCAGCCAAGGCGTTCCAAGTGATTGCTTCTCCCCGTGTCACCCCCTGGCGCAAAGTCCTCGTGATTCTCGCATGGCGGCTTACGTCGCGCTCCCACGGCTCACTGGCCCGGCAGCGCGGCCGGGGCTCGATTTGAGCATCCATTCGTGGCCTGCGAGGTCGAGTTCAGCGAGGACTGCATACGTGCAAAAATGCGGACCCGGCGCGGTTCAATGCATCCAATTGGGTATCGGCGAAGTGTGCGGGTATTTAAGCGGGTATCGCAGCTTGACGGTTCGATCGTACTCCATTTGAATCAAAGAGATACATCGCATATGTTGCTGATGATCGACAACTACGACAGCTTCACCTTCAACCTCGTGCAGTACCTGGGCGAGCTGGGGCAGGAGGTGAAGGTGGTGCGCAACGATGCGCTGGACGTGGCGGGTATTCGCGCGCTGCGGCCGTCGCACATCATGATCTCGCCGGGGCCGGGCACGCCGGACGATGCGGGCGTGTCGCTGGACGTGTTGCGCGAGCTGTCGAGTGAAATTCCGGTATTCGGCGTGTGTCTCGGCCACCAGGCGATCGGCCAGGCTTTCGGCGGCAAGGTGATCCGCGCGAAGCAGATCATGCACGGCAAGACCTCGCCGGTGCGCCATCGCGGGCAGGGCGTGTTCGCCGGGCTGCCCGACCCGTTCGAGGCCACGCGCTACCACTCGCTGGTGGTGGAGCAGGGTTCGCTGCCGGATTGTCTGGAAGTGACGGCGTGGACGGAGAACCCGGACGGCTCCCTCGACGAGATCATGGGCCTGCGCCACAAGACCCTGTCGGTGGAAGGCGTGCAGTTCCATCCCGAGTCCATCCTCACCCAGCACGGCCACGCCATGCTGGCGAATTTCCTCGGCCTGCCGCGGCGGAAGCTGGCGGCATGAGCGGGCGCGAGATCACCATCACGCCGCAGGAGGCGCTGCAGCGCACGATCGAGCACCGCGAGATCTTCCACGACGAGATGACGGCGCTGATGCGCCAGATCATGCGCGGCGAGGTGAGTCCGCTGATGACCGCGGCGATCATCACCGGCCTGCGCGTGAAGAAGGAGACGGTGGGCGAGATCACCGGCGCGGCGCGCGTGATGCGCGAGCTGGCGCAGAAGGTGCCGGTGCCGGGCGACGACGCGCACCTGCTCGACATCGTCGGCACCGGCGGCGACGGCGCTTCCAGCTTCAACATCTCCACCGCCTCGATGTTCGTGGCGGCGGCGGCGGGTGCGCGCATCGCCAAGCACGGCGGGCGCAGCGTGTCGTCCAAGTCCGGCAGCGCCGACGTGCTGGAGGCGCTGGGCGCGCGCATCGACCTTGCACCGGCGCAGGTGGCCGCCTGTCTCGCCGAGAGCGGCATCGGCTTCATGTTCGCGCCGAACCATCATCCGGCCATGAAGGTGGTGGCGCCGGTGCGCAAGGAGATGGGCGTGCGCACCCTGTTCAACATCCTCGGGCCGCTGACCAACCCGGCGGATGCGCCGAACATCCTGATGGGCGTGTTCCACCCCGACCTGGTCGGCATCCAGGTGCGCGTGCTGCAGCAGCTCGGCGCGCGACGCGCGCTGGTGGTGTGGGGGCGCGACGGCATGGACGAGATCTCGCTGGGCGCGGCCACCCTGGTGGGCGAGCTGAAGGACGGCATCGTGCGCGAGTACGAGATCGAGCCGGAGGATTTCGGGCTCGCGATGGCCTCCAGCCGCAACCTGCGCGTGGCCGGCGTGGCGGAGTCGAAGGCCATGCTGGAACAGGCGCTGGCCGGCGAGCGCGGCGTGCCGCACGACATCGTCTGCCTCAACGCGGGCGCGGCGCTGTACGCGGCCGGCGTGGCCGCGTCGATCGGCGAGGGCATCGCGCTGGCGCGCGCCACCATTGCCAGCGGCGCGGCTCGTGCGAAAATGCAGGCATTCGTGGACGCAACGCAACGACTGGCCGCCATGGCATGATCGCCTGACGCCACGCGACGTTTGCGCCACCATGATGTTCCCGGCCCCCGCGTCCCTCGAATGCCATGACCGACATCCTCAACCGCATCCTCGCCCGCAAGACCGAAGAAGTGGCCGAACGCCGCTCGCGCTTGCCGCTGGCCGAACTGGCGGCGCGCATCCCGGACCTGCCTGAGACGCGCGGCTTCGCCGCCGCGGTCGAGGCGAAGATCGCCGCCGGCCAGCCCGCGGTGATCGCCGAGGTGAAGAAGGCCAGCCCCAGCAAGGGCGTGATCCGGCCCGACTTCGATCCGGCGGCCATCGCGAAAAGCTACGAGAAAGGCGGCGCGGCCTGCCTTTCGGTGCTCACCGACAGCGATTTTTTCCAGGGCAGCGAGGCCTTCCTGCAGCAGGCGCGCGACGCCTGCACGCTGCCGGTGCTGCGCAAGGACTTCATCATCGATCCGTACCAGGTGCACGAGGCGCGCGCGATCGGCGCCGACTGCGTGCTGCTGATCGTGGCCGCGCTGGACGACGACGTGCTGCTGCAGCTCTCGCTGCAGGCGGCGGAGCTGGACCTGGACGTGCTGTGCGAGGTGCACGACGAGGACGAGCTGGAACGAGCGCTCGCGCTGCCGGTGCCGCTGATCGGCGTGAACAACCGCAACCTGCGCAACTTCGAGACCTCGCTGGAAACCTCGCTGGCGCTGCAGGAGCGCATGGAATACGACCGCGTCCTGGTCGCCGAATCCGGCATCCGCACGCCCGAGGACGTGGCGCGGCTGCGCGAGGGCGGCATCCACGCGTTCCTGGTCGGCGAGGCGTTCATGCGCGCCGAAGACCCGGGCAGCGAACTGAGGCGCCTGTTCGGCACGAAGTGATGCACATGGAGACCGGGGACATGGAGCCGCCCGCAGCGGTGAGCGACGACGTGCCGGCGGCGCGCGTGGTGCTGTTCGATTTCGACGGCGTGCTGCTGCATGGCGACGCGTTCACGCTCTTCGTCCGCAGCCGCTACGCACGCTCGTGGCTGCGCATGCTGCTGGTGCTGCCCTGCCTGCCGTGGATGCTGCTGCAGCTGCCGTTCTCGCGCAGGAGCGCGGTGCGGACCCTGGTGCACGCGGCGTTGCTCGGCACGGGCGAGCAGCGCTATCGGGCGCACGCGCAGGCGTTTGCGGTGGAACTGGTGCAGCACTCGCGCCGCTGCAACCGCGATGCGCTGCGCCAGCTGCGTCGCCACCAGCAGGCGGGCGACCGCGTGATCGTGGTCACCGGCTGCGAGCAGGCGCTGGTAGGCGGCATTCTCGAACAACTGGGGCTGGGCGACATCGAGCTGCTCGCTTCGCGCCTGCGCCCCACCTGGGCCGGCATGCGCGCAGACTTCCACAACGTCGGCGCAAACAAGCTCAAGGCCCTGGCCCGGCACGGCGTGAGCGCGTGGAAGCTTGCCTACAGCGACTCCCTGATGGACGTGCCTATGCTCAAGCCGGCGGACGAGCCGGTGCTGGTCAACGGCACGCCGAAGCTGTGCAAGAAGATGGACGCCGCGCTGGGCCGGGTGGTCGGCCGCGTGGAGTGGTACTGACGCAAGCGTGGGCCGTTCGCCCTGAGCGTAGCGCCGCAGGCGCGAAGTCGAAGGGTCGGGTGATGCTGGCGCTTCGGCTTCCCTGCTCTCCAAAGCCAGCGTCATGCATGGCACTTCTCCAATGTGCGGCCGCCGTGCGGGCTACGCTCAGTGCGAACCGCCGGGTGCGATCGACAACGCCACCGCTTCCGCCACGCGGATCCCGTCCACCGCGGCGGAGAGGATGCCGCCCGCGTAGCCCGCGCCTTCGCCGGCCGGATACAGGCCGTGCGTGTTGAGGCTTTGCAGGTCGTCGTCGTTGCGGCGGATGCGCACTGGCGACGAGGTGCGCGTTTCCACGCCGGTGAGCATCGCGTCCGGCAGCGCGTAGCCGCGGAGCTGGCGGTCGAACGCGGGGATCGCGGCGCGGATCGCCGCCACCGCGTAGTCGGGCAGCGCGGTGGAGAGCTCGGTGAGCAGCACGCCCGGCTGGTACGAGGGCTGCACCTCGCCGAGGGCGCGCGTGGCCTTCCCGGCCAGGAAGTCGCCCACGCGCTGGGCCGGCGCGCTGTAGTCGCCGCCGCCCATGTCGAAGGCATGCGTTTCCCAGTGACGTTGCAGCGCGATGCCGGCCAGCGGGCCTTCGCCGTAAGGTGCGTAGTCGGCGGGGCGGATGTCGCAGACCAGTGCGGCGTTCGCGTTGCGCTCGTTGCGCGAATACTGGCTCATGCCGTTGGTCACCACGCGGCCCGGCTCGCTGGTGGCGGCCACCACGGTGCCGCCGGGGCACATGCAGAAGCTGTACACCGAGCGGCCGTCCCTGCCGTGATGCACCAGCTTGTAGTCCGCCGCGCCCAGGATGGGGTGGCCGGCCTGCGGGCCGAAGCGCGCCTGGTCGATCAGCGATTGCGGATGCTCGACGCGGAAGCCGATCGAGAACGGCTTCGCCTCCACGTACACGCCGCGCGCGTGCAGCATCTCGAAGGTGTCGCGTGCGCTGTGGCCCAGCGCCAGCACCACGTGGTCGCTGCGCAGCTCGCCGCCGTCGGCGAGCCGCACGCCGCGCACATGGCGTTCGCCGTGCGCGTCGGTCTCGACCAGCAGGTCGTCCACGCGTTGATTGAAACGGATCTCGCCGCCCAGCGCCTCGATGCTCGCGCGCAGGTTTTCCACCATCGTCACCAGCCGGAACGTGCCGATGTGCGGCTTGCTGACGTAGAGGATCTCCTCCGGTGCGCCGGCCTGTACGAACTCGGCCAGCACCTTGCGGCCGTGGTGCTGCGGGTCGCGGATCTGGCTGTGCAGCTTGCCGTCCGAAAACGTGCCAGCGCCGCCCTCGCCGAACTGCACGTTGGAATCGGGATGCAGGCTGCGCTTGCGCCACAGGTCCCAGGTGTCCTTCGTGCGCTCGCGCACCGCCTTGCCGCGCTCCAGCACGATGGGCCGGAAGCCGGACTGTGCGAGGATCAGCGCCGCGAAGATCCCGCAGGGGCCGAAGCCGATCACGATGGGCCGGTGTTCCAGCTTCGCCGGGGCCCGCGCCACGTAGCGGTAACTCGTGTCCGGCGTGGGCTGCACGTGGCGGTCGTCGGCATGGCGCGCCAGCAGCGTGGCCTCGTCGGCCACGTCCACGTCCAGCGTGTAGATCAGTGCGATCGCCCCGCGCTTGCGCGCGTCGTAGCCGCGGCGGAACACGGTGAAGCCGCGCAACTCATCGGGCAGGATGCCGAGCTTCGCGCGGATCGCCTTGGGCAGCGCTTCCGCAGGGTGGTCCAGCGGAAGCTTGATGTCGGTGAGGCGCAGCATCGGGGGTGGGGGTGTTTCGCTGGGGCGAGGAGGGCGGATTTTCGCAGATATAGTGGGGAGGTGTGGCGCCTTGCTCCCTCTCCCCTTGGGGGAGAGGGTTGGGGTGAGGGGCCGCGCTTGCCATGGGGCGCTGCTGTCGTTGGTGTTGGTTTCAGAGCGGTTTCGTCCATCTGCCGATGGCCGAGTTACTTTCTCTTTGCGTGGCCAAAGAGAAAGTAACCAAAGAGAAAGGCCACCCCGGTTGGCGCTTTCCGGGCGTCCATGTCCGGCAAGTGCGTGAGGCGGGGCCGGGCTTTTCGAGCGGGCATCCTGTCCGCGCGAAAAGGCGTTGCCGTCCTGGCAACGCCCGTTGCGCGGCCTGATCACCCCCACCTCACCGCCGCCCAGGGGCCCCAAGAGCAGGCGCGCGTCGTGCGCGCCAGAAGCAACGGCAAAAGCGAAGCACTGCGAGTTCGCGGCGCTTCGCTTTGGGGAAGGTCTGATTTTGCTCGTCATCCCAGCGAAAGCTGGACAAGCGCAAAGCGCGCAGAACGCCCGCAGGGCGGCCCCGAAGGGGCGAACGCAGCGAGTCATCCAGTGCCTGCAAGCCGCGGAACACAACGGCACTGGATGACCAGCTTCGCTGTTGTGAAGCGCCTCCTGCCTTCGCAGGAATGACGAGCAGGCAGTCGATTGATCAGGCCATCCGCGGCTCTGGCTCCGGCTGTGCCCTGCTGTTGCTTCTGCGTGCTGGGAGCGCGCTGCTCTACCGGGGCCCCCATGGTGCGGCGGGCGGGTGGAGGAAAGTCCGCAGGATGGCCCGCGGGGCACGCCATCGGGGTGCCTCTCTCTTTGGTTACTTTCTCTCGGGCAAGCGAGAGAAAGTGGCTCGGGCGCCCCAAGGGCGCTCGAAACCGCTCTAGGACTTCATATCACCAGCAGCTTCGGGCTCAAGCGGCGAGCCCTCGCCGCCCCTCAGAATTCTCCGAGAAAATCTCTCTTGCCCAACACGGCGCCGGCCTCGCGCAGGATCGCGTAGGCGGTGGTGCAGTGGAAGAACAGGTTGGGCAGCACGTACTCGAACAGGTAGGCGCGACCTTCGAAACGCAGCTCGCCGGTGGGGCTGTTGCGGGTGGGGAAGACCACGGCGCGGGTCTCGCTGCCGTCGATCTGCGCGGGCTGGAAGCCCTGCACGTAGGCGACGGCGTTGTCGATGCGCACGTACAGCTCCGCCAGCGTGGCCTCGCTGTCCTCGAAGGATTTCGGTTCGGCGCCGGCGAGGCGGGCGCTGCCGCGGCAGGCCATGTCGCAGGCGATCTGCACCTGCTTCACGAGCGGCAGCATGTCGGGGATCAGGCGGGTCTGCAGCAGCACGGCGTCGCTGACGTTTTTCGCCTTGGCGTGCGCTTCGCCCTGTTGCAGCACGTGACGGAGATTGCCCAGCGCGCGGACGAAGACGGGAACGCTGGCCTGGTGCATGGAGAGGCTCATCGGATTTGCTCCACGGAGTCGGGGGAAGTCATTTCGGGTGCGGGCACGTCGCCCAGGGTGGGCTGGGCGGCAGACGCCGGAACGGGATGGCGGGTGGCGCGGACCGCCACCAGGGTCGCGACCAGCAGCAGCGCCGCGGCCAGCACGAACGCGGCGCCCGGCAGATGCTGCACCGGCGCGTGGTCGCTGATGAACAGCGCGAACAGGTTCGCGAACATCGCCGGGCCGAAGATGCCGGCGAGGCTGGCGAGGCTGGTCAGCGCGCCCTGCAGGCGGCCCTGCTCATGCGGATCGACCTGGTGGGTCATCATCGACTGCGCCGGCGGCCCGGCGAGGCCGCCCAGGCAGAACACGGGAATCGCCAGCAGGAACAGCCACGGCGTGGGCGCGAGGCCGAACATGAGGTAGCCCAGCACGCACAGCGACAGGCCGATCAGGATCATCCGCCCCTCGCCGAGTTTCGGCATCAGCCGGCGCACCAGCACGGCCTGCACCAGGCCGCTGCACAGGCCCACCAGGCCCAGCGTGTAGCCCGCGGCCTGCGGGCCCCAGCCGAAGCGGTAGTCGATGAACAGCACGTAGGTGGAGTTCAGCGAGAACTGCGCGAAGTTGATCAGGAAGAACACCGCGGCCAGCGCGAACACCTGCGGATAGCGGCGCAGCAGCACCACCGCGCCGAACGGGTTGGCGTGGCGCCAGTCGAAGCGCGCGGCGCGGCGTTCCTTCGGCAGCGATTCCGGCAGCACGAAATAGCCGTAGCAGAAATTCACCAGCGAGAGTCCCGCGGCCACCCAGAACGGCAGGCGCAGGTGCCAGTGGCCGAGGAAGCCGCCCAGCGCCGGGCCGACGATGAAGCCGATGCCGAACGCCGCGCCCAGCATGCCGAATGCGGCGGCGCGCTTCTCCTTCGGCACGATGTCGGCGATGTAGGCGTTCGCGGTGGAGAAGCTGGCGGCGCAGGCACCCGAGAACAGGCGCCCCACGAACAGCAGCCACAGCGTGGGCGCCAGCGCCATCACGATGAAATCCACGCCCAGGCCGAAGCTGGAGATCAGGATCACCGAGCGCCGGCCGAAGCGGTCCGACAGCGCGCCCTGCACCGGCGAGAACACGAACTGCATGGTCATGAACAAGGCGGCGAACCAGCCCACCCAAGAGGCGGCCTTGGCGATGTCGCCGCCGATCAGGCCTTCGATCAAATGCGGCAGCACCGGGATGATGATGCCGAACGCCAGCATGTCCAGCATCACGGTGACGAAGATGAAGGCGAGCGCGGCGCGGCGGCGCGGGGCGTGTTCGGCGGGAAGATTCATGGCGGAAGCGGCGAAGGCGGACGCGGAACGATAGCGCATCGTGCCGCGCTGCGGCTGGCCGGCGGCGAAACCTCAGCCCGGCGGCGCCGTGAGTTCCTGCGAATCCAGGCAGCCGGTATGGCGGCGGTCCAGCTTGTGGAACTGGCGGCGCAGGTTCGCCTGCCATTCCTTGAGCGTCACCGGCCGGCCGTGGCCGCCAGGCAGCTCGCCGGGTTCCAGCACGCCGTCGTGGTTCGCGTCCATGCGCTCGAAGCCGCGGCTCATGTAGGCCAGGTATTCGGCTTCGCTGACGCAGCCGTTGCCGTCGCTGTCGAATTGCCGCAGGTAGGCGTTGCGTGCATCCTGCGCCGCCGCCGCGAGCGGCAGCAGCAAGGCGGCGGCCACGGCGAGGCGCCGGATCAACGGCGCATGCTGCCGTGCAGGCCGATGAATTCGAGAAACTCGGCGCGGGTGCGCGCGTCGTCGCGGAACGCGCCCAGCATCTGGCTGGTGACCATGGACACCCCGCGCTTGTGCACGCCGCGCGTGGTCATGCATTCGTGGCTGGCGTCGACCACCACCGCCACGCCGGCCGGGTGCAGGTTTTCCTGGATGCAGTGCGCGATCTGCGCGGTGAGCTTCTCCTGCACCTGGAAGCGGCGTGCATAGCCTTCCACCACGCGCGCCAGCTTGCTGATGCCGACCACGCGGTTGGTCGGCAGGTAGCCCACGTGGGCGCGGCCGACGATGGGCGCCATGTGGTGCTCGCAATGGCTCTCGAACTCGATGTCGCGCAGCACCACCATCTCGTCGTAGCCCTCGACTTCCTTGAAGGTGCGCTTGAGGTAGTCGGCCGGGTCTTCGCCGTAGCCGGAGAACCAGTCGCGGTAGGCCTTCACCACGCGCTTGGGCGTGTCGAGCAGGCCTTCGCGGGAGGGATCCTCGCCGGCCCAGCGCAGCAGGATGCGCACGGCGTCCTCGGCCTGTTCCTGGCTGACGTCGGGGGGATTGCGCTGATCGCTCATGGGGGTCTCCAAGGGGCAGACTTCCCAGTCTAGCGCCCGCGCCGGGTCGCGTCTGCGATGCGGGTCGCCGGTGCGTGGGGTGCGCCCGCGCGGGGCTTTGGCGGCCTGGGCCGGATGCCGCGGCTACGCGTACCTCCACGTAGGAATAGTCGTGTTGACAGGACAAAATGTAATATATAGATTACATATTGTCCGACGGAGCAGACACCATGCCGATGTTCCTGCGCTACGCCATCCTCGTTCCACTGGCCATCCTCGCGTTCTACGTCCTGTTCGTGCTGCCCGACATCGACCTTGGCTGGCTGGGCGGGCTGGCCTTGCTCGCCGGTGCGTGGGTGGTCTGGTACCTGCTGTGGGCGACGTTGCAGAAATCGGTAGCCGCCGCCGGCGCCGACAACGCGGCGGTGCCGGTGTCGCCCGGCGAGCAACGCGCATGGATAGGCCTGGCGTTCACCGCCGCCATCCTCGTGTACTACGCGCTGCGCGCCCCGTTGATGGTGGCTGCCGACGGCAGCATGGCGCCGGAAGCTTCCGCCATCGGCAAGCACATAGGCATGCTCGTGGCGGGCTGGCTGGTGGTGATGCAGGTGCTGCGCAGGCGCTGGCTCGACAAGGTGGAGGAGGACGAACGCGACCGCGGCATCCAGGCGCGGGCCTGCAACTGGGCGCGCATCGGCCTGTCGGTGTTCGTGCTGGGCATCGCGATGATGTTCGCGTTCTCTCCGCTGGATCGCCTGCAATGGGCGCGGCCGATGACGGTGTCCAACCTGCTGATGATGGGCCTGATCGCGTCGAGCATGCTGGAGTACGCGGTGACCGGCGTGGCGTACTGGCGGGACCGGCGCAGCGCATGAGCGGTACGCCGATCGACAATTGCATCCGCAGGCTGCGCTTCGAGCACGGCGAGATGACCCAGCAGGCCCTGGCCGACGCCTGCGGCATCACGCGGCAGACGGTGATCGCGCTGGAAGCGGGCAAGTACGCGCCGTCGCTGGAACTGGCGTTCCGCATCGCCCGCGCGTTCGGCGTGGGCGTGGAGGACGCGTTCCAGTGGAAGTAGCGGGGCGGGCCTAGCCGGCGCCCGGTTCGTCGCTTTCCTCGCTCTCGGCCGGTGTTTCCAGCAGTTGCTGGCTCAACTCGCCCGGCAGCGTCTCGACGCCGCGCAGCTTGCGCTCGATCTGGCGCGTGCGCACGCCGGTCGCGTCGATCTGGTTGCTGGCCTGGTCGAGATTCTTCTTGACCTTGTCCAGCACCATGCCGAACTTCCCGAACTCGGTCTTCACGGCGCCCAGCAGCCGCCACACCTCGCTGCTGCGCTTCTCGATCGCCAGCGTGCGGAAGCCGGCCTTGAGGCTGGTGAGGATCGCCGCCAGCGTGGTGGGCCCGGCCACCGTGATGTGGTGTTCGCGCTGCAGCGCCTCGAACAGGCCGGGGCGGCGCAGCACCTCGGCGAACAGGCCTTCGGTGGGCAGGAACAGGATGGCGAAGTCCACCGTGTGCGGCGGCACGATGTACTTGCTGCGTATGCGCTTGGCCTCCTCGCGCACGCGCCGCTCCAGGGCGTTCGCGGCCTCCATCGCGGCGGGGGCGTTCGCGTCCTCCTGCGCCTGCTGCAGGCGCTGGTAGTCCTCGAGCGGGAACTTCGCGTCGATGGACAGCCACAGCGGCGCGTTGTCCACGCCGTTCGGCATGTGCACGGCGTATTCCACGCGCGCATCGCTGTTGGGCACCACCGCCACGTTGGCGGCGTACTGGTCGGGCGTGAGCAGTTGCTCCAGCAGCGCGCCCAGCTGCACCTCGCCCAGGATGCCGCGGGTCTTCACGTTGCCCAGCACGCGCTTGAGGTCGCCCACGCCGGTGGCGAGGCTCTGCATCTCGCCCAGTCCGCGCTGCACCTGTTCCAGCCTTTCGGAAACCAGCTGGAACGACTGGCCCAGCCGCGTCTCCAGCGTGGACTGCAGCTTCTCGTCCACGGTGGCGCGCATCTTTTCCAGTTGCGCGGCATTGTCCTCGCGCAGCGTCTTGAGCTGGCCGTCCAGCGTGCCGCGCACCTCGCCCATGCGTTGTTCGTGCTGGGCGCCCAGCGTGGTGAAGCGCTGCTGCTGCTGTTCGCCGAAGCGGGCCAGCGTCTGCGTCAGTTCCTCGCGGCTGCGGTGCGCGTTCTCGGCCAGCCGCTGCGCCAACGCCTTCAGGCCCTCGTCGGTGCGTTCCGTGAGCGTCACCAGCCGCTGCTGCTGTTGCTGGCCGAAGCGCTCCAGGGTCTGCGCCAGTTCGTCGCGGCTCGTGTGGGCGTCGTCGGCGAGGCGCTGGCCCAGCGCCTTCAGGCCATCGTCGGTGCGGGCGGTGAGCGCGTCCAGGCGCTGGCCGAAGCCGTCGATGCGCTCGGCCTGCTGGCGCGACATGCCGCCCAGCTGTTCGGTGACGTGGCCGCGGAAGCGCTCGAAACCCTGCTGCAGTTCCTCGCGGCCGCTGCGCTGCTCCTCGCGCAACGCGCGCTGCAGGCGCTCGTTGTCGTCCTTCAGCGCATCCAGCCGCGCATGCAGGCCGGCATCGCCGCGGCCGCGCAGCAGCAGCGCCAGCTGCAGGCCCAGCAGCAGCAGCGCGAGCACGACGAGGACGATGAGCAGGGTTTCGCTGGAGGGCATGGGCAGGGTTCGCGGCCGACGGTACGCATCAGTGTACGTCCTGCCGTCGCAGGCCTTGCGACTTCACACCTTGTTTCCCACGGGCGCGCATGATGGGCGGGTCATTTCACGCAGGAGCGGGGTCATGGAACACGTGCACGATTACCTGATCGTCGGCGCCGGCATGGCCGCGGACGCGGCGGCGAAGGCGATCCGCGAGCTGGACGCCACGGCGGACATCGGCATGGTCGGTGAGGAGGCGGTGCCGCCGTACCAGCGGCCGCCGCTGTCCAAGGCGCTGTGGAAGGGCGACAAGCACGTGGCCGACATCGACCTCGGCACCGCGGCCGCGGGCGTGAAGCTGCACGCGGAGCGGCGCATCGTGGCGCTGGATCCCGCCGCGCACGTCGCGCGCGACGGGCAGGGCGACAGCTACCGCTACCGCCGCCTGCTGCTGGCGACCGGCGCGACGCCGCGGCGGCTGCCGTTCGACGGCGGCGACCGCGTCATCCACTACCGCACGGAGCACGATTACGAGACGCTGCGCGGCTTCGCCCAGCCCGGCGCGATCATCGCGGTGATCGGCGGCGGCTTCATCGGCGCCGAACTGGCCGCCTCGCTGTCCAGCGTGGGCTGCAAGGTGTGCATGCTGTTCCCCGGCGCGCACATCGGCGCGGGCCGCTACCCCGACGACCTCGCGCGCTTTCTCGACGGCTACTACCGCCAGCACGGCGTGGAGGTGCGCAGCGGCGTGCGGGTGACCGTCGGCGGGCCCACCGACGGTGGCGTGGAGCTGAGCCTCTCCGACGGCAGCGTGCTGCGGGTGGAGGCCGCCGTGGCCGGGCTGGGCGTGACGCCGAACAGCGCGCTGGCCGAGCAGGCGGGCATCAAGGTGGACGACGGCATCGTGGTCGACGCGCAACTGCGCACCAGCGTTCCCGACATCTGGGCCGCCGGCGATGTCGCGAACTTCCACAACCCCGCGCTGGACCGGCGCCTGCGCGTGGAGCACGAAGACGCGGCGATCGGCATGGGCCGGCACGCCGGCCGGGCGATGGCCGGCGTCGCCGACGCCTACGACACGCTGCCGTTCTTCTACTCCGACCTGTTCGACCTGGGCTACGAAGCCGTGGGCCTGCTCGATGCCCGCCTGCAGGTGGTGGAGGACTGGCGCGAGCCGTATCGCGAAGGCGTGGTGTACTACCTGGAGCGCGACCGCGTGCGCGGCGTGCTGCTGTGGAACACCTGGGACCAGGTGGATGCGGCGCGCGCCCTGGTCGCCGCTCCCGGCCCGTTCGATGCGGCGTCGTTGAAGGGGCGGCTGCCGAAGAGCAAATGAGTCGGCGCGGTCACTCCACCCGGCAGAACACGGCCTTGAGGTAGCGGCTTTCGGGCACGTCGGCGCGCACCGGGTGGTCGGCGCCGGCGCCGCGCACGTCCAGGATCTGGATCTCGCGGCCGGCGTTCAGCGCCACGCGGCGCAGCATCTCCAGGAAATCCGCCTCGCCGACGAGACCGGTGCAGGAGCAGGTGAGCAGCAGGCCGCCGGGCGGGATCACGTCGAGCGCGAGGCGGTTCATCGCGAAGTATTTCTTCAGCGCGTCGAACACCTTGCTGCGGTCGCGGGTGAGCTTGGCGGGGTCCAGGATCACCGCATCGTATTTCTCGCCGCGCGTCACCGCGGCGCGCAGCCAGTCGAAGATGTCGGCCTGCTGGAAATCCACCGCCACCTTGTTCGCGGCGGCGTTGGCGCGGGCGATATCGAGGATGCCGGCGTCCATGTCCACGCCCACGGCTTCGCGCGCGCCTGCGGCCATCGCGTGCACGGCGAAGCCGCCGGCGTTGCAGCACAGGTCGAGCACGCGGCGGCCGCGCGCCAGCTCGGCGAAGCGGCGACGGTTGTCGCGCTGGTCGGCGAAGAAGCCGGTCTTGTGGCCTGCGCCGGGCGCGGCGTGGAAGGCGAGGCCGTGTTCGTGCACCGCGACCGGCGCGGGCGGTTCGCTGGCGCGGCAGTCGAAGGATTCCTGCTTCTGCACGTGCGTTTCGGCGAAGCCGTAGATGCGCGCGCCGGGGAAATGGGCGAGCAGCGCGTCGCGGATCGCGTCGCGGAACTTCCACATGCCGGCGGCGAAGTATTCGATCACCAGGATGTCGGCGTAGCGGTCCACGATCAGACCGGAGAGCCCGTCGCCCTCGCTGTGCACCACGCGCCAGGCGTCGGTGGCGCGGTCCAGCTGCAGCAGCTCGCGGCGCAGTTGCACGGCGCGGGCGATGCGCGCGGCGATCCAGTTCGCGTCGATGGTTTCGGCGGGATCGGCGGCGAGCAGGCGCAGCGCGATGCGCGCGTGGCCGTTCCAGAAACCGCGGCCGACGAAGCGGCCCTTCGCATCCACCACATCCACCACGCTGCCCGGCGGAATGCGTTCCTCGGGCTTGTGCACCTGCGCGGACCAGACCCAGGGGTGGCCGGGCGCGCGGTCGGTCTTCAGGCGGATGGCGGGGAGGGCGGATGCGGTGTCGGTCATCCGCCCATGATAGCGGGCAGGGCTTTGCTTTCCCCGGGATCGATTCCCGCGCGTCGGCTGGGCGTCGATGGCGGAACGGGCGGCCAAGCGTGGCCGCCCGTCCGGTTGGCGCGGTCTGGACCCTCGCGGGTCTGCGATCAGACCGGTTCCAGCCAGCCCCACTGGTCGTTGGTCTTGCCGTTGAACAGGCCGAAGAACAGGTCCTGGATGCGGCGGGTGACGCGGCCGGCCTTGCCGGCGCCGACCTGCTTGCCGTCGATGGCGCGGATCGGGGTGACTTCGGCGGCGGTGCCGCACATGAACACTTCGTCGGCGAGGTAGAGGTATTCGCGCGGCAGGTCGCGCTCGATCACCTCCATGCCGTCCTCGCGCGCCAGCGTGATCAGCGAGTGGCGCGTGATGCCGGTGAGGATGGAGGCGCTGGCCGGCGTGGTGTGCAGCGCGCCGTCGAACACCAGGAAGATGTTCTCGCCCGCGCCTTCGCTGAGCAGGCCGGTGGAGGCCAGCGCGATGCCTTCGCCGAAGCCCAGGCGGCGCGCTTCGCGCGCGATCAGCTGGCCGGAAAGGTAATTGCCGCCGGCCTTGGCGCCGGCCGGGATGGTGTTGGGCGCGAAGCGTTGCCAGCTCGACACGCAGGCGGTGATGCCGTTCTCCAGCGCTTCCGGCCCGAGGTAGGGGCCCATCGGCCAGGCGGCCACGGCCACGTCGATCGGCGTTTCGGCGGAGAGCCCGAAACCGCCCAGGCCGCGCCAGGCCACCGGGCGCAGGTAGGCGGCGGACAGGCCGTTCTTCTTCACCACCTCGCGGCAGGCCGCGGCGATCTCGTCGCGGGTGTACGGCAACGCCATGTCGTAGATTTTCGCGGAGTGGTACAGGCGGGTGAGGTGGTCGGTGAGGCGGAAGATCGCCGCGCCCTCGGGCGTGGCGTAGCTGCGGATGCCCTCGAACACCGAGGAACCGTAGTGCAGCGCGTGCGACATCACGTGGGTGGTCGCCTCGGCCCACGGCTTGGTCTTGCCGTTCTGCCAGATCCATTCGGGGTATTGCTGCGCCATGACCGTTCTCCGTGGGGGACTGCCCATGATAGCGGCGGCGCGGCCCGGGGGTGTCAATGGCGGGTTGCGGAGGGCTGCCCGGGGCGGCGGTCAGCCGCGGTAGCGCAGCCACAGGCAGCCGGCCTGGCGGGTGATCGCGAAGCGCGTGCTGCGCTCGTCGATCCCGCCGCCGGTGCGCAGCTGCAGCCCATCCTCTGCCGGCGCCGCTGGCGGGCCGGCCGCGTCCGCCGCGTCGGGGTCGTCGTCGTCGGTTTCGTTGCCGAAGTGGATCTCCAGCAGCGGTTGCCGCACCAGCTGGCCCAGCGAGCGGATGTCGCCGATCACCGCCGCGCGGCCGTAGCCGCGCCACAGCATCAACCCGGCCAGCCGGTTCGGGTCGCGCAGGGCGAACGCGTCGATCACGCGCTGGCGCAGTTCCGCGGCCGTGCCGGCGCAGCTTTGCATGGGCATCGGCAGGTCGGGCAGCGCGGGGCTGGCGCTCGCCCCCGCGGTCGTCGATGGCGCCTGCACCGACGTGGCCTGCAGGGAGGCGCAGGGCTGGTCGGTGAACACGGGGTTGCCGCGGGCGTCCACGCAGCGGTGGATCGCATCCTGCGCCTGTCCGGGCAGGGCGACAGCCAACAGCGAGAGCAGCAGTAGCAGGGCGGACGCGCGCATCGGCGCAGCATAGCGACCACGCCGGCTGCCAACCGTGAAGAAGATCGGGTTGCCGCCGTCGCGGGACAGCGGTCCGGCGGCGTGGCTAGTCCAGTTGCTCCAGCACCGCGCGCGTGGCCTTGGCGCGGTTCAGCGTGTAGAAGTGCAGGCCCGGCGCGCCGCCGTCCAGCAGCCGGCGGCACATCTGCGCCACCACTTCCGCGCCAAGCGCGCGCACCGCGGCGGCATCGTCGCCGTGCGCCAGCATGCGCTTGGCGATCCAGCGCGGGATCTCCGCGCCGCAGGCGTCGGAGAAGCGCTTCAGCTGGGTGTAGTTCGCGATCGGCATGATGCCGGGCACGATGGGCACGCGCACGCCCAGCTTGTGCGCGTCCTCCACGAAGCGGAAATACGCGTCCGGGTTGAAGAAGTACTGGGTGATCGCGCCGTTCGCGCCGGCGTCCACCTTGGCCTTGAAGTGGAGCAGGTCGGCGTGAGCGTCGTCGGCCTGCGGGTGGATCTCCGGATACGCCGCCACCTCGACGTGGAAATGCTCGCCGCTGTGTTCGCGGATGAAGCGCACCAGCTCCGCCGCGTAGCGGAAGTCGCCCGCGCTGGCCATGCCTGAGGGCAGGTCGCCGCGCAGCGCCACGATGCGGCGGTAGCCGGCCGCTTTGTAGCCGTCGAGCAGGGCGCGGATCTCGGCGCGCGTGCCGCCCATGCAGGAAAGGTGCGGCGCCACCGCGAGCCCGTGCACCGCATGCAGGTGCGCCACGGTGTCGCCGGTGTAGCTCAGCGTGGAGCCGCCGGCGCCGAACGTCACCGAGGCGTATTCCGGCCGCCACGCCTTCAGCACCTGCGCAGCCTGGTCCAGCTGGGCGCGCTGCTCGTCCGTCTTGGGCGGGAAGAATTCTAGGCTGATGGCAGGCATGGGCATCCTTGGGCAGTGCTCCGGGTAATTTTATACGTCCATCGCGATGAAAAGATAGATGGCCAAATGGCCGACTGATGCAGGGGCGGGATATCCGCTCGCCGCTGCTGCAGCGGCGCCGGCGCGGAGTCGGGGGCGTTTCGACTCCGCCGGCCGTGCAGGCTACGCTCGGCGCGAACGAAAACTCCGGTTGCCCCATGTCCATCGTCCTTACCCCTTTCGCGCGAGCCCGCCTGTTCCCGCGCGAGCCGCGCGGCAACACCATCCAGGACTGCACGCCCGAGGCGTTCCAGCGCCGCCTCAACGACGAGGCGCCGTTCAAGGTGCTGGATGGCTACGCGCCGTTCTGCAAGCTGCACGTGCACCGCAACTGGACCTCCACGCGCTGCCTCACCGTGCCGGTCACCGACGCCAACCGGCACCGGCTGCGCAGCGCCTACGAGGCGCGCACCAGGGCCGAGCTGCCGGTGCTGGTGCGCTGGTTCGAGGGCGTGGAGTCGCCGGTGGCGAACTGGCTGCTGGTCATCCTCTACAGCCGCGGGCAGCTCGCGAAGGAAGGCGAACCCATCGACGCCGACTGGGGCATCGTCGGCTGTCTCTACACCCTGGAGCCGGAGGAAATCCCGATGGCCCCGATCACCATGATGCGCAATGCGCTGGGCGTGGAAGAAGGCGGCTCGGGCGTGCCGCTGGACCGCGAGGCCTACCGGCGCAGCGTGGCGTTCTGGGAGGCCAACGCGAACTGGCGGCCGTAGCGACCCAGCTCCCGCCCGCTACCGCTGGGCTGCGCGAAACAGGCGCCGCCGCCTTCAGCCCGTGGGTGGGGTGCGACCGGGCCATCGCTTCGCCGGGGCGGTCCGGCGCCGGCGGATACCCATGCGTGCTGGGGCAATCGCGGCATGAGCAAGGGAGGCCTGGTCCAACCGGGTGCGTTGCTCGTCGGTCCCGGGCGGAAAAACCCGAAGCCGATCATGGACATCGTGAGGTCCGGCCGGCCGCCTGTCGCTTTCCCGGAACGGGGAGACATGACGCGCCCAGGAATGCTGCCTGCGGCAAATCGCAACAGCTTTTCGGCCCGGGGTGTTTGACGGCGGTCAACTGCGACGCAAGGGCTTTCGGCAAGAATTTGCCGTCTTCCAGTCACGCAGGGGCGGCCTCATGGCGAGTATCGAGGCGAGTTACAGCGACAAGGTAGTGCGGCAGTTTGCGGTGATGACCGTGGTGTGGGGCGTGGTCGGCATGCTGGTCGGCGTGATCATCGCCGCGCAGCTGTACTGGCCCGCGCTTGGCTTCAACCTGCCGTGGCTCAGTTACGGCCGCCTGCGCCCGCTGCATACCAATGCGGTGATTTTCGCGTTCGGCGGTTCGGCCCTGTTCGCCACCAGCCTGTACACGGTGCAGCGCACCTGCCATGCCCGGTTGATCTCGGACAAGCTCGCCGCGTTCGTGTTCTGGGGCTGGCAGTTGGTGATCGTGGCCGCCGCGGTCAGCTTGCCGCTGGGCTACACCCAGGGCAAGGAATACGCCGAGCTGGAATGGCCGATCGACGTGCTCATCACCATCGTCTGGGTGGCGTACGGCGTGCTGTTCTTCGGCACCATCGCCAAGCGCAAGGTGAAGCACATCTACGTCGCCAACTGGTTCTACGGCGCGTACATCATCACCATCGCGTTGCTGCACATCGTCAACAACCTCTCGATTCCCGGCGGCTGGTTCAAGTCGTACTCGGTCTACTCCGGCTCGGTCGACGCGATGGTGCAATGGTGGTACGGCCACAATGCCGTGGGTTTCTTCCTGACCACCGCGTTCCTGGGCATGATGTACTACTTCGTGCCCAAGCAGGCCGGCCGTCCCATCTACTCGTACCGGCTGTCGATCGTGCACTTCTGGGCGCTGATCGCGATATACATGTGGGCCGGCCCGCACCACCTGCAGTACACGGCGCTGCCCGACTGGGCGCAGTCGCTGGGCATGGTGTTCTCGCTGGTGCTGCTGGCGCCGTCGTGGGGCGGCGCGATCAACGGCATCCTCACGCTCTCGGGGGTGTGGCACAAGCTGCGCACCGACCCGATCCTGAAGTTCCTCATCGTCTCGCTCTCGTTCTACATGATGAGCACGTTCGAGGGGCCGATGATGTCGATCAAGACGGTCAACTCGCTCAGCCACTACACCGACTGGACCATCGGCCACGTGCACTCGGGCGCCATCGGCTGGGTCGCGATGATCTCGATCGGCTCCATCTACGCGATGCTGCCGCGCCTGCTCGGCCTGCAGAAGATGTACTCGACCAAGCTGATCGACCTGCACTTCTGGATGCACACGATAGGCCTGGTCGTCTACATCGCCTCGATGTGGATCGCCGGCGTGACGCAGGGCCTGATGTGGCGCGCCACCGACCCGGAGAACGGCACGCTCGTGTACTCCTTCGTCGAGTCGCTCAACGCGACCAAGCCGTACTACCTGTTCCGCCTCGGCGGCGGCCTGATCGTGCTGAGCGGCATGCTGGTGATGGCCTGGAACGTGCTGCGGACCTTCCGCCAGGCCGCCGCGACCACCGCGCCGCAGCCGGTGCTGTCGCCCGCCGCCGCCGATGCGCGTGCCTGAGGAACAGACATGAGCCATATGCACGCAAAGATCGAGAAGAACGTCGGCCTGATGGCCATCCTGATCGCCGTCGCGGTGTCCTTCGGCGGCCTCGCGGAAATCGTCCCGCTGATGTTCCAGGCCGAGACCATCAAGCCGCTGCCGGGCATCAAGCCCTACCCGGCGCTGGAGCTGGCCGGGCGCGACGTCTACGTCCGCGAGGGTTGCTACAACTGCCATTCGCAGATGGTGCGCACGCTGCGCTTCGAGACGGAGCGCTACGGCCATTACTCGCTGGCCGGCGAGTCGGTGTACGACCATCCGTTCCAGTGGGGTAGCAAGCGCACGGGTCCCGACCTGGCGCGCGTGGGCCTGCGCGGCTATTCCGACGACTGGCATCGCGCCCACCTCGACAACCCGCGCGACGTGGTGCCCGAATCGAACATGCCCGCCTATCCGTGGCTGGCCAAGGCCAAGCTGGACGGCGAGCAGGTCGCGCGGCACATGCGTGCGCTGAAGCGCATCGGCGATCCCTATACCGACGCCGAGATCGCCGCCGCGCCGGCCGCCGTCGAGGGCAAGACCGAGCAGGACGCGGTCGTGGCCTACCTGCAGGGCCTCGGTACGCACGTGTCGCAGGCGGACATGCAGGTTGCGGAAGGAGCCGACCGATGATCCCCGGCCTGATCACCGCCTTCCTGCTGGTGCTGTTCGTCGTGGGCTGCATCCTGCTGTGGAGGCCGGGCGTGAAACCCGTGCTGGACGAGGCTGCCCGCATGCCCCTGGATGACGACAAGGAGGAGCAGGCATGACGCCCGCATGGACATGGTACGTGGTGGCCGTCACGGTGCTGAACCTGCTGGGCTGCGTGTGGCTGCTCAGGAGCAACACCAAGCGCCGCCCCGACGACCCCAGGCCGGACGAAACCGGCCACGTGTGGGACGGCGACCTCACCGAGTACAACAAGCCGCTGCCGCGGTGGTGGATCAACCTGTTCTACATCACGCTGGTGTTCTCCGTCGGCTACCTGGTCTGGTACGGCGTGGGTTCGCTGAAGGGCTGGGGCCACTGGAGCTCGGGGTCGGAATGGGCGACGGAGACCGCGGCGGAGAACGCGCGCCTGGACGACACGCTGAAGCTGTACGCGGGCCAGTCCATCGATGAGCTGGCGAAGGACCCGCGTGCGGTGGCGATCGGTCGCGCAGTCTTCATCAACCGTTGCGCGGCCTGCCATGGCTCCAGCGGCCAGGGCGCGACCGGCTACCCCGACCTCTCGGACGACATCTGGCACTGGGGCGGAACGCCTGCGCGCATCCTGGACACCATCGCGAACGGCCGCCATGCCGTGATGCCCGCCTGGGCCGACACGCTCAAGGCGCAGGGCGGCGACACGGCGGTGGACGACACGATCGCCTACGTGCTGTCGCTGTCGCGCCCCGGCCAGCCCAAGGAGGCGGCGGTGCGCGGCGAGAAGCTGTTCGCCGGCACCTGCAGCGCATGCCACGGCCCGCAGGGCAAGGGCAATCAGGCGCTGGGCGCGCCCGACCTCACCGACCGCTACTGGCTGTACGGCAGCAGCACGGCGTCGCTGCACAAGACCCTGGAAGCAGGGCGCCAGGGCGTGATGCCGGCCTGGAAGGAGCAACTGGGCGACACCCGCACGCGGCTGGTCGGCGCCTACGTGTGGACGCTGTCGCCGCACAAGGAACCGCCGCCCGCCGGCGCCGTGGTTGCCGAGTGATGGGCACGGGCGCCGACAGGCCGCGGGAGCAGGAAGCCACGCCCGCTTCGCAACGCATCGGCGCCATCCTCTGGCCCAGCTTCTTCGTCGCCGGGGTCGTCGCGACGGTGTTGTTCGCCGTCGTGGATCCCGAGCAGCTGCGGGACATCACGTTCCCGTCGCTGCAGCTCGGCCGCAAGCTGGGCTACACGCTGGGTTTCTTCCTCATCTGGCTGGCCACGTTCTCGTCCAGCCTGTTCACCTGGATCCTGCTGCAGCCGTCCCGGCGGGTGAGGTCAGGGTCCCGTTCCGGTAACGTCCCATGAGCCGCCGCATACCGCTGCACGTCGTCGAAGACGAGGGCAGCTCCTACTACGTCAGCGAGCGCAAGGTCTATCCGCGCGAGGTGTCGGGAACGTTCGACCGCCTGCGCGTCGCCGCGGTGATCTGGCTGCTCGGCATGTACTACGTGTTCCCCTGGCTGCACTGGAACGGCCGGCAGGCCGTGCTGCTGGATCTCCCGGCGCGCCAGTTCCACGTGTTCGGCTGGATGTTCCTGCCGCAGGACTTCCTGTTCCTGTCCACGCTGCTGATCATCGCCGCGCTGGCGCTGTTCTTCTTCACGGCGTTGGCGGGGCGTCTGTTCTGCGGCTACGCCTGCCCGCAGACGGTCTGGACCGAGGTGTCCCTGTGGATAGAGCGCTTGTGCGAAGGCGATCGCAACAGGCGCATGAGGCTGGACGCCGGTCCGTGGACGCGGGAGAAGATCCTGCGCAAGACGGCCAGGCACGGCCTGTGGGCGCTGTTCTCGCTGTGGACCGGCTTCACCTTCGTCGGCTACTTCAGCCCCATCGCGGACCTGGCCCGGCGCACGCCGTTCGGCTGGGGCGGCTGGGAGGCGTTCTGGATACTGTTCTACGGCTTCGCCACCTGGGGCAACGCGGGCTTCCTGCGCCAGCAGGTGTGCAAGTACATGTGCCCGTATGCGCGCTTCCAGAGCGCGATGTTCGACCGCAACACGCTGATCATCGCCTACGACCCGATGCGCGGCGAGCCGCGCGGTTCGCGCAAGCGCGGCCTCGCCAGCGTGCTCGAACGCGCGCGCGGGTTGCTCGACAAGGTGACGGCCTACGATTACGTGTTCCGCGCCAGCCGGCATCCGTCGGCGGCGGACAATCGCGCGCAGGCCGGCGGCACCATCGCGCTGGCGGACAGCGGCATGGTGGCCGAGCCGCTGCCGAAGTTCGCGTCCGAACAGCTGGGCGACTGCATCGATTGCACGATCTGCGTGCAGGTCTGCCCGGTCGGCATCGACATCCGCAACGGCCTGCAGTACGAGTGCATCGCCTGCGGCGCCTGCATCGACGCCTGCGACGACGTCATGGGCAAGCTGGACTACCCGCGCGGCCTGATCCGCTACACCACGCAGAACCAGATCGACGGCAAGCCCGCGCATGTCCTGCGCCCGCGCATCATCGTCTACGCCGGCCTGCTGCTGGCCTTGCTCGGCGGCTGGATGTACGGCGTGACCCATCGCAGCGTGCTGCTCGCCGAGGCGCTGCGCGACCGCAACGTGATGTACCGGCAGGCCGACGACGGCCGCATCGAGAACAGCTACACGATCAAGCTGGTCAACAAGGAACAGCAGCCGCGCCGCTTCGTCATCGACGTCGCCCCCACCGACATGCCCGGCGCCGCCCTGCGCGGCGGTCCGCGGACGGTGCAGGCCGGGAGCGGCGAGGTGCTGTCCGTCCCCGTCACGGTCAGCGCTTCGCCGGAGGTGACCGGTCGGCACGAAGTGCATTTCGTGGTGCGCGGCGCGGATGCGGATGCCGGCACCACCGTCAAGAGCAGCTTCTTCGGGCCTGCGCCATGAACACCACCCGTAGCGCGTGGCGCGAACCCATGGTGTGGATGCTGGTGGGCTTGCCGCTGGCCGCGGTCGCGATCGGTTTCGCCCTGTTGTTCGCCGCCGTCCAGCCGGGACGCGAGGACATGGAGACGGTGGCGAAGGTGACCAGGGTCGGCAAGCTGCTGGTGTCCGCCGAGCCCGCGCGATCGCCGACCGAGGTATCCACGGGAGGCGTGGTGCTGCGCACCCGGGGCAGCATGGTCGAAGTGGTGCCGACGGACGGGAGTTTCCCGCGCGGCGGCAAGCTCACGCTGACCTTGTCCGACGCATCGGGCGAGCAGCGCGCGGTGCACCTCTCGCCCAGCGAACTCGGCTGGCGCGGCGTCGGCTCGCTGGGCGGCGGCAGGGACTGGACGGTACGGCTGGCGCCCGACAACGGTGCGTGGCTGCTGCATGGACGCTGGATGCCGCAGGCCCGCTTCATCCGACTGATGCCGTAAACGTGGACGTCGCGGTCGACGCCATCGGGCAGGTCGGCACCGGCACCTGCTACCACTGCGGCGAACCCCTGCCGGCGGCCCCCGTGCGGCTGGACGTCGATGGCCGCGTCAATCGCTTCTGCTGCCAGGGCTGTCTTGCCGCCGCGCAGTGGATACGCGCGGCCGACCTCGACGACTACTACCGCCTGCGCAGCGCCGCCGGCGCCCGCGTGGGCGAGGCGCGGCCCGATTTCGCCGCATGGGATCGCGACGACGTGCTGGCCGACCATGCGTTCGCGGTGACCGGCGGCCTGGAGATCACCGTGCTCACGGACGGCATGCGCTGCGCCGCCTGCGCCTGGCTGATCGATCGCGCGCTGCAACGCGTGGACGGGGTGCTGGACGTCCGCGCCAACGCGGTGACGGGGCGCATCCGCATCGCCTGGGACCCGGCCCGCGTGGCGTTGTCGGCGGTGCTGGAACGGCTCGCGTTGCTTGGCTACCGGCCCGGCCTCGCGAACGGCGCGGCGCAGGAACGCGAGAAGCTGGCCGAGCGCAGGCGCTGGCTGATGCGGCTGGGCGTCGCGGGCCTGGGCGCGATGCAGACCATGATGCTGTCCGAGGCGCTGTACCTGGACTTCGATCACCAGATGTCGCTGTACACCCGCGACTTCTTCCGCTGGGTGACGTTCCTGGTGTGCACGCCGGTGGTGTTCTACGCCGGCTGGCCGTTCCTGCGCGGCGCCTGGCGCGAATGGCGCGGGCGGCGCCCGGGCATGGATACGCTGGTGGCCGGCTCGACCCTGCTGGCCTATCTGGCGAGCCTCGTGGAAACGGTGCGCGGCGGCGCGCACGTGTGGTACGACGCGGCGGCGATGTTCGTGTTCCTGCTGCTGTGCGCGCGCATGCTGGAGCAGCGCGCCCGGCGCATCGCGAGTTCGCAGGTGGATGCGCTGGCGCGGGCGCGCCCCGCGCTGGCGGTGCGCGAGCGTGCCGACGGCACCCGCGAGTCCGTGCCGGTGGCCGCGCTTCGGGTCGGCGACGTCGCCTGCATGGCGGCGGGCGAAGCGGTGCCGGCGGACGGCGTGCTGCGGGATGCGCTGGCGATGTTCGAGGAGGCCTTGCTGACCGGCGAATCCCGCCCCGTCGCCAAGCACCGGGGCGACCCGGTGTTTGCCGGCACGGTGTGCCGGGAGACGCCGGCGCGCATCGAGATCACCCGGGTCGGCAGCGCCACGCGGCTGTCCCAGCTCACCCGCCTGGTGGAACAGGCGCAGGCCCACCGGCCGCCGCTGGCGCGCGCGGCGGATCGCATCGGCAGCTGGTTCGTGATCGTGCTGCTGGTCGCGGCGGTGGCGGTCTACGCCGGCTGGCGCATCCACGATCCCGCGCGCGCGTTCGAGGTGACCTTGTCGCTGCTGGTCATCAGCTGCCCATGCGCGCTGTCGCTGGCCGTGCCGGCCGCCCTGGCGGCGGCCCACGGCGCGCTCGCGCGGCTGGGCGTGCTTTCGCTGCGCGCGGACGGCCTGGATACTTTGGCCCGCGCGACCGACGTGGTGTTCGACAAGACCGGCACGCTCACGCGCATCGATCCCGCCATCGGCGAGCTGCGCACGTTCGGCGGCATGACCGCGGACGAGGCCATGGCCATCGCTGCCGCGCTGGAGCGCGACAGCGGGCATCCGATCGCGGCGGCATTCGCGTCCGTCGCGCCGCCGCATCCGGCGAGCGGCGTGAAGGTCCACGCGGGGCAGGGATTGGGCGGGCGGGTGAACGGGGTGGAGTGGCGCCTGGGCCGCGGCCCATTCGCGGCGGGGCGGGACGACGATGGCTGCGTGTGGCTGGGCGACGGCGCCGATGCAGCCGCCTGCTTCGTGCTGGAAGAGCGTCTGCGCCCGGACGCCCGGGCCGCGGTCGACGCGCTGCGCAGCCTGGGCCTGCGCATGCACCTGGCGAGCGGAGACGCCGCGGGCGCGGTCGACCGGCTGGCGCGCCAGCTCGATGTCGACGCTGCGCAGGCACGACAAAGCTCCGAGGACAAGCTTGCGCTGGTGCGCAGGCTGCAGGCGCAAGGGCGCGTGGTCGCGATGGTGGGCGACGGCTTGAACGATGCGCCGGTGCTGGCGGGCGCGGATGTTTCGCTCGCGATGGGCGAGGGCGCGCCGCTGGCCCAGCGCGCGGCCGACATGGTGCTGACCGCGCCGTCGCTGCTGCGCATTCCCGGGGCGATCGAGCTGGCGCGGCGCACGCGGCGCATCATTCGCCAGAACTTTGCCTGGGCCGTCGGTTACAACCTGCTGGCGCTGCCGCTGGCGGTGACCGGGCAGGTGACGCCGTCGCTGGCCGCGCTGGGCATGGCCTTGTCGTCGCTGATGGTCACCGCCAACGCGCTGCGCCTGATGCGCGTGTCCGTGCCGGAGTCGTCCCCATGATCATTCTCCTGATGCTGATACCGCTGAGCGTGATGCTGCTGGCGGTCGCCATCGGCGCCTTCGTGTGGGCGGTGCGCAAGGGACAGTTCGACGACATGGACACGCCGGCGATCGACATCCTGCACGACGATGGCCCCCCGCCGGCGGAGACCGGGGATACCGTGGAAAGACGCGGCGATGACTAACGGCGTGGCATTGTCGGCGGTGCTGCTGACCGGCCTGCTCGGCGGCGTGCATTGCGCGGCGATGTGCGGCGGCATCGCGACGGGCTTCTCCGTGTGGTCGCCGCGCATGGGCTGGGGCAGCGCGTTGCAGCTCAACCTCGGGCGCGTGGCCGGTTACGTGCTGGCTGGCGCCGTGGTGGGCGGCATCGGCGACGGCGTATTGCGCCTGTTCGAGCTGGACGCGCTGACGCTGGCGATGCGCGCCGCCGTGGGCCTGGTGCTGATCGTGATGGGCTTGCGTCTGCTGGACCGGCAGGGGCGGCTGGGTTTCCTCGCCCGTCCCGGCGCGCGCGTGTGGAAGTGGTTGCAGCCCCTGCAGCGACGGTTGCTGCCGGCCAATACGCCGGCGCGCCGGCTGTCGGCGGGCATGCTGTGGGGATGGCTGCCCTGCGGCTTGAGCACCACCGTGCTGGCCGCGGCGTGGCTGTCGGCGAGCGCGCGCGACGGCGCGCTGATCATGGCGGCGTTCGGGCTGGGCACCTTGCCGGTGATGCTGCCGCTGACGTGGTCGGGCGCGCGCGTGGGGCGCTGGTTGCAGCGGCCGGCAATGCGGCGCGGCGTTGCCCTGCTTGTGATGTGCGCAGGCGTGCTGACGCTATCGGCGCCGTGGTTGATGCACGTGCCCGCGTTGCACGGCGTGCTGGGGATGCTGGGCTGCGCTCCGGCAAGCGGTTAGGGAAGGTTTGACGAATCGACTGCTTGCTCGTCATTCCTGCGCAAGCAGGAGGCGTTTCACAACAGCGAAGCTGGTCATCCAGTACTTTTGTGTTCTGTGGCTTGCGGACACTGGATCCCAGCTTTCGCTGGGATGACGAGCAAAATCGGACCGTCCTATAGGGGAACGATGGCGCACTCGGTGCGCTCGATGGGTATGCGCCATGGCGCGACTCGTCCAGGCATGAGAAGGGTTGCCTCGGAACGGCCCTTTCGCATCCGGTAAATGACCGGCCTCGATCGATTCAGGCGGCTGCATCCATGAATTTTCAAGCGGGCTTGTGGAATGCCTTGCGCGCGCGGTCCACTTGTTTGCGCATGGCACAGCCGACGACATGGTCGTTGATCAGTCCCATGGCCTGCATGAAGGCATAGACCGTCGTGGGGCCGACGAACTTCCAGCCGCGCTTCTTGAGTTCCTTCGACAGGGCAACGGATTCCGGGGAAGTCGAAGCGGTTTGTGGTGGGGCGGTCGATCGAACGGGTTCGTAGCGCCAGACGAAGGCCGCGAGGAAGCCTTCCGATTCGACCAGTTCGCGCATGCGTCGCGCATTGTTGACGACGGCTTCGATCTTGCCGCGGTGACGGATGATGCCCGGGTCCTGGAGCAGGCGTTCCACGTCGCGGGCGTTGAAGCGGGCGATCCGTTCGAAGTCGAAATCGTGGAACTGGCGTCGGAAATTTTCGCGCTTGGCGAGGATCGTGCGCCAGCTGAGCCCGGACTGGAATCCTTCCAGGCTCAGTTTCTCGAACAGGCGCCGGTCGTCGGCGACGGGGAAACCCCATTCGATGTCGTGGTAGTCGAGGAACTCGGGCGCCGCAGCACACCAGCGGCAGCGCGGTTTCCCATCCGGGCCAATGATCGTCGTATCCATGATGGAGGTGTCCCGATGGGTCAGCCCAGAAGGAAGGAGAGCCGGAGGTCGGCCTTGGCGGGCGAAATGGCGATGATCTCCGCTTTGACGACGCCTTCGGCAACGAATGGATCGGCATCCACCCGCTGCTGCAGATCGGCGAAAGAAACATCGTGCGCGAGGATGGCGCCGCCGGCGGCCGGCTGGATGCTGCCGGCCAGCAAGAATACGCCGTCCTTGAAGCCATGGCGCAACCACTCGCTGTGGGCCGCCATGAGATGCGCGGCCTGATCGCGTTGGCTGGAGAACTTGAGCAATACGACGAACATGGCGCTACTCCGCTGTGTCAGGTGGTGGGTGTGGCGGCGATGTCCGCGAGCCATCGCGCCATGCGTTCGACCTCGCGCTGGACGAAAGCCTTGTCGCGGAAGGCGTTGTCCATCACGGCCACGCCCTGGCTGAAGGCGAGCACATGCATCGCCAGCACATCGGCATCCTTCGCCCGCCCGAGTGCCGCGAACTGGGCGGCCAGCCAGTCGCGGAACACCTGGAAGATGGCGCTCGCGTCGGGACGCAGGGGGTGGTCCAGCTTGGCCAGTTCGACGCTCAGGCTGCCGACCGGGCAGCCGTGGTGCATGATCTTGCCGCGGTTGGTCAGCACGATGCGGATGTAGCAGAGGATGCGTTCGGCGGGACCGGCGCTGCGTGCTTCCCAGCGAGCGAGCATGTCGCGCGTGTTGCGGCTGCGTACCGCGATCACCGCATCGAGGATCTCGTCCTTGCTCTTGAAGTGGTAGTAGAAATTCCCGCGAGATATGCCGACGGCGTCGGCGATGTCCGAGAACGAGGTGCGCTCGAAACCCCGTTCGTAGAACAGCGTGTCGGCGATTCCGACGATCGCGTCGCGGGTCGTGCCGGTTTCCTTCATGGGCGGTTCTGCCGATGGCGGGTGGTAGGACGATTGTCCTAGTCTTGTCGGCATCGTAGGACAATTGTCCTAGTCGTTCAAGTTTCGCGCGGCCCACGAAAAACGGGCGCCTCGCGGCGCCCGTTTCGTTTCGACCGTACCGGAATCTTCCGATCAGTAGCGGTAGTGGTCCGGCTTGTACGGGCCTTCCACCGGCACGCCGAGGTAGGCGGCCTGCTCGGCGCTGAGCGTGGTGAGCTTCACGCCGATCTTTTCCAGATGCAGGCGCGCGACTTCCTCGTCGAGCTTCTTCGGCAGGATGTAGACCTTGGCGGTGTAGCTGTCCTTGTGCGCCCACAGGTCGATCTGCGCCAGCGTCTGGTTGGAGAACGAGTTCGACATCACGAAGCTGGGGTGGCCGGTGGCGCAGCCCAGGTTCACCAGGCGGCCTTCGGCGAGCAGGAAGATGCTGTTGCCGTTCTTGAAGGTGTACTTGTCCACCTGCGGCTTGATGTTGAGGCGCTCGGCGCCGCTGGTGTTCAGCGCGTCGACCTGGATCTCGTTGTCGAAGTGGCCGATGTTGCAGACGATGGCCTGGTCCTTCATCGCCTGCATGTGCGCAAGCGTGAGCACGTCCTTGTTGCCGGTGGTGGTGACGTAGATGTCGCCGCGGCCGAGCGTGCTCTCGACGGTGTTGACCTCGAAGCCTTCCATCGCCGCCTGCAGCGCGTTGATCGGGTCGATCTCGGTGACCACCACGCGCGCGCCGTAGGCACGCAGCGAGTGCGCGCAGCCCTTGCCCACGTCGCCGTAGCCGCAGACCACGGCCAGCTTGCCGGCCAGCATCACGTCCATCGCGCGCTTCAGGCCGTCGGCCAGCGACTCGCGGCAGCCGTACAGGTTGTCGAACTTGCTCTTGGTCACCGAGTCGTTGACGTTGATCGCGGGCACCAGCAGCTTGCCGGCTTCGGCGAGCTGGTACAGGCGATGCACGCCGGTGGTGGTTTCCTCGGACACGCCCTTCCAGTCGGCGACGACGCGGGTCCAGTAGCCCGGGCGCTCCCTGGCGACGCGCTTCAGCAGGTTCTTGATGACCTGCTCCTCGTGGCTGCCCGAGGCGCTGTCGACCCAGCTCTCGTCGCCCTTTTCCAGCTCGTAGCCCTTGTGGATCAGCAGCGTCACGTCGCCGCCGTCGTCGACCACCAGCTGCGGGCCGAGGAAGCCGCCCTTGCCGTCGGGGAAGGACAGCGCGTCCAGCGTGCAGTCCCAGTATTCCTCCAGCGTCTCGCCCTTCCACGCGAACACCGGCGTGCCGGTCTTCGCGATGGCGGCGGCGGCGTGGTCCTGCGTGCTGAAGATGTTGCACGAGGCCCAGCGCACGTCGGCGCCGATGTCCTTCAGCGTCTCGATCAGCACCGCAGTCTGGATCGTCATGTGCAGCGAGCCGGTGACGCGCACGCCCTTGAGCGGCGTGGAGGCGGCGTACTTGCGGCGGATCGACATCAGGCCCGGCATCTCGTGCTCGGCGATGTCCAGTTCCTTGCGACCGAAATCGGCGAGGCCGATGTCGCGGACCTTGTAGTCCTGGCTGTTTTCCTTCAGTGCGGCGTTCATGTACTGCTCCGGTTTCGTTGGGGAAAAACCGGGCGCCGTTTCGGAAGGATGCCGTCGAGCCTGGCCGTGAACTGGTCGCGGTCGCAGCGCCCCTCGACGGGGAAGGGCGATTATAGCGGGGCGGGCAGGGGCGTGTTTCCGGCAGGGCGCGCAGCGTCGGGCGAAGGGTTTTGCGGCATTGCAGCAAACGAGGCGCGCATGCGCTAGTCTTGGGGGTTCCGCCCCCTGCGAGCCGATGCCGTCGTGATGAACGCCACCCGCAGTCCCGAGCCCGCCCTGCCCGATGCCCCGCTGCGCGACGACGTGCGCAAACTGGGCGCCCTGGTCGGCCGCATGCTGGCCGAGCAGGTGGCGCCGGGCTTTCTGGACGAGGTGGAGCGCGTGCGCGTCGCCGCCATCGCGCGGCGGCAGGAGGGCGCGCCGCTGGCCGGGCTGGCCGATCCGCTGGGCGGCCTGGACACCGCGCACGCCGAAGCGCTGGCGCGCGCCTTCGCCACCTATTTCAACGCGGTGAACATCGCCGAGCGCGTGCACCGCATCCGCCGCCGCCGCGACTACCAGCGCGAGGGCGGCGCCCCGCAGCCGGAATCCCTGCGCGACGTGCTGGCGCGGTTGAAGGCGCAAGGCGTCACCGCGGACGAACTGCTGGAATGGCTGCTGCGGCTGGAGGTGGAGCCGGTGTTCACCGCGCATCCCACCGAAGCGGTGCGCGCCTCGCTGCTGGAGAAGGAGCAGGCGATCGTGCGCGCCTTGATCGACGGCTTCGACGCCGGGCGCACGCCGCAGGAGCGCGGCGAGGACGAGGAACGCATCCACATGGCGCTCACCGTCGGCTGGCAGACCGCCGAGGCCTCGCCGGTGCGGCCCAGCGTGCAGGACGAACGCGACCACGTGGGCTTCTATCTCGCCGATCCGATCTACCGCATCGTGCCGGCGCTGTACGAGGCGCTGGCCGATGCGCTGCAGGCGGTCTACGGCGTGGCCGTACCGCTGCCGCGCCTGCTCTCCTTCGCCACCTGGGTGGGCGGCGACATGGACGGCAACCCCAACGTGGGCGCCGACACCATCGCCGCCAGCCTGGCCAGCCAGCGCACGCAGGTGCTGGGACGCTACATCTCCGACGTCTCCGCACTGGCGCGCCTGCTCAGCCAGACCGACGGTCGCGTGCAGGTCGAGCCGCGCCTGCAGCAGCGGCTGGACGACTACCGCGCGCGTTTCCCGCAGGCCGCAGCGCGTATCCGCCCGCGCCACGCGGACATGCCTTACCGCTGTCTGCTCACCCTGATCGGCGCGCGCCTCGAAGCCACCCACGAGGACGGCCATCCGGAAGCCTACGCATCCGCCGACGAGCTGCGCGACGACCTCGAACTGATCGCCGCCAGCCTCGTCGACCATCGCGGCCTGCATGCAGGCGCCTATGCGGTGCAGCGGCTGATCTGGCGCGTGCGCAGCTTCGGCTTCCACCTTGCGCGGCTCGATGCGCGTCAGGATTCGCGCGTGCACGACGACGCGCTGGCCGCGCTGTTCGGCGACGCCGACTGGGTTGGGCGCAACGTCGATGAACGCGTGACTGCACTGCATGCTTGTTTGCGTGGCGAGCGCGATTTCGCCGCCAGCGAGGACAGCGTGGCGGCCTCGCTGCGCGCCGTGTTCGCGGCCCTGCACGATGCCCGCCGCCGCTACGGCCCGGCGGCCACCGGCCTGTACATCATCAGCATGGCCCGCTCCGCCGCCGACGTGCTGGCGGTGCTGGCGCTGGCGAGGCATGGCGGCCTGGTCGAAGTGGCGGGATCTTCCCCCTCTCCCCTGCGGGGAGAGGGCCGGGGTGAGGGGACGAGCTTGCGTGGGGCTGTCGGCGCTGCGGGCAGCAATAGCGATGTCCACGCAAGCCCCGACCCCTCACCTCAGCCTTCGACGGAGCTACCCGCAAGCCCCGACCCCTCACCTCAATCCCCGAGGGAGTTACCCGCAAGCCCTGTCCCCTCACCTCAATCCTCTCCCCGGAGGGGAGAGGAGGCGAACGCAAGAAGCGCGTCGTTTAATAAGAGCGGGGAGGCGAACGCAAGAAGCGCGCTGTTTGATAAGAGCTTGGGGACGAACGCAGAAGGCGCGTCATCTGCAACAAGCGATGTCCCCCTGGACATCGCCCCGCTGTTCGAAACCATCGACGATCTCCGCAACGCGCCGGCCACGTTGCGCGCGCTGCTGGCCGACCCGCTGTATCGCGCGCACCTCGCCGCGCGCGGCGACCGCCAGTGGGTGATGCTGGGTTATTCCGACAGCGGCAAGGACGGCGGCACGCTGGCGTCGCGCTGGAGCCTGCAGCGCGCCCAGGTGGAACTGCTGGAGGTGGCGCGCGAACACGGCATCGCGCTGGCGTTCTTCCACGGCCGCGGCGGTTCGGCCAGCCGCGGCGGCGCGCGCATCACGCCGGCGCTGATGTCCTCGCCGCGTGGCGCGGTGGCCGGCGTGCTGCGCGTCACCGAGCAGGGCGAGGTGATCCACCGCAAGTACGGCATCCGCGCGCTGGCCCTGCGCAACATGGAGCAGACCGTGGGCGCCGTGCTGCGAGCCAGCCTGCGTCCGCGCGAGGAGGACGCGCGCGAGGCGCAGTGGCGCGAGCGCATGCACGCGCTGTCCGCGCGCAGCCGGCAGGCCTACCGCGCGCTGGTCGAGCGCGAGGGCTTCGTCGACTACTTCCGCAGCGCCACGCCGATCGACGTGATCGAACGCATGGCGCTGGGTTCGCGCCCCTCGCGCCGGCGCAGCATGCGCGGCGTGGAGGACCTGCGCGCGATCCCCTGGGTGTTCGCCTGGACCCAATGCCGCTCCATCATCACCGGCTGGTACGGACTGGGCAGCGCGCTGGAATGGGGCGCCGCCGAATACGGCGAACCGGCCATGGTCGAGATGGCGCGCGACTGGCCGTTCTTCGCGAACGCGCTGGACGACGTGGAGATGCTGCTGGCCAAGTGCGACCTCGCCATCGCCGAGGCGTTCTCGCGGCTGGCCGGCGAACTGCACCAGCCGTTCTTCGCCCTGATCCGCGCCGAGTTCGAGCGTAGCCGCGCCTGGGTGCTCAGGCTCAAGGGGGCAAAGGAACTGCTGCAGGGCGATCCGCGCCTCGCCGCCTCGATCCGCCTGCGCAACCCCTACATCGACCCCATGAGCCTGCTGCAGGTGGACCTGTTGAAGCGCTGGCGCGCCGGCGACCGCCAGGACGACGCCTTGCTGCAGGCGCTGGTGGCCTGCGTCAACGGCGTGGCGCAGGGCCTGCAGAACACCGGTTGAGCGGGGCTTGGCAGCACCGCCCCGGGGCCGTTACGCTGGGGCGCCGTTCGGAAGTTTTTCATGCAAGAACATGCGAAGCCCCGGCTCAGCCCGCTTCCCCTGCTGATCTTCAGCGCCCGCTGGCTGCAGCTCCCGCTCTACCTCGGCCTGATTGTGGCGCAATGCGTCTACGTGTTCCTGTTCGGCAAGGAGCTGTGGCACCTGATCCACGAGGCGCCCAAGCTGGGCGAGCAGGAGATCATGCTGATCGTGCTCGGCCTGATCGACGTGGTGATGATCTCCAACCTGCTGATCATGGTGATCGTGGGCGGCTACGAGACCTTCGTCTCGCGCCTGCGCCTGGAACAGCATCCCGACCAGCCGGAATGGCTCAGCCACGTCAACGCCTCGGTGCTGAAGGTGAAGCTGGCGATGGCGATCATCGGCATCTCCTCGATCCACCTGCTGAAGACCTTCATCGCCGCCGGCGCGCTGCAAGGCCTGCCGTTCTGCTCGCCGGAGGTGCTGGCCAGCATCGCCGACACCGGCACCAACGGCTTCGGGCTGAAGTGCTCCACGCTCACCCCGGTGGGAGTGATGTGGCAGACCATCATCCACGTGGTCTTCATCCTTTCCGCGATCGGCATCGCCTGGACCGACCGCCTGATGCAGAACGGCACGCACCGGTCGCGCGAGGCGCACTGACTCTGATCGGGGCGTCCGCATGCGGACGCCCCGATCCGCATGCGGACGGAGCGTCGCATCGTTCCCGCCACGGCATCCGCGCCAGGGCTTGATCCGCAAGGCGATTTCCGCGGCCAGCGGTTGGCATGCGACTTGCCATGCATGCGGCATGGATATCGCGCGCCGTCGCCTGTTCGATCAGGGCGCCCCGGGACCCGGCATGGCCTCGCAGCTGACGGTCAGCGAGGCGGCTCGTGCATGGCGCGAAGGTTTCCGCGGTGCGTCGGGAGTGATCGCCTGAGCCTGCGGGCGGCCGGGTTCAGCCGTCCAGTTCCGCCCAGCGCGCGTAGGCGTTTTCCAGTTCCAGTTGCAGCTTCGCCAGCGCTTCGTTCGCCTTGACGATGGCGCCGCTGTCCTGCTGGAAGAACGCGGGGTCGTTCATCGCTTCGCCGCGGGCGGCGATGTCGGTTTCGAGCTGCTCGATGCGTGCGGGCAGTTGTTCGAGTTCGCGCTGGTCCTTGTAGCTCAGCTTGCGCTTCTGGCCGTCGTTCCGGCGCAGGCCGGAATCCGGCGGCGGTCCGGCCTGGGCTGGCGTTGACGCAACCGGATCCTGGCCTTCGCGGGCAGGGGCGGGGCGCTGCCGCAGCCAGTCGCTGTAGCCGCCCACGTATTCGCCGACCTTGCCGCCGCCTTCCAGCACGATGGTGCTGGCGACCACGTTGTCGAGGAAGGCACGGTCGTGCGAGACCAGCAGCAGGGTGCCCTGGTAGTCGGTGAGCAGTTCTTCCAGCAGTTCCAGCGTCTCGACGTCGAGGTCGTTGGTGGGTTCGTCCATCACCAGCAGGTTCGAGGGCTGCGCGAACAGCTTGGCCAGCAGCAGGCGGTTGCGTTCGCCGCCGGAAAGCCGGGTGATCGGCGCGCGGGCGCGCTCGGGCGAGAACAGGAAGTCCTGCAGGTAGCCGATGATGTGCTTGCGCTGGCCGTTGAGCTCGATGGACTCGCGGCCTTCGGCCACGTTGTCCAGCGCGTTCTGCGTGTCGTCGAGTTGCAGGCGGTGCTGGTCGAAGTAGGCGACCTGGATGCCGGTGCCCAGCGTGGCGTTGCCGCGCTCGGGCTGCAGCTCGCCGAGCATGATCTTGAGCAGGGTGCTCTTGCCGGCGCCGTTGGGGCCGATGATGCCCACGCGGTCGCCGCGCAGGATGGTGGTGTCGAGGTCGTCGAGCAGCACGCGGCCGCCGTAGCTCTGGTGCACGTGTTCCAGCTCGATCACCTTCTTGCCGGAAGCCTGCGCGTTCGCTGCGGTCATCCTCACCTTGCCGCTCAGCTCGCGGCGATCGGCGCGCTCCACGCGCAGCGCCTTCAGCGCGCGCACGCGGCCCTCGTTGCGGGTGCGCCGCGCCTTGATGCCCTGGCGTATCCACACTTCTTCCTGCGCCAGCTTTTTGTCGAACAGCGCGTTCGCCTGTGCCTCGGCGTGCAGGCGCTCCTCGCGGCGGCGCAGGTAGTTGTCGTAGTCGCCCGGCCAGTCGGTGAGCTGGCCGCGGTCGATCTCCACGATGCGCGTGGCCAGCGCCTGCAGGAAGCTGCGGTCGTGGGTGATGAAGACCAGGCTGCCGTCGAAGGATTTCAGGAAGCCTTCCAGCCAGCCGATGGCCTCGATGTCGAGATGGTTGGTGGGCTCGTCGAGCAGCAGCACGTCGGGCTTGCGCACCAGCGCCTGCGCCAGCAGCACGCGGCGCTTCATGCCGCCGGAGAGCGCGGCGAAATCGGTGTCGGCGGGCAGTTCCAGCCGGGTCAGCACTTCGGTGACGCGGCGGTCCAGGTCCCAGCCGTGGCGCGCCTCGATCTGTGCCTGCACCTCGCCCAGCGCATCGAGGTCGCCCTCGTGCAGCAGGTGGTGATAGCGCGCCAGCAAGTGACCGAGATCGCCCAACCCCTGCGCCACCACGTCGAACACGCTGCCGGCGGTGCCCTGCGGCACCTCCTGCGCCATGCGCGCGACCACGATGCCGCCCTGCACGCGCACCTCGCCGTCGTCGGGTTGCAACTCGCCGGCGATCAGCTTCATCAGGGTGGATTTGCCTTCGCCGTTGCGGCCGACGATGCACACGCGCTCGTTGCGGTCGATCGACAGATCGACGTGTTCGAGCAGGAGGGGGCCGCCGATGCTGAAGTCGACGCGCTGCAATTGGATCAGGGACATCCGCCCATTCTAGCGGGCGGCCGTGGGAACGGTCCGCTGAGGGCCGGGTTTGGCTCCGGATAATTCATTGTGGAACATCGGTTTAACGAATTTAATTCAAGTATTGCCTATGGAATTTCACGTTCCCTTGCGCTAAGGTCGCGGGCACGCTGGGTATTGCTGCAATCCGTTTGCGAGGAGTTCGGGTGGCCATCGAGTCCATGAGGCTGGGGGGGGCGCTGGGTCGTCTGCGTGCGATCCTGCTGCTGATGCTGCTGTGCGGCCTCGGCGGCGTCGCCAGTTCGGCGCATGCCGGTTACGCGGCCATCGTGGTCGACGGCACCAGCGGCCAGGTGGTGCAGCAGGTCAATGCCGACCAGCGCGACTACCCCGCGTCGCTGACCAAGATGATGACGCTGTACCTCACCTTCCAGGGCTTGAAGACCGGCAGGCTGCGCCTCGACCAGGCCATGCCGGTGTCCGCCTGGGCCGCCGGCAAGTCGCCCACCAAGCTGGGCCTGCGCGCCGGCCAGACCGTTTCCGTGCAGGACTGCATCCTCGGCATGATCACCAAGTCGGCGAACGATGCCGCCACCGTGATGGCCGAAGGCATCGGCGGCAGCGAGAGCCATTTCGCCGACATGATGAACGCGCAGGCCGGCCTGCTGGGCATGAGCGACACGCATTTCGCGAACGCCTCCGGCCTGCCCGATCCGAACAACCTCTCCACCGCGCACGACCTGGTGAAGCTGGCGATGGCGCTGTACCGCGACTTCCCGCAGTACGCGCACTTCTTCGCCACCCAGGAGTTCGTGTTCCGCGGGCACATCGTGCGCGGCCACAACCACCTGATGTACCGCTACCCCGGCATGGACGGCCTGAAGACCGGCTTCACCGACGCCTCCGGCTTCAACCTCGCCTCCACCGCCGTGCGCGACGGCCACCGCCTGTTCGCCGTGGTGCTGGGCAGCCGCACCGCGGCCGTGCGCGACAACCTGATGGCGCGCCTGCTCGACGACGGTTTCGACGGCCAGCAGACCCCGCCGGTACTGGTGGCGCAGGCCGCCGGCAGCCGCGCTTCGCGCATCCTGGAAGCGATCTCGCCGATCCAGACGGCGCAGGCCGACACCGCGCCGGTTTCGCAGCGTCGCGGGCATGTGCGCCAGCCGCGCCACGGCAAGCGCGTGGCCGTGGCCAGCCGCAGTTGCGGCGCCAGCCGCAGCACCGCCTGCCGCACCACGCCCAAGCACCGCGTGCGGCATGCCTCGACCCGCCTGGCGGCCCACCATCCGCGCGGCAAGAAAGCCGTGGTGGTCGCCTCGCGCCGCGACCGGGACGGCTAGGCAAAGCCTCCGGGGCCGCCACCGATTCCGCGACGGCAAGGGCAAACGAATACGGGCCGCTTGCGCGGCCCGTTTCGATGTTGCCCGCCGGATGGGCGCCAGCGGCGCCGCACCGGGGATGATGAAGCGGCTTACTTCAGCCTGGCGTCGGCGCGCAGCGCCTCGGCCTTGTCGGTCTTCTCCCACGAGAACGCGGTGTAGACCTTGCCGTTCTTGTCCTTGACCTCGTACGGGCTGCGGCCGAAGTGGCCGTAGCTGGCGGTCTGCTGGTACATCGGGTGGATGAGGTCCAGCATCTTGAGGATGCCGTACGGGCGCAGGTCGAAGTGCTTGCGCACCAGCTTCTCGATCTTGTCGTCGCTGATCTTGCCGGTGCCGAAGGTGGTCACCGAGATCGAGGTGGGCTCGGCCACGCCGATGGCGTAGCTCACCTGCACCTCGCAGCGGTCGGCGATGCCGGCGGCCACGAGGTTCTTCGCCACGTAGCGCGCGGCGTAGGCGGCCGAACGGTCCACCTTGGACGGATCCTTGCCGGAGAACGCGCCGCCGCCGTGGCGGGCCCAGCCGCCGTAGGTGTCGACGATGATCTTGCGGCCGGTCAGGCCGCAGTCGCCCACCGGGCCGCCGATCACGAACTTGCCGGTCGGGTTGATGTGGAACTTGGTGCCCTTGTGCAGCAGCTTGGCCGGCAGCACGGGCTTGAGGATGTGCTCGCGCACGGCCTCGATCAGGTCCTTCTGCTTGACGTCCGGATCGTGCTGGGTCGACAGCACCACGGCATCGATGGCGGTCGCCGTGCCGTTGTCGTAGCGCAGGGTGACCTGGCTCTTGGCGTCCGGGCGCAGCCACTTGAGCTTGCCCTTCTTGCGCACCTTGGCCTGCTGCTCGACGAGGCGATGCGAGTAGTAGATCGCCGCCGGCATGCCGTCCTTGGTTTCGTTGGTGGCGTAGCCGAACATCAGGCCCTGGTCGCCGGCGCCCTGTTCCTCGGGCTTCTTGCGGTCCACGCCCTGGTTGATGTCGGGCGACTGCTTGCCGATCAGGTTCAGCACGCCGCAGGTGGCGCCGTCGAAGCCGACGTCGCTGGAGTCGTAGCCGATGTCGAGGATCACCTTGCGGGTGATCGCCTCGAGGTCGATCCACGCGCTGGTGGTGATTTCGCCGGCGACGATCGCCACGCCGGTCTTGACCATGGTTTCGCAGGCCACGCGGGCGCGCGGATCCTGCTCGAGGATCGCGTCGAGCACGGCGTCGGAGATCTGGTCGGCGACCTTGTCCGGATGGCCCTCGGAGACGGACTCGGAGGTGAACAGGTGACTGGACATCGCGTTTATATCCTCGTGTACGGATAAAGAGATAAAAGGGTGCGGCATCATACCTTGCCGTTCGGCCTTTTGCAGCCCGCGGGGATTCTGGGGGCGGGCTGGTTAGTTCCCTGTTCAGACGTCTGGATGGCCGGCGGCCCGTGCAGGGGGCCGCCGGCCGCCGGGTCAGCCGGCCCCGGCCGTCGCCAGTTCCTCGCGCAGCTGGCGGGCGCAGGCCAGCATGGCGCGCAACGCCGCCTCCACCTCGGGCCAGCCGCGGGTCTTCAGCCCGCAATCGGGATTGATCCAAAGCTGGCCCGGCTGCAGCACCCGCAGCGCCTTGCGCAGCAGGGCCAGCATTTCCTGCTGCGTGGGCACGCGCGGCGAGTGGATGTCGTACACGCCGGGGCCGATGCCGTTGGGGTAGCGGAAGCGCACGAAGGCGTCCAGCAGCTCCATCCGCGAACGGCTGGTCTCGATCGAGATCACGTCGGCGTCCATCGCGGCCACCGCCTCGATGATGTCGTTGAACTCGGAGTAGCACATGTGGGTGTGGATCTGGGTGGCGTCGCGCACGCCGCCGGCCGCGATGCGGAAGCATTCCACCGCCCAGGCGAGGTAGCCGGGCCAGTCGGTGCGGCGCAGCGGCAGGCCTTCGCGCAGCGCGGGCTCGTCGATCTGGATCACCTTGATGCCGGCGGCCTCCAGGTCGTGCACCTCGTCGCGCAGCGCCAGCGCGATCTGGCGGCACACGGTTTCGCGCGGCAGGTCGTCGCGCACGAACGACCACTGCAGCATGGTCACCGGGCCGGTGAGCATGCCCTTCATCGGCCGCCCGGTGAGCGACTGTGCGAGGCGCGCCCAGCGCACCGTCATCGGCGCGGGGCGCGCCACGTCGCCCCAGATCACCGGCGGTTTCACGCAGCGCGAGCCGTAGCTCTGCACCCAGCCGAGCCTGGTGAACAGATAGCCGTCGAGCTGCTCGCCGAAGTACTCCACCATGTCGTTGCGCTCGGGCTCGCCGTGTACGAGCACGTCCAGGCCGATCTCCTCCTGGAAGCGCACCACGCGCGCCACCTCGGCTTCCAGCAGGGCCTCGTAGGCGGCGTCGCCCAGCTTGCCGCCGCGGTGCGCGGCGCGCGCCTTGCGCAGTTCGTCGGTCTGCGGGAACGAGCCGATCGTGGTGGTGGGCAGGGGCGGCAGCGGCAGCGCCTCGGCCTGCGCTGCGCGGCGCGTGGCATACGCCGAGCGGCGCAGCGCCATCTGCGGGCCCAGTTCGTGCAGGCGGGCGCGCACGGCGGGATTGCGCACGCCGGGCTGTTGCGCCTGGCGGTCGAGCAGGGCCTGTTGCGCCTGCAGCGCGGCCTCGGCTTCCGCGTGGCCGGCCAGCGCGTCGGCGTAGACGCGCAGTTCCTCGATCTTTTGCCGCGCGAACGCCATGCCGGCGCGGCGCGCGGCGTCCAGTGCGGTCTCCGCCTCCAGATCGATGGGCACGTGCAGCAGCGAGCACGAGGGCGCCAACCACACGCGATCTGTACCCAGGCGCTCGTGCGCGGTGCGCAGCAGCGGCAGCACACGGTCGGGGCGGCTGCGCCACACGTTGCGGCCGTCGACCACGCCGGCGCTGAGCACGCGCCCGGCCGGCAACGCGTCCAGCACCGCGTCTAGCTGCTGCGGCGCGCGCACGAGGTCGACGTGCAGGCCGGCCACCGGCAACCCGGCGGCGAGCGCGAGGTTGTCGCCCAGCGCGCCGAAGTAGCTGGCGAGCAGGATCTTCGGTCCACCCGCCGTGGCAAGCGCCGCGTAGGCGCGGCGGTAGGCGGCGTGGTCTTCCGCGTCCTGGTCCAGCACCAGGCAGGGTTCGTCCAGTTGCACCCAGTCCGCGCCGGCCGCGGCCAGTTGCTGTAGCAGTTCGGCATACGCGGGCAGCAGGGCGTCGAGCAGGGCCAGCCGGTCGCTGCCGTCCACGGTCTTGGACAGCAGCAGGAAGGACACCGGCCCCAGCAGCACCGGCCGCGCCCGGAGGCCCAGCGCCTGCGCCTCGCGGAACTCCGCCAGCGGCTTGTCGCCCACGAGGGCGAAGCGCTGGCCGGCGTGCAGCTCGGGCACCAGGTAGTGGTAGTTGGTGTCGAACCACTTGGTCATTTCCAGCGCGTGCAGGTCGTGCCCGCCGCGCTTGTGGCCGCGCGCCATCGCGAAATAGCCGTCCAGACGGCTTTCGGCGTACACCGGCCGGTAGCGCTCCGGGATCGCGTCGAACAGCACGGCGGTGTCGAGCACGTGGTCGTACAGGCTGAAGTCGTTGCAGGGCACGACGTCGGCGCCGGCCTCGCGCGCCAGCCGCCAGTGCCGCGCGCGCAGCGTGCGGGCGGTTTCGAGCAGGGCTTCGGCCGGCGCGTCGCCGTGCCAATGGGATTCCAGCGCGCGCTTCAGCTCGCGCTTGAGGCCGATGCGCGGAAAGCCGGGATAAGTGACGAGTGACATGGATGATTCCTCTTGCATGGATGGGCAAAGAGGAACGAAGGATCGCCAGCACGCATGGCTGGACCGGTGACCTTCGCCCCCGCGGGCGATCCGGCTCGCGCGGGGTGCAACACGCCCGCCGCGGTGCGCGCGGCGGGCGCGGCGCTCCCCGCGGAGAGCCAGGCCGATCGGCGCCCGTGCGCGCCGCATTTCGCGGCGCGTCCGGACTCCGGCCGAGGCAGGTCTTCGGGCTCGTGGACGTGGCCGGCGAGGGCCGGCCGCCTACTGTCCGCCGCTTCCCGGGCAGCTGTGCCCAGTGCGTCTGGCGAAGGTCGTTTCCACATACCGCTGCGGGGCAGCGCCGGATTTGCACCGGCTTCCCTCTTCGTTCCATCTTTTCATTCGGATGAAAAGATGGAAACCTCGGCGGGCGCAAGTTACGCCTCGGCAGGACGTCCGTCAACGTACGGCGGCGACCGGGGCGATCCGTAACCTGATTCGACGAAGTGAAGCCCTGCCTCCGTCGCTGCTCCGCGAGCTGTCATGTTCCTGTCGCGGCGTGGCAACGCGGCCGTCCCGTCAGCCGCGCAATCTTGCGCTGGGCCAGACAGAGGGTGGTCGCCATGCAAGCCATCGAGCAACGTCTGCAACAGCGTTACCCGCAGTGGTTCCGCGGTCGCCGCGGACATCTGGCCGTTCCCTTGCTGCACGGGTTGGCCCGCTGGTCGGGATTCGACGGCATCGACGTGTTCTGCGCAGAACACGCCCACCTGCGCGGCTTCGCCTTCGTCGAGGCGGCGCTGCAATGGCTGGAGCTGCATTACGACGCCGACCCGGCCGAGCTGGCGCGCATACCCGCAAAGGGGCCGCTGCTGATCGTCGCCAACCATCCCTGCGGCGCGCTCGACGCGCTGGCGCTGCTGGACGCGGTGGGCCGGGTGCGGCCCGACGCGCGCGTGGTCGCGAACGAGGTGCTGGCCCTGGTCGAGCCGCTGGCGGAGTTGCTGCTGCCGGTGCGCGTGTTCGGCGGCAAGGCCGGTGCGACCAGCCTGCGCCGGGTGGAACGCGCGCTGCGCGACGGCGAGTGCGTGATCGTGTTCCCGGCCGGCGAGGTCTCGCGGCTGGGCCTGCGCGGCGTGCGCGACCCGCGCTGGAACCCGGGTTTCCTGCGCTTCGCGCGCCGCCTGTCCGTGCCGGTGCTGCCGGTGCGCATCGAGGCGCGCAACTCGGCCTTGTTCTACGGGATTTCGGCGCTGTGCCGGCCGGCCTCGACCGCACTGCTGGTGCGCGAGATGCTTTCCCAGCGGCGGCGTCCGGTGCGCCTGCATGTGGGCGAGCCGATGCAGGTCGCCGCGGACGAAAGCGAGCCCGAGGCGCTGCGCCGCGTTCGTGGCGCGCTGTACGCCATCAACCGTGATGCGGCCACGGCCCCGGTCGGCCCCACGCCGGTGGCGCCGCCGATCGACAACGCCATTCTGGCCGCCGCGGTGGAGGCCTGCGAACTGCTGGGCACCACCAGCGACGGCAAGCAGATCCGCATGGCGCGCGGCCTCGGCGGTTCGCCGCTGCTGCAGGAGATCGGCCGCCTGCGCGAGCTGACCTTCCGCCAGGTCGGCGAGGGTACCGGCCGCAGCCGCGACCTCGACGCCTACGACGCGTATTACGACCACATCATGGTGTGGGACGCGCAGGCCGCGCGCATCGCGGGCGCCTACCGCGTGATGCGCGGCGCCGAGGCGCTGGCGCGCACCGGGCTGGCCGGCTTGTACACGTCCTCGCTGTTCCGCTACGCCGACGAGGCCGTGCCGCGGCTGGCGGCGGGGCTGGAACTGGGGCGCAGCTTCGTGGTGCCGGACTACTGGGGCAGCCGCAGCCTGGACTACCTGTGGCAAGGCATCGGCGCCTACCTGCTGCGCTACCCGGGCGTGCGCTACCTGTATGGCGCGGTGTCGATCAGCGCCGCGTTGCCGCGCGCGGCCAGCGAGCAGATCGTGGCGTACTACCAGCGCTACCACGGCAGTGCGCAGGCGCTGGCCAGCGCCCGCCGCCCGTTCGTGTTCGAGCACGGCGAGCCGTCGTTCGAGGGGCTGGACGGCGCGGCCGCGCACGACGCGCTGAAGGTCGCGCTGGACCGGCTCGGCGCCTCCGTGCCCATGCTCTACAAGCAGTACACCGAGCTGTGCGAGCCCGGCGGCGCGCGTTTCTTCGCATTCGGCGTGGACCCGGAGTTCAGCGGCTCCATCGACGGATTGATCGAGGTGGACATGGAGCTGCTGCGGCCACGCAAACGCCAGCGCTACCTGCAGCGCCAGCAGCAGGGAGCTGCCGCATGAAGCGCGTGATGCCCGCCGGCAGCGAACGGCGCCTGCGTGCCGTATTCATATCCGACGTGCACCTGGGCGCGAAGCATTGCCACGCGCGGGAACTGGCGGATTTCCTCGACGGCCTGCGCTGCGAGCGGCTGTACCTGGTGGGCGACATCGTCGATCTCTGGTGGATCGCGCGGCGCCGCACGCGCTGGGACGGCGCCTGCGCGCGCGTGGTCGAGGCGCTGCACGCCCTGCACCAGCGCGGCACCGCGCTGATCTACATTCCAGGCAACCACGACCGGCCGCTGCGCCGGCTGTGCGGCCTGCTGATGCCCGGCATGCGCGTGCACCGGCGCGTGGTGCACGTCACCGCGGACGGCCGCCGCCTGCTGGTCACGCACGGCGACGACTACGACAACGTCACCCAGTTCGGCGGCCTGCAGGAGCGCCTGGGCGACTGGATCTACTACCGCATCCTGACCTGCAACCGCTGGCTCAACCTGGCCCGGCGCCGGCTGGGCCTGCGCTACTGGTCGCTGTCCGCGTTCGTGAAACGGCAGAGCGGCGCGGCCGAGCGCTACATCGAGCGCTTCGTGCAGGCGGGGCTGGACGACGCCGCGCGGCGCCGCCTCGACGGCATCGTCTGCGGCCACATCCACCGTGCCGCGCTGATCCAGCGCGACGGCGTGGTCTACGCCAACGACGGCGACTGGGTGGAAAGCCTCACCGTGCTGACCGAGGATGCCGATGGCGCACTGCGCCTGCTGGGCCACCGCGGCGAAGTGCTGTCCGAGTTGCCGCCGCGCACGCGGCCGACGGTGGCCGTGCCGCAGGTGCTGGCAGCGGCCTGAGCGGTTCGCACGCCGGTTCCGCGCGACAGGCCACGTCGCCGAAAGCGACGCATCCGGATGCCGGAACGCCACGACGGGCCCAGGCCCGGGAGAACGGGACGCCTCATCCGTGATGGCGGTGGTCGCGGCAGGCGTCGACGCAGCCTTGGCAGCTTGCGCGGGCTCGCGCCGGCGTCCCTCGTTCGCAGCCGAACTGCCCTAGACTGTCGCGGTAGCGACAGCTTGTTCCGGCACATGCACATCGGCCCTTACCGCATTGATCCTCCCCTGGTGCTCGCCCCGATGGCCGGGGTGACCGACAAGCCGTTCCGCCTGCTCTGCAAGCGACTGGGTGCCGGCTACGCCGTTTCCGAGATGACGATCAGCGACCCGCGCTTCTGGACGACGAAGAAGAGCCGCTGGCGCATGGACCATGCCGGCGAGCCGGAACCGGTGGGCGTGCAGATCGCCGGGGCCGACCCCGCGTTCCTGGCCGAGGCGGCGCGCCACAACGTGGCGCTGGGCGCCGAGGTGGTGGACTTGAACATGGGCTGCCCCGCCAAGAAGGTCTGCAATGCCTGGGCGGGGTCGGCGCTGCTGCAGGACGAGGCGCTGGTCGGCCGCATCCTGGACGCGGTGGTGGCGGCGGTGGCCGTGCCGGTCACCCTCAAGATCCGCATCGGCTGGAACCGGGAAAACCGGAACGGCGTGGCGATCGCGCGCATCGCCGAAGCGGCGGGCATCCGGGCACTGGCGGTGCACGGGCGCACGCGGGACATGCACTACACCGGCGAGGCCGAGTACGACATCATCGCCGCGATCAAGCAGGCGGTGAAGATCCCGGTGATGGCGAACGGCGACATCGCCGGCCCGGAGAAGGCGAAACAGGTGCTGGACCTGACCGGCGCCGATGCGCTGATGATAGGCCGCGCCGCACAGGGGCGGCCGTGGATCTTCCGCGAGATCGCGCATTACCTGGAAACCGGCGAACTGCTGCCGCCGCCGCAGCCCGCCGAGGTGGGCGAAATCCTGCTCGCCCATCTGGAGCAGCTCTACGTCCACTACGGCGAACCGGATGGCGTGCGCATCGCCCGCAAGCATCTCGGGTGGTATGCGAAGGACCGGCCCGAGAACGCGGGATTCCGGGCAGTCGTCAACCGGGCCGAGACCGCCGCCGACCAGATGCGGCTGGCCCGGGAATACTTCGAGGCGCTGCAGGCGGGCGTGCCGCCCGCGGTCGCCAAGGCGGCCTGAGCGCCAGCGACGGCGCTGCCTGCGGCGCCGGCAGACGGGTGTCATCGCCCGGTCACGACCGGGCTTCGGTCCCTGCCTGCCACCCGGCCTGCAGGCGAACGGCTTCCCGCGCACGCCTGCGGCGGCCCGGAGCGGGCCACGGCTGAACATGGCCGCCGTCCGGAAAAGCTATCATCGCCCGATTGACACTCGACGTGGAAACGGGTTTCGGATGCGTCAGGGGGCGTGGTGGGGTTTGTTGCTGGCGCTGGCGGCGATGCCGGTCGCCGCGGCTTCGATGAACGCGTTCCGCGAACGCGCGGTCACCGATCCGCATGGCCTGATCGCCGATGTCCGCCAGCAACTGGACAGGGCCGGACCCGCGCTGGCGCCCGCGCGCGAGCGCGAATTGCTGTGGGGCATGGGCACGGCCGCGATCAACAGCAACGACGATGCCGCGCTGGCCGAGGCCACGCTGCGGCTGGACGGCCTGGTCACGGTGGCGCAGGACCCGGTGGCCGCCGCCGCGGCCGGTTTCCTGCGGGCGCGCCATGGCATCGCCAATGGCCTCGGCGACGGCCTGGGCGAGGCGCTGCGGGCCGCGAACAAGGTGCAGGGCGATGCCGACCCGGAGATCGACGCCTGGGCGCGCTTCCAGTTGTGCGACGCCTACGCGCTCGCCGAAAAGCCGGACAAGGCGCTGCCGCTGTGCCGCCAGGCGGTGGCGGCCTACAGCGCGCTGAACGACGATTTCGGCGTCGGCGACGCCGAGAACGACGTGGGCATCGCGCTGGCCACGCTGGACCAGGTGGACGAGTCGTCCGCGGCCTACCAGCGTGCGCGCCAGGGCTACGCCAAGGTCAAGGCGGAGCAACTGGTGGTGATGGTGGGCGACAACCTCGCGCAGATGTACCTGAAGCAGGGGCGCGCACGCGAGGCGCTGGCCCTGTCCAGGGCCTCGTTGCGGCAGGAGCTGGCCGCGGGACGCATCAGCGACGCGCTGTTCTCCCGCACCGACATCGCCCGGGCCGAAGCCGCGCTGGGCCATCATCGCCGCGCCTATGCGCTGATGCGGGAGACCGTGGAGCAGGCGCGCAAGGCCGGCATCAATGGCCAGCTCGCCGACATGCTGCGGGTGGAAAGCGGCATGGCCGAACAGGTCGGCGACCTGCGCCAGGCGCTGGCCGACGAACGCGAGGCGGGGCGTATCGTCGGTGCGACCGAGACGCCGGCGCTGCGCGCCGTGGAGATCGAACTGGAGCAGCGCTACGCCGCGCGCGAGAAGGAATTGCGCATCGGCGAGCTGGAACACGCGAACGAACTGAAGGACCTGCAGCTGAAGTCGGCGCAGGCCGATGCGGCGCGCCGCCGCGAGGAGCAGCAGCGCGAGCGCGTGGCGAACACCACGATCGTGCTGCTGGCCACGGCCCTGCTGCTGGTCGTGGGCATGCTGGTGCTGCAGCTGCGCGCGCAGCGGCGGCTCGCCGGCGAGCTGCAGGCGCAGACCTTGCGCGATCCGCTTACCGGCATCGCGAACCGGCGCGGGTTCCAGCAGCGCGCCAGCGAGTTGCTGGGCGCGTCCCGCGACCCCCGCAGTCCGCCGCACGTGCTGCTGCTGATCGACATCGACCATTTCAAGAGCATCAACGACAGCATCGGGCATCTGCAGGGCGACCGCGTGCTGCGGCTGCTCACCGACCATCTGACCATGGCGGTGGACGACGGCTGCTTCGTGGCGCGCATCGGCGGCGAGGAATTCACCGTGATGTGCCCGCATGCCGGCCTCGCCGCCGGCATGCGCCTGGCCGAAACGCTGCGCAAGGGCGTGGCGGCGCTGGCGCTGCCGGAAGACCTGCCGCTGGACCGGCTCACCATCAGCATCGGCGTGGCGCAGTTCGACGGCGCGCGCTGCCACGACTTGTCGAGCTGGATGCGCGCCGCCGACATGGCGCTGTATTCGGCCAAGTCCGGCGGGCGCGACCGGGTGATGGCCAGCATGCAGGCGGGCTGACCCGCCGCCGCGGCGCGTGCGTTCAGTGGGTGGGCAGCGGCCGCGCCGCCGCGGCCGCATCGTGCCGGTGCTTGAACAGCGGCACGAACAGCACCGCCATCGCCAGCGCATAGGCCGCGAACGCCAGCCAGATGCCGCGCCAGTCCTTGCAGATCAGCACCGCATCGTCGCAGGCGTGGTTGGTGAAGAAGTGGTCGATCACGAAGCCGGCGAGCAGGCTGCCCAGCACCGCGCCCACGCCGTTCGTCATCAGCATGAACAGGCCTTGCGAGCTGGCGCGGATCTTCGGATCGGCCTGGCCTTCGACGAACAGCGAGCCGGAGATGTTGAAGAAGTCGAACGCCATGCCGTAGACGATGCACGACAGCACGATCATCCACAGCCCGCCCAGCGGTTCCGGGTCGCCGAACGCGAACAGCGCGAAGCGCAGCACCCAGGCCAGCATGCTCATCGTCATCACCGCCTTGATGCCGAAGCGCTTCAGGAAGAACGGGATGGTGAGGATGAACGCGGTTTCCGAGAACTGCGAGATCGAGATGATGATGGTGGAGTACTTCACCGTCAGCAGGTTCGCGTATTCGGGCACCTTCACGAAGTCGCTGAGGAAAGCGTCGCCGTAGGCGTTGGTGAGCTGCAGCGCCGCGCCCAGCAGCATCGCGAAGACGAAGAACACCGCCATGTTGCGGTTCCTGAACAGCACGAACGAGCTGAGGCCCAGGCGCTCGGTGAGGCTGCGGCTGTGCGCGGCGTCCAGCCGCGGCGGGCACTTCGGCAGGGTGAAGGCATACAGGCCCAGCAGCAGCGACGCGGCGGCGGCCACGTGGAACTGCGCCGGCGAGGCCTTGAAGCCGAGCAGGCTGGTGGTCCAGGTGGCGGCGATGAAACCGACCGTGCCCCACACGCGGATCGGCGGGTAGGTGATCACCACGTCCTGCCCCTGCTGCTTCAGCGCGTTGTACGCCACCGTGATCGAGAGCGAGATGGTGGGCATGTAGAAGCACATGTACAGCAGCACCACCCAGAACATCTGCTGCGGATCGCCCGCGTGCGGGATCGCGAGCAGCACCGCCGCGCCCGCGATCTGGAACGCGCCGTACAGGCGCTCCGCATTGACCCACTTGTCCGCCACGATGCCGGCGATCGAGGGCATGAACAGCGAGGCGATGCCCATGGTGGAGAAGATCGCGCCGAAGCTGGTGCCCGACCAGTGCAGGTTCTGGAACCACCACGTGCCGATGGTCAGCAGCCACGCGCCCCAGATGTAGTACTGGAAGAAATTCAGGATGACGAGGCGGAGCTTGAGGCTCATGGATTCCGGATTCCCCTGGCTTGGCCCGGGGAAAGCCCCGTGGCCGCATTGCTGGATCGGAGGAGGGTAGAGGAAGCGGCCGGAGCGCAGCAAGGCGCGGCACGGCGTCGCCGCGGGGCTACACTGCGGCTTCCCGTTCGTGTCCGGTGCGCATCGCATGAACCTGTTCCTCACCCTCGCCGTGGTGCAGCTGATCGCCTTGATGAGCCCGGGGCCGGACTTCTTCTACGTCTCGCAGACCGCCGTGAGCCATTCGCGCCGCGAGGCGCTGGCCGGCGTGGTCGGCATCGCGCTGGGCGTGGCGATCTGGGCGGCGCTGGCGCTGCTCGGCCTGCAACTGCTGCTGCACCGGCTGGCGTGGCTGGAACGGCTGATCGCCGCCTGCGGCGGCGCCTACCTGTGCTGGATGGGCTTGAAGATGCTGCGCGGCGCGCTGGCCGCGCCCGCGAACGGCGCGCCGACGCATGCGGTGCGACTGGCGAACGGCCCCTGGCGCGCGCTGCGCAACGGCTTGTTCACCAACCTCGCCAACCCCAAGGCGGTGGTGTACTTCGGCAGCATCTTCTCCGCCTTCGTCGGCGACGGGCTGGGCGCGGGCGCGCGCTGGGGCCTGTGGCTGATGGTGGTGGCCGAGACACTGCTGTGGTTCGCGCTGGTGGCCGGCGTGTTCGCGCTGCCGGCGATGCGCCGCGGCTACCTGCGCCTGCGCCGCTGGATCGACGGCTGCGCCGGCGCCGTGTTCGTGCTGTTCGGCCTGCACCTGATCTTCACGCGGCGCACGGCTTGAGGCGGGCTCCGAAACCGCAGCCATCGCCGCTACCGCCGCCACCCCGTTGCTGTTGCCGTCATTCCAGCGAAAGCTGGAATCCAGTCAAACGACTCGTGCAGAGCACGCAAATCAGGTTTCGTGTGCTTCGCACGCATGCTTCACTGGATTCCAGCTTTCGCTGGAATGACGATGAGGGGATGGACGACGGATGCGGTGCGGAGGGCGTTCCTAACGCAACGCCTCCGCCACCAGCCGCCGCAGCTCCGGCAGCAGCTCCGCCTCGAACCACGGATTGCGCGTGAGCCACAGCCGGTTGCGCGGGCTGGGGTGCGGCAGCGGCAGCACGCCGCGTGCGAGATGTTCGCGCCAGGCCAGCACGGTATCGGTGAGCGTGCGCCCGCGCCGCTCGCCGAGCAGGCCCGCCTGCGCGTACTGGCCGATCGCCAGCGTCAGCTGCACCTGCTTCAGTTGCGGCAGCAGGCGCGGATGCCAGGTGGGCGCGCATTCCGGCCGCGGCGGCAGGTCGCCGCCCTTGCCGGTGCCGGGGAAGCAGAAGCCCATCGGCACGATGGCGATCTTCCGCGCGTCGTAGAACGTCGCGCGATCCACGCCCAGCCAGTCGCGCAGGCGATCGCCGCTGACATCGTTGAACGGGATGCCGGTCTCGTGCACCTTGCGTCCCGGCGCCTGGCTCACGATCAGCAGCCGCGACTGCAGCGAGGCCTGCAGCACCGGCCGCGGCCCCAGCGGCAGTTGCGCCGCGCAGATGCGGCAGGCGCGCACCTCGGCGAGCAGCTGGTCGAAGGCGGCGGGTTTCAAGGCAGCAGCTTTCCGGGATTGAGGATGCCGTCGGGGTCGAACGCGGCCTTGATGCCGCGCATCAGCTCCAGCGTGCCGCCCTCCAGCGCCAGCGGCATGAACTCGCGCTTGACCACGCCGATGCCGTGCTCGCCCGAGATCGTGCCATCCAGCGCGAGCACCAGCGCGAACAGCTCGGGCAACGCCGCGCAGGCGCGCTCGATCTCGTCCACGTCGCGCGGCAGCAGGTTCACGTGCAGGTTGCCGTTGCCGGCATGGCCGAAGCTCACGATGGGCACGGCGTGCTTTTCCGCCAGCGCGTGCACGCCATCCACCAGCTCGGGCAGGCGGCTCACCGGCACCACCACGTCCTCGTTGATCTTGTGCTGGGTGGCGGCGCGCTGGGCGAAGGAAAGCGCCTTGCGCGCCGCCCACAGGGCGCGGGTCTGTGCCTCGTCGCGGGCGACTTCCAGTTGCACCAGTCCGTCCACACGGGCGGCGGATTCCACGGCCGCGACGGCGCCGTCCAGCGCATCGGGCGCCCCGTCCAGCTCGATCATCAGCAGCGCCTCGGCCACGGGCACGCCGGCTTCGGGCTGGTGTTCGCGCGCCAGCTTCAGCGCCAGCGCATCCATGAACTCCAGCGCGCACGGCGTGGCGGGCTGCGCCATGATGCGGGCCACCGCCTCCATCGCGGCCACGGTGCTGCGATAGGTGGCGCGCAGCGTGCGCAGGCCGGCAGGTTTCGGCGTGAGCTTGAGCGTGGCCTCGGTGATCACGGCCAGCGTGCCTTCCGAACCGACCAGCAGGCGCGTGAGGTCGTAGCCGATCGCGCTCTTGGTGGTCCGCGTGCCGCAGCGGAAACTCTCGCCGTTGCCGGCCACTGCGCACAGGCCCAGCACGTTGTCGCGGGTGGAACCGTACTTCACCGCGTGCGGCCCGGAGGCGTTGCACGCCAGGTTGCCGCCCACCGTGCACCACGGCGCCGAGCCCGGATCGGGCGCCCAGAAGAAGCCGTGCGGCGCCAGCGCCTGCTGCAACGCCTCGTTCGTCACGCCCGGCTCCACCACCGCGAGGCGGTCGTCCGGGGCGATGCGCAGGATGCGGTCCATGCGCAGGAAGTCCGCCACCACGCCGCCTTCCATCGGCACCGAGGCGCCGGTGGAACTGGTGCCGCCGCCGCGCGCGGTGAGCGGCACGCGATGCCCGCGGCACGCACGGACCAGCATTTCCACTTGCGCATGCGCGGTGGGAAACACCACCGCGTCGGGCAGCGCGTGCAGTCGCGAGTTGTCGTGGGCATGGGCGCGGCGATCGGCTTCCGCGAGGGAGAGCGCATCGCCGGGGAAAATCTCGCGCAGCGTATCGAGCAGGGCAGCGGGCAGGGGCATCGGCCTAGCGTAGCGGATTGCCGCCTCAGCCGGCTTCGAACGCTCCGCGCAACCACTCCATGCGCGCGTCGGCGGCGGGCCCGTCGTAGCTGACCACGTCGAAGCGGCAGGCGCGGTGCGCGTGCTGCGGATGGGCCGCAAGCCACAGCTGGGCGGTGCGGATCAGCTTGTCCCGCTTGCCGCGGGTGACCGAGGCAAGCGCGTCGCCGTGGCCGGCGCGCACGCGGTAGCGCACCTCGACGAACGCCACCGTGTCGCGGTCCAGCATGACCAGGTCGAGTTCGCCGTGGCGGGTGGTGTAGTTGCTCGCCAGCAGTTTCAGGCCGGCGCGTTCCAGCTCGGCGCGGGCGCGCTGTTCGAACGCAGCGCCGGCCGCGCGCATCAATGGGTGGACGCGGCGGCGGCCGGTACGCTGCCGCCGTCGGCGGGCGCGGCGACGGCGCCGCTCTGCGCGGGAAGGTCGTCCACCTGCAGGCTGCCGCCCAGCGGGCGGGCGAGGCCGTTCTGGAATTTCGCCCAGATCAGCACGCGGCTGATGCGGCCGAACTGGTCCGCGGTGAGCTGGCCGGAGGCGCCGGGCAGGTAGCTGCCGGGATGGCTGCGCAGCCAGTCGAGATAAGGCACCAGGTTCCAGGCGTCCATGCCGAACGCGAACAGCCGCGCACTGCCGTCGCGGGCGGCGGGCAGCAGGTTGGCGACGTCGTCGTGGCGCGGCAGGCCGGGCTGGGCGTCGAACAGCCACGGCGCGTCGCAGAACTCCACGCCGTTGAGGTCGCCGTCGGCGGTGGGATTGTCGGAGCCGGCGTAGACGTGCGAGGTGGCGAACACTGGCAGCGCAACCCGGGCGATCTGCAGCTGCGGCAGCAGCAGGCGCGCCTGGTTGGGACGCATGCTGATGAAGATGCCGGCGTTGCCCGCGGGGGCGCCGGCGTCGGCGGGGTTGCCGGCGGCGGCATCGGGCGCGGGCGTGGTGGCGGGCGGAAGTTGCAGGCTGGCGATCACGCCGGTGTAGGTCGCGCCGGTGGCTGGCAGCGTGGCCATGCCGCTGACCTCGCCGCCGCGGGCGATCAGCTCGGCCTTGAACGCGCTGGCCGCGCGCTGGGCGAAGTCGTCGCCGGAGATCACCACGTAGGCCTGGTGCAGCCCGCGTTCGATCATGTGGTCGGCGGCCTGGGCGCCTTCGGTTTCCGGCAGCAGGCCGAATTCGCTGGCGTCCGTGGCAGGCAACTGCCGGTTGTCGGGGTGGTTCAGCGCCAGCACCGGCACCGGCAGCGTGGGCTGGGCGAACAGCGCCGCCACCTCGCCGCGGGTGAGCGGCCCGACTACCAGTTGCGCGCCGTCGCTGGTGGCCTGCTGGTAGGCCTTGACCGCGCCGTCGTTGCTGCCGTGCGTGTCGTAGATGCGCACCGAGGCACGCGGCGCACGGGTGCGCGCATCTTCCGCATAGGCAGCAAAGAAGCCTTCGCGGATCGCGTTGCTGGCGGCCGCATACACGCCGTTCTCGGGCAGCAGCAGCGCCACGTGGGCGGGCATCTTGTAGCCCTCGCGCACCTCGGCGCCTGTGCCCGGCACCAGCGTGCCCACCGGTTGCTGCAGCGACGGCGGCGCCTGCGCCACGGTGACGCCGAGCTGGGTGAGCGCCTCGTTCGTCCACGACAGCATGCGGTCGCCCGGTTTCATCGCGGCGGCGCGCTGCTTGAGCGAGGCCACGTCGAGCCTGGTGAGCTGGGCGAGGATCTGCTTGCGGTTCTCCGCGCGGTCCATGCCTTGCAGGCGGTCGTCCATCTGCACGCGCGTGCGGGCGGCGCCCCAATGGTCGCCGGTGGCGGCCTGGGCTTGCGCGCGCAACTCGAACAGCCGGAACTGCAGCTTGTCCGGCACCGCGACGGTGGGCTGGGTGGTCAGCTGCAGCGCAGTGGCGGCGTCGTGGTGGCGCAGCGCGAGTTCGGCACGCAGCAGGTCGAAACGCACGGCGTCGTCGCCCTGCAGGTTCGCGCGCTTGATCTGCGCCAGGATGGGCGCAGCCGTTTCGATCTTGCCTTCCTCGCGCCACGCTTCGGCCGCCAGCAGGCGGTAGCGGTCGGCATGGCCGTCGTATTGCGATGCCAGCGCGAGATAGGCTTGCGCGGCCTGGTCGAACCGGCCTTGCGTGGCCAGCGCTGCGGCGCTGTCCGCCGCGGCGATTTCGGCAGGCGTGGGCTTCGTGTTGCCGGGAACGCAACTGCCCAGTATCAGCGTGGCGGCCAGCAACAGGATGGGGCCGAGGGCCGGCAGGGACGGCCGCATGACGGGGAGCAGGCGCATCGGGAGTCTCTTGTCGTTATTCGCGGCGTATCTGCGCGATGATAGCCGATCGTTTCCGTGACTTGAGGATGCGCCGGACGCCATCGGCGCCCGCCGCCACCGCAGGAGCTTGCGCATGTCGTCCGTTCAACCAGGCTGCCTGTGGGTGGTCGCCACGCCGATCGGCCACCGCGACGATTTCTCCGCGCGCGCGATCGCGACGCTGCGCGAGGCGACGGTGATCGCCGCCGAAGACACCCGCCACAGCCGCCCGCTGCTGCTTCATCACAATATCGTCACGCCGCTGCTGGCGCTGCACGAGCACAACGAGCGCGAAGTGGTGGACGCCGTCGTGCAGCGCCTGCTGGGCGGCGAATCCGTGGCGCTGATTTCCGATGCGGGCACGCCGCTGATTTCCGATCCGGGCTTCCGGCTGGTGCGCGCGGCGCGCGCGGCAGGCATACGCTGCGCACCGGTGCCGGGCGCCTGCGCGGCGATCGCCGCGTTGTCGGTGGCCGGCTTGCCCAGCGACCGGTTCGTGTTCGAGGGTTTCCTGCCGCCGAAATCCGCGGCGCGGCGCGCGCGCCTGCAGGAGCTGGCGGGCGATCCGCGCACGCTGATCTTCTACGAGTCCTCGCATCGCGTGGCCGAAAGCCTGGACGACATGCGTGCGGTGTTCGGCGACGAACGCGAAGCCGTGCTGGCGCGCGAACTCACCAAGCTGTTCGAGACGGTGATCGACGAACCGCTGGCGCAGCTCGCCGCACGCGTGGCGGCCGATCCCGACCAGCAGCGCGGCGAATGCGTGATCCTCGTCGCCGGCCGCGGCGAGGAAGCCGACGCGAAACTCGCCGAGGGCCGGCGCGTGTTCGCGATCCTGCGCGACGAGCTGCCGCCGGCCAAGGCGGCGAAGCTGGCCGCGGCGATCAGCGGCGCCCCGCGCAAGGCCTTGTACGAATCCTGAAGGCTGGCGACGGCGCGCTTTGCCGAATCCCGACTCCCCAATCCCGCATCCCGGCCATTACAATGGTCGCCGGAGTCGGCCGGACAGTCGCGTCGCGCGCAAGCGCGTCGAGGAAAGTCCGGGCTCCACAGGGCAGAGTGCCAGGTAACGCCTGGGCGGCGCGAGCCGACGGCCAGTGCAACAGAAAGCAAACCGCCGATGGCCCGCAAGGGCACAGGCAAGGGTGAAACGGTGCGGTAAGAGCGCACCGCGCGCGGGGCCAACGCCGCGTGGCACGGTAAACCCCACTCGGAGCAAGACCAAATAGGGGAACGATAACGCGGCCCGCGTTGTTCCCGGGTAGGTTGCTGGAGCCAGGCGGCGACGCCTGGCCGAGAGGAATGACTGTCGCGCCGCAAGGCGTACAGAACCCGGCTTACAGGCCGACTCCACCTTTCCCGTCCGACCCCGGCGCAGGCATGCGCCGGGGCTTGGCGCGTGTCCGGGGCGGGCGTGAACGGCGATTCATGCTGGATCGCCTGCACCGGGGCACGGACCGGCCTTTGCGCTGTGGCCGGTCAAATCGATTGCAGAAAAATTTCCGTGCATTCAAGCACCTTGGGAGTGTTCCTCAGAAAGTGCTGGAAACGCGGTCATAACTTCGCCTTTCTCCTTGATTCACAAGCAAAAATGCCTTGACAGTCTCAGGGCCTGCGACTATCGTGGCTTTCAGTGTGAAATCGTGGATATTCGTGGAGTCTGTTACGTGTTCCAGGGCGAGACCGCCATCACCGTCGACGACAAGGGCCGCCTGGCCATACCGACCGCGTACCGCGAGTTGGTGGCGGGCGCCTGCGCGAACCGGCTGGTGGTCACCTACAACCCGTTCGAGCCGGGCTGCCTGTGGCTGTTCCCGCATGCCGAGTGGGAAAAGGTGCGCGACCAGGTCAACGCGTTGTCCAAGGTGGTCAAGGCGCACCGCGACATGCAGATGAAGATCGTGGGCGCCGCCGCGGTGGTGGAGCCGGATGGCGCTGCGCGCATCCTGCTGCCGGCCAGCCAGCGCGCGACCACGGGTATCGAGAAGAAGGCGGTTCTGCTGGGCATGGGCAACAAGTTCGAGCTGTGGAGCGAACAGGCTCACCTCGCCAAGATCCGCCAGACCATCGGCGAAGGCGAAATCACCAACGACATGGCCGCGCTGCAGCTCTAGAGCGCGGCGCGCGGTTTTGCGGGCGGGATACGGGACGGGAGGTGCGGCATGGCCGAATTGCGGCACATCCCGGTAATGCTGGACGAAGCGGTGGAGGGCCTTGCCGTGCAGGCAGGCGGGCGTTATCTGGATGGCACCTTCGGGCGCGGCGGTCATGCCCGCGCGGTGCTGTCGCGCCTCGATGCCGACGGACGGCTGCTGCTGATGGACCGCGACCCGATCGCGGTCGCCGCCGCGAAGGAGGCGTTCGCCGCCGAGCCGCGCGTCGCCATCCGTCACGCCAACTTCGCCAGCCTCGCCGACTGGGACGAGACCGCCGCCGGCCTCGACGGCGTGCTGCTCGATCTCGGCGTGTCCTCGCCGCAGCTCGACGAGGCCGCGCGCGGCTTCAGCTTCATGGCCGATGCGCCGCTGGACATGCGCATGGACACCACCCAGGGCGAGAGCGCGGCGGACTTCCTCGCCCATGCCTCCGAGCGCGAGATCGCCGACGTGCTGTGGCAGTTCGGCGAGGAGCGTTTCAGCCGCAAGATCGCCCGCGCCATCGTGGAGCGCCGCGCGGAAAACCCGTTCACCCGCACCGGCGAACTGGCCGCGCTGATCGAGCGCGTGGTGGGCCGGCGCGAACCGGGCAAGCATCCGGCCACGCGCAGCTTCCAGGCGCTGCGCATCCGCGTGAACGGCGAGCTGGACGCGGTGCGCCGCGGGCTGGATGCCGCGCTGGCGCGACTGAAGCCCGGCGGCCGGCTCGCGGTGATCAGCTTCCACTCGCTGGAAGACCGCATCGTCAAGCAGTTCATCCGCGACCATTCCGGGCGCGTGCAGGGCAGCCGGCGCGGTCCGCCGCAGGCCGCGGCGCCGGCCGAGCTGGCCGCGGTGGGCAAGGCGCAGTTTCCGTCCGAGGCCGAGCTCGCGGCGAATCCGCGCGCCCGTTCGGCCGTGCTGCGGGTGGCCGAGAAGCTGCCCGGGCCGCAGGCGGGGCACGCATGAAGGCGATCCAGGCCATCCTCATGCTCGCGCTGCTGGGCGCCGTGCTGGCCAGCGCGATCAGCGTGGTGTGGGCGCGCCACGAGAGCCGCGTGCTGTTCGTCAGGCTGACCGGGCTGCAGAACCAGCGCGACGACATGAACATCGAATACGGCAAGCTCGAACTGGAGCAGGCCACGTTCGCCGAGCCGCGCCGCGTCGACGAAGAGGCGCGCAGGCAGCTGGGCATGGTCGATCCCAGCCCGCAAGACATCCGGTTGCTGCGCCGATGAGGTGGCGCGACCGCACACGCCCGCAACTGCAGCGTGCCACGCCATCGCCCAGCCGTCGCCGCGGCGCCGGTCCCAGCGCGCGCCAGCGCATGGTGGTGGTGGTGGGCATCCTCGGCCTGGTCTCGCTGGGCCTGGTGGCGCGCGCGTTCGACCTGCAGGTGGTGCGCAAGCAGTTCTACCAGAAGCAGGGCGACGCGCGCTTCCTGCGCGAGGTGCCGATCCCGGTGTCGCGCGGCACCATCTTCGACCGCAACGGCGAGCCGCTGGCGGTCTCCACGCCGGTCACCTCGATCTGGGCGAACCCCGCGGAGCTGCTGGCCAACGACGACCGCCTGCCCGAGCTGGCGAAGGCGCTGGGCGGCAACGCCACCGACATCAAGCGCTACCTGGAGCAGCGCGCGAGCCGCGAGTTCGTCTACCTGCGCCGGCAGATGGCGCCGGAGGCGGCGCAGGCCGTGCTCGACCTGGACATCCCCGGCATCAACGGCCAGCGCGAATTCAAGCGCTTCTACCCGTCGGGCGAGGTGACCGCGCACATCCTCGGCTTCACCAACATCGACGACCACGGCCAGGAAGGCCTGGAACTCGCCTACGACGACTGGCTGGCCGGCAAGCCGGGCGCCAAGCGCGTGATCCGCGACGGCAAGGGCCACGTGGTCGAGGATCTGGAGCAGGTGCGTGCGCCCAAGCCCGGGCAGAACCTCACGCTCAGCATCGACCGCGGCCTGCAGTTCCTCGCCTACAACGAACTGAAGAACACGCTGGAGAAGTTCAACGCCCCGTCCGGCTCGATGGTGGTGCTGGACGTGCGCACCGGCGAGATCCTGGCGATGGCCAGCCTGCCCACCTACAACCCGAACGCGGTGAGCGGCAGCAAGCCGGCGCAGCGGCGCAACCGCGCGCTCACCGACGTGGTGGAGCCGGGCTCCACGATGAAGGCGTTCACGCTGGCGGCGGCGCTGTCCAGCGGCAAGTACACGCCGACCGGTCCGATCATCGATACCGGCAACGGCCACTGGTACTTCTACGGCCACGACATCCGCGACGACGACCCGAACGGCCTGCTCACCCCGACCGGCGTGCTCACCCGCTCCAGCAACGTGGGCGCGGCGAAGATCGCGATGACGCTGGATACCTCGCTGATGTACGACACCTACCGCGCGTTCGGCTTCGGCAACAGCACCGGCAGCGGCTTCCCTGGCGAGGCCTCGGGCTACCTGAAGATCGGCCGCGGCTGGCGGCCGCTGGAAAAGGCGATCATGGCCTACGGCTACGGCCTGAACGTCACGCCGCTGCAGCTCGCGAACGCCTACGCCACCATCGCCGACGGCGGCGTGATGCACACGCCCACCTTCATCAAGGGCGACGACAGCCCGGGCAAGCAGATCATCTCGCCGCAGGTGGCGCACGAACTGGTCGGCATGCTGGAGACCATCACCGGCCCCAACAGCACCGGCGCCAGGGCGCGCATCGCGAATTACAGCGTGGCGGGCAAGACCGGCACGTCGCACCAGGCGATCGCCGGCGGCTATTCCAAGAACACCTACAACTCGCTGTTCGCCGGCATCGTGCCGGCCAGCGACCCGCGCCTTGTCGGCGTGGTGGTGATCAACGGCACCACCAAGGGCGGCTACTTCGGCGGCACCGTGTCGGCGCCGGCGTTCGCCGCGGTGATGAGCGGCGCGGTGCGCCTGCTCGACATCCCGCCGGACAACATCGGCCGCTGGTACGTGGGCGGCCCGCTGCAGGGCAACGGCGGCCTGGTCGGCAGCGACCAGGTGCAGAAGCCGGCGCCGAACGACGTGCCGGCGAACGAGGCGCCGGTGGACGAGGCTCCCGCGGAAGGAGCGCTGCCATGAGCACCGGCCACCTCGACCAGTTGCTGCTGGGCATCGCCGACGCGCCGCTGGCGGCCGCGCCGGGCGCGGCGCGCATCGTGGTCTCCGGTCTGGCGCTGGATTCGCGCAAGGTGCGCCGCGGCGACGCTTTCCTCGCACTGCGCGGCGCGCACAGCCACGGCATCCAGTTCGCCGCCATCGCCGCGCAGCGCGGCGCGGAAGTGGTGCTGGCCGAGGCGCCGGCGGTGGAGCACGCGCCGCTGGACGTGCCGGTGCTGTGGATCGACGGCCTGCAGGACAAGGTGGGCGAGATCGCCGCGCGCTTCCACGGGCGTCCGTCCGAGGCGGTGCGCGTGGTCGGCGTCACCGGCACCAACGGCAAGACCTCCACCGTGCAGTTGCTGGCGCAGGCGCTGACCTTCCTGGGCCATCGCGCCGCCAGCATCGGCACGCTGGGCGCGGGCCTGCACGGTCGCCTGCGCGAAGGCGATCGCACCACGCCGGACGCGGTCAGCGTGCACGGCCTGCTGGCGGAGTTCCGCGATGCCGGCGCCACCCACGTGGCGATGGAAGTGTCCTCGCACGCGCTGGAGCAGGGCCGCGTGGGCGCGGTGGATTTCGAGGTCGCCGCGTTCACCAACCTCACCCGCGACCATCTCGACTACCACGGCAGCATGGAAGCCTACGGCGCGGCGAAGGCGAAGCTGTTCGCATGGCCGGGGCTGCGCAACGCGGTGATCAACGTCGACGACGCATTCGGCGCGCAGCTGCTGCAGGCGCTGCCGCCCGGCGTGCGCGCGTTGCGCGTGAGCGCGCGCGGCGATGCCGCGGCGGACGTGGCGGCCGGCGCCGTGGTCAGCACGGCCGAAGGCCTGGCCTTCGTGCTGCGCACGCCCTGGGGCACGCACACGCTGAAGAGCCACCTGCTGGGCCTGTTCAACGTCGCCAACCTGCTCACCGTGGCGGCCTGCCTCGGCGCGCTGGACGAACCGTTCGAGCGCATCGTGGCGGCGCTGGAAAACCTGCAGCCGGTCAATGGCCGCATGAGCCGGCTGGGCGGCCGTCACGGCCTGCCGCTGGCGGTGGTGGACTACGCGCACACGCCCGACGCGCTGGAACAGGTGCTGAGCGCGGTGCGCGCGCACTGCCGCGGGCGGCTGATCTGCGTGTTCGGCTGCGGCGGCGAGCGCGACGCGGGCAAGCGCCCGGAGATGGGCGCGATCGCGGCGCGGCTGGCGGATGTCTGCATCGTCACCGACGACAACCCGCGCGGCGAGAACGGCGACGCCATCGTGGCGCAGATCGTGGCCGGCATGGGCGCGGCGCGCGAACGCTTCGTGCAGCGCGACCGCGCCGCCGCGATCGGGCAGGCGCTGGCGATGGCCGAGCCGGCCGACGTGGTGGTGATCGCCGGCAAGGGCCACGAAACCTACCAGGAAGGCGCGGGCGGCAAGCGTCCGTTCGACGACATGCTGGTCGCGCGTGCGGCCCTGGAGCGGCGCGCATGATGCAGCTGAGCGCGATCGCCATGTGGACCCGCGGCCACCTGCTGGGCGAGGACGCCGCCGTGGGCGGCGTCGCCATCGATACCCGCGGGCTGAAGGCCGGCGACCTGTTCGCCGCGTTCAAGGGCGAGCGCGTGGACGGCCACGATTACCTGGCCCAGGCCGCCGCCGCCGGCGCCGCCGGCGCGCTGGTCGCGCGCAAGGTGGACAGCCCGCTGCCGCAGGTGCTGGTGGACGACGTGGAAGCGGCGCTGGGCGACCTCGCCAGCGCGGTGCGCGCACAGCGTCAGGCGCGGGTGATCGGCATCACCGGTTCCAACGGCAAGACCACGGTGAAGATGCTGACGGCGGCGATCCTGTCGCTGCACGGGCGCACCCACGTCAACACCGGCAGCTACAACAACGAGATCGGCCTGCCGCTGACCCTGCTGGCGATGCCCGAGGACACCGAATACGCGGTGCTGGAGATGGGCGCCGGCAAGCCGGGCGACATCGCCTACCTCGCCGCCATCGCGCGGCCCGATATCGGCCTCGTCAACATCATCGCGCCCGCGCATCTTGAGCGCATGGGCAGCGTGGAAGGCGTGGCCGAGACCAAGGGCGCGCTGTACCAGGCACTGCCGGCGGACGGCGTGGCGATCATCAATGCGGACGACGCGTTCGCCGGCTTCTTCGCCGGGCTGGCCGGCACGCGCCGCGTGCTGCGCTTCGGCCTGGAACACAAGGCTGACGTGGGCGCGGACATCGTGGAGCAGCGCACCGACGGCTCGCTGTTCGTGCTGAGCACGCCGACCGGCGACGCCGAAGTGGAGCTGGCGCTGCCCGGACGCCACAACATCGCGAACGCACTGGCCGCCGCCGCCGTGGCGCTGGCGCTGGACGTGCCGCTGGACACCATCGCGGCGGGGCTGGCGCAGGCGCGTCCGGTCGCGGGGCGTCTGCGCCACGTGGCGCTGCCCGGCGGCGCCACGCTGATCGACGACAGCTACAACGCGAACCCCGGCTCGCTGGCCGCGGCGATCGACACGCTGGCGCTGGCCGCAGGCGAGCGCTGGCTGGTGCTGGGCGACATGGCCGAACTCGGCGCCGACGCCCGCGCGCTGCACGCCGGCGTGGGCGTGCGGGCGCGCGAGCACGGCATCCAGCGCCTGTTCGCGGTCGGCCCGCTGGGCGCCGCGGCGGTGGAGGCGTTCGGCGCCGGCGGCGCGCATTTCGCCGACAAGGCGGCGTTGATCGGTGAGCTGAAGGCCGATCTGCATGCAGGCGTGACCTGCCTGGTCAAGGGCTCGCACTCATCGGGCATGGATGAGGTGGTGCGCGCGCTGGAAGGGGCCACGAGCAAGGAGGGCGCGCACCATGCTGCTTGATCTCGCCGACTGGATGGCGCGGCACTTCACCACGCTGCACCTGTTCCAGTACATCACCTTCCGTACCATCATGGCCGCGCTCACCGCGCTGGCGGTGTCGCTGCTGCTGGGCCCGGCGCTGATCCGCAAGCTGGCGGCGCTGAAGGCCGGCCAGGTGGTGCGCAGCGACGGTCCGCAGACGCACCTGTCCAAGGCCGGCACGCCGACCATGGGCGGCGTGATGATCCTGCTCGCGGTGACCGTGGCCACGCTGCTGTGGGCCGACCTGCACAGCCGCTACGTGTGGGTGGTGCTGGCGGTGATGCTGGCGTTCGGCGTGATCGGCTTCTACGACGACTACCGCAAGCTGGTGCTGAAGGACAGCCGCGGCCTCGCCTCGCGCTGGAAGTATTTCTGGCAGTCGCTGTTCGGCCTGTGCGCGGCGCTGTTCCTGTACTACACCGCGCCGCACGCGGTCGGCAACGCGCCGGTGGCGGAAACCGCGCTGTACCTGCCGTTGTTCAAGCACGTGGCGATTCCGCTCGGCGTGTTCTTCGTGGTGGTGACCTATTTCATCATCGTGGGCTTCTCCAACGCGGTGAACCTCACCGACGGCCTCGACGGCCTCGCGATCATGCCCACCGTGCTGGTGTCCGGCGCGCTGGGCGTGTTCGCCTACCTCGCCGGCAACAAGGTGTTCTCCGAATACCTGGGCATCCCGTCGATCCCCGGCGCGGGCGAGCTGTCGATCTACTGCGGCGCGCTGGCCGGCGCGGGGCTGGGCTTCCTGTGGTTCAACACCTATCCGGCCCAGGTGTTCATGGGCGACGTGGGCGCGCTGGCGATCGGCGCCGCGCTGGGCTGCATCGCGGTGATCGTGCGCCAGGAGATCGTGCTGCTGGTGATGGGCGGCGTGTTCGTGCTGGAAACCGCCTCGGTGATGATCCAGGTGGCCAGCTTCAAGCTCACCGGCAAGCGCGTGTTCCGCATGGCGCCGATCCACCACCACTTCGAGCTCAAGGGCTGGCCCGAGCCGCGGGTGATCGTGCGCTTCTGGATCATCAGCGTCGTGCTGGTGCTGATCGGCCTCGCCACGTTGAAGGTGCGCTGACATGTTCGGTCTCTTCGGCACATCGCAGGCGGTGAAGCGGCAGGGGCCGCGCGGCAGCTACGACCTGTGGCTGCTGGTCGCGCTGGTCGGCCTGGCCAGCGTCGGCGTGGTGATGGTGACGTCCAGCTCGATGGCCGTGGCCGACAGCACCCAGAGCGGGGCGTTCTATTTCCTGAAGAGGGATCTGTTCTTCCTTGCGCTCGGCTTGCTGGCGGCCGGCGTGGCGATGCGCACCGAGCTGAAGTTCGTCGAGAAGCGCGCATTCCCGCTGCTCGGGCTGGCGGTGGTGCTGCTGCTGGCGGTGTTCGTGCCGCACCTGGGCATGCGCATCAACGGCGCGCACCGCTGGTTGAACCTGGTGGTGACCAGCTTCCAGCCGGTGGAGGCGGTGAAGCTGATCCTGGTGATCTATCTCGCCAGCTACCTGGTGCGCCACCGCGACAGCATCGAGACGGAATTCCTCGGCCTGATCAAGCCGATCGCGGTGGCCGGCGTGATCGTGCTGCTGCTGCTGGGGCAGCCCGACTTCGGCTCCGCCACGCTGGTGATCTCGGTGACCATCGCGATGGTGTGGCTGGGCGGCGCGCGCCCGATCTACCTGTTCGTGATGGGCCTGCCGCTGATGCCGCTGCTGGTGATCGCGGCGACCGGCGAAAGCTATCGCGTGAAGCGCCTCACCTCCTTCATGAACCCGTGGGAGCACCCGTTCACCGACGGCTTCCAGCTCACCCAGTCGCTGATGGCGATCGGGCGCGGCGAGTGGACCGGCGTGGGCCTGGGCTCCAGCGTGCTGAAGCTGTCCTACCTGCCCGAGGCGCATACCGACTTCATCTTCGCGGTGATCGGCGAGGAACTGGGCCTGGTCGGCGTGCTGCTGGTGATGGGCCTGTTCGCGCTGGCGGTGGGCCGCGGCCTGTATCTCGGCCTCAAGGGCGTCGAGGTGGGGCAGCGTTTCGCCGGCTACATCGCGTTCGGCATCTCGCTGATGCTGGCGATGCAGGCGATCGTCTCGGTGGGCGTGAACCTCGGCGCGTTGCCCACCAAGGGCCTGACCCTGCCGCTGATCAGCTACGGCGGCTCGTCGATGGTGCTGACCTGCGCGATGGCCGGCGTGCTGCTGCGCGCCACCTTCGAGATCAACCGCGCGCTGGACGCGCGGCAGATGGCCAAGCGCATGCCAGAAGCGGTGGCGGCTCCCGACGTGAACGACGCGGCGCGTCCGCGCGAGGCGGCGGTGGCATGAATACCGGGATTCGGGAGTCGGGATTCGGGATACGCCAAGGCGCGTCACGCGACTGGATGGCGATGTCCGATGTCCGTGGCCGCGAGAGCGTCGGGGCGGGTGCGGTGCGGCCGGTCGAATCCCGACTCCCGACTCCAGACTCCCGGCCTGTGCTCATCATGGCGGGCGGCACGGGCGGACATATCTTTCCCGGCCTCGCGGTGGCCGAGACGCTGCGCGCGCAGGGCGTGCCTGTGGCGTGGCTGGGCGCGGTCGGCGGCATGGAGACCAGGGTGGTGCCGGCGCACGGCATCGAGCTGCACGAGATCCGTGTCGGCGGCCTGCGCGGCAAGGGCTGGAAGACGCGTCTCGGCGCGCCGCTGATGCTGGTGCGCGCGCTGCTGTCCGCGATCGCCGTGCTGCGCCGGCTGAAGCCGCGCAGCGTGCTGTCGATGGGTGGCTATGTGGCTGGCCCCGGCGGCCTGGCCGCGCGGCTGCTGCATCGGCCGCTGCTGGTGCACGAACAGAATCGCGTGGCCGGCTTCACCAACCGCAAGCTCGCCGCGCATGCGCAGCGCGTGCTGGCCGGTTTCGCCGATGCGCTGCCGAACGCGGAGTGGGTGGGCAACCCGGTGCGCGGCGCGATCGCCGCGCTGGCGCCGCCGGCGCAGCGCTTCGCGGGCCGCGCCGGTCGCGCGCGCCTGCTGGTGCTGGGCGGCAGCCTGGGCGCACGCGCGCTGAATCTCGCGCTGCCGCAGGCGTTGGCGCTGCTACCGCCGGAACGGCGTCCCGAGGTGCTGCACCAGTGCGGCAACCGTGGCCTCGACGAAGCGCGCGAGGCGTATGCGAAGGCCGGCGTCGAAGCCCAGGTGGTGCCCTTCATCGAGGACATGGCCGGCACCTACGCCTGGGCCGATCTCGCGGTCTGCCGCGCCGGCGCGCTGACCCTGGCCGAACTCACCGCGGCCGGGCTGGGCGCGGTGCTGGTGCCGTTCCCGCACGCGGTGGACGACCACCAGACCCGCAATGGCGAAGCGCTGGTTTCCGCCGGCGCCGCCGAACTGATCCAGGAACGCGATTTGAACGTGGAACAACTTGCGCAGCGCCTGGACGCGCTGCTGGCCGACCGCGCACGCCTGCTCGCCATGGCGGAAGCCGCGCGCACGCTGGCCAAGCCCGATGCGGCCGCCGTGATCGCCCGCGCCTGCGTGGAGGTGGCCGCATGACGCCGCGCCGCCTGCTGGCACATGAAGACCTGATGACCACGTTCCGCCGCGTGCATTTCATCGGCATCGGCGGCGTGGGCATGAGCGGCATCGCCGAAGTGCTGCACAACCTCGGTTATGCGGTGTCGGGCTCCGACAAGTCGAACTCGCCCACCGCGCAGCGCCTGGCCCGGCTGGGCCTGGTGGTGCAGGTGGGGCACGACGCCGCGAACGTGGGCGACGCCGACGTGGTGGTGACCTCCAGCGCGATCCGGGCAGACAACCCGGAGCTGGTGGCGGCGCGCGAGGCGCGCATCCCGGTGATCCCGCGCGCGGAGATGCTGGGCGAGCTGATGCGCTTCCGCCGCGGCGTCGCCATCGCCGGCACGCACGGCAAGACCACAACGACCAGCCTGGTCGCCAGCGTGCTGGCCGAGGCGAACTACGATCCCACCTTCGTGATCGGCGGCCAGCTCACCGCGGCCGGCGCCAACGCGCGGCTGGGCACCGGCCAGTACCTGGTGGCGGAGGCGGACGAATCGGACGGTTCCTTCCTGTTGCTGTCGCCGGTGATCGCCGTGGTCACCAACATCGACGCCGACCATCTCGAGAACTACCACGGCGACTTCGCCGAGGTGAAGAAGGCCTTCGCCGATTTCCTGCACCGCCTGCCGTTCTACGGCCTTGCCGTGCTGTGCGTGGACGACGCGGAAGTGGCGCAGCTGGCGAAGACCACCAGCCGCCGCGTGATGACCTACGGCATCGCCACCGCGGATGCCGACGTGCGCGCGTCCAACGTCGTGCAATGCGGGTTCGAGATGCATTTCGACCTGCACCTGCCGGGCCGCCCCGAGGCCTTGCCGGTGACGCTGAACCTGCCGGGCCGGCACAACGTGCTCAACGCGCTCGCCGCCGCCAGCATCGGCTGGCAGCTCGGCGTGGGCGCGGAGGCGATTGCGCACGCGCTGGCGAATTTCCAGGGCGTGGGCCGGCGCTTCCATCGTCGCGGCGAGTTGGCGCTGGATCACGGCAACGTGCTGCTGGTCGACGACTACGGCCACCATCCCAGCGAACTCGCTGCGGTGTTCGCCGCGGCGCGCGGCGGCTGGCCGGAGCGGCGCCTGGTGGTGGGCTTCCAGCCGCACCGCTACAGCCGCACGCGCGACCTGCTGGACGACTTCGCGAACGTGCTGGCCGAGGCCGACGTGCTGGTGCTCACCGATGTATACCCCGCGGGCGAGGCGCCGATCGCGGGCGCCGACGGCCGTGCGCTGGCCCGCGCGGTACGCGCGCGCGGCAAGGTCGATCCGGTGCTGATCGAGCATCCGCGCGAATTCAAGGACACCCTGCCGACGCTGCTGCGCGACGGCGATCTGCTGTTGCTGCTCGGCGCCGGCGACATCGGCGCGGCGGCGGTGGAAATCGCGCAGGCCGGCCATCTGAGGACAAGCAAGTGAGCAACACGGGCAAGACGAACAGGATCAGCGACGCCGTGCAGTTCGGCCGCGTCGCCGTGGTGATGGGCGGCAGCTCCGCCGAACGCGAGGTGTCGCTGGACTCCGGCCGCAACGTGCTGGCGGCGCTGAAGGCGCGCGGCGTCGACGCGCACGCGATCGACGGCATCCCGGCGCTGCTCGACGCGCTGCGCGCCGGCCACTTCGCGCGCGTGTTCAACATCCTGCACGGCCAGCACGGCGGCGGCGAGGACGGCGTGCTGCAGGGCGCGCTGGAATCGCTCAACGTGCCGTACACCGGCTCGGGCGTGCTCGGCTCGGCGCTGGCGATGGACAAGACGCGCTCCAAGCGCGTGTGGCAGTCGCTGGGGCTGCCCACGCCGAAGTTCGTGGCGCTGTCGCGCGGCGCCGATGCCGCCGCGGTGCATGCGGCCGCGCGCACGGTCGGTTTCCCGCTGATCGTGAAACCCGCCTCCGAGGGCTCCAGCGTGGGCGTCACCCGCGTGTTCGAGGAGGCGCAGCTGGACAGCGCCGTCGAACTGGCGGCGAAGTATCCCGGCGACCTGTTGATGGAAACCCTGATCGAGGGCGACGAGCTGACCATCGGCATACTCGGTCGCGAGGTGCTGCCTTCCATCCATATCGTGCCGAAGGCTGCGTTCTACGACTACAACGCGAAATACGTCGCCGAGGACACGCTTTATCTGTGCCCCGGCCTGGAAGGTGCGGCCGAAGCGGAGTTGCGTGCGCTGTCGCTGACCGCGTTCGACGCGCTGGGCTGCGCCGGCTGGGGCCGCGTGGACGTGATGCGCGACCGCCAGGGCCGCAACTGGCTGCTGGAAGTGAACACCGCCCCGGGCATGACCTCGCACTCGCTGGTGCCGAAGGCGGCCGCCCAGGCCGGCATCGATTACCAGGAACTGTGCTGGCGCGTGCTCGAGACCAGCTTCAGGGAGGGCGCATGAGGGGAAGCATGCGCCTGGTCGCCTGGAGCCTGGCCATCGTGCTGGTGGCGCTGCCGGTCGTGGGCGTGCTGCACGGCTGGTTCGCCGCCGGCCGCTGGCCGGTGACCCAGCTCATGGTGCAGGGCGAATTCCGCCACGTGGGCATGGAGGAAATCCGTGCCGCCGTGCTGCCGCGGCTGGGCAAGGGCTTCTTCGCGCTCGATCTCGACAGCGTGCAGCAGGCCGTGGCGGCGCTGCCGTGGGTGGAATCGGTGGAGGCGCGCAAGCGCTGGCCGGACGCCTTGCAGTTGCGCGTGATCGAGCGCCAGCCCTTCGCGCGCTGGAACGACAAGCAGCTGATCAGCCGCCAGGGCAAGGTGTTCGAGGCGCCGATCGGCACGGCCGATGCCGCCGCGCTGCCCGACCTCGAAGGCCCGGACGACCGCCTCGCCGAGGTGGTGAGTTTCTATTCCGACGTGAACAAGGCCTTCGCCGGCACCCATCTGGTGATCAACGGCGTGGCGCTCACCGCGCGCGGCAACTGGAGCGTCACCACGGCGACCGGCGCACGCATCGTGATCGGCGACCGCGACCTGGCCGGCGCGCGGCTGCGCCGTTTCCTCGATGTCTATCCGCAACTGATGGCCGGCCACGACGCGGGTTTCGTCTACGCCGACCTGCGCTACACCAATGGGTTCGCCGTGCGCTGGCCGCAGCAGACGGCCCCCGCCAAGGCAGGAGCCACGCGCCGCTCATGAGGACGCTATGCATATGAAGACGCGCAACGACAAGCAACTCGTGGTCGGCCTCGACATCGGCACCTCGAAGGTGACCGCGATCGTGGGCGAGTACGAGCCGGGCGAGCCGATCACCGTGATCGGCATCGGCACCCACGTGTCGCGCGGCATGCGCAAGGGCATGGTGGTGGACATCGAATCCACCGTGCATTCCATCCAGCGCGCGGTGGAGGAAGCCGAGCTGATGGCCGGCTGCGACATCCGCTCGGTCTGCGCCTCGATCTCCGGCAGCCACCTGGAAACCCGCAACTCGCACGGCAACGCGGCGATCCGCGACCGCGAGGTCACCCCCGGCGACCTGGAGCAGGTGCTGGAGGCGGCCAGCGCGGTGGCGATCCCGGCCGACCACAAGGTGCTCTACAAGGAGCCGCAGGAATACCGCATCGACGGCCAGGACGGCATCCGCGCGCCGGTCGGCATGAGCGGCGTGCGGCTGGAGGCGAACGTGCACCTGGTCACCGGCGCGGCGGCGGCGGTGCAGAACATCACCAAGTCGATCCAGCGCTGCGGGCTGTCGGTGGACGAGCTGGTGCCCTCGGCGCTGGCCAGCGCCAAGGCGGTGCTCACCGACGACGAGCGCGAGCTGGGCGTGTGCCTGGTCGACATCGGCGCCGGCACCACCGACATCGCGATCTACACCCAGGGCTCGATCCGCTACACCGCCTCGCTGCCGATCGGCGGCGACCAGGTCACCGGCGACATCGCCTACGGCGTGCATACGCCGACCGCGCACGCCGAGGAGATCAAGATCAAGTACGCCTGCGCGCAGACCGGCCTCGCGCACGCCGAGGAAACCATCCAGGTGCCCAGCGTGGGCGACCGCCCGCCGCGGCGGCTGGCGCGGCAGGCGCTGGCGCAGAGCGTGCAGGCGCGCTACGAGGAAATCTTCGAGATGGTGCAGGACCGGCTGCGCAGCTCCGGCTACGAAAGCCTGGTCGCGGCCGGCGTGGTGCTCACCGGCGGCGCCTCGAAGATGGAAGGCGCGCTGGAGCTGGCCGAGGAGATCTTCCACAAGATGGTGCGCCTCGGCGTGCCGCAGGACATCAGCGGCCTCGGCGAAGTGATCAGCAGCCCGCTGCACTCCACCGGCGTGGGCCTGCTGCTGCACGGCTCGCGCCACAACGCGCCGGTGCGCGGCGGCAATCCGGCGCTCGGCAATGTCGGCGGCGTGATCGGCAAGTGGCGCAACTGGCTCACGAAGAACTTCTAGCGGGCGCCGGCAGGCGCCCGGCTGGAAGCAGGGTTTCGGCGGCGCAGGAGGCGCAGCCACGGGCGGCGGGATGTCCGCCCACCACCACGGAGCGACAGGAGTCGCCACCCGCGGTTACAACGACAACAACTCTGGAGGACGGGAAATGTTCGAACTGATCGAGAAACTCGCACCAAACGCAGTCATCAAGGTCATCGGCGTGGGCGGCGGCGGCGGCAATGCCGTTGCGCACATGATCAATGCCAACATCGAAGGCGTGGAGTTCATCGTCGCCAACACCGACGCGCAGGCGATGAGCAACTGCAATTCGCGCACCCACCTGCAACTGGGCGCGAACGTCACCAAGGGCCTGGGCGCAGGCGCCAACCCCGAGGTCGGCCGCCAGGCCGCGCTGGAGGACCGCGAGCGCATCGAGGCGATGCTGGAAGGCGCCGACATGGTGTTCATCACCGCCGGCATGGGCGGCGGCACCGGCACCGGCGCCGCGCCGGTGGTGGCGCAGCTGGCCAAGGAAAAGGGCATCCTGACCGTGGCCGTGGTCACCAAGCCGTTCCCGTTCGAGGGCCGCCGCCGCATGCAGGTCGCCCAGAAGGGCATCGAGGACCTCAGCCAGCACGTCGACTCGCTGATCACCGTGCCGAACGAGAAGCTGCTCAGCGTGCTGGGCCGCGAGGTCACCCTGATCAACGCGTTCAAGGCCGCCAACAACGTGCTGCAGGGCGCGGTGCAGGGCATCGCCGACCTGATCACGGCTCCGGGCCTGATCAACGTCGACTTCGCCGACGTGCGCACCGTGATGAGCGAGATGGGCCTGGCCATGATGGGCACCGGCACCGCCAGCGGCGACGACCGTGCCCAGGCCGCGGCCGAGGAGGCGATCAAGAACCCGCTGCTGGAAGACGTCAACCTCAACGGCGCCTGCGGCATCCTGGTCAACGTCACCGCCGGCCCCAACCTCACCATGCGCGAGTTCGACGAGATCGGCCGCATCATCCACGACTTCGCCAGCGAAGACGCCACCGTGGTGATCGGCACCTCGCTGGACGCCGAGCTGAAGGACGATGTGCGCGTCACCGTGGTCGCCACCGGCCTGAACCGGGCCCCGGCCTCGCGCAGCGTGCGCATGGTGGAGAACAAGCAGGTGGAGATGCGCCAGCGTCCGCGCCCCGTGGTGCTGCGCACCGGCACCGGCAACGAAGTGGTCGACTACGCGCAGCCGGAAGTGGCGATCAGCGCCAATCCGCGCAGCGAGGCGCCGGCCAAGAGCCAGGAAAACGGCCTGGAATACCTGGACATCCCGGCCTTCCTGCGTCGCCAGGCCGACTGAGACGTTGCCCAGGCGGCTGGAGCCTGAACAGAAACCGGTGCTTGTTAAGAGGAATTGAACAAAAGCCTGTCGAACTGGTCATTGCAACAGCATGAAGGGTGGGTGCAGGTCTCGTATGGCCGCGGTATGCGCCGCGGCTGTCATCGAACGGCCGTTTGGCGCGTTCGGGCGTGACTGCTACCAGACGATGCGTCAGGGACGTCGCATGATCCGCCGCAGCGGGCGCCAGCCCGGTATGGCCGATCCGTTACCCCGGTGCCGGAATCCCGTCCCGGCCCGGGGTATCGTGTCGCCCCGCACGCGCGGCGTGCGAAAGAACATGCGGATGACGCCGGCCTTCCGGGATGAAGGAGGCATGAAGATTGACCAGACTGTACGGTACGGTTTGCTATTGCAGCTGGTTAAAACTGTGTTAGCATCCGTCCCCTGACTGGCTGCTCCTTGGCAGGTACCAACAACAATGATCAAGCAGCGCACACTCAAAAACATCATTCGGGCCACAGGTGTAGGCCTGCATACCGGCGACAAGGTGTACATGACCCTGCGTCCGGCCGCGCCGAATACCGGCATCGTATTCCGTCGTACCGATCTCAATCCGCCGGTGGACATCCGTGCCCGCCAGGACAATGTCGGCGATACCCGTCTTTCCACCACGCTGGTGAACGGCGACGTGCGCGTCGCCACGGTCGAGCACCTGCTGTCGGCGATGGCCGGCCTCGGCATCGACAACGCCTATGTGGACCTGTCGGCCCCGGAGGTTCCCATCATGGATGGGAGCGCCGGTCCGTTCGTGTTCCTGCTGCAGTCCGCCGGCATCGAGGAACAGAACGCGGCCAAGCGCTTCATCCGGATCAAGAAGCCGGTGAAGGTGCAGGAAGGCGACAAGTGGGCCAGCTTCGAGCCGTTCGAAGGCTTCAAGGTCGGCTTCTCGATCGAGTTCAACCACCCCATCATCAGCAAGCGCACCTCGCGGGCGGAGATCGACTTCTCCACCACCTCGTTCGTGAAGGAAGTGAGCCGCGCGCGCACCTTCGGCTTCATGCGCGACATCGAGATGCTGCGCGAACACAACCTCGCGCTGGGCGGCTCGATGGACAACGCCGTGGTGCTGGACGACTACCGCGTGCTGAACGAGGACGGCCTCCGTTACGAGGACGAGTTCGTCAAGCACAAGATCCTCGACGCGATCGGCGACCTCTACCTGCTGGGCCACAGCCTGATCGGCGCGTACCACGCGCACAAGTCCGGCCACGAGCTCAACAACAAGCTGCTGCGCACCCTGATGGCCGATGCCTCGGCCTGGGAAGAAGTCAGCTACCAGGACGACCCGGCCACCTCGCCGATCTCCTACGCCCACCCCGCCCAGGCGATCTGATCGCCGGGGTTCGCCCGACCGCGGGCAGGAACAGGGACAGCAAGGGCCGCCGCATCCGTCGATGCGGCGGCCTTTTCATGTGTGTCGCGCGTGTGGACCGCCTGTGTGCGGTCGCAGTGGCCGTTCAGCGCGAAGCTTCGTCGGGCTTGGCCAGCGAGGCCAGCCGGCCGAACAGTTCCTGCCATTCCGGGTCCGTCGCCGCCGCGGCCGCGGCGCGCAGGTGAGCGGCGGCCGCGGGCGACAGCGTGCGCGTGCGCTCGGGCTCCATCTCGATCCGCGGCAGCGGGCTAACCTTGACCCCGAGGCTCTCGGCGCGGATGTCCAGGGCGCGGGCGGTCGCGAGAACCTGCGCCTGCAGCAGGCGCAAGCGCGTGGCCCACGCCGGCGTGCTGGCGAGGAACAGCAGCCGCCCGCCGCGCAGGTTCGCGAAACGCACCTGGTCGCGCAGCGGCAGCGGCAGGGTCTGGCGCAAGGCGCGGTCCAGCGCATCCAGCGCGGCCGCGCGGTTGGCCAGGGTGGCGAAGGACCCGCAGGCGGCCAGTGCGTGCGGGCCGCGGGGGCGCGAGGCGGCGGGGGACATGCCCGGCTCCGGAACGGGGCGACGCGCCGATGATACCCGCCGGGGCTCGCCCGCGCCGCCCTTGAATCCGCGCGCCGCCGCCGCCATGCCGGTAGCAGCCGGGACTTGCGCCACGCGTGCCGTCCAGGCCCCTGTAGTAACATGCCCGTTTGGTTCGTGCGCATGCACGGCCTTCAGTCCCCGCCATCCGGAAGATCGATGCTCAATCGTGCCCTCACCAGCATTTTCGGCAGCCGCAACGAGCGCGTGCTGCGCCAGTTGTCGCGCGCCGTGGCGCGCATCAACGCGCTGGAACCCGAGTTCGAGAAACTGAGCGACGACGCCCTGCGCGGCAAGACGGAAGAATTCAAGCAGCGCGTCGCCGGCGGCGAATCGCTGGACAAGCTGCTGCCCGAGGCGTTCGCGGTGGTGCGCGAGGGCGCCAAGCGCGTGCTCGGCATGCGCCACTACGACGTGCAGATGATCGGCGGCATGGTGCTGCACCAGGGCAAGATCGCCGAGATGCGCACCGGCGAGGGCAAGACCCTGGTCGCCACGCTGCCGGTGTACCTCAACGCGCTGGAAGGCAAGGGCGTGCACGTGGTCACCGTGAACGACTACCTGGCCCGCCGCGACGCCGCGCAGATGGGCAAGCTGTACGGCTTCCTCGGCCTGACCACCGACGTGGTGTGGCCGGGCATGGAGCACTCCGACAAGCACAAGGCCTACGCCGCCGACATCACCTACGGCACCAACAACGAATTCGGCTTCGACTACCTGCGCGACAACATGGCGCTCAGCAAGGAGCAGCGCTACCAGCGCGGCCTGCACTACGCGATCGTCGACGAGGTGGACTCCATCCTGATCGACGAGGCGCGCACGCCGCTGATCATCTCCGGCCCGGCCGAGGATTCGCCGCAGCTGTACCTCGCGGTGAACAAGGTCGTGCCGCGCATGATCCGCCAGCAGGAGGAGGACGGCGCCGGCGACTTCTGGGTCGACGAGAAGCAGAAGCAGGTCCACCTCTCCGAGGACGGCATGCAGCACGCCGACGAGCTGCTGCGCGAGGCCGGCGTGATCACCGAGGACAGCGGCCTCTACGACTCCAAGAACCTCGCCGTGGTGCACCACCTCAACGCGGCGCTGCGCGCGAACGCGATCTACCAGCGCGACGTGGACTACATCGTGCGCGACGGCGAAGTCATCATCGTCGACGAATTCACCGGCCGCACGCTGCCGGGCCGCCGCTGGTCCGACGGCCTGCACCAGGCGGTGGAGGCGAAGGAAGGCGTGCCGATCCAGCGCGAGAACCAGACGCTGGCCACGGTGACGTTCCAGAACCTGTTCCGCATGTACAAGAAGCTGTCCGGCATGACCGGCACGGCCGACACCGAAGCGTTCGAGTTCCAGAGCATCTACGGCCTGGAAGTGGTGGTGATCCCCACCCACAAGCCGATGATCCGCAAGGACAACGCCGACCTGGTCTTCCTCGGCCAGCAGGCCAAGTACAACTCGGTGATCGAGGACATCAAGGACTGCCACAAGCGCGGCCAGCCGGTGCTGGTGGGCACCACCTCGATCGAGGTGTCCGAGCTGCTGTCGGACCAGTTGCGCAAGGCCAGGGTGGAGCACGAGGTGCTCAACGCGAAGCAGCACGAGCGCGAGGCGAACATCGTGGCCCAGGCCGGCCGCCCCGGCCAGGTCACCATCGCCACCAACATGGCCGGCCGCGGCACCGACATCGTGCTCGGCGGCAGCCTCGATGCCGAGCTGGCGGCGCTGCCGCCTGAGGCCTCCGAGGTGGAGCGCGCGCGCATCAAGGCCGAGTGGAAGAAGCGCCACGAGCAGGTGCTGGCCGCCGGCGGCCTGCACATCATCGGCACCGAACGCCATGAATCGCGCCGCATCGACAACCAGCTGCGCGGTCGCTCCGGTCGCCAGGGCGATCCGGGTTCCTCGCGCTTCTACCTGTCGCTGGAAGACAACCTGCTGCGCATCTTCGGCGGCGAGGGCCTGATCCGCTGGATGAAGCGCTTCGGCATGAAGGAAAACGACGCGCTCGAAGACAAGATGATCAGCCGCCAGATCGAGAAGGCGCAGCGCAAGGTCGAGCAGCACAACTTCGACATCCGCAAGCACCTGCTGGAATTCGACAACGTCGCCAACGACCAGCGCAAGGTGATCTACCGCCAGCGCGACGAGCTGCTGGAAGGCGAGGACGTGTCCGCCACCGTGGCCGACGTGCGCCACGACGTGGTGGAGGCCATCGTGCGCGAGCACGTGCCGCCGGACAGCATCGACGAGCAGTGGGACGTCCCGGGGCTGGACCGCGAGCTGGAAGGCAAGTTCGGCCTGTCGCTGGACCTGCCGCACTGGCTGGAGCAGCAGTCCGAGATGGACGCCGCGATGCTGCTGGGCCACGTGCGCGACGAGGTGGACAACCTGTTCCGGGGCAAGGAGGCGCAGATCGGCGCCGACACCATGCGCCAGCTCGAAAAGCACATCATGCTCACCGTGGTGGACAACGCCTGGAAGGAACACCTGGCGAACATGGACTACCTGCGCCAGGGCATCTACCTGGTGGGCTACGCGCAGCAGGATCCCAAGCAGGCGTTCAAGCGCGAGTCGTTCCGGCTGTTCTCCGACATGCTCGACCGCATCAAGGCCGAGGTGGTGCAGATGCTGGCGCGCATCCGCATCCGCAGCGAGGAGGAAGTCGCCGCGATGGAAGCCGAGCAGCAGCGCCTTGCCGAGCGCCTGCAGCGGCAGATGCTGGCCAGCGGCGGCGGCGCGCCCACCGGCGGCCTCGAAGCCGACCCGGCCGCCGTGGCGGCCGGCGCCACCGGCGCCATGCAATTGCAGCAGCCGGACATGCCGCGCGTGGGCCGCAACGATCCCTGCCCCTGCGGTTCGGGCAAGAAGTACAAGCATTGCCACGGGCAGTTGGCCTGAGGGCGCCTGAGACCGTTGGCGGGCGCGTTGATCCGGGCCGCCAGATCAAAAGCCTGTTCTTTGAGTCCGGGAAAGCGCTTCCTGCGCTTTCCCGGACTCGCCCCGACTGACTTGCCGGTCAGCCGTGGCTCCGCCACGCAGCTGCCGCTGCGTGGCGTGCGATCCCTCCGTGGATCGCGGGTGGGGGCGACTGAAGGACCGTCGCAGACGGTCCTTCAGTCGCCCCCACCTGGCGGCCGCTTGCGATGCGGCTCGGCGTTCACGGTGATGTAGCGGGGCTCCTCGCTGTCCAGCTGCAGCGCGGTGAGCTGGCCGCCCCAGACGCAGCCGGTGTCGATCGCGTACACGCCGAGGCCGGCGAAGCGGCCCAGCGCCGACCAGTGGCCGCAGACGATGCGCGTCTCGCGCCGGCGCACGCCGGGCACCTCGAACCAGGGATACAGCCCCGGCCGCTGCGTGCCGGGCTCGCCCTTGCCGTCGAAGTCGATGCGGCCGTTGACGTCGCAGTAGCGCATGCGGGTGAGCAGGTTGATCGTGGCGCGATGGCGGTCCAGCCCCTGCAGGCGGCTCGACCAGCCGGCCGGCCGGTTGCCGAACAGGTTGCGCAGGATGCGCGCATGGCGCGGGCTGGAGAGCTCGCGTTCCACCTCCTGCGCGGCCTTCTGCGCCTGACGCAGCGTCCACGTGGGCGCGAGGCCTGCGTGGATCATCGTCCAGCCGAGCTGCTCGTCGTGGTGCAGCAGCTTCTGCGAGCGCAGCCATTCGAACAGCACGGGCGCGTCGTCGGCGTACAGCACCTCGCGCAGTTCCGGGTTCACCTTGGCCTGGGCGTCGGGCTTGCGCAGCGAGATCGCCAGCAGGCTGAGGTCGTGGTTGCCGAGGGTGACGACGCTCTGCTCGCGCAGGTCGTGGATCAGCCGCAGCGTGGCCAGCGACTCGCCGCCGCGGTTCACCAGGTCGCCGCAGAACCACAACCGGTCCGCTGCCGGGTCGAAGCGCAGCTTGTCGAGCAGACGCTGCAGTTCCGGGTAGCAACCCTGCACGTCGCCGATCGCGTAGGTGGCCATCAGCGCGCCGCCATCAATGCAGGGTGCGCGGTATGGACAGGGTGAACGACGGGATCGGTGCGTCGAAGCGGGTGCCGTCGTCGGCCAGCATCTGGTAACTGCCGCCCATGGTGCCCACCGGCGTCTCCAGCACCGCGCCGGAGGTGTATTCGAAATCGTCGCCCGGGCGCATCCACGGCTGCTCGCCGACCACGCCGTCGCCGCGCACTTCCTCCACCTTGCCGTTCGCGTCCGTGATCAGCCAGTGCCGGGTCAGCAGTTGTGCCGGCACGCTGCCTGCGTTGCGCAGGGTGATGGTGTAGGCGAACACGTAGCGGTTGTCGCCGGGGCGCGACTGGTCGGGGACGAAGCGTGTGCTTACCTGTACGTCGATCGTGTACGGACTGTTCTTGCTCATGCCCCGATTGTAAGGCCTGCCGCCGGCGAGCGGTCGCCTGCGTGTCGCGGCAGGAGGGCGGATTCAGCGTGCGGCGAGCTGCCTGGCCAGCCGCACGAAGTCCTCCGGCGCCAGCATTTCGGCACGCGCCCTGGGGTCGATGTCGGCAGCGCGGATCGCGTCGGCATCCAGCAGTTGCCGCAGCGCGTTGCCCAGCGTCTTGCGGCGCTGGCCGAAGGCGGCCTTCACCACCGCGTGAAGCAATTCGGGGTCGGCGTCGTGGCGTTCGTGCGGCTCCAGCGGCACCAGCCGCACCACCGCGGAATCCACCTTGGGCGGCGGCCGGAACGCCTCCGGCGGCACCTCGAACAGCGGCACCACGTGGCAAGCCAGCTGCAGCATCACCGACAGCCGGCCGTACACCTTGCTGCCGGGTCCGGCGGCCATGCGGTCCACCACTTCCTTCTGCAGCATGAAGTGCATGTCCTGGATGGCCGACGCATGCTCCACGCAATGGAACAGGATGGGGCTGGAGATGTAATAGGGCAGGTTGCCCGCGATGCGCAGGCGTTCCACGCCGTGGCGATGCGCCAGCGCGGCGAAATCCACCTTGAGCACGTCGGCGTGGATCACCGCGAGTTCGCCCACGCTGGCGGCGCGATCCTTCAGCGCGGGGATCAGGTCGGTGTCCAGCTCGATCGCGGTGAGCGAGCCGGCGGCGGCCAGCAGGGGCAGGGTGAGCGCACCTTCGCCGGGGCCGATCTCCACCAGGAAGTCGCCGGCGCGCGGCGCGATCGCGCGCACGATGTCGTCGATGTAGCGGCGGTCGTGCAGGAAGTGCTGGCCGAAGCTTTTCTTGGGGCGGGCGGGGGCGTGGTTCATGGGGTTCATCGCGAGGTTGGCCCCTCACCTCGTTCCTCTCCCCGGAGGGGAGAGGATGAGCAAGGGTCGCGGCGCGCCACGAGTTCCAATGCCATGTTCGCCGCCGCGATCAGGCTGGCGGGATCGGCGCGGCCGCTGCCGGCGAGATCCAGCGCGGTGCCGTGGTCGACCGAGGTGCGGATGAAGGGCAGGCCCAGGGTGAGATTCACGGTGCGGTCGAAGGCTTCGCTCTTGAGCACCGGCAGCGCCTGGTCGTGGTACATCGCCAGCACCGCGTCGTAGCGTGCGCGCTGCGCGGGCACGAACGCGGTGTCGGCGGGCAGCGGGCCGATCAGCTGCATGCCTTCGGCGCGCAGTTCGTGCAGCAACGGAATGATGGTGTCCAGTTCCTCGTGGCCCAGGTGGCCGGCCTCGCCCGCGTGCGGGTTGAGGCCGAGCACGGCGATGCGCGGCGCAGCGAGGCCGAACTTCGCGCGCAGCTCCGCATGCACGATGCGCAGCGTGCGCCGCAGCGACTCGCCGGTGATCGCGGCAGGCACGGCGGCCAGCGGCAGGTGGGTGGTGGCGAGCGCCACGCGCAGCTCGGGGCTGGCCAGCATCATCACCACGTCGGCGCGGGCGCGCTCGGCGAAGTACTCGGTGTGGCCGCTGAAGCGGATGCCGGCCTCGTTGATCGAGGCCTTCTGCAGCGGTGCGGTGACCACCGCGGCGTAGCGGCCGGCCATGCAGCCGTCGGCGGCCTCGTCCAGGGTGGCGAGCACGTGCCGCGCGTTGCGCGGGTCGGGCTGGCCAGGTGTTTCCGCGACGCCCAGCGGCACGTGGCGCACGCGCAGGCTGCCGGGTTCGCGCCGTTCGCGCGGTGCGCCGTCGTCGTCCTCGAGGGAGATGGGCAACTTGCAGCGCGCGGCGGCGCGTTCGAGCAGATCGCGGTCGGTGATCGCCACCAGGTCGGCCGCCAGCGGCGTGGCGGCCAGCCGCGCGATCAGTTCCGGGCCGACCCCGGCCGGCTCACCGGCAGTGACGGCGAGCCGGGGCAGCGTCATGTCCGAAGATCCCCGGTCAGGAGGATTTTCCGGCGTCGGCCGGGGTGTTGGTGTCGTCGCGCAGCTCGGGCACCAGCACGTTGATGAAGGCGTTCGCGCGCAGGTCGCGCAGGAAGTCGTCGTAGGCCTGCTCGGCCTTGCGGTTGCCGATCGCCTGGCGTGCCTGGTCGCGTTCCATCTGGGTGGTGAGGTCGCTCTGGCGCGTGCCCAGCAGCTGCAGGATGTCCCAGCCGCTGCCGGTCTGGAACGGCTGCGAGACCTGGTTCTCCTTCAGCTGGCCGATCTGCTGCGCGATCGCGCCGCCCCAGGCCTGCTGCGCGAACCAGCCCATGTCGCCGCCGAGGTTGGCGGTGGTGTCGTCCTTGGAGTTTTCCTTGGCCAGCTTGGCGAAGTCCGCGTGCTTGTTGACGATCTGGTCGTACAGCTCCTGCGCCTTCTGCTGCGCCTGGTCGGCGGTCATCAGTTCGCTGGGCTTGATCAGGATCTGGCGCGCGTGGTACTCGGTGACGATCTGCTTGGACGGCTCGCGCTGGCCCACCAGCTTGAGGATGTGGAAGCCGGTGGGGCCGCGCAGCGCGGGGCTGACGTCGCCGGGCTTCATGTTGGTCACGGTGTCGGCGAACGCGGCCGGGATCTCGTCCATGCGGCGCCAGCCGAGGTCGCCGCCGTCCAGCGCGTCGGGCGCGTCGGAGTAGCGGATCGCCGCGGCGTTGAAATCCATGCCGCCCTTGATCGCGTTGATCGCCTGCTCGGCCTTGCTGGAGGCCGCCTGGATCGCGGCGGCGTCGGCACCGCCCGGGATGCTGATCTGGATGTGCGCCAGGTGCACCTCGCCGGCCTTGTAGCTGGGGCTGGCGAGCAGGTTGTCGATCTCGCTGTCGGTGACCGCGACCGAGTCGTGCACCACGCTCTGGTGCAGGCGCTGCACGATGAGCTGGTCGGCGAGCTGCTGGCGGAACGCGCCGAAGTCCTCGCCGCTGCGCTGCACTTCGGCACGCAGCTGGTCGGGGCTCATCTTGTTCTGCTGCGCCACTTCGGCCACCGCCTGGTCGACGTCGGCGTCGGCGACGTGGACGCCCTGGTCGTCGGCCTTCTGCAGCTGCAGCTTCATCAGGACCAGGCGATCCAGCACCTGCTGCTGCAGCACGTTCAGCGGCGGTAGCTGGCCGGGCTGGCTGGCGTACTGCTGCTGGATCGAGCGCACCGCGTTGTCGAGATCGCTTTGCAGGACCACGTCCTCGTTCACCACCGCCACGATGCGGTCGAGCCGCTGCGACTGCCCGGCAGAGGGCGCGGCGCCGGCGTTCGGCAGCAGTTGGGCCTGCGCGGGCAGCGCAAGCGCGAGGGCGGGGAGGAGCAGGGCGAGGAATCGCTTCATCAGGGAGCAGCCAGAGGGTAGGTGCAGCGGTTTATTGATAGCCGAGAATATCACGGCGCAGCAGCGGGTCGACCTTGCCGCCGGTGGAGCCCAGGCCCTTGAACACGACCTCGAACATCACCGCGTTGTCCCGCAGGTTGGTACGGCCCGGCGTCGGGGACGGTCCGACGCCGTAGTAACCCTGGTTCACGTAGCTGCGGTCGACCAGCCGCAGGGTGACGCAACAGCTGTCGTACTCCACGCCGGCCAGCGCCTCGATCGTGCCCTTGAGCGGGTTGACCACGCCCCTGACCGGTTCCGCATACGTCCAGGCGCCGATCAGGCGCCAGCGGTCGGACAGCGGGTAGACCGCCGAGACGCTGTATTGTTCCATCAGGCCGCTGCGGTAGCGGTAGGCGAAGTTGACCACCCCGTCCTGGCCCAGCCGGCCCTGCACCTGGAGCATCGCCATGTCGTTGTGGCGGGTGTTCGGGTTCCACTGGTAGGAGCTGCCGAGCTTCCAGCGGTCGCTGAGCTGCAGGTCGAGCTGGGCCACGTAGGCCGAGCCGGACCAGTCGGTGGCCGGCGCGGAGGTGTTCGCGCCGTTCGGCGCCTGCACCTTCTGCGGGGTGAAGTAGCGGATCTGGCCGAAACTCGCCGACAGCCGCTCCACGCCGCCGTCGTCGAGCAGGCGGGTGGTGATCGCGGCGGTGAGGTTGTTCGCGTTCATCTGGCGGTCGGCGCCGGAGAACTGGTTGGTGGAGAACAGCTGCCAGTAGTCGAACGACATCATGCTGGTGTCGAACAGCGGCAGGTTGTTCTGGTCGCGGTAGGGCACGTACAGGTAGTACAGCCGCGGCTCCAGCGTCTGCGTGTAGTCCTTGCCGAACAGCGAGGTGTCGCGGTCGAACACCAGGCCGCTGTCCACGCTGACGATGGGCAGCGAGCGGCTGGGCGAGCTCTGCGTGAACGGCGTGCTCGTGCCGCTGCCCAGCAGGCCGAAGTAGCCGTAGTTCTGGTAGCCGTTGCGGAGCTGGTAGGCGGTGTAGCGCCAGGCCGCGCGGGGGCGCACGAACCAGGCCTGGTTGCCGAAATCCGCGGCGATCCAGGGCTCGATGTCCTCGCGGCCGCCTTCCACGAAGCCCGGCTTGCGGAACGCGACGAACTGGTTCGTCATGCCGAATTCCAGCCAGCGGTTCAACGGCAGGTCCACGTTGAAGTTCGCGTACGGCAGCTGCCGGTACGGCAGCGAAGCATCGGTGAGGAACGGGTTCATGTTCTGGTACGCGGTGCCGCCCACCGAGGCGTTCCACCACTTGCCGCCGCCCGCGATCTGCGCGGTGGACGTCAGCAGGTACACCGGCGCCCCGCCCAGCTGGTTGCCGAAGTCGTACAGGAAGTTGTTGTCGGAGGTGCGGTCGATCGAGGTGGAGAAGTTCCAGCTCTCCCACAGGTGGGTGGAGTCCTTGATCGTGTAGCGGTAGCGGTTCGTGCCCTTGGTGTCGGTGGTGGTGTCGAGATCGGTGGGGCCGTGGTCGTGCGGCAGGTACTGCACGTCGATGATCCCGCTGCTGCCCGCGGTCAGGTAGCGGAACTCGGTGTCCAGCAGGAAGCCGCGCGTGGTGTAGATGCGCGGGTCCAGCGTGGCGTCGTAGTTCGGCGCCAGGTTCAGGTAGTACGGCGTGCTGAGCATGTAGCCCGAGCGGCTGGTGTGGCCGAAGGTGGGCTGCAGGAAGCCGGTCATGCGCCGGTTGTCCACCGGGAAGCTGAACCAGGGCAGGTACAGCAGCGGCACCTTGCCGACGCGGAACGTCGCGTTGCGCGCCACGCCGCGGCCGGTTTCCTTGTTGATGGAGATCGTGCCACCGCGGAATTCCCACAGGCGGTCGCCCACGTCGCAGGTGGAGTAGGTGGCCCGCGTGTAGAGGGTGCGGTCGGCATCGAACATCTGCGCCCGCCTGGCCACGCCGTTGCCGCGCGAATCGAGCATCTGGTAGCGCACGTCGTCGGCGGTGCCGGTGCTGGCGTCGTTGTTGCCGCGGACGTGGGTGGAGGCCATCAGCTGGCCGGCGTCCTGGTAGCGCACGTTGCCGCGGGCGTCGTAGTCGGTGGTGTCGTCGTTGTAGTCGATCGTGTCCGCCTGCAGCCGCTGGTCGGCCCGGTCCATGCGCACGTTGCCGGACAGGTGATAGACGGTCTGGTCGGAGCTGTCGACGTGGGTCGCCCGCACGTAGGTGTTGCTGGTGTCGCGCAGGCTGCTGTCGCGGCTCAGCGTGGGGTCGTAGAACTCCAGCATCGCGTTGGGGCGGCACATCGCATAGTTGTACGGCCGCGGCGGGCACAGGAAGGTGCCCAGCGGGCAGGCCGGCTCGCTGCCGTCCAGCGTGGCCTTGCGATGCGGTCCGTTGCCGGCCATGGCGTCGATCGGGCCCCCGACCAGGGCAAGTGCAGCGGCGACCGCCAGCAGGCGTCGGGGAGGTAGCGTGCGCGTCACTGTGAAAATCCGGCGGCCGTGAGGTTCGTAAAACTAACAGAAAGACCCCGGATCAGGCAGACGCGGGGGCCGCGGAGCGCAACGGGGATTCAGGCATGCACGGGCCCGGCAAGCCGGGAAGCGACGCGGAACGGCATGCCGGGGCGAGCGTCGCGTTCGTCTCCGGCCGCAGGATCACGCGGCCGTGCCGTTCATTCCATCAACGCCTCGACGTGCGCGGCGGCGCTGGAGGCCAGCGCGGCGACGTCGTAGCCGCCCTCCAGCGTGGACACCAGCCGGCCCTCCGCATGGTGGTTCGCCAGCTCGACCAGCTTGGCGGTGATCCAGGCGTAGTCCTCGCTGCCCAGGCACAGGTTGGCGAGCGGATCGTTCTGGTGGGCGTCGAAGCCGGCCGACACCAGCACCAGCTGCGGCCGGAACGCGCGGATGCGCGGCAGCAGGTCGCCTTCCCACAGCTCGCGGAACAGGTAGGAGCCGTCGCCGGCCGACATCGGCCGGTTGAGGATGTTGCCCGCGCCGCGTTCGTCCGGATTGCCGCTGCCCGGGTACAGCGGCATCTCGTGGCTGGAGGCGAACAGCACTCGCGGCTCGTGCCAGAAGATGTCCTGGGTGCCGTTGCCGTGGTGCACGTCGAAATCGGCGATCGCCACGCGCCGGAGGCCGTGCGCCACCATCGCCTGCGCCGCGCCCACCGCCACGTTGTTGAACAGGCAGAATCCCATCGCCTCGCTGCGGGTGGCGTGGTGGCCGGGCGGACGCACCGCGCAGAACGCGCGGCGCACGTGGCCGCTGCTGAGCACCGCATCCACCGCCGCCACCACCGCACCCGCGGCGCGCAGCGCGGCCTCGGCCGAGCCGGGCGACAGCGCGGTGTCGTCGTCCAGCCATTGCGTCTCGCCCATCGGCACCGTGTCGAGCACGCGCTGGACGTGCGCTTCGTCGTGCACGCGCAGCAACTGGTCGCGGGTGGCGCGGGGCGCTTCCACGCGATCCAGGGCGGCGTAGTGGTCGCGGTCCAGCACGCGCAGCACGGCGGCGAGGCGCGCCGGCGATTCCGGATGGTGGGGGCCGGTGTCGTGCTGCAGGCAGGCCGGATGGGTGTACAACCGCAGCATGCGACCGTTTCAGCCGGCGGCGGGCTTGCGCCGCCGCTCGTGCTGCCACAGCACCTCGCCGTGGCCGCCGGCGCGCGCCAGCACGCGGCACAGCACGAACAGCAGGTCGGAAAGGCGGTTGAGGTAGCGCTGGGTCTGTTCGCGCACCTCGGGTTCCGCGCGGCGCAAGGTGATCACCTCGCGTTCGGCGCGGCGGCACACGGTGCGCGCCAGGTGGCAGCAGGAGGCGGCCATGCCGCCGCCGGGCAGGATGAAATCCTTCAGCGGCGGCAGCGGTTCGTTGAACGCGTCCAGCACGGTTTCAAGGCGGGCGACCTCGGCGTCCCCGATCATCGCCATGCCGGGGATGCACAGCTCGCCGCCCAGGTCGAACAGCTCGTGCTGCACCTGGGTCAGCGCTTCGCGCACGGCCTCGTCCACGCCCTCGCACGCCAGCACCATGCCGATCGTGCTGTTGAGTTCGTCCACGGTGCCGTAGGCGGCGACGCGGGGCGAATCCTTCGCCACGCGCGAACCATCGCCGAGGCCGGTGCTGCCGTCGTCGCCGGTGCGCGTGTAGATCTTCGAAAGGCGGTTGCCCATGTTCAGCGCTGGGCGTGGCCGCTGCGCTGCGCAGTGCGTGCCAGCTGGGTCGCCAACGCGTGCAGCACCGCACCCAGCGCCACGTAGGCGGCGGTGCCGGTGAGGAACGGCAGGTACCAGTCGCCGAGGTTCGCGAACCATGCGCCGAAGCTGCGCGGCAGCGGCACGCTGGCGCTGATCCAGTAGAAGCTGCCGTTGGAGATCAGGTAGCACAGGCCTTCGGCGACCAGCAACGCAGCGACCGCGAGGCCCAGCGTGGCGAGGCTCAGGCCCTGCTGGCGCTTCGCCAGCCAGCTGCCGCCCAGCCACAGCGCGCCGTAGGCCGGCAGCAGGAACCAGTACGCGGGCGACATGCAGTAATGGCTCCAGAAGTCGATGCCCTGGCCGTTGATGACCAGGTAGTCCACCAGCACCGCCTCGGCCATCAGCAGCGGGAAGGCCCAGCGGCCCTGGCCGCGCAGCCAGAAGCCGGCGAGGAAGAACACGCCCCAGGAGGCATCCCACAAGGCGTGGTTCAGCAGCGAGGGATGGAAGCGGGTGACGCCCATCACCAGGGCCAGACCCAGGAAGATGGCCAGGCGTCGGGTCGTTGTGGTTGCCATGTGTACTCCGTGCGGCGGTGCTGGATTCAGGCGCCCAGTTTAGCGCCAATGGCGCCGGAACGATGCGCCCGCGCCGCGCCGGCGCGTATCATCCTGCGCATGAATCCCCACGCATCCCCCGCCGCCGGCGGCGTGCTGATCGTCGGCGGCGGCCTGGTCGGCGCCAGCCTCGCCATCGCACTGGACGCCGCCGGCGTCGCCGCCACCCTGGTCGAAGCCGCCGCGCCGCGCATCGACGCCCAGCCCAGCTACGACGAGCGCAACCTTGCGCTGGCGCGCGCCACCGTCAACGGCCTCGCCGCCATCGGCGTGTGGCCGCATGCCGCCGCGCAGGCCACGCCGATCCGGCATATCCACGTCAGCCGCGCCGGCGAGTTCGGCAGCGCGCGCATCGACGCCGCGAGGCACGGCGTCGACGCGCTGGGCTGGACCCTGCCCGCGCGCGAGCTGGGCGCGGCCCTGCTGCGCCGGCTGGAGTCCTGCACCCGGCTGACCCGGCTGGCGCCGGCCAAGCTGGAATCGCTGGAAGCGCAGGCCGACGGCTGGCGCGCCCGCATCCGCACCGCCGACGGCGAGTGCACGGTCGAGGCCGCGCTGCTGGTGGGCGCGGACGGCACCGAATCCTTCGTGCGCGACCAGCTTGGCATCGGCACCGCGCGCCACGACTACGAACAGACCCTGTTCGTCGCCACCGTGACGCCCGAACGCGGGCATGCGAATCGTGCCTACGAACGTTTCTCCGACCTGGGCCCGGTGGCCATGCTGCCGCTGGGCGAGCAGCGCTGCGGGCTGGTGCTCACGGTGCCTGCGGAAACCGCCGACGAGGTCGCCGCGCTGGACGATGAGGCTTTCGTCGCGCTGGCGCAGCAGCGCTTCGGCTGGCGGCTGGGCCGGTTGTCGCGGCCTGGCAAGCGGCATCCCTACGTCATCCGCCGCGTGGCCGCGCAGCGGCTCACCGGGCCGCGCGCGGTGCTGGTGGGCAACGCCGCGCAGACCGTGCACCCGATCGGCGCGCAGGGTTTCAACCTGGGCCTGCGCGACGCGCTGACGCTGGCCGAGCTGGTGTCCGCCGCGGACGATCCGGGCGTGCCCGCTTTGCTGGAACGCTATGCCGCGCGCCGCGCGCCCGACCGCGAGGGCACCATGGCGATGAGCCATGGCCTGGTGCGCCTCGCCTGCCTCGAACAGCCGCTGCTGGCGCCGCTGCGCTCGCTGGCGCTGCTGGCGCACGATCGCCTGGCGCCGCTGCAGCAGCGGCTGGCGCGGCACGGCATGGGCTTCCGCGGCGAACCGCCGCAGGTGGTGCTGGAGAGGCTGCCATGAGCGGCGCACCGTTGGCATCGCGTCGCGGTCCCGCGCTGGACGTGGCGGTGGTCGGCGGCGGCATGGTCGGAGCGGCCGCCGCCCTGGCGCTGGCCCGGGCCGGCTTCGCCACCGCGCTGCTGGAGGCGCGCGCGCCGCAGGCATGGAACGCTGCCGACGAGGTGGACCTGCGCGTGGTGGGGCTGGCGCCTTCGTCCATCGCCCTGCTGGACGAAACCGGCGTCTGGGCGTCCATACGGGAATCGCGCTCCGGCCCCTATGCGCACATGCACGTATGGGACGCCGAAACCGGTGCGGCCATCGATTTCGACGCCGCCGCCGAAGGGCGCGATCTGCTCGGCCACATCGTCGAGAACAACCTCGTGCAATGGGCGCTCTGGCAGGCGCTGGAAGGCGCCGGCGTGCGTCGGTTGTGTCCGGCCGAAGTGCGCGGGCTGGAGGTGCGCGAGGATCGCGTGGCGCTGGAGCTGGCCGACGGCGAAAGCCTGTCGGCGCGCCTGGTGGTGGCGGCCGATGGCGCCGCCTCGCCGCTGCGCGCGATGGCCGGCATCGCCGTGCGCGGCCGCGACTATGCGCAGCGCGCCGTGGTGGCGCACGTGGCCACCGAACGGCCGCACGAGCGCACGGCATGGCAGCGCTTCCTGCCCAGCGGACCGCTGGCGTTGCTGCCGCTGGCCGACGGGCGCAGCTCCATCGTCTGGTCGCTGCCGGAGGCCGAGGCGCAGCGCGTGCTGGCGCTGGACGACGCGGCCTTCCTGCAGGAGCTTGGCGTCGCCAGCGATTTCCGGCTGGGGCGCATCGTGTCCACCACGAAGCGCGCGGCTTTCCCGCTCAGGCTGCAGCTCGCGGAGACCTATCAGGCCGACCGCCTCGTGTTGCTGGGCGATGCCGCGCATGCGGTGCATCCGCTGGCGGGGCAGGGCGTGAACCTGGGCTTGCGCGACGTGGTGGAACTGCGCGAGGTGTTGCGCTCCGCGCGCGATGCGGGTCGCGACTTCGCCGCGGCCCACGTGCTGCGCCGCTACGCGCGGCGCCGCCGCAGCGCCGACACGCTGGATGCGCGCGGTTTCGACGCGCTGGCGCGCGTCTACGCCTGGCAGGCGCCACCGCTGGTCGCTGCGCGCGGCATCGGCGTGCGCCTGCTGGATCGGTTGACGCCGTTGAAACGTCGCCTGGCGGAGCATGCCGCCGGACTTTGAATTTCGTCCCTCGGCAAGGCCGGGACATCCACCAGGAGTGGTCGCCATGCGCATCGTCCGATTCTGCAGTGCCGCGTTGCTTTCGCTGTTCGCGTTCGCCGCCCAGGCGAAGATGGTGCATCGCCCGGTCGAATGGACGCTGGATGGCACCCGCTTCCACAGCGTGCTGGTCTACGACGATGCGGTGACGACGAAACGCCCCGGACTGGTGATGGTGCCGAACTGGTTCGGCGTGAACGACCAGGCGATCACGAAGGCCGAGATGATCGCCGGCAAGGACTACGTGATCCTGCTTACCGACATGTACGGCGCCGGCGTGCGCCCGCAGCAGGGCAACGCGGAACAGGCGCAGGCGGCGGTGAAGCCGCTGTACGCGAACCGCGCCCTGATGCGCCAGCGCATGAACGAGGCGCTGGCCCAGCTCAAGGCGCAGGCGCAGAACGCGCCAATCGACACCGCGAGGCTTGCCGCGATCGGCTTCTGCTTCGGCGGGGCGGCGGTGCTCGATCTCGCGCGCAGCGGCGCCGATGTCGCCGCCGTCGTCTCCTTCCACGGCGATCTCTCCACCGACGATGCGGCGCAGGCGAAGCACATCAAGGCCCGCGTGCTGGCGATGAACGGCGCCGACGACACGTGGACGATGAAGGATGCCGGCAAGTTCACGGACGAGATGCGCCAGAGCCCGGCCGACTGGCAGTTCGTGGTGCTGGGCCACGCCGTGCACTGCTTCACGGAGGTGGGCGAGAACTCGCCGGGCTGCAAATACGACGCGAAGGTGGCTGCGCGTTCCTACGGCCTGATGCATGCGTGGTTGCGGGAGGCGTTCGCGGGGCGCGATTGATCGCGCCCCTGGCGTCCTGGTCGTCGCGGGGTCCGTAGCGGCGGTACAGCTCGCGCAGGCAACGAAGCGCCCGCATCAACCCCGCGCAAAGAACGAGCGGAACGCCTGGGTCACGCGTTCGATGCCGGCGTCGTCCACATCGAGATGCGTCACCAGCCGCAGCGTCGGCAGGTAGCCGATGCTGATGCGGATGCCGGCGCCGCGCAGATGGGCGTCCAGTGCCTGCAGGCGGTCCGCCGGCACGTCGACGAACACCATGTTGGTGTGCTGGCCGAGCAGGCTCACGCCGGCGACTTCCCGCAGGCAGCCCGCGAGGTAGGCGGCGCGGCGGTGATCGTCGGCCAGGCGCGCCACGTGGTGGTCCAGCGCGTGCAGACCCGCCGCGGCGAGCATGCCGGCCTGGCGCCAGCCGCCGCCGGCCACCTTGCGCCAGCGCCGCGCCTTCTCGATCAGCGGCGCGGAACCCACCAGCACCGAGCCCACCGGCGCGCCGAGCCCCTTGGACAGGCAGATCGACACGCTGTCGAAGTGCTGCGCGATGGCGCGCGCACTCACGCCGCCCGCCACGGCCGCGTTGTACAGGCGTGCGCCGTCCAGATGCAGCGCCAGCCTGTGCCCGCGGGCGAAATCCTGCGCGGCCTGCAGGTAATCCAGCGGCAGCGCGCGGCCGTGCCAGGTGTTTTCCAGCGCCAGCAGGCGGGTGCGCGCGAAGTGCGGATCGACCGGCTTGATCGCGGCAGCCACGTGCTCCAGCGGCAGCGTGCCGTCCTCGGCCTGCACGATGGGCTGCGGCTGGATCGAGCCCAGCACTGCTGCGCCGCCGCCCTCGAACTTGTAGGTGTGCGCGTCGGCGCCGACCAGGTATTCGTCGCCGCGCTCGCAGTGGCTCATCAGCGCCAGCAGGTTGCCCTGCGTGCCGCTGGGCACGAACAGCGCGTCCTCGAATCCAAGATCCGTGGCGAGCCGCTGCTGCAGCGCGTTGACGGTGGGGTCCTCGCCGTAGACGTCGTCGCCCACCTCGGCATCGAGCATCGCGGCGCGCATCGCCGCGGTGGGGCGGGTGACGGTATCGCTGCGCAGGTCGACCACGTTCATCGCCGGTATTCCTTCTCGGTCAGGCCCGCACGGACTCAGGCGTGCCGGCGGAAATACAGCCACGCCACCAGCGCCAGCAGCATCGCGGGCAGCAGGTTCGCGAGCAGCGGCGGCAGGCCGTAGACGGTGCCGAAGTTCACCATCGCCTTCTGCAGGAAGTACCAGGCGATGGCCAGCAACATGCCGATGAAGATGCGCTTGCCGAGGCCGCCGGAGCGCATGGTGCCGAACGCGAACGGCATCGCGCACAGCACCAGCACCAGCACGTTGAGCGCGTACAGCGCGCGGGTCCAGAACGCCACGGCGTAGACGCCGGGGCTTTCGCCGTTGCTTTCCAGATAATTCATGTTGCGGCGCAGGTCGCGCATCGACAGGTACTGCGGAAGAATCACCGACTGCGCCAGCACCTGCGGGTTGAGGCTGGAATGCCATTCCTCGCTGGCGGTGCTGTTGTGGTGCACGCCGGTATCGTCCAGCGTGGTGCTCTGCACGTCGTGCAGCAGCCATTCGTTGCCGTCGTGGTCGGCGCTCCTGGCCCAGTCGAAGCGGCTGAGCTGGCCGTCCTTGCCGAGCGTGAACACGCGCACGTCGGCGAGCGCCACGGTGTCGTGGTCGCGGCCGTGGTGGACCACGGCGCCGCCGCGTGCGTTGATGATGCGGTCGCCGTCGCGCGCCCACAGGCCGCTGCCGGTGCTGCCGATGTTGTTGGACTTCAGCCGTAGCTGCATCGTCTGCGCGAGCTGGTCGCCCCACGGCGCCGCGGTCTCGCCCAGGATCACCACGCCCGCGACCAGCACCGCGATCACCCCGGTGGCCGAGGCGGCGATGCGCAGGCGCGACATGCCGGAGGCGCGCAGCGCGGTCAGCTCGCCGGTGGCGGCGAGGCCGCCCAGGCCCAGCAGGCCGCCGATCAGGGCCGCGTTGCCGAACATTTCGTAAGCGCGGCGCGGCGTGGTGATCAGCACGTACACCGCTGCGTCGGTCAACGTGTAGCCGTTCTTGCCGATGTTGGAGAGTTGCCGCAGGAACTGGGTCACCGCGTCGAAGCCGGTCAGCACCAGCCACACGCCGACCAGCGAACCGAGCACGCTGAGCGCCACCAGCTTGTCCACGCGCTTGATCGCGAGGCTCATGCGGGCAGCGCCTTGTCGTCGCGCGGCCTGCGTGGCGAGTACTGCTTCCACAGCAGCCAGCCAGCGACCGCGATCATCACCAGGTGCAGCAGCCACAGCGCGGTCTGGTGGTGCCAGTGGCCCTTGCTGATCTGCGCGCGGCCCAGCGCGAGCAGCAGGTAGTAGAGGTAGAAGCTCAGCATCGCCAGCATCAGCCGCCCGTAGCGGGCCTCGCGCGGACTCTGGCGCGACATCGACAACGCCAGCATCAGCATCACCAGGGTCAGCGCTGGCGCGTTGGTGCGCCAGGCCAGTTCGGAGCGGGCGTCCGGCGTCGCGGTGCGCATCAGCTGCAGCGTGCCCATGCTCTCGGCCGGGTCCTCGGCGTCGCTGCTGGTCACGCTGGAAAGCGCGGTGTCGTTGCCCTGGTACTGCATCACCCGCCAGTTGTTCGCGCCCAGCGGAATGTCGTACTGCCAGCCGTCGTGGAACGCGATGAAACGGTTGCCGCCGTTGCTCTCCTGGTACAGCTCGCCGTTGCTGCCGGTGACCACCTTGACGTGGTCGATGCCGCCCTTGCCGGGACGCTGGGTGGCGACGAAGCTGCGTCCCAGCCGGGTGCCGTCCTGGCTCAGCGAGTCGGTGAAGATGATGCCGCCCTTGCCCGGCAGTTCGGTGAAGCGGCCTGCGTCGAGGCCGGCGGCGATCACCGAGCGGTTCGCCGTGGCCACCAGCGTATTGCTGGTGGCGGCCGCCCACGGCCCCAGCCACAGCGCGACCAGCGCGGTGAGCGACACCAGCACCACCGCCAGGATCGCGGTCGGCCGCAGCAGGCCGCGCGGGCCCATGCCGGACGACATCAGCACGTGCATCTCGCTCTCGCGGTACATGCGGCCCAGCGCCATCAGCACGCCGATCATGCTGGCCAGCGGCAGCATGTTGGTGATCTGCTGCAGCGTGCGCAGGCCCAGCACCTGGAACATCACGCTGGCGGGAAAGCTGCCCTTGGCCACCTGCTGCAGCACCGAGGCGAACGCGGTGCCGGCGACGATCACCACCAGCACCACCACGGTGGCGGCCACGGTCTGCGCCAGTTCACGCAACAAATAGCGGTCGAGAATGCTCAGCATCGGATAGACTTGTGGGCTTGCATCAACACCCGATCCGGGCGGCGAAACACCAGTCTAGCCGGTTCGCCGCCCACCGCGCCCAAGCAGGAACGCTCCATGACCCTCCAGTTCAGCCTCGCCACCGCCGCCCCGGAAACCGCCGCCACCGCCTGCATCCTGCTGGGCGTCTACGAGCAGGGCGTGCTGACCAGCGCGGCGGCGCGCGTGGACGGCGCGATCGGCGGCGCGATCAAGCGCCAGGTGGAGAGCGGCGACATCACCGGCAAGGCCGGCAGCACCACGTTGATCTACGCGCCCGCGGGCATCGCGGCGAAGCGCGTGCTGGTGGTGGGCCTGGGCGCGCAGAAGGGTTTCGACGCGGCGCGCTACCAGAAGGTGGCGATCGAGGCCGCGCGCGCGCTTGGCAAGCTGCCGCTGACCGAGGCGGTCTCCTACCTCACCGGCGTGGAAGTGCCCGGCCGCGATGCCGGGTGGCGCGTGCGCACCGCCGCGCTGGCCGCCGACCACGTCGCCTACCGCTACACCGCCACGGTGAAGCCGCGCGACAAGAACGCGCCGCCGGAACTCGCCACGCTGGCGTTCGCCGCCGACATCGGGGCTGAATCGGGTCTGGCGCAGGCCCGCGGCATCGCCGAAGGCGTGCGCTTCGCGCGCGAACTCGCGAACCTGCCGCCGAACCTCTGCACGCCCGCCTACATCGCCGACCAGGCCGAAGCCTTTGCCGAGGCGCACGCGCAGGTGAGCTGCACGGTGCTCGATCATGTCGAGATGGAAAAGCAGGGCTTCGGCTCGCTGCTCGCGGTTGCGCGCGGCTCGGCGAACAAGCCGAAGCTGATCGCGCTGCAGTATCGCGGCGGTGCCGAGGGCGCGGCGCCCTACGCCCTCATCGGCAAGGGCATCACCTTCGACACCGGCGGCATCAGCCTCAAGCCCGGCCCCGGCATGGAGGAGATGAAGTTCGACATGGGCGGCGCGGCCGGCATGCTCGGCGCGTTCGTCGCCGCGGTGGAGATGGGCCTCAAGCTCAACCTGGTCTGCGTGGTGCCCGCGGCCGAGAACATGCCCGACGGCGACAGCTACCGCCCTGGCGACGTGCTCACCAGCCTGTCCGGCCAGACCATCGAGGTGCTCAACACCGACGCCGAAGGCCGCCTGATCCTGTGCGACGCGCTGACGTACACCGTGCGTACGTTTCAGCCGCAGGCGATGGTCGATGCCGCCACGCTCACCGGCGCCTGCGTGATCGCGCTGGGCAAGCACGCCAGCGGCCTGTTCAGCAAGCACGACGACCTCGCCGCCGAACTGCTCGCGGCGGGCGAGCACACGCTGGACCGCGCCTGGCGCCTGCCGCTGTGGGACGACTACCAGGTGCAGCTCGACTCCGGCTTCGCCGACGTCGCCAACATCGGCGGCAAGAGCGCCGGCGCGATCACCGCCGCCTGCTTCCTGGCGCGCTTCGTCGAAGGCCAGCGCTGGGCGCACCTGGACATCGCCGGCACCGCCTGGGACGAAGGCCGCAAGGGCAGCGCCACCGGCCGCCCGGTGGCGCTGCTGGCGCAGTGGCTGCTGGACCGGGAGTCGTGATTCGGGATACGGGATTGGCAAAAGCGTGAGGCCTGCTCCATCCTGCTCTACCGTATCCCCGATCCCGACTCCCTGATCCCGGCTTCCCCGCCATGCCCCGAGCCGACTTCTACCTGATCGACAAGCCGCGCTTCCGCGAGCAGCCGCTGCTGCTGGTGTGCGAGCTGGCGAAACGGGCGTTCGCGACGCAGCAGCCCGCCTTGATACTGGCGCGCGACCACGCGCAGGCCGAGGCGATCGACGAGCTGCTGTGGGCGTTCGACGAGGACGCGTTCATTCCGCACCAGCTCGCGGGCGACGACGACGACGCGGATACCGCGGTGCTGATCGTGCCGCCGGGCGTGGAGACGCCGGACCGGCCGCTGCTGATCAACCTGCGCGAAACCTGCCCCGACGGCCGCTGCGAACGCGTGCTGGAGGTGGTGGCGGCCGATCCGGCCGAACGCGACGGCTCGCGCGTGCGCTGGCGCGAGTACCAGCGCCGCGGTTTCGAATTGCACAAGAACGACATGTGAAGCCGTGCGCCGCGGCGCTCACTCCGCCGCGGCTGCCGCGTGCGCGTCGGCGTCGTGCAGCACCTGCGCCAGCATCGCCGCCAGCTCGTCGCCGCTGAGCGGCTTGCGCAGGAAGCCGTCCATGCCGGCCGCCCGTGCCTGCTCCTCGTCGTTGCCTCCCGAACGCGCGGTCACCGCCACGATGGGCAGACGCCTGCCGCCCTCGCGCTGACGGATCAGCCGCGCCACCTGGAACCCGTCCACGCCCGGCAGGTCCAGGTCCAGCAGCACGGCGTCGCAGGGATTGCGTTCCAGTTCGGCCAGCGCAAGCAAGCCGTTCGCCGCGTGGCTGACCGTGTGGCCCTGCTGCTGCAGCAGGCCGGTGATGACGGCGGCCACGATGGGATCGTCCTCCACCAGCAGCAGGTGCAGCTCCCGCCCGTGGACCGACGGCGGCGGTGGCGCCTCGCTGGCCGCGGCGCCCACCTCGAGCAGCGGCAGCCGCACCAGGAACGTGCTGCCGTGGCCCATGCGCGACTGCAGCTCGATGCTGCCGCCCATCATCTCCACCAGCTCGTGGCAGATCGCGAGGCCGAGGCCGCTGCCGGCGCGGCGCTGCGGACTGTCCTCCTGCTCGAAGCGCTGGAACAGGCGTGCCTGGCTGCCTTCGGGAATGCCGGGGCCGGTATCGCTGACGCTGAACAGCAAGTCGTCGCCGCCGCGCGTGGCGCGCAGCGTGACGCTGCCGTGCTCGGTGAACTTCAGCGCGTTGTTGGCGAGGTTCAGCAGCACCTGCTTGATGCGCACCGCGTCGCCCATCGCCTGTGCCGGCAGGCCGTCGGTGATTTCCAGCACGAAGCGCAGGCCCTTGCTCCACGCCAGGCCCTGTTCCAGTTGCGCCACGTCTTCCGCCAGCTGGCGCGGATCGAACGGCGCCGGCTCCAGCTCCAGCCTGCCGGCGTCGATGCGCACCAGGTCCAGCGCGTCGTTGAGCAGCTTCAGCAACATCTTGCCGGAGCGCTGCATGGCCCTGGTGTAGTCCTGCTGCCGGTTGTCCAGCGGCGTGTTGAGCAGCAGTTCGGCCATGCCCATCACGCCGGTCATGGGCGTGCGGATCTCGTGGCTGAGCGTGGCCAGGAATTGCGTCTTCGCCGCACTGGCCTGTTCGGCCAGCGCCCGGCGCTGCTCGATCAGCTCGAAGCGGTGACGCTGCGCCAGCCGCCGTCGCCACGCCCACATGATCCAGCCCACCACCACCGTCAGCGCCAGCGTGTACAGCAACCATGCCCACCAGCGCAGCCAGGGCGGCGCCTCCACGTCGATGTGCAGCGGCTGCGCCGCGCCCCACACGCCATCGGCGCCGGCGGCCTGCACTTCCAGCGTATAGGCGCCGGCGGCGAGCCCGGCGAATTCGCGTTCGCCGTGGTTGCCCGTGCCCACCCATTGCGTGTCCAGGCCCAGCAGGCGGAACCGATAGCAGTTCGCCGCGGGGTCGATGTACGAACTGGCGCGCGCCCCGACGCGCAGGTTGCGGTCGGACCACGCCAGCCGGATCGTTCCCTTGTCCACCGGCAGCGACTGCAGGGTCTTGCGATGCAGCACGCTGGCCGAGGTGATCACCACCCCGGGCGGGGTCGGCGCCACCTCCGGATAGTCCGGCCGGAAACCCAGCACGCCGCCCAGGCTGGCCGCGTAGACGGTGCCGTCGGGCGTCATGGTGGGCGAGTCGCCGCGCACCTCGCCATTGACCAGGCCATTGCGCAGGCCGAACGAACTCAGCCGTCCGGTTTTCGGGTCGAAGCGCCACAGGCCGTTCTTGCAGAACAGCCAGAAACGGCCGGCGCGATCCACGTGGATGGCCACCAGCACCATCGGCGGCCAGGACTCGGGGATCGCGATCTCCCGGTCCTTCACCGCCGAGGCGCCGTCCATGCGGTAGTGCTCGAATGCCTTGTCGCGCGCCAGCCACACGCCGTCCGGAGTGGATTCGATCGCATAGATGTCGCTGCCCGCGGCGGCCGGCACGTCCTCCAGCCGCGTCGTCGACGCATTCCAGCGCATCAGCGTGCCCGCGTGGGAATACCAGAACGCACCGGTGTCCACTGCCGTGCGGCTGCTGAAGAAGCCGGTGTCGCCCTCGGGCGCCACCGGCGCGGCATCGATCGCCAGGCTGTCGGGGTCGATGCGGAACAGGCCGGCGCGCTTCGCCACCAGATAGATGCGGCCGTCCGGCGCGACGGTGACGCGCAAGGGCTGGGTGATGTCCGCGGGGGCCAGGTCGACTTCGGCCAGCCGGCGGTCGGCATAGCGGTAGACGCCGTTCTCGCTGACGATCCACAGTCGTCCGTGCGCGTCCTCCGTCATGTCCAGCACGCTGCCCTGCAAGCCGTCGATGGCGTGCTGCACGTAACCGGTGACCGGATCGAGCAGATCGACCACGCCGTGTCCACCGACCCACAGCGTGCGGTCGCCGCGGGCCAGCACGGCGCTGGCCGCGGCATCGCGCAGGCTGTGGGTATCGTCGGGCACATGGGTATAGCGGCTGAACTCGCTCCAGCCCGGGGCGAGATAGGCGATGCCGCCGGCGCCCATCACGAACCAGATTCCGCCTTCGCGGTCGCGCAGTGCCTGCCACACCTGCGGTGCCGGCAAGCCGCCCAGCAGCAACGGCTCGCTGCCGATGGCCCGGATGCGCGCGCCGCCGTCGTCGAGATAGAGGCCTTGCCGGGTGGCCACCCAGAGATGGCCCGCGTCATCCACGGTGCTGCCGTACACGTCGGTGTCCGGCAGCTGGCCGGACCCGAACAGCCGTGCGACGCCGTCCGCGCCCACACGCAGCAGGCCGCCGCGTATGGCGATGCGCACGTCGCGGCCGCCGCCCTGGATGCGCCAGATCTTCAGCGACTTCACGCGCGGATCGACGGCAATGCGGCGCATGTCGCCGCCGGGCTCGCGCACGAAGATGCCTTCGTCGGCGCCTATCCACAGCCGACCATCCGGTTCGGCCAGCAACGCGCGCACCGCGCCGAACCGGCCTTCGCCGGCCAGCGGATTGCGCACGTGATCGAAATGTTTGCCATCGGGCAGCAGGCGATCCAGGCCGGCCGAGGTGCCCGTCCAGACGTCGCCATCCGTCGTCTGGGCGATCGCCCACACGGTGTTTGCGGACAGGCTGGCGGCGTCGGCTGGATCGTGCGTCCAGTGCAGGAATCCGCCCGTTTCCGGCAGGTAGCGGTTGAGGCCGGAACCGAAGCCGCCCACCCACAGGCGGTTCGAGCGGTCCACCAGCATGCTGTACACCGAGCCCTGCGGCAGCGAGGACGAGTCGCCCGTGTGGTGGCTGTAGGTCTTGAAGCCGACGCCGTCGTAGCGCACCAGGTCCACGCCCACGGCAAACCACATGAAGCCCTGGCGATCCTGCACCACGTTGTAGACGGTGCTGCTGGGGAGGCCGTCGGCCACGCCGTAGCGGCGGAACTGCGGGGTGGGAAGCGGCTCTTCCGCGACCGATGTGGCGGTCGCCGGCACGGCCGCGGCATGGCCGCCGCCGGCGGCCGCGATCGCTGGAGCGACAGCCAGGGCTGCGCCCAGCACGAGTGATGCGAACATGCGTGCTCCCCAGGCCCCGGGGAGACATCATGCCAAAACGGCGAATCGCGCGCGAGCGCCGCATCCGCGCCACGCGGCCGGGTGGCGCGTGGCATGAACGCTGTGTTCGCGCGCACCGGCTGGCGCCGGGACCGTCGATCGTCCAGACTTGGCGGCACCGGTTTCGCCCCGCGCCGGCCATGCCGGACTCGCGCCGGAACCTGCGCGGCGCATCCCGGTCAACCGCATGTCGACGGATACGCCACGAAGGATTCCCATGAAACTGCGCAGCGACGCCAACCGCTGGGGTGCGGTCGCCAAGTTCTTCCACTGGATCGTGGCGCTGGCCATCCTGGGCAACGGCGTGTTCGGCCTGTGCATGGACCTGGCCGGCAACCCCATGCAGAAGATCAACTGGCTGGCGCTGCACAAGTCGATCGGCCTCACCGTGCTGGCGCTGATGCTGCTGCGGCTGGCCTGGCGCATGGGCGACGGCCGGCCGCGCGAGGAACCGGCGCCGCAGTGGCAACAGCTGGGCGCGCGCGTCGTGCACGCGCTGCTTTACCTGCTGGCGCTGGCGCTGCCGCTGAGCGGCTGGTGGTTCAACTCGGTGACCGGCAAGCCGCTGCAGTGGTTCAAGCTGTTCAACCTGCCGGACATCGCGGCGAAGGACGACGCCCTCAAGCACCTCTCGCATGCCGTGCACGAATACCTGTTCTGGTTCCTGGTGCTGGTGCTGGTGGCGCACGTGGGCGCCGCGCTGAAGCACCACGTGTTCGACCGTGACGACGTGCTGAGGCGCATGCTGCCGTTCGGCAAGCTGCGCAACGATTCAACGCAAGCAGGAGAACGTCCATGAAACGCACCCGCCACCTCCGCGCCGGCCTGCTGCTGGCGCTGGTGTTGCCCGGCGCCGCGCTGGCGGCCGACTACGCCGTGCAGCCCGCCAGCACGCTGGGCTTCACCGGCAGTTTCCAGGGCACCAGCTTCGACGGCAGCTTCAGGCAGTGGCACGCCGCGATCAGCTACGACCCCGCGCAGCTCGCGCAGTCGAAGTTCGACGTCGAGGTGACCATGGCCAGCGTCGCGGTGAGCGACAAGGACCAGCAGTCCGCGCTGCCCGGCAAGGATTTCTTCGACGTGGCGCAGTATTCCACCGCGCACTTCGTCACCACCGGCTTCCGCCAGGCGGGCGGCAAGGTGATCGCCGACGGCAAGCTCACCCTGCGCGGCGTCACCAAGCCGGTGAGCCTCGCCGTGGATTTCAAGCCGCAAGGGAAGGGCGCCACGCTCGACGTGGCCGGCACGCTCAAGCGGCTGGACTTCGGCGTGGGCGGCGGCGAATACGCGGATACCTCGGTGATCGGCGCCGACGTGAAGGTGCGTGCGCACCTGGTGCTGGTGGCGAAGTAGGCACTCGCGGGAACGCGCCTCGCCGCTGCCGGCGGCTGGCGCTCAGGACGCCGCGGACAGGAACGCCCGCACCGCCGCCGCATCGAACGGCCAGTCCAGTTCGCGGCCGTCGCGTGCATCGCGCAACACCGGCACGCGCGTGCCGTAGCGCGCCTCCAGCGCGGGCGCGTCGTCCACCCACACGCTGTCGAACTCCGGCGCCTGCGCCTCGGCCAGCACCGCCAGCGCCTGGTCGCAGAGGTGGCAATAGTCGCGCTGGTAGAGGACGAGATCGGGCATGCGGGTGCGAATGGACTGCCAAGGGGCAGGTGCCCGCGTAGAATAGCGTCACTCCCTTCCGCACTCGCAGCGCACCATGGCCGTCAGCGTATTCGACCTGTTCAAGATCGGCATCGGGCCGTCCTCCTCGCACACGGTGGGGCCGATGCGCGCCGCGGCGCGCTTCGCCGAGCGCTGGCTGGAGGAAAAAGGCGTGCTGGACCGCGTGGTGCGCGTGCGCGCCGAGCTGTACGGCTCGCTGGCGATGACCGGTCGCGGCCACGGCACCGACAAGGCGGTGCTGCTGGGCTTCGAGGGCCAGCATCCCGACACGATCGATCCGGACGCGATCCCCGGCATCCTCGAACGCGTCCGCGGCAGCGGCCGCATCCGCCTGCTCGGCAAGCGCGAGATCGCGTTCGACGAGAAGGCCGACCTGGTGTTCAACAAGCGCCAGAAGCTGCCGTTCCACACCAACGGCATGCGCTTCAGCGCCTACGACGCGAGCGGCAACGAGCTGGCCACGCGCGACTACTACTCGGTGGGCGGCGGCTTCGTGGTGAACCAGGACGAGGCCGCTGAAGACCGCATCGTCGCCGACACCACCGAGCAGCCCTATCCGTTCTCCACCGGCGACCAGTTGCTGGCGCTGTGCGAGAAACACCACCTGTCCATCGCGCAGCTGATGCTGGCGAACGAGGCCGTGTGGCGACCCGAGGCGGAGACCCGCGCCGGCCTGCTGAACATCTGGAAGGCGATGCAGGACTGCGTCACCCGCGGCCTGCGCTCGCCCGGCACCTTGCCCGGCGGCCTGCACGTGGCGCGCCGCGCGCCCGCGATGGCGGAGGAATTGCGCAACCAGCCGGAAGCCGCGCTGCGCGATCCGCTGACCATCCTCGACTGGGTCAACCTCTATGCGCTGGCGGTGAACGAGGAAAACGCCGCGGGCGGGCGCGTGGTCACCGCGCCCACCAACGGCGCCGCCGGCATCGTGCCCGCGGTGGGCCACTACTACCTGCGCTTCTGCCCCAAGGCCGACGAGAACGGCATCCTCGACTACCTGCTCACCGCTGCCGCGATCGGCATCCTGTACAAGGAAAATGCCTCGATTTCCGGCGCCGAAGTGGGCTGCCAGGGCGAAGTGGGCGTGGCCTGTTCGATGGCTGCCGGCGGCCTCGTCGCCGCGCTGGGCGGCAGCATCCACCAGGTGGAGAACGCCGCCGAGATCGGCATGGAACACAACCTCGGCCTCACCTGCGACCCGATCGGCGGCCTCGTGCAGATTCCCTGCATCGAGCGCAACGCGATGGGTTCGGTGAAGGCGATCAACGCCAGCCGCATGGCGCTGAAGAGCGACGGCAAGCACCGCGTCAGCCTGGACAAGGTGATCAAGACCATGCGCGACACCGGCCGCGACATGAAGGACAAGTACAAGGAAACCTCGCGCGGCGGCCTCGCGGTGAACGTGGTCGAGTGCTGAGGCGCGCCCTGCGTCCGCCGGACGCCAGCCCGGAGCGCCGTGGTTTGCCCCGCGGCGCAACAAATCCCGTACTGCCACGCACGGCCTCCGCATGACCTCTGCGGGGTGACAGGCGGCGCCCGAGTCTGCAACCATCGGCCCCCTTGTGGGGATGCGCGCCGTGCGCTTCGGGAGTTTCCATGTCTTCAAGCAGTTCCATCCGCCGCGACGTCGGCCCGTTCGCCCTGATGCTCACCGGACTGGGATCGATCATCGGCTCCGGCTGGTTGTTCGGCGCGTGGCGCGCGGCGGGACTCGCGGGACCGGGCGCGATCTGGGCGTGGGTGCTGGGCGCGGCGATCATCATGAGCATCGCGCTGACCTACGCGGAACTCGGCTCGATGTTCCCCGAGTCCGGCGGCATGGTGCGCTACAGCCATTACTCGCACGGCTCGCTGGTCGGCTTCATCGGCGCGTGGGCGAACTGGATCGCGATCGTCTCGGTGATCCCGGTGGAAGCCGAGGCCTCGGTGCAGTACATGGCCTCGTGGCCGTGGCAGTGGGCGCAGGACCTGTACGTGCACGCGCCCGGCGGCCACGGCGAACTGACGCCGCCTGGACTGGCGATCGCCGCGGTGCTGGTGATCGTCTACTTCCTGCTGAACTTCTGGAGCGTGAAGCTGTTCGCGCATTCCAACACCGCGATCACCGTGTTCAAGCTGGTGGTGCCCGCGGCCACCGGCATCGCGCTGATCGCCAGCGGTTTCCACAGCGGCAACTTCTCCGTGGGCATCCACGGCGATGCGCACGCGATCGATTTCGCCGCCGTGCTCACCGCGGTGGCCACCGCGGGCATCGTCTTCAGCTTCAACGGCTTCCAGAGTCCGGTGAACCTTGCCGGCGAGGCGCGCGACCCCGGCAAGAGCATTCCGTTCGCGGTGATCGGCTCCATCGTGCTGGCCACCATCATCTACGTGATCCTGCAGGTGGCCTACCTCGGCGCGGTGCCGCCGGACCTGCTGGCCAAGGCCGGCTGGCACGGCATCGACTTCCGCTCGCCGTTCGCCGAACTGGCGATCATCGTCAACCTGCACTGGCTGGCGATGCTGCTGTACATCGATGCGTTCATCAGCCCCAGCGGCACCGGCATGACCTACACCGCCACCACCGCGCGCATGCTCTACGGCATGGAGCGCAACGGCACGCTGCCGAAGATCCTCGGCAGCGTGCACCCGAAGTGGGGCGTGCCGCGTCCGGCGATGTGGGTGAACCTGGCGGTGTCGTTCCTGTTCCTGTTCTTCTTCCGCGGCTGGGGCACGCTGGCCGCGGTGATCTCGGTGGCCACGATCATCTCCTACCTCACCGGCCCGGTCAGCGTGATGACCCTGCGCCGCACCGCACCCAGCCTGCAGCGCCCGCTGCGCCTCGTCGGCCTGCCGGTGCTCGCCGGCGTCGCGTTCGTGATGTCCACCGAACTGCTGTACTGGGCCAGGTGGCCACTGACCGGCGAGATCATCCTGCTGATGGTCGTGGCGCTGCCGATCTACCTGTACTACCAGGCCAAGGCCGCCTGGCGCGACTTCGGCCGGCAGCTGAGAGGCGCCTGGTGGCTGATCGTCTACCTGCCCGTCATCGCCCTCGTCTCCTGGGCCGGCAGCACCACGTTCGGCGGCAAGGGTTTCCTGCCTTATGGCTGGGATCTGGTGGTGGTGGGGGTGGTCGGCCTTGTGTTCTACATCTGGGGCGTGAAGTCGGGTTGGCGGACGCCTTCGGTGGAGGATGCCGAGAGGGAGGCTTTGGCGCAGGGGGATGCGCGGGAGGGTGACGTGGTGGCGGGGCGAGCCTCCGGACACTGAACCTGTTTCCGGCTGCAGCCTGCCCTGCAATTTGTGCTGCATTCAAAGCGGTTTCGAGCGCCTGCCGGCGCCCGAGTCACTTTCTCTCGCGTGCCCGAGAG
>NZ_NJIC01000034.1:19125-43246 GCF_013620825.1 Rhodanobacter sp. PCA2 | reverse complement strand
CTCTCGCCCGTCACCTACGCCATGGCATCATCAACCACCTCTACTTCCGGGTGACTCGGAAAAACGAGGACGCTTCACGATGAATATCTTCTCGATCAACTCGTCGCGCTTCATGACGCTTTCCTGTTGATGGTGTGGTGATCGCAGCTTAGATCGTTGATGCGCGTCACACTCACATGTCAAGGAAACTTGACATGCCGAAGAACTTTGCTTGGATGGTTTCGTGGGGTGGGCCTGCACGGCCGCCGCCCGACGATTTCACGGTCAGGACGACCGATTGCCACTCGCTTCTGGGTGGCCTTCCGACAAGGACGCCGCCATGGCTTTGCATGCCCGCCCCCACCTCGAAACGCACTTCCGCAAGGCCGGTCACTCGGCCATCGCTGGGGTCGCCTACCGCCTGGGCTTGCGTCTCTACGATCGGCGCACCGGGGAATGGCACGACTACCGCCGGCGGAAAATCGGCGAAGAGATTGTCCGGGCTCTTACCATTGCTCCTGATGACGCACCGGTTTGGGCCACCGATCCCGAAGAGTTGTGGAACAGGGTCGAGGCGGCTGAGAAGCGGAAAGATAGCCAGGTGGCGCGCGACTACCGCATCCCCATCCCTTTCGGCCTGACTGACCAACAAGCCGGCGATCTCGCCGAAGACATGGCGCGGTTCATCGCCACCGAGTTGCATACCGCGGTTTCCCTGGGGCTCCACCGCGATGCGGAGATTGATGCCTTGGGCAACATAAAGCCGCCTGACAAGCAGGGCTTCCATGCGCATCTCTATTTTCCAACCCGCCGGCTGGAAGACATCCAAGGGGAGGACGGCGCTTCCAACTGGGGGCTGGGCGCCAAGCTGGTGTTGCTCTCGAACAAGAACACGTCTGGGGCGTTCGTGGAGCGCCTCAATGAGCATTGGGCCTCGTTGTCCAATCGCTACACCGCGGCGAATGGATTGCCAGCGGACTACACCCACCTGAGTTATGCACGCCAAGATTTGCCCATCACCCCGCAGCCCACTTTGGGCGCAGCGGTGACGGCCATGGAGCGACGGGGATTTTTCACTCGGCGCGGGGATGCCCTGCGCGGCGACATCGTGATCCCGGCGAAGGTCTACGAGGCCGCCCATGCCGTGGTGCTCGACGAACAGCACCGGCGCGCCATGGAGGATGTGGCGAGGGAAACAGCCCGCGAGGCCAGACCCGAGCCTGAGACGGCCGCGCCTGGCGAAATCATTCCGCCACCCACCGTTGCCCCAGTGGTTCTGATGCCGCTTCTCGATGGCGAGCCCGGATCGTTGGTCGCCCGGTTCCGGGCCGCCGCTCCCATCCCGGAAACGCCGGAGGGCCACCAGGTGTTGGCCCGCGTGCTCCGATGGGTCCAGGTGATCCAGCGAGTGCTAGGAGCCTTGGCCGAGCTGGCGGATCGGTTCCGAGTTCATGAAGAGGATCGAGGGCGACGGATGGCTGCGAAGCTCGACACTGATTGCCAGTTGGACGGCGCGCGGGCCATGCGTGCGGCGACAAGGCAACGGCTGACGGACTGGGAGGATGCCCACCCGTTGTTGATGTTCTTGGCTAAGAAAGCCACAAACGAAGAAGGCAAGCCCGCTGCATGGCGGACACTACGCAATGCCCTTGAAGTCCAGGAGCGCCGGGTGCGGGAACTGAAAGGGACGAAGGGTCGCCACCAAACATATCTCGATGGTTTGGCCCTGGAAGGTTCGGAGATCCAGCAACAAGAGGAGCAGCAGACTGGGCAGCTCAAAGAAACTCTGGTTGAGGTTCAGGCGTTGGCGCCCGACTTGCTGCCCATGTTGATGTCCGTAACCAACGATGAAGAAAAACAGTTCTTGGTCGCGGTGGTCCCCGAAGCGGTCAAGCTTGATGGTGCTAACTTCCCGCTGGAACCGCCGGCGTTGGTGCCTCAGCCAGTTGTCGCATTACGTCCGCGGCGGCTGGTTTGATATCACGCCTTACCATCGGTATCAGACAGTTCAAGAACTCGGCGGAGAAAGGAGTTCGGTTCAAAGAAAGGGTCATTTTTTCGCATAAGGATGGGCTCCACAGCAGCAGCTTCAAACACGCATTCGCTGACTGTGTGTGAACCATCGGCAGCTTGCGGAAGGACGCCAAGAGGCAGCACGTTCTTCGCAATGATCTCGGCCATGGCGGTCAGGCGGTAGTCGATTGCCATCAGGCGATAGTGCTGACCGCGGAACCGCTTTGCCAAGAAGAACATGCGGCCTTCCCAGTTTCGCGCTTCCGGCGGAAGGTCGTGAATGAGATCCGACACTTCCAGCAGATCATCAGCAGAAAACCGCTCAGTGTTGAGCCTGGCGATCATGTCCAAATCGGCTTGTGTGATCGGTTTCTGTTCGGTCATGAGATGAAATCCAAAAGGCAATCTGACTTCGTGTGGTGGTAAGTGGCGAACTGCTATTCGGAGATGTCGAAGTATCTTGGCGTTACGCCACTTTCAAGATCACGTCGCCAGTTATGCAGGATGCCGCATAGATATTTGAAGTAGTTTGGTCTGCCGGCAGAAGTGGCCAGATACATTGCGCCCTTGATTTGGTGTGGGGTGAAGATTTCCAGAAACTTTATGAGCGATGCCTCTTCGAGGTGCCCGGAGCATCGAGGGCAGCTCTGCCAATAGGCAATGACCTCGTCCAGTTCTCGTTTTGATGTCTTTCTAAGGTCCATGGACATACGCATCGGTGGTTGAAGTTTCACACATGCCACTGCTGTTACAGATGGATCAAATACCCATCCAGTCAGCAACAACGCCATTCCAGTCCACGTCGCGCTCCACCTTACCGGTCCAAACGTCCCAGAAATCTGGATCGGCGGACTGCGGACGTTGGCTCTTATCAAGCTCGGTCATCTCGACCAACACTGGCAGCGGTGTCGCCCAGCCGAGCAAGATGGCCTGGCGTGAAGGCAGGCTCGGTAGATCCCGAAGCATTCCCCCAACATTGTCTGGCACCAGTCGGCGCACCAGGTCTTGGTCACTGTCGTTGACGATGCGGTGAAGAAGGAAGGTATTGCACTGAGCAAGAACGGTTGGGGACAACTCATAGGGCCGTTGGGAAGAAAGGATCATACCCACGCCAAACTTTCGACCTTCCCGGGCGATTCGTTCGAATGCTTCTCGGCACAGGCGCGAAGGAGATGGCAAGCCGTCGTCGTCATCTCTTCCTCGTTTGATGAAGGTGTGGGCTTCTTCCAGAACCAGAACGGTTGGCAGCGGTTCCCCATGTTCACGCTGTTTGCGATATCGCTGGCTCGCCTCGAAAACTAGGCGTGCGAAAACGGCAATCAAGATGTGGGTGGCTTCGGACGGCACCATGGACAAGTCGATCACCGCAATAGAACCATTGGCCACCCTGCTGGCGCCAATGTGATTTTCGAGCCAGCCCGTCAAGGTGACCTCACCCTCTGGGAGGATCACCGGTCGAAGCGCAGGAGTCGAAACCATGCTTCGAATACGCAGTGTCAGATAAGAAATAAAGTTGGTGATGTTCGCGTTGGACGTGCCGCTGGCGGCCATGTCCTCGATGTAGTTGGCAAACTGTCCGACGTCAAATGGGATCGGGGCGTCCTCGCTACCCTCAGTGTCTTCGGCCGGGGGCGGAAAGTGGCCTTTTGCCGTCTCGAAAAGCTGCACAAAAGGGCGAAAGTCCGCGACAGAAAAGTCCCGATAGTATGGACTGTGCGGATTTTGCCTGTTTTGATTTCTGTGTTGATCAGCGAGTTGTTCCGCTGCATCCGCAATGGCTGTGATTGCATCCTGAGCATCACCCGCAGGCACAATATTTGCGGACAAGTCCCGCATGGTGTCCACCATTGCTGTCAGCGTGTCACCTGCATTTTTGTTGCCCGGAAAGTCCGAGTATGACTTGCCACTCCCGTCGGCAAGAAAGACGTTGATCTTCGTGCTGTAAAGATGAAGTTGTCTGGTCGCGGTGATTTCTGCCGCTTCCCGTGCCGCTCGACCTGCACGCAGGTTTCTAAGTGCTTGGTTGAGCAATGGCCGTTGCGTGCCCGGCTGCGCCTGAGAGACGGCCGCCCACTCATGGCTATTCCATAGCCATGCAGGGATTTGAAGAGGATTGTTCGCATCACCTGGACGAAACACCCGAACCCCGGCAATGTCTTGGAATGCCTTGGTGTATTCGCCGTTGGGATCCAGCACGATGAACCGGGCATTGGGTGGCCCGTCTTCCTCGGCTTTTTGGCGGGCAAATGCGGCCGCTTCAAGCGACCAGCGGATCAAGCCGGCCACGGAGCAAGACTTGCCGCTTCCTGTATTGCCAAGGACAGCCAAGTGGCGGCCGAAAATCTTGTCAGGATCGACCATGATGGCAGCATCAGCCGCCATGGGAGAGGTTCCGATGCGCACGCGCCGGTTCAGATCATGAGCACCGACGATGGCCGCAACTTGTGCGGGTGTCGGAATAAGCACCTGATCACCCACTGATGGAAAGGCGATCACGCCACGTTCCAGATGAAGTTCAACTTCACCAGAGGACGGCTCCTTCCTGCTGATCAGTGTGCCAATGGGGTTGACCACCATGCGGCGTTGCGGGAAGGGGAGATCAACCAACCCCATTTCAGCTTGACCACGACCTTTGGCGATCGTGGCACGTTCGGTCCCGATCCATGCCACAAAGCCAACCGTGGAGCCGGCTTCGTTCGGGATCAGCACGTAGCTGTTCAATCGCGGAAATGAAACGGGGGTGCCTGTATTGAAAGCGGTGCTCTGCGGTGCGGTGGCTTCAAGAACAACGCGCACCTCGCTGGGAGCCACGGCTTCAACGGTGCCGATCACTAACCCCGCCAGTTGCTCCATCGGCGTGGTCATTCTTCGTCTCCGTTGTTTGCGGCTTCATTTGCTGCGGCGGCTTCGTCTTGTTTGATCGGCGCGCGGTTCTTCAACAGCTCCGCCATTCGGCTTGTCACTTGATCAATCGCAGGTTTCGGCAAGTAATGTTCAACAATCTGGCGCAAGTTGGAGAAGTGAGAGCCGACCAGCAAGGAGATTTGGGCTGGTCGCGCCACCTGGGCCAGAAAATGTTTAATCCGTTCATCCACCGAATATGCAAACACCACCAGGTGGGTTGATGGCAACGACAGCATGTCGGCCAGAACACGGTTGATGTGATCGTCGCCAAAACCGTAGCCATAGACCACGAGCGCGGCATTTGGCCGGCACAACGCCGCGGCGAAGTCTCTGAACAACTCGGCATAGGGATAGGCCGACGTTTCCACGTCCTTCGACGCGTTTGGATAGATCATCACCGTATCCACCGGATTGTCCGGGACTGCCGGATGGTCGGCGTCTGCACCAAATGAAATGCCGCGCCGGACGATGCGACGGGTGCGTGGATCCAGGTGCCAGTCCAATGAACCGTGCAGCTTACTTAGCCTGAGCACGCCTTCCATGAAGCGTGGTTCGCCACGGATACCGGGAGGGTTGTAGTGGTAGTCCACATCTAGCCGGGACGAGCGGAATACCGGCTCCAACGCGCCCACAAAACGATCAATGGTGCGAAGACCTGCTAGGTCGCAGCCGTATTCAATGAGGCGATCGTAGTTTGTGGTGAACACATGCAAGCGCTCTCTCGATGAAGAGCGGCTGGCAAAGCTGAGTAGAAAGGATTGGAGGACCGAGACGGTATCTTTCCAGTGTGCATCTTCGGCGGTGGCGATTCCCCGTTCTGTTTCCAAAACAGCATTGAGAAAGTCTTTCAATCGTGCATCGAGCGCTGCTTTGATTTCAGCCGCCCTCTCTGCCTTTCCGGTGAGGTCTAACGCCTCCACGAGCACTAAGGTAGAGCGGATCTGATCTTCAATGTTTGGGTTGCCGCGGCCCATGGCTGCTGCTGTCTTCTCGGCATGCGCCTTGATCTTTTCATCGAAGGTGGTGCCTAAATCTTCGTAGCCCATTCCAGCACCAGCAGCATGGGCTAGTGCAGCAAGGGCGACGGAGAAACCGCTACCAACCAACAGGTTCAAGTGTTCTGCCTGGAAGACTGCGGACAACCATGGCTCTATGTGACGCCGGGCCTTCTTGATGAGGTTGTCGAGGTCGTTTCCCTCCGCTGGGAGATCATCCAGCCATTCTGAGTTGCTGCCGACGACGTAGCCGTGTGCTTTCAGCTCCATGGAAGTTCCCCTGTCCAGACTGACGGAGAACTTTCTCACTTCTCTGAACGTTTTACAGCAACCGATTGGTCTGGCGTTCGGCCAAGGCAGGCCTGACGCCTTGCGGCTGGTCTGACCTAAATCCTTCAGATTGAAGGATTTTCTTGGAAACGTGAGGTGGAGGGCGGTTCGTCGATTGACAAAATGTCTGCCGAGGCTAGAACTCTGGAACCCTGCGCCGCAGGGTGACCCTGTTCCAGACGAGCCCGGAGGCCAACCTCATGCAACCCCCTCACTGACGTTTCCCCTCGGCCAGAAAAACGAAAGGCCGAGAGCGTGAACTCTCGACCCTTCTGTGCGGTGCGGTTGGTCCCATCACTGCGCCGCCTGTTCTAGGCCCAACCCCTCCCCCTGTCAAGTCGACGCCACGCGCTCCGCGGCGCCGGCCTGATCCCCCTTTGCCTACAACAGCCGCCAACGGTCGGGACACCGCTGGCGGGAGGAGTTTTTGCTGATGAAAATCCACGACACCGTCCGCTTGGTGCTCACCACCCCAATGTCCGATCGAGAGATCGCTGACGCTGTGGGTGTGTCGAAGACCACGGTGGGACGCTACCGACGGTTGGCCGATGCCAAGCACTTGCGATGGTCCGATCTGGCGCACCTGGCGCCCTCCAAACTGACCCAACGGTTCAACCGAGATCCCAATGGCAACAAGACCCGGAAAGTTCCGGATTTGGCCGAGATCCAACAACGCCTGGATGACGGAGTCACGTTGCAGGTGCTGTGGGAGGACTACCGGCGTGAAGATCCCCACGGCACGCTGTCCTATTCCCAGTTGGCAGCGCGGATGCGCCGCTACCGGAAGACGCTGCCCACCGGCATGCGGATGTCCCATGAGCCAGGCTACAAGGCCTATGTGGATTTCGCGGGGTTCAAGCGGATCCCGTTGCCGACGTATCTGGATCCCACGACCGGGAAGCTGGTGGCGGTGCAGGTGTTCGTGGCGACCTTGCCAGCATCATCATTGATCTTTGCCAAGTGCGTGCCCAGCCAAAAGGTGCCGGACTTCATCCAGGCACATGTGGACATGCTGGCCTACTTCGGTGGCGCACCCTTGACGATCGTGTGCGACAACTTGAAGTCGGCCGTGGTGCACGCCGGCAAACAGTTTGTGCTTCAAGCGTCCTACAAGGAGTTCGCCCGGCATCACCGCATCGCCATCAACCCGGCCCGACCGTTCCGACCGAAAGACAAGGCCACGGTGGAGACGTCGGTGGGCATCGTCCAGGACCACATTGTGGCCCGCTTGCACCAGCGCACCCATCATTCGATCGAAGAGCTCAACGCATCGCTGGCGGAACTGCTCGACGAACTGAACCGGCGGCCCATGACCGAGTATCGGAAGAGCCGATGGGAACGGTTCGAGGCCTCGGAACGCCAGGCCTTGCAGCCGTTGCCCGTCGAGCCGTTTGTGTATGCCAAGTGGGTGGCGATCCCGCGGGTGCCCAAGGATTACCACGTCCGCGTCGACCATCACCACTATTCCGTGCCGCATGCGCTGACGGGGCAACGTCTGACCGCCAGGTTGACGGCAGACCGCGTGGGGATTTTCAAGGAAACCGAGGAGGTCGCCAGCCATACGCGCAGTTTCGAGCGGGGTGGCCACACCACGGATCCCGCTCACCTCACCGACGATCACCGCGCTTGGTCGGAGCGCACGCCGGAACACATGGTGGCGTGGGCCAAGAAAGCCGGGCCGCAGGTGGCGCAGTTCGTGCGCAACCACATCGGCAAATCTCACCCCCTCGCCGCGTTGCCCGCTTGCGATGAAGTGAAGGCCTTGGCCGAAAAACATGGAACGCTGGCGTTGAACCAGGCGGCAGGTGAGGCGCTTCACCTCAACACCGTTTCACTCGGGACACTTCGCCGGATCCTGAGCAAGCAATCCCAGGCCGGTGCGCCGACCAAGACCACCCGGCCTCGCCATCGGTATGCGCAGGGCTCCAAGGCCTTCGCCCAGCGGGTTAAGGAGGCCGCATGTTGACCGAGACCTTGAAAGATTTGCGCGCCCTTCGACTGGGTGCGATGGCGGCGTGTTTGCAGGAATGGATGGATCAACCGGGCAACCATGACCGGCCCTCGTTGGAGTGTGTCGAAGCCCTGGTGCTGGCCCAGAAGCAAGACGCTGCGGACCATCGTGTGGAACGGTTCTTCCGAGAGGCGGATTTGCCGATGGCCTGTGTGGCCGACGTGCGCGCGACCACCCAGCGCGGATTGCCGCCCCGGGTATTGTGCCAGTTGGCCAGTTGCGATTGGGTGCGGCAAGGGCACCAGGTGGTCATCATGGGGCCGAGTGGTGCAGGCAAGACGTTTGTGGCCAGCGCCCTGGGACGTGAAGCGATGCTGTTGAAACTCGGCGTGACGTATTGGCGCACGCCGGACCTGTTGGAAACGCTGGGGGATACCCCGGCAGGAGCGGCACGTGCCAAACAGTTTCGGTCGTTGAGCCGTGTGCCCCTGTTGATCCTCGATGATTTCGCGGCCCAGAAAACCACGATGTCCCAGGGCTATGACCTGTTGAAGGTGCTGGACAGTCGCCGTCGCCACGGTAGGGCCACCCTGGTGGTGTCGCCCAACCATTTGCAGGATTGGGAAACCTACCTCGAGGACACGACGACGGCAGACGCCGTGTGTAGCCGTCTGGCCGAGAGGGTCCAAGTGATCGAGTTACAACGGCCCAAGCCACCAACGAGAAGCGCATGACCATGCCTGCCTAGAAACGCGCCCACGAGGCGCGTTTCTTTTTGGGATTGATCTAAGTGAGGGGATGTTTGTGGACCACGTGACCACCTGTGCTTGAACACGCTGGCCGGTTGTGTGGATGCATGCCACACGCACGTTAGCCCTGAAAACAAGCCGTTTTCGGGTGGCCAGCGGGATCCATCATGTGGTCAGTTGGTTCAAGCATGACTGCGGCCCCGATGTCGGAGGCGCATCTTTTAGCTCACATGGCATTGCCGCCGGTGGCCAGGAGGGAAATCAATCCTTTCAGCCTGTTACGCCTTGTGTGGCCAGCGTGTTCAAGCACGGGTGGTCAGGTGGACCAGAATAGCCAGATGCCTACGCTGATCGGAGTTGGCCGTTGTGCTTGAACAAGATGGCCGCGAGTGTGGAACCGCTCGGCAGAAAGTGGACGACGATCACACCAACAGCGTGACAGTTATCTCGACGGCGCGACAGGAGTTCATTTGGCCACGAGGATGGCGATCCGTGTGAGATCGTCCATTTGGAAATAAGGTGTCTTTGCCAGACTGGTTGCCTCTTTGCGCCGACCAACAAACAACATGTGGGCACCTTCCAGAGAAGACAGCTCGTCGACCCTCGCAATGCGGAGCACGTTATCTAGTTCAGCTGCGTCAATAGGTAGCCCCGGTGATCCCCGTCCGCCGGTGTTGAGCCAAATCGTCCCGGCTTTCATGCGAGCAGATGCAATCTTGCCCCAAAAGCCCCGCAGCTGATCTGTCGGCACTGCACGAGCATTACCAAACTCAACGAAGAACTGACTGGCTGGCAGTGTGACTTTTCGTTCAAGTTCGATAAGACGTGCTGAGGCGGCGAACTCTGGGACACGAAGTAAGGTGCGGAGCAGGGTGCGCAGCGTCCGATGCATCAATGCACGGCGCATTCCATCTCCCGCTCCAAAGCTTTTCCCACCTCGATGGTGTGGCTGCCCTGATTGTGGCCCCAGTCCTTTGCTCGCATCGTCCAGATCCAAACGAAGGTCTATGACGATGTGGTCGCCGGGATTGAACAGTTCGTCGTGTTCCTCTGTGCCACCGTCCCCGTGCGTGGTGCCACCTTCGCTTGCCAAGCCACATCCGTCGACATGCGGCTTGCCCACAAAGCATGCTGCTCGCCCATCTCTGGATTGCTTACGAAATACGGCGGGATTGCCACACTCGGTGCATGAGAGGTGATGCCTCCATGTTTCGCGTTCGACCGCTGGAAGATCGGCAAAATCAACTGCGTAGATCGCACGCCCGGCGGGTTCGCAATAAGCAATGTCCATGTCGTCTCCTTACGCTCTGCGCCTTCCTATCTGCACCAGAAAGTCCGAGGACTTAACTCAGGGGGAGCCAGGTTCAGAGTGTATGCGCTGGCCCGCCAGCGGGATAGCTTTTGAGTGACGCAGCCGTGCATGCGAAACAGGCTCTTGTAGCCCTCGTTTCGCACCAAAGAAAAAGCCGCCCCCAACGGAGGCGGCCCCTAGGTTCACGGTGCATCGGCGGTGTTCGCCTGACTTCCCGTGTCACCCAAGCCTGGTGCGGAGAACAGTGGTCAGGGGTTCAGCAGCGCCGTCAGGCGGGCATGCCATTCCTTCGCCAGTTCGTGCTGGAAGTGGCTGCCCATCTTGATCTTGTGGGTTGGGTGATCCACGTCGTTCGTTGTGAGGATCAGGTAGTTGTCGTTGTGCCAGATCTTGCCGTAACCATTGGGTTGATCAATCCACTCATGTTGCCAACGGCGGATATCCTCCCGATCGAGCAGCCATTCCTGCCCCTTCGTGTCGCGGAACCAGACCTGCCTGGTCACGGCGTTGATCGCCACGGTCTTGGCGTGGTGAGTGGCCTCGAAAGAACGGCCGTGCACGTGCAGCGTGATCGGGCCGGCGTTCTTGGCTTTGGGCTGGGGTTTGAAGGTCGGGAAAAGCCTCGGCAAAAGGACCCATGCCGCAACCATGCAGCCAGGCACCAGTAAGCCGGGCGGCAGGAAGCGAAGCCCGACGACGAAAAACAGGAGCCAGCCGGCGATGAAGCCAGCCACGACAGCCAGGGCGATGCGAACCATCTGGATCAGGATGCCCATGATGATCCCCTTCACTGGTTTGACTGGGTGTTTTCAGCCCGCAGGTATTTCCCGTTGCGGTCGAAATAGAGATAGGTGTCCTTGTCGCTCGTGTTCGCTTTGACCGGGGCAAAGGGCACATAGTCGCTCACGCTCCCCTTACTAACGATGTATTGGTAGTGGAGGCGGGTGTTGCCGTCGCTTTCCGTTTCACGCTCCTGCGGCTGACCGAGCGCGGTGAGGACCTGATCCAACGTGGTTTGATGCGGCACAAACTGAGCGACCCTGCCTTGGTCGTAATCTTTGCCGATGGTTGTGGCACAGCCGGCAACGCCGAGCACGGCCACCATGGCCAGGATGGTTTGCAGAATAGTTTTCATGGGGAACCCCTGTGATTAGAGCGGGCGATGGGTTGTCACCAAGGCCGCCCGCGCCGTCCTTGGCGAGACCGAGCGTAACCATCTGGGATCGAGAATATTCTAATACTGGATAAACGAGTATGCTGTAAATGCATAACGCCTTGACGCATATAGTTTTGTGGCCGATCCCGATGTTTGGAGAAGGCCATGGCCACCGCCAAAAAAGCAGCCCGCCGTCCGGCGAAGTCCATCCATCGCCCGGAAAATCAGGTCGTCATCGAGCTCCTCAGGGCATTCCGGGAGCGCACCGGAATGAACCAGGTGCAGTTCGCGGAAGCCTTGGGCCGGACGCAGAGCTATGTGAGCGCGGCTGAGCGGGGGGCCAAGATGGATACCTTGCAGATCCGGGACTGGTGCCATGCGTGTGGCAGCGACTTGGTTGCCTGGGCCACTGAGGTTGAGAAGGCCCTTGGGGGCGGTCGCAAAGGCCCCTCCCGGAAATCTGGACCGAATGGTTGATGCTGCGGCGCCTGACTGAGATCTTGGGGCCGGATTGCAATATCTAGGGAGAGGGGTTCATGCCCGAGTTCAATGGCATCGTCATATCGGAAAAGTTCTACGTGCTGGGTGGTGCGGCCTTCATCAGGGCCGTCGCTGAGCCCCTTGATGACGAGGTGCAGGAGCTCCGGAGGCAATACCTTGCACGGGGAGTAAGTGATGGTTGGGATATGGATGAGGAGGAGAACCTCCCAGCGCCGGCGCCACTCCTTTTCGCAGCCCTCACCGATCTCGAAGGCCTCTACACCGCTGTTGCGACGGTAAGTGGCGGTTACGTCACCAAGAAGATCTTTGATGAAGTGTGGGACATCACGCTTCGCCCCAAGTTGCGCAAAGCATTGGGGGCCCTCTTTGCCAAAAAGAACGCGAAGAAATATGGGGTTTCCATTCTCTTCCGGGACAAGAGATCTGGGGTGTCGATATTGGTGGTATCGGTGGGCGAGACCTTGCAGGCGATCGAACAAGGCGATCGTCAGGCACGTCTAGTCATAGAGCGCTCGGTTAAAACTCTCAACGAGTTACCCTCGAAGGGAACATCGGCAGCATTCGGGGCCGTCCACATGTATGTCGTGGAGGAAAGCAAGGCAAACGAGCTTCCGTTGATCTACAACAGTGTCCAAGAGGCGATGTTGGAACTAAGAGGGATGTTTCCTGCACGACACCCCCAGGTTGTCAGCAGGCTGGGGGCCCCGCAGCAGTCGCCTTAGCGAAGAACTGCCCTTCGGGCGGGCCGTCATCGAGCGCCGGGCGTCGCCGGCGCTTGATGGCGGCCATGGACAGATCATGGGCTCAGGCTTTCTCCACCGCCCCGGCCGCCTGGCTGAGTGCACGTTGGGCAGCGTCACCTTTCCGTTCGCTATAACGGCTGACCAAGTAATCGCTTCGCCCACGCACCATAAGGGTGAACTTTGCGAGCTCCTCCATGACGTCCACCACACGGTCATAGAACGCGGATGGCTTCATGCGGCCGTGTTCGTCGAACTCCTGCCAGGCCTTGGCCACGGACGACTGGTTCGGGATGGTCACCATGCGCATCCATCGGCCGAGCACCCGCAGGGCGTTCACCACGTTGAAGGATTGCGACCCGCCGCAGACTTGCATGACGGCCAGGGTGCGGCCCTGGGTGGGGCGCACGCTGCCATCTTCCAAGGGCAACCAGTCAATCTGGTTCTTGAATACGCCCGTGATCGTGCCGTGGCGCTCGGGGCTCACCCACACCTGACCTTCTGACCAGTTGGACCACTCCCGCAGTCGCTGCACCTCGGGGTGCGTGGCGGGCACGCTGTCCAGCAGTGGCAACTGGTGGGGATCAAACACCCGGGTTTCGGCGCCCAGGTGGCGCAGGATCCGCTCGGCTTCCAGGGCGAGCTTCCGGGAGAAGGATTGGGGCCGCAGGGAGCCGTAGAGGATCAGGATGCGGGGTGGGTGATCGTTGGCGGTACAAGTCAGCCGGGCAAGGTCTGGGGCCGGCAGGAGGTCAAGATCAAGGTGGGGAAGATCCGGGTTCACGGGCTTGCTCAGGGTCGAATGATTCGACTATTCTAGTTTTATGGAAATGAACGATGCAATCGCCGCCCTGACCGCGCTGGGCCACGCCAAGCGCCTGGCCATCTTCCGTCTGCTGGTCGTCGCCGGGCCATCAGGCCGCATGGCCGGGGACATCGGTGACGAGCTGGGCATGCCCGGCGCCACCTTGTCCTTCCACCTGAAAGAGCTGGTGCACGCCGGCCTGATCACGGCAGAACCCCAGGGGCGGTTCGTCTGCTACCGGGCGGCCTTCGAGGCCATGAACGGCCTGATCGCTTACCTGACCCACAACTGTTGCGCGGGCAGCCCGCAAGCCGAATGCGCCCCGGTGGCCATGGCGTGCTCGCCCGGCGACGCCTGCTGCTGACCCCCTGAGGATTGCTCGTGACCCACCGCGTTCTGTTCGTTTGCACGGGCAACTCCGCTCGCAGTGTCCTGGCTGAGGCCACCTTGCACGCCTGGGGTGGCGCTCGGTTCGAAGCATTCAGCGCCGGCAGTCAGCCCACGGGTCGGATCAACCCCTATGCGTTGGAGACCCTCGCTGCGGCGGGCATACCGACGGCCGGCCTGCGCAGCAAGTCATGGGATGAGTTTTCGGGTGACGGTGCCGAACCCTTGGATCTGGTGGTGACCGTTTGCGACAGCGCGGCGTCGGAGCCATGCCCGGTGTTCTTCGGTGACTTTGTGCGCACCCACTGGGGGCTACCGGACCCCGCTGCGGTCGAAGGGGGCGACGCTGAAAAACGGGCGGCCTTCGCGCAGGCCCATGCCACCATCCAGGCGCGCCTCATGGCCTTCCTCACCTTGTCGCCGGAAATCTGGGCGGACCGCAAAGCGTTGAAGCTGGCCCTGGACCGGATTGGTTTCATTCAGTCCGAGGATGCCACGCATGTCTGAGGGGGCCGCTCGCCCAACCATTGGGTTCTTCGAGCGCTATCTGACCTTGTGGGTGGCCGCGTGCATCGTGTTGGGCACCGCGCTGGGGCATTGGTTGCCGGGGCCGTTTGCAGCGCTGGGTGCCATGGAAGTGGCCAAGGTGAACCTGCCGATCGCGGTGCTGATCTGGCTGATGATCGTGCCCATGCTGTTGCGGATTGACCTGGGCGCCATGCGCCAGGTGGGGCGCCATTGGAAAGGCATCGGCGTCACGCTCTTCATCAACTGGGCTGTGAAACCTTTTTCGATGGCGCTGCTGGCCTGGCTCTTCCTGCGCCACGTCTTTGCCGGGCATCTGCCAGGGGCGCAGGTGGACAGTTATGTGGCGGGCCTGATCCTGTTGGCCGCTGCACCATGCACGGCCATGGTGTTTGTGTGGAGCAACCTGTGCCAGGGCGAGCCGAACTTCACGCTCAGCCAGGTGGCCATCAATGACGCGATCATGGTGGTGGCCTTCGCGCCGTTGGTCGCGTTGTTGCTGGGCGTGTCGGCCATCACCGTGCCCTGGGCCACCTTGGTCCTTTCAGTGGCGCTCTACATCGTGGTGCCGGTCATCGGTGCCACGGTGTTGCGGCGGATGATCCTGGCGCGCGGCGGGGAGGTGGCTTTGGTCAAGTGGCTGCATCGCCTGGGCCCCGTGTCACTGGGAGCGTTGCTGATCACCTTGACGCTGCTGTTCGGGTTCCAGGGCAAACAAATCCTGGCTCAACCGCTGATCATCGCCATGCTCGCGGTGCCGATCGTGGTGCAGGTCTACTTCACCTCAGGGCTCGCGTATCTGCTGAACCGTTGGTTGGGTGTCGAGCATTGCGTGGCGGGTCCCTCGGCCCTGATCGGCGCTAGCAACTTTTTTGAGTTGGCAGTGGCCGCAGCGGTCAGTTTGTTCGGGTTGAACTCGGGCGCCGCACTGGCCACTGTGGTGGGGGTGCTGGTCGAGGTGCCTGTGATGCTCTCAGTGGTGCGCATCGTGAACCGCTCAAAGGGCTGGTATGAGCGTGGTGCACCGGAGAGGTTGCTCGGTCAGATGGAAGAGCGATAGCCTTCGCCCACTTGGTCAAACTGGGAGGTCAAACTTTCTGACCTGACCAGGCGCCGCGGGCGTTGGTGGGGCGAGAAGTTACTCACTCACCACTCTCTCCGCCACTCCCGCGCAGCAAGTGAATCTGACTCTGTTCTTGTGTTCTTGGGAGGGGCCATGAAGACAAACTATGTCCTCATCGATTATGAGAACGTGCAGCCAAAGACTTTGGCTGTTCTGAAAGGCGACCTTGCCTTCAAGGTGTATCTGTTCGTGGGAGCCAACCAGACGAAGGTTTCATTCGAGGTGGCTGAGGCGATGCAGGCAATTGGGGAGCATGCGCACTACATCAAGATTGCTGGCAATGGCCCCAACGCGCTGGACTTTCACATCGCGTATTACATCGGTCGACTCGCTACCCAGGATGCCAACGCGTTCTTCCACATCATCAGCAAGGATTCGGGGTTCGACCCCCTCATCAAGCACCTGAAGGCGCAAAAGGTCTTCGCATGTCGGTCCAAAGACGTCGATGAGATCCCGCTGCTTAAAGCTGGCCAAGTCGCTAAGGTCGGGAAGGTGGAGGACAAGCTCGACCTCATCTTGGCGAACCTCCGTCAGCGGGGTGCAGCGAAGCCTCGTTCCATCAAGACCCTGACCAGCACCATCCATGCACTTTTCTCCAAGCAGATGACAGGGGAGGAGGTGGTTGCCTTAGTGGACGCCCTGAAGATGGCGGGGCATATCAGCCTGGATGGAACAAAAGTGAGCTATTTGCTCTGATGGGCGGGGTGCTTTGGCTGGGCGTGTCTGTGCAGGTAACAGGGTCCAGGTACAGGTAACAGGGTCAGGTTCACTTCCGAGACCGGATCAAGCGCCCCCGTTCTGGCTCCGTTCTTGGTCCCCAAGCTGTTCCGATTGCACCCTCCACTCTCCCCGCCGCCTCCATGCAGCAAGTGAACCTGACCCAGTGGTTGGATCAGGCCGTGACTCCCTGCGTGTTGTTTCGACCTCGACCACCCATGAGCAGTAGGGCGGCGGGTAGCAGGATGCTTGCGACTGTATTCAGAGCGAGACCCCAGCCGCCGATGCGGGCAAACACAACGATGCCGGCGGAGAGGTGGAACGCGGGGTCCGTCCTGGCGGCGAGGCTGGCGAGAAGCCCGAAGCTTGCGGCGAGTATCGCCAGCGTACCGATGGCTGCAGCCACGAGCACGCCCGTGACCGAGACCGGTCCCATCCGCCGCGCGATGGCCAGCGCAATCAGTGCCGCAACCACGGCCCCCGCATAGCGCACGGAATTCGCGATGGCCAGCGAATCCATGTCGCTGGCGACCGTCTCGGCCGCGAAGCACAGCAGGAAGTAGACGAGCGCAAAGACAGCATAAGTCAGCGGCTTTTTCATGATGCCTCCGAAGTCTGGGGCCTGGGCCATGCGGCAGCGGAACGGGCTTTCGCAAACCCGATACCGGACTTTACCTGCCTGCGGGGGCCACGCGAACCGACGGATTCTGGGCCGCCAGCGCAATGATCTCGTCGGCGGTCATGCCGGCGACCTTCTGCCGAATGCGGGTGATGGTCGGCGATTGTAGTTCGGGCTTGTTCACCACCTCGTGGGCGCTCTTCACGCCTTGCATGTTGAGCATGAGAACCGCAAGGGCGAGCTTCTGCTGATCGGCTTCCGACCGGTCCTGCATCATCGCCTTGTACGAAGCTTCGGCTGCCTGCGGGCTGGAAGAGTCGATCCGGACGGGGACATCCCGAGCGCTTGTGGTGACGCAACCGGCAATCAGTGTTGCCGCCAAGGTTGCTGCTGCCAGGTATTTCCGCATGGGCTGGTCCTCCGTAACAGGCCTGAAGTCTGAGTTGAGCGGCGGCGAAGGGCCGCCAGGTACGAACAGTGGAGCGCCGTGAGCCAGCACTTCCCACCGGCAAGACGATGGCTGCGTTGCAGATACCGATAGCGCCGACGGCAGGGATTGAACCTGCACCTGTGGGGAAGCCCCCGCAGGATCGCTGTAGCGATGCGTTTACCAGTTCCGCCACGTCGGCAGAGAAGTTTTTTGGTGCCTGACGCGCAGTAGACCGCGGATCGGGACATGTGCGCGCCATGCTCCACGCTCGCCGCGGCACCGTCAAGCGAGCAGCAACAGGGTCAGGTTCACTACCGAGGCCGGATCAAGCGAACCCGCCCCGTTCGCGCTCCGTTTTGGCCTAGGGGTTGTTCCGATGCCGCGCCAACGATGAGCCCCGCGCGACCCAATTGACCCGCGTCAACACCATCGATCCCGCCTCCAGATACAACTAGCGGAGCGACAGCAGGAAGCAGGCCGCTTGGTGGACACGCATCGGTTGGTGGGTGGTTTCGGCTTCCTGGTCCGGGTCGATCCGTGTGCGCGCAAGCCGTCTGCCAGCCTCCCACCTATTTCGGCCAGGCCGAAGGAGTTCTCATGGCGCGGACAATGAAGGCGATGGTGTATTACGGCGAAAACGACATCCGTGTCGAGGATCGCGAGGTTCCGAAGGTGCTGGAACCCACGGATGCGGTGATTCGCATGACGAAGACGACGATCTGCGGGACGGATCTCGGGATCTGGAAGGGGAAGAACCCCGAGATCGCCGCGGTTGCCCAGCAGAAGACCGGCCGCTTCGATGGCCGGATTCTCGGCCACGAAGGCATCGGCGTCGTCGAGGAGACGGGTTCGGCGGTCAAGCGCTTCAAGAAGGGCGACAAGGTCATCATCTCGTGCGTCAGCCGCTGCGGCACCTGCGAGAACTGCCAGAAGCAGCTTTACGCGCACTGCCGCAACGATGGCGGCTGGATCATGGGTTACATGATCGACGGCACGCAGGCCGAGTACGTGCGCACGCCGTTCGCGGACACGTCGCTGTATCTGCTGCCTCCGGAGCTGAGCGAGGACGTGGCGGTGCTGCTCTCCGATGCGCTGCCCACCGCGCACGAGATCGGCGTGCAGAACGGCGACATCAAGCCCGGGGACACGGTGGCGATCGTCGGGGCCGGCCCGGTGGGCATGAGCTGCGTCCTCACGGCCCAGCTCTACTCCCCCAGCCGCATCATCGTGGTGGACATGGACGCCAACCGTCTGGCCATGGCGAAGGAAGTGGGCGCGACCGACGTGGTCGATTCCGCCAGGGAAGACGCCATCGCGCGGATCCTCGAGCTGACGGACGGGCGTGGCGTCGACTGCGCGATCGAGGCCGTGGGCGTCGAGCCGACCTGGAACATCTGCCAGCACGTGGTGAAGGAGGGCGGCCACCTGGCCAACGTCGGCGTGCACGGCAAGTCGGTCAACTTCGCGCTGGAAAAGCTGTGGATCAAGAACCTGACCATCACCACCGGTCTGGTCTGCGCCAACACCACCGACATGCTGATGAAGACCTGCTGTTCCGGGCATCTGCCCATGGACAAGCTGGCCACGCACCACTTCGGCTTCTCCGAGATCGAGAAGGCCTACGACGTCTTCAAGCACGCCGCCGACGAGAAGGCGATGAAGGTGATCGTCGACTTCGCCGTTTGAGTGAAACGGGGTCAGGTTCGCTTCCAGGTTCGAATGAAGTGAACCTGACCCCGTTGGCCCGTCACTGCGGCTGATGCGGCCCGAACGCCGGGTGATGAACCAGTTCCCCGCGCGGTTCGGCGCCGTCGAAGGGCAGCGCCTGGACCACTTCGGGAGGGCAGCCGGCCACGCCGAACCCGGGGAATGTCCGGAAGCCGAAGCGGCCGTAGTAGGCGGGGTCGCCGACCAGCGCCACGCCCACGCTGGTCGCCCGCAGGCGGCGCAAGGCCTCGGCCATCAGGGCGCTGCCGATGCCTTGGCGGTGCCGTGATGGCAGCACGGCGAGCGGGCCGATCAGCGCCCAGCCGTCCTGCGTACCGATCCGCGCTGCGGAGGCGGCCAGGTGGCCCACCACCTCGCCTGCGTCCTCGGCCACGAGCGAGAGCGCAAGCGCGTGTGCCGTCCGCAGCGCCTCCACGATGCTTGCCTCGGTTCCGCTGGCCTGCGGAAGCGTGAGGAACGCTTCCGTGATGAGCCGGCCGATCGCGGGGATGTCCTGGGCGGTTTCGTTGCGGATCAACATGCGGTGCTCCCTGGTTGGACGCGCGGCGATGGGGCCGCGCTTCGAGATTCGGCCTGGGCCACGAACGGGCATTGTCGCAGCGTGGCTTGCCGACCGGGGATAGTTCGACCGGTTGCGACCGGAACACGCGGGAGCGACGGGCGACGCATGGGCGACGCGGCCGTGCGCAAACCCGGCGCGGGAGCGCGGCGAACGGCGGCGGAGAGGCCGCCGGCGCAACTTGCGCGAACCGCATCGAGCGGCGTGGCGGGCAACGCGCTGCTTCGGCGTTACTTCGCGGGAGCGAGCGGCTTGATCGCGGCGCCGCCCGACAGCGCGGGCGCGGTGGGATACATGCGGCCCAGGGTGATGTTTTTCGAGGCGCGGACTTCGCGGTTGGCGAAGGTCCAGATCTCGCCGGTTTCGGTGATGAACACCGTCCAGTAGAGGTCGGACTCGGGGCCGTAATCGACAAGGATGTGGGCGAAGCCCTCGCCCTTGGGCGTGTTCAGCGGCAGTGGGGGATCAAGCTGGAGCATGGCGGATGGTGTTCGCTCAAAAAAATGCGCGGCGCCGCAGCGCCGCGCTCGATGGTCAACGCTTCCTGTTGGCGTCGCGCGCTTCGTCGGCGGCCTTGCCAACGGCGTTCTGCGCCTTGCCGACGTTCTTTTCCACTTTGCCGGCAAGCTCCCTGGTCTTGTTGCCCGTGACCTTGCCCACGCCTTCCTTGATCGAACCCTTGATCTCTTTCTTGATGCCTTCGACACGATTCCTGTCCACGGTCGCCACCTCGTACGCTGGGGGGAGGTGGGTCTTTTTATGGCAGCGGGAGTGGTGGGTGCGTGAACGGCGAACGGCGGCGTTGCGCGAACCCCCATGCCGTGTCATCGCAAGGAAACTACGTCACGCGGCGTACACGGAATGGTCGCCTCGACGCGAGGAGCGGGCTTGTCGCACGGTGCGCGTGGCGGACGATTTCCGGCGCGATGCCGCGAAGGATCGCGGGGCGGGCGTGCCGATGAAAGGCACCCGCACGGTCGGTGTTTGCCGTTGCGAAGTGCCGCCGCCCGTGCTCGTCGAGGGGCGGCGAAGCAGGTCCCCGGGACGACGCATGCCTGGGCATGCGCCGCCCCGGGGAGGAACGCGGGGGCTCAGAAGTTCGCGCGCAGGCTGAGGTTGTAGCGGGTGTCGTCGCGGAAGAAGCCCTTCGGCACGGACACGCCGGCGGTGTTGATGATCTCGCGGGTCTTGAACGTCGAATTCAGGATGTTCGCCGCCTGCAGCGAAATCTTGACGTGGTCGTTCAGCGCATATGCCACGGAGGCATCCAGGTGGCCCTGCGCGGCGCCCATCACGGGCAGGAACGGATAGTCCGCCTCGTAACCCGTGATCAGGAACTTCGAGCGCCAGTTCCAGGCCAGTCGTGCCGCCAGCGGGCCCTTCTCGTAGTACACGGTGAAGTTGTAGTTGTTGCGGGACAGCCCCGACGGCGGCAGCTTGAGCTGGTTGATGCACTGCGTGGCGGCCACGTAGCCGACGGGGCAGAAGTTGACCGAGCCGAAGCCCAGGTTGTGCGAGGTGATGTAGGTGTAGTTCATCTGCGTGCCGAAGCCCGACAGCCAGCCCGGCAGGAAGTCGTACTTCTGCTGGTAGGCCAGCTCCACGCCCTGCACGCTGCCCTTCTGCCGCAGGTTCGAGAGGCCCGCGGTGTACTGCTCCGGATAGGTCACGCCGTTGTTCGTCACCGAGGTGTCGACCACGTTGGTGATGTACTGGATGGTGTTGTTCAGCTGCTTGTAGAACAGTGTGGCGGACACCGAGCCGACATTGCCGAAGTACCACTCCTGGGTCAGGTTGAAGTTGTGCGCCGTGATGGGCAGGAGGTAGGGGTTCGAGCCGTTGTAGCCGTTCGACACCGTCGGCGCCGTGCTGCCGTTGGTGCCGTAGGGCAGCAGCCCGCTGACCGACTGGCCCGCCATCAGCTGCACCAGCGTCGGCCGGTAGATCGACTCGGAGAACGCGAAGCGGGTGATCAGGTCGTCGGTCCAGCCGATGGCGATGTTGAAGCTGGGCAGCCAGTTGTTGAAGGAGTTCCTGGAACTGATCGGCGTGAACGCGCCGTTGGCGAACTGCATGTATTCCTGTTGCTGGGCCGACGTCAGCGCGCAGAACGTGCCCGGCTGCGGCGCGGGGCCCGAACCGCTGGTCTGGCAGTACTGCGCGATGGTCTGCCCGTTGAGGGTCTGCAGCATGTTCGGCAGCACCAGGAAGCCCGCGGAATCTTCCTGGGTGTGCACGTAGCGCAGGCCGATGTTGCCGCTGATGCGCAGGCCGCTGAGGAAATCGGTGTTGTCGTTGCCGAAATCCAGGCGCACGTAGGCGGCGTTGGTCTTCTCCTGGTTGGAGGAGACCTCCTGCGGCAGGTAATACGTGCCGGGCACGAAGACGTTGCTCGCGAACGCCGCCTGGCGGTCGAAGTTGGTGTAGTAGGGGTTGCCGGAGTTGCCCGGGTTCCGGGCGATGTAGATCGCGTTGGCCGCCTTCATCGCAGCCACGGCCTGCTCGAACTGCGTGAGCGGGTTGAGGTTGAAGTAGGGCGCGACCACGCCGAAATCGCCGCCGCCGAACGCCGGCAGGTTGACGTGGTACGGCGAGACGTACCCGGGGGTGTCGCCGGCGGTCACCACGGTCGTGTCCGGGCTCGGGTTGCTGACCGGCACGTAGTTGTACGACGAGTTCTGCAGGGTCTCGCGCTGTTCGGCGTGGCGGAAGCCGAACTGGATGTTGCTCAGCAGTCCCTTGTCCACGTCGAAGGTGCCGTCGAGGCGGAAGGTGCGCTGGTTGCCCCAGGAGTGCCCGTAGTGGTCCTGCGCCGCCGCCCAGAAGTTGTTGTTGGGATCGGCGAAATACTGCGCCGTCGTCTGGTTGGGGTTGGGCGAAAGGACGCTGATGCTCGGCACGTTGTTGCCGTGCAGGGCGACGTCCCAGTTGGCCATCGTCAACTGACGGATGTAGTAGTAGAACTTGTCGTAGGTGGAGTTCGTGTCCTGCAGGTCGGCGCTGAGGTGCAGCCGGTCGTTGACGTTCCACTTCACATTCAGGCTGTAGTCGTTGGTGACGTAGCGGTCGCGGAACGCGGCGGTGATGAGCTGGGTCGGCAATCCGCCGTAGGTGGACGGATAGTTGTACTGGCTCGGCAGCGCCGTGACGATGCCGGACTGGAACACGCCGTTGGAATCGAACACCGGCGAGGTGCCCGCCAGCGGAATGCCGCATTCGTTGGGATCCGACCAGGCGCAGCCATCCGTCGAAACCTGGAGGGTGTGCTCGAAGGTGGTTTCCGTGTCCGAGGCGCGCGCCCATTCCAGGGTGGCCTGCAGGGACTTGTCCGGGCTTTCCCACTGCGCCGCCAGCACGTGGCCGAAGCGCGTGCTGGTTTCGTTCTGCGTGCGCAGGTCGCCGCCCATCGGCACGTAGACGCTCTGGCCGGCGGCGACGCCGGGGAAGGCGCCGACGACCGACGAGCCCGGCAGCGTGCAGCCGTTGCAGCGGCGGTTGAAGTTGACCACCGAGATCGCGTTGTCGGACTGGTTGATGCGGTCGTAGGCCAGGTTGAGCAGGACGCCGAAGCGGCCGGCCTCGGTATTCCAGTTGTGGCTGAGCAGGCCGGCCATCTGCGGCGTGCCGCGCTTGGCCAGGCTGCCCCAGTAGTTGCCGACGGTGAAGGCGGCCTGCGTGTCCTTGTTGCTGTCGAAGGGCTTGCGCGTGTGCAGGTCGATCGAGCCGGCGATGCCGCCTTCCAGCATGTCCGCCGTCTGGTTCTTGCTCACCACCACCGAGCCGATCAGCTCGGGCGACACGGTGGCGAAGTTCAGGCCCTGGCCGCCGCCGGCGGAGAACACCTGGCGGCCGTTGAACAGGGTGTTGATGTAGGGCAGGCCCTGCAGGCTGACGTCCGAGCCCTGGATCGAGAAGTGGTCCGGGTCGGCGGCGATGCCGAAGGAGCTGACCGCCACGCCCGGCACGCGCTGCAGGGCTTCGGTCACCGAGGTATCGGGGAGGGAGCCGGCGTCCTGCGCCGAGATCGCATCGACCACCGTGTCGGCATAGCGCTTGATTTCCTGCGCGCGGCTCAAGCTGCCCGAATAACCGGTGACGGTCATGCCGGTGAGCTGGGTGACGTTCTTCTTGGCCGCGGCGTCCTGCTTGGTCGCCGGCTTCTTGTCGGTTTCCCGGGCCTGCGCGGCCTGGTCGTTCTCCTGCGGCGCGGGCGCCGCGGTCTGCGCGTGCAGCTGCCCGGCCGCGAGCAGGGTCAGCGCGATCGCGAAGGACAACCGCCGTGGCTGGTGGGTGCTGCGTGCCTGCGCTTGCATGGATTGCTTGTTCACTTCTGTTCTCCCCGGATATTCAGTGATTGCTCGATCGGTACACCCACGTCGCAACGGTCACCGAGCCCCCACGCTCGGGCACGACAATTCCTTGCTGTTCGCCGCCACCGTCGTGCTGATGCGGATGTCGGCGAAGGAAGCGGCAAACGGCGCATCGGCGGCAACTTCGAACGGCACCTCGACATGCGCGAGGTCCACGCCGCGTTGCGCGAAGCAGGCCAGCGGAATCCGCACGTTCTGCCGCGCCCCGGCGGCAAGACCGGCAAGGAG
>NZ_NJIC01000034.1:2574-19086 GCF_013620825.1 Rhodanobacter sp. PCA2 | reverse complement strand
GCCAGGTGATCTGCTTGGCGTCCTGCTGCGTGTTGACCTGCACGGTGCGCAGGCGCAGCACGGGCCTGGCTTCCGGCCAGGCGATTTCGCCGTTGAGATCCGAGCCCACGGCGCGCTCGCCGTGGGCGGCATCGCCATCGGCCAGGTACAGCGCGAAGGGCGCCACGGCGAGGGTGTGGAACACCGGCAGCGTGGACGCGTCGGCGCAGCCCTTGACGTCGGCGTGGTCGGGCAGGGCGGGCAGCTCGTGCCTGCTGGGGTAGCGCAGGCCGTAGCCGGGCTCGAACAGCCAGCGTCCCGCGACTGACTTGGCCGGATCGGAGCAGGGCAGGCCGGGCCATGGGCGGGGCAGGGTTCCGCGGAAGTTGTAGTGCTCGGCGCCCTTGCCGCCGGCGAACAGCACGTCGGCCACGCCGCCGCCTTCGGTGCCGGGCAGCCACGCCATCACGAACGCATCGGCGAGGTTGAGGACGGCATTGACGTAGAGCGGACGGCCCGCCACGAACACCACCACCACCGGCTTGCCTGACTGCGCCACCCGCTTCAGCAGCGCGAGGTCCTGCGGGTAGTGGTCGCTGTAGCGCAGGGTTTCCCACGGCGGGATGTCGCCCATCATCTCCGCGTAGGGCGTTTCGCCGATCACCGCCACGATGGCGTCGTAGTCCTTCGGGTTCACGCCTTGCGCGGTTTCGTCGTAGGTGACGTTGGCCGTGCCGGCGGCCGCGCGCAGGCCGGCGAGGATGGTCTCGCCATGCGGGAAGTCGGCGTTCGTGTTGTCCGTGCCCTGCCAGGTCAGCGACCAGCCGCCGCTCTGGTTCGGCAGGCTGTCCGCGCTCTTGCCCACCACCAGCAGCTTCGCGCCGGGCTTGAGCGGCAGCACGTCGTGGTTGTTCTTCAGCAGCACCAGCGATTCGCGCACCGCGCGCCGCGCCAGCGGGCGATCCTGCAGCAGGTTCGCGTCGCCGGCGCCGGGCAGTTGCGAGGGCCGCTTGCCGTCGAACAGGCCCATGCGCAGCTTGGCGCGGACGATGCGGCTGACGGCGTCGTCGATGCGCGCCATCGGGATCTCGCCGTCCTTCACCTGGCGCATGGTGTTGGCGATGAAGGCCTTCCAGTCGTCGGGCACCATCACCATGTCCATGCCTGCGTTGATCGACTGCGGACAACTTGCGTTGCTGCAGCCGGGCAACTGGCCGATCGCGTTCCAGTCGGACACCACGAAGCCGTGGAAGCCCATCCTGTGCTTCAGCGCATCGGTGAGCAGCGCGTGCGCGCCGGACATCTTGCCGTAGTTCACGCCGTCGGCGATGTCGTTCCAGCTGTTGTAGGACGCCATCACGCTGAGCGTGCCGGCCTGGAGCGCGCCGAAGTAGCCGGCGCCGTGCACGTTGATCATCGTGGCCTTGTCGACCCGCGACTCGCCCTGGTCGACGCCCTGCCAGGTGGAGCCGTCGCCGACGAAGTGCTTGGCGGTGGCCATCACGTTGTGCGGCCCGAAGTCGCCCTGCAGGCCTTCCACGTAGGCACGCGCGTAGTCGTGCACCAGGCCGGGGTCGGTGGAGAAGCTCTCGTAGCTGCGTCCCCAGCGCGCGTTCTGCGCCACCGCCACGGTGGGCGCGAAGGTCCAGGTGACGCCGGTGGCGCGTACCGTTTTCGCGGTGGCTGCGCCGATCTCGCGCACCAGCTCCACGTCGTGGGCGGCGCCGAGGCCGACGTTCTGCGGGAACTGCGTGGCGCCGAACACGTTGTTGTCGCCGTGCACCGCGTCGATGCCCCAGATGATCGGAATCTTCACCGCCATGTCGGTGCCCATCGAGGCGTCGTGGTAGGCGTCGGCGAGCTTGAGCCAGTCCTGGATGCCGGCATGCTTGTTGGCGTGCGGCCAGGAGCCGCCGCCGTTGAGCACCGAGCCGATGTAGTACTGGCGCACCTCGTCCGGGGTGATCGACTTGATCTCGGCCTGGGTCATCTGCCCGACCTTCTGCGCCAGCGTCATGCCGGCCACGATCTTCGCCACGCGTGCGTCGAGCGCAGCGTCAGCGGAGTCCGCGCCCTTGATCGCGGGCCAGTCGGTGTAGTGCGTGGCTGACGGTTGGTCCCTGGCGACGCCAAGCGCGCTGGCCATGCACAGCAAGACCCCCATCCCGGCCAGTCCGCTCCAGTGACGACTCTTCATCAGGTTTTCCCCACGCGTTGTGCGTTGCGGCATGGCCGGCTTTCGCAGTGGGCGCAAGCTAATCAAATGTACCAGCGCTGTCAACAGAATGTACAAGCGCTGTCATTCTTGCTACAAACAGGCGGAATCCGGACGGCCGCGCGCCTTCCGCTTGGGGTAGCATGTGCCGCCGCCCAGTCACACGGCACCGGGGTTTGCCGATCCATGCCTGCAAGAATCGAAGACGTCGCTGCGCACGCCGGCGTATCCACCAAGACGGTGTCGCGTGTGTTGAACGGCCATCCCAGCGTGCGCGCCGTGTTGCGCACGCGGATCGAGGCGTCGATCCGCGCGCTGAACTACGTGCCGAACCCGTCGGCACGGAGCCTGGCGGGGAACCGCTCCTACCTGATCGCGCTGCTGTACGACAACCCGACGTCCGGCTCCAGTTACGTGATGGAGCTGATCGTGGGCGTCCTGCAGGCGTGCAAGGGCACGCCGTACAACGCAGTGCTGCACCCGTTCGAGGCGTCGGACGATCCGGTGGCGCAGATAGACCGCTTCGTGGCGCACCATCGTCCCGACGCTGTGATCCTGGTGCCGCCGCACGCGAACAACCTCAAGCTGCTGCAGCGACTCGACGAACTCGATCTGCGCTACGCGACGATTTCCTCCAGGTCCCACCAGTCGCGCATCGACATCGGCTTCGACGAGCGCAAGGCGGCAGCCGACATCGTCAGGCAGTTGATCGCGCTCGGGCACCGGCGCATCGGCCACGTGGCCGGCCTGAAGGGGCACGGTGCGCACGTGTGGCGGTTGAGCGGCTACCGCGACGCCTTGCGCAAGGCCGGCATCGAGTACGACGAGTCGCTGGTGGTGCCGGGGGATTTCAGCTTCGCCTCCGGCGTGGCCGGGGCGAAGGCCCTGCTCGACCGGCGCAACGCGCCCACGGCGATCTTCGCCGCGAACGACGACATGGCCTGCGGCGTGATGCGCGAGGCGCATGCGCGGGGGCTGGCGATTCCGGGCGATCTTTCGGTGTGCGGCTTCGACGACACGCCGGTGGCGATGCTGGTCTCGCCGGGCCTGACCACCGTGCACCAGCCCTGCCGCGAAATGGGGCGGCTGGCGGTGGAGGGCGTGCTGGCCTCGATCCGCGATCCGGCCCTGCAACTGCAGACGCATGTCCCGTACGCGCTGCAGCCGCGTGCGTCCACGGGCGCGCCTGCGAAGCGGTAGCGTCCGGCGTTTTGCGTGGCGGTCTGCCGGTCGCCGGTGTTCCTGCCGGTCTTGCGAAGCTCCCGCGTCGCAAGACCATGCCGCATGACCTCGTGTTGGGGTGTAATGGACACTTGGGAGGGGCCGGTCGCCGGGCCCGAGCAAGGGGACTGGACCCGCGGGATGCCGATGCAGTTTGCCGAAGACAAGTTCCGCTCCACCGTGCGGGGATGCCCGTCGGCCGTGGCCGGCGGTGGCCGGGTCGGGTGGCCGTTCGTGGCGGCCTACGCGCTGGCCTATACCGGCATGTGGATGGCCTTGCTGTCGCCTGTCCTGGTGGGCCTGACCTTGCGCATCCGCGCGATCGATCCCGTGCATGCCGCCAGCGACCTGTCGCTGGTGATGGGCATGGGCGCCTTGCTCGCGTTGTTCGGCAACCCGTTCTTCGGCCACCTGTCGGACCGCACCACCTGGCGCCACGGCATGCGCCGGCCCTGGCTGCTGGGCGGCGCGCTGGGCGGCATGGCCGGGCTGGCGCTGGTGGCGCAGGCCACGTCGGTGGCGCAGATCCTGGTCGGCTGGTGCATCACCCAGCTTGCCTACAACGCCGAGCTGGCCGCGCTGGTGGCGATCCTGCCCGACCAGGTGCCGCAACGGCAGCGCGGCACGGTGTCCGGCATCATCGGCGTCAGCCTGCCGGTGGGCATGGTGGCGGGCACGTTCCTGGTGCAGGCGATGGCGGGTTCGACGCTGGCGATGTTCCTGGTGCCGGCGACGATTGCGGTCGCCTGTGCGGCGTGGCTGGTCTGGCTGCTGCCGGATCGCCGGCTGCCGCCGTCGCAGCGGCCGCATTACGACCTGCGCGAGCTCCTCGACTGCTTCTGGATCAACCCCCGGCGCTTTCCCGACTTCGGCTGGGCCTGGGGCAGCCGCTTCCTGCTGTTCGCCGGCGTCGCCACGCTGCTGACGTACCAGGGCCTGTACCTGATGGAGCATCAGGGACGCACGCCCGCCGAGGTGCCGCGGCTGATCTTCCTGTCCACGCTGGTGCAGGCCTGCACGGTGACGGTGTTCAGCGTGGTGGGCGGGCGCCTGTCGGACAGCGCCGGGCGGCGCAAGGTGTTCGTGGCCGCCGCGGCGCTGATCTACGCGCTGGCGTTGCTGGTGATCGCGTTCGCGGCCTCGTATGCCTGGTTCCTGGTGGGCATGGCGCTCACCGGCGCCGGCCAGGGCATGTACCTGGCCGTGCACCTGGCGCTGGTGACCGACGTGCTGCCGGACAGCGAGACCCATGCGGCGCGAAACCTCGGCATCCTCAACATCGCAAACGTGCTGCCGCAGTCGCTGGTGCCGGCGCTGGCGCCGGCCGTGCTGGCGGCCAGCGGCGGTTATGCGGCGCTGTTCGTCATCGCGGCGATCCTGGTCGCGCTGGGCGCCTGGGCGATCCGGCCCGTGCGCGGGGTGGGCTGAAGCGCCATCGGCCGACGTTCGATTTCAATCGCCACGGCAAGTGGAGCGGACCGGCAACGCGAAGTGGACGGCCATGAAGGAAAACAGCCGGTGGAGTCCATCCACCGGCTGTTCGCGCAGTTACCGCGCAGCAGGGGCTGCGATGCGGGCCTGGCGCTGGGTCCACAGCTTGGACACGAAGTCCCAGGCCATGAGCAGTGCGCCGACGGCGAACACGATGTCGCCGGGCATGCGCATCCACTGCCAGAACGTGGTGGTGTCGTAGAACGCGAGGCTGCGCGCATAGGCGTAACCGTGCGTGTAGACCGCTTCCAACTGCGGCCAGCCCACCGGATAGAAGTTCATCACGATCCACATCACCAGACCGATGTTGTAGAGCCAGAACGCCCACAGGCCGCAACGGTCGCTCCACGGACGCTCGCCGTTGAAGTAGCGCAGCACCATGTAGAGCAGGCCGATCGCCAGCAGGCCGAAGGCGCCGAACATCGAAGTGTGCGCGTGGTTGAGCGTGAGGAAGGTGCCGTGCTCGTAGTAGTTCACCAGCGGCGCGTTGAGCGTGCCGCCGCCGAACACGCCGGCGCCCACGAAATTCCAGAACGCCGCGCCCAGGATGTAGAGATAGGCCAGCTTGTACGGGAAGCCCTTCTTCTCCCGGATGTGCTTCTGCTGGTCGATCGCCTCCAGCGCCAGCAGCACCAGCGGCAACACCTCGATGAAGGAGAACATGCTGCCCACGCCCACCCACAGGCCGGGCTCGCCGGCCCAGTACAGGTGGTGGCCGGTGCCGAGTACGCCGCCGATGACGATGAGGATCCATTCGAACAGCACCGCGCGCTCAGCCATCTGTCGCGACACCAGCCCCAGCGCCATCAGGAAGTAGCCGGTGACCGACGCGGTGAACAGCTCGAAGGCCAGCTCCACCCACAGGTGCACCACCCACCAGCGCCAGAAGTCGGTGATCGAGAACGAGGGATTGGGCGACGCCAGCGGGATCATGCCGAACACGTAGAACAGGGCCACGGTCAGCGTGCTGATCCACACCAGGTGCTCGATGCGGAACAGGCCGTACAGCGAGCCGCTCTGCCGGAACAGCGTGCGCAACGTGGGTCCGAACGCGCGCAGCAGCACCAGGCACCACACGGCGAGGCCGACGAAGAACAGGATCTGCCAGAAACGCCCCATCTCCAGGTAGGACAGGCCCTGGTTGCCGAACCAGAACCAGTGCTTGTCGACGACGCCGGCGATGCCGAGGTAGTTGCCGGTCAAGGCGCCCGCCACGATGACCACCAGCACCCAGAAGATCGTGTTCACCAGGAAGCGCTGCCCGCGCGGCTCGCCGCGGCCGATGATCGGGGCGAGGAACAGGCCGCCCGCGATCCAGCTCACGCCGATCCACACGATGGGCGCCTGCAGGTGCACGCTGCGCAGGAAGGCGAACGGCAGCCAGCGGTCGATGTCGATGCCGTAGAAGCTGGCGCGCTCGGTGTAGTAGTGCGCCATGATCGAGCCAACGAGGATCTGCACCAGCAGCACGCCGGCCACCACCAGGAAGTACTTCCACAAGGCCTTCTGGCTGGGCGTGGGCGTGCGGAACTTCTCCAGCACGGGCTCGAAGGTTTCGTTCGGCGCCCTGGGCTCGATCCACAGGCGGAAGATCACCAGGATCGCGCCGATGGCGAAGAACACCATGGTGAACGAGGCCCAGGTCCAGGTGAACGTGCTGGGCGTGGGGCTGTTGCCCACCAGCGGTTCGGACGGCCAGTTGCTGGTCCACGAGTAGCCCTTGCCGGGACGGCGCGCAACCGTGGTCAGCGAGGAGTAGAGCAGGAAGTCGGCGGTCTGCCGTGCGCTATCGGCATTCAGCGAGCGGGCGCCGGTATAGCCCTTGGTGAAGTTGTCGGTGCGCAGGGATTCGCCGATGCGCTCGCGCAACGTGGCGATGGCCTTGGCCACCGCGTCGGGCAGCACCACTTGCGGCTGGCTGAGGTCGATGCCCTGCAGTTCCGTGCGCATGGCCGTGGTGATGCCGGACTGCTGCTCGGCACTGATCGCGTCGAACGGCTGGCCGTGGCGTTCCAGCGCCAGGTTGTTCTGCACTTCCTTCGCCAGTTGCACGAGGTATTCGGCGGTGTAGTCCTCGCCGAAGGCCGAGCCCATGCCGTACAGGCTGCCGTAGTCCATCAGGTCGGCTTTCTGGAAACCGGACTTGCCGGCGACGATGTCGGCGTAGGTCAGTACCGGCGTGCCATTGGCGGTGGCCATCGATTGCGGGATCGGGGCGGCCTGCTGGTAGGTGCTGCGCGTGGCCGCCAGCATGCCGAGCGAGCAGGCGATGGTGACGGCGACGAGTATCCAGACTAGCACCCGGCTGGTGCGGTCCTGCGGACCGGCCTGGTCCGCAGGTAAGGTGTCTGAGGCCATGCAAATCTCCTTGGGAGAGTGGATTGGAGGGAAGCGCGGCCGGCATGCTATGCCCCGCGAAAACAGCTCTCCTGATCTGCATCAAGCGAGCATTCGTTCGTGCTGCCGGCGCTGCGGCATTTCGACTCACGGACGATCGCGCCGATCGGCGGGCGCGCAGGGCGCAGCGGAATTCGACGCTGCCGCGCGCGGGCAGGCGCGCAGCCTTGACATGAGTCAATGCCTTCCCGCCGGCGCGTACGCACACTTCGTCCATGAGCCACGTCATCCAGATCCCCGAATTCGACCCCGCGTTGATCGCGCGCTACGACGTGGCCGGGCCGCGTTACACGAGCTATCCCACGGCGCCGCAGTTCCACGGCAGTTTCGACGAGCGCTCGCTGCGCTCGGCGATCCAGGCCTCCAACGAAGAGCCGATCCCGCGCTCGCTGTCGCTGTACGTGCACGTGCCGTTCTGCGTCAGCCCGTGCTTCTACTGCGGCTGCAACCGCATCATCACCCGCGACGTGGGCAAGGCCGACCGCTATCTGGAACGGCTGTACCGCGAGGTGGAGCTGGTGGCGCGGTTGTTCGACCGCGACCGCCAGGTGACGCAGCTGCACTTCGGCGGCGGCACGCCGAACTTCCTCGACGTGCCGCGCATGCAGGAGCTGATGGGCGTGCTGGCGCGCCACTTCAGCTTCAGCCCGGACAGCAGCCGCGAGTTCGGCATCGAGATCGACCCGCGCTTCGCCGACGCCGACTACATCCGCGGCATCGGCGAGCTGGGCTTCAACCGCATCTCGGTGGGCATCCAGGATTTCGATCCGGCGGTGCAGGAGGCGGTGAACCGCATCCAGAGCGTGGCGCAGACCCGCGAGGTGCTGGAGACGGCGCGCGCCAGCGGCTTCCGTTCCAGCAGCGTGGACCTGATCTACGGCCTGCCGCGGCAGACCGTGGCCGGCTTCGAGCACACGCTGGACGAGGTGATCGCGCTGGCGCCGGACCGCGTGGCGGTCTACGCCTACGCGCACCTGCCGGAGATGTTCAAGGCGCAGCGGCAGATCAACGCGGACGAGCTGCCCGATCCCGCCACGCGCCTGGCCCTGATCGGCCGCGCGCTGGCCCGCCTCGGCGAGGCCGGCTACGTCTACGTGGGCATGGATCACTTCGCCCGCGCCGACGACGAACTGGTGACGGCGCAGCGCGCCGGCACCTTGCAGCGCAATTTCCAGGGCTATTCCACCCATGGCGAATGCGACATCGTGGGCCTGGGCGTCAGCGCGATCGGCCGCATCGGCGACAGCTACAGCCAGAGCGCGCGCGACCTCACCGGCTACTACGCCGCGCTGGACAACGGCCGCCTGCCGATCGCGCGCGGGCTGTCGCTGAACACCGACGACCTGATCCGCCGCGAGGTGATCGTCCAGCTGATGTGCTACGGCGAACTGGACATGCCGGAATTCGGCGCGCAGCGCGGGCTCGTGTTCGCGGAATACTTCGAGGCCGAGATGGAGCGCCTGCACGCGCTGGCCGGCGACGGCCTGGTGACGCTGGACGAGCGCATGATCCGGGTCACCCCGCGCGGCCGCCTGCTGCTGCGCATCGTGGCGATGTGCTTCGACGCCTACCTCGGCAGGGCGGCGGCGCCCCGGTTCTCGCGCGCGATATGAGCACCGGAACGGTGCACGGGTCTTCCGCGGGCGCCGGCCAACCTCCCTCCGCCGGACGCCCGGGCGTCACGGCGGTGTTCCCGGCGGACGTCGCCTCGGATTTCTGCCGCAGCTGCGCGCTGTCCAGCGCGTGCGCCATGGTGGGCTACGGCAGGCCCGAGCTGTCGCCGCTGCACGGCCTGATGCAACACCTGGGCCCGTACCGCGCCGGCGAGACGGTGTTCCGCCAGGGCGATCCGTTCGAGTCGGTGTTCGCGGTGCGCGCCGGCACCGTGAAGACGCGCCAGCTGGACCAGCACGGCCGCGAACACGTGCTGGGCTTCTTCCTGCCGGGCGAGGTGATCGGCCTGGACGCGATCTATCCGGATCGCTTTCCCTGCGACGCGGTAGCGCTGGAGGATGCGCAGTTCTGCCGCTTCTCCTTCCCCGCGATGAGCGAGCTGGCCACGCAGCAGCCGGCGATACAGCGGCACCTGTTCCAGCTGATCAGCCGGCAGTTGAGCATGGCGCGGCTGCTGGCCGGCGACCACAGCGCGGACGAGCGCATGGCGGCGTTCCTGGTCGATCTCGGCGAGCGCTACGCGGCGCGCGGTTTCCCGGGCACGCACTTCCACCTCAGCATGTCGCGCAGCGACATCGCGAACCATCTCAACCTCGCCGCCGAAACGGTGAGCCGCACCTTGAGCCGTTTCCGCGCGAAGGGGCTGGTGGTGATCAAGGGCCGCATGCTGCACCTGCATGCGCCGGAGCAGTTGCGCGAGCTGGGCCAGAACCTGCTGGTGGCCTGAGCGGCAGGGGCCGCCAGGGCACGTCCGGCGGCGGCAACGACGGGACCGCAAGCATCCATGGGGCTCAACGGAGGGAGTACGCATGAACCGCAGACATGCCACAGGACGTTACGGCAGCGCCGTGATCGCGCTGCACTGGCTCACCGTGCTGCTGCTGATCGCCGTCTACGCGCTGATCGAATTGCGCGGCATCTATCCGCGCGGCAGCGATGCGCATGCGGCGATGAAGACCTGGCATTTCGTGCTGGGCCTGACGGTGCTGGCGCTGCTGCCGCTGCGGCTGGCCCTGCGCGCCGCCGACGGCGCACCGCCGCCGATCCGGCCGCCGCTGCCGGTCTGGCAGGCGCGCCTCGCCGGCCTGGTGCATCTGGCCTTGTACGCGTTCCTGCTGGCGATGCCCTTGCTGGGCTGGTTCACGCTGAGCGCGCTGGGCAAGCCGGTGCCGTTCTTCGGGCTGGAGTTGCCTGCATTGATCGCGGCGGACGACACGCTGGGCCATTCGCTGGAGGGCATCCACGAGACCATCGGCACGCTGGGCTACTGGCTGATCGGCCTGCATGCCGCCGCCGCGCTGTTCCACCACGGGTGGATGCGCGACAACACCTTGCGCCGCATGCTTCCGCGCCGCGGCTGAGGCGCCCGCCGCCACGCGCGAACCCGCGCGTTCCCGACGCAGACGGCCCGCCCACGCGGGCCGTTTCTTTCCTGCCCGGGAACATCGCGGCAGGCCCGTGCCCGCAGGCTCTGTGGCGGCTTGACGCAGCACTTTTCGCACTTGATCACGGTCAAGCGGAGGCCCGCACGCAGTGGGCACGATGGCGTCGACAACAAGGAGCCACACCATGAAGTACGCACTTTGTATTGCCGCGATGACCGCCACGCTGCTGCTTGCCGCGTGCGGCGGTTCGCGCGACGTGGCAACGGCGGCCCTGGCGGGGGATGCGCATGCCGCCCCGGCGCCGACCGGCCTCGGCGCCCCCGTCGATTTCGGTCCGCCCCAGGGCCAGCCCATCCACGCGGTGCTGACCAGCCCGCCGCACGTGCCGCCGCCGGTCAATCGCAACTATCCGGCCAAGGTCATCGTGGACCTGGAAGTGGTGGAGAAGGAGATGCAGATCTCCGAGGGCGTCAGCTACACGTTCTGGACCTTCGGCGGCACCGTGCCGGGCAGCTTCATCCGCGTGCGCCAGGGCGACACGGTGGAGTTCCACCTGAAGAACGCGCCGGACAGCAAGATGCCGCACAACATCGACCTGCACGGCGTCACCGGACCCGGCGGCGGCGCGGCGTCCAGCTTCACCGCGCCCGGCCACCAGTCGCAGTTCACGTTCAAGGCGCTGAACCAGGGCATCTACGTCTACCACTGCGCCACCGCGCCGGTGGGCATGCACATCGCGAACGGCATGTACGGCCTGATCCTGGTCGAGCCGCCGGAGGGCCTGCCGCCGGTCGACCACGAGTACTACGTGATGCAGGGCGACTTCTACACCACGGGCAAGTACCGCGAGAAGGGCTTGCAGCCGTTCGACATGGAGAAGGCGATCGACGAGAAGCCGACCTACGTGTTGTTCAACGGCAAGGAAGGCGCGCTCACCGGCGACAACGCACTGACGGCCAAGACCAACCAGAACGTGCGCCTGTTCGTGGGCAACGGCGGTCCCAACCTGGTGTCCAGCTTCCACGTCATCGGCGAGATCTTCGACCGCGTGCAGCCCGAAGGCGGCACGGTGGCCCAGCACAACGTGCAGACCACGCTGATCCCGGCGGGCGGCGCGGCGATCGTGGAGTTCCACACCGACGTGCCGGGCAGCTACGTGCTGGTCGACCATTCGATCTTCCGCGCATTCAACAAGGGCGCGCTGGGCATCCTCAAGGTGGACGGCCCGGAGAACAAGGCGATCTATTCGGGCAAGGAGGTCGACTCGGTGTACCTGGGCGACCGTTCTGAGCCGAACCTGAAGGCGGTCAGCACGGCGGCCACCGCGCACGCGGCCGGCACGCTGACCAAGGAAGACCAGATCGCCGCCGGCAAGCAGCTGTTCACCGGCACCTGCTCGGTCTGCCACCAGGCGAACGGCGAAGGCCTGCCGAACGTGTTCCCGCCGCTGGCCAAGTCCGATTTCCTGGCGGCCGATCCGAAGCGCGCGATGACCATCGTCACCCACGGCCTGAGCGGCAAGGTCAAGGTCAACGGGCACGAGTACGACTCGGTGATGCCGCCGATGGCCCAGCTCACCGACGACGAGGTGGCGAACATCCTCACCTACGTGATCAACAGCTGGGGCAACCCGGGCGGCCAGTACACCAAGGAAGAAGTGGGCAAGGCCCGCGCGGCGGCCACTCCGGCGGCTGCGGAGCACTGACATGCTCACCCGGCTGGCCATGGCCCTGGGCCTGATGCTGGCACTGCCGGCAGCGGCGGCAGACTACGCCGCCCTGCCGGGAGGTCGCTTCGCCAGCGTGCTGCCGGCGGACGGCAAGGCGGCGCCGGCGCAGGTCGCGCCGTTCCGCCTGCGCACCGAGCCGGTCACCAACGCCGAGTTCCTGGCCTTCGTGAAGACCCATCCGGAATGGCGACGCGACCACGTCGCCAGCATCCTCGCCGACGCACGCTATCTCAGCCACTGGGCCGGTCCGGCCACGCTGGGCGGCGAGGCGAAGCCGCGCCAGCCGGTGACTAGGGTGAGCTGGTTCGCGGCCCAGGCCTATTGCGAAAGCGAAGGCGCGCGCCTGCCCACCTGGTACGAATGGGAATACGCCGCCGCGGCCGACGCCACCCGGCACGACGCGCGCAGCGATCCCGCCTGGCGCGAGCGCCTGCTGGCCTGGTACTCGCGCCCGTCCAACGCGCCGCTGCCCGACATCGGCGGTGCCGCGAACGCGTACGGCGTGCGCGACGTCACCCAGCCGGTGTGGGAGTGGGTGGATGATTTCAATGCATTGCTGGTCGCCAGCGACAGCCGCGACCAGAACGACCCCGACCTCCTGAAGTTCTGCGGCGCAGGCGCCGTCAGCCTGCAGCAGAAGGAGAACTACGCGGTGCTGATGCGCATCGCCATGCTCTCCGCGCTGAAGGCCTCGGACACCACCAACAACATGGGTTTCCGTTGCGCGAAACCCTGATCGTCCCCGGCCGTCAGGCGGCCCGAGGCCGGGTCGCGCGCGTGGGCTCGCCCGGCGGGCCAGCGGCGAACCGGACCAGCGCGGGACCGCGTTCGTCCGTCCCGAGTACGGCGTGGCGAGTCATGCGAGGTACCCCATGAAACGATTGCTGCTGCTTTTCGTCCTGATGCTTGCGTTCGGCGCGGTGCATGCGGCCGGGCCGTTGCCCGGCGACTCCGTGTACAACCTCAAGGTGCAGCTCACCGACCAGGACGGCCACCGGCAACTGCTGTCCGAACGGCGCGGCCGCCCGCAGCTGGTGACCATGTTCTACGGCTCCTGCCAGATGGTCTGCCCGATGATCATCGACAGCATGCGCGCCACCCGCAAGGCGCTGGATCCCGCCGAGCGCGCCCGGATCGACCTGCTGGCGGTGAGCTTCGACCCGGCCCGCGACAGCGTGGCGGCGCTGCGCGACTACGCCGCGAAACGCCAGCTGGACGCCCCGGCGTGGACGCTGGCGCGCGCCGAGCCGGCCGAGGTGCGCCAGCTCTCCGGCGTGCTTGGCCTGCAGTACCGCCAGTTGCCCGACGGCGAATTCAATCATTCCAGCGAGCTGATCCTGCTCGATGCCGATGGTCGCATCGTGACGCGCACCAGCCGCATCGGCCGGCTCGATCCGGCGTTCGTCGAGGCGATCAAGCGCCACCTCGGCGGAACTTGAACCGACGCCCGCGCACGTCCCGCACGACGACAGGCATTGCGCGCGGGCGTGCCCGCGACGGCCGCGTCGCGCCTGCGGGCCGCCGCCGCTCTTTTTCCCTGCTTGGAGTTTCCCCATGCGCCACACCCTGATTGCCCTTGCTGCCGCCGTCGTGCTGGGCAGCGCGAGCTTCGGCGCCCATGCCGACACCCTCGGCGACGTCTTCACCCAAGGCCACGCCGACGGTGAGCTGCGCCTCTACAATTTCGACCGCATCTACGACAGCAACGCCAAGCCCGACGCGCACGCGCTGTCCGGCGCGCTGCTGCTGAACCTGCGCACGGCGGAATTCGGCGACGGCTTCAGCCTGGGCGCCTCGCTGCTGACCGCGAACGCGCTCGGCACGCGCCCGTCCAACCCGGACAAGCTCGACACCACCATGATGGGCGACGGCAACAGCCTCAGCGCGCTGGGCCAGGCCTACGTGCAGTACAAGAACCACGGCGTGCTGGTGCGCGCCGGCCAGCAGTACCTCAACACGCCGTGGATGGGCAGCAGCGACGCGCGCGTGCTGCCGGCGTCCTACCAGGCGGTGCTGGCCGGGTTCACCCCGGCCAAGGGCTGGGACATCTACGGGCTGCGCAGCTTCGGCTGGAAGAGCCGCACCTCGGACGGCTACCACTTCGACAACCTCTACTACCCGGTCGCCTACCGCGGCGATGCGCTGTACGGCGGCATCGCCGGACTGCCCGCCACCGCGAAGACGACGCCCGGCACCTGGGCGCTGGGCACCACCTGGGAGTCCCGTGGCTTCAAGGGCCAGGCCTGGTATTACGACTTCATCGACTTCGCGCGCATGGGCTACGCCGACGGCAGCTACACGTTCAAGACCGGCAGCGGCTTCGACCCGTTCGTCGCCGCGCAGTACGTCGAGGAGCACGCCGGCTCGGGCAGCATCCCCGCCGAGAGCGGGCTGGCCCTGTTCGGCGTGGGCGGCCACAAGGTGGACAGCCGCGCATGGGGCGCGAACGCCGGCATCAACATCCCGCACGGCAAGTTCGACGTGTCCTGGAACCGGATCGGCCAGCAGGGCGGGGCGATCGGCGGCGGGGCGCTGGTTTCGCCGTATACCGCGGGCTGGGCCAGCGATCCGCTGTACACCACGTCGATGATCCGCGGCCTGGTGGAGCAGGGGCCGGGCACGGCGTGGAAGGCCCGCTTCTCCTACGGCCTGCTGGACGACCGCCTGCTGCTGACCGCCGCCTACGCCAGCTACGAGACGAAGCTGCGCGGCGACAGCCACGACGTCTACTTCGACGCCATCTACAACTTCGACGGCTACCTGAAGGGCTTGTCGCTGCGCAACCGCTGGGAGCGGTCCACCGGCGGTACGGGCCTCAATCCGGGCAACCGGCCCTTCGTCTACAACCGCCTGATGGTCGCGTACAAGTTCTGACCCACGACCCGCGCCACCGTGCCGCCGCTTGACCTGCGTCAGCGCCGGCACGGCAGCGCCGGTGCTGCAATGCCGGCATGCCTTCCCACGAACTCGACCTGCGTCATCTCGAGGCGCCCGAACCCATGGTGCGGGCGCTGGACGCCGCGAACCGGCTGGCGCCGGGCGGCGCGGTGGCCATCGTGGCGCCGCGCCTGCCGCGTCCGCTGCTGATGGAACTCGCCCATATGGGCTTCGACGCGGAGCCGGAAGAAGCGCAGGCGGACGGCAGCGTGCGCGTGGTGATCCGGCGCCCCGACGATGCCGAAACTGCGGCTTGAACAGGCGCCGGCGGCGACGTTGCCGCTGCGCTTCCTGCTGGCGATGCCGTGCTGGGGCATCGCGGGTGGCGTGCTGCTGCTGATCGACGGCGCCGCGCCGCTGCATTCGCGCTGGCATCCGGCCACCCTGGCGCTGGTGCACGCATGGGCGCTGGGCGTGCTGGGCAACGCGATGTTCGGCAGCCTGTTGCAGTTCCTGCCGGTGGCGGTGGGCGCGGAGCTGCGCTGGCGCCGCAGCGCGCCGTGGCTGCACGCGACGTTCAATCTCGGCGTGCTGCTGCTGGTGGCGGGCTTGCATGCCGGTGCGCATCGCCTGCTGTCCGCGGCGGGCGTGCTGCTGCCGCTGGCCTTCCTGTGGCTGGCGGCGATGACGCTGCCCGGCCTGTTCGTTGCCACGGGGGAACGTCTGCTGCGCGCGGGCATCGCCGCCGCGCTGGGCTACGGCGTGGCGGCCGCGCTGGCGGGCGGCGCGCTCGCGCTGTTGATCGCCGGCCGGCAACCGTGGCCGGCGGCCGCGGTGGACGCGCACGCGGCGTTCGGCGTGCTGGGCTGGATGGTGCTGCTGCTCGCCGCGGTGGGACGGGTCACCATGCCGATGTTCCAGGCCACCGGCAGCGTGCCGGCGCGCGCGCAGGCGACCTGGCTGGGCGTCGTCGCGCTGGCGCTGCCGCTGGCGGCGGCATGGCATCTCGCGCACGGCGCGGATGGCGTGCTGCCGTGGGTGGTGGCGCTGGGCGGCGCCACGTTCGCGCTGGCCGCGGCGTGGCTGCAGTGGCCGGTGCCGGTGGCGCGCCGCAATCCGCTGTACCGGCAATGGCGCCTGGGCCTGATCGCGTTGCTGCTGGCCGCGGTGGCGCTGCTGGCCGGCCGCGGCCCGCTGGCCGCTGCGCTGGCGCTGGGCGTTGGCCTGCCGCTGCTGGTCGGCGCGATGCTGCTGGAGATCGTGCCCTTCATCGCCTGGATCGGCCTGCGCCACCAGATCCGGCGCGGCGTGCAGATTCCCGGCGTGCAGCGCCTGCTGCCGGATGTGCACAAACGACGCGTCCTGCTGGCGCAGGCCGCGGCCGCGCCGTTGCTGGTGGCCGCCGTGTGCTGGCCGCAGCCGTGGCTGGCGCGCCTCGCCGGCCTGGCGCAGGTGGGCGCCTGGGCGGTGCATGGCCACGCCGCGTGGGGCGCGCTGCGCGCCGCGCACGGCTTTGCCCGCCGCGTGGAAAAACCTGTCTGAGG
>NZ_NJIC01000034.1:0-2564 GCF_013620825.1 Rhodanobacter sp. PCA2 | reverse complement strand
GTCTGAGGACACAGCGATGAACCGCGACCTGCCCCTGGTGTATTCCTGCTCCGGCTGTTCCAGCGCGGCGCAGATGGCGAACCATCTCGCGCTGCGGCTGGACCGCGCCGGGGTGGCCGAGATGTCGTGCATCGCCGGCGTGGGCGGCGGCGTGGCGGGGCTGGTGCGCACCGCGCGAAGCGGACGCCGCGTGCTCGCGCTGGACGGCTGCGTGCTGACCTGCGTCGCGGCCTGCCTTGCGCGCGAAGGCGTGTCGGCCGATACGCACCTGGTGCTGTCCGACTACGGCGTGAAGAAGCGCCGGCACGCCGATTTCGACGCCGAGCAGGCCGGGCAGATCTACCAGGAGCACGTGCTTTCCGCCGCGCGGGCCCTGCATGCGGGAGATGCCGACGATGCGCGCTGAACGGTTCGCGTTGGGACGTGCACGTGGCGCCATCGACGCGGTGGACGACGGCATGCTGCTGTTGCTGGCCGCGCGCCGGCGGCTGGTGGGGATGGTGGCGCGGCTGAAGCCGCGCGCCGGGCTGGAGGCGCGCGATCCGTTGCGCGAATGCGCGGTGCGCCAGCGCGGGCAGCGGCTGGCGCGGCGGCTGGACGTGCCCGCCGGCACCGCCACGCAACTGCTCGACGTGGTGATCGCGGATGCATGCGCACAACAAGGCCTGCCGCCTGACGGGGATCAAGGCGGGCAGGGCGGGGCAGCCGTCATGCTCGACGGCATGAATCCATCGAACGATCTTTCCCGCGCCGCACCCGTGCTGCGCCTGTTGCCGCCGCCGCGGCGGTTTGTGCCGCTGCTGCGCGTGCTGCCTGCGCGCTGGCAGCATGCGTTGCTGGAACGCGCGATGGCGCGCGTGCTGGCGGCGCCGCTGGCCGACGGCGCGCTGGACTTCATGGCCGGCCGCCGGCTGGGCATAGAAGTGACCGACCTCGAACTGCACTGGGTGCTGACCCTGGACGAGGGGCGGCTGGTCGTGGTCGACGCGGCGCCCGAGGCCAGCGTGCGCGGCAGCGCCACCGACCTGCTGCTGCTGGCCAGCCGGCTGGAGGACGCCGACACCCTGTTCTTCCAGCGCAGCCTGGTGCTGACCGGCGACACCGAACTGGGCCTCACCGCGCGCAACCTGCTTGACCGGCTGCCGTGGGAATCGGTGCCGCTGGGCCTGCGCATCGCGCTGAACCGCGGCGCGCGGCTGGCCCGCGCCGCCCGCGAAGCCCACCGCGGACGCTGACGCCGCGCATTTCCGCCCACCGTCCCTCCCGCCACGGACCGCCATGCACGACTCCGCCGAACTGCCCGTACCCGTCTGGCGCGACGAACTCGAACACGAGTACGCCGCGCTGGCCGCGCGCCTGGAACCGCTGGTGCCGTGCCTGGAGATCCCGCTGCACCTGCCGTGGATCGACGCGATCAACACGCTGAAGAAGCAGCGCGGCGCGGTGATCATGGCGCACAGCTACCAGTCGCCGGAGATCTTCCACGGCGTGGCCGACGTCACCGGCGATTCGCTGGGCCTGGCGCAGGCTGCGCGCGATTGCGACGCCGAACTGATCGTGATCTGCGGCGTGCACTTCATGGCCGAGAGCGCGAAGATCCTCGCGCCGGACAAGACCGTGCTGATTCCCGACCTCGACGCCGGCTGCTCGCTGGCCTCGTCGATCACCGCCGACGACGTGCGCGCGCTGAAGGCGCGGCATCCCGGCGTGCCGGTGGTGAGCTACGCGAACACCTCGGCCGCGGTGAAGGCCGAATCCGACGCCATCTGCACCTCGGCGAACGCGGTGCAGGTGGTGGAAGCGATGGGCGCGCCCAAGGTGATCTTCCTGCCCGACGAGTTCCTCGGCCGCCACGTGGCCGGCCGCACCGACGTGGAGCTGGTGCTGTGGCGCGGCCGCTGCGAGGTGCACGAGAAGTTCACCGCGCAGCAGGCGCGGCATGCGCGCGAGACCTTCGACGCCAGGATTGTGGCGCACCCGGAGTGCTCGCCCGAAGTGCTGGCCGAAGCGGATTTCGTCGGTTCCACCACCGCGATGGGCAAGTGGCTGGCGCGCCAGCAGCCGGAACGGGTGGCGCTGATCACCGAGTGCTCGATGGCCGACAACCTGCGCGCGCAGTTTCCGCAGACCCGCTTCATCAAGCCCTGCAACCTTTGCCCGCACATGCAGCGGATCACCCTGCCGAACATCTACGCCGCGCTGCGCGACCTTCGGCACGCGATCGAGATTCCCGCCGAGGTGATCGCCGGGGCGCGCCGCGCGCTGGATCGCATGCTGGAAGTGGGCCGGCGCGAAGCGGCGTGAGGCGCGCACGCCTGCCCGTGGTGGTGATAGGCAGCGGCAGCGGCAGCGCCAGCGCGCTGGCCCAGGGCGGCCTGGCCGCCGCGCTGGACGAGGACGACAGCAGCGCGGCGCATGCGCGCGACACGCTGGAAGCCGGCGCCCAGCACAACGACGCGGCCGCGGTGCGCTGGCTGTGCGACGCCGCGCCCGACACGGTGGCGTGGCTGGCCGCGCAGGGCGTGGCGTTCGACCGCGACGGCGACGGCCGCCTGCAACTGGGC
>NZ_NJIC01000052.1 GCF_013620825.1 Rhodanobacter sp. PCA2 | reverse complement strand
GCGCAGGAATGGATGGGGGAGAACGTGGAAGGGTGACGGGCTTTCTCCCTGCGCCTGTGTGCAGGGGATGGGGTAATACAATCTCGCCGCGTGCCTACCCCCTCCCAACCTCCCCCTGCTTGCAGGGGGAGGGGCGAACGAAAACGCCGCCCGGAGGGCGGCGTTTGCTTGCATAGGATTGAAGCGGGGTGTCCCTTACTTGGCCTGCCCCACGATCCAGGTCACGGCCGCCTTCACCTGTTCGTCGGTGAGCGCGGGGTTGCCGCCCTTGGGTGGCATGAAGTTGCCGTCGGGGCCGTGGTAGCCGTCGATGGCGTGCTTCACCAGGGTGTCGATGCCCTGGGCGACGCGCGGCGCCCACATGGCCTTGTCGCCCAGCTTGGGCGCGCCGGCGATGCCGGCGGTGTGGCAGCTGTGGCAGAGGTTGTCGTAGATGGTCTTGCCGTCGGTGCTGCCGCCGTAGGCGACTTGCGAGGCGGCGGCCTTGCTGGCGGCCTCGGCGGCGGCCTGCATCGCGGCGCGACCGGTGTTGCCCGCGTACACCGCGCCGACGGGCGCGATCCGGGCGTCGACCTGAGGCTGTGCGTTCGGGTTGGTTTCCTTGGGTTCGTGGCGGTAGATCGCCAGAGCGACGAGGATCAGCACCACGGTCAGCACGCTCAGGCCGCCAATCAGCTTGGCGAACTGGTGCACGAACACCCGGTCGGAATCGTTCATGGAACCGCTCACGTATGTACTCCAGGTCGGTGGATCGTCCGGAAAGCCCCGTTGGCATCCGGCAGGCCGGTCGGCTGCCGCATGCCCGCACCTGCCGGGGCCGCGGTGCAGCGGGGCCGGTAGGGCAGGCACAAGGCCTGAAGTATAGACGAAGCCGCCGGCAAGTTTTCAGCCGGCCGCGGCGGCGATCTGTCGCGCTGCGGAACCGTGGCGCCCGGTGCGGGTCCAAGCCGGGCGATGCGGCGGGGGCGCATCCCTGCCATCGGTCATGCCGCACCCCTGTCAACTGGCATTGTTCCAATTCGTTGCAGTGCACCTATGCTTGGCACCCATACGCCGGTCGCCTGCCGCGTCGGCACGGGGTCCAACGGTGGCACAGTTCATTTGGGAGTTTTCCGCATGTCGCGTTTTTGGAAGATCGCGCTGGTCGTCGTTGCGGTAGTCGTGGTGGCCGTGGTCGCTGTGCGGCTGTTGCACAAGCCCGGCGGTGGCGGCGGCAAGGGCACTCCGCAGGGCCCGGGCGGCAAGGACAACCCGCCGGTGCCGGTCACCGTGGTGCCGGTGGCGAAGCAGAACGTGCCGGTCTACCTCACCGCGCTGGGCACGGTGCAGGCGTTGAACACCATCGCGGTGAACCCGCAGGTGGGCGGCCAGCTGGTCAGCCTGGCGTTCACCGAGGGCCAGCAGGTGAAGAAGGGCCAGGTGCTGGCGCAGATCGACCCGCGCACCTACCAGGCCAGCTACGACCAGGCGGTGAGCAAGCGCAACCAGGACCAGTCGCTGCTGGCCACGGCGCGCAGCAACTACGAGCGTTCGAAGGATCCCAAGTACAGCCAGTACGTGGCGAAGATCGACCTGATCACGCAGCACAACACCGTGGCGCAGTATGAGGCCGCGGTGGCGGCCGACAACGCCGCGATCAGCAGCGCGAAGACCCAGCTCGACTACACCCAGATCCGCTCGCCGATCGACGGCCTCGCCGGCATCCGCGGCGTGGACCCGGGCAACGTGGTGACCACCAGCAGCACCATCGTCACGCTGACCCAGCTGCATCCGATCAACGTGATGTTCACCCTGCCCGAGCAGAGCCTGGACATGGTGCGCAAGGCGCAGGACGGCGCGCCGCTGCAGGTCACCGCGCTGGACCGCGTGGACGCGCACCCGGTGGCGACCGGCGGCGTGCTGAAGGTGATCGACAACCAGATCGACACCTCCACCGGCACGTTCCGCCTGAAGTCGGAGTTCCCGAACGCGGACAACGCGCTGTGGCCCGGCCAGTTCGTCAACGTGCGGCTGCAGGTGCGCGTGGACGACGGCGCGCTGGTGGTGCCGGCGCAGGCCGTGCAGCGCGGCCCGGACGGCGACTACGTCTACCAGGTGCAGGGCGACAACACGGTCAAGATGCAGCCGGTGGTGGTCGCCGGCGAAGTGGGCGACAGCCACGTGATGATCGGCAGCGGGCTCAAGGCGGGCGAGCAGGTCGTCACCGAAGGCCAGTTCCGCCTGAAGCCCGGCAGCAAGGTGAACCCGCTGAAGCCCGGCGAAGTGCCGCCGGCGCCGACCGCGGCGGATCTGAAGAAGGCCAGCGAGCAGGGCAAGGGCGGCGGCCGGCGCGGCCGCTGAGCCCGGTCAGGCGGCCGCCGCCGCGGCGACGACCGCCTGACCTTCGCCGCCGTGGTGGCGGCCCGCGCATCACCTCCCGGCGGCCTCGGCTGCCGGCGAGCAGGAAGCCATCCACACAGCAGCACGGATACCCATGGGATTCTCGACGCTCTTCATCCGCCGCCCGATCGCCACTTCGCTGCTGATGGTGGCGATCCTGCTGCTCGGCATCCTGGGCTACCGCCAGTTGCCGGTGTCGGCGCTGCCCGAGATCGAGGCGCCCAGCCTGGTGGTGACCACCCAGTATCCGGGCGCCAGCGCCAGCACCATGGCGGTGCTGGTCACCACGCCGCTGGAACGCCAGCTCGGCCAGATCTCCGGGCTCACCATGATGAGCTCGGACTCCTCGGCCGGGCTGTCCACGATCATCCTGCAGTTCTCGATGAGCCGCGACATCGACGTGGCCGCGCAGGACGTGCAGGCGGCGATCAACCAGGCGCGCGGCGTGCTGCCGAGCAACCTGCCGTACCCGCCGGTGTACAACCGCGTGAACCCGGCCGACGCGCCGATCCTCACGCTGTCGCTGCAGTCGGACAGCCGCCCGCTGCGCGACGTCAACGATTTCGCCGATTCCATCCTGGCGCAGAAGCTGTCGCAGGTGCCCGGCGTGGGCCTGGTCTCGATCGCCGGCAACGTGCGCCCCGCGGTGCGCGTGCAGGTGAACCCGGCGCAGCTCTCCAACCTCGGCCTGACCCTGGAAGACGTGCGCAGCGCGCTCACCCAGGCCAACGTCAACGCGCCCAAGGGCACGCTCAACGGCAAGACGCAGAGCTATTCGATCGGCACCAACGACCAGCTCGCCGACGCCGCCGAGTACAAGAACACCATCATCGCGTACAAGAACAACGCGCCGGTGAAGCTCTCCGACGTGGCCCAGGTGGTCGACGGCGTGGAGAACGACCAGCTCGCCGCGTGGGCGAACGGCAAGCCCGCGGTGCTGCTCGACGTGCGCCGCCAGCCCGGCGCGAACATCGTGCAGACCGTGCAGCAGATCCGCCAGATCCTGCCCGAGCTGCGCGCCGCGCTGCCGGCCGACGTGCACCTGGACGTGTTCGCCGACCGCACCATCACCATCCGCGCCTCGGTGGAGGACGTGCAGTTCACCCTGCTGCTGACCATCTTCCTGGTGGTGGCGGTGATCTTCGTGTTCCTGCGCCGGCTGTGGGCCACGGTGATCCCGTCGGTGGCGGTGCCGCTGTCGCTGCTCGGCACCTTCGGCGTGATGTCGTTCACCAGCATGTCGCTGGACAACCTCTCGCTGATGGCGCTCACCGTGGCCACCGGCTTCGTGGTGGACGACGCGATCGTGATGATCGAGAACATCGTCCGCTACATCGAGCAGGGCAAGAGCGGCAAGGAGGCGGCCGAGCTCGGCGCGAAGGAGATCGGCTTCACCGTGCTGTCGCTGACCGTGTCGCTGATCGCGGTGTTCCTGCCGCTGCTGCTGATGCCGGGCGTCACCGGGAGGCTGTTCCACGAATTCGCCTGGGTGCTCACCATCGCGGTGGCGATCTCGATGCTGGTGTCGCTGACGCTGACGCCGATGATGTGCGCCTACCTGCTGAAGCCCGACCAACTGCCCGAGGGCGAGGACGCGCACGAGCGCCACCTCGCCGCCGGCAAGCGCACCGTGTGGGCGCGCACCGTGGGCCTGTACGAGCGCTCGCTGGACTGGGTGCTGGACCACCAGAAGCTGACGATGATGGTGGCCGCGGCCACGGTGGCGGTCACCGTGTTCCTGTACATCGCGATCCCCAAGGGCCTGCTGCCCGAGCAGGACACCGGCATGATCACCGGCGTGGTGCAGGCCGACCAGAACGTGGCGTTCCCGGCGATGGAGCAGCGCACCAGCGCGGTCGCCGAGGCGCTGCGCAAGGATCCGGCCGTGGCCGGCGTGGCCGCGTTCATCGGCGCGGGCACGATCAATCCCACGCTGAACCAGGGCCAGCTTTCCATCGTGCTGAAGGACCGCGGCAAGCGCGACGGCCTGGACAAGATCCTGCTGCGCCTGCAGCAGGCGGCGGCCGGCATCCCCGGCGTGGCGCTGTACCTCAAGCCGGTGCAGGACGTGACGCTGGACAGCACGGTGTCGGCCACCGAATACCAGTACGCCCTGTCCGACACCAACACCGCCGAGCTGGGCACCTATGCCGGCCAGATGACCCAGGCGCTGCGCCAGCGGCCCGAGCTGGCGGACGTGGACAACAACCTCGCCGACCAGGGCAACTCGCTCAAGCTCACCATCGACCGCGAGAAGGCCAGCCGCCTCGGCGTGCCGGTGCAGACCATCGACGACACGCTGTACGACGCGTTCGGCCAGCGCCAGATCTCCACCATCTTCACCCAGCTCAACCAGTACCGCGTGGTGATGGAAGTGGCGCCGCAGTTCCGCACCACCACCGCGCTGCTCGACCAGATCACCGTGCGCGGCAACGGCAGCGGCGCGCTCACCGGTTCCAACGCCACCAGCTTCGGCCAGCTCACCTCCAGCAACTCGGCCACGCCGTCCGGCATCGGCAACACCGGCAACGTGGGCTTCCAGATCGGCGGCGGCGGCACCATCCCGCTGTCCTCGCTGGTCAGCGCCAAGGTCGCCAGCGCGCCGCTGGTGATCAGCCACCAGCAGCAGCTGCCGGCGGTGACGCTGTCGTTCAACGTGGCGCCGGGCTATTCGCTGTCCGACGCGGTGACCGCGATCCACGAGGTCGAGGCGCAGCTGAAGTTCCCGCCGCAGGTGCGCGGCGAGTTCATCGGCAAGGCGGCGGAGTTCTCCAACAGCCTCGGCGACGAGGTGCTGCTGCTGCTCGCCGCGATCGTGGTGATCTACATCGTGCTGGGCGTGCTGTACGAGAGCTACATCCACCCGCTGACGATCATCTCCACCCTGCCGCCGGCCGGCGTGGGCGCGCTGCTGGCGCTGATCCTGTTCGGCATGGACCTGTCGGTGGACGGCATCGTGGGCATCGTGCTGCTGATCGGCATCGTGAAGAAGAACGCGATCATGATGATCGACTTCGCGATCGAGGCGCGGCGCAAGGGCATGAACGCGCGCGACGCGATCCACCGCGCCTGCCTGCTGCGCTTCCGCCCGATCATGATGACCACCGCCGCCGCCATGCTGGGCGCGCTGCCGCTGGCGCTGGGCAACGGCATCGGCGCGGAACTGCGCCGGCCGCTGGGCGTTTCCATCGTGGGCGGCCTGCTGCTCTCGCAGCTGGTGACGCTGTACACCACGCCAGTGATATACCTGTACATGGAGCGTTTCCAGGACTGGTTGCACGCCCGCCACGAGCGGCGCCTGCTGGCCCGTGCCCAGGCCGGTGGCGCAATGCATTGAGAGGCCGGTCCCGTCGGACACCGCGCGGCGAAACGGATCAACCGTTTCGCCGCGCGCACGTTGAGCAGAGCATGAATCCCAGCGTTTGCATCCGCCTTGCCGTGCCGCGGCCCCCCCGGGGCCGGGCATGAACATCTCCGGCAGCTTCATCCGCCGGCCCATCGGCACCTCGCTGCTCGCGATGGGCATGTTCGTGGCCGGCCTGATCTGCTACCTGCAGCTCGGCGTGTCGGCGCTGCCGGACATGCAGTTCCCGGCGATCTTCGTGCAGGCCAGCGAGGCCGGCGCGGACGCCTCCACCATGGCTTCCACCGTGGCCGCGCCGCTGGAGCGCCACCTGGGCCAGGTGCCGGGCATCCAGGCGATGCGCTCGTCCAGCTCCGAGGGCAGCAGCTTCGTCTTCATGATGTTCGACGGCAACGTGAACCTGGATTCCGCCGCGCGCGACGTGCAGGCCGCGATCAACGCCGCGCTGCCCGACCTGCCGCCAGGACTGAACGGCGCGCCCAGCTACCAGAAGGCGAACCCCAACGACGATCCGGTCATCGCGATCGCATTGACCTCGACCACGCAATCGGCGGCGGACATGTACAACGCCGCCGACACCTTGCTGGCGCAGCGCCTGCGCCAGCTCAAGGGCGTCTCCTCGGTGGACATCGCCGGCGCGGCCACGCCGGCGATCCGCGTGGACGTGAACCTGCGCGCGCTGAACGCGATGGGCCTGTCGCCGGACCAGCTGCGCAACGCGCTCACCGCGGCCAACGTCACCTCGCCGGAGGGCTTCCTGTCCAACGGCCGCACCACGATGGCGGTCAGCTCCACTTCGCAGCTGCATACCGCGGACGACTTCGCCAGGCTGGTCATCGCGATGAAGAGCGGCACGCCGGTGCGGCTGTCCGACGTGGCGAACGTCTACGCCGGCACCCAGGATGCGTACCAGGCGGCCTGGTTCCAGGGCAAGCCGGCGATCCTGCTATACGTGTACAAGAAGTCCGACGCGAACGTGATCGCCACGGTGGACGCGGTGCGCGCCCAGCTGCCGCTGCTGCGCGACTACCTGCAGCCCGGCACCACGATGACGCCGTTCTTCGACGACACGCCGACGATCCGCGCCTCCCTGCACGAGGTGCAGGCCACGCTGCTGATCTCGCTGGCGATGGTGGTGCTGACGATGGCGCTGTTCCTGCGCCGGCTCGCGCCCACGCTGATCGCCGCCACGGCGGTGCCGCTGTCGCTGGCCGGCGGCTTCGTGGCGATGTACATCTTCGGCTACACGCTGAACAACCTCACCCTGCTCGCGCTGGTGATCGCGATCGGCTTCGTGGTGGACGACGCGATCGTGGTGATCGAGAACATCATCCGCCACATCGACGCCGGCATGGGCCGGATGGAGGCGACGCTGGCGGGCGCGAAGGAGATCGGCTTCACCATCGTCTCGATCACCGCCTCGCTGATCGCGGTGTTCATCCCGCTGCTGTTCGCCGGCGGCATCACCGGCATGTTCATGCACGATTTCGCGATGACCCTGGTCGCCGCGATCGTGATGTCGGCGGTGGTCTCGCTGACGCTGACCCCGGCGCTGTGCGGGCGCTTCCTCAGCGGCCACCCCGAGCAGGCCGCGCCATCGCGGCTGGGGCGCGCGCTGGACCGCTTCCATGCCGGCATGCAGTCGATCTACAGCCGCGCGCTGGCGTTCTCGCTGCGCCACGCGCTGGCGTTCGCGCTGACCCCGCTGGTGCTGATCGCGGCCACCTACTTCCTGTTCGGCGTGGTCAAGAGCGGGCTGTTCCCGGCGCAGGACACCGGCCTGATCTGGGGCCGCGCCACCTCCGGCGCCACCGTCTCGTTCGAGCAGAGCCGGCAGCGCATGCAGCGCCTCACCCAGATGCTGATGGCCGATCCGGACGTGGCCACCGTGGGCACGCGCCTGGGCAGCAGCCGGCAGGGCGCCAGCGGCTCGTTCAACATCGACCTCAGGACCCGCGCCGAGGGCCGCAAGGACGACACCTTCGCGGTGCTGGCGCGGCTCAGCGCCAAGGCGTCGAAGTACCCCGACCTCAACCTGCGCCTGCGTCCGCTGCAGGACCTGCCCAGCGCCAGCGGCGGCGGCACCAGCCAGGGCGCGCAGTACCAGATCGGCCTGCAGGGCAACGACCTGGCCGGGTTGCAGGAGTGGCTGCCGAAGCTGGTGGCCGAGCTGAAGAAGAACCCGAAGCTGCAGGACGTGGGCAGCGACGTGGACGAAGGCGGCCTGCGCCAGAACATCGTGATCGACCGCGCCACCGCGGCGCGGCTGGGCGTGTCCATCGGCACCATCGACGGCGCGCTGTACGACGCGTTCGGCCAGCGCCAGGTGTCCACCATCTACTCGGACATCAACCAGTACAAGGTGGTGGTGAACGCGCTGCCGAACCAGACCGCCACGCCGGAGGCGATCAACCGGGTCTACGTGCGCTCCAGCAGCGGAAAGATGGTCCCGCTCAACGCGTTCGCGCGCCAGGTGCCGGGGCTGGCGCCCTCGGCGGTCACGCACGAGAACCAGTACACCACCATGGATCTCAGCTTCAACCTCGCGCCGGGCGTGAGCATGGGCGAGGCGATGGGGATCGTGCAGGCCACGGTCACGAACATGCGCATGCCCGGCGACATCAAGCTCAACGTGGGCGGCGATTTCCGCCGCTTCCAGCAGATGCAGGGCGGCATGCTGTGGCTGGTGCTGGCGGCGGTGCTCACCGTGTACATCGTGCTGGGCATGCTGTACGAGAACCTGATCCACCCGGTGACCATCCTGTCCACCCTGCCGGCCGCCGGCGTGGGCGCGCTGATGGCGCTGTGGCTCACCGGCACCGAGCTCTCGGTGGTGGCGCAGATCGCGCTGGTGCTGCTGATCGGCATCGTGAAGAAGAACGCGATCATGATGATCGACTTCGCCCTGGTGGCCGAGCGCGACCACGGCAAGGCTCCGCTGGACGCCGTGCACGAGGCCTGCCTGGTGCGCTTCCGCCCGATCATGATGACCACCATGGTGGCGATCCTCGCCGCGCTGCCGATCGCTATCGGCTTGGGCGAGGGCAGCGAGCTGCGCCGCCCGCTGGGCATCGCGCTGATCGGCGGCCTGCTGATCTCGCAGAGCCTCACCCTGCTCAGCACGCCGGCGCTGTACGTGGTGTTCTCCTGCCTCGGCGCGCGCTGGAAGGCCTGGCGCGCCCGCCGCGCCGAACAGCGCCGCGCACGCCGCGCGGCGCCGCTGCAGCAGCCCGGCTGAGTCCCGCTGCGCGCGTCCTCTCCCCCTCTGGAGAGAGGATCGCGCGCAGAGCCCCCGCCCGTCATCCCGGCGCAGGCCGGCAACCAGCCGCGCAGCCTTCGTCCTGGCCACGCAGGCGTCGTGCCATTCCCACCGGACCGACGCCGCGCCCGTTCGCCTGAACGCCCGACCCCCGCCCCGCGCGCAATCCCTCCACTCACCGTAATATGACGGCCCGGCGTCCGTCGGGTTACGGTCAGGGGACAGGCGGCATGGTGTGGTTTTCGGTGCGTTTCATGCGCAGCGGCGTGGTGCGGGCGGTCGCCGTGCTGGCCTTCGCGGCCTGTGCGTGGGCCACGGTGTGGCCGGAGCCGGAGCCGCTGCAGAAGCTGTTCGTGCTGGCCTTGATGCTGTGCGTCACCGGCGTGCTGCTGTGCGCCAGCCTGCGGCCGGCTTTTTCGCTGCTGTTGGCCGGCGGCCTGTTCTTTGGCCTGCGCTTCATCTCCGACCTCAAGGAGGCCTACCTCGAAACGGCCCTGATGCCGGCGGACTTCGTCTACTACGCGCGCTCCAGCCTGCTCGCCACGCTGCGCCATTACCCGCACCTGTACCTGCTGGGCGCCGGCGTGCTGCTGCTGGTGCCGCTGCTGCTGGTGCTGGCGTGGAAGCTGGATCGCCCGCTGCTGGCGCGGCGGCCCGGCCGGGGCAGGACGGCCTGGCGCATCGGCGGCGCGCTGCTGTGCGCGGTGGCGTTCCGCGCCTGCCTGCTGCCGGCGGGGCCGTTCGCCGCGCTGCACGACCGCAACGTGTGGGACAAGCTTTCCGACGACGCCCAGCTCACCAACTTCTTCGTCAACCTCAACGACGACGGCGTGACCATGCCGGCGATGTCCGACGACGCCACCGCGCTCAGGCAGTGGGGCGCCACCGCGCAGGCGCCGTCGGCCACGCGGCCGCCGCCGTATCCGGACATCGTGCAGGTGCTGGAGGAGAGCACGTTCGACCCGGCCATCTTCGCCGCCTGCGACGGCGTGCCGGGCTGCCGCTTCGCGATGTTCCAGCCGGACGCGCGCACGCGCGGCACCGGCATGCTGCGCACCCACACCTTCGGCGGCGGCACCTGGGTCAGCGAGTTCGCGGTGCACACCGGCCTGCCGCAGGACATCTTCGGCCCGGGCGGCATGTACGCGCCGTTCGTGCTGGCGCCGCACGTGCACGACACGCTGCCGAACCTGCTGCGCCGGCTGGGCTACCTCACCATCGCGATCTATCCCACCAACGGCGCCTTCCTCAACGGCCGCGACGCCTACCGCGCCTATGGTTTCGACCACCTCTACGGCGCGGGCGAACTGGGCCTGGACGAGTGGGAGGAAACCGACGCGCAGATGTTCGCCGCCGCCAGGCGCGCCTACGACAAGCTGAAGAAGCCGGGCCAGCCGGTGTTCGTGATGATCCTCACGATCAACCAGCACGGCCCGCACGACGACAACCCGATGGAGAAACTGCCGGCGCCCTGGCGCGGCATGGTGCAGGGCCTGTCGGGCAAGGGCGAGAGCGCGCTGGATTTCGACACCTACCTGTGGCGCCTGCACGATTCCGACGTGGCGATGCAGGGCCTGGAGCGCGACTTCCTCGACCGCGACCAGCCCACCGTGCTGGTGCATTTCGGCGACCACCAGCCGTCCTTCGAAGGGCTGATCCGCCCGCTCGAGCGCAGGCTGCCGCCGGAGTTGCGGCCGCAGCGCGACTTCCTCACCTACTACATGATCAAGAGCAACTTCGCCGGGCCGCCGCTGCCGACCTACCCGTCGCTCGACATCGCCTTCCTGCCGACGATGGTGCTGCAGGCCGCGGGCCTGCCGCCCGATCCCTATTTCTCCGCCGCCACCGCGCTGCGCGAGCGTTGCCAGGGCCGTTTCGACGACTGCCCGGACAAGCCGCTGCTGGCCTCCTACTACGCCTGGGTCTTCGGGCGCCTGCACGTGTACGAGTAGGCGCGACATGGCCGGACATGCCGCTGCAGCGTATCCGCGCGCGCTCGCCGCCGCAGTGCTGGCCGCGGCCGCCGCCGCGATCGCGGGCGCGTTGATGGCGCATGCGGCGCCGGGCTGGCAATGGCTGCACTGGTGCTGCAAGCCGCTGGCCACCGCATTGATCTTCGCGCTGGCGTGGCGCGCGCGGCCGGCGGTGTCGCCGCGCTATCGGTGGCTGGTGCTGGCCGGCATCGCCTGTTCGCTGGCAGGCGACGTGCTGCTGATGTTGCCGGGCGACCTGTTCGTGCCGGGGCTGCTGGCCTTCCTGCTCGCGCATGCGTGCTTCATCGCGGCGTTCCTTGGCGACAGCCGCTTCGCTGCGCCGGCGTGGCCGCTCGCCATCTGCCTGGCGTATGGCGCGGCGAATCTCGCGCTGCTGTGGGGCGCGGTCGACGCGCCGCTGCGCGTGCCGGTGATCGTCTACGTCGTGGTGCTGTGCGGCATGGGCGGACAGGCGCTGGCGCGCGCGTTGGCGCATCGCGGCGACGTGCTGGCGCCCGCGGCGTGGCGTGCGGCGCGTGGCGCGCTGGTATTCATGCTGAGCGACAGCGTGCTGGCCTGGGATCGCTTCCGCGGCCCGCTGCCGCTCGCCAGCCTGTGGGTGCTGTCGGCGTACTATCTGGCGCTGTGGTGGATCGCCCGCTCGGTGCAGGGCGACGGGCGCGGGGGCGGGGCATGAACACGCAGGAACTCATCATCACCTGGGCCACGCCGGTGTTCTTCCTGCTGATCGGCATCGAGCTGCTGGTGGCGAAGCTGCGCGGCCGCGACGCCTATGCCGGCAACGATGCGATCAACAGCATCGGCCTGGGCGCGATCTCGCAGCTCGTGGCGGTGTTCACCAAGCTGCTGACCATCGGCATCTACGCGTGGTGCGCGCAGCGCTTCGCGCTGTTCGAACTGCCCGCCGGCAACGTGCTGGTGTGGATCGGCGCGCTGCTGGGCTACGACCTCTGCTACTACTGGCTGCACCGCCTGGGCCACGAGGTGAACATCCTGTGGGCCGCCCACGTGGTGCATCACCAGAGCGAGCGCTACAACCTTTCCACCGCCCTGCGCCAGACCGGCAGCGGCGCGCTGCTGGGCTGGGTCTTCTACCTGCCGCTGGCGATCCTCGGCGTGCCGGTCGAGGTGTTCGTGGTGGTGGCGCTGATCGACCTGCTGTACCAGTTCTGGGTGCATACCGAGCAGATCGGCCGGCTGGGCTGGTTCGATCGCGTGTTCTGCTCGCCGTCCAACCATCGCGCGCACCACGCGGTGAACGATCGTTACCTCGACCGCAACTACGGCGGCATCCTGATCCTGTGGGACCGCCTGTTCGGCAGCTTCGTGGAAGAGGACGATGCCGACCCGCCGGTGTACGGCACGCGCTCGCCGCTGCGCAGCTGGAATCCCTTGTGGGCGAACGCCGAGGTGTACTGGCGCACCGCGCAGGATGCGTGGCACGCGCGGCGCTGGCGCGACAAGCTGCTGGTGTGGATCAAGCCGCCGGGCTGGCGTCCCGCCGACGTGGCGGCGCGCTTTCCCAAGCCGGCGTTCGCGATGCCTGCCGCGCGCTACGACCCGCCGATGTCCGGCGCGCTGAAGTGCTACGTGCTGCTGCAGTTCGCGCTGCTGCTGGGCATGGTCACCCAGTTCCTCGGCATGGCGGGCAACGCGGCGTTGTCCGTCCTGCTGCTGTATGCGGCCTACCAGGTGGCCGCGCTCTGCGTGCTGGGCGCCCTGATGGAAGGGCGGCGCTGGGCGTGGTGGGCGGAGGGCCTGCGCGCGCTTGCCACCGCGGCGCTGCCGCTGGCCAGCGGGCGCTGGTTCGGCGTCGCCCGCCTGGATGGCCGGGTCGCGCTGGCGATCGCCTTGGTGTTCGGCCTCAGCGCGCTGGCGCTGCCGTGGCTGCGCACTGCCGCGATTCCCGGGCGGCCCGTGACGGTTGACCCATGACCCCGGGCGGCCATTGGCTATGATCCCCCTGTTTCCCGCAGGAATGAGCGCATGAGTTTTCTGAGCCGGATACTCCGCCACAAGTCCGTGGAACAGCTGCAGAGCGAGGCGCAGCGCCGCGGCGATTTCCGCCGCGTGCTGGGCTTGTGGCAGCTCACCGCGATCGGCATCGGCGGCATCATCGGCGTGGGCGTGTTCGTGCTCGCGGGCCAGCAGGCGGCGATCAACGCCGGGCCGGCCGTGGTGCTCTCGTTCCTGATCGCCGGCGTCGCCAGCGCGGCGGCGGCGCTGTGCTACGCCGAGTTCGCCGGCATGATCCCGGTCACCGGCAGCGCCTACACCTACGGCTACGCCGTGCTCGGCGAACTGGCGGCGTGGCTGATCGGCTGGGACCTGCTGCTGGAATACGCGCTGATCGTCGCGGTGGTGGCGATCGGCTGGTCCGGCTACGTGCAGTCCGCGCTCACCGGCCTCGGCATCCACATCCCGGTGTGGGCGCAGGGCGCGATGGGCACCGGCGAGGGCCACGTGTTCAACGTGGTCGCCGCGCTGGTGACGCTGGGCGTGTCGGCGCTGCTGATCTTCCGCACCGAGTGGGGCGCGCGCTTCAACACCCTGGTGGTGGCGATCAAGGTGGCCGCCGTGGTGCTGGTGATCGGCATAGGCGCGTTCTACGTGAAGCCGGAGAACTGGGTGCCGTTCATCCCGGCCCGCGCGGTCGGCGCCGACGGCGTGGCGCATTTCGGTTTCCAGGGCGTCGCGGCGGCCGCGGCGGTGGTGTTCTTCGCGGTATTCGGCTACGACACGCTGACTACGGCGGCGGAGGAATCGAAGAACCCGCAGCGCGACCTGCCGCGCGCGGTGCTGCTGTCGCTGGGCATCTCGATGGCGATGTACCTCGCGGTGTCGCTGGTGCTCACCGGCATCGCGCACTACAACACGCTCAACACCGCGGCGCCGGTGGCCGACGCGTTCAAGGGCCTGGGCCTGGAGTGGGTGGCGTTGTCGGTGTCGGTGGCGGCGGTGTTCGGCCTGATCAGCGTGCTGTTCGCCTTCATGCTGGGCGCCACCCGCATCTGGTTCGCGCTGGCGCGCGACGGCCTGCTGCCGGGCTGGTTCGCGAAGGTGCATCCGCGCTACGGCACGCCGCACCGCCCCACCGTGGTGCTGGGCGTGTTCACCGCGCTGGTGGCCGGCCTGCTGCCGATCGAGGAGGTCGCCAAGCTGGTGAACATCGGCGTGCTCTCCGCCTTCATCGTCATCTGCACCTCGGTGATGATCCTGCGCAGGCGCAAGCCGGATCTGCACCGCGCGTTCCGCACGCCGTGGGTGCCGCTGGTGCCATTGGTCGGCATCGCGTTCTCCATCTGGCTGCTGGCGGAACTGCCGGCGATCACCTGGAAGGTGTTCCTGGTCTGGGTGAGCCTGGGGCTGCTGATCTATCTCGCCTACGGCATGCGGCACAGCAAGCTGGAGGACGGGCGCAAGTAGTTTCGTCGCGCGGCATGACCTCTGGCAGGGTGGTCGCGCGCAGGCGCGGCCTACCATCCAGCGGCCAAGCCGTCGTTCGCCGGAGCTTTCCGTGACCCGCCACACCCTGCATTCCAGCCTGCTCGCCGCCGCCGTGGCCGCGGCGTTTTCCCTGTCCGCCGTTGCCGCCGCACAGGATGCGCGTCGCGCCGCGCCGGTCGACCAGCCGTATGCCGGCACGCTCACGGTGAACGTGGACCTCACCGACGCGCCGAAGCGCATGTTCCGCGTGCGCGAGACGATTCCGGTGAAGCCGGGCGAGGTGACCCTGCTGTATCCGGAATGGATTCCCGGCGAGCACGCGCCGTCGGGCCCGATCCAGAACGTGGCGGGGCTGGTCATCACCGCGAACGGCAAGCAGCTCGCATGGCGGCGCGACCTGCGCGACATGTACGCGATCCATCTCGACGTGCCGGCGGACGCGGGCCAGCTCGATCTCTCGTTCCAGTTCCTCTCGCCAGCGCCGGGCGAGGACAGCCTGTTCGGCGCCAGCGCCTCGTCCACGCCGAACCTGGTGGACGTGGAGTTCAACCAGGTGGCGTTCTATCCGGCCGGCTACTACTCACGGCAGATCCAGATCCAGCCCACGGTGCAGCTGCCTGCCGGCTGGAAGTTCGGCACCGCGCTGCAGGTGGCCAGCCAGAGCGGCAGCACGGTGCGGTTCAAGCCGGTGAGCTTCAACCACTTCGTGGATTCGCCGCTGATCGCGGGCCAGCACTTCGACCGCGTGGACCTGGCGCCGGGCGCGAAGGTGCCGGTGCACCTCAACGTGGTGGGCGACGGCGCGAAGGACATCAAGCTCACCGGCAAGCAGCTGGAAGAGCAGCGCGCGGTGGTGACGCAGACCAACCTGCTGTTCGGCGCGCACCACTACGATCACTACGACTTCCTGCTCACGCTGTCCGACCACACCGGCCACTTCGGGCTGGAGCACCACCAGTCCAGCGACGACCGCCTGCCGGCCGACTTCTTCACCAGCGACGACATGCACACGCTGGCGGCCAGCCTGATGCCGCACGAATTCGTGCACTCGTGGAACGGCAAGTTCCGCCGCCCGGCCGACCTGTGGACGCCGAACTTCAACGTGAAGATGCAGGACGACCTGCTGTGGGTGTACGAGGGCCTCACCGACTACTGGTGCAGCGTGCTCACCGCGCGCGCCGGCCTGTGGACGCCCGAACAGTTCCGCGACACGATGGCGAACATCGACGCGTCGATGAGCGGCCGCACCGGCCGCGCCTGGCGCTCGCTGCAGGACACCGCCGACGCCGCGCCGCTCACCTACTACGGCGGCGGCGGCTGGGCCAACTGGCGCCGCGGCACCGACTTCTACCCGGAAGGCCAGTTGCTGTGGCTCGACGTGGACACCAAGATCCGTGAGCTGTCCGGCGGCAAGCATTCGCTGGACGACTTCGCGCATGCCTTCTACGGCATGGACAACGGCGGCTACGTCACCAGGACCTATACCTTCGACGACGTGGTGAGCACGCTGAACCAGGTGCAGCCGTTCGACTGGGCGAAATTCCTGCGCACGCGCCTCGACTACACCGGCCCCGAACTGCCCGAGCACGGCATCGCACGCGGCGGCTGGAAGCTGGTCTACACCGACAAGCCCAACGCCGAGACCAAGGCGATGGAAAACGTTCGCCACGGCGTCAACCTCGCCGACTCGCTCGGCCTTTCCGCCTCGAAGAGCGGCAGCATCCACGACGTGCAGTGGAACGGCCCCGCGTTCAAGGCCGGCCTGGTGCCCGGCCTCGTCATCGTGGCGGTGAACGGCAAGGACTTTTCGCCCGATGCGCTGAAGGATGCCGTCGACGCGGCCAAGACCGGCACAGCGCCGATCGAGCTGCTGGTGAAGAACGTCGACGTGTACAGCACGGTGAAGATCGACTACCACGGCGGCCTGCGCTATCCCCATCTGGTGCGTGCCGAAGGCAAGGACCTGCTCGGAGCGATCATCGCCCCGCGCAAGTGATACCGCGTTCCCCCACGACCGTTGCCGTGGAAAGCGCCTCCCCCGCCGCATGTGGATGGGCGGGGGAGGCGCTTTTCCTTGCATTGCCGCCGCGGTCTTTCCTGCCGGCGGGAAGGCATTGGCACATCCCGTGCCGGCGCGCATCCGCCATGACCAATGGCAGGGGGATGGGTCGCCCGGCCGGTCTAGCATCCGTGTTCCATGTCCGCGCCACGCGATCCGCGCGGCGGTAGTCCCAGGGAGAACCCATTGAAAGCCACACGCCTCGCCTCCGCCATCGTCGCCAGCGCCTTCGGCCTGGTCAGCCTCAACGCCTTCGCCGATGTGCCGCCGCCGCAGGACGTGGCCTACCCGGGTACGCTGCAGATCAAGGTGGACGCCACCGACCTCGCGCACCGCGTGTTCCGCGTGCATGAAGTGGTGCCTGCGCAGCCTGGCCCGCTGACCCTGCTGTATCCGCAGTGGCTGCCGGGCAACCATTCGCCCACCGGCCCGATCGACAAGTTCGCCGGCCTGGTGGTGAAGGCGAACGGCAAGGCGATCCCGTGGACGCGCGATCCGCTCAACGTCTACGCCTTCCATGTCGAGGTGCCGCAGGGCGCGGGCAACGTCGAGGTGGACTTCCAGTTCCTGTCGCCGCAGAACACCCGCCAGGGCCGCGTGGTGATGACGCCGGAAATGCTCAACCTGCAATGGAACGCGAACTCGGTGTATCCGGCCGGCTACTACACCCGCCAGATCAAGACCGAGGCCAGCGTGACCTTCCCGGCCGGCTGGCAGTTCGGCAGCGCGCTGGAAGTGGCCTCGCGCGACGGCGACACCGTGCACTTCAAGCCCACCACCTACAACACCCTGGTGGACTCGCCGATCTACGCCGGCAAGTACTTCAAGCGCATCGACCTCGACCCGGGCGCCAAGGCCGGCGTGCACATGGACATCGTGGCCGACGCGCCGAAGTACCTCGAGATCAAGCCCGAGCAGATCAAGCCGTTCCGCGAGCTGGTGCAACAGATGTACAAGCTGTACGGCGCGCACCACTACGACCACTACGACTTCCTCGTCTCGCTCAGCGACAAGATGAGCGGCAACGGCCTGGAGCACCACCAGTCCAGCGAGGACGGCACCTCCGCCGACTTCTTCACCGCGTGGGAGAAGAACGCGCTGGGCCGCGACCTGTTCTCGCACGAGTTCAACCATTCCTGGGACGGCAAGTACCGCCGCCCGGCCGACCTGTGGACGCCGAACCTCAACGTGCCGATGCAGGACTCGCTGCTGTGGGTGTACGAAGGCCAGACCCAGTTCTGGGGCCAGGTGATGGCCTCGCGCTCGGGCCTGTGGAACGAGGAGCAGGCGCACGACATGTGGGCCTACGTGGCCGCCACCTACGACAAGGGCCGCCCCGGCCTCGCCAGCTGGCGCAACGTGCAGGACACCACCAACGATCCCATCATCGCCCAGCGCGCGCCGCTGCCCTACCGCAACTACCAGGGCAGCGAGGACTACTACTCCGCCGGCCAGCTGATCTGGCTGGACGTGGACGGCAAGCTGCGCGCGCTCAGCGGCGGCAAGAAGAGCATCGACGATTTCGCCAAAGACTTCTTCGGCATGGACAACGGCAGCTTCGTCACCAACACCTACACCTTCGACGACGTGGTGAAGACGCTCGACGCCATCGCGCCGTACGACTGGGCGAAGTACCTGCGCGACCTGCTCGACGGCCACGGCCCGCTGACCGGCGGCTTCGCGTCGCACGGCTGGAAGCTGGTCTACACCGACAAGCCCAGCGCCGCGGTGAAGGCGATCGAGGCGCGCCGCCACTTCGCCGACCTCACCTACTCGCTCGGCGTGTCGGTGGGCAAGGGCGGCGCGATCAACGACGTGCTGTGGGACGGCCCCGCGTTCAAGGCCGGCCTGTCGCCGGGCATGACCGTCGTCGCCGTCAACGGCCACGACTACGATCCCGACGACCTGAAGGAAACCGTCGCCGCCGCGGCGAAGGACAAGAACCAGCCGATCGAACTGCTGGTGAAGGACTTCGACCAGTACAAGACGCTGCGCATCGACTACCACGACGGCCTCAAGTACCCGCACCTGGTGCGCGACGCCGGCAAGCCCGACACGCTGACCACGCTGTTCAAGGCCCGCTGACCGCAACCCCCCTCGCCTGAAGCCGCTCCCTCTCCCCTCCGGGGAGAGGGCCGGGGTGAGGGGACGCCTCGCGAAACCACTGCAACCCGGCAGTCCCGCCCGCATGGGCGATCCCCGCCATCTCCGCTATACTGCCCGTCCGCCGCGGACCGCAACGGTCCCGCGCGGTGCTGCACCACCACGCGCCCGTAGCTCAGCCGGATAGAGTAGTGGCTTCCGAAGCCATTGGTCGGGGGTTCGAATCCCTCCGGGCGCGCCATCTTGGCTCCAGGGAAACCCCTGGTCGCCCTCCAGTCGACATGTTGCAGGGCATCCCCTTCGGGATGGCAACCCTGCCGCGCGTCAGTCGCCAATCAGCCTTGGCGCGCGCGTCGCCGATAGCTGCATGTGGGGTGCCGAAGAATGTGTGGCTAATGCATCGCGTGGCGCGCCCGGGCCTGTCAGCGGGAGCTGGCGCGGGTCGATGAGCGCCGTGCATGACCGGGTGGAGTGGTTGCGATCCCCGGCACGGCGGCCCGGGTTTGCAACTAGCGTTCCTTCGCGCGTGCCGTGTTCGACAGCCTCCGGCCGAAGATCGCGGCGATGCCGAGAAACAGGACGGCGGTGCCCAGGTTCCATCCGAGGATCATCGCGGTGGCATCGAGCGGATGGAACATGGAAAGGGCGGTTGCCGTGATCGCCGAAACCGCGAGGCTCCCCATTAGGACGATCGACGTGGGCCGGAGCGTCGCCGTGTAGCGCAGCATCACCAGCATCAACAGGGACAGCGGCAGGCTGGTCAGCACGAGCGTGGCGAGGCAGCTCGAAGCCCCTTCCACCGTGATGGCGCCCGGCGGTACCGGCACCCAGCCGGCGAAGCACTGATAGCCGATGGTCGACAGCCAGGCGATCAGCGGCGGCGCGGGCAGGAGCAGCCATCGGCGCGACCGGTCCGGCAGGCTGACGAAGAAGGTGGCGACGGTCGCGAGGATGCCGGTCAGCAGCGACGAGACCATGTTGATGGCGAACACGGGGTCCCGCATGTGTTCGGCGAATTGCGGGCGCACGCCATGGCTGAGCGTCATGAGGCCCATGATCGCGGCGGCAAGCAGCAGCCACCCCAGCGCGCGCAACATCGGCGGCCGCAAGCGTTTCACGGGCGGGACGTTGGTGGCGAGGGAGAGGAGCAGATCGGAAGTGTCCATCACGAGTCCCTCCGGTCGGAGAGCAGGTTGCGCAAGTTCCGAAGCGCCCGGTGGGTCGCCATCTTGAGCGACGCCACGGAAAGCCCGGTAGCGTCGGAGGCTTCCTTCAACGACATTTCCTTCAGCTTGAGGAGATCGACCGCCGTCCGCTGGATCGGCGGAAGGTCATTGATGACCTTTTCCAGGTGCTGCTTTTCCAGCGCATCGTCGCTGTTGCCGGCTGCCGCGATGGTTGCCTCGTGCTCGGCGGTGAGCGGGGTTTCGCGCAGCGCCTGCCTGCCGCGGCGACGCAGCTTGTCGATGGCCCGGCGATTGGCGATGCCGACCAGCCAGGGCCCGAATGGCCGCGAGGGATCGTAGGTATGCCGGATCGAATGCAGCGTCAGCAGAATGTCCTGCACGGCGTCTTCGATGTCCCATGCATCCTTGATCCACCGCCTGACCAGCGATCGAAGGTAGGGCGTGATTTCCCGGAGCAGGCGCAGGTAGGCGGTCGAATTGCCCTCCTGGGCGTGCGCCATGAGGATCGACCAGTCGAGATCGCGCGATACGCCGACCTCCGGTTCCCGGGAGGCGGCTTTCGCTTTCCCGCGGATGGCCTCGCCATCCGAGGTCACCAGGGTGAGGCGCGCGTCATCCTGCATCGTGCCGGCTTCCGGAAGCAGAAGAAGCGAGCGGGCCATGGTCCTGCGGCCTTGCGGAGGAGCAGGGGGAGATCATCGCTGTGCTCTCGGCGAACCAGGCCGAACGGTGCCCTTGGCGATCCAGTGGTCGATGGAGATCGCCCCCGGTCCGACGGCGATGATGCCCATGGCCATGGCCGCCCAGTACAGGTGGAAATTCGCCCAGCCGTCCGGAAACACCAGCTGGATCACCGCGGTCATCAGCAAGAGGCCGAACGCGGCAATGCGCGTGGCGAACCCGGCCAACAGCAACGCCGGAAGCGCAATCTCGGCACATGCCGTCAACCAGGCCAACTGGTCGGGCGCGGCGAGCGCATATTCGCCGCCGAAGACATGCAGCTTGAACTGGTTCTCGAACAGGAAAAGCGTGGCGGGCGAAAGCGACAGGAAGCCGTCCCAGCGCGTGAGGCCGGAGCGCAGGAAAGGCAGCGCCAGCGCCACGCGCAGCACCGGCGGCGCGATCCAGCGCGCCAGCGTTTCCATCCGGGACAGCGCATGACGGACCGCGGCGGCCGCACCGCCTAACGAAACCAGCCTGGGGCTCATGCTTCCTCCAACGATCCGGTGGGTGCTGAGTCGTGGCCGACGACGATTCCGGCCTCGACCACGCCGCGCAGCGTGCCGGCAAGATCGAAACGCGAACTGGCCGAGTGGCCTTCGGCGGCGGCATCCACGATGGACGCTCCCGCCCGCAATGCCTCGATGAAAGCGGCGGCGCCTTCCGGCAGGCGTCGAACTTCCACCTCCATGTCGGGACGGGCGACGAGCGCGTCGCCACCGTCGTCGAGGTCGATGGACAGGCTGCCGTTGCCGTCGACGTTCGCCTGCCAGATTTCGACGATCGGGAAAACGGACCTTGCGATGCGGGCCGACGGATGCAGCACGAGCCGCAGGCGCGGGATATCTTCCGGCGGTATTCGGCCGAACGCGGACAGCGGCAGCGGCAAGGCATCGGCGGCGTGATAAGCCTCCACCCATCCGCGTTCAAGCCGGGCTACGTCCTGCAGGTAGGGCAGGGCGGCGGCCGGCTCGAACTGCCCGATGAACCGGGGGAAGCCGGCTCCGTAATCGAGCATGATCGGCGAGGCCGGCGGTTCCACCCTCACGTACGCACGTGCCATGGCAACGAAGAACTCCTCGCCGACGAGGCGAAGAATCACCGGATACGCGGCTTTCAGGGTTTCGACCAGGCCGACGACGACGTTGTTGCGATAAACGGCAAAGCGCCTGGCGCTCGGCTGCCCGTCGGGACCCTGCAGGCCGGTGGGGAGCGGCTGCTGCGCATCAAGGAGCGCAATGGCGAAGGCCGCCTGCTGCTCGGCAAGGCTGGCAGCGCGGACCCTCCGTGCGGGGTATGGAAGATTGCGGGTGGAGCCGCGAGCCGTGTCGATCATGGGCAGCCTCCGCCAGAACGAGATTGAGCGGGGGCGGCGCCATGGCTGCGATGGTTGCCGGTGCTGCCGGCGAAGGAGGGAGCTCGCCGTCGCGCGCCGTCGATGTCGGCCATGACGATCTGGGCGTGCTCGGCTTCCGCCTTCAGCGTGGGCCAGGAAGGCACGTTCGCATCCCATTCGATCAAGGTCGGCAGCGGACCGGTGCGTTCGATCACATGTGCGTACAAGGCCCACACCATTTCCGCGACCGGACGATCGTGCGCATCGATCAGCAGGGTGCGATGTTTTTCATCGGCATCGGTCGCAAAACCGGCCAGGTGAATCTGCTGCACGTCGGAAAGCGGACAGGCGTCGAGATAGGCAACCGGGTTCCAGCACTGGTTGGTGCAGGCGACATGCACGTTGTTCACGTCCAGCAACAGGCCGCAACCCGTGCGCCTGACGATCTCGGCAATGAATTCGGGTTCGGACCAGGTGCTCTCGGCAAAGGAAAGATAGGTCGAAGGGTTTTCGAGCAGCATCTGGCGACCGATCGACGCCTGCACCTGGTCGATGTGCTCCGCCACGCGTTCGAGCATCGCGTTCGTATAGGGCAGGGGAAGCAGATCGTTGAGAAAGCCGGCGTCGTGGCTGGACCAGGCGAGGTGCTCCGAGAAAAGCGCCGGTTCATAGCGATCGATCAATCGCCTCAGGCGCGAAAGATGATCCTTGTCCAGAGGACGATCCGCGCCGATCGACAGACCGACGCCGTGCAGCGACAGCGGATAGCGGTCGCGGATCGCGGACAGGTAACGGTGAGGCGGGCCGCCCGCTCCCATGTAGTTCTCGGCGTGCACCTCGAAGAAACCCACGTCGGGCGAAGTCTCGATGATCGTCCGGTAATGCTCGGCCTTCAGGCCAACGCCGGCGCGTTTCGGCATACGCATGTGAGACGGCTTGAGGGTCGAACCGGGCATGGCGTTCGTCTCGGGCGATACATGTGAGAGGGCGCTGGCCGGGCTGCGGAAGTCCGGCCAGGCGGGTCGTCAGACCTTGGGCTTGAGGCTGCCCATCCCGTTCGGCGTCTTGATGGCGGTGCAGGTGCCGGTCGCCACCAGCTTGAACGCATTGCCCTGGTAGTCGGCGGTGCTGGTGCCTGCGCAGGACGTGCCGGCGCCGGCATAGCAGTCGTTCTGGCCCTTCAGTGCGACGCCGAAGCACGGCTCGACCTTGCCGGACTTCACCTTCGCCATGTTGGCGGCCTGGACTTGCTTCTGCATCGGCGTGAATTCCTGGGCGGTCGCGGCCGTGGCGGCAAGCGAACCGAAGGCAACGGCGAAGGCGCCAACCACCAGCTTGGACATCAGTCGATCGGACATGTTTGCTCTCCTCAAAGTTGGGCCAGCCATGGTTTGCTGCTGGCGGTATGGCGGCCGTCGGGGCGCGCCTGCAAGTAAGGTTCGTTGTCGAGGCTGCCGAGGTAACGCCGGTGCGCAGAAATTTTTTTCATCGCCCTCGGCGCTTCGATGGGACTTCTGGATCGTGGAACGTTCATGCCGAACGGCGGCGTGCGTTTCGTCGATGCGCAGGTTGCACGGACTCGGGCGCGGCCTTGTTCACGACGCCGGCTTCGACGAAATCACCGTGCTCGGATGAAGCTCGGGCTCCGCTGCCAGCAGTTCCGGAACGGTCGCGAAGATCTGGGTCGCGGCACGGCCGGTCATGTGCGCGTCCAGGCTTTCGTCGCTGTCGAAGAGATCCACGAGGAAAATCTTGTCCGCGTCGGCCTTTGAGCGCAGCACGAGCCAGAGCATCGTGCCTGCTTCCTTTTCTACCGCGGGAAGTGCCGCGGCGATTCGTTTCGCTGCTTCCTCGCCCTGGCCGGGCCTGGCAGTGAAGACGACAACGCCTGCTGTCCTGGTCATGGATTCGTTCCTCGTCTCGGATGGTCTGGATGGCGTGCCTGTCCGGCTTCGCGAAGAAAGGTTCGCTACAGGGGCGGGCGAGGTAACGGGTTGGTCCGTGCCGCTGACATCTGACCGTCATTCCACGTGTTTACGGTGCGTGGGATGAGGCGCACCCGTTTCCTTACTCGTGGATCGATGGTCGTGGCCCGCACGGCCGGACGGGCGGCATGAGCGCCTCGCGGCGGAACTTCCTGCGCGCCGCCGGCAGCCTGCTGGGCGCCGGCGTGCTGGCCGATGTGCTTGCACGGCCCGGCATGGCGACGGATGCGATGCCGGGCATGCCGATGCGCAGCACGGCGGCCTTGCTCGCCGCGCCGAAGGTGCCGCTGGTGAATCCCGTCACGCTGGCGCCGTTCGTCGATCCCTTGCCGCTGCCGGTGCGTGCGCATCCCGTCGGGCGGCGCGAGCATCCGGCGTGGCCCGGGCATTCGCTGCCGTGCTATCGCATGGAGATGCGCGCGTTCGCGGCGCGTCTGCATCGCGACCTGCCGCCCACGCCGCAGTGGGGTTACGCGGGCAGCTCGCCGGGGCCCACGATCGAGGTGGAGCGCGAGCAGCCGGTGCTGGTGGAATGGACGAATGCGCTGCCAGCGCGGCATTTCCTGCCGATCGACCACACCATCCACGGCGCCGAACGCGACAAGCCCGAGGTGCGCGCGGCGACGCACGTGCACGGCGCGCGCGTGCCGGCGGACAGCGACGGCTGGCCTGAAGACTGGTACGCGCCGGGCCGCTCCGCGCTCAACCGCTATCCGAACGGGCAGGACGCGGCGACGCTGTGGTACCACGACCACGCGATGGGCATCACCCGCCTCAACATCTACGCCGGCCTGTACGGCGCGTGGCTGGTGCGCGATGCGCAGGAGCGCGCGCTGGACCTGCCGACGGGCGAACACGACCTGCCGCTGTTCCTGTGCGACCGCCTGATCGGCCGCGACGGGCAGCTGTACTACCCGGTGTCCGACGATCCCGCGGCGCCATGGGTGATGCAGTGCCAGGGCAATGCCGTGCTGTGCAACGGCAAGCTGTTTCCGTATCTCGACGTGGAGCCGCGCCGCTATCGCCTGCGCCTGCTCAACGTGGCGAACAGCAGCTTCTTCGAGCTGGCGCTTTCGCACGGGCTGGTGTTCCAGCAGATCGGCAGCGACCAGGGCCTGCTGCCGGCGCCGGTCGAGCGCGAACGCATCACGCTCTATCCCGCCGAGCGCGCCGACGTGGTGGTCGATTTCGCCGCGCTGGCCGGAAAGCGCGCGCAGCTGCAGTTGCATGGCGGCGGCATCGTGGAATTCCGCGTGCGCGAACGCGGCGGCCGCGACGATTCGGTGTTGCCCGCACGACTGCGGCCGGTGCCGCGCCTCGATGTTTCGGGCGCGCACGACCGCGTGCTGGCCCTGGGCGAGATGGACGATGCCGGCGGCAATGCGCTGCGCATGCTGCTCGACGGCAAGCGCTGGTCCGATCCGATCTCCGAACGGCCGCATGCGGGCCAGGTGGAAACCTGGAGCTTCATCAACCTCAGCGGCGACGCGCATCCGGTCCACCTGCACCTGGTGCGCTTCCAGGTGCTCGACCGGCGTCCGTTCGACCTGTTCGCCTGGAATGCGCACCGGCAGTTGAAGTACACCGGCCCCGCGGAACAGCCGCCGCCGCACGAGGCGGGATGGAAGGACACCGTGCGCGCCGACCCCGGCATGGTCACGCGCATCGCCGTGCGCTTCGAGGGCGAGCCCGGTCGCTACGTGTGGCACTGCCACCTGCTCGAACACGAGGACAACGAAATGATGCGTCCTTACGAACTGCTGCCAGGCTGAGTGCGCTGTAGCGCAAGTTGCTGCGAATTTTCATCACCTTGAAATGATCCGGCGTGCGCGTGTCTTGCACGCGCCAACACGCGGTCATTTGCGCGGACAAGACTGTCGCCCTGGCCGCGGCGCACACCCCCACGACGCAGCCGGAATCAGGGGGACTATCGCCCAGGCCGTGCGGAGCGGCCTCAGGAGAAGCCCATCATGTTCACGACGTTTCGTCGCAAGCGATTGAGAGCATTCGTTGTCGCCGCACTCGTCACCGGCGTCGCCGGTGTGGCGAGCGCGCAGACCGCCGCGCAAGCCGACCAGGACGCGCAGTTCCGCAACCAGGCGCGCCAGCATGCGCAGCACGGCCTGCCAGGCGGCGTGGTGTTGCTGCACGGCGCCGAAGAGGGCGACGACCGCAGCGACCGCACGCGCACCCCGATCAAGCACGTGATCCTGCTGATCGGCGAGAACCGCACCTTCGACCACGTGTTCGCCACCTACACGCCGCCGGGCGGCCAGCGCGTGCGCAACCTGCTGTCCGAAGGCATCGTCAACGCCGACGGCACGCCGGGTCCGCACGTGGCGAAGGCGCAGCAGTGGCAGGCGCGCAGCACCGGCAAGTTCGCGATGGCGCCGCAGCGCACCGCACCCTACGACATGCTGCCGGCGATGAACACCGGTGGTACGCCGACCCAGCCGTATTTCGCCTCGGCGCAGCAGGCGCAGGCGGTGGAGCCGGGGCTGCCGGACGACGCCTACGGCCAGCTCGCCTCCGGCGGCAGCGGCCTGCCGAACCACGTGCTCGACACGCGCTTCCCCGCGCAGCTGCCGAACGCGCCGGTCGACATGCACGCCTCGCTCAGCTACGACGCCTACGCGAACAGCCCCGTGCACCGCTTCTTCCAGATGTGGCAGCAGCTGGACTGCAGCGCCGCCGCGGCGACGGCCGCGAATCCCAGCGGCTGTCGCAGCGACCTGTTCCCCTGGGTGGAAACCAGCATCGGCGCCGGCAGCGACGGCAAGCCGCAACCCGCGAACTTCACCGACCAGACCACCGGCGAAGGCGCCACGGCGATGCAGTTCCTCAACGTGGCCCGGGGCGACGCGCCGTACTTCGCCCAGCTCGCGCGCAGCTACGCGCTCAGCGACAACTTCCACCAGTCGGTGATGGGCGGCACCGGCGCCAACCACATCATGCTCGGCTACGGCGACCTCATCTACTACGCCGACGCGCAGGGCAGGCCGGCGACGCCGCCGGTGAACCAGATCGAGAACCCCGACGCGCAGCCGGGCACCAACAACTGGTACGTGCAGGGCGGCTACGGCGGCGGCTCCTACGTCAACTGCGCGGACGACAGCCAGCCCGGCGTGGCCGAAGTCAGGAACTACCTGAAGGGCCTGCCGTACCGCAGCTTCCGCCACGGCGACTGCCGCCGCAACGCCTACTACCTGGTCAACAACTACAACCCGGGCTATCTCGGCGACGGCACGCCCGCGCCGCTGGGCGCCAACCAGTTCACCATCCCGCCGACGAAGCAGGACAACCTGGCCCTGCTGCTCAGCCGCCACCACGTGAGCTGGAAGTACTACGGCGAAGGCTGGGACAACGGCAAGGAAGACGGCGAGGGCGGCACCTACTGCAACATCTGCAACCCGTTCCTGTACTCCACCCAGGTGATGACCGATCCCAAGCTGCGCGCGCGCAACCAGGACATCAACGACCTGTACAGCGACATCCGGAACGGCACCTTGCCGGCGGTCTCCATCGCCAAGCCGGACGGCCTGCTGGACGGCCATCCCGCCTCGTCCAAGCTTGGCCTGTTCGAAGGCTACGTGCAGAAGATCGTGACGATGGTCAAGGCGAACCCGAAGCTGTGGGCCGACACCGCGATCATGGTGACCTTCGACGAAGGCGGCGGCTACTACGACTCCGGCTACGTGCAGCCGCTGGACTTCTTCGGCGACGGCACGCGCATCCCGCTGCTGGTGGTGTCGAAGTATTCCGAGGGCGGCCGCGTGGTGCACACCTACTACGACCATGTCTCCTTCGACAAATTCGTCGAGGCGAACTGGGGCCTGCACGAGCGCATCTCGGCACGCAGCCGCGACAACCTGCCGAACCCGGTCAGCACGCCGGCCGATCCCTACGTGCCGCTCAACGCCCCGGCCATCGGCAACCTGATGGATATGTTCAACTTCCGCCTGGCGCACCAGCAGGGCAACGACGACGACGATCAGGGCATGCAGGACTGATCGGGCAAGGAAAGCGGAATGCGCGGGCGGCCGGCGACACCGGCCGCCCGCGATTCGCACCATGAAGAACAAGAGCATGCCCATGTCGCACCGAAAGGCGGCGCATCGACCGCAGGTACCGGCACGGCGTTTCAGCCTGCCCGCGATCCTGCTGCTTGGCGCAACTTCCGTCGCCGTGATCCGCGCCGACCCCGCCGATTTCCAGGCCATGCCCGGCCTGTGGCGCGTCGTGCTGCGCGTGGTCGACCACGGTCGCGCCGGGCCGCCCAGGGTGGAGTGGCACTGCGTGAACGAAGGGGACGATCCCTGGACCAGTTTCGCCGCGTTGCCCATGCCGGCGCCGCAATGCAGGCGCAGCGATGCGCATCGCAGCACCACCACGCTGGACTGGACGCTCGCGTGCGCGGGCATGCCAACGCCGAGCGGACAGGGTCGCGTGGCGTTCGACACGCCCGAGCACTACGCCGCCAGCATCAGCCTGCAGGGGCGGGGCGAGGTGCTGCGGGTGGAAGGCGTGCGCCGCGCCGCCTGCACCGGGCCCAGCGACTGAAGCAGCGTCGGGCGCACGTGAAACCGGCACCACCGCATCACCCGATGGCCACACCGCCTCGCCGATCGGATCGGCATGCATGTGCGCCGCGCATCCGTTCCAGCTTTGGCCTTTCCTGCCGCCCGCCGCGCGGACAGGCGCAACGGCTTCATGTCGCGGCGACCCTCTCAACGGAACCGACCCCATGGGCAACACAGTTCGACAGCCGCCGATCCTCCTTCGCCACCGCACGTCCGTGCTGGCGCTCGCCATCCTGGCCGCGATGGCCGGCGGCCTCCACGGCACGGCGGCCCGCGCCGCCGATCTCGGCACGGCGCCCGTGACGAACGCCGGCGATGGCACCAGCACCCCCGCCGACGACGCGAAGAAAAAGCCGAAGAAGGAAGTGACCCAGCTCAACGGCGTGTCGGTGACGGCCGCGACGATCAACGACGTGCCGCCGACGGCGACCTACACGCAGAGCCAGATCGACACGGAGACCCTGCGCAACCTGTCGCCCGCGCCGGTGGTGACCGTGCAGACGATGCTGAACCAGCAGCCCTCGGTGTTCGCCTATGCGAACGGGCCGAACGGCGTGGAGAGCAGCGTCAACCTGCGCGCCTTCAACTCCAGCCAGTTCTCGGAAACCTTCGCCGGCGTGGCGCTCAACGACGTGTTCAACGGCGGCGTGACGAACCAGGCGGAGAACCGCAACAACGTGCTGCTGATTCCCGCCAACCTGCAGTCGGTGGACATCTACCGCGGCATCAACAACCCGGCGGTGAACTCCTACAACTCGCTGGGCGGCACCATCAACTACGTGCCGCGCCAGCCCGGCGACACCATGGGCGGCCGCGTCGGCGCGAGCTACGGCAGCTTCCGCAGCTACGACTACCACGCGAGCTTCGACACCGGCGACTGGAACGGGCTCAAGCAGTACTTCGCGTTCGCCCATTCGAGCAGCCGCGGCTGGATCGACCACACCCACGACCGCAACGACAATTTCTACTGGGCGCTGTCGTACGCCTTCGACGAGAACAACACGCTGTCCAACTACCTGCTCTACAACACCAACAAGGGCCTGTCGCCGTTCAACATGCCGCAGGCGCTGCAGCAGCAGTACGGCCGCAGCTACCAGTGGCCGCTGGACTGGACCTCCTCGCCGATCAAGGACCGCAACTGGCTGGACATCGTGGACTGGAAATCGCAGTTCGCCGACAACGTCGCCTTCAGCAACAAGCTGTTCTTCGGCCGCAACGAATACCTGCGCACTTCGTATTCCAACCCGCTGTACCAGCAGAGCGCCACCCAGCCCTACAACCTGGAAGACAACCCGAGCGGCTACGCGTTCTGGCTGGGCAATCCGGACGGCCCCACCTACGATCCGGCCGCCGTGTTCGGTTCGGTGGAGGCCGGCACCGCCTACCACTTCTACGGCTACACCACTTCGGGCGTCGGCGACACGGCCGAGCTGACCCTCAGCCTGCCGAACAACGAGGTCGTGATCGGCGGCAACGTCACCTGGGGCAAGCTGCATTCGCGCGAATACTGGTACGGCTCGGCGCCAGTGCCGAAGATCAATGGCTACAACGACACCTGGGACGAGCACGACCACCGCACGGTGAGTTCGCTCTTCGCGCAGGATACGGTGTCGCTGTTCGACGACAGGCTGCACCTCACGCCGGGCCTGAAGTTCATCCACGCCAGCACCACCAACCACGACATCGTGGGCATCTACTACCCGATCGCCGGCACGGTGAAGGACACCGAGCACTTCGTCTCGCCCACGTTCGGCGCGAACTACCAGGTGGCCGACGGCCTGAACGTCTACGCCTCGTACGGCAAGAACTTCAAGCTGCCGGACATCTCCGCGTACTACGGCGCGTTCCAGACCGACGCGAACGGCAACAACACCCTCGTGCCGCCCACGGTGAAGCCGGAATACGTCGAGGACTACGAGGTCGGCGCGCGCTACCGCGTGGACGGTTTCAGCGCCACGCTCAACGGCTATCGAGAGAACTTCAGGAACACCTTCATCACGGTCACCGACCCGGTCACCCAGCTCAGCCATTTCCGCAACGGCGGCAGTTCGCGCTACCAGGGCGTCGAGCTGCAGTTGCGGGAGGACTGGCAGACGATGTCCGCCGGTACGTTCGGCGCGTACTTCAACTACGCGCACAACCAGGCGAAGTTCACGTCCAGCTTCACGTCCGATTTCGCGGGGCAGGTCAACGCCGGCCAGCCGCTGGCGGGCGTGCCGCAGAACCTGTACAGCGCGGGCGTGACGTGGAAGTGGCAGGGCTGGCGCGTCGACGCGCAGGGGCGCTTCGTGGACAAGCAATACATCGACCAGTTGTTCGCCGGCACGCCCACGGCCGCCACGATCAAGCCGTATGCGGTGTTCGACATCGGCGTGAGCGACACCGTGCAGTTCGCGTCCTCCGGCTTCGGGCACGAGGTGCGCTTCGGCCTCAACGTCGACAACCTGTTCAACCGGCACTACCTGAACACGGCGTACACCGACACCGACTACAACGGCAACGACTTCATCCGCGGCATCATCGCGGCGCCGCGCAGCGTCACCGGCAGCGTCGACATCCACTTCTGAGCATATGCGCAGCCGCAACGCCCGTGCGGGGCGCTGCGGCTGCATCAGGACGGCGATGGCTTCAGCGGTTGCCGATCTCGAAGTCGCGGCTGGCGGCGTGCTTGCCATCCAGCGAGATCTCCACGCTGTACTTGCCGGCGGGCCACCGGTTGGGGTTCTGCACCTTGAACGTGGTCACCGCGGGGCCGTCGGCGGCGATGGTCTGGCGGAGTTCGTTGACCAGCACGCCCTGGCCTTCGAGGTAGCGCCAGCGCGCATCCAGCGTGGCGCCCGCGGTACGCCCGGTGGTGGCGACGCTGGCGTAGATCACCGGCGTGTTGTCGGCGAAGCGCGTGGCGGGCGCGGTCACGGCGTAACCGCCGTCGATCGCGCTGCCCAGGGTGAGGGTGGCGACGCGGAAGCTGTCGTCGGTCGCGGCGACGGGTTTCTTCGCCGTGCTCGCGGCGGGCGCGGGTGCCGTGGCGGCGGGGGCGGGCTTGGCCGTGTGTGCCGCCACGGGCGTTTTTCCGGAGGTGCCGGCGATCGGTTCCACCGGCGTGCTGTCGTGCCCATGGCAGGCACCCAGCAGCAGGCTGGCGAAGCACAGGGTGAGCGGGCAGGCGAGTCGGCGCATGGCGGTATCCCGTGGCCGTGGCATCGCACCGGGCGCGATGCCATGGCGAGTCGAGTCGGATCGAGGCTAGTACGCGCGGACTGAAGCGCCGGTTACTGCCGCGCGCCGCGGCGGTTGTCGGGCGCGCTGCCCGGCGCGGTCGCCACGCTGCTGCGGAACGGGTTGATGTCCAGGCCGCCGCGGCGGGTGTAGCGCGCGTACACGCTGAGCCGCTCGGGCGCGCAGCGCGCCGTGACGTCCATGAAGATGCGCTCCACGCACTGCTCGTGGAACTCGGTATGCGTGCGGAACGAGACGAGGTAGCGCAACAGCCCCTCGCGGTCGATCGGCGCGCCGCGATAGGCGATCTGCACGCTGCCCCAGTCCGGCTGGCCGGTGACCGGGCAGTTCGAGCGCAGCAGGTCGGAGACCAGGGTTTCCTCGACCACGGCGGCATCGGCATCGACGCGCAGGTACTCGGCCTTGGGCGGGCCGTAGTCGTCGATGGCGACAGGCAGGGCGTCGATGGATTCGCCGGCGAGATCGTCGAAGGAAAGTGCGGCGGCGCGCGCGGGATGCAGGATCACTTCCACCACGTCGCCCGCGGCGGCGCTGAGGTCCCGCTGCAGCAGGGCGCGCAGCGCGTCCGCGTTCGCCAGCGGTTCCTGCGCGAAGCCGTTGAGATAGAGCTTGAACGACTTCGATTCGACGATGTTCGGCGTGCTCGCCGGTACGCGGAATTCGGCCACGGCCACCTGCGGCTTGCCCTGCATGTCCAGCCAGGACAGCTCGTAGGCATTCCAGATATCCGTGCCGTGGAACGGTAGCGGCAGGCCCACGCCGATCTCGGCGCGCTTGGCGCTGCGCGGGATGGGAAACAGCAGCGCAGGATCGTAGCGGTCGGCGTAGACGGTGGCCTTGCCGAGGGGGGAGTGGTCGGGCGTGCTCATGCCGCCATTCTAGCGAGGCGGCCGCAGCCAGTACTTCTGGCCTATCCACCGGGACGGTACGATTCCTATAGTGGGCGGGCTCGCCCACGCCCAAAGGCACTCCATGAAGAACCCGATTGCGGTCCGCCGCCCCGCGGCCGCCCTGGTCGTCCTGTTCGCCGTCGCCGCGCTGTGCGCGCCGGCCTTCGCCCAGGACAAGGGCTCGCCCTTCGATCCGCAGAAGCTGTTCGCGCCGCTTGCGCTGCCGCAGCCGGTCAACGCATTCCGCGACGGCGCCGGCAAGCCCGGCCCGGGGTTCTGGCAGAACCGCGCCGACTACGACATCAAGGCGAGCATCGATCCGGCCACGCACCGCCTGTCCGGCGACGAAACCATCACCTACACCAACCACAGCCCCGACGCGCTCGACGCGCTGTGGGTGCAGCTCGACCAGAACATCTACAAGCCCGACTCGCGCGGCGCGCTCACCTCGCCGTGGCCGAAGAAGCCCGGCCAGTCCACCGACGGCTACCAGCTCGACGCGGTGGAAGTGGACGGCAAGCCGGTGCGCTACCTGGTGGACGACACGCGCCTGCGCGTGGACCTGCCGGCGGCGCTCAAGGCGAAGGGCGGCCAGGTGAAGCTGCGCATCCGCTACCACTACACCGTGCCGGGCACCTGGGGCGGCCGCACCGCGGTGACGCCGACGAAGAACGGCGACATCTACGAGATCGCGCAGTGGTTCCCTCGCATGGCGGTGTACGACGACCTGCGCGGCTGGGACACGCTGCCCTACCTCGGCCAGGAGTTCTACCTCGAATACGGCACCATCGACTATGCGGTGACGGTGCCGTGGAACTGGATCGTCGAAGGTTCCGGCCAGCTGACGAACCCCGAGCAGGTGCTCACCGCCACCGAGCGCGAGCGCCTGGCGCAGGCGGCGAACAGCGACCGCACCGTGTACATCCGCAAGCCGGAGGAAGTGAACGATCCCGCTTCGCGCCCCACGCGCAGCGGCACGCAGACCTGGCGCTTCCGCATGGAACACACGCGCGACGTGGCCTTCGCCGCCTCGCCCGCCTTCGTGTGGGACGCCGCGCGCATCAACCTGCCCGACGGCAAGCACGCGCTGGCCATGTCGATCTACCCGGTGGAAGGCGTGGGCGCCGACCAGTGGAACCGTTCCACCGAATACCTCAAGGGCGCGATCGAGCACTTCTCCGCGAAGTGGTTTCCGTACCCGTGGCCGAACGCGGTCAACCTCGGCGGCCACGGCGCCGGCATGGAGTATCCCGGCATCGTCTTCGACGGCTACGAGGACCACGGCAAGGGCCTGTTCTGGATCACCGCGCACGAGATCGGCCACACCTGGTTCCCGATGATCGTGGGCTCGAACGAGCGCCGCCACGCGTTCATGGACGAAGGCTTCAACACCTTCATCGACGTCTACGCGTCGGATGCCTTCAACCACGGCGAATACGGTCCCAAGCGCGACGGCGAATACGCGCCCAAGGGCGGCAACCCGGTGGACGAGATCCTGCCGCTGCTGGCCGATCCCGACGCGCCCACGCTGATGGCGCATGCGGATACGGTGAGCGAGAAGTACCGCCACCCGCTCACCTACTTCAAGGGTGCGCTGGGCCTGATCCTGCTGCGCGAGCAGATCCTCGGCCCCGAGCGCTTCGACCCCGCGTTCCGCGCCTACATCCGCACCTGGGCCTACCACCATCCCACGCCCTCGGACTTCTTCCGCTTCATGGACAGCGCGGCGGGCGAGGATCTGTCGTGGTGGTGGCGCGGCTGGTACTTCCACAACTGGCAGCTCGACATGGGCGTCACGGGCGCCAGCTACGTGGGCAACGACGCGGCCAGGGGCGTGACGGTGGACCTGGTCAGCAGGCAGAAGCTGGTGATGCCGGCCACGCTGCGCGTGGACTTCACTGACGGCACGCACCGCGACATCCGCCTGCCGGTGGAAACCTGGCGCTTCAGCGGCACGCCCAAGCTCACCCTGGATACCGCCAAGCCCATCGCGAAGCTGGAACTCGATCCCGACCACAAACTGCCGGACGCGGACCGCTCCAACAACAGCTACACGATGCACTGAAGTTTCGCGCCCTCTCCCGTGCGGAGAGGGCGCTGCGCGCCGTCGACAGGAAGCTCGTCAGGCCTTGCGGGCCACCCAGCCCTTGAACGTGAACCCGGCGTAGAACAGTTCGACGTCCGTGAATCCGACTTCGCCGAGCAGGTCGGCTTCCTGCTGCGGCGTGAGCACGGGCAGGCGCTCCTTGATCGCCGCCGCGCCGCTGCGGGCTTGCTCCGCGGGCACGCCGGCCGCGACCGCGAATGCCGCATTGCGCGCGAGCCATCGGTCTTGCGCCGGGCCTTCGTTGGGAAAGCTGTGGTGCGCGACGACGAGCGGTGCGCCGGGCTTGAGGCGCCGATGGATCGCTTCCAGCGTGTCGAGCCGTTCGGCGCGGCCGAGGAAGTGCAGCGTCAGGAGGCATGTGGCGCCATCGAACGGCCCCATCGGCGCATTGTCGATATAGCCTTCATGCAAGCGCACGCGCGAGGCGAGCGGACCGAGGGTGGTGCGGGCCAGTTCGAGCATGTCGGCCGACGGGTCCACGCCGTCGAACTGCCAACCGGGCTGCAGCTCGGCGAAGGCTTTCAGTTCCAGCCCGCCGCCCGCGCCCAGCACCAGGATGCGGGCGTCGACCGGCGCGCGTTCGGCCAGCAGCACGCCGGCCATCCGGTGCAGGTCGCGCAGGCCGGGTACGATCCTCGCGGTCCGCTCGGCATAGCTCGCCACGGTCGACGGGTCGGAAAACGTGCTCATCGGTGGGCGGTTGCTTCATGCGCTGGCGCCACCGTCTCGGGCCAGACCAGCGAGCGGTGCAGCTGGATGCCGGCCATGGCGCCGTTGCCCACGGCGAGCGACACCGAGTGCGGCGCGCTCGCCGCGTCGCCGCACGCGAATATCCCGGTCACCGAGGTCTTGTTCTCGGCATCGACGTGCAGCTGCACGCCCATGGGCGTCTCTTCCAGCGCGCAGCCCGCAGCCTCGGCGAGCGGGCTGGACGGCGCGCAGCGCGGCACCGCGAACAACCCGGCGAAATGCAGCAGCCTTCCGTCCGCGGTGCGCACGTCGGCCCCACCTTCGATCCGCTCGATGGATGCCGTCTCGATCGCGATGCCGTATTGCTGCATGGCGGCGCGGGCTTCGTCGTCCAGTTCCATCGCGCCGTTGACGAGCAGGGTCACGCTGCCCCAGTCGGTGAGGAGTTTCAGGTGGCTTGCCGGAATCGGTCCGCTCGCGATGACGCCGATGCGTCCCTGGCCGAGTTCGTAACCGTGGCAGTACGGGCAATGGAACACCGACTTGCCCCAGCGCTCGACGAGCCCGGCGATGGCCGGCAACTGGTCGGAGACGCCGATGGCGAACAGGATGCGACGGCCCCGATGGTGCGTTCCGTCCGACGCCACGACGGTGAAATCGTCCACCTGTCCGGTGACGGACTCGGCGCGGCCGTCGAGCCAGGTCAGCGTCGGATAGGCTTCGAGCTGGCGGCGGGCGGTCGCGGCGATCTCGCCGGGATCGACGCCGTCCTGCCCGAGAAACCCGTGCGAATGGCTGGCGTGGCGGTTGCGCCGCCGGCCTTCGTCGATCACCAGCACCGACTTGCGCGCCCGCACGAGTTGCAGGGCCGCGGCCATGCCCGCGTAGCTTCCGCCGATGACGATGATGTCGTGTTGCATGCTCAGTGCTTCCTCCTGCGTCGGGCCGCTGCGTGCCGGCGCGCGAAGTCGGCGGCCAGATCGGCGAGCGTGATGTCCGAGAACCGTTCCAGCAGCAGCGCCTCGGCTTCGGCGAACGTGTCTTCGAGCGCGGCATTCACTACCTGCTCGACCAGGCACGCCGGGTTCTCGTTGCGGTTGCCGATGGCGAACATCGCCGGTTCGCCCAGCGCTTCGTGCAGCTGGCGCAGGGTGACGTCGGCAAGGTCCGCGCTGATGCGCCAGCCGCCGGCATGGCCGCGGTCGGAGGCGACGATGCCGGCTTCGCGCAGGTAGCCCATGGTGCGCCGGACGACCACGGGGTTGGTGCCCAGGCATTCGGCGAGCGTGTCGGAAGTGACCGGTCCGTCCTGCTCGGCCATGTGCAGCAGCGCGTGCAGGACGGAGGAGAGGCGGCTGTCGCGTTTCATGTAACTTACGATGTTGCATTTGAACGTGCGTGTCAAGGCGCGGCCCGCAAGCCGCGCCCCGACGGGTTTCCCGGCGCCCGCCTCAGCGGTTGAGATGCGCCATGCCCGCCGCGGTGTAGCGCTCGCCCGCCACCGCGTCGGGCGGGAACACCGCGTCGATCGCCGCGAGTTCCGCCACCGACAGCGCCACGTCCAGCGCACCCAGGTTCTCGTCCAGCCGCGAGCGCTGCTTCGTGCCGGGAATCGCCAGCACGTCCTTGCCCTGCGCCAGCACCCAGGCCAGCGCCAGCTGCGCGGGCGAGCAGCCCTTGTCGGCGGCGAGCGCCTTCACCCGGTCCACCAGCGCGAGGTTGCGCGCGAAGTTCCCGCCCTGGAAGCGCGGGCTGGAACGGCGGTAGTCGTCGGCATCGAAATCCTCCGGCGAACGGATCGCGCCGGTGAGGAATCCGCGGCCCAGCGGCGAGTAGGCCACCAGGCTGATGCCCAGCCGGCGGCAGGCGTCGAGCATGCCGTTCTGCTGCGGGTCGCGCGTCCACAGCGAGAACTCGCTCTGCAGCGCGGCGATGGGATGCACCTTGCTGGCTCGCTCCAGCGTGGCGGCGGACGCCTCGGAGAGACCCAGGTGGCGCACCTTGCCCGCCTGCACCAGCTCGGCCATCGCGCCCACGGTTTCCTCGATCGGCACGTTCGGGTCCACGCGGTGCTGGTAGTACAGGTCGATGGTCTCGATGCCGAGGCGCTTCAGGCTGCCGTCGCAGGAGGCGCGCACGTAGTCCGGGCGGCCGTCGACGCCGCGCGCGGCCGGGTTGCCGGGGTCGCGCACGATGCCGAACTTGGTCGCGACGAAGGCCTGTTCGCGACGGCCCTTGATCGCCTTGCCCACCAGTTCCTCGTTGCGATGCGGGCCGTACACGTCTGCGGTGTCGAGCAGGTTGAGGCCGCGGTCCAGCGCGTGGTGGATGGTGGCGATGGATTCGGCGTCGTCGCGGTGGCCGTAGAAGTCGCTCATGCCCATGCAGCCGAGGCCGAGGGCGGAGACGTGGGGGCCGTTCTTGCCGAGCGTGCGGGTTTGCATGGGGATTCGCTCACGTGGGGGGGGAGGAGGCGCCATGCTGCGCCCTGGCCGTTGTCGGATAAATACCCAATAATCGCCATCACCATTCCATTCACGACAACAATCCATGGATCGGCTGGACACCATGCGGCTGTACGCGCGGATCGTCGAGCTCGGCAGCTTCACCGCCGCCGCCAACGACCTCGACCTGCCGCGCGCCACCGTCACCCACGCCATCAAGCGACTGGAGGCGCGGCTGGGCGCGCAACTGCTGCAGCGGACCACGCGCAGCCAGCGCGTGACCCGCGACGGCCAGGCCTATTACGCGCATTGCGTGCGCCTGCTCGCCGACCTGGACGAGGTGGAAGCCGATTTCCGCGACGCCGCGCTGAAGCCGCAGGGCCGCCTGCGCATCGACCTGCCGGCCACGCTGGCACGGCAACTGGTGATCCCGGCGCTGGCGGAGTTCTGCGCGCGCTTTCCGCAGATCGAGCTGGAGATCGGCACCGGCGACCGCCTGGTGGACCTGCTGCGCGAGGGCGTGGACTGCGTGCTGCGCGTGGGCGAACTGCCGGATTCGGGCCTGGTGGGGCGGCGCGTGGCCACGCTGCCGCAGGTCACCGTGGCGAGCGCCGCCTACCTGCGCCGGCACGGCAAGCCGCGGTCGCTGGCCGAGCTGCAGCAAGGCCACCTCGCGGTGAACTGGGTCTCGCCCACCACGCGCCGGCCGGAACCCGCGCTGGAGTTCGTGGTGAACCGGCGTCGCCGAATGGTGAGCCTGCCGGGACGCGTCACGGTCAGCGGCGTGGAGGCCTACCTCGCGTGCTGCGAGGCCGGGCTGGGCATCGCGCAACTCCCGCGCTACCGCGTCGCCGACGCGCTGGCCGCGGGCAGCATGCGCGAGATCCTGCCCGAGCTGCGGCCGCCATCGCTGCCCGTGCACGTGCTGTACGCGTCGCAACGGCAGATGCCGGCGCGGCTGCGCGTGTTCGTGGACTGGCTGGTGGAACTGATGGGGACGCGGAGCTGAGCGCTCACGACGTGCGCGGGAACACCGGCCGCGGCGCGCAGGTGCCCATGGTCTCGCTGCTCAGCGGCGCGCCGGCGCTGAGCAGGGTCGCGCGCTGCTCGGCCAGCGGCATGCGCAGCATGCAGTCCTCGTAGCGGGCGAGCTTCTGCAGCGCCGGCTGCGCTAGCACCAGGGCCACCAGCGCGGCGCTGCGCGGCCAGCGCGCGGCATCGATCTCGTAGCGCGCGAACGCGGCGGTGCGGAAATAGCTGGCGATGCTGATGTCGGCGATCGACAGCGCGCCGAAGATGAAGCCGTCGTCCGGCAGCTGGCTTTCCAGGTAATCCAGCGCGGCGGGAATCTCCACCTCCACCGCCTGCTTCACCACCGCCTCGTCGGGCGCCTCGCCGAACACGCGGCGGCGGATCGAGCGCTGGTAGAACACACGCCAGATCAGGCCGTCGGCCAGGCGCGTGTCGGCGTACTCCTCCAGCCAGCGCGCGCGGGCGCGGTCGGCGATGTCGCGCGGGTACAGCGAGGGCGTGGGATGGCGGTCTTCCAGGTACTGGCAGATCACCGAGGAGTCGTTCAGCACCAGCCCTTCGTCGATCAGCACCGGCACGCGCCGCAGCGGGCTCAGGCGCGCGAACGCCTCGTTGCCCGTGAACGGCGGGATCGGGTCGATCTCGTAGTCCAGTTCCTTGAGTTCCAGGCAGGCCAGCACCTTGCGCACATAGGGCGACAGGTAGCTGCCGATCACTTTCCGTGGTGTGGGCATCGCGGTGATCTCCATGCACTCGGCCTTGGAAAATCCTACACGAGCCGGCGCCTGCTTGTTACCGCGCCGCCCGGCGCGCCGCCGGCGGTTCAGCCCGGCGTCGGCAGCGGAGGTATCGCCGTGGGCCGGCCATCGGCATCCAGCGCGATCATCACGAAGCGGCCGGTGGTGCAGACCTGGCGCTCGCCGCTCAACGGGTCCTCGGCGGTCATCTCCACCTCGACCTGCATGGAGCTGCGGCCGGTGCCCACGATGCGCGCCACCAGTTCCACCAGCTGGCCCTTGCGCACCGGCACGCGGAAGTTCACTTCCTCCGAGCGTGCCGTGACCACGATGCGCCGGGCATGGCGTGATGCCACGATGAAGGCGGCCTTGTCCATCCATGCCAGCGCCTGGCCACCGAACAGTGTGCCTAGGTGGTTGGTGTGGTCGGGGAAAACCATTTCCAGCAGGCGCGCTTCGGGCAGGGCGGTCGGCATCGACGGGTCCGGGCGAAAGAAAGTGCGCCATTCTGCACCAGAAGCCGCAGCGGCCGGCCATGCGGGTGCGCCGCCGCCTCAACCTTTGGCAGGGGTGCCCGCCGCCGCAAGGCGCTAGCATCGGGCGCTGGTGCACCCGCAATGCGGGCGCCGGTTTCGTTCCCTCGAAGGGGTTGCATGATGAGTTCGATGACAGACAAGACGCGCCTGTGCGGCGCGTTGGCCGCCGGGTTGCTGGTGTGCGCCACCGATGCGATGGCGCAGGGCCGCACGCTGACCGCGCAGGACTACGCGCAGGCGGAACGCTTCATGTCCTACAACACGGCGCCGCTGGTCGACCACGACGTGCAGCGGGTGAAATGGCTGGACGACACGCGTTTCTGGTATCGCGACCACGATGCCAGCGGCGACCACGTGATGATCATGGACACCGCCACCGGCAAGGCCGCGCCCGCGTTCGAGCAGGGCAAGCTGGCCGCCGCGCTGTCCAGGGCCACCGGCAAGCCCGTGGCGGCGGACAAGGTGCCCGCGCGCGGTTTCGATTTCAGCGTGGGGAAGGATGGCCGCTACGACATCGAGCTGTCGGGCAAGCATTACCTGTGCGACCTCGAGGGCGCCGGCGAATGCAAGGCCAAGGCGGTGGCGAAGACCGGCAGCGAGCCCGGCATCCTCTCGCCGGACAAGACGAAGGAAGCCTTCATCCGCGACTGGAACCTGTGGGTGCGCGACGTCGCCACCGGCAAGGAGACCCGGCTCACCACCGACGGCGTGAAGGATTTCGGCTACGCCACCGACAACGCCGGCTGGATCCATACCGGCCGCGCCGTGCTCAACTGGTCGCCCGACTCGACGAAGGTCGCCACCTACCAGCAGGACCAGCGCGGCGTGGGCGAGATGTACACCGTGCGCACCAGGGTCGGCCATCCCGAGCTGGACGCGTGGAAGTACCCGCTGCCCGGCGACGACAAGGTGTTCATGATCGAGCCGGTGGTGATCGACGTGGCCTCGCGCAAGACGGTGCGCCTGCAGCTGCCGCCGCAGCAGCGCCTGTCCAGCCTGTGCGACGACATCAGCTGCAGCAGCGACGGTCGTTGGGACGACTTGCAGTGGGCGCCCGACGGCAGGACGCTCGCGATGGTCAACAGCTCGCGCGACCGCAAGCAGGTCTGGTACCGCATCGCCGACGCCGCCACCGGCGCCGTGCGCACCGCGTTCGACGAGAAGGTGCAAACCTATTACGAAAGCGGCATGAACCACGCGAACTGGCGCTACCTGCCGGAGTCGCACGAAGCCATCTGGCCGTCCGAACGCAACGACTGGCAGAACCTCTACCTGTACGACACCCGCACCGGCAAGGAGCTGCATCCCATCACCACCGGCGACGGCAACGTCATCGACGTGCTGCACCTCGACCGCAAGGCGCGCGAGCTGTGGTTCGTCGGCACCGGCCGCGTGGCTGGCGTGGATCCGTACTTCAAGCAGTTGTGGAAGGTCGGCCTGGACGGCGGCAAGCCCGTGCTGCTCACGCCGGAGGACGCCGACCACACCATCACCATGTCGCCCGACGGCAAGACCTTCGTGGACAGCTGGTCCACGGTCGACACGCCGCCGGTCGCCGTGCTGCGTTCCAGCGACGACGGCCACGTCATCGCCACCATCGCCAAGGCCGACATCTCGCGGCTCAAGGCCGCCGGCTGGGTGGCGCCGATCCCGTTCACCGTGAAGGCGCGCGACGGCAAGACCGTGCTCTACGGCCAGATGTTCAAGCCCAGCCACTTCGACCCGAACAGGAAGTACCCGATCATCGACTACGTCTACCCCGGTCCGCAGACCGGCTCGGTGCGCTCGCGCAGCTTCATGCCGGCGCAGGGCGACAACCAGGCGCTGGCCGAACTCGGCTTCATCGTGGTCGCGCTGGACGGCATGGGCACGCCGTGGCGCAGCGCCAGCTTCCACCACACCTGGTACGGCGACATGGGCGACAACACGCTGCCCGACCAGGTCGCCGGCATCAAGGAGCTGGCGCAGCGCTACCCGTGGATCGACCTCGACCGCGTCGGCATCTGGGGTCATTCCGGCGGCGGCAACACCACCGCCGACGCGATGTTCCGCTACCCGGACTTCTTCAAGGTCGGCTGGGCCGAGAGCGGCAACCACGACAACCGCAACTACGAGAATGACTGGGGCGAGAAGTACCAGGGCCTGCTGGTGACGAACAAGGACGGCAGCACCAACTACGACAACCAGGCCAACCAGGACATGGCGAAGCACCTGAAAGGCCGCCTGATGCTGGTGCACGGCACGATGGACGACAACGTGCCGGTCGGCGAGACCTACCTGGTGGCCGAGGCGCTGATCAAGGCGAACAAGGACTTCGACATGCTGATCATCCCGAACGTCCACCACGGTTACGCGGCGGCCACGCCGTACGCCACGCGCCGGCGCTGGGACTACTTCGTGCAATACCTCGCCGGCGACACGCCGCCGAAGGAGTACGAGCTGAAGAAGTGGCCGTGGCAATGACGGACTGAGCCGCCCGGCCCTGCCCGGTCGGGCCGGGGCGCAACGGCAAGCCCGGATGCAGGAAAGCCGGCGGAGCGATCCGCCGGCTTTCTTGTGGGTGGTACTGGCTCGTGGGTAGTGCCAGGGATGGTCTGGTTTTGCTCGTCGTCCCGGCTTCGCTGTCGTGAAGCGCCTGCTGCCTGATCGGTCCCTGGTCGTTGAAAGCCGCAGGAACGAAGGGCAGGTAGTCGATGGATCAGACCTTTCCCTGGGCTGCGGAACGCGTTCGGTCAGTCCGTGCCCAACGGCTTGGCGATACCCTGGGCCAGGGCCTCGTCCAGCAGCTTGCCCATCTGCTGTTCGGCCTGCGCCGTGGCCGCACGCTGCCGTTCGCCGAGCGCCTGCTGCTGCTTGCCCAGCGCCTGCTGCTGCCGACCCAGGTCCCGCTGCTGCGAACCCAGGCCTTGCTGCTGTTCGCCCAGCGCGGATTGCTGCTGATGCATGGCCTGCTGCTCCGCGCCCAGCTTGGCGATTTCGGCTTGCAGCGTCTTGCGCGCCTCGGACGTGCCCGGGTCGCTCGCGGCGGCGCCGACCCGGTTGTCCAGTTGCGCCAGGCGCAGGCTCAGGCTGGCTTGCCGCGTGGCGAGTTCGGCCTGGCGTGCGCCGAATTCGCCCTGCTGGCCGCCCAGGCCGCCCTGCTGCTCACCCAATCGGCCCTGTTGTTCGCCCAGCGCACCTTGCCGTTCGCCCAGCTTGCCCTGCTGCTTGCCCAGCTCGGCCACCGGCGCATAGGCGGCCTTCGCGCGCTGGATGTAGGCAGGGTCGCGGATCAGGTAGGACTTGCCGCCGCGGCGGAACCAGAGCAGCGGTTCACCCTGCTTGCGCAGGCGTCGCACCGTAGCGAGATCGCCGTCGGTGCCGTTGACGGTGACGGAGTCGCGATCCAGCAGGGCGAAGCCGTAACCATTGTCGCCGTGCGTGCTGATGTTCACGTGATGGGCGTTGAAGCCGGTGGGCGGCGGCGGTGGCGGCACCGGCGGACGCGGCGCGTCGGGTACGGGCGGCGGCGGGGGAG
>NZ_NJIC01000031.1:9677-54136 GCF_013620825.1 Rhodanobacter sp. PCA2 | reverse complement strand
GCGTCGCAGGCGGCGACGCCGGTGACCGCGGCCGGCGCCGGGGGCGCCGCGGGGCCGGGCCGGGACGGCCGGGTGGTGGCGCAGGCGGCCAGCAGCAGCGCGGCGCACAGCGGGAGCAGCAGGCGGATGCTCAAGGTGGAGAGCCCTCCGGGGCATGGACGGGCCGCCATGATATTCGCTTGCGCCTCGCTTCCGGGCATGCGCTGCGGTTATCATGCCGGCGCTGAGTTTGCCGGGGTCGCCAAGCACCGGTGACCCGATGCAGCCGATCCGCGATCTGCCTCATCTGTTCACCCCGGGGTTGTTTTCCTTTGCACACCAGTAAGCCGACCGGCGCAGTCCGCGACGGTCGAGTCTCTTTATACCCATGTGGAGTGATTCAAATGTCTGATCGTCAGATCGGTACCGTCAAGTGGTTCAACGACGCCAAGGGCTTCGGTTTCATCGCCCGCGACAATGGCCCGGACGTGTTCGTGCATTTCCGCGCGATCGCCGGCAATGGCTTCAAGAGCCTGCAGGAAGGCCAGCAGGTCAGCTTCAAGGTGGTGCAGGGCCAGAAGGGCCTGCAGGCCGACGAAGTGACCCCGGCCTGAGTTTCACGCGGGAGTCATCCGAAACCGGGCAGCAATGCCCGGTTTTTTCATGCCTGCCATTCGCGCAGGACGCCATTCGGACGGCTCCAGGGTAATGCCTGAAAATGCCTACAACGACGCAATTGGTGTCCGCGGACACTATCGGAAAATGACGCTTGACATCTCGCTTGCATTCCTGAAATTCCGTTATGCTTGCTCCACTGCGTCTGCTTGGCCACGTGCGTGCCCGGTATGGAACGGTTCCGATTCCATGTCGCTACACCCGATCCTGGCATGCCCAGTAAGCCGTCGGCCCGCGGGGCCGGCTTGTCTCAAGCGTCTGGAATGGATCGGAGTGTGTCATGTCGGATCGTGAAACAGGTACCGTCAAGTGGTTCAACGACGCGAAGGGGTTCGGCTTCATCAGCCGCGAGAACGGCCCCGACGTGTTCGTGCATTTTCGTGCCATCAGCGGCACGGGCTTCAAGAGCCTGCAGGAAGGCCAGAAGGTGACCTTCAAGGTCGTCAACGGCCAGAAGGGTCTGCAGGCCGAAGACGTCACGCCGGCTTGATCGCCGAATGGCAGGTTGAAAAGGCCGGCGTCCAGCCGGCCTTTTCTTTTGTGCGCGATCGTGGATTGCCGGCATTGAACCGGCGGATATCCACGGTCTGCGGTTTCAATGGCAGTCGGCCATGATTGCGGGAATCAAACGGGCGTCACGTGCGGCAGTGCGCCGTTGCTGCCCTTGATGTGGCGCCGTGGCGTCGGCACCTTAGGGGTCCTGCTTCCGCCACCGGTCCCGCGATGAAACTGTTCGAGCCTCTCCCGCAACGCAGCCTCAGCCTGCGCAACCGCATCGTGGTGTCGCCGATGTGCCAGTACTCGGCCGTCGACGGCGTGCCCGACGACTGGCACCTGGTGCACCTGGGCAGTCGCGCGGTGGGCGGAGCGGGCGTGGTGTTGTCCGAGGCCACCGCGGTCACGGCGCAGGGGCGCATCTCGGCCAGCGACACCGGCATCTGGAACGATGCCCAGGTCGCCGCGTGGCGGCCGATCACCGCCTTCATCGCGGCGCACGGCGCGATCCCCGGCGTGCAGTTGGCGCATGCCGGCCGCAAGGCCAGCGCGCAGCGGCCCTGGGAGGGTGGCGGCGCGCTGGGCGCGGCACAGGGCGCATGGACCACGGTGGCGCCGTCGGCGTTGCCGTTCGATGCCGGCTGGCACACGCCGGAGGCACTGGATGCGGCCGGCATCCGTGGGTTGGTCGCCGACTTCCGGGCGGCGGCGCAGCGTGCGCTGGCCGCCGGCTTCCAGCTGATCGAGCTGCACGCCGCGCATGGCTACCTGCTGCACCAGTTCCTGTCGCCGCTCAGCAACCGGCGCGGCGACGAGTACGGCGGCAGTTTCGAGAACCGCACGCGCCTGGTGCGCGAGGTCATCACCGCCGTGCGCGAGGTGTGGCCGGCGGAGCTGCCGCTGTGGCTGCGCATTTCGGCCACGGACTGGGCCGAGGGCGGCTGGGACGTGGAACAGAGCGTGCGGCTGGCGCGCGAGGTGAAGCCGCTGGGCGTGGACCTGATCGACGTCTCCAGCGGCGGCCTGGTGCCGCACGTGAAGATCCCGCTGGCGCCGGGCTACCAGGTGCCGTTCGCCGCCCGGGTGCGCCGCGAGGCCGGCATCGCCACCGGCGCGGTGGGCCTGATCACCGGGGCGCGCCAGGCCGCCGACATCGTGGACAATGGCGAGGCCGACGTGGTGCTGATCGCCCGCGAGAGCCTGCGCGATCCGTATTTCCCGCGCCGGGCCGCGCAGGAGCTGGGTGCGCAGTTGCCGGCGCCGGCGCAATATCTGCGGGCATGGTGAGCGGAGACCACCGATGAATGCACAACCCACCCTGATCGACGGCCGCCTGCACGACCTGGGCGAAGGCTTCACCGTGCGTCGGCTGCTGCCGGTGCTGCAGGCACGCCACGTGGGGCCGTTCGTGTTCTACGACCACATGGGGCCGGTGGATTTCCCGCCCGGCCGCGGCATGGACGTGCGGCCGCACCCGCACATCGGCCTGGCCACGGTGACCTGGTTGTTCGACGGGGCGATCCGTCATCGCGACAGCCTGGGCAGCCTCGCCGACATCCGCCCCGGCGCGGTGAACTGGATGACCGCCGGCCGCGGCATCGTGCACTCCGAGCGTACGCCGCCGGAGGCGCGCGCCGCGGGACAGCGCATGCACGGCATCCAGGTGTGGGTGGCGCTGCCGCGCGGGCACGCGGAGGCGGAACCCGCGTTCCACCATCACGAGGCCGAGGCCTTGCCGCGCATCCGCCAGCCGGGCGTGGAGCTGGTGCTGATCACCGGCACCGGCTGGGGCGCCGCCTCGCCGGTGCAGGTGTACGCGCCCATGTATTTCGCCGAGGCGCGGCTGGAGGCCGGCGCGGAACTGGCCTTGCCGGCGGAACATGCCGAGCACGGCGTGCACGTGATCGAGGGCGAGGCGGATTGGGGCGGCTTGTCGCTGGAGCCGGGACGGATGGCGGTGCAGGCGGGCACGCCGCCGCCGCTCAAGGCACGCCGCGCCTGCCGCGTGATGCTGTTCGGCGGCGCGCCGCTGGATGGCGAGCGCCACCTGTGGTGGAACTTCGTGGCCGCCGACCCCGCGCGCATCGAACAGGCCAAGGCCGACTGGCGGGAAGGGCGCTTCGCCAAGGTGCCGGGCGACGAGCAGGACTTCATTCCGCTGCCGCCGGGTTAGGAGGCCGCCCATGTCCGGGTTCGCCAGCTTCCGCGCGTTCTACCCGTACTACCTCGGCGAACACCGCCAGCGGCTGTGCCGGCGCTGGCATTTCATCGGCAGCTCGCTGGTGCTGCTGATCCTGGCGCTGGCGGTCGCCGGCCGGCATTGGGCCTGGCTGTGGCTGCTGCCGGTGGCGGGCTACGGTTGCGCGTGGATCGGCCACTTCGTGTACGAGAAGAACCGCCCGGCCACGTTCCGCCATCCGCTGTACAGTCTGATGGGCGACTGGGTGATGTACGCGCAGATGCTGCGCGGCAAGCTCAGTTTCTGAGCGGCGCCGCGTTCAGCGGTACTGGTCGTGGCAGCTCTTGCAGGTCTCGCCCACCGGCTTGAGCGCGGTGGCCAGCGCCGCGCAGGTGGCGGGCGCGGATACCGTGGCCTGCTGCAGGCGCGTCTGCAACTGGTTCGCGTCGTCGACGAAACCCTTCTCGCTCATGCCGAAGGTGGGCAGGATGTCGGTGGCGGTGGACTGCAGGCGCAGCAGGTGGTGCTGGATCGTGGCCGCGTCGCACTTCTGCGTCTTCATCGCCTGCTTCAGCTCGCCCATGTGGTAGCCCATGGTGTGCATCACCGCCCCGGGCATGGGATTGCGTGCGGCCAGCGCGTTCATCACCTGGGAGGTGCCGATCACGCCGATGACCAGGCCGAGCAGGATCAGGAGGGCAGCGCGCATCGCGGGGATTCCTTGCGGGGAGTCGATCCCGCAGCATACCCGGATCGCCGTGACGGGGCGATACAATTGCCGGCTCGCACGGTGCGCGGTCCTGCCGTCGCGCCGTGCCATGCCACCAGGGTCCAGCCATGAGCGAGTCCGCCTATCCGCACGAACGCTTCGCCGGCGTCGAACGCCTGTACGGCGCCGGCAGCGTGGCGAAGCTGGCGCAACGCCACGTCTGCGTGGTGGGCGTGGGCGGCGTGGGTTCGTGGGCAGCGGAGGCGCTGGCGCGCAGCGGGGTGGGGCGGCTCACCCTGATCGACGCCGACGAGGTGTGCGTGTCCAACACCAATCGCCAGATGCATGCGCTGGACGGCGAATACGGCAAGCCCAAGGTGGGCGTGATGGCGGCGCGGCTGCACGCGATCAATCCGGCGCTGCGGCTGGAGGCGATCGAGCGCTTCCTCACCACCTCCACGCTGGACGAGCTGCTGGACCGCGGCTACGACGCGGTGCTGGATGCCTGCGACGCGTTCCGCGTGAAGCTGGAGATGATCGCCTGGTGCCGCCGGCGCAAGCTGCCCATCGTCACCGTGGGCTCGGCCGGCGGGCGCACCGATCCCACGCAGATACGCGTGCGCGATCTCTCGCGCACCGAACACGATGCGATGTTCAGCCTGATCCGGAAGAAGCTCCGCGCCGATTTCAATTTTCCGCGCAGCCCGCAGCGCTACTTCGGCGTGCCGGCGGTGTATTCGCTGCAGAACGTGCAATACCCGCAGCCGGACGGCAGCGTCTGCGGCATCCGCCCGCCGGGCGGCGACGCGCTCAACCTGGCTTGCGGCGGCGGCCTGGGCGCGGCCACCCACATCACCGGCGCGTTCGCGTTCGCGGCGGTTGGGAAGGTGCTGGAGCGGCTGCTGCAGGCGGACGGCGTGGCGCGCTGAACGCCGTCAGCGGCGGGCGACGCTCCGGACCCCGACCTCTTCGGTGCCCAGGACCTGGTTGCCGCCGGATTGCTTGGCCCGGTACATCGCGCGGTCGGCAGCCCGGATGAGGCTGTCGCTGTCCGCGCCATCGGCGGGGAAGATCGCCACGCCTATGCTGGCCGGGATGCGCAGCTGGTGGCCGGGCAACTGGAACGGCGACGTCAGCGCCTCGCGTATCCGCTCCGCGATGTCACGACCCTGCGCGGGCGAGGCCAGCGCGTCCAGCAGCACAATGAACTCGTCGCCGCCGATGCGGCCGGCGACATCGTTTTCGCGCAGGCAGCCGCGGATGCGCGCGGCCACTTCGCACAGCAGCAGGTCGCCCGCGGGATGGCCGTGGCGGTCGTTGACCTGTTTCAAGCTGTCCAGGTCCAGATAGAGGAGCGCCGCGTGCGTCTTCCGCATGGCGGCGGTCGCCAGTGCCGCGTCCAGGCGGCGGCGGAACAGGACGCGGTTGGGCAGGTCGGTCAGCGGATCGTGCAGGGCCAGATGCTGCAGCTTCGCCTGGGCCTTGGCCCGCTCGATCACGTTGCCCACCTGCGTGGCGACGAATTGCAGCAATGTTTTCGCATCGCCACCGGCGGTCTTGTCGCGGTATTCGAGCACCAGCACGCCGATCGGGCCATCCTTTTCCGACAGCGGCACGCCCAGCCAGTGCGCGGTGCGTTCCCCCGCCGGCGTCTCCGCATGGATGGCCTGCCCGGTGCGGATCACCGTGGCGATGCGCGCATGCATGGCGGGACTCACCGGCCCGGCTGCATGTTTCCGGCCCATGTACGGAAAGCGCAGGCGATGGTCCCCGCGATCGTCCACCGCGACGAGCAGGTCCGCGCCGGGCAGCACCCCGTCGATGATGCGGTGCAGTTGCTCGAACAGGGCGGGCAGCTCCCGGGCGGCGTGCGCCGCCTCGGAAACCGCATGCAGCGCCAGCCGCATGGACTCGCCGCGCTTCAGCGCGGTGATGTCGTGGGCGACGGCGATGCGCACGCGGTCGGCTCCCGACCAGCGGGCCGACCACATGATGTGCACCACTTCGCCGTCCTTGCGCAGGTAGCGGTTCTGGAAGTTCGCCTCCGGCTGGCCGGCCATGATCGCCGCGGCGGTGCGCAGCGTGAGCGCGCGGTCCTCCGGGTGCACGAGGTCGATCATGGGCTTGCCGATCACCTCGGCCGGGGCATAGCCGAAAATGCGCTCGAAAGCGGCGCTGACGAACACATAGCGACCTTCCGCGTCCACGACGCAGACGGCGTCCAGCAGCAGGTCCAGGATATTGTCCAGCGGCGTGAGGGCGGTCGTTTCCATCGCATTCGGCGGGTCGTGGCGTTGCTGCAGGACCGGCATGCACGACCTGTGCCAGCCGCGGCGGCCGGGACCGCCCGTGCCGCGGGTCTTCCGCATGCGGCCGGCGGCGCATCGCCGGCCGGGCAGGCTGCGCGCCCGGGCAGCCTGCCGGTGCCGGGCTTACCAGCCCATGTAGTGGCCGCCGTTGATCGCGAGGTTGGCGCCGGTGATCCAGCTCGCCTCGTCGCCGGTGAAGAAGGCGACCGCATGGGCGATTTCCTCCGGCTTGCCGAGGCGGCCGACCGGGATCTGCGCCACGATCTTCTCGCGCACCTCTTCCGGCACCGCCATCACCATGTCGGTGCCCACGTAGCCGGGGGAGACGGTATTGACGGTGATGCCGAACTTCGCGTTCTCCTGCGCCAGCGAAATCGTGAAGCCGTGCATGCCGGCCTTGGCGGCGGCGTAGTTCGCCTGGCCGTACTGGCCCTTCTGGCCGTTGATCGAGCTGATCTGCACGATGCGGCCCCACTTGCGGTTGCGCATGCCCTCGATCACCTGGCGGGTGACGTTGAAGCAGGCGTTCAAGTTGGTGTTGATCACATCCGTCCACTGCTGGTAGTTCATCTTGTGGAACGTGGTGTCGCGGGTGATGCCGGCGTTGTTGACCAGGATGTCGATGCCGCCCAGCTTGCCGGTGATCTCGTGCACCATCGCTTCGCACGAGGCCGGGTCGGACACGTCGCCCGCCACCATGCACACATCGATACCGTCGGCGGCCATGGCGTTGCGCCAGGCCTCGGCTTTTTCCGGGTTCCGGTAGTTCGTGGCCACGCGATGCCCTTGCCGGGCCAGGTAGCGAACGATGGCGCTGCCGATTCCGCCGGTGCCGCCGGTGATCAGTGCGGTGCGTTGTGTCATGTCTTCGTCTCCATGAGAAATCGCCGATAGCCTCGCGTGTTCCGACCGGCCCGGGTCGGGCCTTTCGCCATGCATGTCCATCCGGCCTGGCGAATCGCCTGCGCAACGGGTGCCGTTGCGGCGCGATTGCGGCGCATCGGGACAACGGTCTCCTTATAGCGGTTTACGCCACGGAACGACCGCTGCAATGCGGCAAACGCGCCGGGTCGAAATGTTCCCGCGCCTGCGCCAGCAAAGCGGCGACGTCGCGGGCGTCGTCCGCCGCGGGCAGGCCGAGGAAGGCGAGGGCGCGGCGCAGCGCTGGCAGCGGGTCGCCGGGGTCGACCGGATGCGCCTGCGTGGACTTCGACAGCTTGGCGCCGCTGGCGTCCAGCGCCAGCGGCAGGTGCAGATAGCGCGGCGTCGGCAGGCCCAGCAGCCGCTGCAGCCAGACCTGCCGCGGCGTGGAATCGAGCAGGTCGCAGCCGCGCACCACTTCGGTGATGCGCTGGAAGGCATCGTCCACCACGCAGGCGAACTGGTAGGAATACAAACCCTCCACGCGGCGTATCACGAAATCGCCCGCGCTCTCGCGCAGGTTCTGTCGCTGCGGACCTTGCAGCGCGTCGTCGAACGCGATCTCCACGTCGGGCACGCGCAGGCGCCAGGCCGATGCGCGGCCGGGGTCGGGCGGCGCCACGCAGCGGCCGTCGCGATGCAACCCGTCGCCCGCGGCGAGATCGCTGCGGCTGCACCAGCAGGGAAACACCGCGCCGGCCTCCTGCAGCCGCGTGAAGGCCGCGTCGTAGGCCGCCAGTCGCTGCGACTGGTACAGCACCGGTTCGTCCGCCACGAAGCCGAACGCCGGCAATGCGGCAAGGATGGCCGCTGCCGCGCCGGGCGCCTCGCGCAGCGGGTCGATGTCCTCCATGCGCAGCAGCCAGCGGCCCCCCGCATGGCGCGCGCACAGCCAGCTGCCCAACGCGGCGACCAGCGAGCCGAAATGCAGGCGGCCGGTGGGGGAGGGAGCGAAGCGTCCACGGTAATCCATCCGTGGCAGTCTGCCTGCACGGAAACGCGCTGGCGAGAGGGTGCGGTCGCTTGAAACCGGGCGCGCACGTCTCCATTAACATGGCGTTTCCCCACTCCTCCCACGTGACTGCCGGAAAGAGACAGCCATGCGCCGAATCGTCCTGTTCCTTGCTACCAACATCGCCGTCCTGCTGCTGCTGAGCATCGTCTGCCACCTGTTCGGGGTGGACCAGATGGCCGCCGCGCAGGGGCTGGGCGGCAGCACCGGCCTGCTGATCTACGCCGCGGTGTTCGGCATGGGCGGCGCCTTCATCTCGCTGGCCATGTCCAAGTGGATGGCCAAGATGTCGACCGGCGCGCGGGTGATAACCCAGCCCGCGAACGAGGCCGAGCGCTGGCTGGTCGAGACCGTGCGCCGACATGCGCAGAACGCCGGCATCGCGATGCCCGAGGTGGCGATCTACGACGCGCCCGAAATGAACGCCTTCGCCACCGGCATGACGAAGAACAGCTCGCTGGTGGCGGTGAGCACCGGCCTGCTCGAACAGATGGACCGCGAGCAGGTCGCCGCCGTGCTCGGCCACGAGATCGGCCACGTCGCGAACGGCGACATGGTGACCATGGCGCTGATCCAGGGCGTGCTGAACACGCTGGTGATCCTCGCCGCGCGTGTCGTGGGCCGGCTGGTCGACAGCTGGCTGTCCGGCGGCCGCGACGACAACCGCGGCAGCACCGGCATCGGCTACTTCGTCACCGTGATGGTGCTGCAGCTGGTATTCGGCCTGTTCGCCTCGATGGTCGTGATGGCCTTCTCGCGCTGGCGCGAGTTCCGCGCCGACGCCGCCGGCGCGCGACTGGCCGGCCGCGGCGCGATGATCTCGGCGCTGCAGCGGCTGAAGGGCGACCACGGCGAGAACACGCTGCCCAAGACACTGGCCGCGTTCGGCATCTCCGGGCCGCTGGCCCAGGGCTTCCAGCGCCTGTTCATGAGTCATCCGCCGCTGGACGAGCGCATCGCCGCGCTGCATAACGGCATGGCGAACGCCTGAGGCCCGCGGGCCGGCCCCGGCTGCGCGGGATGCCGCGCACTGCGCGTGTACTGCCTGGCCGGCCGACCCTCCCGGGAAAGGGACCATCTCTTTTTTGCTCAGATCCGGAAATCCTGCCGCAATGACCACCGTCGAAACCCGCAAGTTCGAAGCCGAAGTCGCCCAGGTCCTGCACCTGGTCACCCACTCGCTGTACTCGCACAAGGAGATCTTCCTGCGCGAGCTGGTCTCCAACGCCTCCGACGCCTGCGACAAGCTGCGCTTCGAATCCATCGGCAAGCCCGAACTGCTGGCCGGCGAAGGCGAGCTGCACATCGACGTGAGCTGGGACGAGGCCGCGCGCACCATCACCGTGCGCGACAACGGCATCGGCATGACGCGCGACGAAGTGGTGGCGAACATCGGCACCATCGCCAGCTCCGGCACGCGCCGCTTCCTGGAGGCGATGAGCGGCGAGCAGAAGGCCGACGCGCGCCTGATCGGCCAGTTCGGCGTGGGCTTCTATTCCGCGTTCGTGGTGGCCGACAAGGTCACCGTGCTGACCCGCCGCGCCGATGCGCCGGCCGGCGAGGGCGTGAAGTGGGAGAGCGACGGCAAGGGCGAGTACCTGCTGGAGCAGGTCGAGCTGGCCGAGCGCGGCACCGCGGTGACCTTGCACCTGAAGGCCGACGAGGACGAGTTCCTCAAGAGCTGGCAGCTGAAGTCGCTGATCCGCAAGTACTCCGACCACGTTGCCTTCCCGATACGCGTGCCGGTGGAGCAGGACGGCAAGCCCACCGACGAGTGGGAGACCGTCAACGACGCGTCCGCGCTGTGGACCCGGCCGAAGTCGGAGATCAGCGACGCGGACTACATCGGCTTCTACAAGTCGCTGGGCCACGACTTCAGCGATCCGCTGGCCTGGACGCACAACCGCGTCGAGGGCAGCCAGAGCTTCACCACGCTGCTGTACATTCCCGCGCAGCCGCCGTTCGACCTGATGATGGGCGGCCGCGACGAGCGCAAGGGCCTCAAGCTCTACATCAGGCGCGTCTTCATCATGGACGCGGCCGAGGAATTGCTGCCGAACTACCTGCGCTTCGTGCGCGGCGTGGTCGACGCCGACGACCTGCCGCTCAACGTCAGCCGCGAGATCCTGCAGCACAACCGCCAGCTGGAGCGCATCAAGGCCGCCTGCGTGAAGCGCGTGCTGGACCTGATCGAGAAGCTGGCGAAGGACGAGCCGGAGAAGTTCGCCACGTTCTGCAAGGCGTTCGGCAATACGCTGAAGGAAGGCATCAGCGAAGACGCGGGCAACCGCGAGCGCATCGCCAGGCTGCTGCGCTTCGCCTCCACCAAGGGCGAAGGCGCGAAGCAGGCGGTGTCGCTGGACGACTACATCGGCCGCATGGCCGTGGGCCAGGACGCGATCTGGTACGTCACCGCCGACAGCTACGCCGCCGCCGCCGGCAGCCCGCAACTCGAGGCATTCCGCGCCAAGGGCATCGAGGTGCTGCTGATGTTCGACCGCATCGACGAATGGATGGTCGGCTACCTCGGCGAGTACGAAGGCAAGAAGCTGCGCAACGTGGCCAAGGGCGAACTGCCGCTGGACGAGGCGGAGAAGCAGCGGCAGGAGGAAGTCGCGAAGGAGGCCGAGCCGCTGCTGAAGAAGCTGAAGGAGCTGCTGGGCGAACGCGTCGGCGACGTGAAGGTTTCCGCGCGCCTCACCGATTCGCCGTCCTGCCTTGCGCTGGGCGACTACGAGATGGCGCCCCACCTCGCCCGCCTGCTGCGCGAGGCCGGCCAGGACGTGCCCGAGAACAAGCCGGTGCTGGAGATCAATCCGGGCCACCCGCTGCTGAAGCGCGTGGAAGCCGAGGCCGACGAAGCCAAGGCGAAGGACCTCGCCAGCCTGCTGCTGGAACAGGCCGAGATCGCCGCGGGCGCCCCGTTGTCCGATCCGGCTGCGTTCGTGCAGCGGATGAACCGGGTGCTGCTGGGCGGTTGAGGCGCGCGTTGCGGATCGAACACGAAAAAGCCCGTCGCGTGCGACGGGCTTTTTCGTGGCCTTGCGTCCGGCTTACTGCGCGCGCACCGGCGGCGCCGACAGGTTGGCGGGGCCGGGCGGCGTGTTCTGGATCGCGGGCGTCGGCGTCGGCGGGCTGTTTTCCCGGTAGGTCGGGCGATAGCCGTCGTTGAGGCGGTGGACCGGCAACGGTTCCCGGAAGCGCGCGGGCGGGATGTCCTGGTTCGCCAGCGCCAGGCGGTCGCCGTCCAGGTGCACCCAGTACCAGGTGCCGGACGGCACCGGCGCGGTCGAGACGTAGTCGAACCAGGCGTCGTAGTCGCCGCTGCTGCGCGGCTCGGTCCGCAGCGCCACGTTCATGATGAACTGGCTGGGGATCGCCTTGCCCTGCTTGTCGACGGCGGGTTTGCTGATCATCTCGTCGAGGTTCGCCCGCAGCAGCCGATCGAGCTTGAGCGGAAGCCGGTAGGCCGGGGAGACCTGGGTGACCTTGCCGTGGGCGTCCACCCGCATCAGCACCGGTTCGAGCCGGTGGGGAAACTGGTTGAGCGATATCGTGCCGTCGGCCAGCGCGCCGGCGCTGCCCAGCAGGGCGACGAGCATGACGGAAGCAGGCAGCGATCGCATGTCCTTCTCCTTGCGGCAGTCGGTTGCTGCCCGATTACTCCGCGCCACTGGCCGAGTCAAGCGGCAGGGCGGCACGTTCCGTGGTTGCAGCGTGGAGCCCTCACTCCGCCGGCTTCTTCCGCCGCCGTGGCTTCTGTTCCGCCGCCGCCAGCAGTTGCTGCAGGTAGGCGATGCCTTCCTCCTCGGGGAAGAACGCCACCACGTCGGCCACGCTCAGCCCGTGGCGCTCGCGCAGCGCGAGGAACTCCTCGCGGGCGCGGGCGATGCGCGCGGCTTCGGCGGCCTTCTTGCCCAGCGGCTTGGGCCTGGGTTCGGGTCTGGCCGGTTTCGGCGCGGGCTGGCTCTGCTCCAGCGCGGCCAGCTCGGCCTGGAACTGGCGGAAGTCGTAGGGCTTGGAACTCATGGCTCAGGCGTGGTCAGGGGGCTGAACATTCTTGCATGCCGGAGGCGTCGCGCCGAGGACTTCCGGCGGTCGGCGGGATCGCGTCTAATGTGGCGCTGTTTCATGCGAAACCTCCGTGATGAGCGCGTTGCTGCTGCTGTTCCTCTGCCTGGTGCTGGGCATCCTGGTCCGTCGTTTCGCGCAGCCGCCGGCCGGCATCGTGCACGGGCTGAACTGGTGGGTGCTGAACATCGCGCTGCCGGCGCTGGTGCTGGAGCTGGTTCCGCGGCTGAAGCCGGATGCCACGCTGTGGTTCCCGGTGGCGGCGATGTGGGTGGTGTTCTTCGGCGCGTGGCTGCTGTTCGCGTGGCTGGGCCCGCGGCTGGGCTGGTCGCGCGGGCGCACAGGCGCACTGGTGCTGGTGTGCGGGCTGGGGAATACCTCGTTCATGGGCTACCCGCTGCTGCAGGCGCTGCACGGCGACGCGGGCCTGACGCTGGCCGTGGTGGCCGACCAGCTCGGGTGCTTCCCGCTGCTGGCCTCGGTGGGCGTGGTGGTGGCCTGCCTGTACGCCGGGCGCGCGGCCGATCCGCGCCGGATCGTTCGCCGCATCGTCACGTTCCCCGCGTTTGTCGCGCTGGTGGTGGCGATAGTCGCGGGCCTGCTGGGTGGCTGGCCGGCCGTGCTGGACGGCGTGTTCAAGCCGCTGGGGGAGACGATGACGCCACTGGCGCTGTTCTCGGTGGGCTTGCAGTTCCGGCTGCAGGCCGGCCAGGGCCTGCTGGGCGCAACCGCGTGGGGACTGGGCTGGAAGCTGCTGCTGGCGCCGGCGCTGTGCTGGGCGCTGGGCGTCGCCACCGGCGTGGGTGGCCTGGTGCTGACGGCCGGCGTGCTGCAGGCGGCGATGGCGCCGATGGTGTCGGCCGCCATCCTGGCCGACGAGTACGGGCTGGATCCGAAACTGGCGAATACCGTGCTGGGTGCGGGCATCGTGTTGTCCCTGCTGACGGTGCCGCTGATGAACCTGGGACTGCCCAGCGGTTAGCCGGCAGGATGCAGCCGCGGCGGATGCCAGCCCCGGAGCGTCGTGTCCATGCACGGGTCGAGGATGGCCTGCACGCGAGCGTGGCGTCCAGCGGTTGGTCATGGCGGGCTCGACGGGAATCGGGGCGATAATGCCGCCGATGAATGTCCCACATGCTGATCATCCGACTGGAATGCGCGCCGACGCGTGGCTGTGGGTTGCACGTTTCTTCAAGACGCGTGGCCTCGCCAAGCAGGCGATCGACGGCGGCAAGATCGACGTCAACGGTGGTGGCTGCAAGCCGGCCAAGCTGTTGCATGCGGGCGACGCGCTGAAGATCAGCCGTGGCGAGGAGCGGCTGGAAGTCGAGGTGCTGGCGCTGGCAGTCAAGCGCGGTCCGGCCAGCGTGGCGCAGGCGCTGTACCGCGAGAGCGAAGCCAGCAAGCTGGCGCGCGAGGCGCAGCGCGAACAGCGCCGGCTGGTCGGCGTGCAGGCGCCGCGCCAGCGCCCCGACAAACACGCACGCAGGGAATTGCGTCGATTGAAGGACGATCCGGGCCGTCCTTGAACTGGTTCCGGGCAGTGCATCGCAGATTGCGCCAGGGTTCTGCCCCACCATTCGCGGCAACGCCGAGTCACGCCGAGTCCGTGACCCTCACTTGGCGGGGATGACTTCAGGGAGCCTTGCGATGAACGGCATGGGATTCTTCAGGCGATGGCTGGGTGGCGCCGCTGCTGCGGTGCCACGGCCAGACAGCCAGCGGCAGGCGCCGCGGGGCACGCGCATGCTGGTGGTGGACGATTCCCCCACGATCTGCGCCGTACTTGGCCGCATGCTGGAGCAGTGCGGCTATGCCGTGCAGAAGGCCGCCGACGGCGAGCGTGCGCTCGAGTTGGCGAAGGCCGAACTGCCTGAACTGATCTTCCTCGACATCGTGTTGCCTGGCATCAACGGCTTCGCGGTGCTGCGCGCGCTGCGCCACGACCCGCTCACTGCACACATCCCGATCGTGATGATCAGCGGCAATTCGCAGGCCACCGAGCAGTTCTACGTGCAGCGCTACGGTGCCGACGATTTCATGAAGAAGCCCTTTGGTTGTACCGAAGTGATGGCCAGCATCGACGCATTGGTGCGTGCCGGTCGCATGCCGGCGCGCGACGTCGCGTTCGAGCGGCTGGTCGCGCAAGGCTTGCCGCTGGCTACCCATGACGTAGTGGCAGGCATGGCTACCTGAAGCAGGCCGGCCGGGAGCCCCACTCTCCGGCGCCGAGTCTGCGGGAACCGCAAACGAACAAGGCCGCCGGTTGACCACCCGGCGGCCTTGTTCGTTTCGCATCCTCCTCCTGTCCGGTGTCGCAGTGCCTGCGGCACGGGACGCGAAGGGCTTACCAGTCGTACTTCACGCTGAACTGGCCATAGCGCGGAGCCTCGCTGCCCACCGGCAATTTGTAGCTGGTGTTCGGCGCAGCCGTCGAGCCATAGGAGCTGGTATAGGCCGTGGTTGCCTGCTCGTTGAACACGTTGAGTACCTGCATCTGGAGGGTCAGATGCTTGCCGGCCCATGCAGGGATGTAGGTCAACGACAGATTGAGCTGGTGGGTCCACGGCGTGCTGCCCGCGTCCCCCGGACGCGCCGGCCGGCCGCCGCACCAGTGGTAGCCCGAACCGTAGCCGATCGGGTTGGTCTGGTTCGGGCCGTAGTAACCCGCGCAGGTGAACGGCGCACCCGACTGGATGATGTACGTGCCGCTGACCAGCCATTCCGGCGTGACCGCATAGGTGCCGTACGCCTTCAGCGTGTGCTTGTGCATGTTCGGAAGGTCGCCGTTGGCATACTCCATGATCTCGGGGTAGTCCCAGGCCGTGGAGATCGAGCCGGACGCATGGCCGCCGGACGCGGCCGAGGCGTTGGAGATCTGGCCTGACCACGACTCGGTCGGACCTTCCGTGGTGCCGTAGCTCTTGGTGAACATGTAGTCGATCTTGCCCATCCACTTGCCGTCCCACGGATGTTCCAGGGACTCTTCCAGGCTGTAGTACTTGCGGAACGCCGCAGGAAAGCCGACCAGGCCGTCCGAGGCATTGCCAACGGCCGTATGCGGGTTCCACGTATAGGTTCCATAGCGCGTGCAGGTGGGATTGAGCGCGCCGTCGTCCGCCAGGCAGTAGCGCAGGGTGTTGCTGCGCCCCGGGTTGACCAGTACATCCGTCTCCGTGGCATAGATGAGCGGATTCGTGTCGGCATCGGCCGGCAGCTGGATGGCGCCGGTGTCGTCCACGATGTCGTTCATTTTCGAGTAGGTGGCCTGCGAGGTCCACACCAGCGACTGGCCGAAGGCGTTGAATGCCTTCTGGAAGCCCAGCACGTACTCGTCCTGGTACATCGGCTTCAGGTCGGTCGCGGCGACGAGCGTCGGATCCTTCGGAACGCCGGTTTCGCCGTCGGGCGAGTACGCCGCGCTGGTCGGAAGCTGGGTAAGGCCCTGCGGCAGGCCGTTCGCATCGATGGATGTATAGGTATAGAACGTTTCGAGGTAGGCATTGTTGCCTGCCATGCGCGTGCCCAGGCCCGACGGCAGCGCGAGGTAGTAGCGGCCCGCGTTGCCGTACAGCTTGGCGCTGCTGTCGCCGAAGATGTCCCAGCTGAAGCCAAGGCGCGGCGCCCATTGCGGCTTGGTTTCGCGGATGTAGGCCTGCATCTCCGGGTTGTAGTTCGTGAACTGGTCGTTGCGCAGGCCGAGGTTCAGCATCAGGTTCGGCGTCACCTGCCAGTTGTCCTCGATGTATTGCGCCTTCTGCATCACGGTGAACGAGGCCGTACCGCCATAGGTGAGCCTGCCCACGTAGTAGCCCTGCGGGTTGCTGGGGGATACCGCGGTGGGAACGCATATGCCCTGGCCATTGCAGGCCAGGGTCGGCGAGGTGAGATTCGACTGCTGGCCGTAGGACCAGTAGTAGCCCGGGCCGACGGTGACTTTGCCGTCGTCGATATCGGTGCTGCGCTGGTTGTCGATGCCGAACTTCAGGTCGTGGTTGCCCAGCTTCCAGTCCAGGTCGACACGGAGGTTGTTCGACGCCGACCGGTGGCCTGCGGAGGGCAGGGTGCTGGGATTGAGGTTGTAGTTGCCGAAGCCCGGGGTCGCCGGGTTCTGGCCGCCGATGGCGCCCTGGCCGCCCATGCTGGGCAGCGCCGGATCGTAACCAGGGTAAGCCACGGCCTGGTCGAAGTAGGTGCTCTTCATCTTGCCGCCCAGCACGCTCAGCGTGACGTTGTCGGTGATGTAGGAGGTGTACTTCAGGATGCCGATGTCGAACTTGCTCGAATACAGCGGATTGTTGACCTTTACGAAACTCCCCACGCTGTTGGTGGCGTAGTTGTAGCTGTAGAGGTTGTTCGCGGTGTCCTCGACCTTGCTGGAGGCGTAAGTGGCCTCCAGCGTGTTGCTGTCGTTGATGTTCCAATCCAGCTTGCCGTAGAACTTCGGCGAGGACTGGCCGTGCGAGCTCCAGGTCGACTTCCCCGTCGACGTGGCCAGGCCGGCGCTGGTGGCGTTGGCTTGCTGGGTCTCGGCGGTCAGGTAGAAGAACAGCTTGTCCTTGATCAGCGGTCCCGACACGTAGGCATCGTAGATCCGCGTCCAGGACTCGTTCTGCGAACGCGGCTGGCGGAGATCGCCGTATTGCTGGCCCGTCTGGCGCGGCAGCGCGTTCGGGTTGGCGTAGTAGTAGTTGTCGTAGCTGCTCTGTGCCCAGCCTGGTGCCCAGGTGGCATAGACGCCGGCATGGAAGTCGTTGCCGCCACGCTGGCCCACCTGGCTGATCACGCCGCCGGTGGAGCGGCCGTATTCGGCGCTGTAACCGGAGGTGATGGTCTGCTGCTCGGCGATCGCGAAATAGGGCAAGGCGATGCCGCCGGCATTGCCCACCGGATCGGTGGTGTTGAAACCGTTGATGTAGTACGCGTTTTCCACCACGGAGTCGCCGCCGAACGAGATCAGCGGGGTGCCGGCCGGGCCGTGGCCCAGGCTGGCATTGCCGCCGGCCGTGCCGGGCGCCAGCAGGGCGATGGATTCGGCGTTGCGGGCCAGCGGCAGCAACTTCAGGTCCCGCGAGGTGATCACCGAAGTCTGGCGGGTCGAGGACACGTCGATCGCGGGGATCGAGTTGGCGGTGACGGTGACGCCGGACAGGTTCTGCACGCTCTTGCCGGTCTCGGCCGCGGTAAACGGCACCGCGCCGCCGCCCGCCACGCTCACCTGCACGTGGTCGTGCACGGCAAGCACGTTGCCGCCCTGCATCAGCGATACGGTGTAGCTGCCCACCGGCAGTTGGTTGGCGCTGAAACGCCCCGTGCCGTCCACTGCCACTTCGCGGGTGAGGCCGGTCTGCTTGTTGACGATGCGGACCGTTTCGCCCACTGCCGCCGGCGCGGTGCCGAAGATCGAGCCGGTCGTTCCCTGGCCATGTGCCAGGCTGCTGACACCCAGACTCATGGCGAGAGCCACGGCCAGGGCGTTGCGACGGTGTTGGTTCCCACGCATGACTTGCTTGTTCATTCGTTTTTCTCCCCATCTGGTGCCCGCTACGGGCAGATGAAACCGACAGGGTCAACTCGCCGGGCTCCCTTCGGGTACGCCGAGGCTATAAATATCGAAAGAAATCGACAAATAATAAAAATTTATGAAAGAACAAACGATTTACATATCATGTTGCTTGTCTTTCGATTGAGCTGACCGATGGTCGCCGAGGTTCCGGCAGCGGATGTCGGTGCGCGGCGCCGAAGGAGGCTGGGATTGGCCGGCTCCAGTTCGGTTGGCCCGCAGCGGCATGCGCCGTCATGGCGGACCGTGCGTGCGCCGATGGCCCCTCGGGCAGGAGGCGGGCAACGCTTCACGGTCCGCGACTCTGCCGGGCAAGACGCCGAGCCGGAATGGTTGCGGGCAGCGTTTCGTTGCCGGCAACTCCGTCAGGAGGCCGCTCGTGTCACCCAGACACGCGACGCCTGTGGCAGAGGGCGGGTGATTCCGGCTCGCGTCGCGCGGATCAGTCGATCAGCTCGTGCGCCGTGGCGCGCGCCGCCGCGCGGATCTCGTCGCGGAGGGCGTCGTCCTCGACGGTGCGCGCCAGCACCATGCCGCCCACGCACAGCGCGGCGAGGGCGAGTCCGCGCTGGCGCGCGGCTTCGCTGTCGGCGGATGCGCCGACGCCTTGCGCGAGCATTCCGGCCATGCGCTCCAGCAAGCCGCGATAAGCGTCTTTCACGCCGGGGCCCGCACGTGCCACGTCGGAGGGCAGGGCGATCATCGGGCAGTGGCCCTCGATGTCGTCCAGGTGTTCGCGCGAGAGATAGACGTCGACCATCTGCCGGGCGAACGCCGTCCCGCGGCGCGCCGGGTCGAAGTCCAGGTCCGGCCAGCGTTCGACCGGGTTGAAGTCACGGTACGTCGCCACCGCTTCCACGAACAGCTCCTCCTTGGTGCGGAAGTGGTTGTAGAAGCCCCCGCGCGTGAGTTCCGCGCTGGCCATGATCTCGTCGATGGAGACCTCGCTGAAGCCACGGCGGTTGAACAGCACGCGTGCGCGCTCGACGATGCGCGCGCGGGTCTTCTGCTTGTGTTCGGCGCTGTACGGCATGGCGGTTTCCTCCGGTGCCGCCACAGCGTAGCGCCGGGATTGAATATGTTCTTGAACATATATTGATGCGGCGCAGACTTTGGGCATCCAACCCCGAGAGGAGCGCCCCATGAAGCTGTATTACGCCGAGGTCTTCAATCCCCGCCGGGCCTGCGCCGTGGCGAAATACCTCGAGGCACCGGTCGAGTGGATGCGCGTCGACCTTGCGCGTGGCGAACACAAGCAGCCGCCGTACCTCGCGCTCAATCCCAATGGCAAGGTGCCGGTGCTGACCGACGGCGTGCTGCGACTGTGGGAGGCCGACGCGATCATGGTGCATCTGGCGATGCAGGCCGGCTCGGCGTTGTGGCCGTCGGTTCCCGCGGCGCAGGTCGAAGCCATGCGCTGGTTGTCCTGGAACCAGGCGCATTTCCTGCGACATGGCGGTGCGCTGTACTTCGAGTACGTGATCAAGCCCTGGGTGGGTATGGGCGAAGCGGATGCAGCCGCGGTGGCCGAAGCGGGCAAGTTCTTCCGGCAGTTTGCGGCCGTGCTCGACACCCACCTGGCTGCGCACGAATGGCTGGTGGGCGAGCAACTCGGCGTGGCGGATTTCGCCGTTTCCACGCCGCTGGGCTGGGCGAAGGAAGCGCGGCTGCCGCTGGACGGCTTCGAGCACATCGCTCGCTGGCACCGGCAATTGCAGGCCCTGCCGGCATGGCGCGAGCCGTTCCCGGCCATGCCTGCCGCCGAAGCCGAGGCCTGAACCATCAACGCAGAGGTGGATGATGCGCAGACTGATTGCTTTCGACATGGTGACGCTGGACGGCTGCTACGCCAGCACAGACGGCGATTTCAGCTGGACCCATCGGCGCGAGCGCGATGCGGAATGGGACGCCTTCGTGCAGGGCAATGCGGACAGCGGCGGCGAGCTGGTGTTCGGGCGCGTCACCTACCAGATGATGGCTTCATGGTGGCCCACGCCGGCGGCAGCTCAGAACGAGCCGGCGGTGGCCGAACGGATGAACGCGCTGCCGAAATTCGTCTGTTCGCGCACGCTGCGCGAAGCGGCATGGAACAACACCGCCGTGCTGGAGGGCGACGCGATACCGCGGCTGCGGGCGCTGAAAAGCGAACCCGGCGCGGACCTGGTGATCCTCGGCAGCGGCGAACTGGTGGCCTCGCTGGGGCCGGCCGGACTGATCGACGAATACCAGCTGGTGATCGTCCCGGTCGTGCTGGGCAGGCGTGGAAGGTCGTTGTTCGGCGGCTTCGCGGCCGGCATGGATTTGCGCCTTGCCCGGTCGCGGCGCTTCGGCAACGGCAACATGCTGCTGTGTTACGAGCCGCAGGGGCGCGTCGGCGACCCTTGAGGCGGCCTTCCCGGAGTCCCGCTTGCGCCCGTTCATGCCGGCAAGGAAACTGTTCCGACGCCGGCATCCCCGCCGGCGAAGGGGGAAGGGGATGGCCGGTTTCGGTTTGTTGCAGCGGCTGGTGGCCGGCGGCGAACGGCGCCACAGCGAACCGCGGGTGCGCGCGCCGGTGGCCAGCCGCGTGCTGGTGGTGGACGACTCCGCGACGATCTGCGCGGTGCTGGGCAAGATGCTGACCCAGGACGGCTACGAGGTCGTCAAGGCGGCCGACGGCGAAAGCGCGCTGGCGCTGGCGCGCAGCGTGCGGCCGCACCTGGTGTTCCTCGACATCGTGCTGCCCGGGATCTCCGGCTTCGAGGTGCTGCGCGCGATGCGGCGCGAACCGGCCACGCAGCGCACGCCCATCGTGATGATCAGCGGCAATGTGCAGGCCACCGAGCAGTTCTACGTGCAGCGCTACGGCGCCGACGATTTCATGAAGAAGCCGTTCGGTCGCGGCGAGGTGTTCGAGCGCATCCGCCAGCTGGTGCTGACCGGGCGCCTGCCGGCACGTGCGCCGGTACAGCAGCCGCAGCCGCCATCCGGCGTGAGCCAGGCCGAGTGGGATGCCATTCCCGATATCGGGATGCCGGACGAAGCCCATGTTGCGCATCGCGCAGCAACGAAGCCGGGCGATCCGCCGACGCCAGGCTCAGCGTAGGCCTTTCAACCGGTACAGCGCCTCCAGCGCATCGCGCGGCGTGAGCGCATCCGGATCGATCGCGTCCAGCGCATGCTCCACGGCGGAAGGCGCGGGTGGCGCGAACAGGCCGAGTTGTGGCGATGCTTCGGCAACGGGCGCCGCGCCGCCATGCGCATGCATGCCGCTCTCCAGCTTCGCCAGCGTGCGCCGCGCATCCGCGATCACCGCCTTGGGCAGGCCGGCCAGCGCCGCCACCTGCAGGCCGAAGCTGCGATTGGCCGGGCCGTCCTTCACCGCATGCATGAACACCAGTTGCTCGCCGTATTCCACGGCGTCGAGATGCACGTTTGCGATACCCGTGTATTCGCCCGCGAGTTCGGTCAATTCGAAGTAGTGTGTGGCGAACAGGGTGAAGGCGCGGCTCGTCGCCGCGAGATGCACCGCCGCGGCGCGCGCAAGCGCGAGGCCGTCGTAGGTGCTGGTGCCGCGGCCCACTTCGTCCATCAGCACCACGCTGTACTCGGTGGCGTTGTGCAGGATGTTGGCGGTCTCGCTCATTTCCACCATGAAGGTGGACTGGCCGCGCGAGAGGTCGTCGCCCGCGCCGATGCGGGTGAAGATGCGGTCGACGGGGCCGATCGTCGCGCGTGTCGCAGGCACGTAGCTGCCGATGTGCGCAAGCAGCACGATAAGCGCGTTCTGCCGCATGTAGGTGCTCTTGCCGCCCATGTTGGGGCCGGTGATTACCAGCATGCGGCGGTTGTCGTCGAGCCGCAGGTCGTTCGGCTCGAACGGTTCCTCGCGCACCTTTTCCACCACCGGATGGCGGCCGCGCTCGATCGCGATGCCGGGTTCGTCGGCGAGTTCCGGCGCGCTCCAGTCCAGCGTCTCGGCGCGTTCGGCGAGGGTGGCGAGCACGTCCAGTTCCGCGATGGCGGCGGCCGCCTGCTTCAGCGGCTCCAGCCGTTCGGTCAGCGTGTCGAGCAGCGCTTCGTACAGCGCGCGTTCGCGCATCAGCGAACGCTCCTTCGCGCTGAGCACCTTGTCCTCGAACTGCTTGAGTTCCTCGGTGATGTAGCGCTCGGCGTTCTTGGTGGTCTGGCGGCGCGTGTAATGCGTGGGCGCCTTGTCCGACTGCGCCTTGCTGATCTCGATGTAGTAGCCGTGCACGCGGTTGTAGCCCACCTTGAGCGTGGGGATGCCGCTGGCGGCCTTCTCGCGTTCCTCCAGTTCGACGAGGTACTGGTCGGCATGGGTGGAGAGCCGGCGCAGCTCGTCCAGCTCGGCGTCGTAGCCGTCCGCGATGACGCCGCCGTCGCGTTGCAGCGCCGGCGGCTGTTCGACGATGGCGCGCTGGAGGAGTGTCGCGGTCTCGGCGTGGTTGCCGATGCGTTCGACCAGCGCATGCAGCAGCGGACTGTCCAGGCCGGCGATGCGTTCGCGCAGCTCCGGCGCGGCCAGCAGGCCGTCCCTCAGGGTGGACAGGTCGCGCGGCCGCGCCGAGCGCAGCGCCACGCGGGCGAGGATGCGCTCCAGGTCGCCGATGCCGCGCAACTGTTCGCGCAGCGCTTCGTAGCGGCGGTTGTCGACCAGCGTGCCGATGGCCTGGTGGCGGCCACGCAGCAGTTCGCGCGAACGCAGCGGGCGATTCAGCCAGCGGCGCAGCAGGCGCGCGCCCATCGGCGTCACGGTTTCGTCCAGCACGCCGAGCAAGGTGTGTTCGGTGCGGCCGCTGGGATGCGTGTCCAGTTCCAGGTTGCGGCGCGTGGCGGCGTCCAGCGCGATGGTTTCGCTGGCCGATTCCACCGCCATGCCGCTGAGGTGCGGCAGCGCGCTCTTCTGGGTTTCCTCGACGTAGCCGAGCAGGCAGCCGGCTGCGCCGATGGCGAGCGGCAGCGCGTCCACGCCGAAGCCGCCGAGGTCGCGCGTGCCGAAGAAGCGGTTGAGTTCGCGCCGCGCCGCATCGGTTTCGAAATGCCATGGCGGCCGCTTGCGCAGGCCCGGCAGGGCGGCGACGAGCTTCGGCCACGCCACGCTTTCGTCCACCAGGGTTTCAGCCGGTTGCAAGCGCGCGAGTTCCGCCGCCAGCGCTTCCGCGTGCGGCACCTCGCTGAGCAGGAAACGGCCGCTGGACAGATCCACCCACGCGAGGCCGTAGCCGTCCTTCGCGCCCGCGGCGATCGCCAGCAGCAGGTTGTCGCGGCGTTCTTCCAGCAGCGCGGCGTCGGTCACCGTGCCCGGCGTGACCACGCGCACCACCTTGCGCTCCACGATGCCCTTGGCCAGCGCGGGATCGCCGATCTGCTCGCAGATCGCCACCGATTCGCCGAGGCGCACCAGCTTCGCGAGGTAATTCTCCACCGCGTGATAGGGCACGCCCGCCATCGGAATCGGCGCACCGGCCGACTGGCCGCGCTGGGTCAGCGTGATGTCCAGCAGCCGCGCCGCCTTGCGCGCGTCATCGTAGAACAGCTCGTAGAAATCGCCCATGCGGAAGAACAGCAGCACATCAGGATGCGCCGCTTTCGCGGTGAGGTATTGGCGCATCAAGGGCGTGTGCAGGGAGAGATCGTCGTGGCTCATGCGTGGCTGCGCGTGGGTGGAACAGGGTGGCCGATCCGCGTTAACGTGCTGGCCTTGAAGATCGGGAGTCTCGCATGGAGTCGCCGTCCGTTCCTACCGATGCCGAACTGCACGTGCTGGCGCAGGCGGTGGCGCAGGAAACGCTGCGCCGGCGCCGGATGCTGGTCACCGCCGAATCCTGCACCGGCGGCTGGATCGCCAAGGCGCTGACCGATCTGCCCGGCAGCTCGGCCTGGTTCGACGGCGGCGTGGTCACCTACAGCTACGAGGCGAAGCAGGCGCTGCTGGGCGTCAGTGCGCATACGCTGGAGCATGCGGGTGCCGTGAGCGAGGAGACCGCGCTGGAAATGGTTTCCGGCGCGATCGCCCGGTTCGGCGCGGGCGTGGCGGTGGCGGTGACCGGCATTGCCGGGCCGACCGGCGCCACGCCGGGCAAGCCGGTGGGTACGGTGTGGATCGCCTGGAAGTGCCGCGGCGGCTACGCCCGCGCGAGGCTGTTCCATTTCGACGGCGACCGCGAGGCGGTGCGCCGGCAGACCGTGGCCGCCGCGCTCGCCGGCCTGCGCGAAACCCTGACGGACTGAGGCGCCGCGGTCCGGCTGGCCGGCTTGACCGATATGGGATACTTCGTGATCCCAGCCCGTGAGACGCGATCCGGGCATCATGCCTTCCATTCACAGCCCAACCGGAACCAAGACGATGGATGACAACAAGCGCAAGGCGCTCGCCTCCGCCCTCGGCCAGATCGAAAAGCAGTTCGGCAAAGGCGCCGTGATGCGCATGGGCGATCGCACCAACGAGGCGATCGACACCGTTTCCACCGGTTCGCTGGGGCTGGACATCGCGCTGGGCGTGGGCGGCCTGCCGCGTGGCCGCGTGGTCGAGATCTACGGTCCGGAATCCTCGGGCAAGACCACGCTCACCCTGCAGGTGATCGCGAACTGCCAGAAGAACGGCGGCACCGCGGCCTTCGTCGACGCCGAGCACGCGCTGGACCCGTCCTACGCCGCCAAGCTGGGCGTGAACGTGGACGACCTGCTGGTCTCCCAGCCCGACACCGGCGAGCAGGCGCTGGAAATCGCCGACATGCTGGTGCGCTCGGGCGCGGTGGACGTGGTGGTGGTCGACTCGGTCGCCGCGCTCACGCCCAAGGCCGAAATCGAGGGCGAGATGGGCGATTCGCACGTGGGCCTGCATGCCCGCCTGATGAGCCAGGCGCTGCGCAAGCTCACCGCCAACATCAAGAAGTCCAACTGCCTGGTGATCTTCATCAACCAGATCCGCATGAAGATCGGCGTGATGTTCGGCAGCCCGGAAACCACCACCGGCGGCAATGCGCTGAAGTTCTACGCCTCGGTGCGCCTGGACATCCGTCGCATCGGCGCGGTGAAGAAGGGCGAGGAAGTGATCGGTTCCGAAACCCGCGTCAAGGTGGTCAAGAACAAGGTGGCGCCGCCGTTCCGCCAGGCCGAGTTCGAGATCCTCTACGGCGAGGGCAGCTCGCGCGAAGGCGAGATCATCGAGCTGGGCGTGGCGCAGAACCTGGTCGACAAGTCCGGCGCCTGGTACAGCTACAAGGGCGACCGCATCGGCCAGGGCAAGGAAAACGTCCGCCAGTTCCTCCGCGACAACCCCGCCATCGCCGACGAGATCGACCGCGAACTGCGCGCCCGCCTGCTGGTGGGCGGCAGCGGCAAGGGCACCACCGCTTCCGAGGAAGCGCTGGAGGAAGCCTGATCCGGGCGTTGCTCGCCGGTCAGGTTGATCAAGGCCCGGTGAACGGGCGACAGGAGGCAGGTGAGATGCCCAGGCTGCGTTGGACTTTCCTGGTCGCCATCGTGCTCGGCGCGGCGCTGGCGTTCGCCACCGCCGCGTTCGGCGGCAGTGGCGAAACCCCACGCGTGGACGCCAGGCTGGTGGTGAAAGGCGTTTGGATCTCCGGCCAGGTCGCCCCGGAACAACTGGCGCAGTTGAAGGCGCAGGGTTTCCGGGCGGTGGTGGACCTGCGCCCGGACAACGAAGGCCCCGGCCAGCCTTCGGCCGGCACGATGGGCGCGGCGGCAGCGCAGCAGGGCATGGCCTTCGACTACGCCCCGGTGTCGCCGGGCGCCGTGCCGGCCGCCGCGGTGGACACGCTGGGCCGCGCGCTGGCCCGTGGCGAGCAGCCGGTACTGCTGTACTGCCGCAGTGGCAGCCGTGCGGCGCGCACCTGGGCGTTGGCCGAGGCCTCGCGCCCCGGCGGCCTCGATGCGGACGCCATCGTGGACGCGGTTCACCAGGCCGGGCAGAACGCCGGGGATTTGCGCGATCAGATCGTGGCCCGCATCGCCGCCCGGCCCAGCGCGCGCTGAATCGCGGCAGACGCATGGCTGCTGTCGCCGCCCCTGCCGTCGATGTACGCCGCCGTACTGTCGCCGGGCCTGATCGGCATCCGCTGCTGACGCCGGGGTAGCCGCGCATGTCGAAAGACCGTTCCGCGCCGCCGCCCGGCAGCAAGCCGCCCGAAAAACGGGACAAGGCCACCGCCTACGCCAAGGGCCTCGGCCTCCTCGTGCGCCGCGAGCATTCCCGCCGCGAACTGGGGCGCAAGCTGCGCCAGGGCGGCTACGCAGCCGACGAGGCGGCGGAGGCGCTGGACCGTCTCGGCGCGCAGCACTACCAGGACGACGAACGCTTCGGCGAGATGCTGGTGCGCAGCCGCGCCGCCCAGGGTTACGGCCCGCTGCGCCTGCGCGCCGAACTGAAGAGCCACGGCCTGTCCGACGCGCGCATCCGTGCGCTGCTGGATGCCGCGGAAGTGGACTGGGGCGCTTCCGCCGCCGCCCAGTTGCGGCGCCGCTACGGCGCCAAGGCGGCTGCGGACCAGGCCGAAAAGCTGCGCCGGGCACAGTTTCTCTTGCGTCGCGGCTTTCCCGCCGCCACAGTAAGAGGTCTTACCCACGCCGATGTGGACGAGTTGGCCGACGAAAGCGACTGATCGCCCGGCTTGCCGTCGGCGTGGCCTGCAGCCTCCACGCCCCAGCCCGACGATCCGCACGCAATGAAGACGGCCGACATCCGCTCCACCTTCCTCGAGTTCTTCCGCTCCAAGGGCCACACCATCGTGCCGTCCGCCTCGCTGGTGCCGGCCAGCGATCCGACCCTGCTGTTCACCAACTCGGGCATGGTGCCGTTCAAGAACGTGTTCCTGGGCAGCGAAAAGCTGCCCTACGTGCGCGCGGCCGACGTGCAGCGCTGCCTGCGCGCGGGCGGCAAGCACAACGACCTGGACGCCGTGGGCTACACCGCGCGCCATCACACCTTCTTCGAGATGCTGGGCAACTGGTCGTTCGGCGATTACTTCAAGCACGAGGCGATCGTCTGGGCGTGGGAGTTGCTCACCCGGGTGCTCAAGCTGCCGCCCGAAAAGCTGTGGGTCACCGTCTATCACACCGACGACGAGGCCTACGACCTCTGGCACAAGGAAGTCGGCGTGCCGGCCGAGCGCATCGTGCGCATCGGCGACAACAAGGGCGCGCCGTTCGCCTCCGACAATTTCTGGCAGATGGCCGACACCGGCCCCTGCGGTCCCTGCACCGAGATCTTCTACGACCACGGACCCGGTGTGGCGGGCGGCCCGCCCGGTTCGCCCGACGAGGACGGCGACCGCTACATCGAGATCTGGAACCTGGTGTTCATGCAGTTCGACCGCGCGCCGGACGGCACGCTCTCGCCGCTGCCCGCGCCCTGCGTGGACACCGGCATGGGCCTGGAGCGCCTCGCCGCCGTGCTGCAGCACGTGCACTCCAACTACGAGATCGACCTGTTCCAGCACCTCGTCAAGGTGGCGGCCGAACTCACCGCCACGAAAGACCTGGCCAACCAGTCGCTGCGCGTGATCGCCGACCACATCCGTGCCTGCAGCTTCCTGATCGTCGACGGCGTGCTGCCGTCCAACGAAGGCCGCGGCTACGTGCTGCGCCGGATCATCCGCCGCGCGCTGCGCCATGGCTGGATGCTGGGCGTGCGCGGCGACTTCTTCTGGAAGATGGTGCAGCCGCTGGTCGAGGAAATGGGCGAGGCCTATCCCGAGCTCAAGCAGAAGCAAAACTTCGTGGAAGATGCGCTGCGCACCGAGGAACAGCGCTTCGGCGAAACGCTGGAACACGGCATGCGACTGTTCGACGAGGTGACCGGCCGGCTCTCCGGCAAGACCATCGCGGGCGAAGACGCGTTCCGCCTCTACGACACCTACGGTTTCCCGGTCGACCTCACCGCCGACATCGCGCGCGAGCGCGGCCTCGCCGTCGACATGGCCGGCTTCGAGCAGGCGATGAACGAGCAGCGCGAGCGCGCCCGCGCCGCGGGCAAGTTCGAGGCCAAGGGTCAGTTGCCGGCCGAGCTTGCCAGCCAGCTCGCGCCCACTGCCTTCCTCGGCTACGAGGCGCTGTCGGCGCAGGGCTGCAAGGTGCTGGGCATCGTGCGCGACGGTCGCCAGTTGGACCAGCTCGCCGAGGGCGAGCGGGGCTACGTGATCCTCGACCGCACGCCGTTCTATGCCGAGTCCGGCGGCCAGGTCGGCGATACCGGCGTGCTGTCGAACGGCCAGGGCCGCTTCGAGGTGGCCGACACGCTGAAGATGGGCGGCGTATTCTTCGGCCACGCCGGCAGCTGGCACGGCGCGCAGCCGCTCAAGGTCGGCGACGCGGTGGATGCGCAGGTCGACACCGCGCGCCGCCAGGCCATCGTGCTCAACCACTCCGCCACCCACCTGCTGCACGCCGCGCTGCGCAAGGTGCTGGGCACGCATGTCACGCAGAAGGGCTCGCTGGTGGCGCCCGATCGCCTGCGCTTCGACTTCGCCCACCACAAGCCGGTGAGTCGCGAGGAACTGGCTGAGGTGGAGGCGCTGGTCAACGCCGAGGTGCGCCGCAACGACGCCGCCGAGGTGCGCCAGATGGCCTACGACGACGCGATCGCGTTCGGCGCGATGGCGTTGTTCGGCGAGAAGTACGGCGACGAAGTGCGCGTGCTGAAGATGGGCGACTTCTCCACCGAGTTGTGCGGCGGCACCCACGTGGGGCGCACCGGCGACATCGGCCTGTTCAAGATCGCCGGCGAGGCGGGCGTGGCCTCCGGCGTGCGCCGCATCGAGGCGGTCACCGGCGCTGGCGCGCTCGCCTTCGTGGCCGACGAGGAGCGTCGCCTCGGCGAACTGGCGCACCTGCTCTCCAGCAGCGGCGACGACGCCATCGAGAAGCTGCGCCAGCTGTTCGACAAGCAGAAGAAGCTGGAGCGCGAACTGGACTCCCTGCGCGCCAAGGCGGCCGGCTCCGCCACTGCCGAACTGGCGGGCAGCGCGCACGACGTCGACGGCATCAAGATCGTGGCCGCGCGACTGGAGGGCCTGGACGCCAAGGCGCTGCGCGACAGCGTGGACCAGCTCAAGCAGCAACTGGGCGACTGCGTGATCCTGCTAGCGGGCGCGGCGGACGGCCGCGTATCGCTGATTGCCGGCGTGCACGGCCGCGCGCTGGGCCGCATCAAGGCCGGCGACGTGGTCTCGCACGTGGCGAAGCAGATCGACGGCAAGGGCGGCGGCCGCCCCGACATGGCGCAGGGCGGCGGCACCGACGCGCCGGCGCTGTCAACCATACTGGCGGATCTGCCGTTATGGGCCTCCGGCCAGTTGTCGGCCTGAGGTTGCGAGGTTGCGCGTCGACCGGGATCCCGGCTACTGGCCACGCCGAGGCGCATTGCGCCGATGGTGGATGGTCGCTAGTATCGCCCGAATAATGTAGGCAGCTGTTGCCCAATCAAGAGATTGTCGCGACAGGTAGCCAGATTGAGAGCCGGGAAGGCGGCAAAGCCTTCGACGGACAATCGTAGAACTGCGGTGATGGATGCTCAGGGGTGAGGTGCCATCACGTGCAGGTTTGGAACCAGGAATTTATGGAGCAGCAACCATGTTGATTCTGACCCGCAGGGTTGGTGAAACCCTGATGATCGGCGACGAGGTGACCGTCACCGTTCTGGGCGTGAAAGGCAACCAGGTTCGCATTGGCATCAATGCGCCCAAGAACGTCGCCGTGCATCGCGAAGAAATCTACCAGCGCATCAAGGGCGAGCACGAATCCGGCAGCGGCCCCGCCTCCGGCGACGAGCACTGAGCGAAACGTTCGGGCTTTACCTCGCGGCGGTCGGCGGTTATCCTTGCCGACCCTGCTGCAGCACCACAAACCCGGAGAGATGCCCGAGTGGCCGAAGGGGCTCCCCTGCTAAGGGAGTATAGGGTCAAAAGCCTTATCGAGGGTTCGAATCCCTCTCTCTCCGCCAGACACGCAAAACGCCCCCTAGTGGGGCGTTTTGCGTGTCTGGCGGAGAGAGAGGTGTGGACGAACCCTCTTGGGTTCGACAAATTCGTCCGGAACGAATTTGGACAGCCGAAGGCTGGCCCCGTAGCGCGCAGCGCGAAGGGGTGAGCCCCATGGATGGGGCGAACAATCCCTCGTCGCCATGAAGACACAGCAGTTGAGCAAAACGCCCCCTCGCGGGGCGTTTTGCGTGTCTGGCGGAGAGAGAGGTGTGGACGAACCCTCTTGGGTTCGACAAATTCGTCCGGAACGAATTTGGACAGCCGAAGGCTGGCCCCGTAGCGCGCAGCGCGAAGGGGTGAGCCCCATGGATGGGGCGAACAATCCCTCGTCGCCATGAAGACACAGCAGTTGAGCAAAACGCCCCCTCGCGGGGCGTTTTGCGTGTCTGGCGGAGAGAGAGGTGTGGACGAACCCTCTTGGGTTCGACAAATTCGTCCGGAACGAATTTGGACAGCCGAAGGCTGGCCCCGTAGCGCGCAGTGCGAAGGGGTGAGCCCCATGGATGGGGCGAACAATCCCTCATCATGCCGACGCTTCCATGCCGTCACGGTGCGAATCGCATCAAAACTGCACCTGCCCCCTGACCTCCACCACATCGGGATCGACCGTCACATTGCGTCGGCTGCTCTGCGCGCGCACATAGTTCGCCTGCAGCTTCAGGTAACGGTTGATGTACCAGTTCGCGCCCAGCGTCCAGTTCGATTCGTGGCCGCCGAGGACGGGGTTGTCGTCGAGGTCCAGCTCGCTGTAGCGCAGCGCGAGTTCAAGTGCGCCGTACGGACCCTTGGGCTTGATGTTGTCGACGTTGCCGCCGGAGTAGGGGCGCGATTCGCCGGTGACGACCCAGCTCGCGAATGCGTAGTAGCCGCTGGCGGCATAGCTGGGGCGTCCGCCGTCCAGCTTCACCGTGGCGTGCAGGTATTCGCCTTGCAGCGACCAGGGGCCGTTGATCCACAGGCCCTCGAAGCCGACGCGGTCGATGTGGTCGACCGGAAGCAGGTTGCCGGAATCCACCAGTCGGGTGGCGAAGGCGGCTTCGGGGCGGGCGCGCAGTCGCACGGTGGGCGGCGTGTAGCGGTTGCGTCCGTCGGTGCTGCCGTCGGGTGATTCCTCGGATGCGGAAACGCCGAGATGGATCACGTCGCCGGGCTGCTTGTGCGGCACCCATGCGAAGCGGGCGGCGACCATGCGGCCGTCGTTGTCGCCGTTGAGGTCGCCGCCGCTGTAGTAGCCCGCGTTGACGAGGTAGTGCGGGCGTTCCAGCGCCCAGTCCACGCCGATGCGCCGGTTCGCGTAGATCGCCTGCGTGGGCAGCGCGGTCTCGAGGAAGGTGGTGGCGCCGGTGCTGGTGTTGCCTTCGAAGCCCAGCGGCGTCTTGCTGAAACCTGCCCTCAACGCGCCGAGGTCGGTGCCCAGGAACGCCTTGCTCTGCACGCGCACGTAGGTGTCCACCCAGGTCCTGGCCTGGTAGTCGAAACCCAGCACGGCGTCGTAGACGCCCTTCTTCTTGAGGTAGAGGCCGACTTCCTTGCGGCGGTTGGTGTGTGCGTCCGCCAGGCGGCCGCCGTCGTTCGGGAAGCGGTCGATGTCGTACTGGTATTTCAGCGCCAGGCCGAAGTCGGTGCCGTCGTCGAACACGTAATGGGTGGGCCAGTTGGCAGCAAATCTGTACGGGCCGTTCTGGCCCGCGCTGGCCACGCTCGGGATCACCACCATCAAGGCGGCCATCAGCGTCGTCTTTTTCATGGGTGCTTCCCCTCGTTCCGGTGCCTGCTTTTGCGGATGAGCGGGGCTGCGCAGGCGCAGACCGCCCCGACGCGGCTGGCGCACGGGCCAGCCACGGATGAAGAAGAATGGGCTTCCGGCTAGCGCCGGATGGGCGATGCCCAGCTACATCGTTCGTCGATCACGGGGCGGCTGCCGTCGCCGTCGTCGCAGGGGAAGGCGACCAGCCGGGCGGGCGCGGCGCGCAGCGCGGCACCGGCATGCAAGCCCAGGCGACCAAGGTCCTCGCTCGCGACATCGGCCTCCAGCGCCAGGTCGATGCCGGCGACGTACAGGTCCAGGTGCGCCACGCTGCCGGCCAGGTATACGTGGCGCACGCGCGCCTCCCATGCGGGCTCCCCGTCAGGCACCGACAGCGCGAGATGCTCGGGGCGCACGTAGGCGACGGCCTCGCGGTGGCGGCCGTTCCACGGGTCCTCCGTCAGCGACCACGCGCCGGCGCGCCATGCCTGCGCGTGGCGCGTGAGCGGGATGCGGTTGGTACGGCCGATGAACTCGCATACGAACGGCGTGGCCGGGTCCTGGTAGATCGCCTGCGGCGTGCCCACCTGCTCGATGCGGCCGCGGTTCATCACGGCGATGCGGTCGGCGAGTTCCAGCGCCTCTTCCTGGTCGTGGGTCACGAACACGGTGGTGAGCTGCAGCTCCTCGTGCAGCTCGCGCAGCCAGCGGCGCAGCGTGACGCGCACCTGCGCATCCAGCGCGCCGAACGGTTCGTCCAGCAGCAGCAGTTCCGGTTCCACCGCCAGCGCGCGCGCCAGCGCCACGCGCTGGCGCTGGCCGCCGGAGAGCTGGCTGGGATAGCGGTCGCCCAGCTCCTCCAGTTGCACGCGCTTCAGCAGGCGCTCCACCTGCTCGCGGATCTGCGCCCGTGCGGGGCGCCGGCGGCGTGGCCGCACGCGCAGGCCGAACGCCACGTTCTCGCGCACGGTGAGGTGGCGGAACAGCGCGTAGTGCTGGAACACCAGCCCCACGTTGCGTTCGCGCGCGGAGGCGGCGAGGAAGTCGCGCCCGGCCTGGGTGACGCTGCCCCGGTCCGGATAGTCCAGCCCGGCCAGGATGCGCAGCAGCGTGGTCTTGCCCGACCCCGAGGGGCCCAGCAGGGCGAGGAATTCGCCGGGCGCCATCTCCAGGCTGACGTCGTCCAGCGCGGCGAAGTTCGTGAAGCGTCGGCTGAGCCGGTCCAGTGTCAGCGTCATGGTGGTCTCAGTGTCCGCCCGGTGCGTGCGCGGCGATCTCGTCGCCGTAGCGCCATTCGAGGAAAGTCTTCACCGCCAGGGTGAGCAGGGCCAGCAGGGCCAGCAGCGAGGCGATGGCGAAGGCGCCTACGTAGTCGTATTCGTTGTAGCGCATCTCCACTTCCAGCGGCATGGTGGTGGTGAGCCCGCGGATGTGCCCGGACACCACCGACACCGCGCCGAACTCGCCCATCGCGCGGGCATTGCACAGCAGCACGCCGTACAGCAGCGCCCAGCGGATGTTCGGCAGCGTCACGCGGAAGAACATCTGCCAGGCGTTCGCGCCCAGCACGCGGGCGGCTTCCTCTTCCTCGCTGCCCTGCGCCTGCATCAGCGGGATCAGCTCGCGCGCCACGAACGGCAGCGTGATGAACACGGTCGCCAGCACCAGCCCCGGCACCGCGAAGATGATGCGCACGCCGTGCGCGTCCAGCCATGGCCCGAACCAGCCCTGGGCGCCGAACAGCAGCACGTAGACCAGGCCGGAGATCACCGGCGACACCGAGAACGGCAGATCGATCAGCGCGCCCAGTGCGGCCTTGCCGCGGAATTCGAACCGCGTCATCGCCCAGGCGGCCGCGACGCCGAAGACCAGGTTCAGCGGCACCGCGATCGCCGCCACCAGCAGCGTGAGCCGGATTGCGGACAGCGCCTCGGGCTGCTGCAGGCTCGCCAGGTACGCCTGCATGCCCTGGCGGAACGCTTCGGCGAACACCGATGCCAGCGGCAGCAGCAGGAAGACGATGAGGAACAGGCTGGCGAACGCGATGATCGCGACGTGGCCCAGCCATCGCCCCGTGGAGCCGCCGCGCGCGCTGCCGCCGCTCACGCGCCACGCTCCGCCCAGCGCCCGCTCCAATGCTGCAGCAGCGCGATCAGCACCAGCAGCACGAACGAGAACGCGAGCATCACCACGCCCAGCGCCGCCGCGCCGGCGTAGTCGAATTCCTCCAGCTTCTGCACGATCAGCAGCGGCGCGATCTCCGAGCGCATCGGGATGTTGCCGGCGATGAAGATCACCGAGCCGTATTCGCCCACCGCGCGCGCCAGCGCCAGCGCGAAACCGGTGAGCAGGGTCGGCACCAGCACCGGCAGGATCACCCGGAAGAACGTCTGCGCGCGCGTCGCGCCAAGGCTCTCGGCCGCTTCCTCCACGTCGCGCGCCAGCGACTGCAGCACCGGCTGCAGCGTGCGCACCACGAACGGGAAGCCGACGAAGACCATCGCCAGCAGCACACCCGGCGGCGCGTACGCGACCTGGATGCCCATGGGCACCAGCCAGCGGCCCAGCCAGCCGTTCGGGGCGTAGATCGCGGTCAGCGCGATGCCGGCCACGGCGGTGGGCAGCGCGAACGGCAGGTCGATCAGCGCATCGAACAGGCGCCGCCCCGGAAAGCGGTAGCGCACCAGCGTCCAGGCCACCAGCAGCCCGAGGAAGACATTGAGCAGCGCGGCCAGCAGCGCTCCACCGAAGCTCAGCCGCAACGCCGCCAGCGTGCGCGGCGACGCGAGCAGCTGCAGCAGGCCGTGGAAGCCGATGCCGGTCGCCTTCCACGCCAGCGCCACCAGTGGCAGCAGGACGATCAGCCCAAGATACGCGAGCGTGTAGCCCAGGCTGATGCCGAACCCGGGCAGGACCCGTCTTCGCATGCTCAATGACCGGGGCCGATCTGGTCGAACACGCCGCCGTCGGCGAAGAACTTCGCCTGCACCTGGCGCCAGCTGCCGAACACCTCCGCCAGCGTGAACGTGTGCACCTGCGGGAACTGCGCCGCGTACTTGGCGGCGGCCGCCGCCGAACGCGGCCGGTAGAAGTTGCGCGCCTCGATCTCCTGCGCCTGCGGCGTGTACAGGAACTTCAGGTAGGCCTCGGCGACCTGCCGCGTGCCGTGGGCATCGGCGTTCCTGTCCACCACGGCGACCGGCGGTTCGGCGAGGATGGTGACCGACGGCACCACGATCTCGAACTGGTCGCCGCCCGGCTCGTGCCTGGCCAGCAGGGCCTCGTTCTCCCACGCCAGCAGCACGTCGCCGATGCCGCGCTGGGCGAAGGTGTTGGTGGCGCCGCGTGCGCCTGTGTCGAGCACGGGAACGTGCTGGAACAGCGTCTTCACGAAGGCCTTCGCGCTGGCCTCGTTGCCGCCGGGCTGCTTCAACGCATAGCCCCATGCGGCGAGGAAGTTCCAGCGCGCGCCGCCTGAGGTCTTCGGGTTTGGCGTGACGACCTGGATGCCGGGCCGCACCAGATCCTTCCAGTCGTGGATGGCCTTGGGGTTGCCCTTGCGCACCAGGAACACGATGGTCGAGGTGTACGGCGAGGAATTGTCGGACAGGCGCTGCTGCCAGGCCTTGTCCAGCAGGCCGCGGTCGGCCACTGCGTCGATGTCGTAGGCCAGCGCGAGGGTGACCACGTCGGCAGGCAGGCCGTCGACGACGGCACGTGCCTGTTTGCCGGAGCCGCCGTGCGACATGCGGATGGTGACGGTGTCGCCGTGCTGCGCCTTCCATTCGTCGGCGAACGCGGCGTTCAATGCCTTGTACAGCTCGCGCGTGGGATCGTAGGACGCGTTGAGCAGGGTCACGTCCTTGCCCGTCGCGGTGGCGGACAGCAGCGTGCCGGCAATGGCGAACAGTGCGGTGCGAAGCTTCATCATCAGGCCCCCGTGTCGAGATGGACGATCAGGCTATGGGTGGGTCGAGCAGGCTGTGAAATCCCGGATCGGCATGTGGATATGCCGTGACGCCCATTGCATATGGACGTCCATTTGCCCCTCAGTTTGCGGCGGCTTCCTCGCTGCGCGTTTCCCCGTCTTCGGTCAGCGCCTGCGCGAGACGGCTGGCGGCGATGCGGATTTCCGGCATCGCGGTGCATTCCCACAGGTTGCCGCGCAGCAGCGAGCCGATGCCGTACAGCCCCGGCTGCGCCCGGCCGTGGGCGTCCAGCAACTGCCCGTCCGGCGTGGCCGCGAGGCCCAGCTGCAACGGATCGGGCGTCGCCAGTCCCGCGCCCAGGAGCTGCGCCAGCAGCGGATCGCGAGCGTAGGCCACGGCGGTATCCAGCCCGGTCGCCTGGATCACGCGATCCACTTCGATGGTGCTGGTCAGCTGGGTGGTCCGGCTGCGCAGCGTGACCGCGATCGGCCCGCTGCCGTCCACGGCCAGCACGCGCGCGCCCTGCACCTGCAGGCGCCCGGACTCGATCAGCTCCTGCACGATCTCGTACGAGGCCGGCGCGGTGCGATGGCGCGAGGCTTCCCACACCCAGCGCAGGTGGCGCAGGAACTGCCGCCGCTGCGCCAGCGTGAACCCCTGCCACAGCGTGGCATTGATCGGCCGCATGCCGTCCACCACCGCGCGCCAGTCCGTGCCGGCCACGCCAGCGATCGCCTCGCGCACCAGCCGTGTCATCGGCGCCGCGCCGTCGCAGGCCAGCAGCGCGGCATTGAGGTCGTCCTGGTAGGGGTAGGGTGCGACGGGCGCGGCGGGGTGGCGAAACGGCAGCAGGCCGTGCCGCGACACCGCGATCAACTCGGCCTTGGGCCAGCGCGCCGCGGTGGAGATCAGCGTGTCGACCGCGGTCAGGCCGGTGCCGATGACCAGCACGCGGCGTGGCGGCCTGGGCGGTTCCGGCGCATTCCACGGATCGAGGATGTAGGCGCCGCTGTCCAGCACCTGCATCGAGACGGTCTTCAGTGGGCGCGGCGCCAGCGCGCCTATCGCCAGCACCGCCGCATCGGTGGCCAGCGCGGCGCCGTTTTCCAGTTCCACGTGGTAGCCCGCTTGCGGCTGCCGGCGTACCGCGGCTGCCCTGGTGTCGTGGACCTGGAAGCGACGCCCGCGCGCATGCGCCTCGGCGATGCGCGTGCGCAACTGCGCCTCGATGAATTCGCCGAACAGGCGGCGGGGCAGGAAGTCGCTGCCTTGCGCGTGGCCGAGGTGCCTGCTCGCGTGCTGCAGGAATTCGCCCTTCTGCTCGGCGAACAAGCCCATGCCCGCGGCGCGCACGTTCAGCAGATGGCGGTCGTCGGCGGTGGCGTAGGCCACCCCGCGCCCCGGCGCGGCGCCGCCGGTGATCCAGTGCACCGTGCCGCCATGGTCGGCCCTGCGCAGCAGTTCGCCGAATACCGCGGCCCCTGCAGCGCCGCCACCGATGATTGCGATGTCAGCCATGTGTGTTTCCTGTGCGTGGGGACAGCGGGCCGTGCGGCTCATCGGTGGACGAGTCGCCGGCGTGGTCCCGTTCGTTGGATCAGCGGTTCGCGAGTTCCAGCTCGGTGCGGTGCGGGACGCTGTCCCAGCGGCCCTGGGCATCCTGGTCGAAGGCGCGGTAACGGCGCAGCGCGCCGCCGTAGACGTGCAGCGACAGCGCGGGGCGCTGCGCGGAGAGATTCCTGCAGCGATGCGCGTAGTCCGCGTCGGAGAACGTGGCGTGGTCGCCGATGCCCAGCGGGGTGACGCCGCGCGGGGCCAGTCGCACGCTCGGCGTCACCTCGATCGCGTAGGACTCGACGCCCAGGATGCCGTCCAGCACCAGTTCCAGGCCCCACAGGCCATCGTGGTCGTGGATGGGCGTGGCGTGGCCGGGCGGCCAGGCGATCAGCAGCACGGAGTAGTCGTCGGCGTACAGCGGTTCGCGCAGCGAGATGCGGCGATAGCGCGGGGGAGTGCCGGCAGGAAAGACATCGGCGCCCGCGGGACAGCCTTCCCACCACGCAGCGTGCGCGAGCGAGCGCGTCAGTTGCGCCACGGCTACATCGCGGCCGTCGCCCACGCCGCGGGCGGTGGCCGCCAGTACGCGGTGGGTCCAGACGGCGGTGCTGTTCGGATGGGCGTCGCACATAAACGTCCCCTGAATTCGTGGGTGCGAGCCGACTGAATCATGCGGACGGTTAAGGAAGCGCTAGCCGGATATTGGCGATTGTGCGCGGCGATGTCGCACTGCAATGCGCGGGTTTTGCGATAAATCCGCAGCGGAACAAGGCAGTAGACGTGGTCGTGGTTTTGTCGCGGCGAACATGCCGGGGAACGGCCACTCACAGTGAGACGAAATTCGTCTGGTGCGGATGGACGGATTTCGCCATATCGGCTGCGCGGCGCACGGATGCCGCACCGGCAGCGGGACCGGAACGTGCGGCCGCGACCTCCCTGTCGCGGCGTGTCGTCGCGTCTGGACCGGTTACCAGATCTTCACCTGCCGGTCGCCGTCGCGCACCATCTTGTCGCCCGCCTTGCACTGGAACGCCTGGGCGAACGCGGGCATGTTCGACGGCGCGCCGATCGCGCGGAATTTCGCCGGCGCATGCGGGTCGGTGTTGAGCAGGGTGAGCTGCGCCTCGGGACGGATGCTGCCGCGCCACACGCGGGCCCAGTTGAGGAAGAAACGCTGGTCCTGGGTGTAGCCGTCGATCTTGCTCTTCGCCTCGGCGGGGTTCTTCGCCAGCGCCATCTGCAGCGCATCGTAGGCGGCGTTGAGGCCGCCCAGGTCGCCGATGTTCTCGCCCATGGTGAGGCGGCCGTTGACGTGCTTGCCGGGCAGCGCCTCGTAGCCGTCGAACTGCGCCGCCAGCTTGTCGGCGCGCGCATCGAACGCCTTGCGGTCGGCGTCGGTCCACCAGTTCGCGTTGTTGCCCCTGGCGTCGAACTTGCTGCCCTGGTCGTCGTAGCCGTGGCCCATCTCGTGGCCGATCACCGCGCCGATGCCGCCGTAGTTGAGCGCGTCGTCCGCCTTGGCGTCGAAGAACGGCGACTGCAGGATCGCGGCCGGGAACACGATCTCGTTCTTCTGCGGGCTGTAGTAGGCGTTCACGGTCTGCGGCGTCATGCCCCATTCGTCGCGGTCCACCGGCTTGCCGATCTTGCCCACCATGTAGTCGTAGTTGAACTTGCGCGCGGCGCGCAGGTTCGCGAAGTAGGCGCCGGGCGCCAGCGTCAGGCCGCTCCAATCGCGCCACTTGTCGGGGTAGCCGATCTTGGGCGTGAAGCTGGCCCACTTCTCCAGCGCCTTCTGCCTGGTGGCGTCGCTCATCCATTCCAGCTTCTCGATGCGCGCCTTGTAGGCGGCGCTGAGGTTCGCCACCAGCGCCTGCGCGCGCTGCTTGGACGCGGGCGAGAAGTGGTCGGCCACGTACAGCTCGCCCAGCGCCATGCCCATGCTGCCGTTGACGGTGCCGAGCACGCGCTTCCAGCGCGCCTGCATCTCCTGCTGGCCGTTCAGCGTCTTCTCGTTGAACGCGAAGTCTTCCTGCTGGAACGGTTTGGACAGGTAGGGCGCGGCGCCGTCGATGAGGTGGAAGCGCAGGTAGGCCTGCCACTCGGCCACCGGCGTCTGCGTCAGCATGCGGTCGAACTCGGCGAAGAACTTCGGCTGCGACAGCGAGAAGCCCTGGCCCACGTCGGCGCCCTGCGCCTTGAAGAACGCCGCCCAGTCGAAGTGCGGGGTGGCCTGGTCGGCCTCGGCGATGCTGACGTAGTGGTAGCGGTTCTCCGGCTTGCGCAGTTCGGTGGGCACCATGGACACGGCGGCGAGCCGGGTCTCGAACGCCAGCACGCCCTTGGCCTGCGCCTGCGCGGCGGCGGCCGGCGTGCCGGTCAGCTCGAACAGTTTCGCGATGTGCGCGACGTAGGCGTCGCGGATCTTCGCGAAGTCCGGCTTGCTGTAGTAGTCGGCGGTGGGCAGGCCCAGGCCGCCCTGGCCCACGTAGGCGATCTCGCGGCTGGAGTCCTTGAAGTCGCCGTTGCCGTAGAAGCGGAACGCCACGCTGCGGCCCTGGGCGTAGCTGTCGCGGATGTAGGCGGCGATGTCGGCGCCGTCCTTGAGGCCGGCGATGCGCGCCAGCTCGGGCTTGATCGGCGTGTAGCCCGCCTGGTCGATCGCCGCCTCGTCCATGCCCGAGGCGTACAGCCAGCCGATCTTCTGCTCGATCGAGCCGGGCTTGGCCTGGCCGGCGTGCTTCGCTGCCTGCTCCACGATGCCGCGCTGCACGTTGAGGCTGTCCTCGCGCAGCGCGTCGAACGAACCCCAGCGCGTGCGGTCGGCGGGGATGGGATGCGCGGCCACCCACTTCGCGTTGACGAAGCCGTTGAAGTCCTGGCAGGCGTCGATCTTCGTGTCCAGCTCGCCGATGTCGAACGAGCTGGACGGCGCGGCAGCGGCGCCGGTGGCGAGCGAAAGGGCGACGGCCAGGGCCAGCGGCTTGATGTAACGGTGGCGCATGCGGGTGATCCTCGGAATGGTGCGGGCCGCGCCGGGGCGCGGTTTGCAGGAATTTGCGAACACTCAGGCTAGGCCAAATCCGCGGGTCGGCCACAGTGACTTAGGTCATGGATGCGCCCGCGCATGTCGGCCACCATGCGGTGGTCCCGCGCACGCTTTACCATGCCCGAATGTCCGCATCCGCTCCCCTCGCTTTCCGCCCGGCCACTCTGGCCGACGTCCCTGCCATCGTGGCCCTGGTCGAGTCCGCCTACCGGGGCGACTCGGGTCGGCGCGGCTGGACCACCGAGTCCGACCTGCTGGACGGCCAGCGCACCGATCCCGCTGGCGTCGCGGCGCTGCTTGACCAGGCCGACAGCCGGCTGCTGCTGGCCGAGCGCGAGGGTGCGCTGCTGGCCAGTTGCCATATCGAGCGGCAGGGCGATTCCGGCTATTTCGGCATGTTCGCGGTCGATCCCACCCGGCAGGGCGGCGGCCTCGGCAAGCGGGTGCTGGCCGAGGCCGAGCGCATCGCGCGCGAGGAATGGCATTGCGGGACGATGCACATGACGGTGATCGTGCAGCGCGCGGAGCTGATCGCGTTCTACGAGCGTCGCGGCTACCGCCGCACCGGCGAGTTCCAGCCGTTCCCCTACGGCGACGAGCGTTTCGGCATCCCGCGCCGCGGGGACCTGCGCTTCGAGGTGCTGCGCAAGGCGTTCGCCGAGGTGGCGGCATGAGCCTGGCGGCCGAGGGCTGGGTGCGGGTGGGCACGCGCAGCGAGGTGCTGCCGGGCGAGTTCAAGGTGGTGTTCGACGGCGACACGCCGATCGCCGTGTACAACATCGACGGCGACCTCTACGCGATCGAGGATGTCTGCACCCACGACGGCGGCGACCTCGCCGGCGGCGAGGTGTTCGGCTTCGAGGTGGAGTGCCCGCGCCACGGCGCGCGCTTCGACCTGCGCAGCGGCGCGGTGACGCGCCCGCCTGCGGTGGAGCCGGTGGCGAGTTTCCCGGTGCGCGAGGACGACGGCGCGATCTGGACCCGCGACGACCGCTGAGCCGGCCTGCAGGATTTCCGATGGCGTGAAGCGACCGGGCGGGCAGGGCCGCAGTCTCAGAAGTGGTAGACGAAGGCCAGCGATTCGGTGAACTGGTTGCGCGAGCCGTACTGGCGCACCAGCGGGCTGGCGGCGGCGTCGCCCAGCAGGTAGCCGTACTCCAGCGAGGCGGCCAGCCCGGTGTGCTTGCCGGTGGGCAGGAACAGGTTGTACGCCAGCGCGGCGAGCTGGCTGCCGCCGCCCGGTTGCCAGGCCGGCACGCCCAGCGCCGTGGCCGAGGCGGGCGCGACGCCGAAGAAGCGCCGCATCGCCGCGCCGTTCATCGATTGCCAGCGCAACTGCAGCGATTGCTCCAGCAGGCCCAGCTTGGGCGGGTCCCATTCCGCGTAGAACTCCAGGTAGGCGCCGGCGCCGTTGAGGTCGTGGCTGAGGCGCAGGCCGGCGTCGAGCTGCGGGTTGAACTCCCATTCCAGGTAGCCGCCGCCGGTGGCGCGGGGCGCCAGCGTGGGCAGCTTGCCGGCCAGCGACGCGCCCAGGTCGTCGCGGTCGCGGCCCCACTGGAAATCGCCGTAGATGCCGCCGTGCAGGCGCGTGTCGCGGATCAGGTCCCATTGCAGGCCGTCCTCGGTGGACAGGCTGAAGCCGTACTGCGGCAGCTCGATGTCCACGAACGGGATGGGATCGTTGCGGTGCGTATGCGCCCCGGCCCAGCGCGGCATGCGCTGTACCCCGGCGCCGATGGCCAGCGTGGGTGCGGGATCGGTGTCGTCCGCCGCGGCGCACAGCGGCAGCGACAGGCACAGCAGGGCAATCAGCAGGCGCGAACGGGCAGCAGGCATGGGTGGCAAGAACAGGGGACCGGATCAGCTTAACGGCTGGCCGGGCATCCGGTTGTCACCGGCAGGCCGGCGCTCAGCCGCGGTTTGGCTCGGGCCCGACAGGGGAAAGGGCGCCGAAAGGCAGCCTCCCTACCGTGCCATCCATCATCGCTGTAGGTGCGCCACTCTGATGTCTGCTTCCGGCTGGACCATCCTGTGTGATTTCGACGGCACCATCTCCGTCGAGGACGTGATCGACTCGCTGCTCGACCGCTTCGGCCGCCCCGGCTGGGAAGTGCTGGAGCAGGACTGGCGCGCCGGCCGCATCGGCTCGCGCGAGTGCATGGCCGGCCAGGTCGAACTGCTGCAGATGACCCGCGCCGAGCTGGACGAGCACCTGCGCGAGCTGTGGATCGACCACGCCTTCCCCGGCTTCGTGGCCAAGGCGCGCGAACTGAACGTGCCAATCCGCATCGTCAGCGACGGCCTCGACTACGCGATCCACCAAATCCTCGGCCGCTACGGCCTGGACCGGCTGCCGCTGGCCGCGAACCACCTCGCGCCGGCCACGCCGCCGAAGCAGTGGCAGCTCACCTCGCCGTTCCAGGCCGAGGGTTGCCGCAGCGGCACCTGCAAGTGCGCCTGCGTGGCGCAGGCCCGCAGCACCGGTGACAGGACCCTGCTGATCGGCGACGGCGCCTCCGACTTCTGCGCCGCCGACCGCGTGGACTTCGTGTTCGCCAAGCACCGCCTGATCGAACACTGCCGCGCCGCCGGCATCCCCTACATGCCGATCACCGGCTTCGAGGACGCGCTGGAATACCTGCCGCGCCTGCTCGACGGCTCGCTGGCGCAGCACGCGCACTATCACGAAGCGGCGGCGGCCTGAGCGGCCGTCCCGCGTTCTTCGTCACACCCCCTGCAACCGCTTCCCCGGATCGATACCCATGAACATCGACAAGAACGCCGTCGGTTTCATCGACGACGCGCAACTGCTCGCCGACGAGGCCAGGTACAGCTCCTTCGGCGACACCGTGCATTACGTGGACCCGCCGAAGATCTTCCGCCACGGCGAAGGCAGCTACATGTACGACACCGCCGGCACGCCGTTCCTCGACCTGCAGATGTGGTACTCGGCGGTCAACTTCGGCTACGGCAACAAGCGCCTCAACGACGCGCTGAAGAAGCAGATCGACGTGCTGCCGCAGGTCGCCAGCCAGTACCTGCACCAGACCCGCATCGAGCTGGCCAAGACCATCGCGCTGGACGCGAAGAAGAAGTTCGGCCTCGACGGCCGCGTGCACTTCAACGTGGGCGGCGCGCAGGCGATCGAGGATTCGCTCAAGCTGGTGCGCAACGCCAGCAACGGCAAGAGCCTGATGTTCGCGTTCGAGGGCGGCTACCACGGCCGCACCCTGGGCGCCTCGTCCATCACCTCCAGCTACCGCTACCGCCGCCGCTTCGGCCACTTCGGCGAGCGCGCGATGTTCCTGCCGTTCCCGTACCCGTTCCGCCGCCCCAAGGGCATGACGCCGGAAGAGTATTCCGACAGCTGCGTGCGCCAGTTCGAGCGCCTGTTCGAGACCGAATACAACGGCGTGTGGGACCCCAAGACCAACCAGTGCGAGTACGCCGCGTTCTACGTCGAGCCGATCCAGGGCACCGGCGGCTACGTCGTCCCGCCGATGGGCTTCTTCAAGGGCCTGAAGAAGGTGCTGGACAAGTACGGCATCCTGATGGTGTCCGACGAAATCCAGATGGGCTTCTGGCGCACCGGCAAGCTGTGGTCCATCGAGAACTTCGGCGTGACGCCGGACATCGTGGTCTTCGGCAAGGCGCTCACCAACGGCCTGAACCCGCTGTCCGGCCTGTGGGCGCGCGAAGAGCTGATCAACCCCACGCTGTTCCCGCCGGGCTCCACCCACTCCACGTTCAACTCCAACCCGCTCGGCACCTCGCTGGGCCTGGAAGTGATCAAGATGGGCTACGAGCTGGACTACGAGACCACCGTGCCGAAGAAGGGCGCGCACTTCCTCGAAGGCCTGCGCGACCTGCAGAAGAAGCACAAGGAAATCGGCGACGTCGACGGCCTCGGCCTGGCGCTGCGCGCCGAAATCTGCACCGACGACGGCTTCACGCCGAACAAGGCGCTGCTCGACAGGATGGTCGACATCGGCCTCGCCGGCGACCTGGAGCACAACGGCAAGAAGATCGGCCTCGTGCTCGACGTCGGCGGCTGGTACAAGAACGTCATCACCTTCGCGCCGTCGCTGGACATCACGCACGAAGAGATCGACCTGTCGATGTCGCTGCTCGACCAGCTGCTGACGAAGGCCAAGAAGGGCTGACGCGCGGTTGCCCGCTGCAAACGAAAGGCCCGGCGCGAAACCGCCGGGCCTTTTGCTTTCTCCCTCTCCCCTCCGGGGAGAGGGCCGGGGTGAGGG
>NZ_NJIC01000031.1:0-9667 GCF_013620825.1 Rhodanobacter sp. PCA2 | reverse complement strand
GGGGTGGGGAGGTACAGGGGCTCGCCAGGAGAGTGTCTGGCCAAAGGCAGATATGCCTGCGAAGAGCTTCCGGGCGTGCATCGCGCACCCGCGCTCCCCTTCTGATCGGCAGCTCTTGCTGCTACTGGATGGGGTAGAAGGAGTACAGGGTGACGGTCAACACGACAACGCCGATCTGTTTCGGCGGCACGGGATATCCGGGCAACATCAGGCCAGGGGGAACGACGAAGGTTCCGACGCAGAAATTCGGTGCGATGGTGCAGTTTCCATCGGTCGACGAAAACGGCTGGTCGAGAAAGAAGGGGTGAAAGCCCACGCCGGTCTGCACGCCCAATGTGCCATCAGATTTCAGGGTGATGGTCCATCCCGCCAGGTTGGCGGTTTCTTGCGAGGCATGCGCTCCCTGATTGGAAACCCCCTGCAGGTTCCTGGCAACGAGGTCCCCGGCGGGATCGAGCGCGAACGAGCCGGAAACGGTTCTCACGAGTGCGGCTGGATGGCTGGTGTCGCCAGGGCTCTGTGCGGTCAGGGTGACATACGCATTTGCCTGCTGGCCGGCAGGCGCATTCTTCAGGTACTGCAGAATTTCGTTGTAGAGAACCGGGGATGCCATGGCGTCTTCCTCCGTAGTTGTTGAATTGCCCTGATGCTCCGGTGAGAGCGCGGGCAGCTCCCTTGTTGACCCATTCGCCCATTCGAATGTGGTGCCGTCGGATTACAACTCCGCGCACGCCGCCGATCATGAGGTTGCGATGATGAAGTCGTTAGGGAGTGTCGGGTTCGACCTGCGGCGCATCGCGTAGCGCATTGATTCCGCGGGCGCCAACCGGGGCATGGAGGGTTTGATGCCCCGTGACGATCAGGCGAATGGGCATGGAGCCCGCTGCCTGGTGACGGTCAGGAGCGGCGCCTCGATTCAATTCCTGGGTGCAGCATTCGCCAGCGCCCCGGATTCACGAGCAGGGGCGCACGAAACCGCGTTGTATGCCGAAAGAGGATGTTGATGCCAGGTGCTTCGATGTCGCCTGTTGTCGCAAACGGCGCATGGCACGCCGGGGACGTGACCAGGGGAAGTCGCTGGATCCCGGCTTTCGCCGGGATGACGGGCGGGTCAGGGCGCTCCGATCAGGGCGCCCGCTTCAACGCCAGCACGGCGTTGAGTCCCCCGAACGCGAACGAATTGCTGAGCACTGCGCGTACCGGCATTTCGCGTGCGGTGTTCGGCACGTAGTCGAGGTCGCAGGCGGGGTCGGGCTTGTCGAGGTTCGCGGTGGGCGGCACCACGTTCTCGCTCAGTGCGCCGATGGCGGCGACCAGTTCCAGCGCGCCGGAGGCGCCCAGGGCGTGGCCGTGCATGGACTTGGTGGAGGACACCGCGAGCTTGTCGGCGTGTTCCCCGAAGGCGAGCCGGATGGCGCGGGTTTCGGTGCTGTCGTTGGCCTGGGTGCCGGTGCCGTGGGCGTTGATGTAGTCGACGTCCCCGGGGTTGAGCCCGGCTTCTTCCAGTGCCTGGCGCATCGCGGAGGCGGCGCCCTCGGCGCTGGGCATCACGATGTCGCTGGCGTCGGCGCTCATGCCGGTGCCGGCGAGTTCGGCGAGGATGGTGGCGCCGCGCGCCCGCGCATGTTCCAGCGATTCCAGCACGAAGATCGCGGCGCCTTCGCCCAGCACCAGCCCGCGCCGGTTCGCGCTGAACGGGCGGCAGGTGTCGTCGGACAGCACGCGCATGGCTTCCCACGCGCGCAGCGCGCCGTAGCTGAGGCAGGCCTCGGTGCCGCCGGTGACGGCCACGTCGGTCATGCCGTAGCGGATCATCTGCGCCGCCTGGATGATCGCGTGGTTGGCCGAGGCGCAGGCGCTGGCCACCGCGTAGGTGGGGCCGCGCAGGCCCCAGGCGATGCTGATGTGGCTGGCCGAGGCGTTGGTCATCAGCCGCACGATGGTGAGCGGATGGGTGCGCGTGGCTTTTTCGGCGTAGAGCCGGCGGCTCTGTTCGTCCTGGGTGAGCTCGCCGCCCACGCCGGTGCCCACCACCACGGCGGTGCGCTGGCCGAGGCCGTCGCGGGCGAAGTCGATGCCGGAGTGCGCGATGGCCTCGCGTGCGGCGTGCAGCGCGAACTCCGAGGTGCGGTCGAGCAGGGGCAGGGTGCGCTCGTCGATGCCGGTGGCGGGGTCGAAGCTGTCCGGCACCTGGGCGGCGACCTTCACGCGCAGCGCGTCGCCGTCCTTGTGGCGCAGCGGGCCGATGGCGCTCCGGCCTTCGCGCAGCCCCTGCCACAGGGCCTCGGCGCCGACGCCCTGCGGGCTGACCGCGCCCATGCCGGTGATGACGACCCGGCGTGTTTCGATGGTGGGCATTACTTGTCGCCTTCGCCGCCGGCAGCCTTTTCGTCCAGCCCCTTCTGCACGGCGTCGACCAGGCTTTGCGCGGTGTCGCTGTCGAAATTGGCGCCCTGCTGCTCGGGGAAGTGGATGTCGAAGTGCTCCTCGATGTCGAAGATCAGCTCGATGGCTTCCAGCGAGGCGATGCCAAGATCCTTCAGCGTGGACTCGGGCTTGACGTTCGCGACATCGACCTTGGCTTGCTTGGCGATGATCTCGAACACTTGCTGCTGGGTCGTACCGGTCATGACGGGATCCTTGGTGGCAGGCGACAATAGGCGGGCCCGGGCCGGGGGTTCCGGCACGGGCCCGTCCTCTACAGTCTAGGCAAACTCGCTTACTCATGCCTTTCATTTCGCAACTGGAGCCGGATGCGCTGCTCGCGGCCTTCATGGCCGAGCCGCCGATCGGCTTCGCCGTGGCGCGCTCGCCGCAGGGCATGCCGGGCTTCGTGGCGCCGTTCGACCTGCTGACCACGGCCGACGACGCGCTGCGCCGCCGCGCCGCCACGCTGCCGCTGGCGCGCCACTGGCGCCGCCTGATCACCTGGCGCACCCGGTTTGCCGGCACCACCGTGTCCGAGTACGCGCCGCTGCCGCCGGAAGTTGCGCCCGCCGACCTCGCGAAAGGACTGAAGGCGGCCTGGGGGCGCGAGTGCCGCCTGCTGATCGTGAAGGACATCGCGCAGGATTCGCCCCTGCTGAGCGACGCCGAAAACGCCCGCGCGCGCGCCTTCGCCCAGGCCTGCGAGGCGGAGGGCTTCGTGCTGCTGGAGGGGCAGGCGCTGGCCTATGTGCCGATCGATTTCGGCTCGGACGACGACTACCTTGCCAGGCTCAGCTACAGCCGGCGGAAGAACATCCGCCGCAAGCTGCGTTCGCGCGCGAAGCTCGACATCGAAATCGTGCGCACCGGCGATGCGCGCTTCCACGACGAGGCGACGCTGGCGGCGTACTACGCGCTGTTCGACAACGTGTACGCGCAGAGCGAGATCCACTTCGATCGGCTGAGCCTGGATTTCTTCCGCCGCGTGCTGCGCGACGCCGAAAGCGGCGGCGTGGTGTTCGTGTACCGGCACGAGGGCAGGATCATCGGCTGGAACCTCTGCTACGAACACGGCGGCAAGCTGATCGACAAGTACATCGGCTTCGCCTACCCCGAGGCGCGCGACCACAACCTCTATTTCGTGAGCTGGATGCACAACCTCGGCTATGCACGCGAGCGCGGCCTGACGCACTACGTGGCCGGCTGGACCGACCCCGAGGTGAAGTCCTTCCTCGGCGCCAGCATGACCTTCACCCGCCACGCGGTGTACGCACGCAACCCGCTGCTGCGCGCCCTGCTGCGCAAGCTGGGCGGCCATTTCGAGAGCGACCGCAGCTGGCAGGACGCGGCGGAGAAAGACGATGAGTGAATGCCACGCGGCGAGGTGCGCCCAGGTGAATCACTCTCCCTTCGGGAGAGGGTGCCGACAGGCGGGTGAGGGTACGCCCGGAGCGAGGCATTGCACTCTTGCCGAACCCTCACCCCAACCCCTCTCCCGGCGGGAGAGGGGCTATGTGGCGAGGCACGCATGAACGTCGCCGCGCAACGTCCGGTCGTGCTCGACATCGACGCCTCGGTCGGCCCGCTGCCGGACGGCCTGGTGCTGCCGCTGGCGGAATGGCAGGAGGCGATCCGCTTCGGCTGCTCGCTGGCCACCATGCGCCGCTTCGGCGCATTGCTGGAGCGGCAACTGCCCGCGCACTACGGCACGGTGTTCACCGGCTCGGGCGATTTCCATCACCTGAGCTGGCCGCTGATCGCACGCCTCAAGCCCGCCGCGCCGATCCAGGTGGTGGTGCTGGACAACCACCCCGACAACATGCGTTTCCCGTTCGGCGTGCACTGCGGTTCCTGGGTGCGCCGCGTGGCCGTGCTGCCCTTCGTCGAGCACGTGCACGTGCTTGGCATCACCTCGCACGACATCGGCGCGGGCCATGCGTGGGAGAACTATCTCAGCCCGCTGCTGCGCGGCAGGCTCACGTACTGGAGCATGGGCGTGGATACGAGCTGGTCGCGCCGGCTGGGCATCGCGCGCGCGTTCCGCGGTTTCGACACGCCGGATGCACTGGTCGATGCCTTCGTGGAACAGCAGCGTACGCAGCCGCTGTCGAGCTACCTCACCATCGACAAGGACGCGTTCGCGCCCGAAGTCGCCCGCACCAACTGGGACCAGGGCCGCCTGCAGCTTGCCCACGCGCTGGCCCTGATCGGCAGCCTGCGGCCAGGCCTGGCGGGCAGCGACATCAACGGCGAGGTCTCGCACTACCGCTACGCGACGTGGTGGAAGCGCAAGCTCTCCGCGATGGACGAGCAGCCCGAGATCGACACCGCGCAGCTCGCCGGCTGGCAGGCACAGCAGCACGCGCTGAACCTGAAGCTGCTGGACGCGATCGCGGCCCGCGGCGGCTGACCGCAGGCCGCGTTGCGGCGTTCGCGATCAACCCTGGCTGGAGCCGGTCACGGTCACGCCGGCAGCGGCGGGATGTTCGACCGGCGCGGCCATCGCGCTCGCCGGCCAGATCCCCAGGCTGCGCCCGAAATACGGCTGCTTGTACAAGGCGCCGGGCGTGTTGCCGTAGTCGCTGTCGTTGCTGATGATCCAGCCCTGCGGGTGCGCCTGCGCCCATGCCGTCACGGCGGCGGGATCGCGGGTGGCGGGAATGGGCGCGGTGAGCCGGCCCGCGAACGTGAGCAGGCCGTACTGGGGGCCCACGAACAACATCGGCGTGCCGCGGAACTGCGCCTCCGCCACGTGCTGGGCGATCGCGCGCACGTCGTAGCGGGGGCCGATGCTGAGCACGAAGGCCAGCTTGCACAGCATCACCGCGGCCAGCGTGCCCAGCGCGATCGCACCGGCGGAAAGCGGGCGCCGGGCGCGCAACAGGTACGCCACGCCCAGCAGCATCACCAGCGCGCCGCAGATCACCGCGCCGGTGGCCGAATCGGGCGCTTCCCGCCAGCCCAGGCCCAGCGCGATGCCCAGGCCCACGGCGACGAAGGTGGGGCCGGCACGCCAGGCGACGATGCGCCAGCGCCCCGCGGCGATGCGCTCCCCCGCGAACAGCGCCAGCGGCGGCAGCAGCGGCAGCAGGTAGTGCGGCTGCTTGCCGCTGATCAGGCTGAAGATCACGAAGCCGGGAATCGCCGCGGTGGCGGCGAAGCGGGCCACACCGCTGGTCGGGGCTGGCGCAGCCGACGCGCGGCGCGCCATGCACAGCGCCCATGGCAGCGCCATCGCGGGCAGCACCGGCAGGTACCACCACCATGGGCGCGCGTGCGCGAAGCTGTCCACCACGCGGCCCACCGTCTGGCCCAGGAAGATCGCGTCGGCGTAGGTGGAACCGCCGACCCGCGCCGCGGGGATCGCCCAGGCCAGCGCCAGCAGCGCGGCGCCTGCCAGCGCGGCGAAAAGGCGCAGGTAGAACGGCGCCGGGTGCTTGCGCAGCGCGGGTTCCCAGTACGGCGCGAGCAGGGCGGGCAGGCCGCCCACCAGCAGCGCGACCGGGCCCTTGACCAGGATGCCGGCGCCGAACGCCACCGCCATCGGCAGCGCGGCGCGCGGCCAGTGCCGTCCGGCCAGTGCCGTGGTGGTGCGCCAGGCCGCAAGCGTGCAGACGGTGAGCAGCAGGTCGAACATGATCACGCCGGCGTAGATCGCCAGCGCCATGCAGCCCAGCCAGAGCCATTGCGCGGTTTTCACCGCTTCGGTGCCGGCGCCCAGCCGCCGGCCCAGCGAGCCCAGCAACGGCAAGGTGGCCAGCGCCAGCAGGATCTCCAGCAGCCGCACCGCCCATGCGTGCACGCCGGTCACCGACCACACCAGGTTGATCAGCCAGAACAGCAGCGGCGCCTTGTCCGGGTATGCGACGCCGTCCAGCGAGGGCACCAGCCACTGGCCGCTGGCATGCATGTTCCATGCGACGGCGAGGTAGCGCGTCTCGTCGATCGGCACCGGGAACAGGAAGAACACCGACGGCAGCAACAACAGCAGCGCGGCGATGCGGTACAGCGGCCGATCCCCGCTGGGATGGCTGGGGATGGGCTGGGGCAGCGTCACGGGGGACTCGCTGGATGGCATGGAAACATCGTGGGGACGTCGAACTTATCCCGTCATGATGGCGTGGCGGGCATTTCACGCCCATGAAGGATTTGTGTAGAACGTTCCGGGCGAAGATCGCAAGGCGGGCGTTCAGACCTGCGCGAGCACCTCGCAGATGGTCTCGATGTCCGTGTCGGTCACCCACGCGCTGTTGCCGATGCTGAGGCTGCGCGCCGCAAAATCGCGGGCGTTCGGCACCGCGGCCGCCGGCACGATGCCGTCCAGGTAGGCGTAGTCGGGCAGGGCGTGGATGAACAGGCGGCTGACGCCGTAGCCGGCTTGCCACAGCTGGTCCAGCGCGGCATCGCGGCGGCGCCGGTCGGGCAGCAGCAGGAAGAAGAACGGCCAGGTGCCGTGCGTGCCGGCGGGGTCGTCCAGCACGGTGACGCCGGGCACCGCGCGCAGGCGCGGCAAGTAGCGTTGCGCGCGAGCGCTGCATGCCTCGATGAAGGCCGGCAGGCGCCTGGCCGCTTGCGCACCCACGCCTTGCCGCCAGCGGCCCACCGCGTGCAGCGGCAGCGGCAGCGAAAAATCGTCGCCCACCGCGGCCACCGGATCGCCCCTGCGCAGCGCGCGGCGCAGCGGGTTGCCGTAGGCCAGGCGCAGGCCACGCGGCCGGTACAGCGCGGCGTAGCCAAGCAGCTCCACGCTGCGGCGCAGCTCCCAGCCCAGGCTGGGCGGCGCGATGCGTGCGGCGGTGCGCGCCATGCGCTCGCGCAGTTCGGGGTCGCGCGCGGCGAGCAGGCCGCCCTCGTAGATGGAAAGCCCCTTGCCCGCGGCAAGGCTGAAGAAACCGAGGTCGCCGGCCAGCCCCACGCTGCTGCCGTCGCGTCGCGCGCCCAGCGCCTGGGCGGCATCCTCGATCACGAAGGCGCCCACGTTGTTGGCCACGGCGAGCGCGTCGTCGACGTCGGCGACGCGGCCGGCGAGATGGGTCGGCAGGATCGCCAGCGTGCGCTCGTCGCAGGCGGCGCGCAGCGCATGCGGCTCCATGTCGTAGTGGCCGGGGCGCAGGTCGCACAGCACGGCTTCCAGCCCGGCCTGGTGCACCGCCAGCGGCACCAGCGGACAGGTGTAGGCGGGCATCACCACGCGGCGGCGCGACGGCTTCAGTTCGCGCAGCGCGGCCAGCGCGATCAGCAGCGCGGCGGTGCCGGAACAGGCGAGTTCCAGCGGCGGCGTGCCCAGCAGCGCGGCGATGTCGGCGGTCAGCGTGGCCGGACCCGGGCGCAGATCGCCGAGCTTCAGCGGCAGGCCGGCGGTGGGCGGCAGCTCCTGGCGGCGGCGGGGCAGCATGCGCACGCGAGGGATTTCAGGCCGGCGCCGAGTCGCCGTCCGCCTCCGGCTCGTGCTCGCGGCTTTCGGCGAGGCCCAGGCAGACGATGCCGGCGACGATGGCGACCGCGCCGAGCACGCGCGGCAGCGTGAGGTGCTCGTCGAACAGCCACACCGACAGCAGCATCACCGACACCACTTCCAGGTGCGAGGCGGCGAACGCGGGGCCGATGGGCGCGTGCTTGAGCAGGCTCATCCAGGTGAAGAAGGCGCCGACGTAGCCGACGATGGCGCCGTAGATCCACGGCGCCCCGAACACGCGCAGCAGCCAAGCCACGTCGGCCGTGACCGGCAGCGCGTGCGTGCCGGCGTACTTGAAGCTGACCTGCGCCAGGGTGTCGAAGGTCATCAGCAGCCCGAAGCCGATGAGGTAGAACCAGCCGCGCTTCATCCCGCCACTCCCACGATCGCCACGCCCAGCGTCACCAGCAGGATGCCGGCGACGCGCAAGCGGGTGAGCTTCTCGCCGAACAGGAAGCGGCCGGCCACCATGATCGCCACGATGTTGATCGAGCCCAGCAGCACGCCGTCCGAAAGCGGCACCAGAGAGAGGAAGGCGATCCACACCAGAAACTCGATCACGTAGCTGCCTATGCCCAGCCACAGCCAGGGACGCGCGGCCATGTGTTTCCAGCGCGCCAGCCCGTCGCCGGCATTCTTGTCGCCGGCTGCGGCCTTGAACGCGAGCTGGCCGCCGGTGTCCAGCACCACGTTCAGCACCCACAGCGCCGCGACCAGGGGCGTGATGGAACTCGCGGCCTCCATCTCAGGCCGCCACGCGCTGCGGCAGGTCGGCTGCGGCGACGCGGTCGAAGAACGCCGCGGAGCGCTCGATCAGCGTGCGACGCTCCTTGTCGATGGTGATCATGTGGTAGCTGTCGTCCAGCAGCAGCAACTCGACCGGCGCGCTGACCTCGCGCATCACCAGTTCGGCGTTCCTGATGCTGGCCACGTCGTCCTCGCTGGCGTGCGCTACCAGGCAGGGCGCGGTGACCTGCGAGAGCTGGCGGCGCACCGTGGCGGACAGGTCGTACATCTCCGCCAGCGAATACCAGGGATTGCCCGGCAGGCCCGCGGCGGCGCTGTCGCCGCCCAGCATCGCGGCGCTGATCTGCGCACGCAGGCGCTCGTCGCGGATGCCGTAGGGCGGCTGTTCCATGAAGCTGCGGTTGCGGCCGATGCCGACCTTCTTCAGCAGCGGCAGCATGAAGGACATCCGCGCCAGCCGGGGAATGCTCCAGCCGTCGTAGCGGAAGGTGGCGCCATACACGCCCACGCCGGCGATCTGCTCCGGGCGGTCGGCGGCAAGCTTGAGCGAAAGCAGGGCGCCCATCGACAGGCCGCCCACGAACAGGTGGTCCACCTTCTCGCGCAGCGCGTCGGCGGCCTTCTCCACGCTGGCGTACCAGTCGCGCCAGCCGGTGGCGAGCAGGTCGTCGGCATTGCCGCAGTGCCCGGCCAGCTGCATCCCGTGCACCGTGTAGCCGGCGCGGTTCAGCCCCTTGCCCAGCAGCTTCATCTCCATCGGCGTGCCGGTGAGCCCATGGATCAGCAGCACGCCGCTGCGGCCGCCCTCGAAGAAGAAATCGGTTTGCTGGATCACGCGCGACACCCAATACGAATCGAGCCGCGTGGGCGGCTTTTCAGTGGGGGAGCTTCGCAGGGGGCGGTTTCCTCAGTCTTTCGACTGGTGCCTCTTTGGGCTGTTCCTGGGCCGCTGTTCGGGGATTCAAAGCGGTTTCGTGCCGCTGACGCGGCCCGAGTCACTTTTCTCTTGCGTGGCCAAGAGAAAAGTAACCCAAAGAG
>NZ_NJIC01000013.1:28687-54709 GCF_013620825.1 Rhodanobacter sp. PCA2 | reverse complement strand
GTCACGGGCTGCGGTTGGCTGGGGGGGAGCCGCCATTGTGCCCAAGCGGCAAGCAGGCCGCATGCCGGGGCAGGCCCCCAACCAATGGCCCAGTTCGCAAGCAATTGCGACTGCTAGAGTCCGGGGACGCGTGCCCGGCCGGAGGCCGGGGCGCCCGTCGCCATTCATTACATGGGGAGATCGGGATGCATCTTCGAATTACCTGGCCTGCGATGCTGGTCGCGGGCGCCTGCCTGCTGGGAAGCGCGCCGGCATTCGCCGAATACGCGGTGCCGCCGGCCAATCTGCTGAAGGTGCTGAAAGCGCCGCCGCCGCCCTCGCCCAGCCTCGACCCCACCGGCCGGCGCATGCTGCTGGTCACCAGCCAGACCTATCCGTCCATAGAACGGGTGGCGCGGCCGTACCTGAAGCTGGCCGGCGTGCGCCTGGAGCCGGCCAACCGCAGCCGCCACGACACGCCCGCCGGCTACGGCATCCCGGCCTGCGTGGCCGATTTCACCCTGGTCGACATCGCCAGCGGCAAGGAGACCAGGGTCGCCCTGCCGGCCGGTGCCTGCCCGGGGCCGGCGCGCTGGTCGCCGGACGGCAACCGCCTCGTGTTCCAGAACGTCACGCCCACCGCGGTGGAACTGTGGCTGGGCGATGCCGCCAGCGGCCAGGCGCACAAGGTGCCCGGCGTGCAGCTCAACCCGATCTTCGACAGCGCGATGCAATGGCTGGACGGCAGCAAGACCTTGCTGGTGAAGAAGGTGCCCGACGGCCAGGGCCCGGCGCCGGCCGGGAATGCCGCCGGCATCGGCCCGGACATCCAGCAGTCGCTGGGCGGCAAGGGCCAGAGCAGCACCTACGAGGCGCGCGACCTGCTGGCCAGCGCGCACGACGAGGCGCTGTTCGCGTACTACGGCAGCTCGCAACTGGCGGTGGTGGACGCGGCCAGCGGCAGCGTGCGCAACGTCGGCAAGCCGGCCATCTACAAGGGGGTCGACGCCGCGCCGGACGGCGTCCACGTGCTGGTCGACGCGATCAAGCCGCCGTTCTCGCACACCGTGACCTACCAGCGCTTCCCGCACGACGTGGCGGTGCTGGACGTGGACAAGGGCACCTCCACGCCGGTCGCCAGCCTGCCGCTGGCCGACCGCGTGCCCATCCACGGCGTGCCGGAAGGCCCGATCAACTTCGAATGGCGCGCCACCGCACCGGCCACCCTGGTGTGGTCCGAAGCGCTGGACAAGGGCGACTGGAACGTCGACGTGCCGGCACGCGACAAGGTGATGAGCTGGAAGGCGCCGTTCGCCGGCAAGCCGGTGGAGATCGCCCGCACCAAGCAGCGCTTCGTCGGCTACGTGTGGACGCCGAAGCCGGACGTGGCGTTCCAGTACGAGATCGACGACAACCGCCACTGGCAGACCACCCGCATCGTCGACGTGGACAAGCCGGGCGACGCCGGCCGCGTGCTGTGGGACATGTCCAGCGACGAGCTGTACAAGGACCCGGGCATGTTCGTCTACCAGGTGCTGCCCAACGGCGCCTACGCGGCGCGCATGGACGGCGGCGCGGTGTTCCTGCGCGGGCAAGGCGCCTCGAAGCGGGGCGACCGTCCGTTCCTCGACCGGCTGGACCTGGCCACGCTGAAGAGCGAGCGGCTGTTCCGCAGCGGCACCGACGACTACGACCAGTTCCTGGGCTTCGCCGGCGAACCCGGCCGGTTCCTGACCTGGCACCAGTCGCTGATGGATCCGCCGAACGCGTTCGTGCGCACGCTGGGCGAGCGCACGGTCGACGCCGCCGATGGCGAAGCGCAGTACGCCTCCGCCGGCCGGCAGCTCACCCGGGTGCCCGACCCGACCCCGGAAGTGCGGCAGATCAAGAAACAGTTGGTGACCTACAAGCGCGCCGACGGCCTGGACCTGTCCTTCACCCTGTACACCCCGCCGGGCTACAAGCCGGGCACGCGCCTGCCGGCCGTGCTGTACGCCTACCCGGCCGACTACGCCAGCAGCGAACAGGCCGGCCAGGTGTCGGGCAGCCAGAACACCTTCACCCGCCTGCCCTATTACCGGCTGATGCTGCTGGCGGGCTACGCGATCATCGACAACGCCTCCTTCCCCATCGTCGGCGACCCCAAGACCGCCTACGACACCTACCTGGAGCAGTTGGAGGCCGACGCCAAGGCCGCGGTGGACAAGGCGGTGGAACTGGGCGTGGTGGACCGCGACCGCATCGGCGTCACCGGCCACAGCCACGGCGCGCTGATGACCGCGAACCTGATCGCCCACACCAAGCTGTTCCGCGCCGGCGTGGCGACCAGCGGCTCGTACAACAAGACGCTCACCCCGTTCGGCTTCCAGAACGAGCGCCGCACGGTGTGGCAGGCGCAGGACGTGTACCTGAAGGCCTCGCCGTTCTTCTACGCCGACAAGACCAAGCTGCCGCTGCTGCTGGTGCACGGCGAGGACGACGCCAACCCCGGCACCGAGCCGATCCAGTCGCGCAAGCTGTTCCAGGCCATCCGCGGCAACGGCGGCACGGTGCGCCTGGTGATGCTGCCGCACGAGCCGCACTGGTACACCGCGCTGGAATCCAACGAGCAGGTGGTGGCCGAGATGCTGCAGTGGTTCGACCGCTACGTGAAGAACGCGCCGGCGGAAGGGAAGGAGTAAGCCGCCCCTTGGCGCGGCGGCAGGCCGACCACCGGCGGCCTGCCCTGCCGGGACAAACGAAAGGCCCAGCCATGCGGCTGGGCCTTTTCGTTGGAAACCACTGCGGAGGGCGCTGTTCCCGCGCCTCAGCCCGCGTCCGGCCAGGGCGTGAGGATCTCGAAGCCGTCGGCGGTCACCGCGATGGTGTGCTCCCACTGCGCGGACAGCGAGTGGTCCTTGGTGACCACGGTCCAGCCGTCGGGCAGCTGCTTGGTATGCGGCTTTCCGGCGTTGATCATGGGCTCGATGGTGAAGGTCATGCCCTCCTTCAGTTCCACGCCGGTGCCGGGCTTGCCGTAGTGCAGCACCTGCGGCTCGTCGTGGTAGACCTTGCCGATGCCGTGGCCGCAGTACTCGCGCACCACGGAGAAGCCTGCCGCCTCGGCATGCTGCTGGATCGCATGGCCCACGTCGCCCAGGGTGGCGCCGGGGCGCACCACGCCGATGCCGCGCATCATCGCCTCGAACGCGGTGTCCACCAGCCGCTTGGCCAGCACCGAGGGCGTGCCCGCGACGTACATGCGGCTGGTGTCGCCGTGCCAGCCGTCCTTGATCACGGTGACGTCGAGGTTGACGATGTCGCCGTCCTTCAGCACCTTGCCCGGGCTGGGGATGCCGTGGCAGATCACGTGATTGACCGAGGTGCACAGCGTCTTCGGGAAGCCGTGGTAGCCCACGTTGGCCGGCACCGCCTTCTGCACGTTGACGATGTGCTCGTAGGCCAGCCGGTCCAGCTCCTCGGTGGTGACGCCGGGCTTGACGTGTTCCTTGAGCATGGCCAGCACCTCGGCGGCCATTTGGCCGGCCACGCGCATGCCTTCGAGGTCCTGGGGGGATTTAAGCGTAATAGCCATCTCGGTAGTCCAGATGGCGGCGCCCCGCCTGCCGATCAAGCCGGCATTGCAGGCAACTTGCCGCCGCGCCGGCGTACCGGCTACAATCTCACAGTTTTGCAGACCGTGATCGATCCGATCGACGCGCGCTCACTGCAAGGCGAAACGGGATTGTAACCGCGCAGCGGTACAAGCCCAAACCAACGCCACACACGCATCGGCACCGCCTTCGGGGTGCCGCAGCCGTCTCCGTCATTCAAGGAGGCCCTGCGGTCGAAGCCGGGGATGCGTGGAGGTCCCAACCCCCCGGGCCACCACAAAAAGGCCCAACGCAAGGAGTTACACCATGGCTCAAGTCACCATGCGCGAGATGCTCGAAGCCGGCGTGCATTTCGGTCACCAGACCCGTTACTGGAATCCGAAGATGGCCCCGTACATCTTCGGCGCCCGCGGCAAGATCCACATCATCAACCTCGAGAAGACCCTGCCGCTGTTCACCGACGCGATGAACTTCCTGTCGGGCCTGGCGCAGAAGCGCGGCACCATCCTGTTCGTGGGCACCAAGCGTTCGGCCCGCGAGGCGCTGATCGACGAGGCCACCCGCGCCGGCATGCCGTTCGTCACCGCGCGCTGGCTGGGCGGCATGCTCACCAACTTCCGCACCGTGAAGCAGTCGGTGGGCCGCCTGAAGGAGCTGGAAGCCGCCGAGACCGACGGCAGCTTCGACAAGCTGGTCAAGCACGAGGTGCTGTCCCTGCGCCGCGAGCGCGAGAAGCTCGAGAACTCGCTGGGCGGCATCAAGAACATGAACCGCCTGCCCGACGCGCTGTTCGTGATCGACATCGGCCACGAAGACATCGCCGTGCAGGAAGCCCGCAAGCTGGGCATCCCGGTGGTGGCGGTGGTCGACACCAACTACAACCCGGAGCTGGTGGACTACGCGATCCCGGGCAACGACGACGCGATCCGCGCGATCCAGCTGTACGCCCGCGCCGCCGCCGACTCGATCCTGGAAGGCAAGGCCGCCGCGCCGGCCGCCGCCCAGGGCGACGCCAACGAGTTCGTCGAACTGGACGAGGAAGGCAACCCGGTCGCCAAGGCCGAGCGCAGCGAGCGCAAGCAGGCCGCTCCGCGTCGCGACCGCGATGCCGCCCCCCGCAAGGGTGCCGGCGCGCCGCGCCGCGACGGCGGTCGCGACGGCGCACGTGGCCCGCGCGACGCCAAGTAAGCCGATACGGCGGCGGGCAACCGCCGCCGCAACGACAAGCCATCCCGACGTCGTGGCGCGACCCGCCGCGACGCCATGAGCATTCGAGGAATACCGATGAGCAATATCTCCGCCCAACTGGTCAAGGAACTGCGCGAGCGTTCCGGCGCCGGCATGATGGAATGCAAGAAGGCGCTGGTCGAGAACAGCGGCGACATCGACGCCGCGATGGAATGGCTGCGCAAGACCGGCATGGTCAAGGCCGAGAAGAAGGCCGACCGCATCGCCGCCGAAGGCCGCATCGCCGCCGCCCAGGCCAACGGCAAGGCCGTGCTGGTCGAGGTCAACAGCGAGACCGACTTCGTCGCCAAGGCGCCGAACTTCATCGAGTTCACCAACGCCGTCGCCGAGGCCGCCCTGCAGGCCAGCGCCGGCGACATCGACGCCGTGAAGGCCGCCGCCTTCCCCGGCGCCGCCAGCATCGAGGAAGCCGCCAAGGCGCAGACCGCGACCATCGGCGAAAAGATCGAAGTGCGCCGCGCGGCGCGCGTCGAGAACGCCGGCCCGCTGGCCACCTACTCGCACGGCGGCAAGATCGGCGTGATCGTGGCGCTCAAGGGCGGCTCGGACGAGCTGGCCAAGGGCATCGCGATGCACGTGGCGGCGATGAACCCGCCCTACGTGAAGGCCGAGGACGTCCCCGCCGACTTCATCGCCAAGGAAAAGGAAATCGCGCTGGCCGCGATGTCGGACAAGGAAAAGAACAAGCCGGCCGACATCCTGGAGAAGATCGTCTCGGGCAAGATCAACAAGATCGTCTCCGAGGTCACCCTGGTCGGCCAGCCCTACGTGCTGGACACCAACGTCACCGTGGGCGAGGCGCTGAAGAAGGAAGGCGCCGACGTCGTCGCCGTGGTGCGCCTGGCCGTGGGCGAAGGCATCGAGAAGGTGCAGGAAGACTACCTGGCCGAAGTCGCCAAGGCGATGCAGGGTTAAGCGCGCAAGCGCGCCTGACCCTGCGCGCACACGGACGGGCGCACGCGCAGCGGAGCCTGATTCGCCCCGCGAATCAGGCGAGTCGAAAAAGGGGCGGCAGCCCCTTTTTCGACCATCAGGCACGCACGCTCCTGCCTTGGCTTCTCAAGCGCCAAAAACAGAAAAAGCCGCGGACATCCGCGGCTTTTTCATGCCCCGGGCAACGACAGGCAACTCAAGCTCGCAGCACTTCCACTGCCGGAACCACCTGCGCCTCGCGCCCCAACTCGCGCCCCATCCCCTCCAGTCGCTGCGCCAGCACCGCCGCAACCGGGGCGCACACCGTGGCATGCCCCACCTTGCGGCCCGGCCGCGCCTGCTTGCCGTAGTCGTGCCAGTGCGCGTCGACGCCGCGCAGCACCGGCGCGGGGTCGGGCAGCTCGCCGATCCAGTTGAACATCCCGGACATCCCGCGCGCGCCGGTGTCGCCCAGCGGCAGGCCCAGCACGGCGCGCACGTGATTCTCGAACTGGCTGGTGTGCGCGCCCTCGATGGTCCAGTGGCCGGAGTTGTGCACGCGCGGCGCCATCTCGTTGCCGAGCAGCTCGCCGTCCTGCACGAACAGCTCCAGCGCGAACACGCCCACGTAGTCCAGCCGCTCGGCCAGCGTGCGCGCCAGCGCGGTGGCGCGCGGCTGCAGCTCGTCGATGTCGGAAGCGGGAGCGAGGCTGAAGCTCAGCACGCCATCCACGTGCCAGTTGCGGGTCAGCGGCCAGGTGCGGAAATCGCCGTCGCGGCTGCGCACCGCCAGCACCGACAGTTCGCGCTGGAACGGCACGAAGGCCTCCAGGATCAAGCCATGCTTTGTCGCCTGCGCGCCCAGCTCGGCCCAGGCGGCATCGGCGTCGGCCACGGTCTTCAGCCGGAACTGGCCCTTGCCGTCGTAACCCAGGCGCCGGGTCTTGAGGATGGCCGGGGCGCCCACCGCCGCCAGCGCGCGGTCCAGGCCGGCGCGGTCGTCCACCGCCAGGAAGGCGGGCGTGGCCAGGCCGCATTCGCGGAACAGGGTCTTCTCGGCCAGGCGGTCCTGCGCCATCGCGAGCGAGCGCGGGTTCGGGAACACCGCCACCCGCTCGGCCAGCCATTGCGCGGTTTCGGCCGGCACGTTCTCGAAATCGAAGGTGGCGACGTCGACCTTGCGCGCGAAATCCTCCAGCGCGGCGTAGTCGGTCCAGTCGGCCCTGACCAGCGGCGCCACCTGGCCGGCGCAGGCGTCGGCGGCGCTGTCCACCACCAGCGTGTTCACGCCCAGCGGAGCGGCCGCCAGCGCCAGCATGCGGGCCAGCTGGCCGCCGCCCAGGATGCCCAGCACCGGTTGTCGCGATGCGCTCATGCGCGGGGGTCCGGCTGGTCCAGCACGGCCTGGGTCTGCCTGGCGCGCCACTGCTCCAGCGACTGGGCCAGGCGGGGGTCGGTCAACGCCAGCACCGCCGCGGCGAGCAGGCCCGCGTTCACCGCGCCGGCGCGGCCGATCGCCAGCGTGCCCACCGGGATGCCGGCCGGCATCTGCGCGATCGAGAGCAGCGAATCCATGCCGTTCAAGGCCTTGGACTGCACCGGCACGCCGAACACCGGCAACCGGGTCTTGGCGGCAAGCATGCCCGGCAGATGGGCAGCCCCGCCGGCGCCGGCGACGATCACCTGGATGCCGCGGCCCACGGCCTGTTCGGCATAACGGAACAGCAGGTCCGGCGTGCGGTGGGCGGACACCACCTGCACCTCGTGCGCCACGCCCAGCTCGGTCAGCACCCCGGAGGCATGTTCCATGGTTTCCCAGTCGGAACGCGACCCCATCACCACGCCCACCCGCGGCGTTTCCGTCGTTGCTGTCATGGCCCGGCCGTCCAAAAGTGGTTATTGTACGGGCTTTCCGGTGCCACAACGATTTTCCGCCATGGACAAGCGCCTGCTCGACATCCTGTGCTGCCCCGTCAGCAAGACGCCGGTGCGTCCGCTGGCCCGCGCCGAGCTGGACGCGCTGAACGGCGCGATCGCGGCCGGCGCAGTGGTGACGACGGCGGGAGCGCCGGTGCGCGAGCGACTGGACGAAGGCCTGGTCACCATCGACCGCAAGCTGATCTACCGCGTAGACGACGGCATCCCCGTGATGCTGCCCGAGGAAGGCATAGGCACCACCCAGCTCGACGATTTCCCGGCCGCGGCCTGACGTGTTCCCACGCTTCGAACCCTCGTCAACGGATCGACGAACCAACCGCAGGACGCCTGGCGCCAACGACGAGCTTCCGCTGTGGCCATGAACGAAGCCTATGAACCGCCCAAGATCGTGCCGCTGGCGCCGCGCGCCGACGCCACGGGCGAGCGCGTGGGCGAGTTGCTCAATGCCGTGCGCGGCATCGCCGGCAAGCGCCTGCAGCAAGGCCTGGGCAACCTGTTCGAGCACGTGGACGACGCGCTGTTCGACCTCGCCGAGAAGGCCGAGAACAACGCCACCCAGACGCACTACTTCGACGGCATGCGCGAAGTGCGCAAGCGCCGCCCGGCGATCGAGCGCAGCTTCCTCGCCACCGTGAACCGCGAGCTGGGCGCGCTGGCCGGACGCTCCGCGCCGGCCGCCCCGATGCCGCCCATGGCCGAGCTGTCGCTGGTGGGGGATTCCGAGCTGGAGGAGTCGCTGGCGATCACCAGCATGAACAGCAAGCACGAGAGCCGCCTCGTGCACGACCTGTTCGCGATCAACCAGCGCCTCTCGGTGATCTGCGCGGGCCGCAAGATCGAGGACGCCGGCAACCCGATCGCCCCGGCCGCGCTGACCCAGGCGTTCCGCCAGGCGCTGAAGGAGCTGAGCGCGGACATGCGCGTCAAGCTGCTCATCTACAAGCTGTTCGACCGCTACGTGCTGTCCACGCTTGAAGACCTGTACGCCGAGGCGAATGCCGAACTGGCCCGCGCCGGGGTGCTGCCGCAGCTGCGCACGGCGATGCCGCGCGGCGACTCCCGCCCGCAGCCGTCGCCGCAAACCGACAGCGCGGCGGCGGGGCCGGACGAAACCGGCGACCCCGCCACGGCCGAACTGCTGCAGACCCTGCACGGCCTGTTCGTGGCACGGCGCGGCAGCCCCGTCGCGCACGTCCGGCCCGGCGATGCCGGCGGTCCGCCGCCCTCCACCAACGAGCTGCTGGGCGCGCTCAGCGTGCTGCAGACCCAACTGGCCGCCGGCGCGATGCCGGCGCCCAGCATGCCGGCCGGCGACGGCCGCCTCGAACGGGAAGTGGTGGCCCAGCTCAAGGAGCAGTTGCTGGGCCAGCTCGGCGCCTTGCGCGGCAGCCGCCCCAGCCACGTCACCCACATCGACGAAGACACCATCGACCTGGTCGGCATGCTGTTCGAGTTCATCCTCGAGGACCAGACCCTGCCGGCCGAAATGCAGGTGATGCTGGCGCGGCTGCAGATCCCCTACCTCAAGGCGGCGATCCTCGACCGCAAGATGTTCGCGCACCGCCAGCACCCGGCGCGCCGCCTGCTGGACGCGCTGGCCGAACAGGCCAAGGGCTGGTCGCCGGAGTCGGATCGCGACGGCCGCCTGCACGACAAGGTCAAGGCCATCGTCGACCAGCTGCTGCACGAGTTCGACGACGACCTGGGCATCTTCGAGCGCCTGCTGCTGGACCTGCAGCAGTTCCACGAACTGAACCGGCGCCGCTCCGAACTGGCCGAGCAGCGCGTGGCCGAGTCCACGCGCGGCCGCGAGAAACTGGAACAGGCACGGCGCCGCGCCGCCCGCGAGATCGTCGACCGCATCGGCGGCCGCAAGCTGCCGGCGCTGGTGCACGAGGTGCTGGCGCGCGCCTGGGCCAACCACCTGGTGCTGGTGCTGCTGCGCCAGGGCGAGGACTCGGCCGAGTTCCGCGACGGGCTGGCTTTCGTGGACGATTTCATCGCCAGCACGCAGCCGCCGCAGGATCCGCTCGCCCGCCAGCAACTGCGGCAGCTGCTCCCCGGCATCGAGCGCGCGCTGCGCCTGGGCCTGGCCAACGTCGCGTTCCAGCCGCAGGACATCGAGCGCCTGCTGGCACAGTTGCGCGACTGGTACGGCCAGTTGCTGGGCGAACCGGCGCGCGGCGCCGCACCGGCCGTCGGCGCCACCGCCGCGATCCCGGAAAGCATCCAGCCCATCGTCGAGCCGCATGCCGCGGACCCCGACGAACTGCCCGGAGAGAGCGTGCCGGTCGCCACCGACAGTCCCGAGTGGCACCAGGTGGAGGCGCTGCAACCCGGGGTCTGGCTGGAATTCCAGTTGCCCGACGAACCGATGGTGCGCGCGAAGCTGTCGTGGATCAGCCCGATGAGCGGCCGCTACCTGTTCGTCAACCGGCGCGGCCTCAAGGTGGCCGACTACGCCCCGCAGGAACTGGCCGTGCTGCTGGCCGGCGGCCATGCGCAGGTGCTGGCCACCAACGCGCTGTTCGATCGCGCGATGAGCGCCATCGTCACGCGCCTGCGCCAGCCCGGCCCGGCCCAACCCGGCACGCCTGCTGCATGAACCCCCGCCTCCCGTTCGACCCGCCCGGACCCGAACTGATCGCCGCCGACGTGGCACGGGCCTTTGCCGAGGATCTCGGCAACGGCGACGCCACCGCCGAACTGCTGCCGGCCGACGCCGTGGCCGAAGCCGCGCTCACCTGCCGCGACGACGCGGTGATCGCCGGGGCGCCATGGTTCGACGCCTGCTTCCGGCGCCTGGACCCGGCCGTGCGCATCGATTGGGCGGTGGGCGACGGCGCCCGCGTGGCGCCAGGCACCGTGATATGCCGCCTGTCCGGCCATGCCCGCTCGCTGGTGAGCGCCGAGCGCTCGGCACTGAACTTCCTGCAACTGCTGTCCGGCACCGCCACCGTCACCGCCACCTACGTGGCCGCGGTGGCCGGCACCCGGGCGCGCGTGCTCGACACCCGCAAGACCGTGCCAGGCCTGCGCCTGGCGCAGAAATACGCCGTGCGCTGCGGCGGCGGCCACAACCACCGCATCGGCCTGTACGACGCGATCCTGGTGAAGGAAAACCACATCATCGCCGCCGGCGGCATCGCGCCGGCGGCGGCCGCGGCGCGACGCCTGCATCCGACGCTGCTGCTGGAAGTGGAAGTGGAAAACCTGGACGAGCTGCAGCAGGCGCTCGCCGCCGGCGTGGACCGCATCATGCTGGACAACTTCAGCGTGCCGCTGATGCGCGAGGCGGTGCAGCTCACCGCCGGGCGCGTGCCGCTGGAAGTGTCCGGCAACGTGGACCTCACCACCATCGGCGAGTACGCCCGCACCGGCGTCGACTACATCTCGGTGGGCGCGCTGACCAAGCACGTGCACGCGGTCGACCTGTCGCTGCGCCTGCAACTGGGCTGAGCCCTTCCGGCGCCGCCTTGCGCGGCGCGCCGGCCGCCCACACACTTGCACGCATGGGCAACGTCAACGACCTCCTGGTACTGCTGGCGCTGGTCGCCGTGATCGGGCTGTGGCTGAAGCTGAGCGCGGCGCGCGAGCGCGCGGCCGCCATGGCGCGGCAGCAGTGCGAGCGCCACGGCCTGCAACTGCTGGACGAGACCGTGGGCCTGCGCGCGCTGCGTTTGCGCCGCGTGGCCGGGCGGCGGCGGCTGGAGCGCTGCTACGGTTTCGAGGTGAGCATCGACGGCGCCGACCGCGAACAGGGCTCGCTGTGGATGCTGGGGGACGGCATGAGCGAACTGCGGCTGCCCACGGTGGTGCTGATGCCGCCCGAAGCCGCCGCGATGGCGGCGCCGGAACCGCGGCACGCGCCCCCTGCCCAAGACGAGGTCGCCGCGCAGCCGGACGAAGCGTCGCGCGCCAGCAACGTGGTCCCGTTGCGCCCGCGCCAGCGTTCCGGCGGCGACACCTTGCACTGAGCCGGCGCGCAGCGCCGGCGGGGCCGCTGCCTACTTGATCACCCGCAGGTGCGGCGCGCCGCGCTTGGGCTTTTCCTGGGAACCGCCGTTCTGGCCGGAGCCGGGCTCGTCGGGCGCCGATGCGGGCGGCGGCGTGTCGCCGCCTTCCTCGTCAGCCGGGAACATCATGCCCTGCCCGTTCTCCTGGGCGTACAGCGCCAGCACCGAGCCGACCGGGATGCGCAGCGCGTGGCTGACGCCGGAGAAGCGCGCCGAGAAGCCGATCCAGTCGTTGCCCAGTTCCAGGTTCGCCACCGCGCGCATCGCGATGTTCAGCACCACCTGGCCGTTCTTGACCACCTGCGGCGGTACGCGCACGCCTTCGCCGGTGGCGTCGATCAGCAGGTACGGGGTGAGCCCGTTGTCGCTGATCCAGTCGTAGACCGCCCGCAGCAGATAGGGGCGGTTGGAAGTCATCGGATGGGTTACTTCGTTCATCAGGGTCGCATGGCCTTTTCCTGCTCGGTCATGCTGCGCGAAAAACCCTGACTGTGGAAGAGCCGTTCGCCATAGTCGAGGATGGGCTTGCCCTCGCGGCCCAGGTCCACGCCCAGCCACGGCAGCCGCCACACCACCGGCGCCACCAGGCAGTCGGCGAGGCTCATCTCGGGGTTGAGGAAGAACCGGGCGGCCTTGAACAGCGGCAGCGCGGCCAGCAGGTGGGCGCGCAGGCGCTTGCGCGCCGGATCGGCGGTGCGGCCGCCGGCGCGGATGACGTCCACCTCGGTGAGCCAGTCCTTCTCGATGCGCACCGCCGCCACGCGCAGGCGCGCGCGGGAAAGCGGATCGATCGGCATCAGCGGCGGGTGCGGATAGCGCTCGTCGAGGTACTCGCACACCACGCTGGCGTCATACAGGGTGAGGTCGCGGTCGACCAGCGTGGGCGTGCTGCCGTAGGGGTTGAGGTCGAGCAGGTCCTCCGGCGGTTTGCCCGGCTCCACCAGCACGCGTTCGTAGGCGACGCCCTTGGCGGCAAGCACCAGGCGGGCGCGGTGGCTCTGGACGTCGTCGGCCGTGGTGTAGAGGGTGAGTGCGGTACGCGAGCGGGCGCTTGGAACCATGCGCGGTATTCCCTGTTGCGGTGGCACGAATGCGGCGGTCCGGAAGTCGGCCGACTCCCGGACCACCGCACCCTACGGGTGTAGCCCCTGAATCAGTGGACGTCCTTCCAGTATTCCTTCTTGAGCAGGTAGGCCAGCAGCGTGAACAGCGCCAGGAACAACAGCACCCAGATGCCGTAGTTGTGCCGCTGCAGGGCCGCCGGCTCCGAAACGTACTCCAGGAAGTTCACCAGGTCACGCGTGGCCTGCTGGTACTGCGCCGGGGTCAGCTTGCCCGGATGGCTCAGCTCCAGCTTCTCCACCGCGTCGCTGCCGGGCTTCTTCACCGCGGTCTGCTGGCCTTGCAGCTCCCACAGCGGGAACGGCATCGACGCGTTCTGCAGCGTGGTGTTGTTCCAGCCGATCGGGCTCTTCGGGTCCAGGTAGAACGTGTTGAGGTAGGTGTAGACCCAGTCGGCGGTCTTCGCGCCCACTTCCAGCGACAGGTCCGGCGGTTCCTTGCCGAACCACTTGGTCGCGTCTTCCGCCGGCATGTGCGAGATCACGGGATCGTCGAACTTCGCGCCGGTGAAGTTGAGGTTCTGCATCACCTGCTGCTCGGTGAGCCCGAGGTCGTCGGCGATGCGCGAGTAGCGCATGTACTTCAGCGAGTGGCAGCCCACGCAGTAGTTGAAGTACAGCTTGGCTCCGCGCTGCAGCGAGGCCTGGTCGCCCACGCCGGAGCCCGACGCCATCAGCGCCGCACCGCCTTCCGCCGCCTGCGCCGCCGGCTGGCCGGCGACGAGCAGGCCCAGGGTCAGCGCAACCGCGGGAAGGATCCGTTTCATCAAGAGCGTCGGCTTAGTCATGCATCGTCACCCGATCCGGAACCGGCTTGGTCTTCTCCCAGCCGAAATGTGTATAGGCCCACAGGAACGCGAAGAAGCCGAAGTAGATCAGCGTCATCGTGCGGCCGAACGCGTTCTCCCAGGCGGTCACGTCGACGTTGCCGAACCAGGCCGGGATCGCCTCGGCGACGAGGCCGGCGCCCACCGCGCCCAGGCTGAGGAACGCGATCACGAACAGCGCCAGCGCCACCTTGAAGCCGGTGCCGCGGTAGCGCACCGACTTGACCTGCCCGCGGTCGAACCAGGGCAGCAGGAACAGCACCACGATCGCGCCGAACATCGCCAGCACGCCCCACACGGCGGTGCCGGCGAACGACGGGATCATGCGCACGATCGCGTAGAACGGGGTGAAGTACCACACCGGCTTGATCTCCGCCGGGGTGAGCAGGTTGTTCGCCGCGATCGAGTTGTCGTGCTCGAGGAACCAGCCGCCGAAGCTGGGCGCGAAGAAGATGATGAACGCCGCGACGATCAGGAAGACGCCCACGCCGAACAGGTCCTTCACCGTGTAGTACGGGTGGAAGGGGATGCCGTCGGTGGGCGCCGCCGGGTTCCAGCGGTTGCCCTTGGGGCCGTGCTTGACGTCGACGCCGTCGGGGTTGTTCGAGCCCACCTCGTGCAGCGCGGCCAGGTGCAGCACCACCAGCAGCAGCAGCACGATGGGCAGCGCGATCACGTGCAGCGCGAAGAAGCGGTTGAGCGTGGCGTCGGCGGGCAGGAAGTCGCCCATGATCCACTCGACCAGCTGGTTGCCGATCACCGGGATGGTGCCGAACAGCGACACGATCACCTTCGCGCCCCAGAACGACATGTTGCCCCACGGCAGCACGTAGCCCATGAACGCCTCGGCCATCAGCACCAGGAAGATCAGCATGCCGAGCAGCCACACCAGCTCGCGCGGCTTCTTGTACGAGCCGTACATCATGCCGCGGAACATATGCAGGAACACCACCACGAAGAACAGCGATGCGCCGGTGGAGTGCATGTAGCGGATCAGCCAGCCCCACTCCACGTCGCGCATGATGTACTGCACCGAGTCGAACGCGCCGGCCGCGCTCGGGTTGTAGTTCATCGTGAGGAAGATGCCGGTGACGATCTGGTTGACCAGCACCAGCATCGCCAGCGAACCGAAGTAGTACCAGAGGTTGAAGTTCTTCGGCGCGTAGTACTCCGACATGTGCTTGCGGTACATGGGCGCCAGGCCCGGTGCCCGCTCGGTGACCCAGTCGCCGATGCTTGCGAATACGTTGGCCATTACGCTGCTCCCTCCGGACCCACGCCGATCTGCACCGTCGTGTCGTCGATGAAGTGGTACGGCGGGATTTCCATGTTCTTCGGCGCGGGCACGCCCTGGTACACGCGTCCGGCCATGTCGTAGCGCGAGTGGTGGCAGGGGCAGTAGTAGCCGCCCTGCCAGTTCGGGTCGAACGGCTCGGGCTTGATCTCGCCCGCGTAGGCCGGCACGCAGCCCAGGTGGGTGCAGATGCCGACCATCACCAGCCACTCGGGCTTGATCGAGCGCGCCTCGTTCTGCGCGTACTTCGGCTGCTGGCCGGCGGAGGTGCCGTCGGACTTGGGATCGACCAGGCGCGAGTCCTGCTTCGGCAGCGTCGCCAGCTGCGCCGGCGTCCGGTTGACGATGAACACGGGAAGGCTGCGCCAGCCCACGATCAGCTGCTGGCCCGGCTCGATCTTCTTGAGTGACTGGGTGACCGGAGCTCCGGCGGCCTTGGCGCGCGCGCTGGGTTCCCACGACTTGATGAAGGGCACGGCCGCCGAAACGATTCCCACGCCACCGACCACCGCGGTGGCCGTCGTGAGAAACCGGCGGCGGCCATGATCGACGACTTCGTTCGCCATCAGGCTCTCCGGTACTTGGTGTACTTGCTGCGTCAGGAAGGGCTCTTGCCCCGGCAAGGATTCGGAACCCCTAAAAATCGCGTTAGTCTAGCGTCAGCCCCCGCACCGTACAATAAAAGCACCGCGACGTATCGACGCTCCCCTGCCTCCACCAGCCTACCCTACCGTCCGCCCGCCCGTCACGGATTGCAGCTCGAAATGAAACATGCCGCCGGCACGCTCGCCTTTCTCGCCCGCTGTGTCGTCGTCGGCCTCGCGGCTGCGTTCGTGATCGGCCTGTTCTGGCCCGGCAGCGGCGAGCGCCTGCGCGCCCGGCTGGGCCTGCCCACCGCGCCGGCGGCGGGAGCGCCGGCGCCTTCCGCGCCGACCTCGTACGCCGACGCGGTCGCCGAGGCGGCGCCGTCCGTGGTGAACATCTACGCCGACAAGATCGTCAACGAACCGGCGATCAAGATGTACGACAACCCCGTCCTGCAGCAGCTGCTGGGCGGCACGCTCACCACCTACGCGCGCCGCGAGCAGACGCTGGGCTCGGGCGTGATCGTCAGTGCACAGGGCTACGTACTCACGAACTACCACGTGATCTCGCACGCCACCGACATCCAGGTGCTGCTGTACGACGGCCGCGTGGCCAGCGCCAAGGTGGTCGGCTCGGACGAGGAGACCGACCTGGCCGTGCTGAAGATCGACGCCGGCAACCTGCCGTTGATACGGATCGCCGAAGACAAGCCGCGCCCCGGCGACGTGGTGCTGGCGATCGGCAATCCGCTGGGCCTCAACCAGACGGTGACCATGGGCATCGTCAGCGCGGTGGGCCGCCAGTTGAACAGCTCCAGCGCGGAGGACTTCATCCAGACCGACGCGGCGATCAACCTCGGCAACTCCGGCGGCGCGCTGGTCAACGCGGACGGCAAGCTGGTGGGCATCAACACCGCGCTGATCGGCAAGGCCGCGAACGCCGAGGGCATAGGCTTCGCGATCCCGGTGGGCACGGCCAAGAAGGTGCTGGACCAGATCGTCGCCACCGGCCACGTGGTGCGCGGCTGGCTGGGCGCGGACTACACCTTCGTGCCGGTGGCCGCCGACAGCGGCCTGCCCGCGGCGGCGCGCGGCGCCCAGGTCGCCGACGTGTATCCCGGCAGCCCGGCCGCGCTCGCCGGCATCCAGCCGCGCGACATCCTGCTGCGCATCGGCGACGACAACATCCGCGACCCGGCCGACCTGCGCCGGCGCGAGTCGGCGATCAAGCCCGGCACCACGGTGGAACTCTCCGGCCTGCGCAACGGCAGCCCGTTCCATACCAAGGCCACGCTGACCGAACGCCCGCCGATGAGCGTGGAAGCCTCGACCGGCAACGAGCCGCAGTGACTCAGCCCGGCCCGGCCGCCGCCAGCGGCGGACGCAGCGCCGCCTCGTAGCGCTTGCGCAAGGTGTCCACGCGCTGCACGTAGACCTGGGTTTCCGCATACGGCGGCACGCCGTTGTAGCGCTGCACTGCGCCCGGGCCGGCGTTGTAGGCCGCCGCGGCGAGGCGCTCGTTGCCGCCGAAATCGCGCAGCAGCACGCCGAGGTAACGCGCGCCGCCGCGGATGTTCTGGCCGATGTCGAACGCGTCCAGCACGCCCATGTCGTTCGCGGTGCCCGGCATCAGCTGCATCAGCCCCTGCGCGCCCTTCAGCGACAGCGCGCGCGGATTGAACGCGCTTTCGGCGTGGATGATCGCGCGCAGGAACGCCTCGTCCACGCCGTACTCCATGCTGGCCGTGCGTATCGCCTCGGCGTAGGCGGTGAGGTTGAGCGGCACGCTGCCCCAGCGGACGGGCGAGTGCAGGTTGCAGGCGAAGCAGGTGGCGATGTAGCTGAACAGCATCGTCGCCGCCGGCGCGTTGCGCCCGGCCGGCCGGATGTTGGTGTACTCCACGCTGCCGTCGGCGCGCACGATGCGGTACACCGCGCCGCGCAGCACGCGGTCGCCCGGCGCCGCGGCCGCGGGCAGGTCCGGCAGCGCGACCGCCTTGCCGCTCGACTGCTGGTAGGTCCAGCGCCCGCGCACCCCGGTCGGCACCGCCGAGGCCGGCGGCGGCGCATCGGCTGCCGGGGGCGGCTTCGCGGTGCTCAGCACGCCGCCCTGCACCGCTGCCAGCGAGGCGGCTTCGGCACCCGGCCGGGTACCCACCACCGCACCGCGCACCTGCTGCAGCGAGGCCTTGGCTGCGCGCCGCGCGGGCGCGCCGTAGCTGCCCAGCTTGTGGCAGGCCTGGTAGCCCGCCGTGCTGCCGGTGAACACCGTCTCGCCGGTGGCGCCGGTGCAGCGATACAGCTCGCCCGCCCGCGCCGCCGGCCACCACAGCAGGCCGGCCAGCAGCACGCCGGCCAGCGCGATCCCGCGCGGGATCGTGGCGAATGACGGGGAGCGCGCACGCAGCCGGCCGGCACTCCCCCTGTGGCGTACGGCGTCGGACATGGCGGGAGTGTGCCGCCGCGACGCGGCGGCGCCAAGGGCCGAGGTGCCGTTTCGTGCGCTGCGACCACCCCGGACGCCTTCCAAGTGCCTGATCCGGCAGGCCCGCTTGCTGGCAGCCGGCGGCCGGCCAGCGTAAAATGCGCGGTTCGGCGCCATCCATGCCGCGCCCCGCGCAACCACGGTAACCAGCACCATGAGCGGCAAGCTTTTCATCAAGACCCACGGCTGCCAGATGAACGAGTACGACTCGGCCAAGATGGCCGACGTGCTCAAGGCTTCGCACGGCCTGGAGCTGACCCGGGACGAGTCCGAGGCGGACGTGATCCTGATCAACACCTGCTCGATCCGCGAGAAGGCGCAGGAAAAGGTGTTCAGCCAGCTCGGCCGCTGGAAGGAGTTCAAGCAGGGCGGCAAGCCGGTGCTGATCGGCGTGGGCGGCTGCGTGGCTTCGCAAGAGGGCGAGGCCATCATCAAGCGTGCGCCGTTCGTGGACCTGGTGTTCGGCCCGCAGACCCTGCACCGCCTGCCCGAGCTGATCGAGGCCAACCGCGCCACCCACCAGCCGCAGGTGGACATCTCCTTCCCCGAGATCGAGAAGTTCGACAAGCTGCCCGAGCCGCGCGCCGAGGGCCCCACCGCCTTCGTCTCGATCATGGAAGGCTGCTCCAAGTACTGCAGCTACTGCGTGGTGCCCTACACCCGCGGCACCGAGATCAGCCGTCCGTTCGACGACGTGCTGGTGGAAGTGGCGCAGCTCGCCGAACAGGGCGTGCGCGAGGTGAACCTGCTCGGCCAGAACGTCAACGCCTACCGCGGCCCCATGCACGACGGCGGCATTGCGGACCTTGCCGTGCTGATCCACGCCATCGCGCAGATCGAGGGCATCGGCCGCATCCGCTTCACCACGTCGCACCCGCTGGAATTCTCCGACTCGCTGGTCGAGGCCTACGCCAGCGTGCCCAAGCTCGCGAACTTCCTGCACCTGCCGGTGCAGGCCGGCTCCGACCGCATCCTCGCCGCGATGAAGCGCGGCTACACCGCGCTGGAGTTCAAGCAGAAGATCCGCAAGCTGCGCGCCGTGCGCCCGGACATCTGCATCAGCTCCGATTTCATCGTGGGCTTCCCCGGCGAAACCGACGAGGATTTCGGCAAGACCATGAAGCTGATCGACGACGTGGGCTTCGACCAGAGCTTCAGCTTCATCTTCTCCGCCCGCCCCGGCACACCCGCCGCCAGCCTCGCCGACGAGACGCCGATGGCCGTCAAGCACCAGCGGCTGGAACAGCTGCAGGCCGCGATCAACGCCAACGCGAAGCGCATCAACGAGGCGATGGTCGGCACCGTGCAGCGCGTGCTGGTCGAAAAGCCCAGCACCAAGAACCCGCACGAACTCGCCGGCCGCACCGAGAACATGCGCTACGTGAACTTCCCCGGCGACGCGCGCATGATCGGACGCTTCGTCGACGTGCTGGTCACCGACGCCATGACGAACTCGCTGCGCGGCCGCGTGCATGCGCTGGCTGAAGAAGCCGCCTGAGAAACAAAGCCCCCCTCCCTCCGGGAGAGGGGTTGGGGTGAGGGTTCGGACTGGCGGCAAGTTTCCGGCAATACGCTCCGCCTGCACCCTCATCCGCCTGTCGGCACCTTCTCCCGGAGGGAGAAGGATTCATTCCCCAAGTCCTTCAACGAATCCATGACCCCAGGCCTCAACGAACGCGATTTCGCCCTCGATCCCGAAGACAACGCCCGGCTTGCCACCCTGTGCGGGCCGTTCGACGAACACCTGCGCCAGATCGAACTGCGCCTCGGCGTGGAGATCGACCATCGCGGCAACCTGTTCAAGGCGATCGGCGAGGAAGCCGCCGCGCGCAGCGCGGAAAAAGTGCTGCGCGCGCTCTACGCCGTCACCGAGAACGAAACCCTCAACGGCGCGAAGATCAACCTGCACCTGGCCGAGTCCGGCGTGGATGCGCTGGCCGCCGACGCGGGCGAAGGCGCGCAGGAAGTGCTGATCAAGGTGAAGCGCGGCGTGATCAAGGGCCGCGGCCCCAACCAGGCGCGCTACCTGCACGCCATCTCGCGCCACGACATCAACTTCGGCGTGGGTCCGGCCGGCACCGGCAAGACCTATCTCGCCGTGGCCAGCGCGGTGGAGGCGCTGGAGGCGAACCGCGTGCAGCGCCTGCTGCTGGTGCGCCCCGCGGTCGAGGCCGGCGAGAAGCTGGGCTTCCTGCCCGGCGACCTCACGCAGAAGGTCGACCCCTACCTGCGCCCGCTGTACGACGCGCTGTACGAGATGCTCGGCTTCGAGAAGGTCGCCAAGCTGATCGAGCGCAACGTGATCGAGATCGCGCCGCTGGCCTACATGCGCGGCCGCACCTTGAACGATTCCTACGTGATCCTCGACGAGGCGCAGAACACCACCGTCGAGCAGATGAAGATGTTCCTCACCCGCATCGGCTTCGGCTCGGTGGCGGTGATCACCGGCGACGTCAGCCAGGTCGACCTGCCGCGCAACGTGCGCTCCGGCCTGCGCCACGCGGTGGAAGTGCTGCGCGGCGTGGACGGCATCAGCTTCACCTTCTTCACCTCGCGCGACGTGGTGCGCCATCCGCTGGTGGCGAAGATCGTGCGCGCCTACGAGGCGTTCGAGGAAGCCGCGAACGGAGATTCGGGCAACGGGGTGCGGAACAAGCCAGGAACGGCCTCCTGACCTCTTCCGCCACCACGGACCACCGCCATGCCGCGCGCCGCCCTTCCGAATCCCGCCCTGGTCCACTTGGGCTACGCCGTACCGCGCGTGGGCGTCCCGGCGCCCGCGAGCTTCCGCCGCTGGGTCGAGGCTGCGCTGCGCGGCGCGAGGCGGCGGCGGCCGGCGGAGCTTTCCATCCGCATCGTCGGCGTCGACGAGGGCCGTGCGCTCAACCGCGACTACCGCGGCAAGGACTACGCCACCAACGTGCTCTCGTTCGAGGCGGAACTGCCGCCGGGGCTGCGGCTCCCGCTGATCGGCGACATGGTGATCTGCGCTCCGGTGGTGGCCCGCGAGGCCGCCGAGCAGGGCAAGCGCGCGCGCGACCACTGGGCCCACCTCACCGTGCACGGCACGCTGCACCTGCTCGGCCACGATCACGTGGTGGAAGCTGAAGCCGAGGCGATGGAGGCGCTGGAGACGCGCATCCTCGCCGGCCTGGACATCGCCGATCCCTACGCGTAGGGATGGTCTGATTTTGCTCATCACCCCAGCGAAGGCTGGAGGCGCTTCACAACAGCGAAACCGGTCATCCTGTGCCGGCAAGCCACTGAAAACAAGGGCACTGGATGACTCGCTGCGCTCCCCCTTCGGGGCCGCCCTGCGGGCGTTCTGCGCGCTTTGCGCTTGTCCTGCCTTCGCAGGAATGACGAGCAAGCAGCCGATCAACCGGGCCATCCCCGGACCGGGCGTATCTCGGCCGCAAGGGCTTGTGCCCTGAATTGTCACGGATTTTCCGCTAGACTCGGCTTTCCGCCCAGCCACGGGCAGTTGCACTTCGAGTAATGAACGACGACCCCGGCAGTACCAGCGGCCCGGCCCATCGCACCTGGTGGGATCGACTGGGCCATCTGTTTTCCGGCGAGCCACGCAACCGCGCGGAACTGATCGACGAGCTGCGCACCGCCCAGGTCAACGGCCTGCTCGGCGCCGACACCCTGCCCATGCTGGAAGGTGCCCTCAAGGTCACCGAGCTGAGCGTGGACGACGTGATGATCCCGCGCGTGCAGATCGTGATGATCGCCGCCGACGCGCCGCTGGCGGACATCCTTGCCGCGGTGGTGGAATCCGGCCACTCGCGCTTCCCCGTGCACGGCGAGGACAAGGACGAGATCCTCGGCGTGCTGCTGGCGAAGGACTTGCTGAAGTTCTTCGGCAACGGCAGCGACTTCGACATCCACGCGATCCTGCGCCCCGCGGTGCTGATCCCCGAGTCCATGCGCCTCAACGTGCTGCTGGCCGAGTTCCGCCGCAGCCGCAACCACATGGCGCTGGTGGTGGACGAGTACGGCGGCGTGGCCGGCCTGATCACGATCGAGGACGTGCTGGAGCAGATCGTCGGCGAGATCGACGACGAGCACGACGACGAGGAAGAGCCCGCGCTGATCCATGCGCAGGCCGACGGCTCGTGGCTGGTCAGCGCGCTCACGCCGATCGAGGACTTCAACGAGGACGTGGGCGCCACGTTCTCCGACGAGGAATTCGACACCATCGGCGGCCTGATCACCGCTGAATTCGGCCACCTGCCCGAAGCGGGCGAGGAAGCCGTCGCCGGCGAATTCCTGTTCCACGTCACCGAAGCGGACGACCGCCGCGTGCAGCAGTTCCGCGTCACCCGCCGCGCCAACGACGCCTGAGCCACCGTTCCGGCCGCCTGCAGGGAACCAGCGCTTCACCCTCCGCTGCCTGCGGGAAACCAGAACCTCTCCCTCCCCTGCTTGCAGAGAACCAGAACTTCCCCCTCTCCTGCTTGCAGGGAACCCGCACTTCCCCCTCCCCTGCTTGCAGGGAACCAGAACTTTCCCCCTCCTGCATGCAGGGAACCCGCACTTTCCCCCTCCCCTGCTTGCAGGGGAGGGTCGGGGTGGGGTAGACAGGCTCGCCACAAGCCCCCCTCCCAACCTCCCCCTGCCAGCAGGGGGAGGGGCAAAGCCCAAAGACCATGCGCCCCCTCGCCAAACTGCTTTCCCTCCTCGCCCTGCTCCTGCTGGCCACCGCCCCGGCGCAGGCCAGCGTCGCCAACGCCCCCGGCGCGAACCTCGAAGTCTCGCTGGTCACCTACGGCCCGGGCGAGGTCTACTGGGAGCGCTTCGGCCACGACGCGATCGAGCTGCGCGACACCGTCAGCGGCGAGGCGGTGAACTTCAACTACGGCGTGTTCGACTTCAACGAGAAGAACTTCTTCCTCAACTTCGCGCGCGGCCGCATGCATTACCTGATGGACGCCGAGTCCGCGGTCGACGAAGAGGGCTACTACGCCCAGGTCGGCCGCTCGGTCACCCGCCAGCGCCTGGCGCTCACGCCCGAACAGGCCGCCGCGCTGCGCGACTTCCTGTTCTGGAACCTGCGCCCCGAGAATGCCGGCTACAACTACGACTACTACGCGGACAACTGCACCACGCGCGTGCGCGACGCGCTGGACAAGGCGCTGGGCGGCATCCTGAAGGCGCGCCTGTCCGCGCAGACCGGCGGCATGAGCTACCGCCAGCAGACCGACCGCCTGATGAGCGCACAGCCCTGGCTGATGCTGGTGCTGGACCTCGGCCTCGGTCCCTATGCCGACCAGCCGATGAACGCGTGGAGCGAAAGCTTCCTGCCCCAGGAACTGCAGAACCACCTGCGCGGCATCCACGTGGCCGACGGCCACGGCGGCACGCAGCCGCTGGTGCAGGACGAACGGTTGCTGTCGCCCAACCGGCTGTCCGTGCCGCCTGCGCAGGCGCCGGACCTGCGCCTGCCGCTGGGCGCGACCGGGCTGGTGTTCGCCGCCCTGCTCGCCATCACCGCGCGCCGCGCGCGGCTGGTCCACGCCCTGCTTGCCACGCTCTACCTCGTCGTCGCCGGCCTGGTCGGCCTGCTGCTGCTGGCGCTGTGGACGCTCACCAGCCACCACTCCGCCTGGCACAACGCAAACCTGCTGCTGTTCAGTCCGCTCGCGTTCCTGCTGCTGCGCGCCGTGTGGCGCGCGCGCCGCGGCCTCGCCCCCTCGCGCTTCGCGAACACCATGCTGATCCTGCAACTCGCCGCCGCCCTGGTCGCCGTGCTGCTGCACCTGCTGCCCGGCACGGTGCAACAGAACCAGCCGTGGATCCTGTTCGCCCTGCCGGTCTGGCTGGCGATCGCGTGGAGCCTGCGGCGTGCGGCCCCGGCGGGCTGAGACCAGCCGCGGCGCGAACGGTGTTCGCGGCCGCCGAAAAATTCTTGCACTCGCGTGACGGCAAAGTGCAGAAGACCGCCATTGCCGCCCCATGGCGCACGCGGCATCATGCAGCCATGTTGACGCCCGCCACCCATACAGACGCTCCGACCGACGGCCGCATGGTGGTCAACTGCGTCGCCTACCGCAACGACGGCCAGCGTATCGGCGACGTGAGCATCGACGCGATCAGCGACGTGCTCAAGGAGCCGGACACCTTCGTCTGGGTCGGCCTGCACGAGCCGGACACCGCGCTGCTGCTGAAGCTGCAGGAGGAGTTCGACCTGCACGATCTCGCCATCGAGGACGCGCAGGGCGCCGCCCACCAGCGCACCAAGATCGAGTCGTACGGCAACTCGCTGTTCATGGTGGTGCAGACCGCGCAACTGGACGGCGGCCACATCGCGTTCGGCGAAACGCACATCTTCCTGGGCGAACGCTACCTGGTCACCGTGCGCCACGGCGCCTCGCTGTCCTATGCGCCGGCCCGACGCAGCTGCGAGCACTCGCCCGAACTGCTGGCGCTGGGGCCGAGCTACGGCCTGTACAGCGTGCTGGACTTCATCGTGGACAACCTGCTGCCCATCGTGCGCGACTTCCGCGAGGAACTGCAGGAGCTGGAACAGGACATCTTCGCCGACAGCTTCAACCGCGACACCGTGCGCCGCCTGTACGACATGCAGCGCGACCTGATGACCTTGCGCCTCGCCGTATCGCCGCTGCAGGACGTGATCAGCCAGTTGGTGCGCCTGCATCCGCTGCTGATTCCCGACGAACTGCGCGCCTACTTCCGCGACGTGCACGACCACGCCACGCGCGTCAACGACGCGATCAACGCGATGCGCGAGATGCTCAACGCGGCGATCAGCGTGAACCTGTCGCTGGTCACCTTCGGCCAGAACGAAGTGATGAAGAAACTCGCCGGCTGGGCCGCCATGCTCGCCGCGCCCACCCTGCTCATCAGCTGGTACGGCATGAACTTCGCCAACATGCCCGAGCTGCACGAATCCTGGGGTTACCCCCTGATGATCGTGCTGGTGCTGTGCGTGGTCGGCGGCATCTACGTGGGACTCAAGCGGGCAAAGTGGTTGTAGACACCGCTTCGTCCCCTCTCAGCAGACCGGCGCAGAAGATACGTGCCCTTCCGCTCTCAGCAGACCGGTGCGGAAGAAGCACGCCTTTCCGCTCTCAGCAGACCGGCGCGGAAGAAGCACGCCCTTCCGCACGCAGGAACGCAATCGCCAACCACACGCGATCAACCCCCTCCCCTGCCTGCAGGGGAGGGCCGGGGTGGGGTCGAACTTTCACCAACCCGCAACTCCACCCACCTCCACACCTCCTCCAATACTGCATCCGTCCGCAGCAACACGTCGTCGTTCCAGAAGCGCAACACCCGATAGCCAAGCGCCTCGATCGCCCGCGTGCGATCAGCGTCCCGTGCCATCGCATCCAGGTGCTGCCCACCGTCCAGCTCCAGCACGAGCCGGGCCGGCATGCAGACGAAATCGACGATGTAACCGGCCAACGGATACTGGCGGCGAAACTTGCATCCGACGATTTGCCGACAGCGCAGATGGCGCCACAGATGCCGCTCGGCGTCGGTGGCCGCATTGCGCAGCCGACGGGCTCGCTCCCACTTGCGCTGCATGGGCAGTCCTTGCCAATGACGGGAGAGAAGCTTTACCCCCTCCCGACCTCCCCCTGCAAGCAGGGGGAGGAGAAAAGCTCTGCAGGCGCCGAGTGGAGCGATTCGACACTCCTGCGCCGCAGGCAGAAAAGAACATCCGACGCAATTCCAGGCAGTGGTATGCCGACTCCACGCAGCGGCACGGAAACAAGCCCACACCGCGCATCAACTCCCTCCCCTGCTTGCAGGGGAGGGTTGGGGTGGGGTCGCTCTGGTGACTACTCCGCGCCCCGCCTCCCCGTCCACTGTCTCAGCCAAGCGTTCACAGTGCCGGTAGCCGCATTACGCAACCGACGGGCACGCTCCCACTTGCGTTGCGTGGGCAGTCCTTGCCAATGACGGGAGATGAGCTTTACCCCCTCCCGACCTCCCCCTGCAAGCAGGGGGAGGAGAAAAGCTCTGCAGGCGCTGAGTGGAGCGATCCGACAC
>NZ_NJIC01000013.1:0-28677 GCF_013620825.1 Rhodanobacter sp. PCA2 | reverse complement strand
AAGCTCTACCCCCTCCCGACCTCCCCCTGCAAGCAGGGGGAGGAGAAAACCCATGCAGGCTTAAGAGGAAACGAACCAGTGCTCCCGCGCGGGCATCGAGCGAAGAAAATCCGCAGCAACTCCACGCAGCGGCACGGAAACAAGCCCACGCCGCGCATCAACTCCCTCCCCTGCTTGCAGGGGAGGGTTGGGGAGGGGTCGGTCGCCCCGCCTACTTCCCAGTCCCCGGCTCCGCCGTCCACTGCTTCAGCCACGCGTTCACCGTGTCATGCCACAGCACGCTGTTGTGCGGCTTCAGCACCCAGTGGTTCTCGTCCGGGAAGGTGAGGAATTCGCTGGGGATGCCGCGGCGCTGCAGCGCGGTGAACGCACCCAGGCCCTGGCTGAGCGGGATGCGGTAGTCGAGGTCCGAGTGGATCACCAGCATCGGCACGCGCCAGTCCTTGACGTGGTCGATGGGGTTGAACTTCTCGTAGTTGGCCGGCACCTCGTACTGCGTGCCGCCGTTCTCGTGTTCCTCGAACCACAGCTCCTCGGTGGCGTAATACATCATGCGTGCATCGAACACGCCGTCGTGGTCGATCAGGCACTTCCACGGCTGGTTCCACACGCCGGCGATCCAGTAGGTCATGAAGCCGCCGTAGCTGGCGCCCAGCGCACACGCCCGGTTGCCGTCGAGGAAGCCGTACTTGTCCAGCGCGGCCTGCCAGCCGAGCTTGAGGTCCTCCAGCGGCTTGCCGCCCCAGTCGCCCGAAATGGAATCGGTGAACTTCTGGCCGTAGCCGGTGGAGCCGTGGAAGTTGATCGTCACCACCGCAAAGCCCTGCCCTGCGTAGGTCTGCGGATTCCAGCGGTAGCTCCAGCCGTTGGTCATCGCGCCCTGCGGACCGCCGTGGATGATGAAGGCGACCGGATACTTCTTGCCGGCCTGGTAGCCGGCCGGCTTCACCACGTAGCCCTGCACGGGTTCGTTGTTCCAGCCCTTGAAGGTGAAGAACTCGAAGTCGCCCTCGTGGGTGTTCTTCAGCAACGCGGCGTTGTAGTGGGTGACCTGCTTCAGGCCCTTGCCTTCGGCATTCGCGACATACAGGTCGGACGGGCGCTTGAGGTCGCTGCGCGCCAGCAGCAGCCGCGAACCGGCCAGCGAATAGCCGTCCACCGAGCCGTTGCCCACCAGCTCGCCGACCTTGCCGCTGGCCGTGTCCACCGCAAACAGCGGATGCTGGCCCTGGTCGTCGGCGGTGACGTAAAGCGTCTTGCCGTCGGCGGAAATGTCCATGCCACCGGGCGAGCGATCCCATTGCGGGTCGAGTTCGCGCGTCGCGCCGGTGGCAAGGTCCAGCGCCATGATGCCGAAGCGGTCCGCCTCGAAACCCGGCACCTTCATCGCGAGGTAGTACAGCGTCTTGCCGTCCGGCGAAGGCACCGGCCAGGCATCCCACGCCTTGTTGTCGGCCGTGAGGTTCACCGGCGCGGCGGAACCGTCGGTCGGCACCTTGTAGATGTCGAAGTTCGTCGACCACGGCTCGCTGCGGCCGGCGATGCGCACGTCGAAATACACGGTCTTGCCGTCGGGCGAGAACGCGAACTCGCTGTCGTCGCCGAACGGCTTGCTGGGCACGTCGCCGTCGATGCCGCGGCTCAGCAGCACGGGCTCGGCCGGGAGCTGCCCGTTCGCATCGAAGCGGCCCAGGTACAGCTGGTTGCGCGTGCCGTCGGACCAGGTGTCCCAGTGCCGCACGAAAAGCTTCTTGTACAGCGTGCCGGTGGCCTTGTCCGACGCGCGCGTGTCCTGCTTCTGCTTGGTGCAGGCCAGCGTGCCGCAATCGGTGAACACCGCGTAGGAAAGCAGCACGCTGCGGCCATCCGGCGACAGCTTCCAGGCCTGCACGTCCAGCACGCCATGGCTTACCTGCACCGGTGCCTTGGCCGCAGCCAGACCCAGGCCGTCCTTGCCTGCCGTGAAATCCAGCCGCCACAGCTGCGCCGTGCCGCCCGCGGACGCCACGTAGTAAAGGCTCTTGCCATCCGGCGCCCAGCGCGGCGAGGACGCCCCCTTCGCCACCACCGTCACCGGCTTGCCGTCGTGCGACAGGTCCAGCACCTCGATCGCGTTGACGCCCTTGTTCGCCGCATAGTCCGTGCTGCGCACCCCGAACGCCGCGTAGCGCCCATCCGGCGAAAGCTGCGGATCGCTCACCCGCTGCATCATCACCAGGTCGCGCACGTTGAACGGATGCGGCGCGTGGTCCAGCGTGATCGCGGTATCGATGGGCGCCACCGTATCAGTGTCCGCCGCCAGCGCCGGCGCGGTCGCGAGCGCCAGCAGCAACGCTGCGGTCAGGGCTTGCTTCATGGTCTTTCCCCAGGGTGATTGGCAGACGGGCAAGGTAAGCAGATCGGTGGGGCGAAGCAAGCAAGCCGCTGTCCCGGGCAAATCAGTGACGCACTTCACAGGCAAGGCGAGCGGCCGCAAGCTTGCCCGCCATTGTCACCCCTGATAGGCCGAGGAGCCCCGTCTTGGTACGAAACCTGCGTATGGTCTGAAGAATTCCAGGGGGAATGACCATGTCAGGCACACGCACCGTCAGCGGCTTCACGCTGATCGAACTGATGATCGTAGTGGCGATCATTGCCATACTCGCCTCCATCGCTGCACCGCTTTACCAGACCTACGTCGCGCGCGCCCAAGCTACCGCGGCCCTCAGCGAGATCACGCCCGGTCGCACCGCCTACGAGACCCTGGTGAACCAGGGTGTGATCAGCGGCAGCAGCTACGCCAATGCGGACAATCTTGGCCTGCCTGGCGATACGCCGAACTGCACCATAACGGCCACTGCGCCCGCCAGCGGCGACAGCCGGATCCGTTGCACGCTCAAAGGGTCGGCCGCGATCCAGAACAAACATGTCGATCTCGTTCGCAACAGCAGCGGCGATTGGAGCTGCGTATCCGACCTTCCACCCAACTATATGCCGCGCAGTTGCGTTCCAGGGTGAGTCAACCCGGCAAGGTGTGACGAATAACGTCACTCCCTGCCCCGCAATGTCAGTCGACATGACTGCTTGGCGACGCACACCTCAATACGGCGATCCCGCACAACACTACCGCTTGCGCGCGCATTGCGAAGCTCAGCACAATCCAGTCGACTGTTCGCACAGAGGATGCGTTCAGTCGGCGACGTGGCATGCAACCTGCAACCTGTCGCAACGAGCTTCCTGGTCGTTCCCGACGACGCACGGCAGGGGCGGTTCCATCAGGGGGATGGGGCCGGGGCTCAGGGGCATCGAAGACCAATCCATCCAAGAGGAACCACCATGAAGAGCATGCAGAAGGGCTTTACCCTGATCGAACTGATGATCGTGGTCGCGATCATCGCCATCTTGGCGGCCATCGCCATCCCGCAGTACCAGACCTATGTGATCAAGTCGCAGTTCACCCGCGTGATGGGTGAGGCCGGCGACCAGAAGGTCACCGTGGAAGACTGCATCAACAACGGGCAAGCCACAGGCGCCTGCGTCTCGACTGCCACGTCCTCGGATCTCATTGCTGCCCCGGGCATCCCCGTCTCAGTGATTGGCGCTGCTGGCGCGCAATCCACTATCACTGCCACGTTCGGCAACCACGCCAATACAAACCTTGTCGGTAACGTTGTCTGGACTCGTTCTGCCAGCGGCAGCTGGACCTGCTCCACCACCATCACGAATCCCCAGAAGTACGCCCCTCTCAGCTGCCAGTAATTCGCAACACTCGTGTTGACAAGGGCCGCCTTCGCGCGGCCCTTGTTATTTGAGAACACAACCTAGGTGGCGACCCATCGATGTCACACGCGCCGAGGCAGGCTCCATATCGCACCCTATTCGTCTTCAGCGCACTGCTGCTGATAACGGCTGCCTTCTGGCCCGCCCTTCCCGGCGGCTACATCTTCGACGACTATCCAATCTTCGCCGAGAACCCCGCCATCCACGTCTCGGGCTGGCATTGGGCGGAATGGCATCGGGTATGGACGTGGTCGCACATCAATATCCAGCGTCCGCTGGCGATGCTGAGCTATGCGTTGAACTACGCACTGGGCAATGGCATCTGGGGTTTCAAGTTCACCAACCTGCTGATCCACCTGTTCAATACCGTGCTGGTGCTGTTGCTGGCGCGACGGCTGCTGGCCGCCGGCTGGCCTGCGCCTGCCGGCGACGACGATAAAGCACACTGGCGTAGCTTGGGCGGATGGGCCCTGGGCATCGCCCTCGCATGGGCCATCCATCCGCTGCAGGTATCGGCGGTGATGTACGTGGTGCAGCGCATGGAGCTGATGGGCTTCAGCTTCGTGCTACTGGCCCTGCTGACGTACTGGCGCGCGCGCCAATTGCAACTAGCCGGACGACGCGGCTGGCCGTGGCTGCTGCTGTGCGGCGTCCTGGTGGTAGTCGGCTACGGCGCCAAGGAAACCGTCGTGCTTGTGCTGGGCTATGCGCTGCTGATCGAATTGACCCTGCTGCACTTTGCTGCCGGCAAGCCCGCGCTGAGCCGCGCCTGGAAGGTGTTTTACACCGTGGGCTGTCTCTGTGCCGCTACCGCGTTCCTGTTCTATCTCTTGCCACACTACGCCACGGCGGCCGCCTATGCTGGACGCGACTTCACTGCCTGGCAGCGCGAGCTGACCCAGTTGCGCGTACTGCCCCTGTACCTGTACTGGAGCGTGCTGCCGCTACCCAGCCACCTGGTTTTCTACTACGACAACTTTCCGGCCTCCACCGGTTGGCTGCATCCCGCCACCACCTTGTACGGCGGCCTGTTCCTGTTGGTGCTGATCGGCGTGGCCGTAGCCATACGCAAGCGGCGCCCGCTGCTGGCGCTCGGCATCGCGTGGTTCTTCATGGCGAACGCACTGACCAGCGCGCCCATCGCGTTGGAGCTGGTGTTCGAGCACCGCAATTATCCGGCCCTGTTCGGCGTGGTGCTGGCACTGGCCGATCTTGTCCAGTGGATCACCCAGCGCAGCCGCTCGCGCGTATTCATTCTGGTGGCTTGCGTGCTGATCCTGAACCTTGGAGTGCTCACCGCGCTGCGCGCGGCCACCTGGGGCAGCAAGCTGCTGCTGGCCACGACCTTGGTGGACTACAATCCGGGCTCGGCCCGTGCCGCCCAGGATCTGGCGCGCAGCTACATGGCGATGTCGGGCGGCAACCCCGACTCGCCGCTGTACTCGCTGAGCATCCAGCAACTGGAACGCGCCACCAAGCTGTCCACGGATTCGCCGCTGGCCGAGGAAGCCTTGCTGCTGGAGGCGGCAAATAATCATGGCCTGTCTACCCAGCTCTACTGGGACAGCTTCAAGCGCAAGCTGCGCACGCGTCCGCTGATCCCTGACACCTATCTGGCGCTGAACAAGCTGATGACCGAGCGCACGGGCGGCAACGTCGGCATCGACGCCCACCAGCTCGCCGAGGCCTATGCCATTGCCCTCTCGCGTACTCCCAAGCGCGCAAGCCTGCACGCCGAATACGCCGAACTGGCTGGTGCCGTATTGCACGATGCGCCGTTGGCGATCGACCAATGGCAACAGACGCTGGTACTCGTTCCGGACGTTCGCCAATACGCAACCCGACTGGCGGACTATCTCGTCGAGCAGCAACGTCTACGTGAGGCCGTGGCCGTGATCGACAAGGCGATGGAGCTGCGACCGGACCTGCACAACGACCCGGCGCTGCTTGTACTGCAGACCAAGGCGAGGCAGCCGCACCAAGAAACCATGCCGGCCCACTGACCCGGCTCGCTGATCAGCATGCTCCGGCATGCGGTTGGCAATCCGCGGAAATCGTTAAGATGGTGGCACCTTTGCGCCATATGGGTACACGATTCATGCGCTTCGTTGCTCGCGGCGGCCCTGCGCGATGACTATCCGATATCGCGCCGGCTGGTTGCTGCTGACCGCCCTGTTCGTCACCATCGCGGCGTACTGGCCGGGGCTTTCCGGCAGTTGGCTGTTCGACGATTACCCCAACATCGTGGACAACCCGGGGGTGCAGCCACGGGAGGCCAGCGTGCCCGCACTGGTACGCGCAGCGCTTTCCTCGCCCGCCAGCGAATTCAAGCGGCCACTCGCCTCTCTGAGCTTTGCCGCGAACTACTTGACTGGAGGGCTGGACCCATTCGGCTGGAAGCTTGCGAACCTCATCATCCACCTGCTGAATGGCCTGCTGGTATTCGCGCTGGCGCGAGGGATTTTGCGGTCGCTCTCCCCTCAGCCCTCCTCCCCCGGCGACACTCGAGGAACGAGGAACAACCGCGAAGACAGGCTCGCCATGCTGATCGCCGCAGGCTGGATGCTGCTGCCGATCAACCTCACCGCCGTGCTCTACGTGGTGCAACGCGAGGAAAGCCTGGCAAACCTGTTCGTACTGCTGGGCCTGATCGGTTACGTGGCAGGACGTCGGCGCATGCTTTGTCCTCCCTCGACCTCTCCGCGCGACCCAGAAGGGGAAGTCGGGACCACGACATCGCCCGCCCCTGTCGACGGTACCCGCCTCGGGCTCAATCCGGGACGCAGGTCGGGATGGGGCGGCCTCAGCCTCTGCACTGCAAGCCTGACCGTACCCACAGCCATCGGCCTGTTGGCGAAGGAAACCGCAGTGATGCTTCCGCTCTATGCGTTCCTGGTCGAGTGGGTGGTGTTCCGGTTTCGGACCCCTACGGGGGCCGGCGATCGCCGGCTCCATGTCCTGTACTCAGTGGTGCTGGTCTTACCGGGAGTCCTCGGGTTGGCGTGGCAGTTGCCGATCGCACTAAACCCCTCCAATTGGGCCACGCGCGACTTCACCCTGGGCCAGCGTCTACTCAGCGAGGCCCGCATCGTCTGCGACTACATCGCATGGGCACTGCTGCCCACTCCGCATGCATTATCGTTCTATCACGACCAGTTTCACGTCTCGACGGGTGTGCTCAAACCGTGGACGACGCTGGCCAGTTTGCTGGTGCTGACGGGTCTGGTGACCTGCGTGGTCCGTCTGCGCAAACAATACCCCCTGACCTCGCTGGGCATCGCCCTCTTCCTGGGTTGCCAGTTGCTGACCGGCACCATCCTTCCGCTGGAGCTGATCTACGAGCATCGCAATTACTTCGCCAGCTTCGGGCTGCTGTTGGCAGTGATTCCGTGGCTGGCATCCAGCCTTCCACGTGGCGCATCGCCAGCCGCATCCCCAACCGGATGGCTGTTCCTACGGCGTACGCTGCTGGCTTGTCTGCTGCTGTGGTGGATCGGACTTACCGCGACGACTGCCTACGCCTGGGGCGACCCGTTACGACTGGCTCAGGAACTGGCGACACGCGCACCCGATTCGCCGCGTGCGCAATACGAATTGGGCCGCACCTACATCGTGTACTCACACTACGATCCCACGTCGCCGTACACCCGACTGGCGTATGCGCCGCTGGAGCGGGCCGCCGGCTTTCCCGAATCCTCGATCCTGCCGCAGCAGGCGCTGATCTTCATGAACGCGCGCATGGGCCTGCCACTCAAGAACGAATGGTGGATCAGCCTGATAGCCAAGCTCGAAGCCAGAAAACCCGGCGTCCAGGACGAAAGCTCGCTGGCTGCACTAGCCCAGTGCGCTCGTGACGGCGCCTGCCCGCTGCCCACCGATCGCATGGTGCAGGCGTTCGAAGCCGCGCTGGAGCATCCTGCTCCCAGCGCCAGATTGCAGGCCAGCTACGGCGATTACGCCTGGAACGTGCTGAACAACCACGCGCTTGGATTGCGGATGATCGAGGGGGCTGTGCAAGCTGCACCGAGCGAACCGGCCTACCGCATCACGCTGGTACGCATGCAACTCGCCGAGAAAAACCCGGCAGCTGCTCAATCGCAGATCCAGGCATTGCAACGCCTGAACATCGGGGGGAGGCTCGATGCCCCCCTCCAGAGCCTGCAGTTGCAGATGGCTACGCCGGCCACGCCCAACCCTGCGACCTCGGCGCCGCCATGACGTTCCGGCTCCCATCCAGTGCATGCCGCGGGTGGCAGCACGCTAGAATTCCATCGTTGCGGGATTGCCGCCCGAAGGTTCAGCACAAATGAAGGCAGTCATTCTTGCCGGCGGTTACGGAACGCGGATCAGCGAAGAGACCACGGTGCGCCCCAAGCCGATGATAGAGATCGGCGGCATGCCGGTGCTCTGGCACATCCTGAAGATTTATTCGCACCACGGCATAAACGACTTCATCATCTGCCTGGGCTACAAGGGCTACATGATCAAGGAGTACTTCGCCAACTACTTCCTGCACATGTCCGACGTCACCTTCGACCTGTCCACGAACAAGCTGGAAGTGCACCACAAGCATGCCGAACCCTGGCGCATCACCTTGGTCGACACGGGAGAGAAGACGCAGACCGGCGGCCGCCTCAAGCGCGTCGCCAGCTACCTGGATGACGGCACGTTCTTCTTCACCTATGGCGATGGCCTTGCCGACATAGACATCGGCGCGGAACTTGCCTTCCATCGCGAAAAGGGAACCCTGGCGACGATGTGCGCCGCGCAACCACCCGGGCGTTTCGGCGCCATCGATATCGAGGATCATCGCATCACGCGCTTTGAGGAAAAGCCGGCCGGCGATGGCACGTGGATCAACGGCGGATTCTTCATCCTCGAACCCACCGCACTCGGCTACATAGAGGGCGATGCAACGATCTGGGAGCGCCAGCCGCTTGAGCGCCTGGCACACGACGGGCAACTCTCGGCCTACACGCATCGCGGCTTCTGGCAGCCGATGGATACCTTGCGCGACAAAACCAGGCTCGAGGAGCTTTGGCAATCTGGCAACGCGCCATGGAAAGTATGGCCTTGAACCTGTTCGGCGACGTCTATGCCGGCCGGCGCGTGCTGGTGACCGGGCACACCGGCTTCAAGGGCTCCTGGCTGGCACTGTGGTTGCGCGCCCTTGGGGCACAAGTCACCGGCCTTGCGCTTGACCCGGATACGCAGCCTTCGCACTGGTCGCTGCTGGGGCTGGGTGATGACATCGCCGACCATCGAGTGGATTTGCGCGATGCGCAGGCCGTCTGCAGGATCCTCGACACCCATCGCCCCGAGATCGTTTTCCACCTCGCCGCGCAGCCACTGGTACGCCGCAGTTACCGCGATCCTGTGGGCACGTTCGCCACCAACGTCATGGGCCTGGTCAACCTGTTCGAGGCGATCCGCACCTGCCCGTCAATACGCGTGTTGGTCAACGCGACCACGGACAAGATCTATGCCGAGCACACACGCCCTGAGGGTTACCACGAAACCGACCCCGTGGGCGGCCACGACCCGTACAGCAGCTCCAAGGCCTGCGCAGAACTGGTATCGGACTGCTATCGCAAGAGTTACTTCAACGCTACGGATTCAATGGTGCGCATCGCCACCGCGCGGGCCGGCAATGTGATCGGCGGCGGCGACTGGGCCGAAGATCGCCTGGTACCGGATCTCGTGCGCGCAGCTGCTTTGAACCAATCGCTGCGGATCCGCAGTCCCTCGGCAATACGCCCCTGGCAGCATGTGCTGGAGCCTCTTTCGGGCTACCTGCGCCTCGGGCAACAACTTTGGAGTAGTGCGGATTTCGCCGGCGCATGGAACTTCGGCCCCGGTGCGTCGGGCGAAATCAACGTACAGCAACTCACTGCGAAACTCGGGACACACTGGCGCGCCTTGCAGATCGAGCTCGACCAAACCGCACAACCACATGAAGCTGCCATCCTGCGCCTGAACTGCGACAAGGCAGTGCGGGAGCTCGCCTGGCGCCCTGTATGGAGCATCGACACGGCGCTGACCAGAACCGCCGACTGGTATCGAGGCTTTCACGAATCCGGTCAGGTAGGCAGTACAGGCGATCTTGCTGCCTACATTGATGATGCCCGGCGACTGGGCCTTGAGTGGACGGCATGAAGCTGCGCCCCACACCGCTTGCCGGCCTGTATGAGATCCGCACTGCACCGGTCGGCGATACACGCGGGCGCTTCACACGCTTGTTCTGCGAACAGGAACTTGCTCCCATCCGGCGTGGCCTGCATTTCACCCAGATCAATCTCTCCGAGACCCATGGACTTGGCACTGTTCGTGGGTTGCACTACCAGACGCCACCCGCGGCCGAAGCCAAGCTGATCCGCTGCCTGCGCGGACGCGTGTACGACGTGGCGGTAGACTTGCGCATGGGCTCACCCACGCTCCTGCGCTGGCATGCACTGGAACTTGCCGAAGACAACGATCGGGCCGTGTTCATCCCCGAGGGCTTTGCCCATGGTTTCCAGACGCTGACCGACGAGGTCCACCTGCTCTACATGCATACTGCGCCATGGACACCAGCGTGCGAGGCCGGCCTGCGCCACGACGACCCACGCCTGGCAATTGCGTGGCCGAATGCCGTGGCGACGATTTCCGAACGGGATCGCAGTTACGCGTTCATCGATGAATCGTTCGCCGGGATGTGCCCATGAAATGCCGGTATTGCCACACCCTTTTGCACGACGTGTTTCTGGATCTCGGCAGCGCGCCGCCTTCCAATGCCTTTCTGGATCCTGCGGACATGGGTGCTCCGGAGCTGTATTTCCCGTTGCGACTTTACACCTGCAGCGATTGTCACCTCGTGCAAGTGGACGAAGTGCAGAAGCACGATGTGCTGTTTTCCAGCGACTACGTCTACTTCTCCTCCTACTCGCGTACCTGGTTGGCACATGCCGAACAGTACGTGGCTGACGTCACGGAACGGCTGAAACTTGGCTCGGACAGCCTGGTGATGGAAATCGCCTCCAACGACGGTTACTTGCTGCAATACGTCAAGGCACGCGGCATCCCGTGCATCGGCATAGAGCCGACTGCCGGCACGGCCGCTGCAGCGCGCAGGCGCGGCATCGAAACCGTGGAGCGATTCTTCGGCAACCATTTCGCGCAAGACTTCGCAGCAACTCGGCGAAAGGTCGACTTGGTCGTTGCCAACAACGTGCTGGCACACGTGCCCGACCTCAACGATTTCGTGGCCGGCCTTGCGGCAATACTGGCCCCTCAAGGCGTCATCACGATCGAATTTCCGCACCTGCTCCAACTGGTCGCCCAGCGGCAGTTCGATACCGTCTACCACGAGCACTTTTCCTACTTCTCGTTCCATACGGCGCAACGGATCTTCGCCAGCCACGGTCTGCGGATCTGGGATGTGGAGGAACTGCCCACGCATGGCGGATCGCTGCGTCTGTGGGCGTGCCATGCCGATACCGCTCGCGGCGAGACGCCCGCCATCGCAGCATTGCTGGACCGGGAATCCATGGCCGGCATGCTCGCCATGGATTACTACCACGGCTTCCAACCCTTGGCTGACGGCATCAAGAACGCCTTTCTCGCCTTCCTGCTCGACTGCAAGCGTAACGGCAAACAAGTCGTCGGCTACGGCGCAGCCGCCAAGGGCAACACCTTGCTCAACTACGCCGGCGTACGCCCCGACCTGCTCGGCTATGTGGTGGACGCATCGCCGCACAAGCAGGGTCGCCATCTGCCCGGCTCGCGCATCCCGGTAGTCGACGAAACGTACATCCGCGAAAGCCGCCCGGACTTCGTGGTGATCCTGCCATGGAATCTGCGCGAGGAAATCACCCAGCAGCTCGCCTATGTTCGAGAATGGGGCGGCAAGTTCGTTACGGCGATCCCACAATTGGTCGTGTCATGAGCATAGAAACTGAGAAAAGCCGCATCTACTACACCAAGCCATCGATCACGGACTTGGAAATCCATTACGCCACGGATGCCGCAGCAAACGGCTGGGGCGAACACTGCTACGAATACATCGATCGCTTCGAACGACTTTTCAGGGAACACCTCGGTGTTCAGCATGCCATCGCGACCTCAAGCGGGACCGGCGCACTGCACATGGGCATGGCCGCACTCGGCATCGGGCCTGATGACGAAGTCATCCTGGGTGACATCAACTGGATAGCCTCAGCGGCCCCTATCGTTCACCTCGGCGCTAAGCCGATACTAGTCGACGTGCTTCCTGATACTTGGTGCCTTGATCCGGCCGCCGTGGAAGCTGCTATCACGCCCCGTACCAAGGCAATCCTGGCCGTTCATCTCTACGGCAACCTTTGCGACATGGACACGCTCTCCGCCATAGCGCAAAAGCACGGGCTGTACCTCATCGAAGATGCTGCTGAAGCCATTGGCTCCATCTGGCATGGCAGACGTGCCGGCTCGATGGGAGTATTCGGTGCATTTTCATTCCACGGCACCAAGACCATTACCACTGGAGAAGGTGGCGTCTTCGTCACCGACGACGATGCGCTCTACGAGCGTGTCTTGACGCTGTCAAATCATGGTCGTGCCCGCGGTGAGTCCCGCCAATTCTGGCCGGAGCGCGTCGGTTTCAAGTACAAGATGTCAAATGTACAAGCAGCGATTGGATGTGCCCAGATGGAGCGGATCGACGAGCTAATCGCTGGCAAACGAGCTATCTTTTCAATGTACCAAAACGCGCTAGCTTCAGTCTCCGATCGTATTGCGATGAACCCGGAGAATGTCGCCACTCAAAATGGCTATTGGATGCCCACTGTGGTCTTTCTTTCCAATCTCACGTTCGATCGCGACGCTCTGTTGTTGGCATTCAAAGAAGATCGGATCGATGGACGCGTATTCTTCTGGCCAATCAGCGACTTGAACATAGAAGGTATTCAATGTCGTGTTCACACACCACGTGCCCACACCTTGTATCAACGAGCCGTGAACTTGCCGAGCTACCACAACATCACCTCGGACGAGATCGAACGCGTAGCTAACCTGATACGTGAGTTTGCCTGACTACCCTAGAATGCAATGATCAATTCTAATCCTCTCCACATCATGATCGCCGGCATCGGCGGGGCATCTCTTGGCACTGAAATTGGTAAGGCGCTACGTCTAGCCGGAAAATACCGTATCTATGGTTGTGATGTGTCCCCGACGGCATACGGTTTGTACGAGTCAGCCTTTGACAAAACGTTTCGGGTGGCACGTACCGACTATGTATCGAACGTGATTGACGCATGCCGCAAGACAAATACCAGCTGGTTGATTCCGGGCGGCGAGCAGCCAACGTCGTTACTTGGAGCGGCGTCAACGCAGATATCGCAGGCGGGTATCCAGCTATTAGCCAATGATGCCTCTATTATTACCGCCTTCTCCAACAAGCAACATGCATTCGAACGGCTGGCCAAGTACGGCTTTAGCATTCCTCGCACTATTCCAATCACCAGTGAAAGGGATATAGAGCAAATCGGCTTACCATGTATCGTCAAGCCCGCTGCCGGAAGCGGCGGAAGCGCCTCCGTATTTTTTGCCGTGAGCGTGGCAGAAGCGATGATCTACGCCGAGTTCATACGTCGCAGCGATAACATGCCGATTGTACAAGAGTACATAGACGACGCCGAGGGAGAATTTACGATTGGCGTGTTGTCGCTGTCTGATGGCAGGATAGCCGGCTCCGTCGCCTTGCGCCGCGCGTTGGACGCCAAGCTCTCAGTAGCGTACCGTGGCCGTGGTGGCGTGGTTTCAAGTGGATACTCGCAGGGGTACATTGGCGAATTCCCCGAACTCTGTGCTCAAGCTGAAAAGATTGCTCAAGGCATCGGCAGCCGTGGCCCCATTAACATACAGGGGCGTGTGCGCGACGGTATATTACTACCGTTTGAGATCAATCCACGCTTCTCGGCGTCAGTCTATCTACGCGCGTTGGCTGGCTTTAACGAAATCGACACACTAGTGCGTCACCTATGCACTGGCCAAGTACCGACTCGCCCCGTACTAAAGACCGGCTGGTATTTGCGCAGTCTAACCGAATGTTACGTCGCGGATGAACAGCTGAAATGACGATACGCTGGATTACTCCGCTGCTGGGCACAGCTCCCGCAATCGAATTGTTGAACTCAGATGCCGATATCCATATCGTGGATGTGCGGGATCTAGTTGATAAGGCTGGCAACCGCACGCACGTCATAGAAGAAAAAATCAAAATCGGCCAGAAGTTGCTGAGTGAAGGCAAAAAAACAGTAGTGTGCTGCGATTACGGCATTTCTCGTAGCAACGCAATAGCTGCCGGCATCTTGGCAGTCGTGGAAAACATCAGCCTAGAGGCAGCTGTCCGTCGTGTACAGCAAGCCACGAACGTAGGGGAAATCAAGGTAGAGCTACTACATGCAGTGCGCGCTGCGCTCGGCACTCATGTCGCGCCGTCTTCCCGACCTGCAAGACACGCGGTAATGGTGACGGGCGGTAACGGCTTCCTCGGCAAAGCAATTGTTGCCACGCTCGCCAGTAACATGCATGTGACCGCACCGTCACGGCACGAACTGGATGTATCACGCGGCAGTACGCAGATCGACGTAATAGCGGGCGAGACTGACTCGCGAACCATCGTGCACCTGGCCAGCCCGCGAGTCCAGACGTCAAACGTCGCAATGGGTTCGTCGATCACAATGTTGCGAAATATTATAGATGTCTGTATTGCGCGAAACATATCGCTTGTTTATCTGTCAGGCTGGGAAATCTACTCTGGCTATCGCGGCAGCGTGCTCGCCGACGAATCGCTGCCTCCTTTGCCTCGTGGCCCTTACGGAGAAACAAAATTCCTTTGCGAAACTCTGATTGAGCATTCCTGCAAGCACCTGGGCTTGCGTTGTGCACTGGTTCGCTCAGGCCCAATATATGGCCTCGGCGGCGATCGACCGAAGTTTATTTACAATTTTCTCGACAAAGCCCAGCGTAATGAAACCATCGTGACCCACCATTATCGTAATGGCGACCCGGCGCTAGACCTTCTTCATGTCAATGATCTGGTTAATTTGATCACGGACGTAGTACGAACAAACTTCACTGGAACTATTAACGCGGGGACGGGCATACTGACATCGACCCACGCAATCGCAAGTATGTTGATTTTGCTGACCGGCAGCACAAGCCGTATCGAGCGTATTGATATCGATGCTGACACAGCACGCATTGCCATGGACACCAGTCGCGCCCGCAGCTTATTTGGCTGGAATCATAAAGTATCATTTACAGAAGGACTTGCATCGTTGCTTGTGAAATAAGCCATTCGAAGGAACAAATGCAATGAATCAAGATGAAAAGCGTCTGCAGGAAACATTCACTTGGGCTCGTTCTCAAGTTTATTGTGATTACAATACGATCTTGGGCTACTACCAAGCGCAGGCCTGCCTTGAACACTCACGCGGCGACAGTCTGCTCGACATGCCTTGTGGTGATGCCACGCTAACCGCCATGCTGGCTCCGCGGTTCCGTCGCGTGGTCGGAGTGGATGCATCGGGCAAGCATCTTGAGCTGGCTCGAGCCACCTTGCCGAACGCAACTTTCCACGAGAAGCTGATAGAGGAGTTCGACACCAGCGAGCGCTTTTATACAGTCACTATGATCAACATTCTCGAACACGTTGTGGACCCTATTGCCGCGCTGCAAAAGGCCGCTAGCTTCATGAATGATGACGGCGTTTTGCTAGTACATGTTCCGAACGCTCGGGCCATCAACCGTCGCTTGGCAGTGCTGATGGGCACGCTCACGGAATGCGAAGAATTGTCGCCGTTTGATATTCAAGTTGTCGGCCACCGGCGCTCCTATACGCTGCAGACTCTTTGCGCAGACATTCGGCGCGCCGGGTTGCGGGTTACAGCCACTGGCGGCGTCTTTTACAAAATTCTATCCACCCCACAAATGGATTGGTTTCTAAAGAACGGACAGTGGGCAGGCAGTGATTTCGGCTGGGGTCGAGTGGGCGGTCCACAAAAAGACTGGAAGGCGGAGTTCTGCCGCGCATCCTATGAGATCGGAAAGGAACATCCCGAAGACTGCAATATCATCTATGCGTGCGTGACTCATTAAGAGTAAAGGACAAAACATTATTTTACCGCACTAAATATTTAGAGAGGTCATATCAATGAATCCAATCGAGGCGTTCAAGGCGCAAGTGGCAGCCAATATTGTAGCCTTGGGTAGTAACACCAAAGCCAGGCAGCTTTCGCGTGAATGGTCAGCTGTGACCAACCAAGACGGATATACGTATAATTTTTCCTGGCTCGGCCGGCCAATCATCCAGTACCCGCAGGATATGGTCGCGCTGCAGGAGCTGATATGGAAAGTACGACCTAATCTGATTATTGAAACAGGTATCGCTCATGGTGGCTCTTTGATTCTCAGCGCTTCAATGCTGGCGCTTCTCGACTATTGCGAAGCAATCGAGGCCAAGACTGTTCTTGATCCACTGAAGACATGTCGTCAAGTGATCGGTATTGACATTGACATTCGCGACCACAACCGGACCGCCATTGAAGCTCACCCAATGGCGCATAGAATCAATATGATCCAAGGATCATCAATCGCTGTCGAAGTCATTTCAAAAGTCCACAATGCGGCCAAAGGGTATGATCGAGTGCTGGTCATCCTAGACTCGAACCATACGCACGAACATGTACTTGCGGAGCTTGATGCATATACCCCCTTGGTGACGCACAACAGCTATTGCGTCGTCTTCGACACACTGATCGAAGACTTGCCAGCTGGGAGGTATCCGCATCGCCCTTGGGACGTGGGTAACAACCCGAAGACCGCAGTTCACGAATTCCTTTCCCGCAACGATGATTTCGAGATCGACGAGGACATGGAGGCCAAGTTGCTCATCACGGTCGCGCCGGGCGGCTATCTGCGTCGCCGTTAAACCTGACTTATGGCTGCGCTGCGTACCAACATCCTGTCCAATTACGCAGGGCAGGTATGGATGGCCGTCATGGGAGTGGCGTTTCTTCCCCTGTACACACGCATACTAGGCATGGAGGCGTTTGGGCTGGTCGGCCTGATGTTGAGCTTCCAGTCCATATCGCAACTGTTCGATTTCGGTATCGGGGGGGCAGCCAATCGCGAGCTTTCGAGGCGGGCACATGACGCCGCCGAGACCAACAGCGCACGGGACATGGTGCGCACGATGGAAGTCGTGATCTGGTCATTGACACTCTTCGTTGGCTTGGTCATCTGGCTATGCAGCGGTCCGATGGCCGATCACTGGTTGCATCTGCACGCCATGAAGCGCGACGAAGCGAGACACGCCATTATGATCATGGGCATTGCCATTGCCCTGCTCTGGCCCAGCTCGTTCTATGCCAACTGCCTCTCGGGTCTGGAAAAACAGCCGGCATTGAACCTCATCAACGTGGTATTCGCCACTTTGCGCAGTGCCGGTGTGCTGGTTGTGCTGTTATGGGTATCTCCAACCCTCAAGGCATTTCTGTGGTGGTATGCAGCAGTCGGCATCTGCCAATCGCTTATCACCGCCATGACCGTGTGGGGCACCCTGCCGTCGAGCGATCATCGTGCTCACTGGGCTAGCCACGAGCTCCGAAGCAGCAGCCGCTTTGCCGGCGGCCTTTTTGTCATCGGTGTCTTGGCTATGGGGGTAAGCCAGCTCGATCGTCTGAGCATGGCGACCCTGCGTCCATTAGAGGAGCTTGGCTACTACACGCTGGCGTTGAGCGTGGCTGCGGGGTTGGGCCGCATGGTGTTGCCGATGTTCAACGCGCTCTATCCTCGCTTCAGTCGTTTGATCGCACGTGGCCACTACAAAGAGCTTCGCGATCTATATCATTTGAGCAGCCAGTGTCTCGCGGTGGTAATTGCTGCAGTGGCGTCGGTATTGATCGTGTACGCACATGATATGTTGTTCCTTTGGACTGGCAATGAAAATCTGGCAAACAGGGTTGCTCCCCCACTCATGATTCTCGTAGCAGGGTCTGCGCTTAATGGAATTATGAATATTCCCTATGCACTGCAACTGTCCAACGGCTGGACTCGCCTGGCTATAGCGCTTAATACGCTGTCCCTGCTGGCTGGAATTCCATTGAGCTTGTGGGGTGTTCATCGTTATGGAATGGCTGGTGCGGCAAGCATATGGCTTCTCGCCAATCTTGTCTCGGTTGTTATCGGAATACCGATCATGCATCGCCGCCTGTTGCGAGGGGAAATGGTTCACTGGTATCTAAAGGACATCATCCCACCCATACTTGCAGCCATATCGACAACATTGATCCTTCGGCTGTTCCTGTCTCCACTACCGCGCTCGATGACGGGCATAGCGATATTTGGCTTCATCAGTCTCATGGTGTTGACCGCAAGTGCCATGGCTTCTAAAGCAGTTCGCGGAATGGCGCGAAGCTGGTTTACTTACGTCGCCTGAATACATACCGGTCAAACATATGACTGAGCCGAAAATAACCATCGTCATTCCCACACGCGAGCGCTGCGATGTGCTTGAGTCATCATTGCGCACAGCGACCGCACAAGATTACGAAAACCTGGAAATTATCGTCAGCGATAATTACAGTAGCGACGATACGGCGAACGTAGTGCAACGAGCGAACGATCGCCGTGTCCGTTACTTAAATACTGAAAAGCGCTTGAGCATGTCCCACAATTGGGAATTTGCTTTGTCGCACGTCGATGATGGCTGGGTCACCTTCATGGGCGATGATGATGGGTTATTGCTTGGTTCGATTTCATCCGTAGCAGACATCATTTGCGCGACTAATGCGAAGGCCATCAGATCGAACTTCTGTACGTACGACTGGCCTGGCGTGAACGGGCAAGATCACGGCCAGCTTATCGTTCCATTGGGCAACAGCATAGAAATACGCAAAGCGGATCTATGGCTATCCAAAGTCATGCATGGACGCGCAAAGTATAGTCAGTTACCAATGATCTATAACGGCGGGTTTATCCACATGTCCGTCCTTAGGGGGATCGTGAAAAACACCGGATCCTATTTTCTGTCTGCCAATCCAGATGTTTATTCAGCGATTGCCATATCAAGAAGCATCAATCACTACGTATACGTTGACACTCCCTTTGCCGTCAGCGGCACCTCAAAACACAGCAACGGACATTCGAATTTTTCGGTCACGAGTCAGCGAAATGATACACCGCGTAAGCAATTCTCCAGCGAAGGAAATATTCCCTTCCACGCCGATATGCCACTTTGCACCGACGGCAGCTACCCCCGCTCTCTGCAAGCCTGTGTCTACGAGGCGTACTTGCAATCGGAGGCGCTTGGCAAGCACGTACCCGGGGTGACCGCAGAACAGCAACTTAGAATAATCATGGCGACCTCGGGGAAGCATCGCTCCTCGATTATGGAGTGGGGTAAACTTTTTGCAGAGATGCATGGCATCTACTATGCGGACGTAAAACGGTCAGCCGAGAGAAAACGCTATCAATTGCAGTCACTTGCTACCGCAAGAAAGATACTCAACGCTGCAAATTCGATAATCACTGAGTCCTTGCCGATTAACAATATTCACGAAGCCAGCGTCGCCGCATCAGCGATTATGTTACGCCCAGGAAGGATGGATAGCGCCCGGTTCTTAGCCAAACAGGCGATCCATCTGACAAGAAGTTGGTTACGCTGAACCTATGGAACGATAGAGATCGAGATACGCATCGATCATCAGGCGGATGTCAAAACGCTCCCCGCAAACTTTACGGGCAGCATGTGACATCGCCATCGTCCGCGCAGAATCGACGGCAAGAGCCCGTATCGAAGCAGCAAACGCAACCACATCGTCCGGCGGGCACAGAATTCCCGTAACGTCATCCTCGATCACCTCCGCCAACGACGAACCGCGGGTGGCAACCACGGGTAAGCCACATGCCATAGCTTCGCTAGCGACCATACCGAACCCCTCACTGCGTGACGGGAACAGTAAAACATCGGCGCGCTGCATGGCCGTAATCACACCGTCTCGACTTAGCCTGCCGAGATCATGCATGTTGTCAGGCATCCCGGCGCAGTCACGCGTTGCCGCTGCCTCCCCCGTATAATGCAATACAAAGTCCTCGCCAAGCTCACGCATGATGGGGGCAAGCAGGTCCACCCCTTTGAGTGACTTCCAACCACCCACGTAGAGCAGGCGAAAGGGTTTGTCTGACGCGGCTGCGCGATTGCCGGGATTGAAGCGCTCTACGTCCACCCCGTTGTAAATAACGTCGATTGGTACGTCCAGCAGGGTACGCCTCGCCGTTTCAGCAACAAAACGACTGACTGCGACAACCCGATCGGCACGACGTAGCACCCGGCGCTCAATTGGCACAAACCAGCAACGATGGTAGACCGCTCGCACCACGCCTTTGTATGGGCGTACCGCTGGGTCGTGCATGGAATGATGAAGCGTAGCCACGACAGGCAAGTGTTCTGGAAGAAAGCGGGGATGAAGCCAAGTGTTGACGTGTACCACGCTTGCCCAATGCGGCGGAGAATGCTTTCGAACCGTCCACGGGGCGTACTCGGCTCGCAAAGGTAGCCAGGTGACTTCAGCGCGAATACCGCGACTGATCAGCCCTGCGACGAGCTGCTCCGTAAACACTTCGGTTCCGGTGCCCGTGCGCACGGTCGGGAACCATACGGCTACAGCGCGCCCAGCGCTCATATCGTTGCGTGCTCGACGCGATAGATCAACGTCGGAATGATGTGTCTGAGTGGGCGCAGCAATGCGTCAGGCGTCATTCGCAAAACGCGGGCCCCGACTGAGTTTTGGCGCTCGATCTCGAGAGTCTCACGCCACGCCTCGACGCAAAGATTTTGATACCGGAAGTGAGCAGTCGCGAGCATGTGTTCCAACTGACGCATCTGCAACGGTTCGCAATCGTAATTCGTTCCCTTACGCATCAGACGCAGGTACGGCGTGCGCCAAGCATGCGGCCACCAGCTCAGAAATTTCAGCCGGTAATGCGGTTCGGTCAGCATCCATCGATTCGGCACCGCCAGATAGCCGATGCCTTCAGGTCGCAGTACCCGATGGATCTCGGCGAGGTGCTTGGCTTGCGCGGCGGCATCGCCCACGTGCTCAATGACGTGGTTTGTTATGACGACGTCGAACGATGCGTCGGGAAATGGGAGGTCTACGTCGCGCACCAACATGTACGTATAACCATGGGCGATCAGACGGCTGTCAACCACGTCCACGGCCGTGACTTCGCAATGCAGGTCAGGGTGCGTGGCGAAATAATGGGCAATGCCGCCTGAGCCTGCACCAACTTCCAGCAGGCGAATGGGCTGCGGACGAGCAGCAAGTCCCAACAGTCGCTCGATCTTCAAGGCCTTCCAGTTGCGCGAAGGGAGGTCGAGTACGGCGTGTGGTTGGCGCTCGGAAAGTGTGGCAGTCATGAGCAGGCATGAAAACGATAGTGATTCGACAGCAACATGCGGCTAGCCCCTCCCGCGTTTCACCAACCATGCTCGTCCGACACAAGCGTCGGATCGGTCAACTTTCATTCTGCCCGAGCAAGACGCGAAACATCCGTCCCCCGAAAATCGGCCACGCAAATTCGCGTGAAAATTCGACACAGGACAAGCGCATGGTCTCGCGGTTGGCCAGCGTATCCAGCACGGCATCCGCAAAAGCATCGTAGTCTCCGGCAGCAATCAAGCGTCCCGACCGACCCTCTGCGACGGCATCAACCACTCCACCAGTTGCAAAGGCAACGCTTGGCAGACCATGCGCTGCGGCCTCGACTGCCACCATACCAAACCCCTCCGGATCACCGGGAATATAGCGTATGGGGAAGACATGCACGTTTGAGGAGAGGTATAGGTCGACGAGTTCGGCATCAGTAACTTTCCCAATGACCAAGACGTTCAAACCGACTCCCGCTGTATCGGCTGCGGCACGAATGGACTCGGGCGCCTGTGTTTCGGCATGAAGCGCCTGCGTGGGTGCATCCCCAGCAACTATCAGCATTGCGTCAGGGCGCGCGGCCACGATGCGAGGCATGGCGCGACTCACGAACTCGCGCAGCCCCTTGCGAGCAGACAAACGACCGACCGACAACAGCAGGGGACGATTGCCAAGACGATATTTCTGGCGAGGCTGTGCTGCTCTTCCAGACGGAAACGTACCTGCTGCAGGAGCGCCACATTCAGGCTTCAGCTGGAGTGACGATCCAGATTCCCTCTCGGACTGGCCAACTGCCTCAGCAGGCAAATCCACGCCTGGATGCACGACAGTGATGCGGGCGGGCGCCACGCCTGAACAACGGCAAAGTTCGGCCGTGGCATGGCTGTTGGCAACGACGCAATTCATGCCACGGATCGCGCGCAACCAGATAGCGCGGTAGGCTGGATGCCTTGCTGCCACATCGAGGCCGTGCACGTAAACACAGGTCTCCGCCCCACATAACCGGGCGGCAGATCGGGCGATGGGCGCAGTCAGGCCACTGCCTGCAAGCACGATGTGGGGTTTCCATGACCGCGCTTCTCCCCGTGCCAGCCGCCATGTCTGCAGCAGGAAGCTCCACAACGGCCGCAGCGGCGCTTCACGCACGGTCACGCTGGGCGGCGCCAGCGCAGCGGAACCAAAAGGACCGATCACACGTACGTCGGCAAACCTCGACAACTCTTCGGCCATATGCCAATTGAGCCGTTCCATGCCACCCACCAATGGCGGGAGATTGCGGGTCACCAGCAGAATGCGCTGCCGCCGCGGCTCAGGCATCTCGACGATACGTCAACGCGGTGATCTGTTCCGACACTAGCCCGATCAGGAACACGATCGCCGCGCCGCTCCAAAGCAGCGTGCTGCCATTGGTGAGGCGACCGTCATGCATGAAGGTCCAGGCGTAATTCGCGCAGCCAAGCAGGAAAAACAGTGCACTCGCCGGCACGAACAGTTTGAGCGGCGAGTACAACGTGGCGATCTTGAAGATGATCAGCAGGAAGCGGATACCGTCCTTGATCGGCTTGATATGGCTCTTTCCCACTCGTTGCGCCGCCTTGATCGGCACATAGGCCACCGGATAGGCGCTGCGGAAGAACGCCATGGTGCTGGTGGTGGGGTAGCTGAAGCCGTTGGGCAGCAGGTACAGGAACTCGCGGAACTTGTCCGCCCGTACCGCGCGGAAACCCGAGGTGAGGTCGGCGACCTGATGGCCGGTCATGCGGGTGGCCAGCCAGTTGTACAAGCTGTTGGCCACGCCGCGCCCCACGCCGGCCTGGCTGCTCCAATCGCGTGCGCCGACCACCATGTCGTAGCCTTCGCCCAGCTTGGCCAGCAGGCGCGCCACGTCGGCGGCGTCGTGCTGGCCGTCGCCGTCCATGAACACCAGCACCTCGCCTTCGGCCGCCCGTGCCCCGCGCTTGATCGACGCGCCGTTGCCCATCGAGTACGGCGAGGAAAGGCAGGCGACCCCGGCTTCGGCGCAGATCCGGCGCGTATCGTCGGTGGACCCGTCGTCCACCACGGTGATCTCGGCCTCGGGGTGGGCGGCACGCAGGCGCGGCAGCAGCTCTGCCAGTGCGGGGGCTTCGTTCTTGGCGGGCAGGATGATGCTGAGGTGGTTCAACGGCGGGTTCCCCTGGTCTCGGCGAATCATAACGTGAAGCTGGCACCACGACTGTGGCCCATGAATCTGTTCGATGCCCCCTGATGGCACGCGCCGGGATTTGTCAGCGAACAAACCATGCCGGAACCAAAGGCACCCCACCCCAACCCTCCCCTGCAAGCAGGGGAGGGAGTTTCCGTCCGGGCTTCGCTCTTCCCTCGCTTGGGAAGCAAGCACCTCGTTTGGAGACTGGGACGACATGCAAGCCGCCATTTTGCGGATGACCTGCGGGGCGGACTGGGGTAGATTCGGCTCCAGCAAGGCTCGGGGGCCGCCATTCCATGTCAACTGCAATGCAAACGCCACACGCGGGCCTGACCGGCCTTGCGCGCCGACTGGTAGCCGAGGGGCTGTTGCCGGAGGCCGACGCGCGTCGTGCCGTGCTGGAGAGCAACCAGCAGCGCGTCACCCTCACTTCATGGCTGCTGGACCAGAACATGGTCGACGGCCTGCGCCTGCTGCGACTGTCCTCGCTGGAATTCGGCATGCCGATGCTGGACGTCACCGCGCTGAATCCCGCGCAGTTGCCGGTCAATCTGATCAGCGAGGCCTTGCTGACCAAGCATCGCGCCCTGCCCCTGTTCCGGCGCGGCAAGCGCCTGTTCGTGGGCATCGCCGACCCCATGCAGCTGGATGCGCTGGAGGAGATCAAGTTCCATTCCAATTGCATGGTGGAACCGATCCTGGTCGAGCGCGGCCAGCTCAACCGCACCATCGACATTGCCCTCAGCAGCATGCACGACGTCATGCCCGACATGGGCGGCGACGATCTCGACGGGCTGGACGCCGAAGGCGGCGATGTCGAGGAAAGCGGCGGCGGCATCGACGCCAACGCGAACGACGATGCGCCGGTGGTGAGGTTCGTCAACAAGATCCTGGTGGACGCCATCAAGCGTGGGGCCTCGGACATCCATTTCGAGCCGTTCGAGAGCCAGTATCGCGTCCGGCTGCGCATGGACGGCATGCTGCGGGCGGTGGCCAGCCCCCCGCTGAAGCTGGCCAGCCGCATCGCCTCGCGCCTGAAGGTGATGGCGCAGCTCGACATCGCCGAGAAGCGCGTGCCGCAGGACGGCCGCATCAAGCTCAATCTCAGCAAGAGCCGCGCCATCGACTTCCGCGTCAGCACGCTGCCCACGCTGTTCGGCGAGAAGATCGTGCTGCGTATCCTCGACGGCTCGGCCGCGAAGATCGGTATCGAGAAGCTGGGCTACGAGCCCGGGCAGCAGAAGCTCTACGTGGACGCCATCCACAAGCCCTACGGCATGGTGCTGGTCACCGGCCCCACCGGTTCGGGCAAGACGGTGTCGCTGTACACCGGCCTCAACATGCTGAACACCGCGGAGCGCAACATCTCCACGGTGGAGGACCCGGTGGAAATCCGCGTCGAGGGCATCAACCAGGTGCAGCAGAACGTCAAGCGCGGCATGACCTTCGCCAGCGCGCTGCGCTCCTTCCTGCGCCAGGATCCGGACGTGATCATGGTGGGCGAGATCCGCGACCTGGAAACCGCCGAGATCGCGATCAAGGCCGCGCAGACCGGCCACATGGTGCTGTCCACCCTGCACACGAACGACGCGGCGCAGACCGTGGCGCGCCTGATGAACATGGGTATCGCGCCCTACAACATCACCTCGTCGGTCACCTTGATCATCGCCCAGCGCCTGGCCCGGCGCCTGCACAGCTGCAAGAAGCCGCAGGCGCTGCCGCCCCAGGTGCTGCTGGCAGCCGGCTTCACCCAGCAGGAGGTCGACGAAGGCCTCACCCTGTACGAGGCGGCGGGCTGCGACGAGTGCAACGAGGGCTACAAGGGGCGGGTGGGCATCTACCAGGTGATGCCCATGCTGGAGGACATCCAGAAGATCGTCCTGCAAGGCGGCAATGCGCTGCAGATTGCCGAGGCGGCCCGGGCTGCCGGCATCAACGACCTGCGGGCCTCGGCCCTGCTCAAGGTGAAGCAGGGCCTGACCAGCCTCAGCGAGATCGACCGGGTGACCAAGGATTGAGCAGGCCGGCGTCCGACCTGCGACCGGATCGGCGACCAAGCTGAGGCCGCCGCCACGGTTTGGGCGCCCGAAAATGCCCTAAGCTTCGACAGCAGAACGATTCCGCACCCTGACCGGGCTGCCGGAACGCACCATCCAAGGGGAAGGACATGGCCACGGCAACCGCTACCGCAAAGCAGGACCCACGGGCGCTTGGCGCCGAGCGCACCGCGGTCAGCAAGCTCACCGTTTACGAGTGGGTGGCGCTGGACAAGCGCGGCAAGCGGATGAAAGGCGATATGCCGGCGAAGAACGCCTCGCTGGTGAAGGCCGAGCTACGGCGCCAGGGCATGAACCCGCAGACCGTGCGGGAGCGCGCCAAGCCGCTGTTCGGCTCCGCCGGCAGTGCGGTCAGGCCGCGCGACGTGGCCGTGTTCAGCCGCCAGATCGCCACCATGATGACCTCGGGCGTGCCCATGGTGCAGTCCTTCGACATCATCGCCGATGGCCAGAAGAACGTCCGCTTCAAGAACATGCTGGTGGACGTGAAGCAGGGCCTGGAGGGCGGCCAGGCGCTGCATGAGGCGCTGGGCCGTTACCCGGTGCAGTTCGACGAGCTGTACCGCAACCTGGTGCGCGCGGGCGAGGCCTCCGGCGTGCTGGATACGGTGCTGGACACCGTGGCCACCTACAAGGAACGCACCGAGGCGCTGAAGAAGAAGATCAAGAAGGCGCTGTTCTACCCGATCATGGTGGTGGCGGTGGCCTTCCTGGTCAGCATGATCATGCTGCTGTTCGTGGTGCCGGTGTTCGCCCAGACGTTCAAGGATGCCGGGGCCGCCCTGCCCGCCCCCACCCAGGTGGTGATCAGCGCCTCGGAATTCATGAAGAGCTGGTGGTGGCTTATCTTGATCATCATCATCGGCAGCGTGGTTGGCCTGGTGGCGGGCAAGCGCCGCTCGGTGAAGTTCGCCCATTTCCTGGATCGCGTGACGCTGAAGCTGCCCGTTTTCGGCAAGATCATGCGCGAGTCGGCAATCGCCCGCTTCGCGCGCACCCTGGGTGTGACCTTCCACGCCGGCGTGCCCTTGGTAGAGGCGCTGGATTCGGTCTCGGGCGCCACCGGCAGCGTGGTCTACGGCGATGCGGTGAAGCAGATCCGCGACGACGTCTCGGTGGGCCACCAGTTGCAGCTGGCGATGCGGCAGACCGGGCTGTTCCCGAACATGGTGGTGCAGATGACCGCGATCGGCGAGGAATCCGGTTCGCTGGACAGCATGCTGTTCAAGGTGGCCGAGTTCTACGAGGAAGAGGTGGAGAACGCAGTCGACACCTTGTCCACCCTGCTCGAGCCCATGATCATGGTGATCCTGGGCGTGGTGGTGGGCGGCATGGTGGTTTCCCTGTACCTGCCGATCTTCAAGCTGGCCGGTACCGTCGGCTGACGCGGGGAAGCTCTACCCCTAAGCTTGAGCGCCCCGCTGCCGCCAACCCACACGCATGCCCGACCTGCCCCCGTACGCCTGGATCGCCCTCGCCGCCGTGCTCGGCCTGCTGGTGGGCAGCTTCCTCAACGTGGTGATCCTGCGCCTGCCCGAGCGCATGGCCGCCGAGTGGCGGCGCGAGGCTCGCGACGTGCTGGAACTGGACGGCGTGGACGAGGCCTTGCCCCCCGGCATCGTGCGCGAACGCTCGCACTGTCCGCACTGCAAGCACCCGCTGTCGGCCGCGGACAACATCCCCCTGTTCGGCTGGCTGCTGCTGCGCGGCCGTTGCCGCTACTGCAAAGCGAAGATCTCGATCCAGTACCCGCTGGTGGAACTGCTGAGCGGCGTGCTCAGCGCCATCGTGGTGTGGAAGCTCGGCCCGACCTGGACCGCGCTGGCCGGGCTGGGATTCACCTGGACGCTGATCGCGCTGTCCGGTATCGATTTCCGTACCCAGCTGCTGCCCGACCAACTGACCTTGCCGCTGCTGTGGCTGGGCCTGCTGCTGGCGTTGAAGCCCATGTTCGTGGCCGCGCCCACCGCGATCCTCGGCGCGGCCATCGGCTACCTCAGCCTGTGGAGCGTGTACTGGCTGTTCAAGCTGCTCACCGGCAAGGAAGGCATGGGCCACGGCGATTTCAAGCTGCTCGCGGCACTGGGCGCCTGGATGGGGCCGTTGGCGATCCTGCCTATCGTGCTGCTGTCCTCGCTGATCGGAGCGCTGGTGGGCGGCAGCCTGATCGCGCTGCGCCGGCACGAGCACGGCGTGCCGATGCCGTTCGGCCCGTTCATCGCGATGGCCGGCTGGGTGTGGTTCGTGGCCGGCGACGGTCTGCTGCAGGCCTACCTGCAGCTGACCGGGTTGCGGTGAGTCCCGCCCCGCGAAGCTACGTCGTCGCCCTCACCGGGGGCATCGCCGCCGGCAAGAGTGCGGTGACCCGCCGCTTCGCCGCGCTGGGCGTACCGGTGCACGACGCTGACGTGGCTGCGCGCGAAGTGATCGCGCCGGGCAGTGAAGGCCTGGCCGCCGTGGTCGCCGCCTTCGGCGACGAGGTGCTGGATGCCGAAGGCGGCCTGGACCGGCCGGCGATGCGCCGCCGCGTGTTCGCGGATCCGGCAGCACGGCATAGGCTGGAAGCCATCATCCATCCCCGCGTGCGCCACTGGCTGCACGAGCGCGCGCTGGCCGATACCACGCCCTACTGCCTGCTGGCGATCCCCCTGCTGGTCGAGAACATCACGCACTACCGCTGGGTCGACCGCATACTGCTGGTCGATGCGCCGGTGGAACAGCAACTGGCCCGGTTGATCGCACGCGACGCCATCGACGAGACGCTGGCCCAGCGCATGCTGGCGCAACAGGCGCGCCGCGAAGAGCGGCTGGCGCCCGCCCACGATGTGATCGACAACAGCGGCGACGAGGACGCGCTGGACGCGGCGGTGCTGGCGCTGCATCAGCGCTATCTGGCGCTGGCCGCGACCCGGTAGCACCTCCCGCTCAATACCTTCCCCTGCCTGAAGGGGAGGCCAGGGCATGCCGAACGACCCCACCCCAGCCCTCCCCTGCAAGCAGGGGAGGGAGCAAGGCGGCGCTGGCTACGAGCCACCAGCTCCGCGCGATCAATACCTCCCCCTGCTTGCAGGGGAGGCCAGGAGGGGGGGTGCTTTTGCGGCTTGCGATCATGCCGAGCCTCCCCACCCCAGCCCTCCCCTGCAGGCAGGGGAGGGAGCAAGGCGGGGCTGGCTACGAGCCACCAGTTCCGCGCGATCAATACCTCCCCCTGCTTGCAGGG
>NZ_NJIC01000030.1:54321-56792 GCF_013620825.1 Rhodanobacter sp. PCA2 | reverse complement strand
GACCGCTCCCTCTCCCCGGAGGGGAGAGGGAGCGGTCCGCGCGAGCTTTTCTGCTTCCTCTCCGCTGCGGGGAGAGGATCGAGGCGAGGGGCGGGGCTTGCGGCGAGCTTGGCCCCTCACCCCAGCCCTCTCCCCTGAGGGGAGAGGGTGCGGTCCGTCCGAGCTTTTCTGCTTCCTCTCCCCTCCGGGGAGAGGATTGAGGTGAGGGGACGGGACTTGTCGTGAGCGTGGCCTTCAAAGGAAAGGCTCTCGCTGGCTGGGCCTCGGGGTCACGAAGACCTGTCGCGTGATCGCGACTCCGGGGACCGCGGGCGCGGCGTCGATCGGTATCGGGGGGAGCATGGCGGCGGGCTGCGCCCGCCGCCATGCCGGTTCGTTTGAAGCACGGTCCTTGCGCTGCGGCGTTTACCGCGGCCCCGCCAATGCGACGGCATCCGCTCCCGCGGGAAAGTGGAATTGTCCGGTGGTGTCGTGCACCGCACGCCAGACCGCTTCGGCCACATCCTTCGGTGTGGTCGTGGCCCCCGGGCGGGCAAACGCTTCAAAGATAGGGCGTGCGAAATCGGCATAGGCCTCCGGGATCAGGCCGCCCATGCGCTCGGCCCCGTTCTCGGAGAATCGCGTCGTCGGGCAGTAGCCGGGTTCGACCAGTTTGATCCGGATGTCGAACGCGCCGAGTTCGTGCGCCAGCGAACCGCTGAAGCCTTCGATGGCTGTCTTGCTGGCCGTGTAGGCGGCAGCGAGCGGCATGCTGGCGAGCGTGACGCTGGAGGTGACATTGACGATCGTGCCTGCCCGGCGCCCTCGCATCTGCGGCAGCACGCCCTGGATCATCGCCATCGTGCCGAACGTGTTGGTGTCGAAGACTTCGCGCACGACGTGCATCGGGGTGGCCTCAAAGGCGCCGACCACTCCGATGCCGGCATTGTTTACCAGCACGTCGACCGGACCCGCCGCTCCAACCGCGCGGGCGATGCTGTCGGCATCGGTCACGTCCAGCGCGACGAGTCTGATCCGGTCGGATGCGGGCAACAGGTCGGGATCCGGTCGTCGCATGGTGGCGATGACCTTCCATCCGCGGTCATGAAAGTAGTGGGCGGTTTCGAGCCCATAACCGGAGGAACACCCCGTGATGAGTATCGTCTTCATTGCAGCAGCTCCTTGGTGGTAGGTGCAGCCACGGTAAGGGTTCGATATCGGACTCTCGATAGTGTAGAGTCCACGAAACATCTCTTTGAGTCCTTTCATGAGCGACCCTCTGGCCGAACTGATCGCCTTGCTGCGACCCGCGGGGGTCGTGGGGAAAAGTATTTCCGGGGCGGGGCGCTGGGGTGTCCGCTACGCGCCGTTTGGCCATCCCGGCTTTTGCGTGGTAACCGACGGCGCCTGCCTGCTGCACGTCAACGGTGCCGATCCCCTGCGCCTGGAAGCAGGCGACTTCGTGTTCCTGCCGGCGACGCCGGGGTTCGTCCTGTCGGGATTCGAGCCTGTCGAGCTGGAACAGATCGATCCGATCGCCGTCGAAGGCCGGGACCATGAGGTGCGCCACGGTTCCCCCGACGGGGAACCCGACGTACGCATGCTGGGCGGGTATTTCGTGTTCGACTCACCCGACACCGCGCTGCTGGTGGCCCTGCTTCCGCCGGTCATCCATATCCGGGGCGAAGACCGGCTTGGCGTGCTGGTGCGACTTGTCCGCGAGGAAGCTCGGCAGTCTCGGTTGGCGCGCGACCTCATTCTTGCGCGGCTGGTCGAGGTGCTGCTCATCGAGGCCTTGCGCGCGGCCCCTGGCGACGCTGCGCCGGCAGGCTTGCTGCGAGGCCTGGCGGACGAGCGTCTCGCGCTGTCGATCCGGGAGATGCATCGCGATCCGTCCAGGACCTGGACAGTGGAACAACTGGCCAGGACCGCGGCGCTGTCGCGGTCCGCGTACTTCCAGCGCTTCACGCGTGCAGTCGGCATACCGCCGATGGAGTACCTGCTCGCGTGGCGGATGGCAGTCGCCAAGGACATCCTCGATCGGCAGGATCTGGTGATCGAAAAGGTGGCGGAGCGCGTCGGCTACTCCTCGGCCAGCACGTTCAGCACCGCATTCACACGTCATGTCGGCCGGTCGCCGAGTGGCTATGCGCGGGAGCGGCGCCAGATGCGCTCGCGGGTTGGCTGATTCCGTTGCAAACCGGAAGCGGCGCTTGCCAGCTCCAATCCAGTCATTGCGATTCGCCCCGCTCCAAGACCTTCTTCAGGGGGCTCGCGCGGGCTTCTCTGCTTCCTCTCTCCTCCGGGGAGAGGGAGTAGGCGGCACGAGCTTTTCTGCCTCCTCTCCCCTGCGGGGAGAGGATCGAGGCGAGGGGCGGGGCTTGCGGCGAGCTTGGCCCCTCACCCCAGCCTTCTCCCCGGAGGGGGGAGGGAGCGGTCCGCGCGAGCTTTTCTGCTTCCTCTCCCCTGCGGGGAGAGGATCGAGGTGAGGG
>NZ_NJIC01000030.1:27057-54311 GCF_013620825.1 Rhodanobacter sp. PCA2 | reverse complement strand
CCTCACGGCAAGCCCCGTCCCCTCACCTCGATCCTCTCCCCTGCGGGGAGAGGATCGAGGTGAGGGGACGGGGCTTGCCGTGAGGTTGGCCTCTCGCCCCAACACCATCGAGAGGGAGCGGTCCGCGCGAACTGCGATAATGGCGCGATGACTTCCATGAATTTCGACCTGCTCGCCACCGACGGCGCCGCCCGCCGCGGGCGTCTTTCCTTCCCGCGCGGCAGCGTGGAAACGCCGGCGTTCATGCCGGTGGGCACCTATGGCTCGGTGAAGGCGATGACGCCGCGCGACGTGCGCGAGACCGGCGCCGAGATCATCCTGGGCAATACCTTCCACCTGTTCCTGCGGCCGGGGCTGGAGATCGTGGAGCAGTTCGGCGGGCTGCACCGCTTCATCGGCTGGGAGCGGCCCATCCTCACCGATTCCGGCGGTTTCCAGGTGTTCTCGCTGGCGCACCGGCGCAAGCTCACCGAAGAGGGCGTGACGTTCGCCTCGCCGGTGGACGGCTCCAAGGTGTTCCTGTCGCCCGAGGTGTCGATGAAGATCCAGCGCGTGCTGGATTCGGACATCGCGATGATCTTCGACGAGTGCACGCCGTACCCGGCCACCGAAAAAGTCGCATCCGATTCGATGGAGCTGAGCCTGCGCTGGGCCGAACGTTCGCGTCGCGCCTTCGACGACCTGAAGAACCCGAACAACCTGTTCGGCATCGTGCAGGGCAGCGTGTACGAACCGCTGCGCCGGCGTTCGGCCGAGCGGCTGGTGGAAATCGGCTTCGACGGCTACGCGGTGGGCGGCCTGGCGGTGGGCGAGCCGGAGGAGGCGCGCAACCATACGCTGGACTTCACCGTGGGCCTGCTGCCGCGGGACAAGCCGCGCTACCTGATGGGCGTGGGCCGGCCGGAGGACATCGTGGCGGCGGTGTGCCGCGGCATCGACATGTTCGACTGCGTGATGCCCACCCGCAACGCGCGCAACGGCTTCCTGTTCACCGCCGAGGGCACGCTGCGCATCCGCAACGCGAAGTACGCCGCCGACACCCGGGTGATCGAGGAGGGCTGCGACTGCCACGCCTGTGCGAACGGCTTCAGCCGCGCCTACCTGCGCCACCTGGACCGCTGCAACGAGATCCTGGGCAGCCAGCTCGCCACCATGCACAACCTGCGGCATTACCAGCGGCTGATGGCCGGCCTGCGCGAGGCGATCGCGGTGGGGCGGCTGCAGGATTTCGTGGCCGCGTTCCATGCCCGCCGCCAGGGCGCCCCCGCCGAGGCCTGAGCCCAGCGGGCCGGCGGCCTTGCAAAGCGTGACGGGCGCCCCGACTGCATCCCGTGGCCGGGCCGGGTGGCCGGCGCGCCGTGCGGCGGGCGGGAACGCATGGCATAATCCATGGTCTTTTATCGGGCGTTCAGCAGAAATCCCTGCCGGCGCCATCACTTGCGAGACGAACCGATGAGTCTTCCGATGTCTATCACGCTGGCCCAGGCCGCTGCGCCGCAGGGCGGCGGCCTTTCCATGATCATCATGATGGTCGTGCTGTTCGGCCTGATGTATTTCATGATGATCCGCCCGCAGATGAAGCGGCAGAAGGAGCATCGCCAGATGGTTTCCGCCCTCGCCAAGGGCGACGAGGTGGTGACCAACGGCGGCCTCGCCGGCCGCGTGGACGAGATCGGCGAGACCTTCATCTCGGTCGAGATCGCACCGAACGTGAAGGTGAAGGTGCAGAAGGGCGCGGTGTCGCAGGTGCTGCCCAAGGGCTCGCTGAAGTCCTCCTGAGCCGGGCCATCGGCGCGGGGCATTTCCCAATCGGACGTGCGGCCACGGACGGCCGCTTCTTGACGTTCGCGATCATGGACGACCGCAAAACAGACTACGGCCAGGGTTGGCTGCTTCTCGACGTACGCGGTCACGGATGATCGCAAAGGATCACAGATGAGCGATTTCCCACGCTGGAAGTACGCACTGGTCGTGCTGGCGATGCTGTTCGGCATCGTCTATGCGTTGCCGAACGCGTTCCTGCCGCTGAAGGCCGTGCAGGTCTCCGCGAACAAGGGCAGCGCCCCGGTGGACGACACGCTGCGCCAGAAGGTGGCCGACGCGCTGGCCAGGGACCAGGTCGCCACCGGCGAGGTGATGGTGCAGGGCGACCAGTTGCTGGCCACCTTCCCGAACGCCGACGTGCAGAAGCACGGCGCGGACACGATCAAGGCGCTGCTGGGCGACGGCTACACGGTGGCGTTCAAGCTGCAGTCCACGGTGCCGCGCTGGCTCACCATGATCGGCGCCGATTCCATGCCGCTGGGCCTGGACCTGCAGGGCGGCGTGCACTTCCTGATGCAGGTGGACCAGAGCGGCGTGGTCGACAAGCTGGAAAACAGCTACGCCGACGACATCCGCAACCAGCTGCGCCAGAAGGACATCCGCTACGAATCGGTGGCCCGCAGCGCGGTGGCCGGGCAGGGCATCGTGACGGTGCTGCGTTCGTCCGACGACCGCAGCAAGGCGGCCGACCTGATCGCCGCCAACTCGCCCGACCTCTCGGTGACCGACGGCCCCAGCACCGGCGACCGCTACGTGCTGTACGCCGCGATCAAGCCGGCCAAGCTGCGCGAGCTTTCGCTGGGCACGATCAAGCAGAACCTGGGCACGCTGCGCAACCGCATCAACGCGCTGGGCGTGTCCGAGCCGCTGATCCAGCAGCAGGGCGAGAACCACATCGTGGTCGAGCTGGCCGGCGTGCAGGATCCCACCGAGGCGAAGAAGCTGATCGGCGCCACCGCCACGCTGGAATACCGCCCCGGCATCGGCTACCCCGGCGATCCGCGCGCGGTGGAAGCGGCGCGCACCGGCAGCATCCCGCCCGACGCGAACCTCTACTACACCAGCAACCAGGCGCCGGTGCTGGTGGGCAAGCGGCCGATCGTCACCGGCGACGAGCTGATCAACGCCAGCTCCGGCGTCGACCAGAACAACGGCACGCCCTCGGTGAACGTGACGCTTAACGCGTCCGGCGCCAAGAAGATGCAGGAGTTCACCAACGCGAACGTCGGCAAGCCGATGGCGGTGCTGCTGATCAACACCGAGTACGAGACCAGCACGGTCAACGGCAAGGTCACGCGCACGCCCAAGACCACCTACACGGTGATCAACGACGCCACCATCCAGAGCCCGTTCGGCAAGGAGTTCTCCACCAACGGCCTGGGCAGCCCCAAGGAAGCGTCCGACCTCGCGCTGCTGCTGAAGAGCGGCTCGCTGGCCGCGCCGATGGACATCGTCGAGGAGAACGTGATCGGCCCCAGCCTGGGCCAGCAGAACATCACCAAGGGCTTCGACGCGGTGATGCTGGGCCTGCTGCTGGTGCTGATCTGCGCGGCGGTCTACTACAAGCTGTTCGGCCTGGTCGCCGACATCGCGCTGTTCTTCAACCTGCTGATCCTGGTGGCGGTGATGTCGATGATCGGGGTGACCCTGACCATGCCGGGCATCGCGGGCATCGTGCTGACCCTGGGCATGGCGATCGACGCGAACGTGCTGATCTGCGAACGCGTGCGCGAGGAACTGCGCAACGGCTCGACCCCGCATGCGGCGATCCACGCCGGCTACGACAAGGCCTGGGCCACGATTCTCGACGCCAACGTCACCCACCTGATCGCGGCGCTGGCGCTGATGACGATGGGCACCGGCGCGATCCGCGGCTTCGGCGTCACGCTGTGCATCGGCATCCTGACCTCGATGTTCACCTCGGTGGTGATGACGCACGCGTTCACCGCGCTGATCCACGGTCGCCGCAAGCTCAAGACGCTGTCGGTCTGAATTGAAGAGTGCGGCCACGGATGGCCGCTGCTACCCCGGAACGGACTTCCGCACAAGAGACCCATCCATGGAAATCTTCAATCACAACAGCAATATCCACTTCCTGCGCATCCGCGTCTTCAGCGTCGGCGTGGCGATCGTGCTTATGATCGCCTCGGCGGCGCTGATCGCCACCAAGGGCCTGAACTACGCACTGGACTTCACCGGCGGCGTCTCGCTGGTGGTGGACTACGCGCAGCCGGTGCAGACCAGCGACGTGCACGACGCGCTGGAGAAGGCCGGCCTCGAGAACCCGGTGGTGCAGAGCGTGGGCGGCAGCCGCGAGGTGTCGATCCGCATGCAGCCCACCAAGGAGATGCTGGACGCCAAGGGCCAGGTGAACCTGGACAAGGTGGCCAGCACGGTGATGGAGGCGCTCAAGGCCTCGCGCAACGACGCCACGCTGAAGAGCCGCTTCTCGGTCAGCGCCGAGGTGGGCGCCGAGCTGAAGAGCGACGGCATGGTGGCCGCGGTGTTCGTGATACTCGGCATCATGGCCTACCTGTGGATACGCTTCGAGCGCCGCTTCGCGATCGCCGCGGTGCTCACCGAAATCCACGACACCCTGGTGACGTTGGGCGTGCTGGCGCTGGTGCAGCGCGAGTTCGACATGACCGTGCTGGCCTCGGTGCTGGCGGTGATCGGCTACTCGATCAACGACAAGGTGGTGGTGTTCGACCGCATCCGCGAACTGTTCCGCCTCGCGCGCAAGGCCGAGCCGGAGGAGATCCTCAACCGCTCGATCAACAGCACGCTGTCGCGAACCATCATCACCTCGCTGTTCACCGGCATCACCATGGCCGCGCTGTTCTTCTTCGGCGGCCCGGCGGTGCACAACTTCGCGATCACCATGCTGATCGGCATCGTGGTGGGTACGCTGTCCTCGATCTTCGTGGCCAGCCCCATCCTGCTGTGGCTGGGCGTGTCGAAGAAGGACCTGATGCCGGTGACCAAGGAAAATCCGGAGCTCGCCCGCCGCCCATGAGATCGCATCGTCCGCCAAGCGGACGATCCTGATTACTCTCCCCCGCCTGCGGGGGAGATGCCCGAAGGGCAGAGGGGGGGGGGCCGCCTGTTGCGGGAGATGCCCGAAGGGCAGAGAGGGTGCCCCGCCTGCGGAGAAGACGCCCGAAGAGCAGAGAGCGCGCTTCGATGCCCTGGTCGTGGACGAGCAGAAACAAACGGCCCGGGTTTCCCGGGCCGTTTGCGTTTCCGCCGTTCAGCCCCTGAGTTCGTTGTCCAGTTGCACCAGCCGCCCAGGCGTGCCCACGTCGGTCCAGCGGCCGCGATGCCACGAGCCGGTCAGCGCATCCTGCGCCATCGCCGCTTCGAGCAGCGGGCGCAGCTTGAAATGCGGCGGCTTTTCTTCCGTGCCTGGCGCATCGCCCGTCGCGGCGCGCCAGTCGTCCAGCAGCTCGCGGCGGAACACGCCGATGCCGCTGTAGGTGAGCCGCGGCTCGCCATCGGCATGCAAGCGGCCCTGGGCGTCCAGCCGGAAATCGCCTTCGGGATGATGCGCCGGGTTGTCCACCATCAGCAGGTGCGCGCGTCCGTCCGGCTCGGCGGGCAGGGCGGCGAGGTCGGCGTCGCACCACACGTCGCCGCTGATCGCGAGCACCGGTTCCGGCCCCAGCAGCGGCAGCGCGTTGAGCAGGCCGCCGCCGGTTTCCAGCGGCACCGGGCCTTCGTACACGTAGCGGATGCGCAGGCCCCAGCGCGAACCGTCGCCCAGCGTCTCGGGGAACTGTTCGGCGAGGTGCGAGGTGTTGATCGCCACGTAGTTCACGCCGATCGCGGCGAGCCTCTCCAGGTGCCACACGATCAGCGGCTTGCCGCCCACGCGAAGCAGGGGCTTGGGCGTGTGCTCGGTCAATGGACGCATGCGCTCGCCCAGCCCCGCGGCGAAGATCAGCGCGTGTCTCATGGCGCGCCCTTTTCGCACAGGCCGATTGCCGTCATCCCGGCGAACGTCATGATCGTCATGGACATGCCTGGACCACCCACACGCGTCATCCCGGCGAAAGCCGGGATCCAGCGACTTTTTTCGTGGGTGCACGCAAGGCACTGGATCCCGGCTTTCGCCGGGATGACGCGCGTGGCGTTTGGTGGGATGGCCACCATGGCTTTTGCCGGGAAGACGACCATGAGGTGGCGGGGCATTCCCATCATGCCGCCGCCACGCGGGTGAGGTCGCGGCCTGCCGCATGTCGTTCCAGCAGGGCTGCGAAGTCGGCCAGTTCGGGATGGCTGCGCGCCACCTCGATCACGTAGCGGTACACCTGCGGCACGTCGGCGAGGTAGCCGGGTTTGCCGTCGCGATACCACAGCCGGTAGAACTGGCCCAGCACGCGCACGTGGCGGTGCAGGCCGGTGAGGTCGAACCAGCGCAGGAAGCGTGTGGCATCCACCTCGCCGCCGATCACGCCGGCCTGCCGCAGGCGCAGCCGGTAGGACTCCACCCAGCCTTCCACGCGCTCGCGCGGCCACGCGACGTAGGCGTCGCGCAGCAGCGAGGCGAGGTCGTAGGTGACCGGGCCGTGCAGCGCGCCCTGGAAATCGATGATGCCGGGGTTGTTCTCGTCCACCACCAGCAGGTTGCGGCTGTGGTAGTCGCGATGCACGAAGCAGCGCGGTTGCGCGAGCGCGTTGCGGATGATGAGGTCGAACGCCGCTTCCAGCACGTCCCATTCCTCGCAGCTCGGCGTGTGGCCGAGGTGGCGTTCGAGGAACCACTTCGGCATCACTTCCAGGCCGTTCACCAGCACGACGTGGTCGAACGGCGGCAGGTCCTCGCAGGCCACCCGCGTCTGCATCGCGAGCAGCGCGTCCATCGCATCGCCGTAGAGCCTGTCCGCGTTGCCTGCGTCGAGTTCCGCGAGATACAGCCGCGAGCCCAGGTCCTCGATCAGCAGGAAGCCCTGCTGCAGATCCTGCGCGGCCACCTTCGGCACGTGCAGGCCGGCGGCGGCGAGCCGCTCGCCGATCGCCAGCCAGGGGCGCGGGTCTTCGCGCTCCGGCGGGGAATCCATCACGATCCAGCTCTGGCCGTCGTGCACGGTGCGCCAGTAGCTGCGGAAGCTGGCGTCGGAGGAGGCGGGGGCGAGCGTCAGGGAGTCGTCGCCGAGCGCGCTGCGGGTCCAGGCGAGGCGGGCGGCGGCGCGGTCGTTGCGGTTGTCCATGAAAGGCTTCGCGGCGGAAACGCGGACAGGATAGAACCTGCCCGCGTTTCCCGCGAATCAGCTCAGGTTGTACGCGCGCTCCTCGTGCTCGGCGATATCCAGGCCCATCTGCTCCTGTTCGGCATCCACGCGCAGGCCGATGGTGAGGTCGAGCAGTTTCAGGATCGCCCAGCTCAGCGCGGCGCTCCACACGATGGTGAAGCCCACGCCCTTGGCCTGGATCCACAACTGGCCCCAGGCGGAAGCGACGTGGCCGAATCCGCCCAGGCTGGCCGCAGCGAACGGGCCGGTGAGCAGGGCGCCGATGATGCCGGCGACGGCATGCACGCCGAATACGTCGAGCGTGTCGTCGTAGCCCAGCCGGTGCTTGAGCCGGGTGGCGGTGAAGAAGCACACGAAGCCCGCGGCGAAGCCGATCAGCAGCGCACCGGCCGGACCGCAGGTGCCCGCGGCCGGCGTCACCGCGACCAGCCCGGCCACCGCACCCGAGGCGATGCCCAGCACGCTGGCGCGCTTGTGGATCGCCCACTCCACCGCGGTCCAGCCGATCGCGGCGGCCGCGGCGGCGATCTGCGTCACCAGCATGGCCATGCCTGCGCTGCCGTTGGCCGCCACCGCCGAACCGGCGTTGAAGCCGAACCAGCCCAGCCACAGCAGGCTGGCGCCGATCACGGTGTAGCCGAGGTTGTGCGGCGGCATGTGCGCCTGCGGCCAGCCGCGGCGCTTGCCGATCACCATGCAGGCGACCAGGCCCGCGATGCCGGCATTGATGTGCACCACGGTGCCGCCGGCGAAATCGAGCACGCCCATGTCGCCGAGCAGCGAGCCGGGGCCGCTCCACACCATGTGCGCCATCGGCAGGTAGGCGAAGGTGAGCCACAGGCCGGAGAACCACAGCATCGCGCTGAACTTCATGCGCTCGGCCCAGGCGCCCACGATCAATGCCGGGGTGATCACGGCGAAGGTGAGCTGGAACATCACGAACACGCTTTCCGGCACGGTCTGGTAATGCGAGTCGGGCGTGAGCCCGGCCAGCATCGCGCGGTCCAGCCCGCCGATGATGGAGTGCCAGCCGATGACGCCGGCGTGCATTCCCTCGGCGCTGAAGGCCAGCGTGTAGCCGTAGACGATCCACAGCACGGAAACCAGGGCGGTGATCGCGAAGCACTGCATCAGCACCGACAGCAGGTTCTTGGCGCGCACCATGCCGCCGTAGAACAGCGCGACGCCGGGTATCGTCATCATCAGCACCAGCATGGACGAGACCAGCATCCAGGCGGTGTCGCCGCTGTCCAGTTTCGGCGCGGTCGCAGCTTGCGCAAACGCGGGCACCGCGAACAGCCCGCCAACGAGCAGCGCCGCAAGCTGGCGCAGCCGCCGCTTCCCGTATCCCGAATCCCGTATCCCCAATCCCCGCTCGAACTCACAGCGCATCGGCGTCGACCTCCTGCGTGCGGATACGGATCACCTGTTCCAGTGCGCTGACGAAGATCTTGCCGTCGCCCACCTTGCCGGTGCGCGCGGTGGCGATGATCGCCTCGATCGCCTGTTCCACCTGCTCGTCGCTCACCGCAAGCTCGATCTTGAGCTTGGGCAGGAAATCCACCACGTACTCGGCGCCGCGGTACAACTCGGTGTGTCCGTGCTGGCGGCCGAAACCCTTGACCTCGGTGACGGTCATGCCCTGAACGCCGGCCTCGGCCAGCGCCTCGCGCACCTCGTCCAGCTTGAACGGCTTGATGATGGCGGTGATCCACTGCATGCACTGCTCTCCGCGGGGGCCTGTGTTGCGGTACAGCAGATTGCGTGCCAGCGGCGCAAAGCGCGCTGCACCGGCATCCGTGCGGCCAAAGGCCGCGGCGACCGGGCCAGATCAGGCAAGGCTGGTGCAAGCCTTGCCTGCTGTTGGTGCAAAACGGCCATTTGACCGGCCCCGGCGCAATCAGTACCATTTTGGTCTGGATTAAGACCGCTTCCGCCGCAACGACATTCCCATGCTCCGCGTCAGTCGACTCACGGATTACGCCACGGTGGTGATGACCTGCATCGCCGCCCACCCGGACGATGTGCTGAGCACCGCACAGATCGCCGACGAGACGCGGCTGGAGCTGCCCACCGTGAGCAAGCTGCTGAAGTCGCTGGGCCACGCCGGCCTGGTCGAGTCGTTCCGCGGCGTCAACGGCGGCTATCGGCTGGCGCGGTCCGCGCAGGCGATCACCCTGGCGGAGATCGTCGAGGCGATGGAGGGGCCGATCGGCATGACCGAATGCGGCGTCACCGAGGGCCAGTGCGAGCGCGAGGCGCAATGCGGCGTGCGCGGCAGCTGGCAACGCATCAACAACGTGGTCGACCGGGCGTTGCGCGCGGTGAGCCTGGCCGACATGCTGCGGCCGCCGCGGCGCGGCGATGTGGCGATCGACATCAGCACCCTGAAAGCCGGCACCCTGAAAGGCAGACCCACGGCATGAGCAGCGAAACCATGGCCAGTACCCGCAACGCGCTGCGCGACAACGCCGGGGTCGCCGAGGCGCTGGGCCGCAACTACAGCGCCGGCTTCGTCACCGAGATCGAGATGACCGGCCTGCCGCCGGGCCTGGACGAGGAGACGATACGCCAGCTCTCCGCGATCAAGCGCGAGCCGGAGTGGATGACCGAATGGCGCCTCGCAGCCTACCGCCACTGGCTGACCATGCCGCAGCCCGACTGGGCCAAGCTGAAGATGGACGCGATCGACTACCAGGCGATCAGCTACTACGCCGCGCCCAAGCAGGCGCCGAAGTCGCTGGACGAGGTCGATCCCGCGCTGCTGGAAACCTACGAGAAGCTCGGCGTGCCGCTGCACGAGCGCGCCGCGCTGGCCGGCGTGGCGGTGGATGCGGTGTTCGACTCGGTGTCGGTGGGCACCACCTTCCGCAAGCAGCTCGCCGAAGCCGGCGTGATCTTCTGCTCGATGAGCGAGGCGATTCGCGAGCATCCCGAGCTGGTACAGAAATACCTCGGCAGCGTGGTGCCGCCGGGCGACAACTTCTTCGCCGCGCTGAACTCGGCGGTGTTCTCCGACGGCAGCTTCGTGTTCATCCCCAGGGGCGTGCGCTGCCCGATGGAACTCAGCACCTACTTCCGCATCAACGCGCAGAACACCGGCCAGTTCGAGCGCACCCTGATCGTGGCCGAGGAAGGCGCCCACGTCTCCTACCTCGAAGGCTGCACCGCGCCCAAGCGCGACGAGAACCAGCTGCATGCCGCGGTGGTGGAACTGGTGGCGCTGGAGCGCGCGCAGATCAAGTACTCCACGGTGCAGAACTGGTATCCCGGCGACGAGAACGGCGTGGGCGGCATCTACAACCTGGTCACCAAGCGCGGCGACTGCCGCGGCGACGACAGCAAGATCAGCTGGACCCAGGTCGAAACCGGCTCGGCGATCACCTGGAAATACCCCAGCGTGGTGCTGCGCGGCGACCGCTCGGTGGGCGAGTTCCACTCGGTGGCGCTCACCCACCACTACCAGCAGGCCGATACCGGCACCAAGATGATCCACATCGGCAAGGACACCAAGTCGAAGATCGTCTCCAAGGGCATCAGCGCCGGGCGCAGCAACAACAGCTACCGCGGCCTGGTGAAGGTGGAGAAGGGCGCCGAGCGCGCGCGCAACTACACGCAGTGCGACTCGCTGCTGATCGGCAAGAAGTGCGGCGCGCACACCTTCCCGTACATGGAAGTGAAGAACCCCAGCGCGATCGTCGAGCACGAGGCCACCACCTCGAAGATCTCCGACGACCAGATGTTCTACTGCCGCTCGCGCGGCATCGGCGAGGAGGATGCCGTCTCGATGATCGTCGACGGCTTCTGCAAGCAGGTGTTCCGCGAGCTGCCGATGGAGTTCGCGGTGGAGGCGAAGAAGTTGCTGGAAGTTTCGCTGGAAGGTGCGGTGGGGTAAGTCCCCGGACAAACATGCAGATGACGGGCGCAGCGATCTTTGTCGTCATTCCGGCGAAAGCCGGAATCCAGCGACTGGTCTCTGGATTGCCCGGGATGAAATCCAACGGCACCGTCGTTCCGGCTTCCGCCGGAACGACGGTCAAGAGCTGAAGAGCCAGGAACATGCTGAACATCGAAAACCTGCACGCCCGCGTCGAGGGCAAGGAAATCCTCAAGGGCCTCACGCTCCGCGTGAAGCCGGGCGAGGTGCACGCCATCATGGGGCCGAACGGCGCGGGCAAGTCCACGCTGGGCAACGTGCTTTCCGGCCGCGACGGCTACGAGGTCACCGCCGGCAGCGTCACGTTCGACGGCATCGACCTGCTGGCGCTGGAGCCGGAGGCGCGCGCCGCGGCCGGCGTGTTCCTCGCGTTCCAGTACCCGGTGGAGATTCCCGGCGTCAACAACACCTACTTCCTGCGCGCGGCGCTCAACGCGCAGCGCAAGGCGCGCGGCGAGAAGGAGCTGGATTCCATGCAGTTCCTCAAGCTGGTGCGCGAGAAGCTCAAGGTGATGCAGATCTCCGACGAGCTGCTGCACCGCGCGGTGAACGAGGGTTTCTCGGGCGGCGAGAAGAAGCGCAACGAGATCTTCCAGATGGCGCTGCTGGAGCCGAAGCTCGCGATCCTCGACGAGACCGATTCGGGCCTCGACATCGACGCGCTGAAGCAGGTGGCGCAGGGTGTCAACGCGCTGCGTTCGCCGCAGCGTTCGTTCCTGGTGATCACCCACTACCAGCGCCTGCTCGACTATATCGAGCCCGATTTCGTGCACGTGCTGGCCGGCGGCCGCATCGTGGAAAGCGGCGACAAGGCCTTGGCGCTGAAGCTGGAAGAGCACGGCTACGCCTGGGTGAAGGACCACGGCGAACCGGCCGGGGCATCGGCATGAGCCAGCCGGCGCCACTGCCGTTCGTCGCCTCGCTGCTGGACGCGCCGCTGCCGGCCAGCGGCATCGCGTGGCTGGATGCGCTGCGCCGCGCGCACCTGGACGCGTTTGCCGCCGCCGGTCTGCCCGACACGCGCATGGAGGCGTGGAAGTACACCGCGCTGCGCGCGTTGGGCCAGCGCCGCTACGCCAACGGCGATGCGCAGGCCGCTGCGCGCGCGGTCGATCCCGCCGCGTTCGACTTGCCTGGCGTGGATGGGCCGCGACTGGCCTTCGTCAACGGCGTGTTCCGCGCCGATCTCTCCGCGCTGGACGATCTGCCGGCAGGCCTCGTGCTGCAGCCGCTGGCGCAGGCGCTGCGGCAGGACGCCGAGCCGCTGCGCTTCGTGCTGTCGCGCCACGAACCGGAGCAGGGCGATGCCTTCGTGCGGCTCAACGCGGCGCGCGCCGAGGATGGCGTGGCGCTCAAGGTGGCGGCTGGCGCGAAGATCGCCGCGCCCGTGCATCTCGTGTTCCTCGGCGCGCCTGCCGAGAGCGACCTGGCCTGGCATCTGCGCCACGTGATCGAACTGGGCGAAGGCGCCGAGCTGGCGCTGGTGGAACATCACGTGGGCGCCGAGCAACAGCATCTGGGTACCGCGGTGGGCGACATCACGCTGCGCGACGGCGCGGTGCTGCGGCAGGTGCTGCTCCAGCAGGCCGCCACGGGCAGCAGCCTGATCCGCCGCAGCCGCCTGCAACTGGGCGCGCGGGCGCAGGCCACGCTGCACGTGCTGGAACTGGGCGGCGCGCTGGCGCGCCACGAGTTGCGCGCCGAACTGGCCGGCGACGGCGCACGCCTGGACACCCGCGGCGTGTTCATGCCGCGCGGGCGCCAGCACATCGACACCCAGCTGGCGATCCGCCACCAGGCCCTGAACACGGCGTCTGAATCCGTCTGGCGCGGCGTGGCCGACCAGCGCGCGCGCGGCGTCTTCCGCGGCGCGATCCTGGTGGCGCCCGGCGCCGACGGCAGCGACGCCAGCCTCAGCAACAAGAACCTGCTGCTGTCCGGTCAGGCCGAGATCGACACCAAGCCCGAGCTGGAGATCTACGCCGACGAGGTGAAGGCCGCGCACGGCGCCACCGTGGGCCAGCTCGACGAGCGCTCGCTGTTCTACCTGCGCTCGCGCGGCATCCCGCACGACGAGGCGCGTGCCCTGCTCACCGCCGCGTTCTGCCGCGCCGTGCTGGACGACCTGCCGAACGCGGCCCTGCGCGAACACCTCGCCGGCTTGCTGGCGAACCAGTTGCCGGACTGACCGACGCATTTCTCCTCCCCCTGTGTGCAGGGGGAGGTCGGGAGGGGGCAAGGCCCTTGTCATGGGAGCACCCCACCCCGGCCCTCCACTGCAAGCAGGGGAGGGGGCCAATCACGGAACCATCGACGATGAACGCACAAGCCACCCCATCCGACACCCTCGACGTCCAGCGCGTCCGCGCGGACTTCCCGCTGCTCGCGCGCACGGTGCACGGCAAGCCGCTGGTGTACTTCGACAACGCCAACACCAGCCAGAAGCCGCGCCAGGTGATCGAGGCGGTGGACCGCCACTACCGCGAGCACAACGCGAACGTGTCGCGCGCCGTGCATCTGCTGGGCGAGGAGGCCACCGCAGCCTACGAGGGCGCGCGCGACGCGCTGGCGCGCTTCATCCATGCGCCGTCGCGCAACGAGCTGGTGCTCACCTCGGGCACCACGCAGTCGGCCAACCTGGTGGCGTACAGCTTCGCGTTGCCGCGGCTCAAGCCCGGCGACGCCATCCTCACCACCACGATGGAGCACCACGCCAACATCGTGCCGTGGCAGATCGTGGCCGCCCGCGCGGGCGCCACGGTGAAGGCGGCGCCGATCACCGAAAGCGGCGAGCTGATCGTCGAGAAATTCGTCGAACTGCTCACGCCCGAAGTGAAGCTCGCCTGCGTGGGCCACGTCTCCAACGTGCTGGGCACGGTGAACCCGGTGCGCGAACTGGCGAAGGAATGCCGCAGGCGCGGCATCCCGCTGTTCGTGGACGGCTCGCAGGCGGTGCCGCATCGTCCGGTGGACGTGCAGGCGCTGGGTTGCGACTTCTATGCGCTCACCGGCCACAAGATGCTGGCGCCGACCGGCACCGGCGCGCTGTGGGCGCGCAAGGAGCATCTCGACGCGATGCCGCCGTTCTTCGGCGGCGGCGAGATGATCCGCGAGGTGAAGTTCTCCGGCACCAGCTTCGCCGAGCCGCCGCACCGCTTCGAGGCGGGCACGCCGAACATCGCGGGTTTCGCCGGCGTGAGCGCCGCGATCGACTATTACGAGGCGCTGGGCTTCGATGCGGTCCGTGCCCACGAGCGCGCCCTGCTCGACCACGCCACCGCGCGCCTGCGCGAGATACCGGGCCTGCGCATCTTCGGCGAGGCGAAGGAAAAGGAGCCGGTGATCTCCTTCCTGGTCGAGGGCGCGCAGGCCACCGACCTCGCCACCCTGCTCGACATCGAGGGCGTGGCGGTGCGCTCCGGCCATCACTGCGCGCATCCGCTGATGCAGTTCTACGGCGTGGCGGCCACCCTCCGCGCCTCGCTGGCGTTCTACAACACGCACGAGGAAGTCGACGCGTTCGTGGCGGCCCTGCTCAAGGCGCGCGCGCTGCTGCGCTGAATGGCCGCCGTGCCGTCCCGGCCGTTCCGGGACGATCCGCCGGCCGCTATGCTCGGCATTCGACTGTGACAGGGGTTCCGATGTTTGCTTCCTTGCCCGGCCCGATCCGGGTGCCGCTGGTCGTGCTGCTGCTGGCGCTGAACGTGCTGCTGCACGTGCTGCCGCTGTTCGCGCTCACCCTGGTCAAGCTGCTGCTGCCGCTGGCCGGCTTGCGCCGTGCCTGTACGACCGGGCTGGTGGCGATCGCGGAGAGCTGGATCGGCGTCAACAACGCGCTGTTCGAGCTGTTCACGCGCATACGCTGGCAGGTCGATGGCCTGGACGGCCTGCGCCGCGACGCGAATTACCTGGTGCTTGCCAACCACCAGAGCTGGGTGGACATCCCGGTGCTGCAGAAGGTGCTGAACCGGCGCATCCCGTTCCTGCGCTTCTTCCTGAAGAGCCAGCTGATCTGGGTGCCGCTGATGGGGCCGGCCTGGTGGGCGCTGGATTTCCCGTTCATGAAGCGCTATTCGCGGGAAACCCTGGCGAAGCATCCCGAGCTGGCCGGCCGCGACATGGAGGCCACGCGCCGCGCCTGCGCGAAGTTCCGCCAGTTGCCGGTGTCGGTGATGAACTTCGTGGAGGGCACGCGCTTCACGCCGGCCAAGCACGATGCGCAGGGTTCGCCGTACCGGTACCTGCTGCGGCCGCGGGCCGGCGGCGTGGCTTTCGTGCTGGACGCGATGGGCGAGGGTCTGCAGACGATCCTCGAAGTCGCCATCGCCTATCCGGGCGGCCCGTGCAGCATGTCCGACCTGATCGGCGGGCGCCTGCGCGAGGTGCGGGTGAGCCTGCGCCAGCGCCCGATCGGCCAAGAACTGCGTGGCGACTACGAACGCGACGAGGCGTTCCGCCAGCGCTTCCAGGCCTGGGTCAACGCCTTGTGGGCCGAGCAGGATGCCCGGATCGGGCAGTTGCTGAGCTGATCGCGATCCCCCCGTTTGCGACTGAATACCGCGTGAGGCGCGGTTGTAGCCGACTGTCCGCCGCCGTATGGGGCGCGGTAAGCTTGCCGGGACGGTAATGTCATCGTCATGAGGTGGTCATGGAGACCGCCCGGAAACGGATCGATGGGGTGGAGGATGCTGGATCGGAACCAGGCAATTCGGCTGCACGCGGGGCTTGCCCATGGGTGAGACGAAGCACGCGCCGACGGGATCGGGCAAGGCCCGCAGCGGAGGCCCGCTTGAGGCCATCGCGCGGATGTCGTCCACCCGGGCGAATTACCTGGTCGGCCAGGCAGCCGATTTCGTGGTCAGTTTCGCCCTGCTGGCCGCGGCCTTCTGGTACGACCACAGCCAGCCGCTGGCGTCGGCGCTGGTGGTGCTGCTGGGACTCTTCATCTTCAGCTTCATCGAATACGCCTTCCACCGCTGGCTGTTCCACGGCCCGGTGCCGCTGTTCGAGCAGGGACACACCCTGCATCACGAAAAGCCGCTGGGCTACGACTCGCTGCCGTTCTTCTTTCCGCCCATCGTGATCCTGCTGATTGCGGGGGCGTTGGCGCTGGTGCTGCCTCTGGGGATCGCGCTGCTGCTCTCCGGCGCGATCGCGCTGGGCTATGCCCTGTACGGTTTCAGCCACCTGGTCATCCACCGTCGCCGTTTCAATCACCCGCTGGCGCGCAAGTGGGCGGCGGTGCATCACGTGCATCACCACCATCCGGACAAGAACTACGGGGTCACCTCGCCGCTGTGGGACTGGCTGCTGGGCACCTGGTACGTGTCCAGGAGCAAGGTGAGGTAATCAGGGAGTTTCCGCGAGCGGCAGCCCGCGCAGTTCGATGCCGTCGGCGTCCACGCGCAGCACCGAGCCCTGCTCGTACCAGTCGCCCAGCACGATGCGCTCGGCGGGTTGGCCGTCAAGCTCGAAGCGGTGGATCGCGGGGCGGTGGGTGTGGCCGTGGATCAACCGGGTGGCGCCGGCCTGGCGCATGGCCTCCGCCACCGCGCCGGCGTTGACGTCCATGATGGCTTCCATCGTGCTGCCGGTGTGGGCGCGGCTCTCGGCGCGAGATTTCGCGGCGAAGGCGCGACGCGCTTCCAGCGGCATCGCGAGCACCTGCGCCTTCCACTCCGGCGTGCGCACCTGCTGGCGCACGGCCTGGTACGCCACGTCGTCGGTGCACAGCGCGTCGCCGTGCATCAGCAGGGTGGGGCGGCCGTACAGCGCGTGCACGCAGCCGTCCTCCAGCAGCTCGAAGCCGGCACGGCGGGCGTAGTCCGCGCCCAGCAGGAAGTCGCGGTTGCCGACCATGAAGTACACCGGCACGCCGGCGTCGCGCACGGCGCGGGTGGCGGCGGCGATGCGGCGCGGCAGTTCGGCGTCGTCGTCGTCGCCGATCCAGGCCTCGACCAGGTCGCCGAGGATGTACAGCGCATCGGCGCGGCGCACTTCGTCGCTGGCGAGGTAGTTTTCGAACAGTGCGGTGATCTGCGGCCGGCTGTCGTCCAGGTGCAGGTCGGCGATGAACAGCGTGCCCATCAGCCGCCCTGCGCCGGCTTGCGGGCGCTGCGTCGGGCCGGCTTCGCCGCGGTGGCTGCGGGTGGGGCCGGGGTCGCGACGCTGGCTGCGGCGGCAGGCGCGGGCTCGCCCACGACCTGGGCGCTCTCGATCGTCACCAGCGGGTTGGGCACGTCGGCGGCGAACGGGCCGATGCCGCGGGTGGGCAGGGCGACGATCCTGTCCACCACGTCCATGCCCTTGATCACCTTGCCGAACACCGCGTAGCCCCAGGTGAGGCCGCTCTGGTTGCCCACGAAGTCCAGCCGGCGGTTGTCGACCAGGTTGAAGAAGAACTGCGAGGTGCCGGAGTTCGGATCGGCGCCGCGCGCCACCGCCACCGTGCCGCGCAGGTTGGAGAGTCCGTTGTCCGCCTCGCTGGCGATCGCCGGGCGGGTGCGCTTGGGCTGCAGTTCGCGCGTGTACAGGCCGCCCTGGAGCAGGTAGCCGGGGATCGCCCGGTGGAACACCGTGCCGGCGTAGTAGCCGTCGTGCACGTATTGCAGGAAGTTCGCCACGCTCTTGGGCGCCTTGTCCGGGTACAGCTCCAGCGTGATGTCGCCCTGCGAGGTGTGCAGCACCACCTGGGGGTTGGCCGTGGCGGCCGGCTTGGCGTTTTGCGCCTGCAGCGCGGGCGCGAGCAGGGCGGCGAACAGGAGCGGCAGGACGAGCTTGAACTTGGGCATGGCAGCAGGCGATCCGGACTGTCCGCCCATGATACGCGGCTGCGCCGGTGCGTGTGCCCGGCTGGCCCTCGCGATCGGAAGCGGCAGCGAACCTAGCCCGCGGACAGTTCCAGCTCCACGCCCAGCTCGCTCATCGGTGCCTGTTCCTGCTGCAGGTCCGCCTCGCTGAGCGGGTGCTGTTCCAGCCAGCTCGCGGGCAGGCCCAGGCGCAGCCGCTGGCGGGTGGCGGCGAGCTTCATCGGCGGCAGCGATTCGGCGCGGCGGCCGCGGCGCAGCAGCACCGCGAGGCGCAGCAGCGAGGTGATGTAGCGCGCCAATTGGCGATAGCGCTGCGGCAGGGCGGCGATCACCGCCTTGTCGGGCTTGCGCCGGTGCAGCTCGACCACGGCGGCGAGCAGTTGCTGCTCCTGCCGCGAGAAGCCGGCGAGGTCGGCATGGCGCAGGATGTAGGCGCCGTGGTGGTGGTGCTGGCTGTGCGCGATGGCGAGGCCGATCTCGTGCACGCGTGCGGCCCAGGACAGCCACTCGCGCGCTTCCCCGTCCAGCTTCCAGGCCTTGGCGACCTGGTCGAACAGCTGCAGCGCGGTGGATTCCACGCGCCGCGCCTGCGCGCGGTCCACGCCGTAGCGGCTGGCCAGCGCGTCGATGCTGCCGGTGCGCGGGTCGCTGCCCGCGGCGCGGCCCAGCAGGTCCCACATCAGGCCTTCGCGCATCGAGCTTTCGCACACGCGCATGCGCGCGATGCCCAGCGCCTCGAACGCGGCCTCGAAGATCACTACCGCGCCGGCCAGCACCGGGGCGCGGTCATCCGCCAGCCCCGGCAGTTTCAGCGTGGCGATCGAACCCTGCGCCAGGATCGCGTCGCGCAGGCCGGCGAGCGAGGCGGGGGTGATGCCGTCGTCGCTGAGCTTCATCGCCTGCACCACCGCGCCGATGGCCTTGGCGCTGCCGGAGGAGCCGTAGGCGTCCTCCCAGCCGGATTCGCGGTAGTCCTCGGCGAACTGCTGCAGCAGCACGCCGATCTCGCCGCGGGCGCGCTGCCAGCGCTTGCGGTTGAGCTTGCCGCCGGGGAAGAAGCGCAGCGTGGAGGCGATGCAGCCGGCCTGCACGCTTTCGGTGTGCAGCGGCGCCAGGCCGCGGCCGATGATGAACTCGGTGCTGCCGCCGCCCACGTCCATCACCAGCCGGGGTTCGCGCGAGACGGGCAGGCCGTGCGCGGCGCCGAGGAAGATCAGGCGCCCTTCCTCGCGGCCGGACACCACTTCGATGGGGTGGCCCAGCATGGCCTCGGCGGCGCTGAGGAAGGCCTGCGGCGCGGCCAGCCGGCGCACCGAGTTGGTGGCCACCGCACGCACGCGCTGCGAGGGCAGGCCGGCGATGCGCTGGCCGAAGCGGGCGAGGCAGTCCAGCGCGCGGGCGCGGCGGTCGGCGTCCAGCGAGCCGTCGCTGCGCAGGCCGGCGGCCATGCGCACGCTGTCGCGCAGGCGGTCGATCACGCGGGGTTCGCCGTGCTCCATGCGCGCCACGATCAGGTGATAACTGTTCGAGCCCATGTCCACCGCGGCAAGCAGTTCGCCATCGCGGATCGGTGTCTGGTCGGCCTGGCTCAAGCACGGGTTCCTTGTCTGCGCGGTTGTGCGCCGCGGCGCACATGATGCCGCATCCGCGCATGGCATGGCACGGGGCTGCGTGGGCGGGGCCGCGCCTTGCGTCTCCGGGCGGCGCATGCCGCGGCGCCATGGCCGGCCGGCCATGGCGCGCGTCCGGCGATGGATCGGCGCGGCGGCCACTCTCGCAATCCAGCCGCAAGCCCGCGTGAAAACGGCTCAACGGCCCGCGTCCGCCGGCGGCTGGAGGCTGGATGCCAGCCGGGACCCCGTCGCCGCATGGCCGCCGTAGGCGAGGGCCCGCGGCGATTTGCCCGGTGCTGCGACGACCTGCACGAAGGCGGCGCCGCCGCGGCACTCGCGCCACGCCAGGGTGCGCACGCGCTGGCGCAGTTCGTACACCTTGCCGAGATTGTGCTCGTCGAACACGCGCACCACCTCCGCCTGGTCGGGCAGCCCGGCGGCCGGGCAGGGGATGGAGAAGCTTTCCATTTCGTTCGCCTGCGCCTGCAGCGCGAGCGACAGCGGCACGGCGGCCAGGACCAGCATCAGTCGTTTCATGGCGTGACTCCTGCGCAAGGGTTTTGTGGAAACCTGCCGCCGTGGCGCGGCGGCGCAGGAAGTCTTGCCGTCGACGGCCAGGCCACGCTTGAGGGATTGCGCGGGCTTTCCGGCGGAAAGGCTTGGGGATTGCTTGGGTCGCCTTGGGGTGTCGCGCAACGAATTGATTTCCCGTCGATCCGGCATGCGGGACGGGCGGGGCGCGGGCCATCGCCCGGATCGGCCGAACCCGCGGGACGGCCGCCGCGACGGGCCGGGCGGCGGGGTCACTTCCCTGCCGTTGGCGTCGCGATCACCGGATCTTGCCGGGCGTGCCGGACAGGGCCCCGCCTACGGGCACAGCTTGTCCAGCAGCGCCTGCTGCGCGCTGTACGGCGGCCGCTGGCCCGGCACGGAGCGGCGATAGCGGCCGTCCGCGTCCAGCAGCCAGGCCTGGGTGTTGTCGGCGAGGCTGTTCGCGAGCGTCTCCTCGTACACCCGTGCCGCGAGTTCGGGATCGCGGATGGGAAACGCGATCTCGATGCGGCGCATCAGGTTGCGCTCCATCCAGTCGGCGCTGGCGCAGTAGATTTCCGGCGTGCCGTCGTTGCCGAACCAGTACACGCGACTGTGTTCCAGGAAGCGGCCGATGATGGAGCGCACGCGGATGCGTTCTGACACGCCCGGCACGCCGGGGCGCAGCGTGCAGGCGCCGCGCACGATCAGGTCGATCTCCACGCCGGCCTGCGAGGCGCGGTACAGCGCCTCGATCACGCGCGCCTCGTTCAGCGCGTTGAGCTTGGCCACGATGCGCGCGGGACGGCCGGCGCGGGCCAGCGCGGTCTCGCGCTCGATGCGTTCCATCACCCCGGTGTAGAGCGTGAACGGCGAGTGCAGCAGGTGCTTGAGCGCGATGCGCGGCCCCAGCCCGGACAGTTGCTGGAACACCTTGTGCAGGTCTTCGCCGATTTCCGGATCGGCGGTCATCAGGCCGATGTCGGTATAGGTGCGGCTGTTGATCTGGTGGTAGTTGCCGGTGGAGAGATGGGCGTAGCGGCGCAGCACGTCGCCTTCGCGGCGCACGATCAGCATCATCTTGGCGTGGGTCTTGTAGCCCACCACGCCGTACACCACCTGCACGCCGGCCTCCTGCAGGCGCGTGGCGAGGCGGATGTTCGCCTCCTCGTCGAAGCGCGCGCGCAGCTCGATCACCACGGTGACGTCCTTGCCGTGGCGCGCCGCCTCCACCAGCAGGTCCACCAGCGGGGTGTCCTCGCCGGCGCGGTACAGGGTCTGCTTGATCGCCAGCACCTTGGGATCGACGCTGGCCTCGCGCAGCAGGTCCACCACCGCGGCGAAACTCTGGTAGGGATGATGCAGCAGCACGTCGCGCTGGGCGATCTGCTCGAATTTGTCGCGGCTGTTCTCCAGCGCGGGCGGCAACCGCGGCGTGAAGCGCGGGTACTTCAGCCCGGGGCGGTCCAGCCAGTCGCAGATCAGGCCGGCGCGGATGATGTTGACCGGGCCGTCGCAGCGGTAGACGTCGGCTTCCTCCAGCTCGAAGTTCTGCGTCAGCATCTCGGTGATCGCCGGCGGGCAGTCGTTCGCGATCTCCAGCCGCACCGGCCGGGCATAGCCGCGTCCCACCAGTTCCTCGCTGAGCGCGCGGGCGAGGTTGTCCACCTCGGCCTCCTCCACCATCAGCTCGCTGTTGCGGGTGACCCGGAACTGGTAGGAGCCCACCACCTTGAAGCCGGGGAACATCGTGTCCACGAAGGCCTGCAGCAGCTCGGCGAGGAACACGAAGTGGTCGCCCTCGCCGCAGGCCTCGGCCGGCAGGCGGATGATGCGCGGCAGCGAGCGCGGCGCCCGCACCAGCGCCATGTGGCCTTCGTGGCCGAACGCGTCGCGGCCCTTCAGCACCACGGCGATGTTCAGCGTCTTGTTGAGGATGCGCGGGAACGGATGCGCCGGGTCCAGCCCCAGCGGCGACAGCACCGGCAACACCTCGCGCTCGAAATAGCCGTGCAGCCAGCGCCGCTGGCGCGGGTTCCATTGCTGGCGGGTGAGCACGCGGATGTGCTCGGCCTCCAGCTGCGGGCGCAGCTCCTGCTGCCAGATCGCGTACTGTTCGGCGACCAGCTCCAGCACGCGGGTGCGGATGCGCGCCAGCAGTTCCGGCGGCGACAGCCCGTCCGGCCCCGGCGCGGCCGAACCGTAGGCGTGGTGGTGCTTGAGCATCGCCACGCGCACCTCGAAGAACTCGTCGAGGTTGTTCGCCACGATGCTCAGGTAGCGCAGCCGCTCCAGCAGCGGCACGGTGGCGTCGCGCGCCATCGCGAGCACGCGGAAGTTGAATTCCAGCGCGGCCAGCTCGCGGCTGAGGTAGAGGCCGGGGGCGGCGAGGTCGACGGGGGCGGGCGCTTCGGAGGGTACGGAACGGGAACGTGGCATGCGTGCATTCTCGCGCATGCGTGCCGTCCCGTGCGGGAGGCGGCGTGCGGTGCTTCAGCTTTCGTCGCGGCTGCCGCCGGCGGGGAGCACGCGCTCGGGGCCGAAATGGCAGGCGAAGGTGGAACCGCGGCCCGGCTCGCTGTCGATGCTCAGCCGGGCCTGGTGCAGGTTCAGCACGTGCTTGACGATGGACAGGCCCAGGCCGGTGCCGCCGGTGCCGCGCGAGCGGCTGGAGGAAACGCGGTAGAAGCGCTCGGTGAGCCGCGCGAGATGGCTGGCGGGAATGCCGTAGCCGGTGTCGGTGACCGAGTAGGTCGCGCCGCCGTCGTCGTCGCGCCGCCAGCCTATCGTGATGCCGCCGCCGGCCGGGGTGTAGCGCACCGCGTTGCTGACCAGGTTGGAAAGCGCGCTGTGCAGGTCCTTGGGCGAGCCGAGCAGGTCCAGTGCGGCATCGGCTTCCACGGTGACGGTGTGGCGGCCCTGGCTGATCGCTTCCGCCTCCTTGCGCAGCGTGGCGAGCAGCGGCGCCATCGGCACGCGCTCGTCCTCGACGCGATGCTGGGTCTCCAGCCGCGACAGGGTGAGCAGGTCTTCCACGATCTGGCCCATGCGCTTGGATTGCGCGCGCATCTCGCCCAGCACCGGCGCCAGCGCGGGCGCGTCCTCGGGATCGATCAGTTCCAGGTAACCGTGGATCACGGTGAGCGGCGTGCGCAGCTCGTGCGAGACGTTGGCCACGAAGTCGCGGCGCATCTGCTCCAGCCGGGTGACGTGACTGGTGTCGCGCGCCAGCAGCACCTGCTGGCGGCGCCCGAACGGCAGCAGGCTCACGCTGATCTGACTGTCCGGCTTGCCGGGGGCGATGGTGTCGTGCAGCGGCTCGCGCTCGCCGCCCTGCCGCAGCCAGCCGGCGAGTTCGGAGGCCTGCAGCCGTTGCCGCAACTGCACGCCGCGGTCCTCCGGCAGGCGGATGCCGAGCAGGGTCTCCGCGGCGTGGTTGCACCAGCGCACGTGCTCGTCCTGGTCCATCAGGACCACGGCATCGGGCAGTTGGCTGGCCGTGCGGCGGAGATCGCGCAGATTGGAGGCGAGGCGGCGAGTACGCATCAGGAGGCGTTCTTGGCGTGGCGTGGGGGCGCTGGCGGGCGCAGGCATCATGGATTGCGTCACATGACGGAATCGGGACAGAAGCAAGACGGTTTCCGCCATGGCGACGATCGCCACGCCCCAGGCGGCGCGGTCGCCCAGCAGCCAGCCCAGCAGGCCGCCCGCGAGCAAGGCTACGGCCAGACCGGCCGGGAGGGTCCATGCGCCGGGCGAGGCCGGCGTCTGATTTTGCGAGGGGGCAGGGGGCATGACGGCGAGCATCGGCAAAAGCCCGGCGGCCCGCAAGCCGGAAGGGTCAGACGCTGGCCGAGAAACGGTAGCCGCTGCCGCGCACGGTCTGCACCATTTCCTGCAGGTTCCACGGTTCCAGCGTCTTGCGCAGGCGGCGGATGTGCACGTCCACGGTGCGCTCCTCCACGTACACGCTGCCGCCCCATACGTGGTCGAGCAGTTGCGCGCGCGAGTAGACGCGCTCGGGGTGGGTCATGAAGAAGTGCAGCAGGCGGTATTCGGTGGGCCCGATCGTCACCGCCTCGTCGCCCGCGAACACGCGGTGCGCGGGGCTGTCGATGCGCAACCGGCCCAGTTCCACCACGCCGGAGCCGTCGTCGCCCTGGCTGCGGCGCAGTACCGCCTTGATCCGTGCGATCAGTTCGCGGGTGGAGAACGGCTTGACCACGTAGTCGTCGACGCCGGCCTCGAGGCCGTTGACGCGGTCCATCTCCTCGCCGCGCGCGGTGAGCATGATGATCGGGACTTCCCGGCTCAGCTCCTCCTTGCGCAGGCGGCGCGCCAGTTCCAGCCCGCTCATGCCCGGCAGCATCCAGTCCAGCAGGATCAGGTCGGGCACTTGCTCGGAGATGGCCAGCTGGGCGGTGCGGGCGTCGGCGGCCTGCATGGCCTCCATGTCGGCCTTGCGCAGGGCGAATGCGATCATGTCGCGGATCGAGGTCTCGTCTTCGACGATCAGGATGCGTTTGTGCACGCGGGAACATCCGTTGGCCTGTGACCGGGATATTGCAGTGCAGAAATGTTACGTGACGATGACATGAATGGACGTGTTCGTCCATGAGTGCGGTTTCGGGAGACGAGCGTGGCGTCTGGACGTTTGCCCGGGCGCAGGTCCCGAAGCGGCCAACCCCGGCAACACGATCCGCCAATCCCTGCAGCGGATCGGGAGCGCCTGCCGCCGGGCTTCAGTAAGGGTTTGATTCCAGGCCGAAACACAGCCGTCCGGCGCAGCGGTCGTCCTGCAATTGCCGCGAGCCGTCCCGGGTGGCGGGGTTGTCCGGCGTCTCGATCTTGCGCTTGCGCAGCTCCAGCACCAGCGGGGTCAGTTCGGTGATGCGCGCCTGGATGCGCGCGCGCGCGTAGTAGCTGAGGTCGTCGCGCTTGAGCAGGCGCTTCAACTGTTCCATCGCGTCGAACGGCCGGCCGGAGTAGTAGCTGGCGTCGGCGAACGCCTCGCCGGCGCGCTCGCTGTCGCCGGCTTTCTCGCTGGCGCGGGCGTAGGCGCTGTAGATCTCCGGCTGGTCGCTGTTTTCCAGCAGCGGGCGCAGCAGATCCGCCGCGGTGACCGCCTGGGCCTTGTCGCCGCCCTCGGTGAGCGCCGTGGCATAGGCCAGCCCCACCGCCCGGTTGCGCGGGGATTGTTCGTTGAGCTGGCGATACAGCACCAGCGCGGCGTCGCGCCGGCCGGCCCGCCGCTCGGCGTCGGCCAGCGCCAGGTTGAGGACGAGGTTGCCCGGGTGCGCCTTCAGCAACGGCTGGAGCTGCGTCATGGCCTGCGCGCCGCGGTCGCTGCGGGTGAGCGCCAGCGCGTAGCCGTAGCGGTTGGCCGGCGTGTCGAATTCCGGATGGTCCTTGAAGTTGTTGCCGTACCAGGTGGCCAGCCGGATCGCATTGCCGGACAGCACGCGCGCCCGTTCGCGCATCAGCGCGTAGGTGCTCATGCCATCCGCGGGCGGCGCCTGCTTGCCGAGCTGGATCGGTGCGCGCACGAACGGCATCGGCGCGGTGATCTGTTCCCACTGGCCCTTCAGCAGCGTGTCGCCGGAGGGCCGCAGTTTCTGCGCCGCGATCAGCGCGCCGGCCCGCGCCTTGGCGTCGGCGATGCGGTCGGTGGTGACCGGGTGATCCTGCAGGAAGGACGGCGCCGTGCCGCCGGCGCCGGCGCTCATCACGTCCTCCATGTGCTGGAAGAACGCGGCCATCGCATCCGGATCGAAGCCGGCGTTCGCCAGCGTCTGGATGCCGGCGCGGTCCGCCTCGATCTCGTCCTTGCGGGTGAAGTTGATCTGCCGCTGCGCGAGCAGGCCCTGGCCGGCGGCGAACACGGCCGTCGGGGCGTCGCCGGCGCCGCGGCCGCCCGCCGTGCCGGCCGCGATCGCGCCCAGCAGCACCAGCGCCATCAGCGGCGCGTCCTTCTTCGACGCCTCGAACGCGCGCTGCAGGTGGTTCTGGGTGATGTGGCCGATCTCGTGCGCGATCACCCCGGCCAGTTCGCTCTCGTTGCGGGTGATCGTGATCAGGCCCGAGTTGACCGCGATGTAGCCGCCCGGTGCGGCGAACGCGTTGATCTGGTCGTCCTTGACGATGAAGAACGCGAAGTGGTCGCGCGGCTTCGCGCCGGTGGCCACCAGCCGGAAGCCCAGGTCGTTGATGTAGTCGTCCAGCAGCGGGTCGTCCACCACCATGTCCAGCGCGCGCATCTGGCGCAGCATCGCGGCGCCGTAGTCCTGCGCGTCCTGCGGCGAGATCAGCGCGTTCGCCGAACTGCCGAGGTCGGGCAGGCGCACGTTGTCCTGCGCCCCCGCGGCGAAGGCGAGGCCGGCGAGGACCAGCGTGGTCAGCAGACGTTTGGCGGGGCGTCGTGGTGCCATGGGCATGGGATGGGGGAGAATGCCGGTGAGACCGCAGGGAGCGGCGTCGGTTCAGCCAGGGACAGCTTGTTCCGGGGACTTCCGCCCCCATTTTGCAGCACAGGCAACCGGAGTTTCGCGATGTCCAAGATCGAAGTCTATTCCACCGCGGTATGCCCGTACTGCGTGGCGGCCAAGAACCTGCTGAAGGCCAAGGGCCTGGCGTGGGAAGACATCCGCGTGGACACCGATCCGGCGCAGCGCGACGCCATGCTGGTGCGCAGCGGCGGCCGCCGCACCGTGCCGCAGATCTTCATCAACGACCAGCTGGTGGGCGGCTACGACGATCTGGTGGCCGCCGACCGCAGCGGCAAGCTCGCCCAGTTGCTGGGCGAAACCGCATGAGCGGCGCCCCGGGCGGCGAAAAGGACCGCGTGGCCGAATTCACCGCGTTCCGCCAGCGCATGAACGAGCGCATCCTGGCCGAGGACAACCAGGTGGTGCGGCGCTTCTTCGCGCTCGACACGCAGACCTACAAACCCGGCGCGCTGGACGCGAAGACCAAGGAGCTGCTGGGCCTGGTCGCCTCGATGGTGCTGCGCTGCGACGACTGCATCGGCTACCACGTCGCCCAGTGCAAGGAAGCCGGCGTCAGCCGCGAGGAGTTCTTCGAGACCTTCAGCGTGGGCCTGGTGGTGGGTGGCTCCATCGTGATCCCGCACCTGCGCCGCGCAGTGGATTTCCTCGACCAGCTCGAAGCCGGCGCCGCCGCCGCCGCCGCGGCCCACTGCGCCGACCACGCCTGACGCCATTTCCTCCCTCTCCCCTCCGGGGAGAGGGCTGGGTGAGGGGCCGGTGCTTGCGGCGGACCCGTTTCGAAG
>NZ_NJIC01000030.1:0-27047 GCF_013620825.1 Rhodanobacter sp. PCA2 | reverse complement strand
CCGCCCCGCGCCCCCCACCCCCCCCCCCCCCCCCCCCCCCCCCCCCCCGCGGGGGGGGGGGGGGGGGGGGGGGCCCGGTGCTTGCGGCGGACCCGTTTCGAAGCGCGCTTCAATCCAGCGCCGACGCAAGCGCGTCCCCTCACCTCAATCCTCTCCCCGGAGGGGAGAGGAGGAAAAGGCTGCGTATCGACCTGCATCCTCTCCTTGGTGTGGAGAGAAGAAAAGCCGCGGACTCACCTCGATCCTCTCCCCTCCGGGGAGAGGAAGAACAGCCGCCGTGCCATTTCCCGCAACGCTCCGTGCGAGGATTTTCAACGCGTTGCGCGCGGCTTCGGCTGGTCGCTGTCATGCCGATCGGCGATAATCGCGGACTTGCCGACGCCCGCGCCGTCTGTGCGCCGCTCGGCGGTTCCATTCCCCAAGGAGTTTTCCCCCATGAGCAAGACCATCGCGGTGATCCCGGGCGACGGCATCGGCCCCGAGATCATGACCGCCACGCTGCGCGTGCTCGACGCGCTGGACTGCGGCCTGAAATACGACTTCGTCGACGCCGGCATGGTGGCGCTGGAGAAGCACGGCGACCTGCTGCCCAAGGCCACGCTCGACAAGATCGCCGAGCACAAGGTGGCGTTGAAGGGCCCGCTGACCACGCCGATCGGCGGCGGCTTCACCTCGATCAACGTCACCCTGCGCCGCCACTTCGACCTGTACGCCAACGTGCGCCCGGCGGTGAGCTTTCCCGGCACCAAGGCGCGCTTCGACAACATCGACATCATCACGGTGCGCGAGAACACCGAGGGCGCCTACCTCGCCGAAGGCCAGTCGCTGTCCGAGGACGGCCAGACCGCCGTGTCGATGATCCGCAACACGCGCAAGGGCAGCGAGCGCATCGTGCGCTACGCCTTCGAGCTGGCGGTGAAGAAGGGCCGCAAGAAGGTCACCGCCGTGCACAAGGCGAACATCATCAAGACCGCCTCGGGCCTGTTCCTCGGCGTGGCGCGCGAGGTCGCCAAGGAATACCCGCAGATCGAGTTCAACGAGATGATCGTGGACAACACCTGCATGCAGCTGGTGATGCGTCCCGAGCAGTTCGACGTGATCGTCACCACCAACCTGTTCGGCGACATCCTCTCCGACCTCTGCGCCGGCCTGGTCGGCGGCCTCGGCCTCGCGCCGGGCGACAACATCGGCGAGCACGCGGCGATCTTCGAGGCCGTGCACGGCTCGGCGCCCGACATCGCCGGCAAGGGCATCGCGAACCCCTGCGCGCTGCTGCTGGCCGCGGCCGACATGCTCGACTACCTCGGCATGGTGGCCAAGGGCGACCAGCTGCGCGCCGCGATCCGCGACACCATGACCCACGATCGCGACAGCGTGACGCCGGACCTCGGCGGCAAGGGCAGCACCGCGAGCTTCGGCGAGGCCATCGCGAAGCGCGTCAAGGGCTGAACATCGGCAGCATCGACGGCAAGGCCGCGGCATCGTCCGCGGCCTTGTCGTTTCCGCATACCGCGGAGCGGTTGCTAGCATGGGCGCTCCACGCTTCCCGTCGCTTGCACACGACCATCCGATGGATATCTCGTTCTGGGTTTTCGTCTACACCGCCGCTGCCGTGCAGGCCGGCCTGCTGGCGCTGGCGTTGTGGCGCCGGGCCGCCAACCGCGAGGCGAACCGTCTGCTCGCCGTGTGGGTGGCGCTGGCCGGCATCGACCTGGCGGTGAAGGCGGCCTACTGGCACACGCTGGCGCCGGAGTGGTTCCGCGCCTACCGCTTCGTGGCGCTGTTTCCGTTTCTCTACGGCAGCCTGTTCTTCCTCTACGTGCGGGCGCTGACCCGGGGGCAGGGCTTCCGTTGGCGCGACCTGCGGCATCTGCTCGGATTCGCGGCCATGCTGCTGGTCACCGGCCATGTGCTGCTGGCGCCCGCGGCGCGCTTGCAGGAGATGTCGGCGGCGTGGATCGAAGGCCAGCGCTCCATCGGCCGCTGGTTCGACCTCGCGCTGTTCGTCTACAGCCTGTCCTACGTGGCGGCAGCGCTGGTCCGGGTGCATCGCTACCGCCAGCGCCTGCGCGAGCGGCGCTCCGACGCCGATCGCCTGTCGCTGCACTGGATCGACACGATGGCGGCCTGCCAGGTCGTGATCTGGTGCATCGCCATCGTGCAGGCGCTGGTGTATCTGCCGATCCTCAACTACGGCCTGCTGTTCGGCGCCATCGCGGGATGGATCTGCGTGATGGGCTGGTTCAGCCTGAACCAGTCGGCGGTGGCGGTCGAACCGGAAGCTGTTCCTGCCGATGCGGGCAGCGAGGCGCCGTCCACCACCGCCGAGCCGGACGATGCGCGCTACGACGCGGTGCAGGCCCGCGTCGCGGCGCTGATGGAAGGCGACGCGCCGCTGTACCTGGAGCCGGCGCTGACCATCGCCCAGGTGGCGAAGCGCAGCGGCTATCCCGAGTACCTGGTGTCGGCGGTGATCAACCGCCGTTTCGGCGGCACGTTCTGGGACTACATCAACCGGCTGCGCGTGGAAGCCGCCCGCGCCTGCCTCGCCGATGCCGGCGACACGCGCAGCATCCTCGACATCGCCTACGCCTGCGGCTTCACCTCGAAATCCACCTTCAATGCCGCCTTCAAGCGCCAGCTGGGCGAGACGCCCAGCGGCTACCGCAAGGCGGCCCGGCCGCTCACTGCGGCGGCGGACGATGCAGGGCGGCGATGATGGCCGCCACCAGGTCGCCGGTGGCGTCGCCGTAATCCAGCGAGATGCCCATGCGCACCACCACCAGCCGTTCCGACGGCACGATCACCACGTACTGCCCGAACGCGCCGCGCCCGTAGTACATGTCCTTCGGCAGCTGCGGCATGCCCCAGGGCGCGTTCCACACCGGCACGCGGGTATCGTCCTTGAGGTTGAGCCAGAAGCCCGCGCCGTAACCCGTGTCCAGCGTCTGCGAATGGCTGTAGGCCACCCAGCCCGCGGGCAGGATGCGCTTGCCGTCGATCACGCCGTCGTCGAGATAGAGCTGGCCGAAGCGGGCGAAATCGCGCGCGGTGCCGTAGCTGCTGCCCGAGCCGATCAAGGCGCCCTCGGCGTCGGCCTGGATCAGCGTATGCGCCATGCCCAGCGGCGCGAACAGCTCGCGCCGCGCGAAACGTGCGGCATCCGCCGCCGTGCCGCCGGCCGCGTCGGTGAGCATGCGGCCCAGCAGCACGTAGCCCAGGTTGCTGTAGCCCCAGACCGTGCCGGGTGCATGGGCCAGCGGCATGCGCGACGCGTATGCGGCCATGTCGCGTTCCAGGAACACCATACGCGTGAGCGGGCTCAGCGCGCCGTTGGTCTCGTCGAACGGCAGGCCGCTGTCCATGCGCAGCAGCTGGTCGATGGTGACGGCGCCGTGCGGGTCGCCGCCCTGGCGCCAGGCCGGCACCGGTGCGGGCTGCTCCAGCCGCAGCTTGCCTTCGCGCACCAGGATGCCGATCAGCGCGTTGGTCAGCGACTTGGTCAGCGAGTGCGCCCAGATCGGCGTGTCCGGCCCATAGCCCGGGGCGTAGCGCTCGGCGATCAGCCGGCCGTCGTGCAGCACCACGACGGCCTTGGTGTTGCGCGGATGCGCAGGGTCGGGTTCGGCGAAGGCGCGATCGATCGCGGTACGGATGGCGGGGTCGCCCGAGGCGACCGTGTGGTCCGGATACGGGCTGGCGATGGGCTCGGGCTGGAAGCCTGCGGCCTCCGGCACCGGGCCGTCGCCGTGCATCAACAGGCAGCCCAGGCCGGGACGGAACACGGCGCGCGCGCCGAAGGCGCCGAGCACGCTGGTGCGCACTTCGCGCCGCTCACGATCCACGCGCGAGCGGATCGCCCAGGCTATGGCGCGCATCTGTGGCGCATGCTGCTCGCGGAACACGCCCTCGGGGTCGACCTGGCTGACGAAGACGGCGTCGCACAGTCCGCGGCTGACCGAGCCGGTGGCGAGCCGCAGCAACGGACGGCCTGCGGTGCCCAGCCACAGCGCGCTGCCGAGCACCGCCACCAGCAGCAGGCCCAGGACGATTTTCAGGATGCGTGCAGCCATGATGCGGTTCCTCCGTTTCACGACAGTGTTGCCGCGGTGGATGGATGCAGGCGGCCGGCCCGGTGTCGCAGCCACGCCTCGCAGACGGCCAGGTTGATCAGCCAGCAGGCCCAGGTCGCGAACACGTAGACGGGCAGGAACGGCAGCCGGAACGCCACGCCCAGCGCCAGGATCAGCCGCAGCGTCACCGCGGCGAAGGATAGCGCCGCCGTGCGGCACATCCAGCGGCGATGCCCTGCGATGTCGCCGTTCACGATGTGCTGGATGCCGCGGCCCATGCAGAACAGCCACGCCATCGCCAGCATGGCCAGCGCCACGCCGCTGGCCGCGCCGCCCTGCGTGTGCCGCGCCATCGACAGGGCCGCGATGCCGGAGACCAGGATGCCGCCGGCGGACAGCCAGCCGCCCAGCCGGTGCACGCGGGGCGCCCGCCGGCGCACGGTCGTGCTCAGTTGCAGCGGGGCCAGCAGCAGGGCCAGGCCGGCGCCGAAGAAGTGCGCCGGCACGTCCAGCCCCGAAACCGCGAACCGGGCGGCGAAGCGGTTGTGCGGCGGGTGGTCGACGTAGAGATAGGCGAAGGCGTAAGCGGCCACCGCCACCGCGAGCACGGCGAAAGCCGCGGTGGCGATGTCGCGCAACAGCCTGGGGGATCGTTCGTGCATGGGCACGGTTCCGCTTGCTGAAAGCAGCGGTCACTCTGCGATGGTCGGCGCGCGGCCTCGTCCGGGGCGGCGGGATCGTACGGCGCAGCGCATCCGGCAGGTGCGATCCGGCCGGCCCGGACCTGGCCGGGTCGGCCGGAAAGCGCGATGGGGCTGTCAGCGAAGGTCAGTGCCGCGCGGCGGGCTGGTAGTTGCCGCCCACGGTGCGCACGGCGATGTTGAGCCGGTTCCAGGTGTTGATCAGGCCGATCAGCAGGATCAGGTCGATCACCGCGGCTTCGTCGAAGTGCTGGCGCAGGCGCTCGTAGAGCGCGTCGGACACCGACTCGTGCGAGGGCAGCTCGGTGAGTTCCTCCGCGAAGGCCAGGGCGGCCTGTTCGGCCTCGTTGTACAGCGTGGTCTCGCGCCAGGCCGGCAGCAGGTACAGGCGCTGTTCGGTTTCGCCGGCGGCGCGGGCGTCCTTGCTGTGCATGTCCAGGCAGAACGCGCAACCGTTGATCTGCGAGCAGCGCATCAGCACGAGTTCGACCAGCTTCGCGTCCAGGTGGCCGCGTGCGCGGATCTCCTCGCCGAGCTTGATCAGCGGCTGCATGGTGGCGTAGTGGCGCTGGACGGAAATGCGGGTCATGGAGTGGCTCCTTCGCTGGTGGGATGGCGGCCGGATCGGGCCGTTCAATGCAAGGACGCGCCAGCCGGCGGATTCGTTACCGCGGCCGCCAGCCGGGCGAGCTTGGCGGGATGGCGCAGCGCATGGATGGCGGTGATGCGTTCGCCGTCGTCCTCGATCCACACGGCGGTGGTCAGCGTGCCGCCGGACCAGACCAGCAGCGCCGGCGCCCCGTTGAGCGTGAGCGGGCTGTAGCGCAAGGGCTGCAGGCGGGTGTTGTGGGCGACCTGCAGATACAGCCGCGCCACGCGCTCGGCACCGTGCAGCGGGTGCAGCGCGGCGGCCACCACGCCACCGCCGTCGCTGATGTGGATGGCGTCCTCGGCGAACAGCGCGCGCAGCGATTCCAGCGTGGGCTGTTCCATCGCCGCCGCGAAGCGCTGCAGCAGGCGCTGCTGGGTGCGCGCGTCCACGGTGAAGCGCGGGCGGTTCTCGCGCAGCCGCGCCCGGGCGCGGTGCACGCGCTGCCGGCAGGCGTTCTCGGCGATGCCGAGGATGGCCGCCGCCTCGGCGTGGCTGTAGTCGAACACCTCGTTGAGCAGCAAGGCGGCGCGCTCGTCCGGGCCCAGCCGTTCCAGCAGGGTGAGAAAGGAGAGGGTGAGGCTCTGGTCGCGCTCCAGCGCCGCTTCGGGAGTCTCGGTGCGTGCGCCGCCGGCAGACGCGGCGGCGTCCACCAGCGGTTCGGGCAACCAGGGGCCGGGATAGTGCTCGCGCTCGGTCTTCGCGCGGCGCAGGCGGTCCAGCGCGAGGCGCGTGGTCACGGTGACCAGCCACGCTTCGGGGTCGTCCAGCGCGGCGGTGTCCTGCGCGTGCCAGCGCAGCCATGCGTCGTGCAGCACGTCCTCGGCGTCGGCGGGCGCACCGAGCATGCGGTAGGCCAGCCCGAACAGGCGCGGGCGGTGCTGCTGGAACAGGGCGGTTTGCGGATCCATGGCGGTTTCCTCAAGGGGATCGCAGCAAGGACGCGCGGATGGACGCCGGCGTTACCGCTTCAGCGGACGAACGGCCACGGCGCGCAGACGATCAGCCACGCCAGCACCACCAGGCCCAGGTACTTCAGCACGCGGAACAGCTTCGGGTGCTTTTTCTTGAACGCGCGGTTGCGCTCGCGGCTGCGCTGGTTGAGCGCGAACATGCGGTTGACGAAGCCGGTCTTCTCCTCCGGCGACTCGGTGTTCGGCGAAGCGGTGATCTTGCCCATGAATGCCCCCACGCGATGGTTGATCGCGCTCATCCAGCGCGTGCGCAGCGGGCGCTCCACGTCGGCGAACAGGATCACGCGCGTCTGGTCGGTCTTGTTCTCCACCCAGTGCACGTAGGTCTCGTCGAACACCACGTCCTTGCCGTCGCCCCAGGCATGTTCCTCGCCGTCGACGAAGATGCGGCAGTCGCGCGAGTTCGGCGTGATCAGGCCGAGGTGGTAGCGCAGCGAGCCGGCGAACGGATCGCGGTGCGCGTTGAGCTTGCTGTTCGGCGCGAGCGTGGCGAACATCGCCGCCTTGATGCTGGGGATGGATTTCAGCAGCGCCACGGTCTTCGGGCACAGAGTTTCCGCCGAGGCCAGCGGTTCGCCGTACCACTTCAGGTAGAAGCGCTTCCAGCCCTGCTTGAAGAAGCTGTTGAAGCTGGCGTCGTTGCCGGCCTGCGCCGCGCGGATGTGGCCCTCGTCGAACAGCGACAGCGCTTCCTCGCGGATGGTCTGCCAGTTCGCCTGCAGCAGGTCCAATTGCGGGAAGCCGCGGCGGTCGAGGATGGGGCGCGCCGGCACCGCGGAGAACGCGTACATCAGCAGGTTGTAGGGCGCGAAGACTGCCGAGTGGTCCACCAGCTGGCGGTCGAAGCGCAGCCTTGCCCGCCCGCGCAGGTGCACCAGCAGCACGCACAGCACGAACAGTGCGATCAGGACCAGCAGGACGAGGCGCGGGGTCATCGGGGCGGGCGGCAGGGCGAGGCGGTAGAAGGCGCCATTCTAGCGCCCGCGCCGTGAACCGCTGCAGCGCCGCGGTTTCAGTGCGACAACACGCGCAACGGCGCACTGCCGGGCTGGTAGCCGCGGGCCAGCGCGCCTTGCACGTAGGCCACGGCCTGACGGAAGGCGCTGCGCGGTGCCTTCCCCTTCGCCAGTTCGGCGGCGACCGCCGAGGCCAGTGTGCAACCGGTGCCGTGGGCTTCCAGCTTCAGTCGCGGATGACGCAGCTCCAGCACGCCGCGGGCGTCGAACCAGCGATCCACCACCTCGCGTCCGCTGCCGTGGCCGCCCTTCAGCAGCACGCTGCCGGCACCCAGCGCACGCAGGTCGGCGCCGGCGCGGATGCAGTCCTTCGCGCTGCGGATCGGATAACCGAGCAAGGCCTCCGCCTCGGGCAGGTTGGGCGTGAGCACGTCGGCCAGCGGGATCAGTTCGTTCACCAGCACCGCGATGGCGTTTTCGTCGAGCAGGCGCGCGCCGCTGGTGGCGATCATCACCGGATCGACCACCAGCCACGCCGGCTTGCGAGCGGCCATCTCGCGCGCGACCAGCCGCACGATGGCCGCACCGCCGAGCATGCCGGTCTTCACGGCGGCGATGGGAAAGTCCTCGAACACGGCGGCGATCTGGCTGCGGATATGCGCCAGCGGCACCGGATGCACCGCCGTCACGCCGCGCGTGTTCTGCGAGGTGATCGCGGCGATCGCCGACAAGCCGTGCACGCCGCGGGCGTGGAAGGTCTTCAGGTCGGCCTGGATGCCCGCGCCACCGCCGGAGTCGGAGCCGGCGATGGTGAGGGCGATGGGTGGAGTGGCTTGGAGCATGGATGCTTGAGTGTTGTCGTGGTGTCGGGTGCTGCGGCTGCTGGATGCCGGCCTGCGCCGGCATGACGATCAAAAGCAACGCGCGGATGGAATTTGAGCTTGTCATGCCGGCGCAGGCCGGCATCCAGTCAGAGCAATCCCGGATAGAGGTCGACCCATCCGGGGTTGTCGCCTTCAATCAATCGCAGTTTCCAGGCGCGTTTCCATTCCTTGATCTGTTTCTCGCGCAGGATGGCTGACTCCATCGTCTCATGCAGTTCGTACCAGACCAGATGGTGGATGTGGTAGCGCGAGGTGAAGCCGGCGACGACTTCATGTCGGTGCTGCCATACGCGACCAACCAGACTGCTGGTGACGCCGACGTACAACGTACCGTTTCGTCCACTGGCAAGCATGTACACGCAGGGTTGTCGCCGATCCATGGCGTCGTTTCCGCTGGATGCCGGCCTGCGCCGGCATGACGGTCAGGAGTTTTACAAAGCCTCCGACGCGAAATCCGCCAGCCGCGAGCGCTCGCCGCGCCGCAGGGTGACGTGGGCCGAGTGGTCCCAGTTCTTGAAGCGGTCCACCGCGTAGGTGAGGCCCGAAGTGGTTTCGGTGAGGTAGGGCGTGTCGATCTGCTCCACGTTGCCGAGGCAGACGATCTTGGTGCCGGGGCCGGCGCGGGTGATCAGGGTCTTCATCTGCTTGGGCGTGAGGTTCTGCGCCTCGTCGATGATCAGGTAGCGCGACAGGAAGGTGCGGCCGCGCATGAAGTTCAGCGAACGGATCTTGATGCGCGAGGCGAGCAGGTCGTTGGTGGCCTGGCGCCCCCAGCTGCCGCCTTCCTCGGGATTGGCGAGCACTTCGAGGTTGTCGGTGAGCGCGCCCATCCACGGCGTCATCTTTTCCTCCTCGGTGCCGGGCAGGAAGCCGATGTCCTCGCCCACCGAGACCGTGGCGCGGGTCATGATGATTTCGCGGTAGCGCTGCTGGTCCATCACCTGCGCCAGGCCGGCGGCCAGCGCCAGCAGGGTCTTGCCGGTGCCGGCGGTGCCGAGCAGGGTGACGAAATCCACGTCCGGGTCCATCAGCGCGTTCAGCGCGAAGTTCTGCTCGCGGTTGCGCGCGGCGATGCCCCACACCGAGTGGTTGTTGTGGCTGTGGTCGTCCATCAGCGCCAGCGTGGCCTTGCTTTCGTCCACGTGCAGCACGCGCAGTTCGACGCCGCCTTCGCCCGGAAGGTACAGGCACTCGTTGGGGTACCAGTCCTCGTCTTCGCGGCAGTCGAGCTTGTAGTAGGTGCGGCCGCGTTCGTTCCACGACTCCACCTCGGGATGCCGGTCCCAGAAGTTCTCGGGCAGCGCGGCCGAGCCGGTGTAGAGCAGGGCGAAGTCGTCCAGCGCGCGGTCGTTCTCGTAGTCCTCCGCGTCGATGCCGTAGATCTTGGCCTTGATGCGCAGGTTGATGTCCTTGGTGACCAGGATCACCGCGCGGCCGGGGTTCTGGTCGCGCAGCTCGATCACCGCGGAGAGGATCAGGTTGTCCGCCTTGCCGTGGCCGTTCGTGGTGCGCTGCTGGAAGTACAGCCGGCCCACCGCGGTGCCGCGCTTGAGGTTGACGCCCTGCGGGTTGGCCAGTTCCAGACCGTTGCTGATGCCGTGGCCGTTGCCGCGTACGATCAGCTCGTTGAGGAAGCGGCTGACCTGGCGGCCGTTGCGCGAGACTTCAGAGGCGCCTTTCTTCTTCTCGTCCAGTTCCTCCAGCACCGTCATCGGGATGAACACGTCGTGTTCCTCGAAACGGAACAGCGAGGTGGGGTCGTGCAGCAGCACGTTGGTGTCCAGGGCGTAGATGCGCTTGCTTTCGGTCATGCGGCGGGGACCTCGCGAGGGGCAGTACGAAGGGAACGCGGCATGGCGGATGCCGCGGATGCGATGAAGGAAAAGGTGTCGGTCACTTGCTGGCGGGGATCGCGTCGAGCACGGCCTGGGCGTGGCCCGGCACCTTCACGCCGCGCCATTCGGCGACGAGCTTGCCGTCCGGATCGATCAGGAAGGTGCTGCGCACCACGCCCATGTGGCGCTTGCCGTAGAGCACCTTCTCGTGGATCACGTCGAAGGCGCGGCACCAGGTTTCGTCGGGGTCGGATACCAGCGGGAACGGCAGTTCCTGCTTGGCGGCGAAGTTCGCGTGGGATTTCGCCGAGTCGCGCGAGACGCCGACGATCTCGGCGTGGCGTTTCCTGAACTTCGGGTAGAGGTCGCGGAAGTCCTTCGCCTCGTTGGTGCAGCCGGGGGTGGAATCCTTGGGGTAGAAATACAGCACCACCCATTGGCCCTTGAGATCACCCAGCTTCAGCGTGCTGCCGTCGCCGGTGGTGCCGCCCAGGGCAGGGGCCTTCTTTCCGATGTCTGGCATGGTCTCTCCGGAAACCCGGCGGGGTTTCGCCTGTACGCGGGACAGAGACTAGCGCGATGAATGTTACGGATGACAGCCTTGTCAGGCCGTCATGGGCGGAGCATCCTGAGCGTCCGCGGTCCGTACGCTGGTGTCTTCACCCGGCGTGGACGAAAGAACCGCCCTCGGTCCAAGGCGCCGGGTCCATCGACGGACTCTCTTTCCGCGTGCGGTCGTTGGCTTTCCTCGCCTGCGTGCAAACGGCAGGAGGCGATGCAGACGGGCGCTAGAACTTCACCGGATCCATGATCGCGTCCAGGTTCAGTCCGTCGCACAGTTCCAGGAAGTCGTCGCGCAGGGCGGCGATGTGCACGTCGGCCGGGATGCCTATCGTGAACTGCGCCTGGAACATCTCCGCGCCGGTCTGCATCGCGTGGTAGCGGGTGGAGTGCAACTGCTCGACGCTGATGCCCTGCTGGCTGAAGAACTCCACGATGCGCGCCACGATGCCGGGGCGGTCTGCCGAGATGATCTCGACCATGTAGGGCAGCAGGTGCGAATTCGGTTCGCGCGGCGCGGTGCGGTAGTGGGCCAGTCGCAAGTTCTCGTCGCGCGCCACCTTGTTCAGCGCCGTCTCCAGCTTGGCCAGCGCGTCCCAGGCGCCGTTCGCCAGCAGCATGATCGAGACCTCGTTGCCGATCGTGGCCACGCGCGATTCCGCCAGGCTGCAGCCGGCGTCGGCGATGCGGCGGGTCAGGGCGGTGAGCGGCGAGTGGCCGGCGGAGGTCAGGGCGTGGATCAGCAACTGGTTGTCGCTGCCCGAACGGGCATTGGCGGAGGACGTCGGTTTCAATGGGATGGCCTGTGCCGGATCCCGCGCGGTGCGGGAATCGCGCCAGCCAGCTTACTTGCCGCTCCAGCAAGCCCGCAAGTAACATGCAAGGCCCGATTCCCATGCGGTATCCGACCTTGGACATACGCGGAAGCATCTGCGCGCTGGCGACGCCGTTCGCGCCCGACGGCGCGCTCGACCTGCCGGCGTTCGCGCGCCTGATCGACCATCAACTGCAGGGTGGCACGCAGGCGCTGGTGGTGGCCGGTTCCACTGGCGAGGCGCACATGCTCGAACACGACGAGTTCGACCGCCTGCTCGCGTTCGCGGTGGAGCACGTGGCCGGCCGCGTGCCGGTGATCGCCGGCACCGGCGAGGCGGCCACCGCGAAAACCGTGGCCGCCACGCGCCATGCCAAGGCATTGGGCGCCGATGCCGCCCTGGTGGTGACTCCGTACTACGTGCGTCCCACCCAGGAAGGCATGCGCCGGCATTTCCTCGAAGTGGCCGAACACGGCGAGCTGCCGGTGATCCTCTACAACGTGCCCGGCCGCACCGCCTGCGACCTGCTGCCGGAGACGGTGGCGCAGCTTGCCGGGCATCCGGCCATCGTCGGCATCAAGGAGGCGAGCGCCGATCCCGTACGCATCGCCGCGATCGCGGAACTTGCGCGCCCGGATTTCGTCTATCTCTCCGGCGACGACGGCAGCGCCGGCCAGGCGATGCTGGCAGGCGCCGCCGGCACCATCTCGGTGGTGGCGAACCTGGTGCCCAGGGCGTTCCGCGCGCTGTGCGACGCGGCCACCGGCGGCGACCGGGCTGCCACCGCGCGTTGCGAGCAGGCGCTGGCGCCACTGGTGCAGGCGCTGAACTGCGCCCCGAACCCGATCGCGGTGAAGGCCGGCTTGCCGGAACTGGGGCTGGGTTCGGCGCTGCCGCGGCTGCCGCTGGTGGAGCTGGCCGAGGGTCCGGATCGCGCGCGTTTGCGCGAGGCGCTGTCCAGTCTGGCATCCTTGGCGCACGCCGCCTGACCCAAAGCCGCGCTGGCGGCCATCATCGACCTTCCCACGGAAACCCCTTGCATGAAGAAATCCTCGCTACTCGTGACCCTGCCGGCGCTGGCCTTCGCGGGCCTGTTGCTCTCCGGTTGCGGCATGTTCCGATCCACGAAGGCGTGGGAGACGGCCAAGCAGGAGACTCCGCTGGAAATTCCGCCGGGTCTGGACACGCCGCCCGCCACGGCCGCGCTGGTGATCCCGCCGGCCGGTTCCACGGGCCCGGCCGACGCCGCCCCGGTGCCGGGCCGCATCTCGGATGCGTTCGTGGTGTCCGACGGCGTCGACGCCGCCTACCAGAAGGTGGGGCAAGTGCTGTCCACCGGCGGCGCCGGTCAGGTCACCGGTCGTGACGACGGCGCGCATACCTACAACGTGAGCGTGGTCGGTGGCATGGCGCCGGCGAAGAAGCGCGGCTTCTTCGGCCGCATCTTCCACCACGACGAGGGCAAGGCCTCGTCCGACACGGCCACGCATGCGGTGCAGGTCACCGTGAGCCCGAGCGGCACCAGCGCCAGCGAAGTGCGCGTGGCGGGCGACGAAGGTGCCGTCGCGAAGCTGATCGACGCCTTGAAGAAGGGCATGGCCGGCTGATCCGGCCTGCGCCTCCGCCAACGAAAATGCCGCCCCTGGGGCGGCATTTTTCCTGCTGCGTCGCGTGCGGTTTCAGCGTTCCAGCAGCTTGAGCTTGTCCGGCTTGCCTTCCCACTCCTTGGCGTCGGCAAGGCCGTCCTTGCGCTCGGTGATCACCGGCCACGCCTTCGCCAGGTCGGCGTTCAGCGCCACGAAACCCTCCTGGCCGGCCGGCACGTCGTCCTCCGGGTAGATCGCGTTGATCGGGCACTCGGGCTCGCACAGCGTGCAGTCGATGCACTCGTCCGGATCGATCACCAGGAAATTCGGGCCTTCATGGAAGGCGTCGACGGGACACACTTCCACGCAGTCGGTGTACTTGCACTTGATGCAGTTGTCGGTGACGACAAAGGTCATGGGGCGAAGCTCTGGCGTTGGGGCACTCGCAAGTATGACCGCAATGCGCGCGGCGTGGAACGACACGGATTGCCGCGCCCGCCGCCGATACGGCTTGCCTTTGCGCTTGTCGCAAGGATCGAGCGGGTCTCACGGCCTTGCCCAGAAACAAACGGCACGACCGCTGGGTCATGCCGGCTGTTTTTGAAGAGTGCGGCCATGGATGGCCGCCAGTGATGCACGGGCAGAGCGTACGGCTGAAAGTCGCCGCTATCGCCCACTACAGCCAGCGATTCCGGACGAATCGCACCCATATCAGGAGTGCGGCCATGGATGGCCGCTGGCAATGCATGGGCAGGGCGGGGGCTGTACATCGCCGCAACCTGCCCTGGCGCCGCGATCATGGACGATCGCACAAGCAAATGGCGCTCCCAACGAGGTTCGAACTCGTGTTCCCGCCTTGAGAGGGCGGTGTCCTGGGCCACTAGACGATGGGAGCGGATTGTTGCAAAGCGCGGTAGTATAGCGGAATTGTTTCGTCCGGCAATGCCTGCGGACGACCTCGTGCACGGTCCGCGGTCGCGGGCGTCGCGCCGTCGTCATTGGTCGCGGGCCATGCCGGGCGCGATACCCGCAAGGACTCCACACGCTTGAATTCCGAAGCCAGGAACGACGCCAGGCCCGCATTGCGCATCATCCCGCGCGAGCAGCACACGATTTCCCGCAAGAACATCAGCAAGGCCGCGCTGCGCGTGCTGTACCGCCTGAACGAGGCCGGCTACGACGCCTTCCTGGTCGGCGGCGCGGTGCGCGACCTGCTGCTGGGCGGCCACCCCAAGGATTTCGACGTGGCCACCAACGCCACGCCGGACGAGGTGAAGAAGCTGTTCCGCAACTGCCGCCTGATCGGCCGGCGCTTCCGTCTCGCCCATGTGGTGTACGGGCCGGAGATCATCGAGGTGGCGACGTTCCGCGGCACCGGCGAGGAGGAGGGCGCGGAGGGCGAGCGCCGCATCGTCGACGGCCGCATCGTGCGCGACAACGTGTGGGGCACGATCGAGGAGGACGCGCTGCGCCGCGACTTCCGCGTCAACGCGATGTACTACGACATCAGCGATTTCTCCGTGCGCGACTACGTGGGCGGCATGCAGGACCTGCAGGACCGCGTGCTGCGCCTGATCGGCGAGCCGGCCACGCGCTACCGCGAGGACCCGGTGCGCATGCTGCGCGCGGCGCGGCTGGCTGCGAAGCTCGGCTTCAGCATCGATGCCGCCGCCGCCGCGCCGTTCGAGGAACTGGGGCCGCTGCTGGCCGAGGCCGCGCCGGCGCGGCTGTTCGACGAATCGCTGAAGATGTTCCTCGCCGGGCACGGCTTGAAGAGCTTCCGCATGCTGGAGCAGTGCGGCCTGCTGAAATTCCTGTTCCCGGCCACCGCCCGGGCGCTGCGGCGCGGCGACGAGGCCTTGCGCGCGCTGGTCGAACAGGGGCTCGCGAACACCGATGCGCGCGTCGTCGAGGGCAAGTCGGTGACGCCGGCCTTCCTGTTCGCGGTGCTGCTGTGGGGCGAGGTGCGCGACCTCGCGCATCACCTTGTGGCCGGCGGCAAGGACGCGAACGAAGCCTGGGCGCGGGCCGCGCTGCAGGTGGTGGGCGAGCAGTGCCAGCGCGTGGCGATCCCGCGCCGCTTCACGTTCACCATGGAAGAGATCTGGTCGCTGCAGCCGCGCTTCGAGCAGGTGCAGCGCAAGAAGGTGCTGCGCCTGCTGGCGCACCCGCGCTTCCGCGCCGCGTTCGACTTCCTGCTGCTGCGGGAGCACGAGTCGCCGGCGATGCGCGAGCTGGGCCTGTGGTGGGACCACGCGCAGCAGCTGCCGCACGACACGCTGGCGGCGGCGCTGCCTTCGCACGGCGGCGGCGGCAACGAGCCCGAGCCGGCCGCCGCCCCCGTGCGCAAGCGGCGCCGGCGCAAGCCTTCGGCCAAGTCGAAACCGGCGTGACCGCGGCCTACATCGCGCTTGGGGCCAACCTGGGCGATCCGCGGCAGCAGTTGCTGGCTGCCGTGGACGCGCTGGCGCAATTGCCCGGCACGCGGCTGCTGCGTCGCTCGCACCTGTACCGCACGCCACCCTGGGGCGTGCTGGAGCAGCCGCCGTTCATCAACGCGGCGGCGCTGCTGGACACCACGCTGGCGCCGCACGAGCTGCTCGATGCGCTGCTCGCGATCGAGCAGCTCGCCGGCCGCGTGCGTGCCGAACGCAACGGCCCGCGCACGCTGGACCTGGACCTGCTGCACATGGACGGCGTGCAACTCGACGACGAGCGGCTCACCCTGCCGCATCCGCGCATCGCCGAGCGCGCCTTCGTGCTGTTGCCGTTGGCCGAGCTGGCGCCGGACCTGGTGCTGCCGGGGCAGGGTCGGGTGGCCCAGCTGCTCGCCGCGGCGGACACGCAGGGCTGCGAACGGCTGCCCGAGGCCCGGGTGGCCGAATGATGCGGTGCAGCGGATAATCGACCGATTCCCTGCCGCCGAGACGACGCCGTGTACGTGGATCCCGCCAACGTTCCCGCCCGCAAGCCGGTCACCGTGCCCGGCCTTCACGCGATGAAGGCCGCCGGCCGCCGCATCGTGATGCTCACCGCCTACGACAGCAGCTTCGCCGCGCAACTGGAACTGGCCGGCATCGACGTCGCCCTGGTCGGCGACTCGCTCGGCATGGTCGTGCAGGGCCACAAGAGCACCCTGCCGGTGACGCTGGACCACATGGTCTACCACACCCGGGCGGTGGCGCGCGGGCTGTCGGCCACCTTGCTGATCGCCGACCTGCCGTTCATGGCCGACCGCGACGTGCCCCACGTGCTGGAAGCCGGCGCCCGGTTGGTGGGCGAGGCGGGCGCGGCGGCGGTGAAGATCGAAGGCGCGGCGCCGCACATCCTCGACGCGATCGCCGCGCTGACGGCGCGGGCGATCCCGGTCTGCGCACACCTGGGCCTCACGCCGCAGTCGGTGCACAAGTTTGGCGGCTTCCGCATCCAGGGCCGCGAGCAGGAAACCGCCGACCGCATCGTCGCCGAGGCGCAGACCGTGCAGGCGGCGGGCGCCGACCTGCTGGTGCTGGAAGGCGTGCCCACCGCGCTGGGCGAGCGCGTGACGAAGTCGCTGCAGATTCCGGTGATCGGCATCGGTGCGGGCCCGCATTGCGACGGCCAGGTGCTGGTGATCCACGACATGCTGGGCATCACGCCGGGCAAGCGCCCCAAATTCAGCAAGGATTTCCTTGCCGGCCGCGATTCTGTGGCGGCGGCGATCGCCGCCTATGCGGCGGACGTGCGCAGCGGGGCGTTTCCCGCGCCCGAGCACTGCTTCAACTGATCCAACGGACAACGGCGAGACTCCATGCAGACAGTGCAAGACCTTCCGGCCCTGCGTGCCGCGATCCGCGGCTGGCGGAGCCAGGGCCAGACCGTGGGGCTGGTGCCGACCATGGGCAACCTGCACGCGGGGCACTACTCGCTGCTGAAGCTGGCGCGCGCGCGCGTCGACCGCGTGGTGGCCAGCGTGTTCGTGAACCCCACCCAGTTCGGCCCCAACGAGGATTTCGAGCGCTATCCGCGCACGCTGGCGCAGGACCAGGCCGGCCTGGCCGAGAACGGCTGCGACCTGCTGTTCGCGCCCGAGGTGGCGACGATGTATCCGTTCGGCGCCGGACAGGGCGCGAGCATCCGCGTGCCGCAGGTCACCGAGACGCTGGAGGGCGCCCATCGCCCCGGCCATTTCGACGGCGTGGCCACCGTGGTGTGCAAGCTGTTCAACATGGTGCAGCCGGATGTCGCGGTGTTCGGCCAGAAGGATTTCCAGCAGCTCAAGGTGATCGAGCGCATGGTGCGCGACCTGGCGCTGCCGGTGATGGTGGTGGGCGCGCCCACCCAGCGCGCCGACGACGGCCTGGCGCTCAGTTCGCGCAACCAGTACCTGTCGGCGGAACAGCGGGCGCTGGCGCCGCAGATCCACGCCACCCTGCTGCAGATGCGCGAGCTGGTCGGCAAGGGCCATGCGCGGCACATCGTCGAGGAAGTGGCGCAGTCCAAGCTCGAACGTGCGGGCTTCGTGCCCGACTACGTGGCGATCCGCCGCGCCGAGGACCTGGCCGAGCCCGATGCCTCCGAACGCACCGGGCTGGTGGCGCTGATCGCCGCCCGCCTTGGCACGACGCGATTGATCGACAACTTGCAGTTCGACTGATCCGGCACCATTTCCAGCCTTGAATGGACGATGTTGCGACGCAGCGTCGGCGGTTCGATAATGCGCAGCCAGGCGGGCCGTCCCCGCAGGAAGTCGAAGTCATGCACCTGAACATGTTCAAGGCGAAGATCCACCGCGCCACCGTCAGCCACGCCGAGCTGCATTACGAGGGCTCGATCGCGATCGACGGCAACCTGCTCGATGCCGCGGGTATCCGCGAGTATGAGCAGATCCATGCCTGGGACATCGACAACGGCGAGCGCTTCGTCACCTATGCGCTGCGCGCCGAGGAAGGCTCGGGCATCATCTCGGTGAACGGCAGCGCCGCGCGCAGCGTGCAGGTGGGCGACCTCATCATCATCGCCGCGTTCGCCCAGATCGACGAGAAGGAGCTGGCGCAGTTCCAGCCCACCTGCGTCTACGTGGACGAGAAGAACCGCATCACCCACACCAACCGCTCGATTCCGAAGCAGATGGCGGCGGCCTGAGGGCCTGTCGCCGTTCCGGCGAAAGCCGGAGGCGCATCACGAAAGCGAAGCTGATCCTCCGGCGACGCAGTGGTTTGAATGGGCACGGTTGCGACTGGACCCCGGCCTGCGCCGGGGTGACGGCCATCGGTTCATCGGGGCGACGAGCATTCCGGGACGGTGGCCTTGCCGCGCGATGGCTCAGAACGCGGGCAGCACGGCGCCCTTGTACTTCTGCTCGATGAAGGCCCTGATCTCGGGGCTGGTCAGCGCCTTGGCCAGTTTCTGCACGCGCGGATCGTCCTTGTTGTCGGGGCGGCCCACCAGGTAGTTCACGTAGGGCGAATCCTTGTCTTCGATCAGCAGGGCGTCCTTGGTGGGATTGAGCCCGGCCGCCAGCGCGTAGTTGGTGTTGATCAGGGCCAGGTCCACCTCGTCCAGCGTGCGCGGCAGCATCGCCGCCTCCAGTTCCTTGAACTTGAGCTGCTTCGGGTTCGCCGTGATGTCCTTGGGCGTGGCCAGCGCGTTCGCGGGGTCCTTCAGCGTGATCAGGCCGTGCCTGGCGAGCAGCAGCAGGGCGCGGCCCTCGTTGCTGGGGTCGTTCGGCAGCGCCACGGTGGCGCCGTCGGGCAACTGGTCGATGCTCTTGATCTTGCGCGAGTACGCGCCGAACGGCTCGATGTGCACGCCCGCGACGGGCACCAGGTCGGTGCCGTGCTCGTGGTTGAAGGCATCCAGGTAGGGCATGGTCTGGAAGTAGTTCAGGTCGATGTTCTTCTCCACCACCTGCATGTTCGGCTGCACGTAGTCGGCGAACACCTTGATCTCCAGCTTCACGCCTTCCTGCGCGAGGATGGGCTGCACCTGCTTGAGGATTTCCGCGTGCGGCACCGCAGTGGCGGCCACGGTGAGCGTGTTCGCGTCCTGCTTCGGCGCGGAGCAGCCCGTCAGCAGCAGGGCAAGGGCGGCGGCGCCCGCCAGCCACTTCATGACGACTTGCGCGCGAAGCCCGCGAGCAGCAGCAGCGAGAGGATGGCGGAGAGGGCGGCGAGCAGCATCGGTCATGGCGGTTTCCGGGGGAGTTCCAGACTAGACGTCCGTTCGTTGGCGGGGAAATAACCGGATCAGTGTCGCTTATAACGCGCCACGATGCGGTCGCCGAACATCTGCAGCAGTTGCACCAGCACCACCAGCAGCACCACGGTGACCAGCATGTAGTCGGACTTGTAGCTGAGGTAGCCGTAGCGGTAGGCCAGGTCGCCCAGGCCGCCCGAACCGATCGCGCCGCCCATGGCGGTGTAGCCCACCAGCGCGATGGCGGTGACCGTGATGCCCGCGGCGAGGCCTGCGCGGGCCTCCGGCAGCAGCACGTGGCGCACGATCTGCCAGGTGCTGGCGCCCATCGCCTGCGCCGCCTCGATCACGCCCTGCTGCACCTCGCGCAACGCGGTCTCCACCAGCCGCGCGAAGAACGGCGCGGCACCGATCACCAGCGGCGGGATCGCCCCGCGCACGCCCAGCTTGGTGCCCACCAGCGCATAGGTCACCGGCATCAGCACGATCATCAGGATGATGAAGGGCACCGAGCGCAGCACGTTCACCAGCAGCGAAGCGATGCCGTACAGCTTCGGCATCGCGCGCAACTGGCCGCGGCCGGTGAGGTAGAGCAGCACGCCCAGCGGCAGGCCGATCAGCACGGTGAGCGCCAGCGAGCCGCCCAGCATCAGCAGGGTGTCGATGCAGGCGCGGCCGAGTTCGCTCCAGTCGTCGATGTTGGGAAACAGCGTCTGCAGCAGCGGCGCGGTCATGGCAGCTCCTCGATCTCGATGCCCGCATCGCGCAGCGCGGCCACGGCGGCGTCGGCGTTCGCGCCTTCCAGCGCCAGCGTGAGCTGGCCGTAGGGCAGCTCCTTGATGTGGTCGATGCGACCGGCGAGCAGGTTGAAATCCACGCCGCTCTCGCGCATCACCCGGCTCAGCACCGGGCTGAGCGTGGTGGCGCCGCGGAAGGTGAGGCGCAGCTTGCGGCCGCGCACCTCGGCCAGCGGCGCCCCGGCGCTGGCGGCTTCCTCGGGCAGCGCCTCGTTGACGAAGCGCCGCGTGGTGGGGTGCTGCGGATGCAGGAACACGTCGGCCACCGTGCCGTGTTCCACGATGCGGCCGGCGTCCAGCACCGCCACGCGGTCGCAGATGCGGCGCACCACGTCCATCTCGTGGGTGATCAGCACGATGGTGAGTTTCAGCTCGCGGTTGATCGCGGCCAGCAGTTCCAGCACCGCGGCCGTGGTCTGCGGGTCCAGCGCGCTGGTGGCCTCGTCGCACAGCAGGATCTCCGGCCGGTTCGCCAGCGCACGGGCGATGCCCACGCGCTGCTTCTGGCCGCCGGAAAGCTGCGACGGGTACTTGCCCGCGTGTTCGGCGAGACCCACGCGTTCCAGCAGTTCGCCCACCCGGCTGTGGATTTTCGCCGCGTCGCGCTCGCCGGCGAGGCGCAGCGGGAACGCCACGTTGTCCGCCACCGTCTGCGAGGCGAGCAGGTTGAAGTGCTGGAAGATCATGCCGATGCGCCGCCGCTGCGCGCGCAGCGCAGGCTCGTCCAGCGCGGTCATCTCGGTGTCGCCGATCAGGATGCGCCCGCCGCTGGGCCGTTCCAGCAGGTTGATCAGCCGGATCAGGGTGGACTTGCCCGCGCCGGAATGGCCGATGATGCCGAACACCTCGCCATCCACGATGTCGAGCCGGAACGGGTGCAGCGCGGGGATCTCCCGGCCGTCCACGCGGTAGGACTTGTGTACGTCGAGGAAGCGGATCACGGCGGTTCGGGCGGCGGGACGGGCGAGTATTCTAGCGTTTCACGGACTGCCATACGGCCATACCGGAGTACCGCCCATGAGCGACATCTACGACTTCAGCGCGCGCGACATCGACGGCAACGAACGCCCCTTGTCCGAGTGGCGGGGCAAGGCCCTCCTGATCGTCAACGTGGCCTCGAAATGCGGGTTCACCCCGCAATACGCCGGCCTGGAAAAGCTGTGGCGGGACGCGCGCGACCGCGGCCTGGTGGTGCTGGGCTTTCCCTGCGACCAGTTCGGCCACCAGGAGCCGGGCGACGAGGCGGCGATCCGCGAGTTCTGCGACGCGAGCTACGGCGTGACCTTCCCGCTGTTCGCCAAGATCGAGGTGAACGGCGAACACGCGCATCCGCTGTACCAGTGGCTGAAGCACGAGGGCAAGGGCATCCTGGGCAGCGAGGCGATCAAGTGGAACTTCACCAAGTTCCTGGTCGACGCCCACGGCCACGTGGTGAAGCGCTACGCGCCCACCGAGACGCCCGAGAAGATCGGCAAGGAACTGGACCGCCTGCTGGCCGACTGAGCGGCCTCAGTCGCCGCCGCGCCAGCCGGCCAGCAATTGCACGATCGCGTCGATGTCGCGGTTCGGCGGCGGCGCGCCGGGATCGCGTTCGTGGTTGTTGAGGAAAATCGCGAACGCCAGCCGCTGGCCGCCGGCCGTGGTGACGTAGCCGGCCAGGCTGTGCACGTGGGTCATGCTGCCGGTCTTGGCCTGCACCTTGTCGGCGGCCGGGCCGTCGCGCAGCCGCCATTCCAGCGTGCCGTCCACGCCGGCCACCGGCAGCATGTCGCGCAGCATGCCGGCCCAGGGTTGCGTGGCGATGTTCTGCAGCAGCCGCACCATCGCCTCGGGCGTGGCCAGGTCGCCGCGCGACAGCCCGGTGCCTTCCTCCAGCAGCACGGCGGACGGCGCGATGCCGATGCGTTCCAGCAGGTCGTGGAGCGCGCGCAGCCCCCAGGCTTCGCTGCCGAGGAAGCCGGTGGGCGCATCCGGCTGGTTTTCCGCGGCGGCCTGGGCGCGGAGGCCGTCGATCTGCAGCAGGTTCTGCAGGTACAGGTTCTGCGAACGCTTGAGGCCGCCGGTAAGGATGTCGGAGACCGGCGGCGACAACACCTCGGCCAGCACCTGCGCCTCGCCGTGCAAGGCATCGTCGCGTTCCGGCCAGTGCAGCACGCGCAGGCGGCCTTCCAGCCGGATGCCGTGGCGGCCCAGCGCCGCGCGCAGTTCCTCGCCCGCCTGCCGCGCCGGGTCGGGAAGCGCCAGCCGGTAGGTGCGCGGCGGCGTGCCGGCGGCGACGCTGCCGAACACGTGCAGCAGCGAATCGCCCGGGGCGCGGTACAGGTTGACGTCGTCGCGGCTGTGCGGCGCGCTGGTGTCCAGCGCGCCGGAGAGCGGGATCGCGGCGACCCCGGGTGCGAAGTCCAGCCGCGCCGGCTGGCCGGCGCGGGCGCCGGGCGTCACGGTCAGGGCCACGATGTTCTCGTGCACGCTCAGCGCCGAGGCGGGCGCGGCGAACCAGCCCAGCAGGTCGCTGGCCTCCCAGCCGCTGCCCAGCGGCGGCCCGGCGAAGTAGCTGTCGTCGGCGACCAGGTCGCCGTGGATCGCGTGCACGCCGCGCGCGGCCAACTGCCCGGCCAGGTCGTCCGCCCAGCCCGGGTTCGCGTCCGGCGTGCCCAGGGTGGGATCGCCCATGCCGTACAGCAGCAGCGGGCCGTCCAGCCGGCCATGCCGCACCGGCGCCGGCGACCGCAACTGCGTGGGGATGCGGTAGTCCGCAGCCAGCGTGGACAGCGTCAGCGCCGCGGTGAACAGCTTGGCGGTGGACGCGGGTTGCAGCAGCCGCCCCGCGTGCTGGGCGTACACCATGCGGCCGCTGTCCAGCGCGAGCACCGCGATGCCCCAGCTGGCGGCGGCGTAGCGCGGCTGGCGGGTGATCGCGTCGATGTCTGCGGCGAGCGCAGGCAGCCCATGTGGCGATGTGGACGCGAGAGCGGCGGTCGACGACTGGGCCGCCGAGGGCATGGCCGTCCCCAGCAGCAGCGTGCCTGCGAGCGGGACGATCCACGAAGCGATACGTTTCATCCGTCGAGTATCCCGCAAGCGTGCGGCGATCGGCCACGTGAGGGCCGGGCGAAGGGCTTCGGCGGCGATCTGCTAGGCTTGCACGTTCGCGCCGGCGCGAAACCGGCCCATCCATCGTCACCGGAATTTCCCATGCAGATCGCCCCGAACACCGTCGCCGCCTTCCACTACACGCTCACCGACGACGACGGCCAGGTCGTCGACAGCTCCGCCGGCCACGAGCCGCTGACCTACCTGCACGGCCAGGGCCAGATCGTGCCGGGCCTGGAGAAGCAGATGGAAGGCCGCCGGGCCGGCGACAAGTTCGACGCGCACGTGGCGCCCGAGGAAGGCTACGGCGTGCGTCACGAGGAACTGGTGCAGGAAGTGCCGCGCGACGCGTTCCAGGGCGTGCCGGAGATCCAGCCCGGCATGCAGTTCCAGGGCCACGGCCCGCAGGGCGTGATCAATGTCACCGTGACCAGGGTCGAGGACGACAAGGTGCACGTCGACGGCAACCATCCGCTGGCCGGCAAGGCCCTGCATTTCGCGATCGAGGTGACCGAGGTGCGCGCAGCCAGCGAGGAAGAGCTGGCGCACGGCCACGTGCACGGCGCGGGCGGCCACCACCACTGACGGCGGCGCTTCGGCGCGCCGTCCCCGCACTGCACGCGAAGGCCCGGCATGCACTGCCGGGCCTTCGTCGTCACCGCACCGCGCCTCGCGGCCGCGGCGCGCTCAGTACCAGTCCAGCAGCGACACGCCCACGCCCAGGTAGGTGGCGTTGTGGTTGTAGTCGATCATGCTTTCGCCGTAGCCCTTGAACAGTTCCATGTAGCCGCGCAGGTTGCCGGCGACGGGAAAGCTCCAGGTGAAGCGCATGGCGCCGTGGCTGCGGCTGCCGCCGCGCAGCGAGTGGCGCAGCATCATGCCGAATTCCTGGCCGCGCCATTCGTGCACGATCTGCACGTCGGCGCGGCCCATGTAGTCGCTGATGTCGGGGTTGTCGTCGTCGCTGCGCGACTCGGGGACGCGCCACCACGGGCGGAACATCACGGTCCAGCCGGGGCGCTCGAAGCCGAAGTCGGCGATCACCCGGTTCCAGCTGCGCGACAGCGGATTGCCGCGGCCGTTGGACTGGTGGGCGATGCCGATGCCGAACAGGCGCCCGTCCCAGCCCGACACGCGGTAATGCGTGTCGAACACCAGCATCGCCTCGGGCTGGTAGTCGGTCTCGCGGAACGGCCGCGACGCCTGCGCGTTGTAGACCTGCCAGCGCGAGCTCTGGGTATAGCCCAGCCAGAGGTCGCCGGCGTCGCCGAACACGTCCTGCCACAGCTTGGTCTTGAGGCTGAGCTGGAACTTGCCTTCCACGTTCTGCATGTGCTGCGGATCGTGCACGGTGTTGTCCGGGTTCGGGCTGTGCGGCTCGGTGTTCTGGTTGCTGGTGGCGAACACCGGCATCGCGTACACCGGCTTGTAGCCGCGCAGGTTGAACGTGCCCAGCTTGCTTTCCGGCGACAGCTCCCAGCGGCTGTCCAGCAGCGACAGCGGCTGCGACACTGCGGGCGCGGCCGCCGCCACGACGGAGGCCTGCCGATCGTGCGCGAAGACGCCTTCGCCGGTTACCGCCGGTTGTCCGGTGTGCTTCTGGGCGGCGGGCAACTGGTCGCGGCCGGTGGCGTGGTCGTAGCAGGCCAGCCGTTGCGCGTCGCTCTCGATCGCGGTGCAGGCGCGGATGTCCATCGGGTTCGGATTCTGCGCATGGCAGACGCCGGCGGCGAGGCAGCCGGCCAGCAGCAGGATGCGGCGAGGTTTCATGGGGACTCCGGCGAGGCGATCCAGCGGGGATGCCCGGAGTCTAGCCAAGGCGCGCATCCGGTTTCCCGCCGGCGTCGTGGAATCGCCGAAAAAAACCGGCCACATCGCGGGATGTGGCCGGTTCGGAGTGCTGCCTGGTTGCAGATTATTGCACCTGCTTCACCCATGCCTCGTACTGGGCCTTGCTGACGCGCGTGCCGTGGTGGCTGGCGTTGAGGAAGTCGTTCGCCAGCGGCGGATAGCTCGCGGCCTGCTCCTCGGTGATCCACTTCTTGCCGCCGGAAAGCTGGCTGAAGGGCGGCGGCGGCGAGACCTGCGGCGCGGCCGGCGGCACGCTGCGCACGGTCACGTCGGCAGACGGCGCCTGTGCGGGAGCGGCGGACTGTGTGGGTGCCGGGGCCTGCTGCATGCTGTCCTGCGGCGGCGGCGTCTGGCCGGTGCTGTCCTGGGCGAACGAGGCGCCGGCGAACATCAGGGCGCCGGCGGCGAGGGCCGGCAACAACGCATTGCGTGCTTTCATGATCGTTACTCCATGCCAGAATGTCTGAGGGAGTGCGAGCCTGGCGACGATTGGAGAACATCCGCCGCCAGACCTGCCATTGACGCTAGCAGAGGCTGCATAAATGTCGCTGCAACATTCTTGTCGGGCCGGCGTGAAAGCGAAGTGCCGTTGAGCGAGGCTTCAGCTAGTCCGGCCACGTTGAGTCTAGCGCAGGCGCGCGCGCTGCAGCTGCATGCGCAGGGCTTGTTGCGGCCGCTGCGGCGCAAGCCGCAGCGCGCGGACGTGGTGGCGGCGATCGAGCGCATGCGGCTGCTGCAGATCGACAGCATCCACGTGGTGGCGCGCAGCCCGTACCTGGTGCTGCATTCGCGTCTGGACGACTACCCCGCGGCATGGCTGGACGAGGCGCTCGCCGCTGGGCGCATCGCGGAATGCTGGGCGCACGAGGCCTGCTTCGTGGCTGCGCGCGACTTCGCCGCCCACCGCGCCTGGCGCGAGCGCGGCAGCCACTGGGCGCAGCGCAATGCCGAGCGCATGCATAGCGAGCACCGTCCGGCGATGGATGCATTGCTCGCGCGCATCCGCGACGGCGGCGCCGTGCTGGCGGCGGATTTCCCGCGCGAGGATCGCGGCGTCGCCGGCTGGTGGGAATGGAAACCGGAGAAGCGCTGGCTGGAAGCCTGGTTCGCGCTGGGCGAACTGATGGTGCCGCGGCGCGAGCGCTTCCAGCGCGTGTACGACCTCGCCTCGCGCGTGCTGGCCGGGCTCGATCCGCCGTTCGAACCCTGCACGCTGGATCCCGCGCAACTGCGCCGGCAGTTCATCCTGGACAGCGTGCGTGCGCTGGGCGTCGCGCAGGCGCGCTGGATCGCCGACTACTTCCGCCTCAAGCCGACGGTGGACGCGCGCGAACTCGCGCCGCTGCTGGACTCGGGCGAGCTGCTGGAAACGGCGGTGCGCGGCTGGGACGTGCCCGGCTATGTGCACCGGGAGCATGCGGCGGCGCTGGAGCAGGCCCGCGGCGGCCGCCTGCGCGCCACCCACACCACGCTGCTGTCGCCGTTCGACCCGCTGGTATGGGATCGCGCCCGCGCGCTGGCGATGTTCGGCTTCGACTACCGCATCGAGTGCTATGTGCCGGCGCCGAAGCGCTGCTACGGCTATTACGTGCTGCCCATCCTGCATCGCGGCGCGCTGGTGGGGCGGCTGGACGCGAAGGCGCATCGCGCCGATGGCGTGTTCGAGGTCAAGGCGCTGTTCCTGGAACCCGGGGTGGCACCCACGCCGTCCCTGGTGGACGCGCTGGCTGCGGCGATTGCGCGCACCGCGCGCTGGCACGGTACGCCGCAGCTGCGCCTCGGCCGCTGCCGCCCGGCGGGGCTGGGGCCGGCCCTGCGTGGCGCCTGGAAGGCGGCCGCGGGGTGATTCAACGTGGCGCCGGCGATGCGGGGCCGGGTGCGGCGCAGGCACGCCCCTGCAGGCTCTGGCCCAGTTGGGCGGACAACTGGCGGCAGCGCGCATCCAGATAGGGGCGCGTCTGCGGGTCGCGGGAAGCGTCGAGCAGGCTGTCGCGCATCGCCTGGTAGTGCGCCTGCAACTGGTCGGCGGGAAAGATCGCGGCGGTACGGTGGCAGGCCTGGTAGCTGGCCAGATAGGCGTCGCCGCCTGCGACGC
>NZ_NJIC01000053.1 GCF_013620825.1 Rhodanobacter sp. PCA2 | reverse complement strand
TGCTGGCGCTGGTGGTGATAGGCGCGGCGTTCAGCTGGAGCCGCTTTGCCGGGCCGGACAGTTTGGGCGCGGTGGCCTAGCGCCAGTGCGTGGTGGCGCGGCGGCCGTCCAGCAGGCCGGCCTCGGCCAGCACGAAGGCGCCCACGCAAAGGCCGACCACCAGCGCGCCGCGCGCATGCGCCCGCCGCAGCGCGGCCAGCAGCGGCGCCGGCGGCGTCTCGCGCGGGTGGCGCCACGACGGCACCACCACGATGTCGGCCCAGGCCAGCGCGCGCAGGCCGTGCCGCGCCACGATGCCGAAACCCGCCTGGGTGCGCAGTTCGCCGGGCTCGGCGGCGCATACGCGCAGCTCGAACGGCGACGCTTCCTCGTCGGCCGTTTCGCCGAACACCGCACACGGCACCCCCAGATGGAACGGGCGGATTCCGTCGAACGCCACCACCGCCACACGTGCCCTGGCCATGTCGGGAACCTCCGTATCGATTGGCCCGATTCTAACCATGAATGGCAATCAAGCCACTCCTGTCGAAACCTGCGGAGGCGGATGATGGCGTCGCCGTGGCCAACCGGCCCAGACATTCGAGGAGACCGCCATGACCGAAGTCCGCCACCCGCGCCGCGCGCTGGTCGTGATCGATGTACAGAACGAATACGACAGCGGCGGCCTGCACATCCAGTACCCGCCGGTGGCCGATTCGCTGCGCAACATCGGTCGCGCGATGGACGCCGCGCACGCCGCCGGCATCCCGGTGGTCGTGGTGCAGCAGACCGCGCCGGCCGATTCGCCGCTGTTCGCCGCCGGTACGCATGGCTGGGAACTGCACGCGGTCGTCGCCAGCCGCCCGCGCGAGCACCACCTGCTCAAGGCGCTGCCCAGCGCCTTCGCCGGCACCGATCTCGGCGACTGGCTGGCGGCGCACGCCATCGACACCCTCGCGGTGGTGGGCTACATGACCCACAACTGCAACGACACCACGATCAAGCACGCGTTCGATGCGGGCCTGGCAGTGGAGTTCCTGATGGACGCCTCGGGCAGCGTGCCCTACGCCAACCGTGCGGGCCATGCCAGCGCCGAAGAGATCCATCGCGTGTTCGCCGTGGTGGAGCAGTCGCGTTTCGCCGCCGTGATGACGACCGACGAGTGGCTTGCCCATGTCGCCGACGGCAGCATGCCCGAGCGCGACAACATCCACGCTTCGCACCAGCGGGCGCTGTCGCGGCTGGGCGCGGCCGCCTGAGGGCGGACGCCGGGCGGAGCGGGATCGCGGCAGGCGCTAAGCTGCGCATCTTTCCCCCGCGGTGCCCGCCCATGTCCAGCCTGCTTCCCGCCGTCGAACACGAAACCGCCGCCAACCCCCGCTACAGCATCGTGTGGCTGCACGGGCTGGGCGCGGACGGCCACGACTTCGCGCCCATCGTGCCGGAGCTGGTGGCGGCGGACTGGCCGGCGCTGCGCTTCGTGTTCCCGCATGCGCCGGTGCGGCCGGTGACGATCAACGGCGGCCTGCCGATGCGCGCGTGGTACGACATCTACGGCGTCGACCTGGTATCGCGCCAGGACGAGGCGGGCATCCGCGCCTCCATCGCCGCCACCGAGGCGCTGATCGACCGCGAGCGCGGGCGCGGCGTGCCCGACGAGCGCATCTTCCTCGCCGGCTTCTCGCAGGGCGGCGCGATCGCGCTGGCCGCGGGCCTGCGCCATGCCGAACGGCTGGCCGGCATCGTGGCGCTGTCCACCTACCTGCCGATCGCCGACACGCTGGCCGCCGAGCGCAGCGCAGCGAACGCGGACGTGCCGATCTTCCAGGCGCACGGCAGCTTCGATCCGGTGGTGATCCCGCCGCGCGGCAGCGCCAGCCGCGACCTGCTGCAGGAGCTGGGCTATCGGGTGGACTGGCACGGCTACCCGATGGCGCATGCGGTCTGCGCGGAGGAAATTGCCGACCTGCGCACATGGCTGGGCCGGCGGCTGGCCTGATCCGGCGCTGCGCTGCGGCATACTCTGCGCATGCGCTTCACCCTCCTGCACCCGCACGACGAACCCAGCCCGCTGCCGGATTTCTGCAGCCTGCCGGTGCTGTTCACCCTGCTGGTGGCCGGCGCGCTGGCCGCCACCGTGGTGTGGCTGGCCGCGGGCGACCATCGCGATTTCTCCGGCTACAGCGTGGGCATCCTGTTCGTGACCTGGCTGACGCTGGTGATCGGCGTGACGCTGTGCCTGCTGCGCGCGTGGCTGCAGCGGCTGCCGGGGCACCTGCCCTACCTCGCCGCGTGGTTGCTGATCATGCCGATCGTCGGCGTGGCGAGCTGGCTGGCGCACAGCCTGGACGAGGCCCTGCAGATGGGTCTGCTCGGCGACGGGCCCACGACCTTCGTGTTCGACAACGTGCTGATCGCCGCCCTGCTCGGCGCGGCGATCCTGCGCTACTTCTACGTGTCCGCGCAGTGGCGGTTGCGCCTCGCCGCGGTGACGCGGGCGCAGGTGGAGGCGCTGCAGGCGCGCATCCGGCCGCACTTCCTTTTCAACAGCATGAACACGGTGGCGGCGCTGATCCCGGTCGATCCCGCCGCGGCCGAGCGCACGGTGGAAGACCTGGCCGAGCTGTTCCGCGCCGCGCTGGGCCAGCACGAGGGCATGAACGAACGGGGCGACGGCACGCTGGGCGAAGAGCTGGCCCTGCTCGACCGCTACCTGGCGATCGAGCAGCTGCGCCTCGGCGAACGCCTGCGCGTGGAGCGCGAGCTGGACGGCCTGCCGGCAGGGTTTCCGCTGCCGCGCCTGCTGCTGCAGCCGCTGGTGGAAAACGCGGTGCGCCACGGCATCCAGCCCTTGCGCGAGGGCGGCGTGGTCACGCTGCACGGCGAACGCCGCGGCGACGCCATCGTGATCGAGATCGCCAATCCCCTGCCGCCCTCGCCCGCCCGCGGCGGCAACGGCCATGGCCTGGACAGCGTGCGCCGGCGCGTGGCGTTCCGCTACGGCCCGCGCGCGGCGGTGCAGGCCGGGCCGCAGGGCGAACGCTACGTGGTTAGCCTGCGGCTGCCGATCGAGAACAAGGAGAGTGCCGATGCGCGTCCTGATCGTCGATGACGAACCGCTGGCGCGCATGCGGCTCGCCACGCTGCTCGGCGAGTGCGAGGGCGCGGAGCTCGCCGGCAGCGTGGGCGACGGCGAGGCCGCGCTGGCCGCGCTCGACGAACTGAAACCCGACCTGCTGCTGCTCGACATCAACATGCCCGGCCTCGACGGCATGGCGCTGGCCGCGCGGCTGGCCGGACGCGCGCGGCCGCAAGTGGTGTTCTGCACCGCCTACGAGAACCACGCGCTGCATGCCTTCGAACTGGAGGCGGTGGATTACCTGCTGAAGCCGGTGCGGCTGGAGCGCCTGCGCGAAGCGCTGCAGCGCGCGAACAAGCGGCTGGCCGAAACGCCGCGCGCCGCCGTCGCGTACCTGCACGCGCGCGTGCGCGACGAACAGGTGCGCGTGGCGCTGGGCGAGGTGATCTGCCTGCTGGCCGAAGAGAAATACGTGTGCGTGCGGCATGCCGGCGGCGAATTGCTGATCGACGAGTCGCTGCGCCAGCTGGAGGAAGCCTATCCCGACCAGCTGATCCGCCTGCACCGCAATTGCCTGGTGCCGCCGGCCCGCCTGCTCGGCCTGAAGAACCTGGCCGACGGCCGGGTGCTGGCCCGCCTCGCCGGCACCGACTTCAGTCCCGAGGTGAGCCGGCGCAACCTGCCGGCGCTGCGCAAGCTGCTGCGCATGGGCTGAGTGCGTGGACCGGGCGCGGGCGCTGCGTCGATTCGCCGCTGCCTGCGCCGGGCCACGGCATCGGCGACAATGGCGCCCAGGCCAGACCGTGGAACCCGCATGATCCCGAACACCCTGCGCATCGCCACCCGCAAGAGCGCGCTCGCGCTGTGGCAGGCCGAGCACGTCGCGGCGCTGCTGCGCGCGGCGCACCCCGCGCTGACGGTGGAGCTGGTGCCGCTGTCCACCCGCGGCGACGAGATCCTCGACAAGCCGCTGGCGACCATCGGCGGCAAGGGGCTGTTCCTCAAGGAACTGGAAGTGGCGATGCTGGAAGGCCGCGCCGACCTCGCCGTGCATTCGCTGAAGGACGTGCCGGCGGAACTGGAACCCGGCTTCGCCTTGCCGGCGATCCTGCCCCGCGCGGATGCGGCGGACGCCTTCGTCAGCAACAGTTGCGCGGACCTCGCCGCCCTGCCGCACGGCGCGAAGGTGGGCACGTCCTCGCTGCGCCGGCAGGCGCAGTTGCGTGCGCTGCGGCCGGACCTGGAGCTGCTGGACCTGCGCGGCAACGTGGGCACGCGGCTGGCGAAGCTGGACGACGGTCGCTACGACGCCATCGTGCTGGCCTGCGCGGGGCTGGAGCGCCTGGGCCTCGCCGCGCGCATCCGCAGCCGCCTGGCCGCGCCGAACTGGCTGCCGGCGCCGGGGCAGGCGGCGATCGCCATCGAGGCGCGTGCCGACCAGCCCGCCACGCTGGCGCTGCTCGCCGTGCTGGACGATGCCGACACGCGGATCGAAGTGAGCGCCGAGCGCGCGATGAACCAGGCGCTGGGCGGCAGCTGCACGGTGCCGGTGGGTGCGTGGTGCACGGTCACCGAACGCGGCCTGCACCTTCGCGGCCTGGTGGGCGACGCCGCCAGCGGCCGCCTGCTGCATGCGCAGGCGGACGGCGAGGATGCCGCGGAGCTCGGGCGCGCCGTGGCGCGGGAACTGTTTGCGCAGGGCGCGGCCGAATTCCTCGGCACGGACGCCTAGACGTCCGCACGCAAGGCAGAAACGAAAACGGCCACTGCGCATGCAGTGGCCGTCCGGGAAGTGCGGCCCGGGATGGCCGCAACGACGAAGCCTCAGAAGTTGTAGACCAGGTTGGTGGTGGTCAGCGTGTCGGTCTTCTTGATGCCCGGCAGCACGTCGCTGTTGCGGCGCACCTGGAAGCCCACCTTCAGCGCCATCTTCTTGGTCATGCTGACGGCGAGGCCGGCGTCGTTCTGCAGGTAGGTGTTCTTGGAGCCCGCTTCGGTGAGGAACGTGTCCTCGAACGAGGTGTTGTCGGTGAGGCGGAACTTGTAGTTGACCAGGCCGCGCGCCACCACCTCGTGCAGCACCGCCTGCCGTTCCTCGACAGTCACGCCGTTGGTGACCACGGCGAGGTCGGCCGGGCGGTATTTCTTGTAACCGGGGCCGATTTCGAAGGACAGCTCGTTGCGGGCATCCTTCAGCGCGATGTAGCCGTAGCCAAGCGAAACCACGCCCTGCCAGATGTTCGCGCCGAACTGGTCATGGTCGTAGCGGGCCGCGCCCACGATGTAGCTGCGCGGATCGAGCTTGTAGCCCACGGAGGCGCCGCCGTCGTAGCGGTTCGCGGTGGTGTCGAACTGCTTGACCGTGTTGCCGGCCGTGTCGATCACCTTCTGCTGCACCTTGGTGCGCAGCACGTCGAGGAAGAAGCTGTTCTTCCACTGCTCGTTTTCCTGGTTCAGGCCGAGCTTGGCGTTCACGTTCTGCGAGCGGGTGTTGCCGGTGGCGGAGGCGAAGCCGAACTCGCCGGAGCCGGACCAGCCGCCGTTGTCGGCGCTTTTGTTGTTGCTGCTGTCCGCGTCCTGCGCCTGCACGGAGAAACTGGCGCACGTTGCCAGCAGCAGGGCGGCGATCAGGGTCTTGTTCATCGGTGGGGATTCCGTTGCGTTAAACAATTGTAATGCGAGTAGGACACCTTAACGGAACGGCTTGAATTTTCAATGAACACGGGCCGTTGCCGGGGGCTGCGCGGCGGCGTCGGCCAGCGCGGATTCGTACAACTGGCGTTCCAGCATCTGGCCCAGCAGGGCGCTGGCGGCGGCCACCGCGGCGGCCGCCAGGTGGCCCGTGGCGCCGCCCAGCAGCAGGGCGGTACACGGCAGGGCATAGGTCAGCAGCGCCGCGAGCAGGCGGGCGGGAAACCGGTGGCGGCTGGCGGCCTCGCCGGTGGCCGCCTCGGGTTCGCCGCGCAGGGACTGCCACATCCCGCTTTCCAGCAGCCCCAGGCCCAGCGCCAGCGCCAGCAGCAGGAGCGCCCACAGATACGCGCCGCGGCCGTCCTGGAACGCCCCCTGCTGCGTCAGCACGCTCAGCCACATCCAGAGGCCGCCGGTGTAGGTCGCGGTGGTGATGCGGCTGGCCGGCAGCAGGGCCGTGGCGCGTTGCAGCGGGGCCGGCAGGGTCGCCCGGTCGTCGTGGGTGGCCTGCGACAGGCTGACCAGGCAGCACAGCATCAAGGTGGCCCCGGCCAGCCGGGTCACCCAGAAGCTGTTGTCGCCGTGCGCCAGCCCGGCCACCGCCAGTACCGGCAGCCAGGTGAGCAGGGCGGTCAGGGCGGAACGCGTGGGGCGATGGCCCGGGCGCGGCTGCCAGCCGTGCCACTGCGTCAGCCCCGGCACGCGCAGGCAGGCCAGCAGCGGGGCGGCGCCCACCAGCACGGCACCCAGCGCCAGCGGCACCAGGGTGCCGCTGCGACCGGACTGGCCCAGCCCCAGCAGCAGCGCCAGGCCCAGCCACAGCCACACGCCGTAGCCGGCGGCGGCCAGCACCTGCAGCAAGGCGACGGCCCGGATCGGGTGGCGGCGCGGCGGCACGGCGCCGACGACGCCCGCGTCGGGCGATTCGCGGATGGGCTGCATGGATGGGCTACCGTTCGGGGGAGGTCGGGGTTCCCCAAGCTTAAGCCACCCGGCCGTGCGGGGTCCGGGCCAGGGCCCGCCGGGCTTGCGGGCGCCGCCGGCCGTACCCATGCTAGGAACCCCGTCCTGCCTCGCCACCGCGAACGCCGAGCCCGCCATGGACCGCTACGAACGCATCCTCACCCTGCACCGCCTGCTGAAGTCGGCGCACTACCCGGTGCCGCTGCCCAGGCTGATGGACGAGCTGGAATGCTCGCGCGCCACCTTGTACCGCGACATCGGCTTCCTGCGCGATGCGCTGGGCGCGCCGATCGAGAGCGCCGGCGGCGAGCACGCCGCGTTCCGCTACGAGCAGGTCGAGGGCGAACGTTTCGAACTGCCGGGCCTGTGGCTCACCTCCGACGAACTGGCGGCGCTGCTGGCGCTGAACGAACTGATCGGCCGCAGCAGCCCGGGCGTGCTGTCCGGCGCGCTGGCGCCGTTCAAGTCGCGCATCGAGCACCTGCTGTCCGACCGCGGCAGCGGCAAGGCGCTGCCGATCGAGCGTATCCGGGTGATCCCCTGGGGCGCACGCAAGCTGGACCAGCAGGCGTTCCGCATCGTGGCCGGCGCGGTGCTGGAGCGGAAGCAGTTGCGCTTCCGCTACCGCGCGCGCACCACCGGCGCCGACAGCCGCCGCACCGTGTCGCCGCAGCGACTCACCCATTACCGCGACAACTGGTACCTGGACGTGTGGGACCACGACCGCGAGGCGCTGCGCAGCTTCGCGGTGGACCGCATCGCCGAGGCGCAGGCGCTGGACGCGCCCGCCCGCGACGTGCCGGAGGCGGAACTGGACCAGACGCTGGCCTCCAGCTACGGCATCTTCGCCGGCCAGCCCAAGGCCTGGGCCACGATCCGCTTCTCCGCGCACGCCGCGCGCTGGGTGGCCGACGAGCACTGGCATTCGCAGCAGAAGGGCGAGTGGCTGGGCGACGGCCGCTACGAGCTGCAGCTGCCCTACTCCAACTCCCGGGAGCTGCTGATGGACGTGCTCAAGTACGGCCCGGACGCCGAGGTGATCGCGCCGCTGTCGTTGCGCGAGGAGATGAAGATCCTGCTGCAGCTGGCCCAGGGCACGTACCAGAACCCGCCGCGCTGAGGCGCTACAGCAGCGGCGGCTGCGGCGCCGCGTAGCTCAGCTCGCCGTTCTCGACGTGCGCGGCCGAGGTCCACGGGTGCAACGTGCCGTGCTGCCGGTCGAGGATGTGCACCACCTCGATGCCGCGCTGCTTCAGCACGTCGGCGATGATCGCGCGGTGGCAGCGCCACCACACCGCTTCGGCGCACATCACCGCGGTGCGCTGGCGGGCGGCGAACGCCAGCAGCGCCGCCAGGCCCGCGGCGAATTCCGCGCTGGCGAGGTGGTCGGCGTAGCCGCGGAACGCGGCGTTGCGCCAGGCGGTGTTCGGCGAATCCGGCCGCGCGCGGCGGCGCCCGCCCAGTTCGGGAATCCACTGGTAGGCGATGTCGTGCGCGGGCAGGCTCTGCGCCAGCGCATCGCGCGCGAATTGCGGCTGGCGCCGCGAACCGGGGAAGCGGCGCACGTCCGCGATCGCCTCGATGCGGAAGGCCGCGAGCAGGGCGAGGAATTCCTCCAGCGTGCGGGTGGAATGGCCTATCGTCCAGATCGTGGCGGGCGCGGCGGCGTTCACGCGATCTTCTGCAGCGCCGCGCCCTTGTGCATCGCGATGTGCTCGGTCCGGTCGCTGCGGATCTCGTATTGCGGGTCGTCCGGGCTGCAGCGCCGCGGGTGGCCCTTGTACAGCGTGTCGGCCGTGTGCACCTTCACGATGTGGCCGGTGACGTAGCCGGCCTCGGAATTCCAGCGCACATGGTCGCCGACGTGGAACTGCTGGCTCATGCTGGCGGTCTCATTCAGTCGAGGTGTCCCGCATCTTCGCACCTGCGGCGTGCAGGCGAGGTCGCCGCCGGCACATGGCGGCGCGAACGGCTAGGATGGACAGGATTCGACTGGAGTATCGACATGCAAAGCGGCAATCCCGCACTCAACAAGAACATCTTCCTCGACGCGGCCAGCGGCGCGGTGTTCAGCCGCGACGGCGGTGCGATGACCTTGAACGGCACGGTCAACAAGACCGGCCTGCTGCTGGCGCTGGTGGTGATAGGCGCGGCGTTCAGCTGGAGCCGCTTTGCCGGGCCGGACAGTTTGGGCGCGGTGGCCCCGCTGGCGCTGGGCGGCGCGCTGGTCGGTTTCGTGCTGGCCATGATCACCGCGTTCAAGCAGACCTGGGCACCGGTCACCGCGCCGCTGTACGCGCTGGCGGAAGGCGTGTTCGTGGGCGCGCTGTCGGCGATCTTCGAGATGCGCTATCCCGGCATCGTGATCCAGGCGGTGGCGCTGACTTTCGGCACGATGGCGGTGCTGCTGCTGGCCTACCGCAGCGGGGTGATCCGCGTCACCGACAAGTTCCGCGCGGGCGTGGTCGCCGCCACCGGCGGCGTGCTGCTGGTGTACCTCGCCAGCTTCGTGATGGGTTTCTTCGGGCACTCCTTCGGTTTCATCACCGCCAGCAGCGGCGTCGGCATCCTGTTCAGCCTGGTCGTGGTGGCGATCGCGGCGCTGAATCTGGTGCTGGATTTCGACATGATCGAGCAAGGCGTGAATGCCGGCGCGCCGAAGTACATGGAGTGGTACGGCGCGTTCGCGCTGGTGGTCACCCTGGTGTGGCTGTACCTGGAAATGCTGCGCCTGCTGTCGAAGCTGCAGTCACGCAACTGACACGCGTCGAGCGAGCCGCCCCACGTCCCGGGGTGGCTCGCTGCGATGTCCGGAGCATCGGCTAAGCTGGGCGCCGACTCCGCTGCCATGGATATGCATGAGCCAGTTCGCCCTGTTCGGCCAGCGCCGTTTCGCGCCGTTCTTCTGGACGCAGGCGCTGGGGGCGTTCAACGACAACGCCTTCCGCAATGCGCTGCTGATGCTGGTGGCGTTCCAGCTGGGGCTGGATGACCACGCGGCCTCGGTCTACACCAACTTCGCGCCGGCGCTGTTCATCCTGCCGTTCTTCCTGTTTTCCGCCAGCGCGGGGCAGCTCGCCGAGAAGTTCGAGAAGACGCGCATCATCCGCTGGGTGAAGCTGTTCGAGATCGCGGCGATGGCGATCGCCGCGGTGGGTTTCATCACGCACCACGTCAGCCTGCTGCTGGTGGTGCTGTTCATGATGGGCCTGCATTCCACGGTGTTCGGACCGATCAAGTACGCGATCCTGCCGCAGGCGCTGAAGCCCGCCGAGCTGGTGGGCGGCAACGGGCTGGTGGAAATGGGCACGCAGCTGGCGATGCTGCTGGGCATGATCGCCGGCAACGTGGTGATGGGCGTGGCGGGGGTGGGTCCGTGGCTGGCGGCGGCGGTCACCATAGCCGTGGCGGTGACCGGCTACCTGGCGTGTCGTGCGATTCCGCCGGCGCCGGCCACCGCGCCGGAACTCCGGCTCAACTGGAATCCGTTCGGCGAGACGGCGCGCGTGCTGCGCATCACGCACGCCGACCGCGCGGTGTGGAACGCGGTGCTGGGCATCTCCTGGTTCTGGTTCTTCGGTACCGTGCTGATCGCACAGCTGCCGATCTACACGCGCGCCACGCTGGGCGGCGACAACACGGTCTACACCCTGGTGCTGACGCTGTTCTCCATCGGCAGCGGTATCGGCGCGCTGGCCTGCGAGAAGCTGTCGGGGCGGCGCGTGGAGATCGGCCTGGTGCCGCTGGGCGCGTTCGGGCTCACGGTGTTCGGCGTTGATCTGTATTTCGCGCGGCACGGCCTCGCGTCCGTGCGCGGGCTGGACTGGCTGGGCTTCCTGCACACGCCGGGCAGCTGGCGCGTGGTGCTCGACCTCACCCTGATCGGCGCCTTCGCCGGGCTCTACGTGGTGCCGCTGTTCGCGTTCGTGCAGGCGCGCGCGCCGCGGGAAAAGCTCTCGCGCATCATCGCCGGCAACAACATCGTGAATGCCGCGCTGATCGTGACCGCCGCGGGTTTCGGCCTGGCGCTGGGCGCGCTGGGGCTGGAGGCGGTGCAGATCTTCCTGGTCGCCGCGCTGCTCAACGTGCTGGTGGCGACCTACATCTTCACCCTGGTGCCGGAGTTCATCCTGCGCTTCGTCACCTGGGTGCTCACCGGCACGCTGTACCGCGTGCGAGCCGACGGCTTGCAGCACATTCCGGAGGAAGGCCCGGCGCTCTTGGTGTGCAACCACGTGAGCTACGTCGACCCGCTGCTGCTGATGGCGCACCTGCGCCGGCCCACGCGCTTCGTGATGTATTACAAGATCTTCAACATCCCGCTGCTGAGGTTCCTGTTCAAGACCGCGAAAGCCATTCCCATCGCCGGGCACAAGGAAGATCCGGCCGTGCTGCAGCAGGCCTACGACGCCATCGACGCCGCCTTGGCCGACGGCGAACTGGTGTGCATCTTCCCCGAGGGGGCGCTGACCCGCGACGGCGCCATCGCGCCGTTCCGGCCCGGCGTGGAGAAGATCCTCGCGCGCCGCCCGGTGCCGGTGGTGCCGATGGCGCTGCGCGGCTTGTGGGGCAGCATGTGGAGCAAGCGCGATTCAGCGCTGCATCGCGCGCGCCTGCCACGGCGCTTCCGCGCGCGGGTGGAACTGGTGGTGGATGCGCCGGTGTCGCCGGAGCAGGCGACCGCAGCGGCGCTGGAAGCGCGCGTGCGCGAGCTGCGCGGAGAGATGGCGTGACGGACGTCGTGCCGGGCGAAGCTCAGCTCATCCAGCCGCCGATCACGATCAGCGCCACCACGGTGAGCCACGCCAGCAGGGCGCGCAGCAGCGCGCTGCGCAGCCGGCGCAGCTCCGCCAGCGGATCGCTGCGCTCCTCCGCGTAACCATCGCCGCCCTCGATGTCCACCTGGATGTCGGCGCGGGCGGCGGCGCCCAGGAAACCCGGCCCTTCGCGGTACCAGCCGTTCGGCAGCGCCTGCTGGTGCCAGTGCCGCCACGCGCCGATCACCGCATCCCAGTGGCCCACCAGGGCCAGCGTGAACACCATCAGTTGCGCGGGCAGCCAGTCCAGCACGTTCGCGAAATGGCGCGCGGTGGTGCGTGCCTCGTCGTCCAGGCGCAGGCTGTCGTCGTGGCCCAGGGCGCGGGCCAGCCGATACAGCAACGCGCCCAGCGGGCCCAGCAGGAAGAACCAGAACAGCACGCCGAAGCGGCGGCGCAACGCGGCGTACACGGTGGCCTCGCCCACCTCGGGCGCCCGCCACGCCACGTGCTCGCCGTCCTCGCCCAGCGCCTGGGCGGCGGCTTCGCGGCTGGCGCCGTCCGGCGCGGCCAGGATCTTCTCCAGATCCGCCTCGAACGCGTGCGGGCCGAAACAGAACAGCAGCACCGCCAGCGCGAATGCCAGGTGCAGCAGGTCGGCCAGCGGCAGGAAATGCAGCAGCCAGATCGCCAGCGCGCACAGCACCAGCGGCAGCAGCAGCGCCAGCACCACGCGGCCGGTGCCGGTGGTGTCGCTCAACTGGGCGACCCAGCGGCGGAAGCCGGCGTCGTTGCGCCAGTGCGCGAGACGCGGCTGCCAGTGCAGCAGGCCGAGGGCGATCAGGGCGACGAGCAGACGGATGGCCATGCACTTCTCCGGAGAGTCGCCGCATTGTATGCGAGGCGCCTTGCCGTCACATGGCGTGGCGATGCTTCAGGCGTGTTCGGCGCGCGCCGCGAGCAGGGCGTCCAGCTCCATTCCGGCGCGCTCGCGCAGCCAGTGCTGCAGCAGCCGGTAGGACACGGACAACGGCGTGGACGGCAGCAGGCTGCCGTCGGCGATGCCGTCGACGATCTGCCGCGGCGTGAACCAGCGCGCGTCCTCCAGCTCGCGGTCGCGCAGGCGGATCGCGGGATCGACCGCCACCGCGGTGAAGCCCACCATCAGCGAAGCCGGCATCGGCCAGGGCTGCGAGGAGTGGTAAGTCACCTCGCCCACGATCACGCCGGATTCCTCGGCCACCTCGCGGCGCACCGCATCCTCCAGCGCCTCGCCCGGCTCGATGAAGCCGGCCAGCGTGGAGTAGCGCCCGGGCGGCCAGCCGGCCTGGCGGCCGAGCAGGCAGGCGCCGTCGTGCTCCACGATCACGATGATCGCGGCGTCGGTGCGCGGGAAATGCATGCGTCCGCAGGCGGCGTTCGTGCAATGCATGCGGTGGCCGGCGGAGACGATGTCCAGCGGCGCGCCGCAGTGCGTGCAGTGCCGCGTCTCGTGCTGCCAGTGCGCCAGGCCCTTGGCGTAGGCGAACAGGCCGGCCTCGTCGGCGGGCAGCAGCAGGCCGGCCTCGCGCAGGCTGGCGCGGCGCGCGTGCAACCGGGTTTCCAGCGTTCCGGCGTCAGCGTCGTCCGCCAGCGTGACCAGGAAATGCGGACGGCCCCCGGCGATGCCCAGCAGCCATGCGGGGGCATTCGCGCACAGCCGTTCGCGTTCGCCGCCGTCCAGCCAGCGCAACGCATCGTGCCCGGCCTGCAGGAAGGCGCGGGTGTCCGCGTCCAGCAGCAGAAAGCGCGCCGTGGGCGCCGCCGCCTGCGCGGCCACCCAGGCCGCGTCGTCGCGGCGCTCGGCCATGCGGTCGAGGATGAGGCTGAGGCCGGCGAAGGTGTTGCCCTGCGTAGCCGAGCCCATGTTCAGGCGGAGAACGAGGAACCGCAGCCGCAGGTGGTCTTCGCGTTCGGGTTGCGTATCACGAACTGCGAGCCGCTGAGGTTCTCGCTGTAGTCGATCTCGGCGCCGGTGAGGTACTGCAGCGACAGCGGATCGCACAGCAGGGTCACGCCCTCGCGTTCCAGCGCGAAGTCGTCCTCCGCCCGGGCCTCGTCGAAGGTGAAGCCGTACTGGAAGCCCGAGCAGCCGCCGCCGGAGATGTACACGCGCAGCTTGAGCGCGGGATTGCCCTCTTCCTCGATCAGCTCGTGCACCTTGCGCGCGGCGGCCTCGGTGAACAGCAGCGGCGCGCCGCTGCTGCGGTAGTCGGGAACGGTGGGAAGAGGGACGACGGTATCCATGGCCTTCAGATGGGGGCGCGGGCAGGTGGTACAAGCATACTTCGAGCGCCTTGCCATGGCATGACCGCCATCGCGGTCAGCTCTGCATCTTGCTTTGCAGGTAGCGTTCCGTGCCGATGTCCCGGATCAGGCCCTGCTGGGTCTCCAGCCAGTCGATGTGCTCTTCCTCGTCGTGCAGGATGCCCTTGAACAGGTCGCGGCTGACGTAGTCGGCGATGCCCTCGCAGTGCGCGATCGCGGCGCGCAGGTCCTTGGCGGCGGCCAGTTCCAGGTCGAGGTCGCCCTGGATGCACTCGGGCACGTTCTCGCCGATGCGCAACTTGCCCAGGTGCTGCAGGTTCGGCAGGCCGTCGAGGAACAGGATGCGCTCGATCAGGTGGTCGGCGTGCTTCATCTCCTCGATCGACTCCTTGTACTCGTGCTCGGCCAGCTCCGTGTAGCCCCAGTCCTTGAACATGCGGAAATGCAGGAAGTACTGGTTGATCGCGGTCAGCTCGTTGTAGAGCACCTTGTTGAGGAACTCGATGACCTTGGCGTCGCCCTTCATGCCCGTCTCCCGTGCGCGTGGATGCGACGACTATACGAAGTTCGCCCGGAAACGCACGTAACGCAAATGGCAATGGTTCGCGCGCAGCGCCGCGGCGGCGGGTCGCCGGTTCAGGCGACCGCGACGAAGGCCGGCAGCGTGGCCGTGGCCTCGATCTGCTCGATCGCCTGCTGCAGGCAGGCGCGCGCCTCGGGCTCGCAGCAGCCGCAGCAGTCCGAGCAGCCGGTGCGCGCCTGCAGTTCCGCGAACGTGCGCACGCCGCCGGCGACTTCGCGGCGGATGTCGTGGTCGGTGACGGCGTTGCACAGGCAGATGTACATGCCGCGCATAAGAACGCAAATGCGAATGATTGTCAACTATTGGCGACGCCCGCCCGTTCAGGCGACGCGCCAGCCATGCCGGTGCTCGTCCGCCGGCGGCTCGTCGCCCTCGCGCGGCGGCGCGTGGCCCAGTTCGATCCGGCACATGCCTTCCACCAGCGGCGCGAAGTGGCGCAGCGCGCGTTCGTAGACCTGCCGCTTGAAGTTCACCACATGGGCGGCCGGATACCAGAAATCCACCCAGCGCCAGATGTCGAATTCGGGCTTCTCGCCGGAGTCCAGCCGCAGCGAGGCCTCGTCGCTGACCAGCTTGAGCAGGAACCACACCTGCTTCTGGCCGATGCAGGTGGGATGCTGGTGGTGGCGCACGTAGCGCTGCGGCAGCTTGTAGCGCAGCCAGCCGCGGGTGGCTGCCACCACCTCGACGTGCTCGGGGGTCAGCCCGGTTTCCTCTTCCAGCTCGCGGTACATCGCTTCCAGCGGCGTCTCGTCGCTGCGCATGCCGCCCTGCGGGAACTGCCAGCCGTCGCGGTTGATGCGGCGCGCCCAGAACAGGCGGCCGTCTGCATTCAGCAGCACGATGCCCACGTTCGGACGGTAGCCATCGATGTCGATCATCTCGTCATCCTCGGGCCCGGTCGCGCCGCCGGCAGCGGCTGGCGCGCGCTAGGCGCATGGCCCGATTCAATCATGCACGCCGGGTCGCGGCAAGCCGAAAGCTTGAACCGCGGCGTGCGCCCCATTAAACTGCCGCGCCCCGCAACCGGCATTGTCGCGATCAACGCGATCCGGCGCGGCGGCTTCCCCCATGGCTATGTAGCTCAGCCGGTTAGAGCACAGCACTCATAATGCTGGGGTCGGTGGTTCGAGTCCACCCATAGCCACCATGCGCTCCATCCCGCGCCCGTGCGATCCGCGGTCGACGGACCGCCGGAGCAACAGCATGCGCATCTTCAAGGTTTTCCAGATCGAGGCGGCCCACCGCCTGCCGAACGTGCCGGCCGGGCACAAGTGCGCGCGCCTGCACGGGCATTCGTTCCGCGTGGAGGTGCACGTGGCGGGCGAGCCCGACGCGCACAGCGGGTGGGTGATGGACTTCGCGGACGTGAAGGCGGCTTTCGCGCCGTTGTTCGATCAACTGGACCACCGTTACCTCAATGACATCGAAGGTCTGGAGAATCCGACCAGCGAGGTGTTGGCACGCTGGATCTTCCAGCGGCTGGTGTCGCGCCTGCCGGGCCTGGACGAGGTGGTGGTGCACGAGACCTGCACCTCCGGCGCCAGCTGCAGCAGAGCCAGTCTTTGATGCGCCGCGACGATACTGTCATGACATGCAATATATTGTCTTACATGAATATTTTCCAAGCGATCCGGCCGTTCGAGAAAAAATATATTGCATTGCACAAAAAGGCTTGCTAGAGTCGCTCCCACTAACCGAATACCCCAAGAGGGCACGCTCATGACTCAGCAGTTCAACAGCCAGTTTTTCGCTTACACCAAGCAGCTCACCGACGGCGCGTTCAAGGCGCAGTCCGTGGCCCTGAAGAGCCTGGAGACGGTCGCCGGGCTGCAGCTCAAGGCGCTGGAGCAGCAGGCGCACGATTCGGCCGCGTTCGTGGCCGAGGCGCTGGAGACCCGCGACGCCGACTCCCTGCGCACCCTGTGGGAGAAGGGCGCCAACCTGAGCCGCGAGCAGGCCGAGCGCACCGTGGCGATTTCGCAGGAAATCATCGCCGTGACGCAGAAGGCTGCAGAATCGCTGCAGGCGCTGGTGCAGGAGCAGCGTCAGGCTGCCAACGACGTCGCCGCCGCCGCTGCGCCGGCCGTGAAGAAGGCCGCGAAGTAATCAGCGGCGAGACACCCAGGTGACACCCTGTCGGCGGCTTCCCCCACCGCATGGCAGCAAGGGCCGGACTTCCCCAGTCCGGCCCTTTTCTTTGCTTGGCCCAGGGGTGCTGGCGGTCGGTTCGGGGCGCCTCCGGAGGACAAGTTGCCGCAGCCTCGCGGCTTGTCGCTGCAAGCGGGCCGCTGATATACTTTTACGGATTGGATCGCGCTTTGCGGCTGGTATCGGCTGCGCGGCGGGGACCGGTGCGGAGAGGTCACGTGTTCAACAGTCTCGACGCCGGCCGACGCCTCGCACTGCGCATCGTGCTGCTGCAACTCGCGGCGGCGGCGGTGGTCGGTGCGATGTTTCTGCCGCAGGGGCATCGGGAGGCGGTTTCGGCCGCGGCTGGGGGATGTGTGGTGGCGCTGGGTACCGCGCTGATGTCCGCGCAGGTCTTCGGTCGGCTGGTCGGTGGCGCGACGGCTTTCGTCCGCTTGCTGCTCGGCATGCTGCTCAAGTGGGCAGTGGTCGTCGGCGGGCTGGGGCTGCTCCTGTTCAAATACAAGTTGCCGCCGCTGGCTGCCGTGACGGGGCTGGTGGCTGCCTACGCGGTTTATCTGGCGGCATTCAGATTCAAGGGTTGAGGCATGGCTAGCGAGTCGGGCGGGCTTACCGAATACATCCAGCACCATCTGCAGCACCTCGTTCCGCATGCGAGCAAGGGCGGCTTCTGGGCGGTGCACCTGGATTCCATCGCGGTGTCGCTGGCGCTGGGCGTGCTGTTCTGCCTGTGGTTCTGGCTGAAGGCGCGCAAGGCCACGGCCGGGGTGCCGGGCAAGGGGCAGGCCTTCGTCGAGATCATCCTCGAATTCGTCGACGGCCAGGTCAAGGACGTGTTCCACGGCGATCGCCGCTTCCTGGGCCCGCTGGCGCTGACCGTGTTCGTCTGGGTGTTCCTGATGAACGCGATGGACCTGCTGCCGGTCGATCTGCTGCCGTGGATCACCGAGAAGTTCGGCATCGGCCACTTCCGCGCCGTGCCCACCGCCGACACCAGCATGACGTTCGCGATGTCGATCACGGTGTTCCTGCTGATCATCGTCTACAGCTTCAAGGCCAAGGGCTTCAACGGCTACATGCACGAGCTGTTCACCGCGCCGTTCGGCAAGCACCCGTTGCTGTGGCTCCCGAATTTCCTGCTGAACCTGGTCGAGCTCGTGTCCAAGCCGGTGAGCCTGGCGATGCGACTGTTCGGCAACATGTACGCGGGCGAGCTGGTGTTCATGCTGATCGCCGGCCTGTTCAGTGCGGGCGCGGGCTTTGCCGGTTGGGCGCTGTACGGCGCCGGCATCATCGGCTACACGGTGTGGGGCATCTTCCACATCCTGATCATCTCGATCCAGGCCTTCATCTTCATGGTGCTGACGATCGTGTACATCTCGATGGCGCACGACCATCACTGATTCCGGTTCTATTCCAGTTCTTCAACCCTTCAACGCAACAACCGCTTTTTCGAGGAGATCACCGTGGAACTAGTCGCTCACATTGCTCAAGTCCAGGGCTTCACCGCCATCGCGCTCGGCCTGATCATCGGCCTCGGTGCGCTCGGCGCCTGTATCGGTATCGGCGTCATGGGTTCGAAGTTCCTCGAAGCCGCCGCCCGTCAGCCGGAGCTGGTGCCGCTGCTGCAGGGCCGCATGTTCCTGCTGGCCGGCCTGATCGACGCGGCGTTCCTGATCGGCGTGGCGCTGGCCATGTACTTCGCCGTGGCGAACCCGCTGCTGGCGAACTTGACCGCCGCGACGGGTCACTGATCGTCCTGGTTCACGGCGCCGTCCCGACGGCGCCGTTGCCTTGTGCGGGAGCTTCGGCGCCCGTACCCGTAAATCCACGTAACAGGTAACGCAGCGATGCTTCCCAACGGCACCCTGATCGGCGAAATGATTGCTTTCGCCATCCTCATCTGGTTTTGCGTCCAGTTCATCTGGCCGCACATCACCAAGGCCATCGAGGAACGGCAGATCAAGATCGCCGAGGGCCTCAGCGCCGCCGAGCGCGCGCACGCCGAGCTGAAGAGCGCCGACACCAAGGTGGCGGACGAGATCCGCAAGGCGCGCCAGCAGGCCTCCGAGATCATCGACAAGGCGCAGCAGCAGGCCAACGGCATCCTCGACAAGGCCCGCGCCGACGCGATCGTCGAGATCAACCGGCTGAAGGCCAACGCGCAGGACGACATCGCCGCGATGGCGCAGCAGGCGCGCGAGCAGTTGCGCGAGCGCGTGGGTGCGCTGGCCGTGCAGGGCGCGTCGAAGATCGTGCAGCGCGAGGTGGACGCCTCCACGCACAAGGCGCTGCTCGACCAGCTCGCCGCCGAGGTCTGATCCATGGCGCAATCGATCACACTCGCCCGCCCGTACGCCCGTGCCGCCTTCGAGCTGGCGCATGCGGCGGGCGCGCTGCCGGCCTGGTCGCAGGCGCTGGGCTTCGCGGCCCAGGTGGCGGCCGATCCGCGCGTGGCGACGCTGGGCAACGATCCGCGCGTGCTGCCGAAGCAGCTGGTGGCGCTGCACCTGCCCGAGGGCATGGCGGCCGATGCGCCGTTCGCGCAGTTCCTGGGCGAACTGGCCGAGCATCGCCGCATGGCGCTGCTGCCGGACGTGGCCGCGCTGTACGAGCAGTACCGGCGCGAGTCCGAGTCGCAGCTGCTGGTTAAGGTGACCAGCGCGATGGCGCTGGACGCGGCGCAGGCCGAGCAGCTCAAGGCGTCGCTGAAGCGCCGCTTCAAGCGCGAGATCGAACTGCAGACCTCGGTCGACGCCTCGCTGCTGGCCGGCGTGGTGATCGACGCCGGCAGCGAAGTGATCGACGGCTCCGCTCGCGGGCGCCTCGAGCGCCTGGGCACCGCCCTGACGAACTGAGTTTCACGCGAAGCCCGCTTCGCGAAGCTGTACCGGCCCCGTGGCCGCACGACAAAGGTTTCATGCGAAGTCCCTTCGCAGAAGAGCAAAAACCGGCCGTCCGCGACCGGTGATCAAAAGTTTCACGCGAAGTCCGTTTCGCGAAGAGCAAAAACCGGCCATCCATGGCCGGACTCTTAAAAGGCTTTCAAATTTCAGGATATCGACCCATGTCCAGCACCACCCTGAATCCGTCCGAGATCAGCGAACTGATCAAGAACCGCATCGAGCAGTTCAAGCTCGGCGCGGAGGCCCGCAACGAGGGCACGATCATCAGCGTGTCCGACGGCATCGTGCGCATCCACGGCCTGGCCGACGTGATGCAGGGCGAAATGATCGAACTGCCGGGCAACGCGATTGCGCTGGCGCTGAACCTGGAGCGCGACTCGGTCGGCGCCGTGGTGCTGGGCGAATACCAGCACCTGCGCGAGGGCGACGTCGCCAAGACCACCGGCCGCATCCTCGAGGTGCCGGTCGGCCCCGAGCTGCTCGGCCGCGTGGTCGACTCGCTGGGCAACCCGATCGACGGCAAGGGCCCGATCAACGCGAAGCTCAGCTCGGCGATCGAGAAGGTCGCGCCGGGCGTGGTGTGGCGCAAGTCGGTCGACCAGCCCGTGCAGACCGGCTACAAGTCGGTCGACTCGATGATCCCGATCGGCCGCGGCCAGCGCGAGCTGATCATCGGCGACCGCCAGACCGGCAAGACCGCGCTGGCGATCGACGCGATCATCAACCAGAAGGATTCGGGCATCTTCTCGATCTACGTCGCGATCGGCCAGAAGCGCTCGTCCATCGCGAACGTGGTGCGCAAGCTGGAAGAGAACGGCGCGCTGGCCAACACCATCGTGGTGGTCGCCTCCGCTTCCGAATCGGCCGCGCTGCAGTACATCGCGCCGTACGCCGGCTGCGCCATGGGCGAGTACTTCCGCGACCGCGGCCAGGACGCGCTGATCGTCTACGACGACCTCAGCAAGCAGGCCGTGGCCTATCGCCAGATCTCGCTGCTGCTGAAGCGCCCGCCGGGCCGCGAAGCCTACCCGGGCGACGTGTTCTATCTCCACTCGCGCCTGCTCGAGCGCGCCTCGCGCGTCAGCGAGGAGTACGTCGAGAAATTCACCAACGGCGAAGTGAAGGGCAAGACCGGTTCGCTGACCGCGCTGCCGATCATCGAGACCCAGGCCGGCGACGTGTCCGCGTTCGTGCCGACCAACGTGATCTCGATCACCGACGGCCAGATCTTCCTCGAGACCGACCTGTTCAACGCCGGCATCCGCCCGGCCGTGAACGCCGGCATCTCGGTGTCGCGCGTGGGCGGTTCGGCGCAGACCAAGATCGTGAAGAAGCTGTCCGGCGGCGTGAAGCTGGCGCTGGCGCAGTACCGCGAGCTGGCCGCGTTCGCGCAGTTCGCCTCCGACCTCGACCCGGCCACGCGCGCCCAGCTGGACCGCGGCCAGCGCGTCACCGAGCTGATGAAGCAGGCGCAGTACGCGCCGCTGTCGATCGCCGAGCTGGCGCTGTCGGTGTACGCGGCGGAGAAGGGCTACCTCGACGACCTGCCGGTGAACAAGGTGCTCCCGTTCGAGAAGGGCCTGCACGCCTTCATGCACCAGAACCACGGCGAGCTGATGAAGAAGATCGTCGCCACCGGCGACTGGAACAACGACATCGAAGCCACCTTCAAGGCCTCGCTGGACGAGTACAAGAAGACGGGTAGCTGGTAAGGAAGTCGGGAATCGGGATTTGGCAGAGCCGCGAACCCCGGCTTTTGCGTATCCCGAATCTCCCATCCCGAATCCCGGGCGAGCATAGCGAGCGAGACGAATGGCAAGCGGACGCGAAATCAAAACCAAGATCAAGAGCACGCAGAACATGCGCAAGGTGACGCGCGCGCTCGAGATGGTCTCGGCCTCGAAGATCCGCAAGGCGCAGGATCTGATGAAGGCCTCGCGTCCCTATGCGCGTTCCATGCGCAAGGTGATCGCGCACGTGGCGCAGGCCAGCACCGACTTCAAGCACCCGTTCCTGGTCGAGCGCGACAACGTGGCGCGGGTGGCCTACATCGTGGTGTCCACCGACCGCGGCCTGTGCGGCGGCCTGAACTCCAACATGTTCCGCCGCCTGCTGCCCGCGATCCAGGAATGGCAGGGCAAGGGCGTGCAGGTCGACGTGGTGGCGATCGGCCAGAAGGCGCTGCAGTTCTTCCGTCGCATCAAGGGCATCAACCTCGCCGGCAGCGTCACCCACCTCGGCGAGCGGCCGAAGCTGGAGCAGCTGATCGGCGTGATCAAGGTGGTGCTGGACGCGTATTCGGCGAACGGGCTGGACCGCGTGTTCCTGGCCTACAACGACTTCGTCAACACCATGACGCAGAAGCCCACCATCGACGCGCTGCTGCCGCTGCCGCTGGTGGCGGCCGAGCTGGAAGCGCACCAGGCGGCGGGCGAGTCCGCGTACGCCGGCATCAAGCTGGAGCAGGCCCACGACTGGGACTACATCTACGAGCCCGATGCGCAGACCGTGCTTGAGCACGTGCTGGGCCGCTACATCGAGTCGGTGGTGTACCAGGGCGTGCTGGAGAACCTCGCCAGCGAGCACGCCGCGCGCATGGTCGCGATGAAGAGCGCGTCGGACAACGCGAACAAGGTGATCGACACGCTGACGCTGGTCTACAACAAGACCCGCCAGGCGGCGATCACGCAGGAAATCAGCGAAATTGTGGGCGGAGCCGCTGCGGTCTGACCGCAGCAGGCTCTTCGAAAGAAATCTGGCGACGCATGGCGGCGCCGCAACAAACACTCAAAGATCCATCCGGAGCACATCCATGAGCCAGGGCAAAGTTGTTCAGATCATCGGCGCGGTCATCGACGTGGAGTTCGCGCGCGATCAGGTGCCGCAGGTGTACGACGCGCTGAAGATCGACGGCACCGACATCACGCTGGAAGTGCAGCAGGTGCTGGGCGACGGCGTGGTGCGCACCATCGCGCTGGGCTCCACCGAGGGCCTGAAGCGCGGCCTGCTCGCCCGCAACACCGGCGAAGGCATCAAGGTGCCGGTGGGCAACGCCACCCTGGGCCGCATCATGGACGTGCTCGGCAACCCGATCGACGAGGTCGGCCCGATCCAGGCCGAGGATCACTGGGTGATCCACCGCGAGGCTCCGTCGTATGCCGACCAGGCGCTGGCCAACGAGCTGCTGGAAACCGGCATCAAGGTGATCGATCTGGTCTGCCCGTTCGCCAAGGGCGGCAAGGTCGGCCTGTTCGGCGGCGCCGGCGTGGGCAAGACGGTGAACATGCTCGAGCTGATCAACAACATCGCGACCCAGCACGCGGGCCTGTCGGTGTTCGCCGGCGTGGGCGAGCGCACCCGCGAAGGCAACGACTTCTACCACGAGATGCAGGACGCCGGCGTCGTGAAGCTGGACAACCTGCCCGAGTCCAAGGTGGCGATGGTCTACGGCCAGATGAACGAGCCGCCGGGCAACCGCCTGCGCGTCGCGCTGACCGGCCTGACCATGGCCGAGTACTTCCGCGACCAGAAGGACGCGTCCGGCAAGGGCAAGGACGTGCTGTTCTTCGTGGACAACATCTACCGCTACACCCTGGCCGGCACCGAGGTGTCCGCGCTGCTCGGCCGCATGCCGTCCGCCGTGGGTTACCAGCCGACGCTGGCCGACGAGATGGGCGTGCTGCAGGAGCGCATCACCTCCACCAAGACCGGCTCGATCACCTCGATCCAGGCCGTGTACGTGCCCGCGGACGACCTGACCGACCCGTCGCCGGCCACCACGTTCGCGCACCTTGACTCCACCGTGACCCTGTCGCGCCAGATCGCCTCGCTGGGCATCTACCCGGCCGTGGACCCGCTGGACTCCACCAGCCGCCAGCTCGACCCGCAGGTCGTCGGCCAGGAGCACTACGACGTGGCCCGCCGCGTGCAGGGCATGCTGCAGCGCTACAAGGAACTGAAGGACATCATCGCGATCCTCGGCATGGACGAGCTGTCCGAAGAGGACAAGCAGGTGGTGGCGCGCGCCCGCAAGTGCGAGCGCTTCTTCAGCCAGCCGTTCCACGTGGCCGAGGTGTTCACCGGCGCGCCCGGCAAGTACGTGTCGCTGAAGGAAACCATCCGCGGCTTCAAGATGATCGTGGAAGGCGACGTCGACCACCTGCCGGAGCAGGCGTTCTACATGGTCGGCGGCATCGACGAGGCGATCAAGAAGGGCGAGGAGATGGGGGCCAAGAAAGCCGCGTAAGCGGCTTTCGCCAAGGCACGGGCAAGCTGGCGACAGTACTGCGATCCGGGCCTGCTTTTCTTCACCACTCCGTTTTCCGCGTACGCGACGAGTAAGCAACCATGACCACCATCCGAGTCGACATCGTCAGCGCCGAAGCCGAGATCTTCCACGGCGATGCGACGATGGTGATCGCCACCGGCGAGCTGGGCGAGCTGGGCATCACGCCGCGCCACGCGCCGCTGATCACCCGCCTGAAGCCGGGCCACGTCGACGTGGTGTCGGTCACCGGCGAGCGCCAGCAGTTCTACGTGTCCGGCGGCATCCTCGAGGTGCAGCCGCAGGTCGTCACCGTGCTGACCGACACCGCGATCCGCGCGGCCGACCTGGACGAAGCCGCCGCGCAGCGCGCGAAGAAGGAAGCGGAGGACGCGCTGGCGAACCGTACCGACGCGCTGGAAGTCTCCGAGGCCCAGGCCAAGCTGGCCCAGGCGATGGCCCAGTTGCAGGCGCTGGAACGGCTGCGCAAGAACCTCAAGCATTGATCTTTTGCGTTCGTCCCTGAACGCAGGGCGGAACCAGGAGGCGGCCATCCATGGCCGCACTCGGGATGAAGCGGTCGCTTCGACAGAGACAGGCATCGCCTCAGAGAACGCCGGCCCAGTGCCGGCGTTCCTGCATCCGGCATCCGTTTCCGCGTCGCTTCAAATTACACTTGTAATCTGATAGCGTCGCCTGCATCCGCCGCAAGGAGATGCATCGTGACGGCACGCATGGGAACGCTGCTGCCCGGCCTGCTTGTGCTGGGGCTGGCGGGCTGCGCCACGGTCGCCGCGCCGCCCGCCAGGGCGCCGAACGAGGGTTCGACCAGCTATCGCATGCTCGACGACGGCCACATGGCGCATTACCAGCTGGCCATGGGCGATACCGCTACGGGAGGGACGCCGTTCCGTCGCGTGGCGCCGGTCTATCCGCCGGAGCAGCTTGCCGCCTGCGCGCCGCTGCAGGAGGTGGACGTGAAGGTGATCGTGGACGAGGCGGGCAAGGTCGGCGACGTGCGCGGCATCCTCACCGACGACATGTCCGGCATGCCGCCCTGGCCGGCGTTCTTCGCCGCCGTGCGCACGGCCGTGCTGCAGTGGCAGTTCAACCCGCTGCGCATCAACCACTGGGCCGCCGATGCGGACGGCAACAGCCACGAGGTGGACAGCGCCACCAGGCCGTTCAGCCTGATGTACGCGTTCCGCTTCGAATGCCGCGCCGGCAAGGCGACGGTGTCGTCCGTGCCGGCGCAACGCTGAGCTCGCGCTGCACCGCCATCCTCCTGCCATGCCCGGGTCCGGGACCGGACCGGACGAACTGATAGACTTTCCCGCCATGTCAGGTCAAGGCAGACACGCATGAGCCACGCCCCGCTGCACGTCATCGTCCTCGCCGCCGGCGCCGGCACCCGGATGAAGTCCGCCCGCCCCAAGGTGCTGATGCCGCTGGCCGGCCGCCCGTTGCTGGCGCATGTGCTGGACACCGCGCGCTCGCTGCAGCCCGATGCGCTGCACGTGGTCTACGGCCACGGCGGCGACCAGGTGCGGGCGGCGTTCGCGGATCAGGAGGACCTGCACTGGGTGCTGCAGGCCGAGCGCCTCGGCACCGGCCACGCGGTGGAGCAGGCGCTGCCCGGCGTGGCCGACGATGCCCAGGTGCTGGTGCTGTACGGCGACGTGCCGCTGACCCGAGCCGAAACCCTGCAGAAGCTGGCCGCGGTGGAAGGCGGCTTCGGCCTGCTGGCGGTCCGCCTCGCCGACCCGCGCGGCTATGGCCGCGTGCTGCGCGACGGCAACGGACATGTGCGCACGGTGGTCGAGGAGAAGGACGCCAGCGACGAGCAGCGTGTGATCGACCTGGTCAACACCGGCATCCTGGTCGCCCCGGCGCAGGCGTTGCGCGGCTGGATCGGCAAGCTCGACCGCAACAACGCGCAGGGCGAGTACTACCTCACCGACATCTTCGCGATGGCCGCGGCCGAGAAGCGTCCGGCGCTCAGCGTGGAATGCGACGACCCGGTGGAGGCCTCCGGCGCGAACGACGCCGTGCAGCTCGCGCAACTGGAGGCCGAGCATCGCCGGCGTGCGGTGCGCGCGCTGCAGCTCGCCGGCGTGCGCGTGGCCGACCCCGCGCGGCTGGACGTGCGCGGCGAGGTCTGCACCGGCTGCGACGTGGAGCTGGACATCGACGTGATCCTCGAAGGCGAGGTGAGCTTCGGCGACGACGTGCGCGTGGGCCCGTTCACCCGGCTCAAGGACGTGCGGCTCGCCGCCGGCACCGTGGTGCTGGCGCACTGCGACCTGGATGGCGTGGTCACCCACGGCCCCTGCACCATCGGCCCGTTCGCGCGGCTGCGCCCCGGCACCGAACTCGATGCCGGCGTGCACGTGGGCAACTTTGTCGAGACCAAGAAGACCCACATCGGCGAGGGCAGCAAGGCCAATCACCTCAGCTACCTCGGCGACACCGTGATCGGCCGCGGCGTCAACGTGGGCGCAGGCACCATCACCTGCAACTACGACGGCGTGAACAAGTTCGTCACGCACATCGAGGACGGCGCTTTCATCGGCTCCAACAGCGCGCTGGTGGCGCCGGTGACGATAGGCGAGCGGGCCACCATCGGCGCCGGTTCCGTGATCACCCGCGACGCCCCCGCCAACGAACTCACCGTGGCGCGCGGCCGCCAGCTCACGCTGGCGGGCTGGCAGCGGCCGACCAAGGCGCCGAAGTGATCGCGCCGCCGGCTCAGGCGTAGCGCCAGCCGTCCAGTTCCACCAGCAGCTCGCTGCGGCAGACGTCGCCCTGCAGCAGCAGCACCGGCACGCCGGGCAGTCGCTGCTGCAGCAGCTCGCGCACGCGCGGTGCGTCGGCGGGGTGGCGCACGTAGGCCTTCAGCGGGGCGTGGGTGTCGAAGCCGGCGGGCATGCCCGCGCTGGCCAGCAGCGCTTCCAGGTTCACCAGGATTTCCTGCAGCTGGGCGGCGAGGTCGCCCTCGTGCGCGGACGCATGGCCCACCACGGCGGCGGTGCCGGAAATCGCCAGCGCATCCCCCGCGGGCAGCGTCATCGCGCGGGCGAAACCGGGCGAGGTGCGGCCGTACTGGCGCGGGTAGCGCCACGCGCTGACCTGGCGCGGGTTCTCCACCGCGGTGCCGGCATGTGGGCCGGCCAGCAGGTAGATCTGCAGCAGGTGCGGATCGCCGTGGTGGCCGATCGCGGTCGCGGCGGGGTAGCCGTCGGCGAACCAGTCGCCGCAGCCTTCGGCGCGGCCGTCGCAGAACAGCTTGTAGCGCTCGGCGTCGCCATGGCCCGCGTTGATCGCGGCCTGGTAGTTCCAGATGCGCAGCACGCGATGTTCGGCGCGCCCGCGTATGAAGTCGCGCAACTGCGCATAGGCCTCGCGGGCAGCGCCGGCGGGGCCGCCGTGCTCGCGTTCGTCCAGTTCGACCGCGGCGAACAGCCAGCCGCCGCCGGCCGACCAGCGCAGCGCGCCATCGCGGCCGTGCTGCACCGCGTCGTCGACCTGCCAGGCTTCCAGCGGCGCGGGCGCATCCAGCGCTTCCAGCGGCACGCGCAGCCAGCGCGGATCGTCCGGGTCGGAGGCGGCATGGCCGAAGCCGAACACCGCCAGCGTGCCAGGTTCGGCCAGCAGGGCGGCGGCATCGTTCAAGCGGTAGGAGATGCGCGGGGCGCGCGCCGGGCCGGGTTCGACCCACCTGCTTTCACAACCCTCAGTCATACTTGCAACCGGGAAAGACAAGGACGCCATGTTACACTCCGCGGCCGCAAATTCCTGTCCAGACCGACGCTTCGCGAGCTTTCACGCACATGGCCGAATTGACTGCCGCCCAGCACGAGCTGGCCACCCTGATCGTGGAAAGCCTGAACCTCGAAGCGGTCGATCCGGCCACGCTCGACCCGGACGCGCCGCTGTTCGGCGGCGAGCTGGGGCTGGATTCCATCGACGCGCTGGAGATCGCGCTGGCGGTGTCCAGGCACTACGGCTTCCAGTTGCGCTCGGACCACCCCGACAACAAGCACATCTTCGCCAGCCTGCGCGAGCTCAGCGCTTTCGTCGAAGCGCACCGCGCGCCCGGCTGAGCCCGCCGTGACGCCATGAGCGAGGCCTTGCACTGGCGCCAGCAGCGCGAAGGCGGCGGTCGCTTCGCCATCTGGCTGATCCGCACGCTGGCGCTGCTCGGCGGCCGGCGCTTCGGCCGCCTGCTGCTGTATCCGGTGACGCTGTACTTCTTCCTGCGCCGCGGTACCGAGCGGCGCGCCTCGCGGCAATACCTCGCGCGCGTGTTCGGGCGCCCGCCCGGCGTGGGGGAGATGCTGCGCCAGTTTCACGCCTTTGCCGCCACCTCGCTGGACCGGATCTACCTGCTGGCCCACGGCGAGCGCGGCTTCCGCATCGAGATCGAGGGGCTGCCGGAACTGGAACGCCGCATCGCCGAGGGGCGTGGCGTGCTGCTGGTTGGTTCGCACCAGGGCAGCTTCGAGGCGCTGCGCGCGCTCAGTGCGCGGCGCCCCGACGCGACGCTGCGCGTGGTGCTGGACAAGGGCAAGACGCCGGCCATGACCGAGCTGCTGGAAGAGCTGGCGCCGGACGTGGGCGCGGCGGTGATCGATGCCTCGCAAGGTGGCGCCAGCGTGGTGCTGGCCGCGGCCGAGGCCTGCCGCCAGGGCGCGATGGTGGCCTTGCTGGCCGATCGGGCCGGCGAGCAGGAGGCGCAGCGCACGGTGGAATTCCTCGGCGCGCCGGCGCCGCTGCCGGTGGGGCCGTGGCTGCTGGCGAACGCGCTGCAGGTGCCGGTGCTGCTGTGCTTCGGCCTGTACCTGGGCGGCAATCGCTACCGGCTGGTGTTCGAACCGTTCGCCGAACGGGTGGCGATCCCGCGCGACAGCCGCGGCCCGGCGCTGGACGCGCTGCTGGCGCGCTACGCCGCCCGGCTGGAGCACTACGTGCGGGCATTGCCGTACAACTGGTTCAACTTCCACGATTTCTGGCAGCCGGCGCCCGCCGCCGACACCGGCGCGCACGCAGCGCACCGCCGCGACGCGGAGTGAGGCGCCGCGCTCAGCGCGTGCCGTGCATGGGCGCAAGCGCGGGGCTGCCTTCCGGCGCACTGTCGATCACCCGCGGCGCGGTGTGCGAACGCCGGTAGCTGCGCGCCACCCGGCCGTAGTGCAGCACGCGGCCTATGGTGTAGGCGGTGATGCGCAAGGTGTCGCGCACCGGCAGCAGGTGGCTGTGCCGCGCGGTGGCCGGGTAGCGCGAGGCGATCGGCACCGCGACCACGCCCATGCCCAGCTCGCGCGACGCGGCGATCAGGATCGCCGCCTCGAACACGAAATCCTCGGCGGGCAGGTCGGCCAGGTCCAGCGCGGCGCGCGGATACCAGCGCTGGCCGCTCTGCGTGTCCGCCACCGGCTGGCCGCAACCCCAGGAGATGCCCCAGTCCGCGAACGCATTCGCGCGGCGGCGCGCCTTGGGCTGCTGCGCCTTGTCCAGCAGGCGCGCGCCTATCACCAGCTGGCCGGGACAGGCGGCCGCAGCGGCCACGATGCGGGGGATGTCGGCGGCCAGGTGCTGGCCGTCGCCGTCCATGGTCAGCACCGCCTCGTAACCCTGGCGCAGCGCCTCGCGGAAGCCGTCGCGCAAGGCCTGCCCCTTGCCGAGGCGCTGCGTGTGGCGCAGCAACGTCACCGGCAGCGTGGCGAGGATGGCGGGCGTGCGGTCGTCCGAGCCGTCGTCGACCACGATCACCGGCGCGCCCAGCGCGAGTACCGATTCGACCACGCCGCGTATCGCCCGCTCCTCGTTGAGGCAGGGGATCAGCACGCACCAGCGGGGCAGGGCAGCGTTCAGGCGATGCGCTCCACGTCGACCAGCAGATCCAGTGCGGGGGCGATGGCGAGGCGGCAGCGGCCACCGTTCCCGGCCAGCGGCGCGAGCAGCTCCAGCGCGACACCCGCGGGATTGCCCTGCGCTTCGGCAACGAGCGTAGCCGGCAGCGGCGTGGATGCAGCGTGATTGGTCGAGGTCTGCAGCCGCAGCGTGGCCAGCGTGGTCGCGCCGGCTTCCGGCGCCAGCAGCAGGGCGCAGCCGAAGGCGTGGGTGCAGGCGGTCATCTCCAGCAGCGGGCCGTGTCCGGCGATGTCGTAGCACGCCAGCAGCACCGGGCGCCGCTCGGCCAGCGCCTGGGTCGCCGCTTCCAGCAGCGCGGCGCCGAACGTGCGGGCGCCCGCGCAGACCGCGCTGGACGGCGCGCGGCAACCGGTGGCGATGGTCCAGTATCCGGCCGGCGCGTTGTGCACGGAATGGTGGAAGCGGGTGGGCGACAACTCGGCCGCCGCGCACCGGAAAGCGTGCGGCTGGCGGTGGAAGTGGCCGGCCAGGCGCTGGCGATGAGCGGACGCGACCCGACCACGCTGGCCTGCGTGTTCGCCTCCGCCCACGGCGACCACAGGCCGATGCCTTCGACGTGCAGCTGCAGCGCGTTCATGCGGCGCGTCCGAAGATCAGGCAGGCGTTGTTGCCGCCGAAACCGAAGGAATTGCTCAGCGCCACGTCGACCTGCCGCGATTCGCCTTCCCACGCGAATTGCGGGCCGCAGGCCGGATCGGGCGTGGCGGCGCCGAGGTTGCCGGGCACGAAGCCGTGCTCGATCGCCTGCAGCGCGATCGTCGCTTCCACGATGCCCGCCGCGCCCAGGGTGTGGCCGGTGTAGCCCTTGGTGGAGCTGGCGCGGGCGTGCGCGGGAAAGCGGCGCCCCACCAGCGCGGCCTCCATCGCGTCGTTCTGCCGGCTGGCGGTGCCGTGCAGGTTCACGTAGTCGACCCGGGCCGCGTCCAGCCCCGCGCGGGCCAGCGCCGCGTCCAGCGCGAGTTCGGCGCCATGGCCGTCGGGATGCGGCGAGGACATGTGCCAGGCGTCGCTGGCCTCGCCGTAGCCGAGCAGGCGCGGGGCGTCGGGCGCGGCGTCCAAGCGCTCCAGCAGCGCGAAGCCGGCCGCCTCGCCGATCGAGATGCCGTCGCGGTTCGCGTCGAACGGCCGGCAGCCGGCGGGCGCGATCAGCTCCAGCGCGTTGAAGCCGAACAGCACGTTGTCGCAGAGGCTGTCCACGCCGCCCACCACGGCGGCGTCGGCCAGGCCCAGCGCGAGCAGGCGCGCCGCGCTGGCGAACACCTTGGCGCTGGACGAGCAGGCGGTGGAGATCGTGAGGCATGGCCCTTCCAGCCCCAGCGCGGCCGCGGCGAACGCAGTCAGCGAGTCGGGCGCGTGCAGGGCGGGGCGGCGCAGGTCGACAGGGAAGCGGCCGTCGGCGTCGAGCCGGCGATACGCCTCCTCGGTGGTGCCGATGCTGGCGGTGGAGGTGCCGAGCAGCAGCGCCACGCGATGTGCGCCGTAGCGGGCGCGTGCGGCGTGCACGCGGTCGAGGAAGCCGTCCTGTTGCAGGCCCAGCCAGGCGAGGCGGTTGTTGCGGCAATCCCAGTTGGCGAGCCCGGCGGGCAGGGCGACGGCTTCCACGCCGTCCACGCGGCCGATCCAGCCCAGCCGCGGCGCGCTGCCGAAATCGTTGGGGCGCAGGCCGCCGCGGCCGTGCCGCAGCGCGTCGTGCTGCGCCGCCAATCCGCAGCCCAGCGCGGAGGAGACGGTGCAGGCGCCGATCGCCAGTGGAGTCATGGGTGTCCTCATCGTTGATGCAGCCTAGCGAGCGTTTTTCGCGCTGCCTAGCCTGTATTCCGGCAGTGATGCGGGGTGTTCAGCGGCGCTTCGCGGTCGGCGACGGACCCGCGCGGCTCCTCGCCGCAGCGGCGACGGCGGCCACTCTTGCTAAGCTCGCGTCGATCACGACGGAGCAGCACCGATGAGCGAGCAAGCCGACCGGGCCGAAACCTTCCTGCGCGAACTGCAGGACCGCATCTGCACCGAGCTGGAGCGGCTGGACGGCGGCGCGCGTTTCGTCGAGGACGCGTGGACGCGCCCGGCGGGCGGCGGCGGGCGTACCCGCGTGCTGCGCGACGGCGCGCTGTTCGAGCAGGCGGGCGTGAACTTCTCGCGCGTCTCCGGCCACCAGTTGCCGCCCAGCGCCACCGCGCACCGCCCCGACCTGGCCGGCGGCAGCTTCATCGCCACCGGCGTGTCGCTGGTGCTGCACCCGAAGAACCCCTACGTGCCGACCACGCACGCCAACGTGCGCTACTTCGAGGCCAGCAAGGAGGGCGTGGAACCGGTGTGGTGGTTCGGCGGCGGTTTCGACCTCACCCCGTACTACCCCTTCGACGAGGACGCGGTGCACTGGCACACGGTGGCGCGCGACCTGTGCGCGCCGTTCGGCGCGGAGGTCTACCCGCGCTACAAGAAATGGTGCGACGAGTACTTCCATCTCAAGCACCGTGGCGAGACCCGCGGCGTGGGCGGCCTGTTCTACGACGACCTCAACGAAGGCGGCTTCGAACGCTGCCTCGATTTCACCCGGGCCGTGGGCCAGGGTTTCCTCGACGCCTACCTGCCGGTCGCGGCGCGGCGGCGCGACACGCCGTATGGCGAGCGCGAGCGCGAATTCCAGCTGTACCGGCGCGGCCGCTACGTGGAGTTCAACCTGGTCTACGACCGCGGCACGCTGTTCGGGCTGCAGTCGGGCGGGCGCACGGAATCGATCCTGATGAGCCTGCCGCCGCGGGTGCGTTTCGAGTATGCCTACGCGCCCGAACCCGGCTCGGCCGAGGCGCGGCTGGCGGAATACCTCAAGCCGCGGGAGTGGGTGTAGGCCGCGTGGCCGTGCCGCTCACAGGATGCCCTTCACGCCCGCCCCGAACGCGGTGATCAGCCGCGTGTAGATCAGCTTCGGCGAAACCGCCACGTCGGGGAAGTCGCCCACCGGCGTGTAGCATTCCTTGAATTTCGGGTTGTCGGGGGCCAGCGGAGCGCAGCCGGGCTTGATCTCGTAGCTCGTCGCGTAGCGGAACGGCCACAGGTCGAACAGCGGCAGCCGCGAGGAGACGTCGGCGATGCCCTCGCTGATGTCGCCCAGGACGGGGATGGTGGGCTCGGTGCGGGCGATGACCCAGGCGTTCTGCGGCAGCGTGTCCTCGAGGATCGAGTCGCGCACCGCGTCGGCGAAGCGCGGGTCGTAGACGATCACCCCGGCCTCGGTGTTGTAGTGGTCCGAGCGCGGGTCGAAGTTGTGCGAGCCGACCATCGCGAAGCGGCCGTCCACCACCATGGATTTGGCGTGCAGGCTGTAGCGGCGGCCGCTGCTGCGCAGCGGCGCGGGCCGGTTGCGCTTGCCGCTGCTGCCGAACAGGCCGGGGCGGCGCTCGTTGCCGGGGAAACGCCCGCGCTTCTTGCCGCCGTGGACGATGGGCTGGCCGGTGGGGCCGGCGTCCTGGTCCTCGTTGGCCTCTTCCCAGTCTTCCTCGGCGCTTTCGGCGTGCGGTTTCAGTTCGTGGATCTGGAAGCCGTACTCGGTGAGGTAGCGCAGGCGGTGCTTGTAGGAGAGTGCGTAGACCGCGAACGCATCGGTGGCCGCCAGCGAGTTGGTGGAAACGATGATGCGGGGCGGCGGATCTGCCTTGTGCAGGCGCTTGAACAGGTTCTGCGCGCGCGTGCTCAGCACCAGGTAGGGCGTCTGCAGCACCACTTCCTGCTTCGCCCCGGCGAGCATGCGCATCAGGCGGGCGGTGAGTTCGAGGGCGTCGCGCTTGTGCGGTTCGTCGGTCTTGGCCGGCAGGTCGCTGAAATAGTTCACCTGGCTCACGCGCAGGGTGTCGTCGCCGATCCACGCGGCCAGCCAGTCGGGATCCTCCGCATCGGCCTGCACGCGCGCCACCCGCGCCGGATCGGTGTAGTGCGGCGCGGGCCAGCCGGGCGGCGCCGTGTCGCTGCGGATGCGCCGGTTGACGTCGCGCAGGCGGATCAGCGGCACGGAACGCTTGTGGTTCCAGAACAGCGCGAAGCTCTCGGCCATCTCCCGGCCCACCGGGCCGCCGGCCATCACGTCGCGGTCCACGTAGTCGAAGTCGGGGTCCCAGTTGAAATAGCGGTTCTGGTAGTTGCGCCCGCCGGTGATGCCGATGGCGTCGTCCACCAGCAGCAGCTTGTTGTGCATGCGCTGGTTGAACTTCATGAAGCAGCACGCGATGCCGGCGGCGAATTCCAGCGGCGGCGTCTGCGCGTTGTGGAAGGTGGGGTTGTACAGCTTCACCTGCAGGTTGGGGCTGGCCCGGGCGAGGCGGTCGAGCAGGTCGACGTCGCCGAACGAGAACAGCTGGTCGGCGAGGATGCGCACTTGCACCCCGCGCCGCGCGGCCTGCACCAGTTCGTTGAGCACCAGCTGGCCGATGTCGTCCTCGTCCCAGATGTAGGTCTGCACGTCGATGCTGTGCTGCGCCGCGCGGATCAGGCTGATGCGCGCCGCCAGCGCGGCCTCGCTGTCGTCGAGCAGGGCGACGGTGTTGACCGGCTGCGCGGGCGTGGATTCGGCGATCGCCTGCTGCGCGGCTTCGAGCAGGGGCGAGGGCGTGGCGCAGTGGTCGGCCTGGTGGCAGGTGTCCTCGCGGCCGGGACTGGCGGCGACGATGGCGCCGGCCTCGCGGATCTGGGCGCGGCTCAGCGTGCAGCCTTGCAGCAGCGCGACGAGCAGCAGGATGGGGAGCAGTAGCCAGCGGGGCGACATGGACGGTGGCATGGGCGGGGCATCGTGCCCCGGGAGGGGCCGCGTTGGGACAGCCTCCGGGGCCTTCCGTTCCGTCGCCCGCGCGCCGTTGCCGCGGGATCGGCGGATCAGGGCGACCAGAACGCGTCCAGCCGCGCGCTGGCGGGCTCCAGCGGGCCGTTGAGGTGCAGCACCGCCAGTCCCGCCGGCGGCATGCCGCGGAATTCGTCGGAACGGCCCTCCACCAGCAGGGCCACCAGCCGTTCGATGCCGGGGTTGTGGCCCACCAGCATCACCGTTCCGGCGTCGGCGTGCTGGTCCAGCAGGGCCAGCAGTTCGCCGGGCGTGGCGTCGTAGATCTCGCCGGCCTGCTGCAGCGGCGGCGGGTCGGCCAGCGCGGCCAGCGCCAGCTGCGCGGTCTCCTCGGCGCGCCGGGCGGGCGAGCACAGCGCGCGCAGCGGGCGCGCCCCGTGTTTGGCCAGCCACGCGCCGGCGTCTTGCGCCTCGCGCCGGCCGTGTTCGCTCAGCGGGCGCTGGTGATCGTTGCCGTGGCCTTCGGCGGGCACCGCCTCGGCGTGGCGCAGCAGGATCAGTTCGTGCATGGATGGAAGACTCCGGTGAAAGGTGGGCGCGGCGCGCTCAGGCGGCGTGGCGCTTGATCCAGCGCAGCAGCGGTTTCCAGTCCTCCTGGTGGTTGCGCACCTGTTCGGACTGGTAATCGAAGATGCCCTTGCCCAGCGCGGTGAGCAGCACGTAGGCCTGGCTGTCGCGCAACTGGGCGACCACCGGGAACGGCGATTCGGCGGCCAGCCGCTCCACCGCCTCCTGGCTGGCGCGGGTCCACGGCTTGAGGCGGTTCGCCACCAGCGCCACCGGCAGCTTGCCGGTGCGGATGCGCTTGATCGCCTGCAGCTCGTCCAGGAAGTGGGTGGTGGCGTCGAGGTCGAAGCTGGACGGCAGCACCGGCACCAGCAGCACCGTGGCCTCCTCGATGTAGGGCTCGAGCTCGCGCTCGCCGGAGCCGGCCGCGGTGTCGATCAGCAGCTGCCGGGTGTCCGGGGGCACCCGCTGCAGCGCCTTGCGGCCGCCTTCCAGACCCAGCACGCCCGGTACGTTGTCGGGGCGCCGCCCGGCCCAGCGGTAGCTGGAACCCTGGCGGTCGGCGTCCACGATGGCGGTGTTCTGGCCGGCCTGTGCCCAGTGCGACGCCAGCTGCGTCACCAGCGTGCTCTTGCCGCAACCGCCCTTGCTGCTTGCCACCAGCGTCGTAAGCATGGGTCGCCCCGTTCCGCGAAGGTGGGCCAAGCCTAACCGGTGTTCCCGGTCATGGGGAGTGTGCCGGAGCGGGAGCGGCCTGCCCGGCCTCCGGGGCCGGCGGCTGCCAGCTACCCGGCGCGGTGACGGAGACGCCGCTGGCGCGCAGCACCGCGATCATCTGGCTCATCTCGGTGCCGCCCTGTTTCGCGGTGGCCAGCAGCCGCTGCGCCAGGGCGGGATCGTCCTGGGCGCGCAGCGCCAGCTGCGAGTAGTTCTGCACCTGCCAGATCAGGTTGCGCCGCTGCTCGTGCGCGCCGGCCTGTTCCGCCGGGTCGCCCAGCACTTCGCGCAGGTGCAGGCCCAGCGATTGCGCGAGCGGGCTGGAGCCCAGTTCCAGCAGCTTGCCCAGCTTGCGGCAGTCGGCCTTGAGCGCGTCGTCGTCGCCCGCGTTGTCGCAGGTCTGCGCCACCACCGGCAGCGCGGGCCGCGGCTGCATGCGGGCGTTGCCGAGCACGATCAGCGCCTGCACGCCCAGCGGGCCGCCCGCGCCCTGCGTGGCCGGCGGGGGCGGCAGCGCGTCCACCACCTCGGCCAGCGCCGCCAGGCTGCTGCCGGTGTAGTCGTCGTAGGTCCTGGCGTCCGCGGCTTTCGCCAGGTCCGCGCGCGCGCCCTCGGTCTTCATGTTGCGGGTGTCCGTGCCCAGCTTGAGCAGCCACACCGCGGCGTTGTCCGGCGCCAGCTCGGTGAGCTTGCGCAGCGCGCCGGCGTTCGGGCAGGCGTCGCCCTTGGGGTCGCAGTCGGCCAGGCGCATCCACTGCACGGCGGGGCCGGCGTCGCTGGCCGCGGCGGCGCGGCTGATCAGCGCGTGGAAGCTGCCGGTCCTGGGCTGCTGCGGCAGCGGGCGGGCAAGCAGCGCGGCGCCCAGCAGCGGCTGCGCGGTGGCGCGCAACGCCAGCACGCTGACCAGGTCGTGCTGGAACGCCTGCAGCGCCTGCTCGCGGGCATTACCGGCGGCGGGCTCGGCCATGGGCGTGGCGGCGCGCGCCGCGGGTGCGGCGATCAACGCCAGGGTGCCGGCAAGGGCGAGGCTATGCCATCCGCGCATGGGGTGCTCCATCGATAACGGAGGCGCCAGCTTAGCGGCGCCCCGTTGAGGATGCTCTGAACGCCGACTGAGCCTGCGCGCGCCGGCGGCGGCCACGGTTGCTAGGATGAGGCCCGTTCGCGCGCCCGGCGCGCTCCACAGCACAGGGGCCGGAGGACATGCAGTGAATCATTTTTCCAGTTTCGCCGAGGGCGCGCCCTGGTTCGCCGGCTGGGGCACGCTGGCGCTGATCAACGCGGGGCTGGCGCAAGGCAAGAACCGCAGCGGGCTGCTGTGGTTCCTGCTCTCGGTGCCGTTCGGGCCGCTGGCGACGCTGGCGCTGGTGCTGCTGCCGAAGCAGCGGGCGAAGATGTTCTAGAGCCGGGGCGGGGATTCGGCGCGCGGCGTTGCCCGGTTCCGCCCCTTATTCGCCCAGCGCCTCGCGCATGAACTCCGGCTGGGCCAGCGCGCCCTTGTGGATCTCGGCGTTGTAGTAGCGGGTAGCGAAGTTCTTGCTGAGCGCGCCGCGCTCGCGGAAGCCGCTGAGGTCGCCGCCCTTGCGCGCCATGGTGCAGCTCCACCAGCCGGTGGGGTAGCAGGGTTGCGGGAAGGGCAGGGTCTTCACGGCGTTGAAGCCGGCGGTGCGCATCGCGGCGCGCATCGACTTGATCAGCTCCAGGTGCGCCAGCGGCGATTCGCTCTGCTGCACCAGCAGGCCGCCGTGGCGCAGCGCCTTGAAGCAGCTCGCGTAGAACGCGGCGTTGAACAGGCCTTCGGCGGGGCCCACCGGATCGGTGGAATCCACGATCACCAGGTCGATCGACTCCGGCTCGGCCTCGGCCATGTACTTGATGCCGTCGATGAACAGCAGCTCGGCGCGCGGGTCGCCGTTCGACTCGCACAGCTCGGGGAAGTATTCCTCGGCGAGGCGGGTCACGCGCTCGTCGATCTCCACCTGCACGGCGTGCTCCACTTCCTCGTGCTTGAGCACCTCGCGCAGCGTGCCGCAGTCGCCGCCGCCGATGATCACCACGCGCTTGGCGCGCGCATGGGTGAACAGCGCGGGGTGGGTCATCATCTCGTGGTAGAGGAAGTTGTCGCGGGTGGTGAGCATCACGCAGCCGTCGATCACCATCAGCTTGCCCCAGTCCGTGGTCTGGTGGATCTCGATGGTCTGGAACGGCGTCTTCTCCGCGTGCAGCAGTTGCTCGGTACGGAAGCCGATGGAGGAGCCGGAAGCCTGGTGGGCCTCGGTGAACCAGCTGATCTGCTGCGACATGGGTGTTCCTGGCGGATGGGCGCGTGACAAGGCCGGTCATTGTAGCCGAGCTGTCGCGAATGGGCTGTTACAATGGCCTTTCCGGTGCGCGATGCGCCCCGGCCGGCATGATCGGCCCCGCGGCGTGCGAGGCTTCCGGCCCATCGTGCTTCCCCGCGTCAAGGCTCGCCGCTGCGACGACATGCCTTCCCGCAAGGAGACCCCCCATGTCGAAGCCCTGGACCGTCGCTGACGCCCGCCACACCTACGCCGTTGCCCACTGGGGCGACGGCTACGTCGATGTCAACGAGGCCGGCGAGATCGCGGTGCGTCCGCAGGGCGCGCGCGGCCCGGCGCTGTCGCTGCCGGCCATCGTCGAGCGCGCCCGCGCCGAAGGCCTGCGCCTGCCGCTGCTGGTGCGCTTCCCGGACATCCTCGCCGACCGCCTGGCCCGGCTGCAGGCCGCGTTCGCCAAGGCCATCGCCGAGTGGAGCTACGGCGCCGGCTACACCGCCATCTACCCGATCAAGGTGAACCAGCAGCGCGGCGTGGCCGGCGAGCTGGTGGCCGCGGGCACCGAGGGCTTCGGCCTGGAGGCCGGCTCCAAGCCCGAACTGATGGCGGTGCTGGCGATGGCCCGGCCCGGCTCCATCGTGGTCTGCAACGGCTACAAGGACCGCGAATACATCCGCCTCGCGCTGATCGGCAAGAAGCTCGGCCTGCGCGTGCACATCGTGATCGAGAAGCTCTCCGAGCTGGACCACGTGTTCGCCGAGGCGAAGGCGCTGGACGTGGAGCCGCTGCTCGGCGTGCGCGTGCGCCTCGCCTCCATCGGCGCCGGCAAGTGGCAGAACACCGGCGGCGACAAGGGCAAGTTCGGCCTGTCGCCCGCGCAGGTGCTCACCCTCATCGGGCGGCTGGACAAGGCCGGGCTCAAGCACGCGCTGAAGCTGCAGCACTTCCACATGGGCTCGCAGATCTCCAACGTGCGCGACATCGCCAACGGCATGCGCGAGGCCACGCGCTATTTCGTCGAGCTCACCCGCATGGGCGTGCCGCTGGAGATCGTGGACGTGGGCGGCGGCCTGGGCGTGGATTACGAAGGCTCTCGCTCGCGCAGCCACAACTCGATCAACTATTCGATCGAGCAGTACGCCGCCACCATCGTGCAGTCGCTGGCCGAGGCGGTGGAGGCGGAAGGCCTGAAGGCCCCGCACATCCTCACCGAGGCCGGCCGCGCGATGACCGCGCACCACGCCGTGCTGGTGGTCAACGTGAGCGAGGTGGAGGAGGTGCCGCAGGGCGCGATCTCCGCCCCGCGCGACGACGAGCCGGCCGTGCTGCGCCGCCTGCGCGAGGTGCACGCCGAACTCGACCAGCGCCCCGCGCTGGAACTGTTCCACGAGGCCCAGCACCACCTTGCCGAAGGCCAGGCGCTGTACGCGCTGGGCCAGCTCGCGCTGACCGACCGCGCGCGGCTGGACGAGATGTACTACGCCATCGCCAACGCGGTGCGCGCGCGCCTGCTGCCCGGCGAACGCTCGCATCGCGCCGCGCTGGACGAGCTGGACGAGAAGCTGGTGGACAAGTACTTCGTCAACTTCTCGGTGTTCGAATCGGTGCCCGACATCTGGGCGATCGAGCAGATCTTCCCGATCGCGCCGATCGCGCGGCTGGACGAGCAGCCCACGCGGCGCGGCGCGATCGTCGACCTCACCTGCGACTCTGACGGCCGCATCGACCACTACGTCGACGCCGAGGGCGTGGACGTCTCGCTGCCGCTGCACGCGCTGAAGCACGGCGAGAGCTACCGCCTCGGCATCTTCATGGTGGGCGCCTACCAGGAGACGCTCGGCGACATCCACAACCTGTTCGGCGACACCGATGCAGTGAACGTGCGCGTAGCCGGCGACTCGCATGTCTTTGCGCACAAGCGCCGCGGCGACACCACCGACCTGATGCTGGACTACGTGGGCTACGACCTCGCCGTGCTGCGCGCCAGCTACCGCGAGCGCATCGCCGCCGCGGGGATCGCGGGCGATGCGGCGGAGCAGTTGTACCGCGCGCTGGACGGTGGCCTCACCGCCTATACCTACCTCGCCGAGGAAGGTTGAGCCGCCGCGTTTCCTCCCGCGTGCGGGAGAGAAGGATCTTGCGTCGCACTAAAGCCCGATAGTGCAGTCATACCTGTTCCCTACAATGCGATTTCCCCCACAAGGAGCAGCATCATGAGCAGTCTCGACGGCAAGGTGGCCCTCATCACCGGCGCGGCCAGCGGCATCGGCAAGGCGATCGCGGAGCTGTACGCGAAGCAGGGCGCCAAGGTGGCGATCTGCGACATCAACCAGCAGGCGGCGGATGCGGCGGCGGCCGAGATCAACGCCGCGGGCGGCAAGGCCATCGGCATCGCGATGGACGTCACCGACGAGGCCGCGGTGGATGCGGGCACCGACAAGGTGGTCGCCACCTTCGGCGCGCTGGACATCCTGATCTCCAACGCAGGCGTGCAGATCATCAACCCGATCGACCAGTTCAGCTACGCCGACTGGAAGAAGATGCTGGCGATCCACCTCGACGGCGGCTTCCTCACCACCCGCGCCGCGCTGCGCCACATGTACCAGGGCAACCGCGGCGGCATCGTGATCTACATGGGCTCGGTGCATTCGCACGAAGCGTCCAAGCTCAAGGCGCCCTACGTGGCGGCCAAGCACGGCCTGCTGGGCCTGGCGCGCACGCTGGCGAAGGAAGGCGCCGAGCACAACGTGCGCTCGCACGTGATCTGCCCCGGCTTCGTGCGCACGCCGCTGGTGGAGAAGCAGATTCCCGAGCAGGCCAGGGAGCTGGGCATCAGCGAGGCCGACGTGATCAAGAACGTGATGCTGAAGGACACCGTGGACGGCGTGTTCACCACGGTCGACGACATCGCGCAGACCGCGCTCTACCTCGCCACCTTCCCGTCGGCCGCGCTGACCGGGCAGAGCTTCGTGGTGAGCCACGGCTGGTACATGCAGTAAGCCGCGTTTTCCCGCGCCATACCCGCTGCGTGCGCCGGACGGCGCACGCCCGCCGCAGCGCCACGAGGAAACGCCCATGAAGATCGCCGACGTGAAGGCGAACGCCTTCGCCATGCCGCTGACCAGCCCGGCCTTCCCGCCGGGACCGTACCGCTTCGTCAACCGCGAGTTCCTGGTCGTCACCTACCGCACCGACCCCGACGCACTGCGCGCGGTGGTGCCCGAGCCGCTCGAAGTCGCCGAGCCGCTGGTCAGGTACGAATTCATCCGCATGCCGGACTCCACCGGCTTCGGCGACTACACCGAATCCGGCCAGGTGATCCCGGTGAGCTTCCGCGGCGAGCGCGGCGGCTACGTGCACTCGATGTACCTCGACGACCATCCGCCGATCGCCGGCGGCCGCGAGCTGTGGGGCTTCCCGAAGAAACTCGCCAGCCCGGTGCTGGAAACCGAGATCGACACCCTGGTCGGCACGCTGGATTACGGCAAGGTGCGCGTGGCCAAGGCCACCATGGGCTTCAAGCATCGCGCGGCGGACCATGCCGCCGTGCTCGCCGGCCTCGCCGCGCCGAACTACCTGCTGAAGATCATCCCGCACGTGGACGGCACGCCGCGCATCTGCGAGCTGGTCCGCTACTTCACCAGCAACGTCGCGCTCAAGGGCGCCTGGACCGGGCCGGCCTCGCTGGAGCTGCACCCGCACGCGCTGGCGCCGGTGGCCGACCTGCCGGTGCTCAAGGTGGAATCGGCCGTGCACTACATCACCGACCTCACGCTGGAACTGGGCACGGTGGTGCACGATTACCTGGCGGAGGGTTGAGCGCATGGCTGGCGGAAAGAACAGGACGGCCGCGCCGACGCTTGCCGAGGCGGTCGGGCAGACTTACCCGATCGTCGCGCTGGTGCTGCAGGGCGGCGGTGCGCTGGGCGCCTACCAGGCAGGCGTGTACCAGGCGATGGCCGAGGCTGGCGTGCACCCCAACTGGATCGCCGGCATCTCGATCGGCGCGCTGAATGCGGCGATCATCGCCGGCAATCCGCCGGAGAAGCGCGTCGAGCGCCTGCAGGAATTCTGGAGCACGATCTGCCAGTCGGCGCTGCTGCCGGCGCTCCCGGCCCTTCCCGCGTTCGACAGCTCGGACTGGCCGGTGCCCGTGCAGAACGGCTTCAGCGCATGGGCGGCGTGGCGGGCGCTGACCGAGGGGCAGGCGGGTTTCTTCGTGCCGCGCATGCCGCCGCCCTTCCTGCAGTCGCATCCGGCCCCGGTCACGGCGAGCTGGTACGAGACGGCGCCGCTGCGCGCGACGCTGGAGCGGCTGGCGGATTTCGACCGCATCAACGATGCGCGCGCCATGCGCGTCTCGGTGGGCGCGGTGAACGTGCGCACCGGCAACTTCGCCTATTTCGACAATACGCAGGGGCCGCTGCGCGCCGAGCACTTCATGGCCTCCGGTGCGCTGCCGCCCGGCTTTCCCGCCGTGGAGATCGGCGGCGAGTACTACTGGGACGGCGGCATGGTCTCCAACACGCCGCTGTACAAGGTCCTGACCGGACGGAGCAGCAGCGACGCGCTGATCTTCCAGGTCGATCTGTGGAGCGCGCAGGGACCGCTGCCGCGCGACATGGGCGGCGTCGCCGAGCGCAGCAAGGACATCCAGTATTCCAGCCGCACCCGCATGATCACCGAGTACATGCGCCTGATGCAGGAACAGCAGCGCCTGCTGCACGACCTGATGGCGCTGGTGCCGGCCGCGCGCCGCGGCGACCCCGCCTACCGCCGCGCCGAGGCGGCCGCGTCCTGCGCGCGCACCAACCTGATCCACCTGATCTACCGCGACAAGCCGTACGAAGGCCATTACAAGGATTTCGAGTTCAGCATCGGCAGCATGCAGGAACACTGGCACAGCGGCCTCGCGGACATGCACCACACGCTGTCGCACCCGCAGTGGCTGGAACCGCCGGGCCCGGCGCGCCCGTTCGTCACCCACGACGTGCACCGGGGTGGGGAAGGCGTCTGAGCGTTCGCCCGCGCCGTGGCCGTCGCCGCGGCGCGCGGCCGGCTAGTCCCGGTGCACCTGCAGGCCGGCCGCCGACTGGCTCACCGGCATGATTTCCAGGCGCGTGATGTCCAGGTGCGGCGGCAGGTTGGCGATCCACCAGATCGTGTCGGCGATGTCGCCGGCGGCGATCGGGTGGGCGCCGGCGTAGAGCTTCTCGGAAGCCGCCTTGTCGCCGCTGGTGCGCACCAGGGTGAATTCGGTTTCGGCCATGCCCGGCTCGATCGAGGTGACGCGCACGCCGGTGCCGTGCAGGTCCGTGCGCAGGTTCTGCGAGAACTGGGTGACGAAGGCCTTGGTGCCGCCGTAGACGTTGCCGCCGCGGTAGGGGTAGCTGCCCGCGATCGAGCTGATGTTGACGATGGCGCCGCGGCGTTCGATCAGCCCCGGCAGCAGCAGATGGGTCATCGTCGCCAGCGCGGTCACGTTGGTGTCGATCATCTGCTTCCACTGCGCGAGATCGGCCTGCTGCGCCGGCGCGGTGCCCAGCGCCAGGCCGGCATTGTTCACCAGCAGGTCGATGCCGGCGAAGTCCGCCGGCAGGCCGGTGACCGCGGCGCGCATGGCGTCTTCGTCGCGGACGTCGAACGCCGCCGTGTGCAGCTTGCCGGCGCCGTGCCGGTCCGCCAGTTGCTGCAGGCGTTCGGCGCGGCGGCCGCTGGCGATCACCCGCCAGCCGCCGGCCACGAAGCGGTCCACGGTGGCGGCGCCGAAACCGGCGGTGGCGCCGGTGATCCAGGCGGTCTTGACGGTCATGATGGTCTTGCCTCGACGAGGGGGCTTACTTGCCTTCTTTCAGCGCGATCGAATTGATGCCGGCGCCGGCGAGGCGTTGCTTGGTGGACTCCAGCGCGCTGGCGGTGGGGAACGGCCCCAGCCGCACGCGGTGGAAGGTCTGGCCGTTCACCTGCACCGACTGCACGTTCGCCACGAAGCCCTGCATGGCGAGCTTGGCCTTCACGGTTTCCGCATCGGCCGCGTTCGGGAACGCGCCGACCTGCAGCAGGTAGCCGCTGCCGGCGGACGGCTTGGGCACCGCGGCGGGGGGCGCGGCGACCACGTTCTGGGTGGCTACCGGGGTATTGCCGGGCGCCGTGGGCGGCACGGCGGCCGGCGCGGGCTGGGCGTTCGCGGCCGCCGCGGCCTGCTGCTTCTGCTGCTCGGCCTTCGCCTGCGCGCTGATCTCGGCGTCCGGAATGCGCACTTCCTTCTCCGACAGCACGGAGTAGAAGTCGAATTGCGGCTTCTTCGCCGTGCTCTCGGCGTTGCCCGGCGCCACCGCGCCGGTTTCGCTCGGCGTTTCGGCGGTGGCCTGGGGATTCGCCTGCGGCCCGGTCTTCGGCGCCATCGGCATCAGCGAGTGGCGCATCAGCACCATCACCGCCACGGCGCCGATGAGCACGCCGACGATGGCCCAGACCCAGCCGGGAATGCCGCCGCCGCTGTTGCGTACCGCCTGCCGGCCCTTGCCTTTGCGTGCTGCCATCACATGCTCTCCGGGGCGCCCAGGCCCAGCAAATCGAGACCGTTGCGCAGCACCTGCCGGGTGGCCACCACGAGGGCGAGGCGGGCGTCGCGCAAGTCCTTGTCCTCGACCAGGAACTGGTGCGAGTTGTAGTAGGTGTGGAACGCGTTGGCCAGTTCGCGCAGCCAGATGGCGAGCAGGTGCGGCTCCAGGTTCGTCGCCGCCGCCTCCACCACCTCGGGGTAGCGCGACAGCTCGGTGAGCAGGGCCTGCTCGTGCTCGTTGTCCAGCCGCGCGAGCTGCGCCAGCCCGTTGTCCTGGTCGAACGTGAATCCCTTCTCGCCAGCCTGGCGCAGCACCGAGCATACGCGGGCATGCGCGTACTGGATGTAATAGACCGGGTTGTCGTTGGTCTGCGAACGGGCGAGGTCGATGTCGAACACCAGCTGCGAGTCGCCCTTGCGCGAGATCAGGAAGTAGCGCGTGGCGTCGCGGCCCACTTCGTCGATCAGGTCGCGCAGGGTGACGTAGCTGCCGGCGCGCTTGGAGATCTTCACCTCCTCGCCGCCGCGCATCACGGTGACCATCTGGTACAGCAGGTAGTCGGGGTAGCCCTTGGGGATGCCCGCGTCCAGCGCCTGCAGGCCGGCCTTCACGCGCGCCAGCGAGCCGTGGTGGTCCGAGCCCAGCACGGTGATCGCCTTGCCGTAGCCGCGCTGCCACTTGCTGAGGTGGTAGGCCACGTCCGGCACGAAATAGGTGTACGTGCCATCCGACTTGCGCATGACGCGATCCTTGTCGTCGCCGAAGTCGGTGGTCTTCAGCCACAGCGCGCCGCCTTCCTCGTAGGTGTGGCCGTGGGCGACCAGCTCGCGCACGGCTTCCTCCACCTTGCCGTCGGTGTAGAGCGAGGATTCGAGGAAGTACACGTCGAAGCCCACGCCGAAGGCCTGCAGGTCCAGGTTCTGCTCGTGGCGCAGGTAGGCCACGGCGAAGGCGCGGATCGCGTCGAGGTTCTCCACGTCCTTCGCGCCGGCGACGGTGTGGCCTTCCACGGTCACGCTGTCGCCGGCCAGGTAGGCCTTGGCCACGTCGGCGATGTAGTCGCCGCGGTAGCCGTCCTGCGGCCAGCCGGCGTCGCCCGGCGCGAGGCCGCGCGCGCGCGCCTGCGTGGAGACGGCAAGGTTGGCGATCTGCACGCCGGCGTCGTTGTAGTAGAACTCGCGCTTCACGTCCCAGCCGCTGGCGTCCAGCAGGCGCGCCACGCAGTCGCCCAGCGCCGCGTTGCGGCCGTGGCCCACGTGCAGCGGGCCGGTGGGGTTGGCCGAGACGAATTCCACGCCCACGGTGCGCCCCGCGCCCAGTGCGCTGCGGCCGTAGCGCGCGCCCTGTTCGAGGATGCGGCGCACCTGCGACTGGCTGGCATCGGCGGCGAGGAAGAAATTGATGAAGCCGGGGCCGGCGATCTCCACCCGGGTCAGCAATTCACCGGGCGGGAGCGCGGCCACCAGCTTCTCGGCCAGTTCGCGCGGCTTGGCGCGCGCGGCCCCTTCGACGGGGCTGAGGACATGCTTGGCCAGCAGCATCGCCGCGTTGCAGGCGAAATCGCCGTGTTCGCGGCTGCGCGTGCGCTCGATCACGAAGCCAGGAATCGCCAGGTCGGCGGGCAGGACGGCCTGGGTTTGCAGGGCGTGGATGGCCTCGAGGACCAGTTCGTGCAGCTGGGCTTTCACGGGCGCGGCGATTCCGGGATGGAACCGGTAATCCTAGCAGACGCGCGCAGCGGGCCATCGCCACCCCCATCCGGTGGCGGCATGCTGCGGTGCATGGCGCCACTTGTGGATAAGTCTGTGGGGAAAGCGACGGCCATGGGCCCCGGCTGGCCGCCGAGCGCCGCGTCACCTGGCTTACATGGGGAAAAGTGCATATGAATCATACAAATATAGCGCATGCTTGAAGTCGCGCCTGCGCTGAGGCCTGCAAGTGCCCATCGGGGGCTTTTGTGCATAACTAAGGCGCCCCTGGCCGTAGTCGCCGGGACGCGCGGTAGTCACCCCGTTGTCATGCGGCACCGCCACACTGCCTGCGTGCTGGTGGCGACTCCCCTCCCACTCCAAGGCACACGGAGATGCCGCTCTCTCCGCTCCCCATAATCGGCAATCACGGTGCAGGCTCGTCCCGCACCGTTTTTTTTGCCTGCAGCTGCCGCCCGGACACGTGGCCCGCACCATGCCGGCATCCGGAACGGCCCGCGGGCGCTTTCCCGGTGCCCTCAGAGCAGGCCGCGCGCCGCCATGGATACCGGCTCGTCGCTGCCTATCACCAGATGGTCCAGCACCCGCACCCCGACCAGTTGCAGGGCGTCGCGCAACTCGCGGGTGATCGCGCGGTCGGCCGCGCTGGGTTCGGCGACGCCGCTGGGGTGGTTGTGGGCGAAGATCACGGCGCAGGCGTTGTGCTGCAGGCAGGCGCGCACCACCTCGCGCGGATGCACGCTGGCGCCGTCCACGGTGCCGCGGAACAGCTCCTCGAACGCCAGCACGCGATGGCGGTTGTCGAGGTACAGGCAGCCGAACACCTCGTAGGGCAGGTGGCGCAGCCGGGCGCGCAGGTAGTCGCCGCTGTCGCGGGGATTCTCCAGCGCGGGCTGCTGCCGCAACTGCTCGGCAAGGCTGCGCCGCGCCAGCTCCAGCGCGGCGGCGATGCGGGCACGCTTGGCCGGTCCCAGGCCGACGGTGCGCACCGCCTGGTCGGGGCGGCTCAACAGGACGGCCAGGCTGCCTGCGCCGACCAGCAGTTCGCGCGCCAGCGCGATCGCGTCCTTGCCGCGCACGCCGCTGCCCAGCAGCACGGCCAGCAGCTCGGCGTCGGACAGGCTGCCGCTGCCGCGGGCCAGCAGTTTCTCGCGGGGGCGTTCGCCTTCGGGCCAGTCGCGGATGCTCATGCCCGCAGCGTGCCTGCGACCCCGCGATGCAGTCAGCAGTAGCCCGGCAGGAATCCGGTAAGCTAGCCGTCTGCCCGCACGTCAGGCCCTGCCTACACCATGAGTCTTGCCGAACGCCGCATCTTGCTGGGAGTGTCCGGCGGCATTGCCGCCTACAAATCCTGCGAACTGGTCCGCCGCCTGCGCGAGCAGGGCGCCGAAGTGCGTGTGGTGATGACGGCGGGCGCCGAACATTTCGTAGGCGCAGCCACCTTCCAGGCGCTGTCCGGCCAACCCGTGCGCAGCAGCCTGTGGGATGCCTCGGCCGAGGCGGCGATGGGCCACATCGAACTCGCGCGCTGGGCCGAGCGCATCCTGGTTGCGCCAGCCAGCGCCGACGTCGTCGCGAAGCTGGCCCATGGCCACGCCGACGACCTGCTCACCACGCTGTGCCTCGCCAGCGCCGCGCCGCTGGCGGTGGCGCCGGCGATGAACCAGCAGATGTGGGCGCACCCGGCGGTGCAGGCGAACATGGCGCTGCTGCGCCAGCGCGGGGTGCAGGTGCTGGGTCCCGCGGCGGGCGAACAGGCCTGCGGCGACGTGGGTTCAGGCCGCATGCTGGAGCCGCACGAACTGCGCGATGCGCTGGCCGCCTCGTTTGGCGGCGGTGCGCTGGCCGGGCTGCAAGTGGTGGTCAGCGCCGGTCCCACGTTCGAGGACATCGATCCGGTGCGCTTCATCGGCAACCGCAGCTCCGGCAAGATGGGTTTCGCGGTGGCGCAGGCCGCCGCCGAGGCCGGCGCGGGGGTGACCCTGGTGGCCGGTCCGGTGAGCCTGGCCACGCCGCCCGGCGTGGCGCGCCGCATCGACGTGCGCAGCGCGGCGCAGATGCAGGCGGCGGTGTTCGAGGCCTGCGTGGCCGCGCAGATCTACGTGGGCGCGGCCGCGGTGGGCGATTACCGGCCCGACGAAGTGGCCGAACGCAAGCTCAAGAAGCAGGCCGGCGCCGACCTCGTGCTGAAGCTGGCCGAAAACCCCGACATCCTCGGCGGCCTCGCGGCGCAGCCGGTGCATCCGTTCCTGGTCGGCTTCGCGGCGGAGACGCACGACGTGGCGCACTACGCGCTGGACAAGCTGCAGCGCAAGCATCTGGACATGATCGCCGCGAACCGCGTCGGCGAAGGGCTGGGCTTCGAGGCCGCCGACAACGCGCTGGACGTGTACTGGACCGACGGCATGCTGGCGCTGACCCGGGCCGGCAAGACCGAGCTGGCGCGCCAGCTCGTCGCCTGCGTGGCCGAACGCTACCGCGCGGTGCGCGGATGAGCGCGGCGTTGCTGGACGTGGAGCTGAAGATCCTCGATCCGCGCCTGGGCGCGAGCATCCCGTTGCCGGAACCCGCCACCCCGGGCAGCGCCGGCATGGACCTGCGGGCCGCGCTCGATGCCCCGCTGACGCTGGCGCCGGGCGACAGCGCACTGGTGCCCAGCGGCATCGCGATCCACATCGGCGATCCGGGCTGGTGCGCGCTGATCGTTCCGCGCTCGGGCCTGGGCCACAAGCAAGGGCTGGTGATGGGCAACCTGGTCGGCGTGATCGACGCCGACTACCAGGGTCCGCTGATGATTTCCTGCTGGAACCGCGGCCGCGAGCCGGTGACCGTGGGCGTGGGCGACCGCATCGCCCAGTTGCTGCTGGTGCCGGTGGCGCAGGCGCGGTTGCGCGTGGTGGACGAGTTCGCGCCCAGCGCGCGTGGCGCCGGCGGGTTCGGTTCCACGGGCATCAAGTGAGCCGGTCCGCCGTGCGGTCGGGCCGGGTGGAATGGGCACCTGTGGGGGCAGGGGAATGGCGATGAACGACGCAAACGGATCGCGATGGCGGGCGCAGCCCGACTGGCGGCGCCTGGGGCCTCTGGCCGCCGGCACGCTGCTGGTGCTGCTGGGTGCGTTCTGCGCCTGGCAAACCTGGCTGATCGCGGACGAGAATGCCGCGGCGGCCCGCGTGCAGCAGGCGCGGGACCAGGCCGCGCAGCAGCTCGCGCAAGTGGTCGCCGCGCAGCACGCCACGGTGGCGAAGGCCGCGTCGGCGCTGGATCCGACCCTGCTGCAGGGCGATCGCGCCGCCTTGCTGGCGGCGCTGCACGCGCAGCTGCCGCAGGCCCTGCAACTGGACGTCTACAGCGGCAACCTCGACGAGGTGCTGCACGCGAATTTCCGCGAGTTCGGCTACGCCAAGGCGGCCCAGCTGATGGGTGCGCAGGCGGAGGACGGCTTGCCGCCGATGCAGAGCGTGTCGCACGGCGCGGGCGACCGGCGGCTGAGCCTGGTGCTGCCGCTGGGACCGCCGCAGCGGGCGCAGGCGTGGCTGTGGGTGGAGCTGCCGTTCGCCCCGGTGCGGCAGGCATTCGAAGCGGTATCGCCCGCCGCCGGCCGGCTGGACCTGCGCCAGGGCGACGCCCGCAGCGACATGCGCATCCTTTCGAACGGCAGCCCCGGAGCAGAGGCGGAGGTCGAGGCCAGGGCGGTGCCGGGCAGCGGCTTCAGCGTCGCCGCGGCGCTGCCGGTGGCGTTCATCGTGCTGCCGCGCTCGTGGCCGCTGGCGGCGCTGCTCGCGCTGGCCGGCATCGGCGGCGGGCTGTACCTGCTGTGGTGGCGGCTGCGGCGTCGCGATGTCGTCCCGGCCGAACCGGATATCGATATCGAGGAGTTCCAGTCGTCCCGGCAAGCCACCCGCGCCGCCGCGCCGCCCGCCAGGCCCGCCGCCGCGCCGCCGGCACCCGCGGCCCGGCTCACCTCCACGGTCGCGGTCGATCCCGTGATCTTCCGCGCCTACGACATCCGCGGCGTGGTGGGCAGCACGCTGACCGCCGAGGTGGCGCGCCTGCTGGGGCAGTCCATCGGCACGCTGATGCGCGAGCAGGCGCTCACCGAGATCGTGGTGGGCCGCGACGGCCGCCTGTCCGGGCCGGAACTGGCCGGCGCGCTGGCCGACGGCCTGCGCGCCGCGGGGATCGACGTGATCGATCTCGGCGCCGTGCCCACGCCGGTGGTGTACTTCGCCACCTACCACTACGGCACCGGCTGCGGCGTGGCGGTGACCGGCAGCCACAACCCGCCCGACTACAACGGCTTCAAGATCGTGGTCGGCGGCCAGACGCTGTCGGAGGACGCGATCCAGGACCTGTACCGGCGCATCGCCGGCAACGCGCTGGAGCATGGCGGCGAAGGTGGCCTGCGCCAGGTCGACGTGCTGCCGGACTACCTGGAGCGCATCGTCTCCGACGTGCAGGCCGAGCGCCGGCTGAAGGTGGTGGTGGACTGCGGCAACGGCATTCCCGGCGCGGTGGCGCCGCAGGTGCTTTCGGGCATCGGCTGCGACGTGGTGCCGCTGTACTGCGAGGTGGACGGTACCTTCCCGAACCACCATCCGGACCCGTCCGACCCGCACAACCTCGAGGACCTGATCCTCGCGGTGAAGCAGACCGGCGCCGATCTGGGCGTGGCGTTCGACGGCGACGGCGACCGCCTCGGCGTGGTGACGAAGGCGGGCGAGATCATCTACCCGGACCGCCTGCTGATGCTGTTCGCGCGCGACGTGCTGGCGCGCCAGCCGGGCGCCACCATCATCTACGACGTGAAGTGCACCGGCCACCTCAAGGGCCAGGTCCTGGCGGCCGGCGGCAGTCCGCTGATGTGGCGCACCGGCCACTCGCTGATCAAGGGCAAGATGCGCGAGACCGGCGCGGAGCTGGCCGGCGAGATGAGCGGGCACTTCTTCTTCAAGGAGCGCTGGTACGGCTTCGACGACGGCATCTACGCCGGCGCGCGGCTGATGGAGATCCTTGCCGGCGACCTGGAGGAGCGCACGCCGGAAGAGATCTTCGCCACCCTGCCCAAGGGCGTCTCCACGCCGGAGCTGAAGATCGAGCTGGCCGAGGGCGAGCACTACCGCTTCATGGAGAAATTCCGCGCGCAGGCGAGCTTCGGCGACGCCACTCTGATCACCATCGACGGCGTGCGCGCCGACTGGCCGGACGGCTGGGGCCTGGTGCGCGCGTCGAACACCACGCCGGTGCTGGTGCTGCGCTTCGATGCCGACAACGCGGCGGCGCTGGAGCGCATCCAGCAGGCGTTCCGCGTGCAATTGCGCGCCGTCGATCCGGCGCTGAAGCTGCCGTTCTGATCGCATGCGAAGGCCTGGCATGGCCGGGCCTTCGTGGCGCGGCTGTCAGGGCTGGTTCTGCTGCGCGGCTTGCACGGCGCGGTAATGCGCGAGCTGCTGCGTCTGCGCCTGGGCGGCCTGGTCGCGCTGCGCCTGCTGGCGCTGCAGCACCGCCTGCAGTTCGCTCACCACGCCGCGCTGCTTGGCGATGCCGTCCTGCAGGTACTTCGGCAGCGGCTGCTTGTCATGTTCGAGTTCGGCGGCGCGGCCCAGCAGATCGGTCAGCGCCTGCTCCTGGCTGCGCAGGTTGACCTTGCTGGTGTGGATTTGCTGGTCCAGGCCCGCCAGCGTCTGCTGCAGCGAAGCCTTGTACGAGGCTTCGTCGGGATAGGCGGCCAGCATCTGCTCGTCGGCGCGGACGCGGTCCCGGGCGGCACGCTGGGCGGCGGCCTGCTCCGCGGCGAGTTTCTGCGCCGCGGCGCGTTCCTCCGGGCTGAGCTGGCGCTGCACGTGCTGCACGGCCACGCCCTGGTCGTTGACCACGTCGTAGCCGTACTTGAGCGCGTCCTGGGTGAGGCCGTCGCTGAAATGCAGGTGGCCCTGGCCGTCCACCCACTTGTAGCGCAGGCCGCTGGTGTTCGCGTGTTGCTGGGCGCAGACCGCCGTGCTGGCGGTCAGCGCGGCGACGAGCAGGATGGACAGTGACTTTCGCATGAGTACCCCCTCGCGGAAGTATAGACGCCGCAGCCGCGCTGCAGCCGGCGGCCAGGGTGGCGGCCATCGCCGGGCGTGACCGGCTTCGCCCAATCGCGGCCGGGCGTTCAGCCGTCGACGCCGTAGCGTTCCCGATAGGCCAGCAGGCGCGCGTGCTCGGCCGCCAGCTCCGGGCGTTCGCCCGCGTACGCCAGCACGTCGGCAAGGCTGGTGATCGCGATCACCGGGATGCCGTAGTCGCGCGCCACTTCCTGCGCGGCGGAGAGTTCGCCCTGGCCGCGTTCCTGCCGGTCCAGCGCGATCAGCACGCCGGCCGGTTCGGCGCCGTGGGCGCGGATCAGCGCCAGCGACTCGCGCACCGCGGTGCCGGCGGTCATCACGTCGTCCACGATCAGCACGCGGCCCTTGAGCGGTGCACCCACCAGCACGCCGCCTTCGCCGTGGTCCTTGGCCTCCTTGCGGTTGTAGGCCCAGGGCAGGTCGCGGGCGTGCTGGTCGGCCAGCGCGATCGCGGTGGCCGCGGCCAGTGCGATGCCCTTGTAGGCGGGGCCGAACAGCATGTCCACGTCGATACCCGCGTTCACCACCGCCGCGGCGTAGGCGCGGCCGAGGCGGCCCAGCGCGGCGCCGGAATCGATGCGGCCCATGTTGAAGAAGTACGGACTCTGCCGCCCGGACTTCAGCGTGAACTCGCCGAAGCGCAACACTTCGCGCTGCAGGGTGAGTTCGATGAAGTCGCGCTGGTAGTCGTGCATGGGGATTCTCTTCAGGGAAGGGCACGCCACAGCAGGTGCTGCGGGCCGGAGCGGCCGCCATGGTACAGCGTGCCGCTGTCCGCAAAGCCCGCGCGCCGGTACAGCGCCAGCGCGGCGGCGTTGGCGCTGTTCACCATGAGCACGATGCGGCGCGCCTGCGGATGACGTTGTGTCAGGTCGGCCAGCAAGGCCTCCATCACAGTCACGCCGAGGCCGCGTCCCTGGCAGGCGGCATCGAGCTGGAACGAACGCAGCCCCAGCGCATCGGCATCCTCGTCGCGGCCGGCGAGGCTGCGCGCGCTGCGTTCGATGCGGTAGTAGCCCACCACGGCGGCGTCCAGCAGTATCGCCATCGGCTCGCTGCCGGGGCATTGCTCGGCATCGGGCAGCGTGTGCGCGGGCGGGCTCACGAAGCGGTCCTGCTCCGGGCGCACGCGGACGCGCAGCACGGCATCGCGCAGGGCTGCGGTGACCGGGGAAACGCGGATGATGGGCGCTGCGGGCATGGTTGCTATGATGCCCACGATCGTTCCGGGAGTCGCGCATGCGCATCATCAGCTTGAACGCCAACGGCATCCGCTCGGCCGCGACCAAGGGCGTGTTCGAGTGGCTGCGCCAGCAGCGGGCCGACGTGGTCTGCCTGCAGGAAACCAAGGCGCAGGAAGACCAGCTCGCCGATCCGATGTTCCGCCCCGACGGCCACCACTGCTTCTACCGCGACGCCAGCAGCAAGAAGGGCTATTCGGGCGTGGCGATCTACGCGAAGCGCGAGCCGGACGAAGTGCGCACCGCGCTGGGCTGGGACGCCTTCGACAACGAGGGCCGCTACGTCGAGGCGCGCTTCGGCAAGCTCAGCGTGGTGTCGCTGTACGTGCCGTCGGGTTCGTCGGGCGACGAGCGCCAGCAGTTCAAGTTCAAGGCGATGGACTGGCTCGCGCCGACCCTCGACGAATGGCTCAGGAGCGGCCGCGACTACGTGCTGTGCGGCGACTGGAACATCGTGCGCAGCGAGAAGGACATCAAGAACTGGAAATCCAACCAGAAGAACTCCGGCTGCCTGCCGGAGGAGCGCGCCTGGCTCAACGGCCTGGTCGAGGGCGGCTGGGTGGACAGCTACCGCACGCTGCACCCCGAGGGCGAGGACTACACCTGGTGGTCGAACCGCGGCCGCGCCCGCGAGAACGACGTCGGCTGGCGCATCGACTACCAACTCGTCACGCCCGCGCTGGCCGGGCGCCTGAAGCGCTGCGCGATCTACCGCGACGAGCGCTTCTCCGACCACGCGCCCTACACCGTCGACTATGCCGACTGAGGGCGCGGCCGTCGCCCCGGGACGCTCCTGGCGCATCCTCAGCATCGGCCTGCTGGGCTTCGCCTCCGGCCTGCCGCTGGCGCTGTCGGGCAGCGCGCTGCAGGCCTGGTTCACCACCGCGGGGATGAGCCTGCGCGACATCGGCTGGATCACACTGATCGGCCAGGCCTACGTGTTCAAGTTCCTGTGGGCGCCGTTGCTGGACCGCCTGCCGCTGCCGTTCATGGGCCGCCGTCGCGGCTGGATCTTCATGATGCAGCTGCTGTGCGGCGTCGCGCTGATCAGCATGAGCTTCTACACGCCGCAGGGCGGCGCCGCCACGCTGGCGTTCCTGGGCGTGTTGCTGGCGTTCGCCTCGGCCACGCAGGACACCGCCTACGACGCGCACCGCACCGACCTGCTGCCGCCGGCCGAGCGCGGCTGGGGCACCGCGTCCGCGCAGGGCGGCTATCGTGCCGCGATGCTGGTGTCCGGCGCGCTGTCGCTGATCCTCGCCGACCACATGGGCTGGGCCTGGGTGTACCGGCTGATGGGCGCGCTGATGCTGGCGGCGATGGCGGTCACCGCCACCTCGCCGGAGGCGCCCGACGAGCGCCCCGCGCGCAATTTCGCTGAGGCGGTGATCGAGCCGTTCGCCGATTTCTTCCACCGCTACGGCATGCTGGCGCTGGCGTGGCTGGCGCTGATGGTGCTGTACAAGCTGTCCGACGCGTTCGCACTGTCGCTGTCCACCACCTTCCTGCTGCGCGTGCCGCAGTTCACGCTGACCCAGCTCGGCGCGATCAACAAGACCTTCGGCCTCGCCGCCGGCCTGCTGGGCGCGCTGGCCGGCGGCTGGGTGGTGACGCGGATGCGGTTGTTCCCGGCGCTGCTGCTGCTGGGCGTGCTGCAGGCGCTGGTGAACCTGGGCTACATCTGGCTGGTGCACAGCGGCCCCGACCTGCTGGCGCTGGCGGCCGTGGTGGGCGCGGAGAATTTCTTCAGCGGCCTGGGCAGCACCGCCTTCGTGGTGCTGGTGACGGCACTGTGCAACGTGCGCTATTCGGCCACCCAGTACGCGCTGCTGTCCTCGCTGGCGGCGGTGGGCCGGGTGTTCCTCGGGCCGCTGGCGGCGTGGCTGGTGCCAAAGGTGGGCTGGTCGGATTTCTTCGTGATCACCGTGTTGTCGGCGCTGCCCGGGCTGCTGCTGATCTTTGCGCTGCGTCGCGCGATCGACCGCGCCGAGCTGGCGCGCCCGCACTGAGAGCCCGTTCACGCTGCGGCTGCGGCGCAGGCCACGAATCGGCAGAACGGGACTTGTACGGCGTTCCGGTGCCGGCGATGATCGCGCCACAGGGGGTACGCCGCGCAAGGAGCGACGAATGCCCGACTTCACGATACGCAATGTCGATCATCTGCTGGCCGAGCGCATCCAGGCGTTCGCGAAGCACCAGCAGTGGACGGTGAACGAGGTGTTGCTGCATGCGCTGCGGCGCGGCTTGGGCGCGGCCGAACTGGGCGCGCAGGCCGAGACGCAGGTCGATGCCGGCGAGTTCGCCGCCCAGACCGGGGCGTGGAACGCGGCCGAACAGGCAGTGTTCCGCGAGACGGCGCTGGCGCTGTCGGTCGCACGCAGCGACCAGCTGGCGCCGACCGCGGGCGAGATGCGTCTGTTCGAGTGAACCGGTTCAGCGCGGCGCGGGATGGATCGCACCGAGCTGGCGCAGTCCGCGTGCGCCGGTGACCGCGGGCAGGTTGCCGGGCAGGCCGAGCAGGCGCTGCCGGGCCAGCCATGCGAACGCGGTGGCCTCGAGGAAATCCGGATCGACGCCGAACGCCGCCGTGCTTGCCAGCGAGCGTGGCGCCAGCAGTTCGGCGAGCCGGCACATCAGCGCGGCGTTGTGCACGCCGCCGCCGCAGGCCAGCACGTCTTCCGCTGCCGGCGCATGGCGTTCGATCGCTTCGGCCACGCTGCGCGCCGTGAATTCCAGCAACGTGGCTTGCACGTCGGCCGGTGCCAGCAAATCCATTCGCGGATGCGCGGCCAGCCAGTCGAGGTGGAAGTGCTCGCGGCCGGTGCTCTTGGGCGGCGTCAAGGCGAAATAGGGATCGGCCAGCAGCGCATCGAGCAGTGCCTGGTCGACCTTGCCGCTGGCCGCGAACATGCCGTCGCGGTCGAACGCTTCGCCCCGCTGGCGCAGGCACCACGCATCCATCAGGCCGTTGGCGGGGCCGGTGTCGAAGCCGACGACGCTGCCGTCGGCGCCCAGCGCGGTGATGTTGGCGATGCCGCCGAGGTTGAGCACCACACGAACGTGGCCGGGACGCGCCAGCAGCATCGCGTGCACGGCCGGCAGCAGGGGGGCGCCTTGGCCGCCGGCGGCCATGTCGGCGCGGCGGAAGTCCGCCACCACGTCGATGCCGCAGCGTTCGGCGATCGTGGCGGGATCGCCCAGTTGCAGGGTGAACGGGTGCTCGCCCGTGGGGCGATGGCGCACGGTCTGGCCGTGCGAGCCGATCGCGCGCACGGCGGAGGCCGGCGTGCCGCTGTCGCGCAGCAGGGTCAGCGCAGCCTCGGCGAAACCATGGCCCAGCGCCACGTCCAGCCGTCCGAATGCGTCGAGGTCCAGCGCGGTTTCGCCTTGCGCCACGGCAAGGATGCGTTCGCGCAGCGCATCCGGCCAGGGATGCGCGCGTGCGGCGAGCAGGCGCGGTCGTTCGTGCTCGAACGACACCAGGGCAGCGTCGATGGCGTCCGCGCTGGTGCCGGAAATCAGGCCGAGATACAGCGCGGGCGTTTCACTCACGCGGGAACGGGGCTCAGTTGTCGGTGCGCGGCGTGTTGTTGCGGGCCAGCTTGATGCGCTGGTCGATCTGTTCCAGCCGCGCGAGTTGCGGCTTCACCACGGTCGCCTTGAACTGCGCCATCTGGGCCGCCGGCAGCGGTTCGGGCCTGGGCAGGGTCACCGTCTGCGGATTGCGCTGCACGCCGTCCACGCGGAATTCGTAGTGCAGATGCGGGCCGGTGGCGAGGCCGGTCATGCCGACGTAGCCGATGATCTGGCCCTGCTTCACGCGCTGGCCCACGCGCTCGCTGCCGGCGAAGCGCGACATGTGGCCGTAGGCGGTGCTGATGTCCTTGTTGTGCTGGATCACCACGAAGTTGCCGTAGCCGCGTTCCCAGCCGCGGAACTTGATCACGCCGTCGCCGGCGGCGTGGATCGGCGTGCCCGACGGGGCGGCGTAGTCCACGCCCTTGTGCGCGCGCATGCGGCCGAGGATGGGGTGCATGCGGGCGGAGCTGAAGGTGGAGGAGATCCGGGTGAAGTCCACCGGGATGCGCAGGAACGCCTTCTGGATCGGGCGGCCGTCCTCGCTGAACCAGCCGTAGTCGCCGTCGGCCTTCCTGAAGCGGTAGGCGGTGTAGCGCTTGCCCTGGTTCACGAACTCCGCGGCCACGATGTCGCCTTCGCCGAAACGGGCGCCGTCGCGGTAGAGGTCGTCGTAGATCACGGTGAAACTGTCGCCTTCGCGCAGGTCCTGCACGAAGTCGATGTCGTACTTGAACAGGTCGGCCAGCTTGCCGACCATCGCGGCGCTGAGGCCGGCCTGGTCGCCCGCGGCGTACAGGCTGCTGCGGATCACGCCATGCGCGACCTGTTCGCGCACGTCCATGTCGCGCGCCTGCAGGGTGAGCGTGGGCTGCGCGCCGTCGAGGCGCACGATCGCGCGGTTCGCCTGGTCCTGGTCGAAGCGGAAGCCGCGCAGGCTGCCGCCGGGACCGAGCAGGAAGTCGAACTCCTGGCCGGGACGGATGTTGTGCAGCGCGGACTTCGCGTTGCCGGCGGCATCCATCACCTTCTGCAGATCGGTGAGGCTGAGCCCGCGGCCGCTGAAGATGTCCGACAGCGTCTGGCCGGGCTGCACCCGCACCACCTGCCAGTCGTCCACCGTGGATGCGGCCGGAACGATGGGCGCCAGCTTCGGCAGCGCCAGCGGCAGCAGCGTGTGCGCTTCGACCGTGGCCGCCGGCTTCATCGCGGTGGCCCACGCCGGCATGATGAAGCCGGAAAGCAGGGTCACCATGAGCGCGGTGCCGGCCAGCACCCAGCGCTCGCGATGCCAGCGCAACGGCGTGGTGGATTCCGAACGGTCGAACGACCAATGTGCACAACGCGCGTAGAAGCCCACATGCTGGCGCTGCGCCTTGCGGCAAATGGCCTGCTTGCGCGCGCGGCGCCCCCCCCGGTTTTCCTCACCCATACTGCGCCCAGCCTCGTCGTACAAAATAACAAACCCGCGTACCATAATCGTCATGTAACAAGTGCGTCAATGCCTTTCCCATCAAGGGTTTGCGTTGGGTTTTCGGTTAACGCACAATTAACGCAGAAACGTGATTGCCATCCCGTGATTGGCTGTCATGACAACTACCTGACCCCCGAGGGATGCATGAACGAACCCGAGCAGGCGCTGGCCGCGATCGCGCGCGGCGCCGACGAAATCATCAAGCGCGAGGACCTGCTGGAACGGCTGAAGGGCGGCCGCCCGCTGCGCGTCAAGGCCGGCTTCGACCCCACCGCGCCGGACCTGCACCTCGGCCACACCGTGCTGCTGAACAAGATGCGCCAGTTCCAGGATCTGGGGCACCAGGTGATCTTCCTGATCGGCGACTTCACCGGCATGATCGGCGACCCCACCGGCAAGAACGTCACCCGCAAGCCGCTCACCCGCGAGGACGTGCTGAAGAACGCCGAGACCTACGCCGCGCAGGTCTACAAGGTGCTGGATCGCGAACGCACCGAGGTCCGCTTCAACTCCGAGTGGTTCGGCAAGATGAGCGCGGCGGAGATGATCAAGCTCGCCGGCCAGCACACCGTGGCGCGCATGCTGGAGCGCGACGACTTCGCCAAGCGCTACGCGGCGCAGCAGTCCATCGCCATCCACGAATTCCTCTATCCGCTGGTGCAGGGCTACGACTCGGTGGCGCTGCAGGCCGACGTCGAGCTCGGCGGCACCGACCAGAAGTTCAACCTGCTGATGGGCCGCGGCCTGCAGGAGCACTTCGGGCAGAAGCCGCAGATCGTGCTCACCATGCCGCTGCTGGAAGGCCTGGACGGCGTCAACAAGATGTCCAAGTCGCTGGGCAACTACATCGGCATCGACGAGCCGGCGATCGACATCGTCACCAAGACCATGAAGATCGACGACGCGTTGATGTGGCGCTGGTTCGAACTGCTCAGCTTCGACGTGTCGATGGACGAACTCGCGCGCATGAAGCGCGAGATCGAAAGCGGCGCGCTGAACCCGCGCGACGCCAAGCTGCGCCTGGCGCGCGAGCTGGCGACGCGGTTCCACGATGCCGCCGCCGCCGAGCAGGCCATCGCCGGCTGGCACGCGGTGGTGCGCGGCGAGGGCGACACCTCGCTGCTGCCGCTCAGCGAGATCGCGGCGCCCGCCGAGGGTTTCCGCCTGCCCGCGCTGCTCACCGCGGCCGGACTCACCGCCAGCAACTCCGAGGCGAACCGCAAGCTCAAGGAACGCGCGGTGCGCATCGACGCGGAAGTCGTGGAGGACGCGCAGCGCGTGTTCTGCGCGGGCTTCGAAGGCGTGCTGCAGGTGGGTAAGCGCAACTTCGCCCGGGTGAAGTTGACCGCCGGCTGAGCAACGCACGCGATCTTCGGGGAATGTTTCGCGCCAGATCAGCGGCTTGCGCGAAAGAGTGAAAATTCTTCGAAGAAAATACTTGCCAAGGTGGGGGTGCCTCCCTAGTATTCGCCGCCCCGCCGCTGCATCGGCAGCACGGGACGCCAACCCGCCGAAACAAATCTTCGCGCGCTGTTGACGGACCGAGAAAACGATGTAGAATGGGCGGCTCACCGGGACGAAATGTCCCACAGCGGAAAAGCTCCGC
>NZ_NJIC01000055.1 GCF_013620825.1 Rhodanobacter sp. PCA2 | reverse complement strand
GGTCGGCCGCCGATGCCGGCCGACCGCCACGCGGCGAGCGCCGTCCTCCGCGCGAACGCGCACCCGCCGAAGCCGCGGCCGCCGCGGCGCGTCCGTCGCGGCAGGTGGCAGCCACCACGGGCGAGCATTCGCACGCCGGCAAGCCCGGCCTGTTCCGCCGCCTGACCCGGCTGTTCACCGGCCGCTGACCCGGCGGCCGCCGCGCGACTGAACCGTCGCCCTGCCGCCGCCGGCGGCGGGGCGACCTCGGCGCCCGCATCCCTTATCCTTGCGCGAATACGGCAGGCAGCGGCGGGGACGCACGGTGATCCAGTTCGATCAGGTGAGCAAGCATTACGAGGGCGGCCACGAGGCGCTCTCGCAGCTGTCCTTCACCATAGACACCGGCGAGATGGCGTTCGTCACCGGGCACTCCGGCGCCGGCAAGAGCACCCTGCTCAAGCTGCTGGGCGTGATCGAGCGGCCCAGCCACGGCCTCATCACGGTGGATGGCCAGAACCTGGCCAAGGTGCGCGGCCGCGGCATCCCCAAGCTGCGCCAGCGCATCGGCATGGTGTTCCAGGACCATCGACTGCTGATGGACCGCACGGTGTTCGCGAACGTCGAGCTGCCGCTGACCATCGCCGGCATCGCCCGCCAGGAACGCGGCCGGCGCGTGCGCGCGGCGCTCGAAAAGGTCGGGCTGCTCTCGTACGAACGCCAGCTGCCCGCCACGCTGTCCACCGGCGAGCAGCAGCGCGTGGGCATCGCCCGGGCGATCGTGGGGCGGCCTTCGCTGCTGATCGCCGATGAACCCACCGGCAACCTCGACCCGCAACTGGCGGTGGAGATCATGGGCCTGTTCGCCGAATTCCAGCAGGTCGGCACCACCGTGCTGATCGCCAGCCACGACCTGCCGCTGATCAAGCGCATGCGCAAGCGCGTGGTGGTGCTGGACCACGGCCGGCTGGTGGCGGACCTCGCCGCCGAGGAGGTGCTGTGAACACCACGCCCGAAACCGTCCAGCGCGAAACCGAACCGGCCCCGCGCAGCGAACACAGCCGCACGCGCCGCGTGGGCAGCTGGCGCGAGCACCACGGCTGGAGCGCCGCGGCCAGCCTGAGCCGGCTCGCCGCCCGCCCGCTGGGCAGCCTGCTGACCATCGCGGTGATGGGCCTGGCGCTGGCATTGCCGCTGGCGTTCTACCTGCTGCTCGGCAACGTGCAGCAGCTGGGCCAGGTGCTGGGCCGGGACCAGGCGGTCAACGTGTTCCTGCAGGCGGACCAGGCCGAGTCCCAGGCGCGGCTGCTGGCGAAGCAACTGGGCGACCGTTCCGACGTGGCCACGGTGACGGTGAAGAGCCCGCAGCAAGGCCTGGACGAGTTGGCGAAGCTGCAGGGCTTCTCCGGCGCGCTGGACGCGCTGGACCAGAATCCGTTGCCCTGGGTGCTGATGGTGCAGCCCAGGGCTGGGCTGGACGCGCCGGCGGTGGAACGCCTGGTCAGCGACATGCGCGAGATGCGCAGCGTGGCCCAGGTGCAGGACAGCGGCACCTGGCGGCAGCGGCTGGACGCGCTGCTGGGCGTGGGCGACCGGGTGGTGGCCGCGCTGGCGCTGATGCTGGCGCTGGCCGCCCTGCTGGTGGTGGGCAACACGGTGCGCGTGGACATCGCCAGCCGCAGCGAGGAAATCGGCGTGCTGCTGCTGGTGGGCGCCAGCGGCGCGTTCGTGCGCCGGCCCTATCTGTACGCGGGCATCTGGTACGGCCTGTTCAGCGGCATCCTCGCCGCCTTGCTGGCGCTGGCGATCGAGTTCGCGCTGAGCGGACCGGTGGCACGGTTGAGCCAGGCCTATGATGGCAAGCTGCACATGGGCGGCCTGCCGGTGTGGCTGCTGCTGGCGGTCCCGCTGGCGGCGGCGGCGCTGGGCTGGCTGGGCGCGCGGCTGGTCAGCGCCTGGCAGTTGCGCAAGGCCGTCTGACCGTAGCGAACAGGCGAACAGGCGACATGAGTACGAGCATCAGCAACCGGCTGGTCAGCACGGCGCCACGCGTGCTGGTGGTCGACGGTTCCCGGGTGGTGCGGCAGTTGATCGGCCGCGTGCTGCAGACCGAGCTGCCGAACGTGGAACTGGTCGGCTGCGGCAGCGGCGGCGAGGCGCAGAAGCTGCTGGACGAGGGCGTCTTCGACTTCATCACCATCGCGCTGCGCCTGCCCGACATGGACGGGCTGGAACTGGCGCGCTTCGTGCGCGAATCCGCGCCGCAGACCTACGTGCCCATCGTGGTGGTTTCCGGCGACGTGGACGAACGCCTGCATCGGCGCACCCTGGGCGAGGACGTCACCGACTACTTCGACAAGTCGCTGGGCTTCCAGGCGCTGGCCGAGTTCATCCGCGGCTACGTGCACCCCGAAGGCAGCACCGAGGGCGAGGTGCTGTACGTGGAGGACAGCCGCGTGGTGGCGCTTGCCACGCGCCGCATGCTGGAGAAGTACGGCCTCACCGTGCGCCACGTGATCAGCGTGGAGGATGCGCTGGCGCTGCTCGAAACCGCGAAGGTGCGCGGCGAGCTCGGCGCCGACGTGGTGCTCACCGACGTCAGCCTGAAGGGCGAGCTCACCGGCGGCGACCTGCTCGAACGCGTCCGCAAGGACTTCGGCTACGGCAAGGGCCGGCTGCCGGTGCTGGTGATGACCGGCGACGAGAATCCCGCGAACCAGGCCGCGCTGATCCAGGCCGGCGCGAACGACCTGGTGGAGAAACCGGTCGAGGAGCGGCTGCTGGTCACCAAGCTGCTGTTCCAGCTGCGCGTGGCGCGGCACCTGCGCCAGCGCGGCGCCACGCCGTGAGCGAAGTGCGGCTGGAAGCCTCGTGGAAGGCGCGCCTCGGCGCGTGGCTGGAGCGTCCCGAGATGCAGGCGCTGGCCGCGTTCCTGCGCGCGGAAAAGCAGGCGGGCAAGGCGATCTACCCGCCGGGCGCGGAGATCTTCGCCGCGTTCGCGCACACCCCGTTCGACGCGGTGCGCGTGGTGATCCTTGGCCAGGACCCGTACCACGGCCCCGGCCAGGCGCACGGCCTGTGCTTCTCGGTGCGCCCCGGCGTGCCGCCGCCGCCTTCGCTGGTGAACATCTTCAAGGAGATCCAGCGCGACCTCGGCATCGCGCCGCCCGACCACGGCTGCCTCACGCCCTGGGCCGACCGCGGCGTGCTGCTGCTCAACGCGGTGCTCACCGTGGAGCGCGGCCTCGCCGCCGCGCACCAGGGCAAGGGCTGGGAAGGCTTCACCGACGCGGCCATCGACGCGCTCAACCGCGAGCGCGAAGGCATCGTGTTCCTGCTGTGGGGCAGCTACGCCCAGCGCAAGGGCCAGCTGATCGACAGCCGCCGGCACTGCGTGCTGAAGAGCGTGCACCCCTCGCCGCTGTCCGCCCATCGCGGCTTCCTCGGCTGCGGGCATTTCTCTGCCGCCAACCGCTATCTCGAAGCGCACGGGCAGGCGCCGATCGACTGGTCGTTGCCGCCGCGCGCCGCGTTGAAGGATTGATCAGCCGGTCACTTCGGCCCACATGCGCAGCAGGTTCGCGTGCGAGCGGCTCACCGCGTCGAACACCTGGGTCTTGCCCTCGCGGCCGAAGATGTCGCGCTTCGCGCTTTCCAGGTCCCACAGCAGTTCGCGCCGGGCCGCATCGCGCACCATGCTCTGCACCCAGATGATGGCGGCGTCGCGCACGCCGCGCGTCACCGCGTTGACGTGGTGCAAGGTGTTCGCCGGGTAGGCGATCGCGGCGCCGGCCTCCAGCTTGAAGCTGTATTCCATGCCGCCGTTCGCGTGCGTCACCAGCTCGCCGCCGTCGTAGCTGCGCGGATCGGAGAGGAAGACGGTGATCGCGATGTCGGTGCGCAAGGCGTTGCCCAGCCCGCCCATCACCGGCGCATCGACGTGCGCGCCGTACTCCATGCCGCCCGCATAGCGGTTGAACAGCGGCTGGGTGTTCGCCGCCGGCAGCAGCGCCGCCTGCAGCAGCGCGTTGCGCTGGAACGCGGCGCGCACGATGTCGGAAGCCCGCGTGTACTGCGCGCTGCCGGTGTCCATCTGCTGGTTCTTCTTCACCATGCGCGCCGACCAGCCGGCCGTGACCGAACCGTCCACGTAGGGGGAGTTCTGCAGTTCCGCCCGGATCGCGCCGAGTTCCTGGGCGGTCAACACATCGGGTACACAGACGATCAAGTGGCTTCCCCTTGCGGCGTGGCGTATCCCGGCATTGTAGTGAGCGGCGCAGGCACGCGGCGATGGTTTGCTATCATGGCCGCCCTTTCAGCACACGCCGGGGAATCGTCCGATGCGCCAGTGATGCAGCCGTCTTCACGACGGTCATTCGCCTCCATCCATCGCGATGGGGTGATACCTGACATCACCGGAGCCTCCATGACGGAATCCTTGTTGACGCTGCAAGGCGTCGCGTTTGCATGGCCCGACGGCCATCGCGTTCTTTCGGACATCGACCTGCAGCTCGACCAGCGCCACGCCGGGCTGGTGGGGCGCAACGGCGCGGGCAAAAGCGTGCTGGCACGCCTGCTGGCCGGGCAGTTGGAGCCCACCCGCGGGCGGGTCCTGCGTACGGGCACGGTCCATTACGTGCCGCAGCAGGTGCTTTGTCCGCCCGGCGCCACGGTCGCCAGCATCGCTGGAGTGCAGGAGCTGCTCCGTGCGCTGTCGCGCATCGAGGCCGGCAGCGTGGACCCCGCCGATTTCGAGAAGGTGGGCGATCGCTGGGATATCCGCGAGGGCCTGACGCGCCAGCTCGAGGCGCATGGGCTGGGCCATCTCGCGCCGGAGCAGTCCGCCGCCGTCCTCAGCGGCGGCGAGCTGACCCGCCTTGCCTTGCTCGGGGCATGGCTCGGCGATCCCGACATGCTGATACTCGACGAACCGACCAATCACCTGGATCGCCCGCAACGCGAGCTGCTGCTGGACAAGCTGCGTGCATGGCCGAAAGGGCTGCTGGTCGCGAGCCACGACCGCGAATTGCTGGACGGCATGCAACGCATTCTCGAGCTTTCGCCCTCGGGCCTGGGCGACTATGGCGGCGGGTTTGCCTGGTACGAACAGGCCCGAGCCAGGGAGCAGGAACTCGCCTTGCAGGAACTGGAGCACCGCAAGGCGGAACAGCGCCGTGGCGAAGAGGAGCGGCGTGCCAGGCAGGAGGGCCTCGAGCGCCGCCAGGCGCGCGCCACGCGGGAGGGCCGCAAGGCGAACCAGGCCCCGATCCTGCTGGGTCGCCGCAGACAGGACAGCCAGGTGAGCATGGGCAAACGTCAGCGCGACCTGGAGGCCGCCGGCGACGAACAGGCCCGGCGCGTCCGCGAAGCGGCTTCCCGGGTACGTGAGGACGTGGACGTAAGCTTGCTGGCGCCGGCCGCCCTGGCCGCAGCGCGGCGCAAGGCAGCGACGCTCGAGGGTGTGCGGTTGCCGTTTGGCAGCGCAGCCGGCGGCCGCATCGACCTGACGATCCGGGGCCGTCAGCGCATGGCGGTGACGGGAGCGAACGGCAGCGGCAAATCCACCCTGCTGAAAATACTTGCCGGGGCCGTTCCGCCCGCTGCGGGGCGGTGCGAGGTCCATGTTCCGTACGCTTGGCTGGACCAGCAACTGGCCATGCTCGATCCGGCCCGGTCTGCGCTGGACCAGTTGCTGGCCGCGAATCCTTCCGCCGGGCAGGCCGAAATGCGGACACGGCTTGCCTTGCTGGGGCTTTCCGGCGACGCCGCGCTGGAACCCTGCTCCCGCCTGAGCGGCGGGGAGCGCCTCAAGGCCGCGCTGGCGTGCGTCCTGTATGCCGAACATCCCGCCGAGCTGCTGCTGCTCGACGAACCCACCAACCACCTCGACCTGCGCTCCCTCCAGGCGCTGGAACAGATGCTGCTGCAGTATCGGGGCGCGCTGGTGCTGGTTTCGCACGACGAGGTGTTCCTGCACCGCCTGCGGCTCGACGGCCGGATCGAGCTGTCCGGAGAGGGATTTGCCGTGCGGGGAATGGACAGCCAGCACAAATTTCTGTACGATTCGGTTTACTAAAAGCCGCGAACTATCTGCGGCTTTAGCACTCCAACTACCGGAGTGCTAACCTGAAGCCCTGGTACTGGAGGTTTCACATGTCTCAAGCTTTGGCGACCACCAACCTGTCGCTGCCCAGCGTGGTCGGCAGCCTGGATGCCTACATCTCGGCGGTGCACCGCATCCCGGTGCTGAGCCACGATGAGGAGCAGGCGCTGTCGCGTCGCTACAACGAGGAAGAGGACCTCTCCGCCGCCAAGCAGCTGGTGCTGTCGCACCTGCGTTTCGTGGTGCACGTGGCCCGCGGCTATTCCGGCTACGGCTTGCAGCTGGGCGACCTGATCCAGGAAGGCAACATCGGCCTGATGAAGGCGGTGAAGCGTTTCGATCCGGACCAGGGCGTGCGCCTGGTCAGCTTCGCGGTGCACTGGATCCGCGCCGAGATGCACGAGTTCATCCTGAAGAACTGGCGCATCGTGAAGGTCGCCACCACCAAGGCGCAGCGCAAGCTGTTCTTCAACCTGCGCAAGAGCAAGAAGCGCCTGGGCTGGATGAACGCGGCCGAGGTGAGCGCGGTCGCCCACGACCTGGGCGTGCCCGAGGCCACGGTGCGCGAGATGGAATCGCGCCTGTCCGGCCGCGACATCGGCTTCGAGGCGCCGGCGGACGCCGACGACGACGCCAGGCCCGCGCCCGAGGCGTTCCTGGTCGACGAAGGCGCCGACCCGTACGACAACGTGGCCGCGGCCGACCAGTCGGACAACGAGCTGACCACGCTGTCCGCCGCGATGGGCAAGCTGGACGAGCGCTCGCGCCACATCATCCAGCGCCGCTGGCTGGACGACGACAAGGCCACGCTGCAGGAACTGGCCGACGAGTACGGCGTGTCCGCCGAGCGCATCCGCCAGGTCGAGGCGAACGCGATGAAGAAGATGCGCGGGCTGTTCGCGGCCTGACCGGGCGGCCCCGTCCGGCCGCGATCCCGACAAGCGACGCAGCTGAGTTGCCACGGCCCGCTTCCGCGGGCCGTGGGCTTTTCAGCGTTCGCGTCCGTGCCGGTCCGCGCCGGTGATGATTCGCGCGTGCCGCGCCTGGGTCCAGTACGCCATCGCCCAGTCCAGCAGCACCACCAGCCGGTTGCGGAAGCCGATCAGGAACCAGATGTGCGCGCCCAGCCACACCCACCAGGCGAGCAGGCCGGAGAATCGCAGCCGACCGAACTGGGCTACTGCGGCCATGCGTCCTATCGTGGCCAGCGAACCCGCGTCGCGATAGCGGAACGGCAGCACGCGCGTGTCGCCGCGCAGGCGGGCGGCGATGAGACGTCCCACGTGCTCGCCCATCTGCTTGGCGGCCGGCGCCACGCCCGGCACCGGGCTGCCGTCCTGCTGCACGCTGGCGAGGTCGCCCAGCACGAACACCTCGGAATGGCCGGGCAGGCCGAGGTCGGGCTGCACCAGCACGCGGCCCGCGCGGTCCAGCGGTGCGTCCAGCTGGCGGCCCAGTGGCGAGGCGGCCACGCCCGCGGCCCACAGCACGGTGCGCGCGGCGATGCGCTCGCCGCCCAGCGTCACGCCGTCGTCGTCCACTGCGGTCACCGCGTGGCCCAGGCGCACCTGCACGCCCAGGTGTTCCAGCTGCCGCTGCGCCTTGGCCGACAGCACCGGATCGAACGCTGGCAGCACGCGCGGGCCCGCCTCGACCAGCAGGATGTTGGCGTCCCGCGGCTGGGCGCGGCGGAACTCGCCGGTCAGCGTGTGGCGGGCGATCTCGGCGAGCGTGCCGGCCAGTTCCACGCCGGTGGCGCCGCCGCCCACCACGACGAGGTTGAGCCAGGCCTGGCGGCGCGCGGGATCGTCCTCCTGCTCGGCGCGCTCGAACGCGGTGAGCACGCGGCGGCGGATCGCCAGCGCGTCGTCCAGCGATTTCAGGCCCGGGGCGTTGCCGGCCCAGTCGTCGTGGCCGAAATAGGCGTGCGCGGCGCCGGTGGCGACCAGCAGCCAGTCGTAGTCCAGCCGCTCGCGGGTGAGCTGCACGCGGCGCTGCGCGAGGTCGATGCCGGTGACCTCGTCCATCAGCACGGTGACGTTGCGCTGGTGGCGCAGGATCTGCCGCAGCGGCGCGGCGATCGACGGCGCCGACAGGCCCGCGGTGGCGACCTGGTACAGCAGCGGCTGGAACAGGTGGTGGTTGTGCCGGTCGACCAGGGTGATGCGCGCCGGCGCGCCGGCCAGCGCACGGGCGGCGGAGAGTCCGCCGAAACCGCCGCCGAGTATCACGATGTGAGGCAGTGCAGCGGGCATGCAGTGGTTCCTCGCAAACGGGTTGTTCAGTAGAGGTCGATCGGGTCCACGTCCAGCGACCAGCGTACCTTGCGCGCCGCCGGCAGGCGCGCGAGCTGCGCGGCCCAGGGGCGCAGCGCGGCGTGCAGCTCGCGGCGGTTCGCCGCTTCCAGCAGCAGCTGGCCGCGCTGACGGCCGGCGCGCAGCGGCATCGGCGCGGGCATCGGGCCGGCGACCTGCAGGCCGTGCTCCGGCGGCAGCGCGGCGCAGGCTGCGGCGAGGAAAGCGTCGACCGCCGCGCGCTGGGTGGCCTCGGCGCGCAGCAGCACCTGGTGTGCATAGGGCGGCAACGCGCCCAGTCGCCGTTCGGCCAGCAGGGTCTGCGCCGCGGCGGCGTAGCCCTGCGCCAGCAACTGGCGCAGCAGCGGGTGGTCCGGGTGATGGGTCTGCAGCAGCACGCGGCCCGGCTTGGCGGCGCGTCCGGCGCGTCCGGCCACCTGCACCAGTTGCTGCGCCAGTCGCTCGCTGGCGCGGAAGTCCACGCTGAGCAGGCCTTCGTCCACGCCCACGATGGCGACCAGGGTGAGGTTGGGCAGGTCGTGGCCCTTGGCCAGCATCTGGGTGCCGACCAGGATCGCGGGTTTGGCGGGCTGGTCCGCCGCGTCGCGCAGGCCGTCGAGCAACTGTTCGAACGCGTCGCGGCGGCGGGTGGTCTCGCGGTCGATGCGCAGCACCGGCACGTCGGGGAAGCGCGCGGCCAGCGCTTCCTCCAGCCGCTCGGTGCCCTGGCCCTGCGGCTTCAGCTCGGTGGCGCCGCAGGCCGGGCAGGCCGCCGGAATGCGGCTGTGGTGGTCGCAGTGGTGGCAGATCAGTACGCGGCGGCCGGCGTGCAGGGTCATCGGGTGTTCGCAGCGCGGGCAGTCGGCATGCCAGCCGCAGGCGTGGCACAGCAGCACCGGCGCATAGCCGCGGCGGTTGCGGAACACCAGCGCCTGTTCGCCGCGCGCCACCGTCTCGGCCACCGCGGCGAGCAGGGTGGGCGAGAGGCCGTGCTCCAGCCGCTGCGCGCGCATGTCCACGATCTGTACCGTGGGCGGCCGCACCGCGCCGGGCCGTGCGCGCAGGTGCAGCGCGCGGTAGCGGCCGGCTTCCACGTTCGCCAGCGATTCCAGCGACGGCGTGCCCGAGCCCAGCAGCACCGGCACGTCCAGCGCGCGGGCGCGCACCACGGCAAGGTCGCGGGCGTGGTAGCGGAAGCCTTCCTGCTGCTTGTAGGCGCCGTCGTGTTCCTCGTCGACGATGACCAGGCCGGCGCGCGGCAGCGGGGTGAACACCGCCGAGCGCGTGCCCAGGATCACCTTCGCCTCGCCCGAACGCGCGCGCAGCCACGCCCGCGCGCGTTCGCCTTCGGCGAGGTTGGAATGGATCACCTCCACCGCCACGCCCAGGCGCTCGCGCAGGCGGCGCAGGGTCTGCGGGGCGAGGCCGATCTCCGGCACCAGCAGCAGCGCCTGCTTGCCTTGCGCCAGCACACGTTCGATCAGGGCGAGGTACACCTCGGTCTTGCCGCTGCCGGTGACGCCGTCGAGCAGGAAGGGCTGGTAGCGGCCGAGATCGTCGGCCACCGCATCCACGGCCTGCTGCTGTTCCGTGCTGAGCGGGTGCGCGGGGCGTACGGCGATGGCGCGGTCGGGGCTGCGTTCGCCGCGCTCGACCAGCCCGGCGGCGAGCAGGCGCCGCGCCGCGGCACGCCAGCCGGGCAGGCAGGCCTCCAGTTCGGTGGCGCCCAGCGGGCCGGCGGCCAGTTCGGCGAGCAGGGCACGGCTGCCACCGCGCCGGCTGCCGGCGTCCAGTGCGCCGCGTCCGGTCACGGTGAGCGACCAGCATTCCTCGCCCAGCGTCGGCAGCGGTTTCGGTTCGCGCAGGGCCAGCGGCAGCGCGTTCGCATAAGCCTCGCCAGGAGCGCCCAGCCAGTAGTCGGCCGCCCAGGCCAGGGTCTGCATCAGTTCGGCATCGAGCAGCGGTTCGTCGTCGAGTACGCGCAGCGCGCGTTTCAGCTTGCCTGCACCCACCGCGGTTTCCACGCCCGTGGCGACCACTACGCCCACTGCCTTGCCGCGGCCGAACGGTACCAGCAACCGGCTGCCTGGCCTGATCTCGCCGCCGGCCGCGGGCGGCAGGTAGTCGAACAAGGTGGGCAGCGGCACCGGCAGGGCGACGCGCAAGGTGGCGGGAATCATGACGGTCGAGTCTAGCGGGGGCGCCGGGGCCGCATTCCCGGCGCAAGGGGCAGGCTTGGCGGGACTTGCGCATACATGCTGCCCGCGGGTCGAGGAGTCGGGCGCAAGTCACTCAGCCGCGCAGGTTTTTCCGCTTATCCACAAAGCCTGTGGACAAGTCTGTGGACGGTACGGGGACGAGGGCCCCCGGAGCGCATCGTGGCGCCCTTCCCTACACTCTGGACATGTTTTGGTCATGCATAAAAACATATGTTTTTCAGTGTGTTGTGTTTCACGGTGGGCAGCCGTTCATCGAACGGCCAACAAGGACGCGCTGGCTTGACAGCCCGGTGACGCTGTGCAAAACCGCGACCGGGTGCTCCCCGGGAGGTGGCGCCGCCAGCCCCTGCGCCAGGGGCTTTGTGCTAGTGCGCCAGCCCAAGCACCGCCGCGCCCAGCAACACGAGACCGAGCAGCCAGACGTAGCACCAGCCCACGCACCAGTACTTCAGCAGCGTCATGGCCCAGCCCTGCCGGTAGATCTGCTTCTGCATCACCAGCAGGTAGATCGGCGCCCACCACACCAGGGCGATGCGCAGCCAGCGCAGCGGATAGCCGACCCAGGCGGCATGCGGCACCACCCAGCCGATCAGGGTGCCCAGCAGCATGAGCAGCAGCAACCACAGGAACAGGAAGGCGTGGCTGTGCAGCGCCACGATCAGATGCTCCATGTAGATGCGCCGCCGGAACACGTAGAACAGCTTGAGCAGCAGCGCGAACACCGGCACCAGCACCAGCATGGCGCCCGGCAGCTTGCCGAAGAAGCCGGTGAGCATGCGCTCCCTGGCGGCTTCGCGGCTGGCCGGGTCGCCGTGCTTGTAGTCGTGCCAGTTGTCCTGCATGTGCTGGAGGGTCGCGGTCAGTTCCGCGTTGGCGAAGGCCGGCAGCCAGCCGATCTGCACGGGCTTGATCGGCGTGCGATCGTCGCTGCGCGCCACGGCGGCGACCGTGCCGCTGGCGGCGGGCAACGGCTGGGCATGCAGCTCGGCCAGCCGCCGGTTCGCGGCCTCGCGCAGCTGCTGCTTCCCGCTGGCCGCCTGCGCCGCCATCGTGTCGCTGCCGAAGGTCTGCACCGCGTTCAGCGCGTTGATCTTGCTGTCGAACAGGTCGCGCACGTCCTCGGCGTCCGCGGCCTGCGCGAAGTCGGCGCCGCGGTCCAGCAGCACCGTCTGCTGATGCCGGTCGACATTCTGGTCGATCGCCCGCGAGGTGATCAGGTGCAGCACGAAGAAGTTCAGCAGGCACAGCACGAACATCAGCCGGAACGGCGCGATGTAGCGCATGCGCCGGCCGGCGAAGTACTCCAGGGTGAGGAAGCCGGGCTTGAGGAACAGCGCCGGCAGCGTGCGCAGGATGCGGCTGTCGATGTGCAGCAGCGTCTCCACCGCCTCCTCGGTCATGTGGTGCATCGGCTTGAGCACGCTGTGCATGGATTGCCCGCACTCGTGGCAGTACTCGCCGGCCAGCGGCGTGCCGCAGTTGGCGCAGTGCAGCCCTTCGTGGCTGGACAGGGATTTCATCGCGGGTCCCTTGGCGGTCATGGACAGGCTCTCGGCGTCGCAGCGGGCGATCTTGGCACAGCAGGCGATGGCCGGCAGCCCGGTCCGCTAGAATGGCCGCCCCCCGGAGTCTTTCGATGAACCCGTTCCGCCCCGAACGTGCCCGCGTGCGGCACGAGATCGGCGCCACCGTGCGCCTCGCCCTTCCGCTGATCCTGGCGCAGCTGGCCGCGGTCGGCAGCAACGTGATCGACGCGGTGCTGGCCGGCCACGTGAGCGCGCATGTGCTGGGCGCGGTGGCGGTGGGCGCCAGCCTGTGGTCGCTGGCGATCGTCAGCGGCATCGGCGTGATGATGGCGGTGCCGCCGTCGGTGGCGCAGCTGGATGGCGCCCGGCGGCGCGGCGAGGTGGGCGGCGTGTTCCGCCAGGCGCTGTGGCTGGCGCTGGGCATGGGGGTGCTGCTGTGGTTCGCGGTGCGCCACGCGGGGCCGCTGATCGACCTGATCGGGGTGGCGCCCAGCCTGCGCCACGACGTGGAGCGCTTCCTGTACGCGATCAGCTGGGGCGCGCCCGCGCTGACCTGCTATTTCGCGCTGCGCGGGCTTTCCGAGGGGCTGTCGCTGACGCGGCCGTCGATGTACTTCGGCTTCGGCGGCCTGTTGCTGCTGATTCCGCTGGGCTACGTGCTGATGTTCGGCAAGCTGGGCATCCCGCCGCAGGGCGCGCACGGTTGCGGCGTCGCCACCGCCACGGTGCTGTGGCTGGAGATGCTGGGCTTCGCGGTGTACGTGACGAAGCACCGCAACTACCGCGGCCTGAACCTGTTCGAGCGTTTCGAGTGGCCGGACTGGCGGCGCATCGGCGCCTTGCTGTACGTGGGCGGGCCGATGGCGGTGACCCTGCTGGCCGAGGGCGGGCTGTTCGTGGCCACCGCGCTGATCATCAGCACGCTGGGCGAGGACGTGATCGCCAGCCACCAGGTGGCGCTGAACGTGGCCACGCTGTTCTTCATGGTGCCGCTGGGACTGGCGATGGCGATCACCGTGCGGGTGGGCAACGCGGTGGGGCGCGGCGACGCGCGCGGCGTGCGCTACGCCGGCTTCTGCGGCATCGGCCTCACCCTGGCGACCCAGCTGGTGTCGGCCTCGGTGATGCTGGCGCTGCCGCACTACATCGCGATGCTTTACACGCACGACGCCACGGTGATCGCGCTGGCGTCGCAGTTGATCGTGCTGGCCGGGCTGTTCCAGTTTTCCGACGGCATCCAGGTGGCTGCGAACGGCGCGTTGCGCGGACTCAAGGACACCCGTGCACCGATGGCGATCACCCTGTTCGCCTACTGGGGCGTGGGCATGCCGGTGGGCTGGTGGCTGGCATTCCACCATGGTCTCGGCGCGCGCGGCATGTGGATGGGCCTGATCGCGGGCCTCAGCGTGGCGGCGCTGATGCTGTTCGTGCGCTTCTGGCGCAGCGCCTGGCGCGAGCGCTGGCGGCGGCATGCCGACGTCGCGCCGGAGGCGCCGGTGCCGGTCGCTCCCGGCATGACGTGATGCCGCCCGAACGGCTACGCTAGCGCGAATCCCTCCCGGAAAACCCGTCGATGTCGCCTCCGCCCATGCCGTCCCGTCCTTCGCCTTCGCCCACGCCGCCGCGCCGGAACGGTTTCTGGGCGGTGCTGTGCGGCATCGGCCGCGGCATCAACGTGGTGCGGCTGGTCATCATCAACGCGGCGTTCTTCTTCGTGTTGCTGATCGTGCTGGTGCTGATCGCGGGCGGCATCGCCGCCAGCCGCGCGTCGCGCACCGTGGCGGACGACAGCGTGCTGGTGCTGCAGCCGCAGGGGCAACTGGTCGAGCAGTACAGCATCGATCCGCTGCAGCGCGCGCTGGCGCGCCTGTCCGGCGGCAAGAGCGAACAGGTGCAGCTGCGCGACCTGGTGGGCGCGATCGACGGCGCCGCGCGCGACAAGCGCATCACCCGCATCCTGCTGCTGCCCGACGAACTGCACGCCGGCGGTTTCGCCGCGTTGCGCGAGGTGGGCGCGGCGCTGGACCGCTTCCGCGCCACCGGCAAGCCGGTGATCGCCTGGGCGGCGAACCTGGACCAGGGCCAGTACTACCTCGCCGCCCACGCCGACAGCGTGCTGCTCGATCCGCAGGGCAGCCTGATGCTGACCGGCCTCGCGAACTACCGGCTGTTCTACAAGGGCCTGCTGGACAAGCTGGGCGTGGACGTGCACCTGTTCCGCGTCGGCCAGTTCAAGAGCGCGGCCGAACCGTACATCCTCGACCACGCCTCGCCCGCCTCGAAGGAAGCGGACGGCTACTGGATGGGCGGCCTGTGGGACGAATACCTGGCCGAGGCGGCGAAGCTGCGCAAGCTCGATCCGGCGAAGCTGCGCGCCGACATCGACAACCTGCCGCAGGCCATCGCCGGCACCCAGGGCGACCTCGCCAGGCTGGCGCTGGACGAACACCTGATCGACGGCACCGCCACCCGCGCCGAGCTGATCGCGATGCTGCGCAAGCAGGGCGTGCCCGCCGCGAAGAACGGCCACGGCTTCCGCTCGGTGGACCTGCAGCATTACGTCGCCGACCTGCCGACGGGCGGCGATCTGCTCACGCCGGGCGTGACCGTGGTGGTGGCCGAGGGCGAGATCGCCGGGGGCAAGCGGCCGCCGGGTTCGATCGGCGGCGAGTCCACCGCCGCGCTGGTCCGCGCCGCGCGCGAGGACAAGCGCACCAAGGCGCTGGTGCTGCGCGTGGATTCGCCCGGCGGCGAGGTGTATGCCGCCGAGCAGATCCGCCGCGAGGTGGAACTCACCCGCGAGGCCGGCATTCCGGTGGTGGTCTCGATGGGCGACGTGGCCGCCAGCGGCGGCTACTGGATCTCGATGAACGCGAACCGCATCTTTGCGGAGCCGAACACCATCACCGGCTCGATCGGCATCTTCGGCATGTACTACACGGTGCCGAACACGCTGGCCAAGCTGGGCATCACCAGCGACGGCGTGGCCACCGGGCCGATGGCCGGCGCGTTCGACATCAGCCGTCCGCTGGACCCCAAGGTCGGCGCGGTGATCCAGGCGATCATCGACAAGGGCTACCGCGACTTCGTGGGCGGCGTGGCCAAGGCGCGCGGCAAGAGCTACGCCGACATCGACGCGATCGCCCAGGGCCGCGTGTGGACCGGCAGCCAGGCGCGCGAACGCGGCCTGGTCGACCAGCTCGGCGGCCTGGGCGATGCGGTGACCGAGGCCGCCGGCCTCGCCAAGCTGGGCGGGAAGTACCCGGTGCGCTACCAGCAGGCGGCGCTGGGCGCGTTCGAGCGCTTCATGGTCGGCTTCAGCCAGAGCGCCGGCGTGGAACTGCTGCAGGCCTGGGGCGTGCGGCTGCCGCCGTGGTTCGCGCAGATCCATGCGCTGGCGCCGGAGCTGTCGCTGCTGCGGGACGCCAGGGCCGGCACGCCGAACGTCTACGCGTATTGTTTCTGCTCGCCGCACTGAGCGGCGCGCCGGAGTTCAGTCGATCGCGGCGTGGTACCACTCGCCCTGCCGCGACACGCGTATCGGCATGCCGAACGCTACGCCCAGCGCCTCGTCGGTGAGCGTGGCGGCCTTGTCGCCCTGGCGCAGCACGCGGCCGTCCTTGAGCAGCAGCACCTGGCCGATCTCGGGGATGATTTCCTCCACGTGATGGGTCACCAGCAGCAGCGTGGTGCCGCCGCGCGCCAGCGTGCGCAGGCTTTCCAGGAAGCGGCGACGGCTGGCGAGATCCAGTCCCGCGCAGGGTTCGTCCAGCAGCAGTGCGCGCGGGCGGTGCACCAGGGCGCGCGCGATCAGCACGCGGCGCGCCTCGCCGGTGGACAGGCTGGCCATCGCGCGGCCGACCAGATGGCTGGCGCCCAGCTGCTCCAGCGCCGCGTGCGCGCGTGCGCGCATCTCGTCGCTGACCGCGTGGTCCCGCCACAGCCCGCGCGCGGCGAAGAAGCCGGAGACCACCGCATCGAACACCTCCAGCGGCTCCTCGCTGGTGTAGTCGCTCTGCACGGCCGGCGAGACGATGCCCAGCAAGCCGCGCAGCTCCGCCACGTTCCAGTGCGCGCGGCCGAACACGCGCACCGGGCTGCGGCCGTCGTCCGGCGCCAGCGGGTAGACCTGGCGCGCGATCAGTTGCACCAGCGTGGACTTGCCCGCGCCATTCGCGCCGAGGATGGCGGTGTGGCAGCCGGCGTCCAGGCGCAGGCTGAAACGGTCCAGCACCGGCTGGCCGCCGCGCAGCACGGTGGCGGCGGTTATCTCCAGCAGCGGCGGTACGGGGAGTGGGTTGGCGTCGGCGGGCATGCCGGAAAGATGCCGGCAAACCCGGCGGCTGGCAAGCCATGTGGACGTCGAGACGTCCAAACGCGGGCAGGGTTACTGGGTCTGCGCCTCGATCTGCCTGCGCTGTTCCTCGGCCTGCTTGTCCGCGATCTTCTGCACGTCCTTCGCCCGCTGCTCGTCCGCCTTCATCGCATCCCACGGCGTGGCGACGCGGCTGCTGGCCGCGGCCGCCGGCTGCGCGACCGCGGTCGGCGTGGGCGACTTCCCGGAGCAGCCGGCGAGGGCCAGCAGGCACAGCAGCGGCAGGGGTGCTTTCATCGTGCGGACCTCGCGGGAATGCCGGCGCCGAGTGTCCCGCCGCACGGGCCCGGCGGCAAGGCCATCGTGTAAGCTCAGCCCATGAACAGCCGCATCGACGCCTGGCAGCTGCACGGCCATACCGCCCTGATCACCGGCGCCAGCAAGGGCATCGGCTACGCCGCCGCGCGCGAGCTGGCCGGGCGGGGCGCGAACGTGCTGCTGGTGGCGCGCGACGAGGATTACCTCGAACAGGTGCGGGTGGAGCTGGCCGACGACCACGAAGGCATCGAAGTGTTCGCCTTCGGCGCCGACCTCGCCGACGCGGAGGACCGGCTCGCGGTGTTCGACTGGGTGGCCGACCTGGGCCTGCCGCTGTCGCTGCTGGTCAACAATGCCGGCGGCAACGTACCCAGGCCGGTGCTGGAGTACGGCGACGACTACCGGGAAATCTTCGAGCTGAACCTGTTCGCGGCGTTCGAGATGTGCCGGCTGGCGCATCCGCAGCTGGTGCAGCACGCGAACGCGGCCATCGTCAACGTGGGCTCGGTGTCCGGCATCACCCATGTGCGCACCGGCGCGCCCTACGGCATGAGCAAGGCCGCGTTGCACCAGCTCACCCGCAACCTCGCCGCGGAGTGGGCAGTGGACGGCATCCGCGTCAACGCGGTGGCGCCGTGGTACATCCGCACCCAGCGCACCGATACGGCGCTGGCCGACGAGGATTACCTGGAGGAAGTGCTGGAGCGCACGCCGCTGCGCCGCATCGGCGAGCCGGAGGAAGTGGCCGCGGCGATCGCCTTCCTGTGCCTGCCCGCCGCCAGCTACATCACCGGCCAGGTGCTGGGCGTGGACGGCGGCTTCCTCAACTACGGGTTCTGATCCCCGTTCACGGGCCGCCGCAACCCTGCAGCTGCGCACGCAGCTCGGCTTCGCGCCGCAGCAGCGGGGGCTGGTCGCTCTTGAACGCGCGACCCAGCTTGTGCTCGTTCTCGGTCCAGTCCTTGCGCAGCGCCTCGCACACTTCCTGCGGGCTCATGGCGCGGCAGCGGTCCCGCACCCAGGTGTAATAGCTGGAGACCATCGCGGCGTTGGGCGGCTCGCGGCCCATGCGGTTCGCCGCGTTGTACTGCTGCGCCAGCGAAGTCGGCACGCCGACGATGCCCAGCGGCGCGTAATAGCCGGGCGGGTCGCCGGTGGCGCTGGTATAGGTCTTGCCGTCGGTGGCGCGCACGCACTGGTACAGCACGGGCACCGGGGCGGCCGGCGGTGGAGGTGGCGGCGTTGCGGCCGCGACGACAGGTGGCGCGCTGCTGCCGGGCGCGGGCGGGAGGTAGGGCGGGGACGACGGCGGCGCCACGTCCAGGGCGATTGGCCGCTGGCCCTGCGCGCCGGGGCAGGGCGTGGACTGGTAGCTGGCCTCGCCGTGCGCTCCCGCGCACTTGTACACCGTCTGCGCGTGCGCCGGCGCGCACAGGCCTGCGCCCGCCAAGGCGAGCAGGAAGGACAGGGCGGGCAGACGCGGCATCGTTCGTTCCACGACCACGCGGGGAGCAAGGCTCAGAATACGGCCTCGTGTTCCTCGGCGGCAAAGCCCAGGGTCACCGCGCCTTCGCCCACGTTGACCATGCCGGTGATGCTCATCGGCGCCTCCAGCAGCGCGACGCCGCATTCCTCGCAGGCCACGCGCAGGCCGGCATGGCCGGGCAGGTGCGAAAGCACGTCGACGTCGCCGCCGTAGCTCAGGCATACCACCGGCACCAGCAGGCCGGCGCGCACGCGGGCGGCGGCGTAGTCGAACAGCTGCTGCGCGCCCTGCTCGAAGCCGCGCGCCTTGCCCACCGGGCCGGTCTCGCCGCGGAAGCAGCGCAGGATGGGCTTGATGTCCAGCGCCGAGCCCAGCATGGCGCTGAACAGCCCCACGCTGCGGTCGTTCTTCTTCTTGGCGCGGGCGCGCAGGTAGTACAGGTCGCGCGGCAGCATGTAGCCGTAGCTGTTGTGGGCGATGTGGTTGAGCCGTTCGCGGATCGTGGCGGGCGCCTCGTTCGCCGCGATCAGCCGGGCCGCCTCGAACACCACCGGCGCCGCGCCCGCGAAGATGTTGCGCGTGTCGATCACCCGCATCAGGAACGGCCCGGGAATGCCGGCCGGCTCGCGCACCTCGCGGTAGCCGCGCAGTATCGCGAAGCTGGCGCGCACCACGTTGTCGTGGATCGGGCTGCGGGTGGCGGTGATGGTGAGGCAGAACGCGCAGTCCTGTTCCAGCGCCTGGTGCTGCAGGAACATCCGCTGCACCTCCTCCACCGAGGTGGGCTCGGTTTCCGCCGAGTGGCTGCGGTTGCCGAGGCGGCGGTCGATGAAGCGCCGGATCTCCGCCGGGTCGCGGTCGTCCAGGAACGTCTCGCCGTCCACCTTCACGGTGATCGGAAGCACCGAGATGCGGTGTTCCTCCACGAACGCCTGCGGCAGGTCGCAGGCCGCATCCATGGTCAGCCCCATGCGCATGTGTCACCCCCTCAAATGACGCCCAGAACATAGCATGCGCCGGGCCCCGATGCCGGGCAGCGAGTCGCCGTCCCATGCATTCATAATGGCGCCCGACCCCGAGGACCCCGCCGGCGTGGCGTCGCCGGCATCCTCCGCGCAGGCGGAGGCAGCAACGGACAAGGCAGCAACACATGAAAGAAAAACAGGAAATCGTCGCCAACTGGTTGCCGCGCTACACCGGCACGCCGCTGGAGCAGTTCGGTCAGCACATCCTGCTGACGAACTTCGGCCACTATGTGGACTTGTTCGCCGAATGGCATGGCGTGGAAGTGCGAGGGCGCGACCGGCCCATGCCGAATGCCACGGCGGACGGCATCACCTTGATCAACTTCGGCATGGGCAGCCCCAACGCCGCCACCGTGATGGACCTGCTCGGCGCGATCGCGCCCAGGGCGGCGCTGTTCCTGGGCAAGTGCGGCGGGGTCAAGAGGAAAAACCGGATCGGCGACCTGATCCTGCCGATCGCCGCGATCCGCGGCGAGGGCACCAGCGGCGACTACCTGCCGCCCGAAGTGCCGGCGCTGCCGGCATTCCAGTTGCAGCGCGCCGTCTCCACCATGATCCGCGACCTCGGCCACGACTACTGGACCGGCACCGTCTACACCACCAACCGCCGCGTCTGGGAACACGACGACCAGTTCAAGTCCTACCTCCGGCGCACCCGCTGCATGGCGGTGGACATGGAGACCGCCACCATCTTCGCCGCCGGCTTCGCCAACGAGATCCCCTGCGGCGCCCTGCTGCTGGTCTCCGACCAGCCGATGATCCCCGAGGGCGTGAAGACCGAAGCCAGCGACCGCACGGTCACCGAGACCTACGTGGAGGCGCACATCCGCGTGGGCATCGAGGCGCTCAAGCTGGTCCGTCGCAACGGCAGGAGCGTGAAGCACCTGCGGTTCGACGAAGACGGGGACTGAGGGCGAAGAAACTCGACGCGGTCGTCTCTGCTGCAGCCATCACGGGGCGGAATGCATGCCCCTGCGTGCTGCGGGCGGGGCGACCGCTGGCGTCCGCCCCCGCATCAAGGCCCGGGATTCGAAACCCCGCTACCGGCATGCCAGGGCAACTTCCGGCTGCGATGGCGGCCAGCAGCCGCGCGTGCTGCGATGCAGCACTCCGGCTTGAGCGTCGATCACGCGTGAAACTCAAGGCGATCCCTTACCGGTGCCTTGGGCAAGACGGGTGGCGTTCAGGCTCGCCGATACGCCAACATTCGGAAACGAAAAATATTGCGCAAGTCCTGATTGCTGATTTATGTGGATTTTCCCGTTTTCAATGACTGCAATTCGTTTTTTATTGCTGCCTTGTCGTAATTAATTGCGAATATGAGTTCGTTGACAAAATGTAAAGCGGGCGTATCAAATCCGCATGCCTCAATGTGAAACCTGATGTCGATGGTTAATCGTTCGACCAACCGGATCTACCGTCCCGGATCCACGGCCCACTGCCAGGTTGGCGTTCCCAGCCGTTTGCGTTGACGCACCTTTACCCATGGATGATCGCGGCCAGTGACGGAGCGCCGCGATGCGGTGGGCAAATCAGAAGGCCGGGGCTGCTGCCACCGGCCAGATCAAGAATCTATTCGGAGGGTGTCACTCATGAAACTCGGGGTTTCGAAGCTTTCCTCATCCGTCCGCCTGGCGCTTTCGCTGGGTGCCGTCGTCGCCATGGGCACCAGCACCATGGCGTTCGCGCAAGACGCCAACAGCCAGCAGGGCGGCCAGCCCACTGAACAGAAGGCCAAGCAGCTGCAGACCGTGGTGGTTACCGGTTCGCTGATTCGCCGCGTCGACGTCGAAACGTCCAATCCGGTCGTCACCATCGACCGCGCGCAGATCCAGGCCACCGGCAAACTGACCTTGGGCGATCTGGTGCAGCAGCTGCCGGCGATGACCGGCGGCAACGTCAATCCGCAGGTCAACAACGGCGGCGGCACCGGCCAGTCCAGCATCAACCTGCGCGGTCTCGGCTCCAAGCGCACCCTGATCCTGGTCGATGGCCAGCGCCTGCTGAGCAAGGATCCCAACGCCATTCCGGCCGATGCGATCGAGCGCATCGAAGTGCTGCCTTCCGGTGCTTCGGCTACCTATGGCTCCGATGCCATCGGCGGCGTGGTGAACTTCATCCTGCGCAAGGACTATCAAGGCGCAACGTTCACCGCCAACGTCGGCGAGTCCGACCAGAACGACGGCGGCCAGCAGGGTTACTCGTTCACGTTCGGCCAGACGTCCGACAAGGGCAGCATCATGGCCGGCATCTCGTACAGCAAGCAGGACGGCGTACTGGCGTCCAACCGCTCGTTCTCCAGGAGTGCCCTCAGCCTTTCCCAGACCACGAACGGCGCCCGCAACGCCTATATCGGCGGTTCGTCGTCCGGCCCGTACGGTCGCATCCAACTGCCGAAGTCCGGGCCTATTACCGACGCTTTCAGCAACTGCGCCAATAAAGCCATTACGCTGAATCCGGGCGGCAACAGCCAGGTCGTTACCCCCGCGAATTACCATTGCTACACCAACTCGGACAAGTACAACTACGCGGGCGTCAATCTGGACATGACGCCCCAGGAACGCACCGGCGGCTTTCTGCGGGGCGAGTATCGCCTCGGCGATCACGTGACGGCCTATGTGGACGCGATCTACCAGAAGACTTCGTCCAACTTCCAGCTGGCATCTGCCTTGTTCGGCACCGATACGACGGGCGCCACGATTGCGAAGGACAACGCGTTCAACCAGTTCGGCGTCGGCCCGTTCGGCACCAGCTTCGGCTCCACCGGCAACAGCTTTCGCACGCGCCTGACCTCGGCCGGTTTCCGCACGGCGGCAGTCGGCCGTACGGATGCGCAAATCAATACCGGCTTCAAGGGCGACTTCACGGTCTTCGACCGTAACTGGAATTGGGACGTGGGCTTCAACTTCGGCCACGAGAGCGTCGTCACCACGACCGGTGGCCTGGCCAACCAGAACGAGCTTTATACGGGCTCCTCCACGATGGGTCCCGATGGCGTGGCGATCTGCCCCAGCGGCGTCAGCGCGGTCGCCTGCCAGTTCAATCCGTTCGACATCAATGCACCGGGCAGCATCGCGGCGCTCAAGGCTGCGGCGGCTTCGGCCCCCAGCAATGTCTACCAGCTCGAGCGGACCTGGCACGCCGGCATGAACGGTGAGCTGTTCGACCTGCCTGCCGGCGCCGTGCAGTTGGCGGTGGGGGCGGAGTACCGCAAGGACTACCAGCACAACGTCCCGGCGCCACAGCTGGTGGTCGATCCCACGACCGGCAGCTGCATCCTTGGAAGCCAGTGCCTCAGCGCGGTGCAAGGCGGCTACACCACCAAGGAAGTCTATGCCGAGAGCTTCATCCCGGTGCTGGCCAACCTGCCGGGCGTGAAGTCGCTGAACCTCATCGTTGGCGACCGCTATTCGCGTATCGGCAATTTCGGCAGCACGAACAACTTCAAGTTCGCGCTTGAGTACAAGCCGATCGACGACCTGCTGCTGCGCGGCACGATGGAGCAGGTGTTCCGTGCACCCACGCTGGGCGAACTGTACAACTCGGGTTCCGATGCGCCGCTGATCCATACCGACCCGTGTACCGGCTATACCGGTGCGCCCGCCGGTTCGCCGATGGCCCTGGCCTGCCAGAACGTACCCACCGACGGCTCGTTCGTGAACACCTACGTGCAATCGGGGCAGCAGGCGTCCACGATCACGCAGGGTTCGCGGGTGGCCGGGTTCGACGTCAAGCCTGAGCATGGCAAGACCTTCGACGTGGGCCTGGTCTACAGCCCGTCGTATGTGCCGGGCTTGTCCACCACGCTCGACGTCTGGCATCTGTACCTGAACGACACCATCACGGCGGTGGGCCTGCAGAGCCTGCTCAACCTGTGCGCCGGCGGCTCGACCCTGTACTGCCAGTACATCCACCGCAATCCGAATCCCGGTCCCAACCAGGGTCAGTTGCTGCAGTCCACGGTCGAGCCGGTGGGCAACCTGGGCAGCCTGAGCACCGGCGGCATCGACTGGTCCGCCAACTACAAACTGCCGCAGTTCTCCTTCGGCCAGTTCGTCGTCGGCGTCAACGCCACCTATCTGAAGTACTACACCCAGCAGACGGCGCCCGGCATCGGCGGCAACATCACCTACAACAATGCGGGGCATCTGCTGCCCTACGGCTCCGCGCAGGCGGCCGCCTGTCCGGACAACGTGGGCGTTTGCACGTTCCCGCGCTGGCGCGCGCAGGGCTTCGTGGACTGGCAGTTCGGCAACTGGAGTGCCGAGTGGCGCATGCGCTACATCGGTGCGTTCCGGAACGGCTCCGCCAATCCGGATGAGGCGACCAGCCCGGTTCAGGGGGCGCCGGCGACCACGATCCTGCACTACGGTTCGACCATCTACAACGATGTGTCGCTGGGCTACAACATCGAGCCGTTGAAGACCCGCGTGGACTTTGGCGTGAACAACCTGTTCGACCGTGCCCCGCCGATGTTGTATGCGAACAATACGCTCAACGCCAACACCGATCCCAGCACGTTCGACCTGATGGGCCGTTACTTCTGGGCCCGCGTGACGGTCAAGTTCTGATCGTTGGTTCAGATGCTAGTCTTGATGGGCCGCGTGGAAATCACGCGGCCCATTTTCTATTGGACGCGATGAATACCGACGTCATTTCCCAGATCGTGGTCGCGCTGAAGACGGGCCGGGCGGCGCAGGCGGAGCAATGGTCGCGCGCCGCCCTGCTGGAGCTTCCGGGGAACGAGGATCTGCTGCTGCTGCTGGCCATGAGTCTGCAGACCCAGCGGCGCCTGCCGGAAGCGGTATCCATCCATGCCGAACTGGTCAGGCTGTTTCCCGCGAACAGCGTGCACTGGAACAACTACGCCACGGCGCTGGGCGAAACGGGAGCGATGCAGGACGCCCGTGCGGCCTATTCGAAGGCGGTCGCGCTGGATCCCGCGAATGCGCAGGCCAAAAGCCAGTTCGGGCAGCTGTTGATCGAGTTGCGCGAACCGCTGGCGGCGCGCGAGATGCTGCTGGACGCCCTCGTGCTGGGGCACGATATCCCGGAGACGCGGATCCACGCCGCACGGGCCTGCTGCCTGAGCCAGGATCTCGAGGGCGCCAGGGAACTGCTCGCACCGTGGCGGTCCTGGACGCCGCTGGATGACGACGGGTTGCAGTTGAGCCTCGCCCAAGTGCTGACGCTGCGGAACGATGTGCTCGATGCCGCGGAACTGCTGGAGGACCTGCTGTCGCGGCAGCCGGAAAACCTCGAAGCCAGGCTGCTGCTGGCGACCCAGTACGAGCGATTCAATCGATTGGCGGACGCCGAGGCCATGGCGGAACCGGTGCTGCGCGCGATGGCGGAATCGACGGAGGCCCAACGCAACGAAGCGACGCATCTGTTGGCCGCGTTGGCACTTCGGAAAAGGGATGCGGCCGCGGCGAAGCAGATGCTGGAGCGTTGCGGGCCGCAGGGCGAGGACGATTATGCCCACTACTTCCAGCTCGCCGCGGTCCACGACAAGCTGGGTGAAACCGACGCGGCCATGTACGCCCTGCATGTGGCCCATCGTCTGGAGGCCAAGGAGCGGCAGTTCGATTCGCCGGAATATTTCGCACCGGATGCGAAGGCGTTGCCGCTGCAGACGCTGGGAGTTTCGGCCGAACAATACGCGCGCTGGCCGCGGTTGATCGCCCCGGAGGGGCGCGACTCGCCGGTCTTCGTGGTGGGCTTCCCGCGCTCGGGCACCACGCTGCTGGAGCAGATGCTGGACGCCCATCCGGACCTGCAGTCGATGGACGAGAATCCGTTCTTCAATCGCCTCGCCGACATCCTGCGCAAGCATGATTCGCGCATCCTCGAAGATCTCGGCGTGTTGCGGCAGTTCGATTGCGACGAACTGCGCAAGCGCTACTACGCGATGGTGGATGAGCGTGTTTCGCGGCAGCCGGGCGTCCGGGTGGTCGACAAGAATCCGCTGAACATGCACTGGTTGCCGATGATCCACCGCCTGTTTCCCGAGGCGAAGATCATCCTTGCGCTGCGCCACCCCTGCGACGTGGTCCTGAGCTGCTACATGCAGAGCTTTCGCTCGAGCAGCCTGGCGGCGGCCTGCAGCACGCTGGAGCGGCTGGCGCACGCTTACGTGGAGACCATGGCCAAGTGGATCGACGAGGCGGCCCTGCTGCAGCCGTCGGTGATGATCTCGCGTTACGAGGACCTGGTGGCGGACGTGGCGCTGCAGACCGGGCGCATCGGCCGGTTCCTGGACCTGGCGGACGCTTCGCCGATGCTACATTTCGATAGCCACGCGCGCGGCAAGGCCTACATCGCCACGCCGAGCTACTCCCAGGTGATCGAACCGGTGAACCGCCGCGGCATGGCTCGCTGGCACAAGTACCGCAGCCATTTCGAGCCGGTGCTGCCCATACTGGAGCCCATGCTGAGGCACTGGGGCTATTCGGCCGACGCGCCCGCTTGAAGACGCGCCACCCTTGCTGCGCCGTCAGTGTTCCGGCAGCTGCAGCAGTTCCGGCACGTAGGGTGCGTAGTGGCGCCACCGGCCGACCGAGCGCGCATGCACGGGTTGCCGCGCCTGCCATGCACTGGCCGTGCGGATGTCGCCGCCCACCCGGGTGGTTGCAGGGGCGGGCGAGGGCGAAAGGCCGAGCCATGGCAGCAACGCGGCGATGGTGGCGGCGGGATCGCTGACCAGCTCCTCGTAGCGGACAGTGCGCACCGATTGCGGGTAACGCGCCAGCCAGTGCGCGCCCAGGCGCCTGCAGCCGTGGATCACGGCCGCGATATCCGCGAAGTCGCAGGCGTAGTCGTGCGCCGCATCGCGGAATGACTGCGACCACAGCGACAGCGCGGTGTCGCGCGCATCGCGCGTGCACAGCAGCACGCGTGCGTTCGCCCACAACTGCATGATCAGGTCGACGCGCAACAGGTTCATCGGCTGCTTGTCGATGAAGCAGCGTGCTCCCGTCTCGTCGTCCTGGCGGAGCTGGGCCGCATAGAATGCCGCACACTCTTCCAGCGCGGCCCGGGGCGGATGCGGCGTGCGTTCCAGCCGCAGTGCCGCCACCTCCAGCCAGCCCAGTTCGCCGCGATTGCAGACGCCGGCATGCGCCGCCAGCCGTTCCGCCAGCAGCGTGGTGCCGGAACGCGGCACGCCGACGATGAAGATCGGCGTCCAGTCTGTCGGGCCCGGCAAGGACATTGCGCTGGCCGGTGCGGCGAGCCTGCCGTCGATGCTGCGTTTCCAGCGTTTGCGCGACCACTGGCTCGAGGCATGTGCGCCGGCATTCGCTTGCCGCAGTGTCGCTGCAGCCTCGGCGTACTGGCCTAGGTCGTCATGGGCCTTGCCCAGGGCGAACAAGGTGCTGACGCGCGTGTGCTGGTCCAGTGCCGGACGCTGCAGTATCTCCCGGAACAAGGTCAGGTCCGGATGCTGCGCGTCGGCATAACGCTGCAGGCCGGCGAGGCCGAGCGGGATGTTCCAGTTCACCGCGTCGGGGTGATGGTCAAGAGCGTGGCGGTAGCGCTCGCGCGCGTGGTCGAACCGGCCGAGCTGGGTGGCGAACATGCCGGCATATGCGTGCAGCCGCGCATCGTCCGTTCCGGCGGCGATGGCCGTCTCGCAGATGGCGAAGGCGGCTTGCGGCAGCGCGTAGTCGTCGAGCATCTCCACCGCGCGGATCGTTGTCTCCGCATCCTGCGAGCCGTGCTCGAACAGGCGGCGCATGGCCTCGGCCGCCGCGTGGAGGCGCCCCTGCTCGCGCAGGAACTGCACCAGCAGGAAGGTGGCGGCGCTGTCGCCGGGGTACGTGGCCAGGCGGCTGCGCAAAACGGCCTCGGCATCCTGCCGTTCGCCTCGTTGCCAGCGCACGCCGGCCACGCCCAGGCAGGCATCCACCGAGTCCGGGAAACGGCGGGATGCCTCGGAAAATGCCGCCAGCGCGGCATCGAGTTCGCCCTGCAACATCCAGGAGCGTGCCTGTTGCAGCCAGTCCGCCTCCGGAGCGTGCGCCAGCGCGTCGAATTCGCGTTGCCAGGGGTGGGCGGCGGCAGGCGTCATGGGGCGTAGGCGGGAAGACCGAGCGCCTTGCGCAGCGGATCGAGCAGGGAGCCGTAGCGCGACGAGCGCGCGGTGTCGCGCCGCAACGGCTGGCGTACCTGGGTGGCGCTGGGCGAGCGCACTTCGCGCTTGTTCTCGTGGAAGTGCAGGCAGGCTTCCTCGAACGGGAGCTGGCAGAACGCCAGCAATTCGCGGATCTGCGCCTGCGGGTCCGCCACCAGCGCCTCGTAGCCGTTTTCGCGCACGGACTCGGGATGCAGGGCGGCGCTGCGCGTCACGCTGCGATCGAAGTCGCGCCAGAACGCGGCGAGATCCTCGAAGTTGCGGGCGTAGCCGTTGTTGGCATCCAGCTTCTGGCGGTAACAGGAGAAGCAGGTCTCCAACGGGTCGCGCCGGCACACCACGATGCGCGCGCCCGGCAGCATGGCGAGGATCGCGCCGATGTACATCCAGTTGTTGGGCAACTTGTCGATGAAGCGGGGGCGCTCGCGGCGCCAGCGCGCGGTGCGTTCGAGATAGCGTTCTCCCAGGGCCGCCCAGTCCGCCGGCTGCATCTCGCCCACCCATTGCGGGAACGGCTTGCCGCGCCGGCGCGATTCCTCGGCGATCACCTGCGGCAGGTCCGGCAGCTCGCCGGCGCCTTCCACCGAGGAATGCGCGGCAAGGATCTGTTCGATCAGGGTGGAGCCGGAGCGCGGCAGGCTGACGACAAAGATCGCCTCGCGACCGAGTGCTCCGGGCGCGCCTGCGGGTGGCGGGTCGAAGGCGTCGGAGATGGCCGCCACGCTGGCCGAAAAGGCCGGCGCGCTCCAGGCAAGATAGCGCCGCACGATGGCGTTCGCGCCGGCCAGCGCGTCCAGCGACTCGGCGTAGCGGCCGGCGTCGTCGAGGGCTTTCGCAAGGGCGAAGCCGATGTTCACGCGATCGTTTTCGCTGACTCCGCCGAGCTGCAGCGCGGCGCGCATGCGGGCGATGTCGCTTTCGTCCAGCTGGTGCGTCTTGAGGTCGGCCAGGCCCCACCATGCGATGCCCGCGGCCGGCTGCTCCGCGAGCAGCCGCCGGTATTCGGCGACGGCTTCCCCGACCTTGCCCTGCGTGCGCAGCAGGTCGGCCAGCAGGGCGCGTGCGTCGACATGGGCCGGCGACAGCGCGACCGCACGCTGGAGAACCCCGATCGCTTCGTCGTTGCGCACGCATTTGGTGAGCATCACGCCGAGGTTGTACCAGGCCAGCGCCAGGTCCGGGCGCAGCTCGCAGGCGCGACGCAGCATGCGGGCGGCCGCCTCGTAATCGCCGGCGGCGCCCAGCAGCGAGCCCATCGTGTTCCAGGACGGCGCATCCTGCGGGCGCTGGTCCAGCGCGCGCTGCATGGCGCGGATGGCATCCGGATGCTGGCCGCGCAGGCTCAGGATGCCGGCTTTCATGCGCAGCACTTCGGGATGGTCGGGATGGGCCGCCAGCGCCTTGGCCAGGTGACGATCCGCCTCGTCCGCCCGTCCCGCATCCAGTGCCTGTCCGGCGGCCATGACGCATTGGGCGGTAGCGGGAGTCAGGCCTTGCCAACGCGGGTTCATCGGGATATCCAGCATCGGACGACAGGTCGCGGTGCACCTGCATGTACATGCAAGATGCGGGTCAAATGGACGGCAACGTCTTTATTATACCTGCGGCATCTGCATGGACCGGCGGAGCCTCAACGCTGTATCGAGCGCACAACGGCAAGCGATCGCGGAAGAAACATGGACACCGAATCTCAAGGCCACGTCGTGGCGCTGCGCGAAAAAGCCCTTGCCGGCCTGCGGCAGGGCGATGCGTCCCTGGCCGAACAGTGCTTCGTGCAGTTGCTGGAAACCATGCCCGATGACGTGGATGCGCTGCAGTTCGTCGCCGGACGGCATTTCCAGCGTGGCGACGGGGTGCGCGCTGTGGCGCTGTTGCAGCATGCGGCCCTGACCGCACCAGGCAACGCCGACATCATGCATCAGCTCGGCACCGTGCAGATGGCCAATGGCGACCTGCAGGGCGCGGCATCCAGCCTGGGGCGTTGCCTGGAACTGCAGCCCGGGCACTTCCTGGCCCGCCTGCGCCTGGGCCTGGCGATGGAGCAGCTCGGGCGGTCGCACGAGGCCCTGGTGGCGTATTTCGCCGCGATCAACACGGCGCAGGCGCAGGGTCGCTGGCTCAGCGACGCGACCACCGCACCCGGCATCCGCGTAGCGGTACAGCACGCCATGCGCCACGTGGATGCCGGGCGGCACGCGTTGTTCGACGGCCTGCTGGAACCGCTGCGCGAACGCTACGGCCGCGGGGAAATGCGCCGCGTGGAGGAATGCCTGGCGATCTACCTGCACGAGCGGCCGGCAAACCTGCCCGATCCGCGCCAGCAGCCGAAATTCCTGTATTTCCCGGGCATCCCCAGCCGCACCTACTATCCGCGCCAGCGTTTTCCGGAATTCGAAGCCCTGGAGGCGGCTACCGCGGCGATTCGCGACGAGCTGTGCGCGGTGCTCGACAGGCCCGAAGGCCTGGAAGCTTTTCTCAGGGCGGATACCCAGGAGCAACTGGACAGCATGCTGCACGGGGCCGGGGCGCAGCGTGCCGCGTGGGACGCCTATTTCTTCTATCGCCACGGCCAGCGCTACGACGCGCATTGCGAAGCCTGTCCCCGCACCACGGCCATGATCGAGCGCATGCCGCTGTCGCGCATCCGCGACCACGGGCCGGAGACGCTGTTCTCCGTGCTCAGGCCCGGCACGCACATCCTGCCGCACCGCGGCGTCACCAATACCCGGCTGGTCACCCATCTGCCGCTGATCGTGCCCGCGGACTGCGCGTTGAACGTGGGCGGCGAGATCCACGAATGGCAGGAAGGCCGCTGCGTCACGTTCGACGACACCTTCGAGCACGAGGCCTGGAACCGCAGCGACAGCACCCGCGTGGTGCTGATCATGGATTGCTGGAATCCGGACCTCACCGAGGCCGAGCGCGAGGCCGTCGCGGTGCTGGTTGCCGGCATAGGGGACTTCAACCGGAGCTGCGAGTTGCCGGGGGAGTGAGTTCCGCGCTGGATGTGCTGGCGGAGCCGGAACGGCGATACGGGGCGAAAGACCCTGCGACGTACGCGCACGGGTACGGGCGGCCGATCGAGGAAGCATCCCGTGCGACAATCGGCAGGGTTTCGGCCGGTATGCGGCCACCGAACTGAGCGGCACCAGGCCCATGTATCCGCATGCGGGGCAGTGCCACGGCCACCCAATCGATCCGGTCCATGCCTCCACCGCTCCCGCCTTCGCCAGAGATACGCCGACTCCTCGCGGACGCCGGACGGGCGCTCAACCAAAGACGCCCTGATCTCGCCGAGGATGTGCTCGCGCGGGTGCTCGCCGTCGAACCGGATTCGGCCGATGCGCGATTCCTGTACGGCATCGCCTGCCTCATGCGCGGCGACAGCGCCAAGGCCGTCGGCTTGCTGCGCCAGGCGGTCGCCCAGCGTCCGGGCGACGCAGGCATCCAGATGTACCTCGGTTGCGCCCTGCAGGATGCAGGCAAGTTGGATGAGGCGCTGGCGCATCTGCGCCGTGCCTGCGAACTGGCGCCAGGCCAGGCCGCGTCCTGGTACAACCTCGGCAAGGCGCTGAAGCAGCAGGCAAGGCTGGAAGATGCCGCCGGGGCGTTGCATCGTGCGCTGGTGCTGGACGGCGGCCACATCCTCGCGCGCATCAGCGTGGCCGACATCGCCACCATGCAGGGCGACATTTCGCGCGCCTCGGCCGAGTACCGGCACGTGCTGCGCCAGCAACCCGGGTGCGCCGAAGCATGGCACGGCCTGGCCAATCTCAAGACAGAGTCGCTGGGGCCTGCCGATATCGACCTGATCCGCCGCGCCCTGCGTCAACCGGGCCTGTCACCCGACACGCAGGTGATACTCGGCTTCAGCCTGTTCCGTGCGCTGGAAGACCAGCACGACTACGCCCGTGCCTTCGAAGCACTGTGCCAGGCAAACGCGGCCAAGCGGCGCCAGGTGGCATGGGATGCTGCTGCCGAGCGAGCGTGTATCGATAGCATCATGGAAGTATTCAGCGCCGCTCTGCCTGCTCCGGTGGATCCCGCGTTGGGTCGGGAAGTCATCTTCATCGCCAGCATGCCGCGCTCGGGTTCCACCCTGATCGAGCATATTCTCGCCACGCATCCCGACGTCGAGGGCGCCAACGAAATTCCCGACCTGCCCCAGGTCATCGAGGACGAATCGCGTCGCCGTGGCCAGTCCTTCCCGGCGTGGGCAAACGCTGCCACCGCGGCCGACTGGCACCGGCTGGGTCGCGACTACCTCGCCCGTACCGCGCACTGGCGCGAGCGACGTCTGCGCTTCACCGACAAGAACGTCACCAACTGGCCGCTGCTGGGCGCCGCCCGCCTGATGCTGCCCGGCGCGAGGATCATCCACTGCCACCGCGACCCGCTGGAAACCTGCTTCTCCTGCTACCGCCATCTGTTCCGGCATGGCGTGCATTACAGCTACGACCTGGCCGAGATGGCCGAGCATTACCGCGACTACGAACGCCTCAGCGCGTTCTGGCTGGCGCGGTATCCGCAGCACATGCTCGACTACCCCTACGAAGCCCTGGTGCAGCAGCCCGAAGCGCAGATCCGCCGATTGCTCGCCTTCTGCGGGCTGCCGTTCGATCCCGCCTGCCTCACGCCCCACCAGACCCGGCGTGAAGTGCTCAGCACGGCGAGCGCGGCGCAGGTGCGCGAACCCATCCGCGCCGATACGGCGCACAGCGCGCCATATATGGCATGGTTGCAGCCGCTGCGGGAGCGGTTGTCGTACTGAAGCGAACACGGCCGCCGGTTGCCCGGCGGCCGTGTTTGTTCTCTTGCATTCCGCTGCGCGACGCCGCCGGCTTGCGGCGGCATCGCGCAGCGGTTGTCGCTTACCAGTCGTACTTGACGCTGAACTCCGCGAACCGCGGCTGCTCCACGGCGAAAAGCCCATTCGTACCTGGATACGGCAGCTTGTACATGGTGTCCGGCGCACCACCCGCACCATCGTGGGTAACGACGTAAGCCGTGTCGTGCTGCTCGTTGAACACGTTCTGGACCTGCACCTGCAGGGTCAGGTGCTTGCCGGCCCATTCCGGGATGTAGCTGACGGACAGGTCGAGCTTGTGGGTCCATGGGGTACGACCGGCCTTGCCCGGAGGCGACGGCATGCCGTTGCACCAGTGATAAGCCTCGCCATAACCCTCCGCATCGATCTGGTCGGGACCCCAGGAACCCAGGCAGGTGATGGGTGCGCCCGACTGGACGATGTACAGGCCACTGACCAGCCACTCGGGGGTGATCGCATAGGTGCCGTAGGCCTTCAGCGTATGACGATGCGAATTCGGCAGCTCGCCATTCGAGTACTGCATCAGCTCGGGGAAGTCCCACGCCTCGCTGATCGAGGAGGACTGGCCGCCGCCCGCAGCAGCCGAGGCATTGGAGATCTGGCCGAGCGGCGAGTAGGTCGGGCCTTCCGTGGTGCCGTAGCTCTTGGCGAACACGTAGTCGATCTTGCCCATCCACTTGCCGTCCCACGGATGCTCGAGGGCCTCTTCCAGGCTGTAGTACTTGCGGAACGCCGCGGGGAAGCCCGTGACGTATCCACCTGTCACCGTGTGCGGGTTCCAGGTGTAGGTCTTGTAGGTGCCGTCGGTCGCCAGGTAGCGCACCTGGTTGCTGCGCCCGGGGTTGACCAGGATGTCCGTCTGGAACGCAACCGGATCCGCGTCGGCAGGCTCGGTGACCGTGCCGGTGTCGTCGATGATGTTGTTCATCCTCGAGTAGGTCGCCTGCGAGGTCCAGACCAGCGCCTGGCCGAACGCGTTGAGCGACTTCTGGAAGCCCAGCACGTACTCGTCCTGGTACATCGGCTTCAGGTCCGAGGCGGCAATCGTCTTCGGATCCTTCGGCGTGCCGTACTCGCCGTCGGGCGAGTAGGGCGTCGCACTCGTGTGCACCTGGGTCAGGCCCTGCGGAATGCCGTTCCCGTCGATCGACGCATAGGTGTAGTACTCGTTGAGGTAGGCATTCGCGCCTGCCATGCGCACGCCGAGGCCTGTGGGCAGGGCGAGGTAGTAGCGCCCCGCGTTGCCGTACAGCTTGGCGCTGCTGTCGCCGAAGATGTCCCAGCTGAAGCCCAGACGCGGCTGCCACTGCGGCTTGGTCTGGCGAATGTAGGGCTGGTTGCCGGCGCTGTAGTTGGTGAACTGGTCGTTGCGCAGGCCGAGATTCAGCAGCAGGTTCGGGGTGAGCTGCCAGTTGTCCTCGACGTATTGTGCCTTCTGCTCCACCGTGAACGAGGCCACGCCGCCATACGTCCGCTTCACGACATAGTAGCTGTAGGCATCGGTGCCGGTGCCCACTGCGCCGCCGTTGGGGTAGTTGATGGGGTTGTCAACGCACTGACCCAACGCATTGCAGGACAGAGTGGGCTTGGAGAAGCCCTTATACCCTTCCCTGCCGTAGATCCAGTAATACCCCGGACCGGCACTCTGGCTGCCGTCGCTCAAGTCCGTGCTGCGCATGTTGTCGATACCGAACTTCACGTCGTGATCGCCCAGCTTCCAGTCGAGATCAAGACGGAAGTTGTTCTCGGTGGACTTGTGGTCCGGAGAGGGGATGGTGAGCGCGTTGTTGTTCGTGTTGCCGGTGCCCGGAACGGTCGGGTTCTGGCTCGCGACGCCCGATATGCCCGCCAGCAGCACATCGAAGCCCGGATAGGCCACTTGCTGGCTGTAGTACGTGCTCTTCATCTTGCCGGCCAGCACGCTCAGCGTGAGGTTGTCGGTGATGTACGAGGTGTACTTCAGGATGCCGATGTCGAACTTGCTCGAGTACAGCGGATTGTTGACGCCTTTGTAGCTGCCGAGGGTATTCGTGCCGTAGTCGTAGTTGTAGGCGTTGTTCGAGAGGTCTTCTTCCTTGCTCGAGGCATAGGTGGCTTCAAGAACATTGCTGTCGTTGATGTTCCAGTCCAGCTTGCCGTAGAACTTGGGCGAAGTGCTGCTGTGCGAGTTGTAGTACGGCGAATCGACCGAACCAGTGGCCTTGCTGCTGTCGTGCTGGGCCTCGGCCGTGATGTAGAAGAACAGCTTGTCCTTGATCAGCGGACCCGAAATGTAGGCGTCGTAAACCGTGCTCCAGTCTTCGTTCCTGCGGCGGTTGGCGTAGATGTCGCCTGCCTGCTGACCCGCCGTGGTCGACGCCGGGTTCGCATAGTGGATGTTGTCGTAGCCGCTTTGCGCCCAGGTCGGCGCCCAGGTGACATAGACGCCGGCGTGGAAATCGTTGCCGCCGCGATGGCCGATCTGGCTGATCACGCCGCCGGTGGAGCGGCCGTATTCCGCGCCGTAGCCGGAGGTGATGGTCTGCTGTTCGGCGATGGCGAAGTACGGCAGGGCGATGCCGCCAGCGTTGCCCACCGGGTCGGTGGTGTTGAAGCCGTTGATGTAGTACGCGTTCTCCGCCGTCGAGTCGCCGCCGAAGGAGATCAGCGGGGTGCCGGCCGGGCCGGTGCCCAGGCTGGCGTTGCCGCCGGCGACGCCGGGCGCGAGCACGGCGATGGACTCGGCGTTGCGCGCGAGCGGCAGCTGCTTCAGCTGCTGGGCGGTGATCACCGAGGACTGGCGAGTGGAGGACACGTCGATCGCGGGAAGCGAGTTGGCCGTGACCGTGACGCTGGAGAGATTCTGGACGTTCTTGCCGGCTTCCGCGGCCGAGAACGGCACCTGGGCGCCACCGCTCACGCTCACGGACACGTGGTTGTGCGTGGCAACGACATTACCGCCGTGCATCAGCGATACGGTGTATTCGCCGACCGGCAGCTGGTTGGCGCCAAAGCGGCCGTCGCTGCTGACGGGCACTTCGCGGGTCAGGCCGGTCTGGTTGTTGACGATGCGCACCGTCTCGCCCGCCGCCGCCGGCGCGGTGCCGAAAACCGAGCCGGTGGTGGCCTGGCCATAGGCGATACCGCTGATGCCCAGTCCCACTGCCAAGGCAGTGGCCAGGGCGTTGCGACGGTACAGCTTCTCTCGCATCACACGCTTGTTCATTCGCTTTACTCCCCAAACACATCCCGAAGGGGATGATTAGAAATAGTTCACCCAAGTCACTGCGGAACAGTGGCTTGAAATGGCCGCACGCCATGCGTTGCCATAGGCAGAATGATGGGTAGTCGAATCAGGCCTCGTGTGAAGCACGCGCCCGATTCCGCCATTGACCTTTCTTCACGGTGACAGCCGCTCAATTCCCCTTGCGCGGCAGAAACTAGTTCGCGGGCCTGATATCTGTCAACGCTTTTTTAGCAACTTGCGAACACCGCTTCCGGGTATGAAAGTTAATGCGCGATCTGAAGGTTAATACGATTTTCTTTGAGATATTCGAAATATATTTCGGAACTGTGCCGAATGATTTTGCGAAAGACGAATTCTCGATTTGCATCAAATGACTTGCGATGCAATTTGTCCGCGGAATGACAACTGCCATCCGACACGGCCTGCAGGATATTGCGAACATCCGCGATGGCGCATGCTGCAACAGGGTGGACTGGGCAGGTTCTGCCGGGATGGATGGTTTCAAAGGTAACTCTTGGGTGAATGGGCAATTCGCAAGCCCGCCCCTCCGTGCCTGGCACGGGAGCCGCAGGTCGTCGGCAGCCGGATCGTCCCAGGGTGCGTTGCCGTCGCAACAGTTGGATTCGCACAGGTGGCCGCAGCACCTGCAGCAACCAGCGCGGGGGCCGTGCGGCACAAAAAACGACGCCCCTTGCGGGGCGTCGTGATGCGAATCCGTGCTGGCCTGGTTGGACGGAGGCACCGTTCGGCGCCTCCGAAGCCGACCGCTTCAGTGGTGCGAAGGCTGCGTGCCAGCCTCGCTCGCCCACGCCTCCATCCCGCCCTCGACGTTGTGCACGTTGCCGAACCCGTGGGCGGCGAAGCGTTCGGCCACGCCCTGGCTGGAGACGCCGTGCTGGCAGATGAAGGCGAGGGCGGTGTCCCTGGGCAGAGCGGCCAGCGCGTCGTAGCCTTCGTCTTCCAGGATGCGTGCCTGCGACGGCGCGGGGAGCTGGGCGCGGGAGGCGGCGGGGCGCACGTCGATCAGGGTGATGCTGCCGTCGGCGAGGCGCTGCCGCAGTTCCTGCACGGTGATCGATTTCACTTCATGCGCGCCGGGAAATTTCAGGCTCAGGCCCTCGCCCTGCACGGTGGAGACCCAGTCGATCACGATGCCCCTGGCGCGCTGGGCGCTGGCGGGGTCGAAGTGCACTTCGAGGCCGTTGGCGTGGGCCACGATGTCGTGTTCGCTGCCGGGGGCGAGCTGGAAGCCGGCGCTGTGGTCGGGGCCGATCTCCAGGTGCAGCGCCAGGCCCTGCGCGTTCGCGGTGCCTTCGCGGATGGCCTTGGCGGCGGCGTCGGTGATGGTGATCCCGGGCGGCGTGCGATCGGGCGCGGCGAGGCCGAACAATGCATGCAGCTCGCCGCTGCCGTACATCTGGCGGATGATGTCGGCGCCGCCGACCAAGTCGCCGCCCACGTAGAGCTGCGGGATCGTGGGCCAGTCGCCGTAGGCCTTGATGCCTTCGCGGATCTCCGGGTCTTCCAGCACGTTCACCGTGTGGTAGTCGGGCAGCAGTTCGTTGAGCGTGTTGGTGGCGGCGGCGGAGAAGCCGCAGGCCGGCGCGTGGCGGTTGCCCTTCATGAACAGCACCACGCGGTGGCTCTTGAGCAGGGTTTCGATGCGTTCGCGGGTGGCGCTGTCGAGTGACATGGGGAGGCTCCAGAAAGAAGTCGATGATACGCCCGATATGCCGCTGCCGCGTCGTGGCTTCAAGCCGCAGGCGGGGCGGCCAGCATGGCGCGGGCGCCGGGAACGGCGGTTTCGGTCCACAGCGCGTACTGCGCAGCGGACGGGTGCAGGCCGTCGTCGGCGAGCAGGGTGGCATGTCGGCGCGAGATCGGGGTGATGTCGACCCAGGATGCGCCCAGGCGCAGGGTTTCCTCGCGGGCGGCGGCGTTGTACGCGTCCAGCTCGGCGGCGATGCGTGCGGTATCGCGGCCGCTGTCCCGCGCGAACGGGGTCGCGCCCCAGTCGGGAATGGACAGCACCAGCACCCGCCCGGCGCGCCCGGCGGCGAGCGCGATCGCCCGTTCCAGCAGGCGGCGGAATTCGTGGCGATACTCCTCCACGTCGCGGCCGCGGTACTGGTTGTTGACCCCGATCAACAGGCTGACCAGGTCCCAGGGGGGCAGGTGGGCGGCCGCGTCCATCGCGGCGGAAAGCTCGTCGGTGGTCCAGCCGGTGGTGGCAAGGATCGCCGGATCGGCCAGCGGCACGCCCGTGGCCCGGAGCGCGGCGGCCAGTTGCACGGGCCAGCGACCCTCGGCCGGCACGCCTTCGCCGATGGTGTAGGAGTCGCCCAGGGCGAGATAGGTCATCGGCATGCGGATCTCCTGCGCTTCCTTCGCCTTTGGCGGAAAGGTGGCCCGGAAGGCCGGATGAAAGTGCGGGCGGAGCATGGCGGCGAGCGAGCAATCGGACCCTCGCCCCTACCCCTCTCCCGACGGGAGAGGGGCCGTGAACATCACGCCACGGCGGCGCGGCGCGGCTGTTCCGCCGCCATGCGCGCAAGCACCCGCTCGATGCGGGCGAACACCTCGCGCAGCTGCGCCGGCTGCGGCAGCAGGGTCAGGCGCAGGTGGCGGCTGGCGGCCACGTTGAAGCTGGTGCCCGGCACCACCAGCACCGATTCCTCTTCCAGCAGGCGCAGCGCGAAGGCGTTGTCGTCGAACACCGGGATGACGTCGGCGCGGATCTGCGGGAAGGCATACAGCGCCCCGGCCGGCGACACCACGTCCAGGCAGGCGCTGGCCGCCACGCCGTCCAGCACGGCCCGGCGCGCCTCGTGCAGGCGGCCGCCCGCCGCAGTGAGCGCGGTGATGGTGGGGTCGTCCTGCAGGGCGGGGATCACCGCCCACTGCGCGGTCGCGTTCGGGCACAGGCGCAGCGCGGCAAGGAGCTGCAGCGCGTCGCGATAGTCGGCGCTGCGCGCGGGGTCGCCGGACAGCGAAAGCCAGCCCACCCGGTAGCCGCAGGCGCGGTGCACCTTGCTGAGGCCGCCGAAGCTCACGCAGGGCAGCTCGCCGGCCAGCGCGGCCAGCGGCTGGAACGGGGCGTCGTCGTAGAGGATCTGGTCGTAGATCTCGTCGGTGAGCAGCAGCAGCCGGTGCCGCGCGGCCACCGCCACGATGCGCTCCAGCAGCGCGCGCGGGTAGACCGCGCCGGTGGGATTGTTCGGGTTGATCAGCACCAGCGCCCGCGTGCGCGGGGTGACCAGCGCCTCGATCTCGTCCGGGTCGGGCAGGTGGCCGTTCTCGGCGAGGCAGCGGTAATAGCGCGGCTTGCCGCCGTTGAGGATGGTGGCGGCGCTCCACAGCGGGTAGTCGGGGCTGGGCAGCAGCACCTCGTCGCCCGGCTGCAGCAGGGCGCGCAGGCTGAGGTCGATCAGCTCGCTGACGCCGTTGCCGATGAAGATGCGCTCCACTTCCACGCCGCGTGCGCCGCGGGCGCGCTGCTGGGCGGCGATCGCCTCGCGGGCCGCTTCCAGGCCTTGCTCGTGACCATAGGCCTCGCTGTCGCGCAGGTGGGCGGCAATGGCTTCGCGCAGGTGCGCGGGCGTCTCGAAACCGTAGCGGCCCGGATTGCCGATGTTCAGCTTGATGATGTCGTGGCCGGCAGCTTCCAGTTCGCGGGCGCGGCGGGTGAGCGCGCCACGGATCTCGTAACGTACGTCTGCCAGGTGCGTGCTGGGTTTGATCGAAGCCAACGCCGGAACCCTCGGGACCGGCGACCGTGCCGGTTTTGCGTCGATGCTAGCAGCATGGTGCGGCGCAGCGCGAGTCGCTTTGCGGACGCTGGGCGGGCATTTCCGGGGCAGGGCATAATCGGCCCACCTGCCGAAGTCCCCCAGACTCATGAGCGATGCCGAAACGACAGAACGGCTGCGACGCATCGGCTGGCGTGGCGTAGCCGTGCCGGCAGCCGGGCGCCAGCTGGCGCGGGTGGTGGCCCAGCACCGCACCGGCTACGAGCTGCACGACGGCGAGCGCAGCTTCGGCGCGCAGCCGGCAGGCCAGTTCCTGAAGCGCGGCATCGATCCGGGCGAGCGCCCGGCGGTGGGCGATTTCGTGGAGATCGAGCCCGGCCAGCCGCCGCACATCGTGGCCGTGCTGCCGCGGCGCACCGTGCTGTCGCGCGCCGCAGCGGGCGAGCGCTATGCGCGGCAGATCATCGCCACCAACATCGACCATGTGCTGGTGCTCACCGGGCTGGACGGCGACTACAACCCGGCGCGCATCGAGCGCTACCTCTCGCTGATCGAGGATTCCGGCGCGCGCCCGGTGGTGCTGCTGAGCAAGCCGGACCTGCACGAGGACGTCCAGGCGCGCGTGGACGAGCTGCGCGCCCGGCTCGCGCCCGGCACGGCCATCCATGCGATCAACGGCAAGGATGCGGCCAGCGCGGCGCAGCTCGCGCCCTACCTGCAGCCGGGCGACAGCGCGGTGCTGGTGGGTTCCTCCGGCGCCGGCAAGTCCACGCTCACCAACACCCTGCTCGGCGTCGACCGCATGGCCACCAGCGCGGTGCGCCACCACGACAGCCGCGGCCGCCACACCACCACGCATCGCGCCCTGCTGCAGTTGCCCACCGGCGGCTGCCTGATCGACACCCCCGGCATGCGCGAGCTCAAGCTCACCGGCGAGGAAAACCTGGACCTGTTCGCCGACATCGAGGAACTGGCGGAGAGCTGCCGCTTCGCCGACTGCGGCCACGGCAGCGAACCCGGCTGCGCGGTGCAGGCCGCGCTGGACAGCGGCGAACTCGCGCCCGAGCGCTGGCGCAACTACCTCAAGCTGCGCGACGAGCGCGAGGAACAGGCGTCCACGCTGGAAGCGAAGCTGCGCCGCCAGCGCGGCGGCCGGCCCGCGGAACGACCGCACGCGCCGCGCGGAAGACGGGAGCGGGATTGAACCGGGGCGCGATGAACCGCCGGCAAGGAGCACCTCACATGCGACAGCTTCCCCCGATGATCGAGCCACGCCACGAGCGCGCCGCCACGCAGGCCGACGGGGCGACGACGGCGGCCGCACGGCGGCACGCATGAACGCGCCAAGCCCCGACCTGCAGCATGTCGCCGCGCTGGACCAGCGCCTGCTGACCGCGGTGAAGGGCATCCGCATCCTGCCCACGGTGTCGTGGCCGGCCTCGCTGGAGAACCGCATGATCGCGGACTACGCCGCGGGCCGGTTCGCCTTGCCCGAGGTGGGCTACCAGCGGCCCGACCTGTCGGCCGCGCGCGCCGAGCTGGCCGCGATCGAGCGCGAGACCGCGGCGCTGGGCGGCGATCCGCTGGGCGACTACCTGGCGAGCACCGCCGAGTCCTGGCGCATCGCGGCGGAGATGCTGGAGGCGGTGGGCACCGACGGGGTGAGCGCGCCGTCGATCGCGCTGTACGGCCGCCCTGGCGAGGCGATCCCCGGCAGCCAGCGCAGCAACCTCGATGCGGCGCGCTATTTCGTGGAGCTGTCGGACGAGCTGGGCGCCGACCTGCTGGCCGACGACGCGCGCGAAGGCATCAGCGCCGAGGTGCTGCGCGACGAGATGGCGCACACGCTGGACCGCTTCTTCGGTGCGGACACGGTGAAGGTGGAAGTCGATCCCGAGCTCACCGCCAAGGCGGCCGCGGGCGCCACCCGCATCCGCCTGCGCGGCGGCGCCATGTTCAGCGACTACGACCGCCACCAGTTGCTGGCGCACGAGGCGCTGGTGCATTCGCTCACCGCGCTGAACGGCCGCGCGCAGCCGCTGCTGGCCTCGCTGGGGCGCACCTCGCCGCGCGTCACCGCCACCCAGGAAGGCCTGGCGGTGTTCGCCGAGCTGATGTCCGGCGCGATCGACATCGCGCGGCTGAAGCGCATCAGCCTGCGCATCCTGGCGATCGACATGGCGCTGTCCGGCGCCGACTTCGTCGAGGTGTACAGGTTCTTCGCCGAGCGCGGCCAGAACGCCGCGGACAGCTTCCACTCCGCCCAGCGCGTGTTCCGCGGCGTGCCGCCGCGCGGCGGCGCGGCGTTCGCCAAGGACAACGTGTACCTCTCGGGCCTGCTCACCGTGCACACGTTCTTCCGCTGGGCGTTGAAGGAGCGGCGCCTGGAGATGCTACGCCACCTGTTCGCCGGCAAGCTCACGCTGCACGACGTGGTGGCGCTGCAGCCGCATTTCGCCTCCGGCGCGATCGCGCCGCCGCGCTGGCTGCCGCCCTGGATGCAGCACGTGCACGGCCTGGCCGGCAAGCTCGCGTTCTCGGTGTTCGTCAACGGCATCCGCATGGGCAAGGTGCATGCCGACGAGCTGTCGCTGAGCGTGTAGCGGCGGTTCTCCCCCGGCCCGGTGCTACCATGTCGCGAGTTGCTTCGCGTCCCCCGAATCCCAGGAAACGCCCCCTCCATGGCCCACTCCGAAGACCTGCGCCACGCCGCGCTCGAATACCACCGTCACCCGCGTCCGGGCAAGATCAAGGTCAGCCCGACCACGGCGCTGCTGACCCAGCGCGACCTGTCGCTGGCCTATTCGCCGGGTGTGGCCTACGCCTGCGAGGCCATCGTCCAGGACCCGAACGCGGCCAGCGAGATGACCGCCCGCGGCAACCTGGTGGCGGTGATCACCAACGGCACCGCGGTGCTGGGCCTGGGCGACATCGGCCCGCTCGCCGGCAAGCCGGTGATGGAAGGCAAGGGCGTGCTGTTCCAGAAGTTCGCCGGCATCGACGTGTTCGACATCGAGCTCAACGAGCGCGACCCGGACAAGCTGGTCGACATCATCGCCGCGATGGAGCCCACCTTCGGCGGCATCAACCTGGAAGACATCAAGGCGCCGGAATGCTTCATCGTGGAGCGCAAGCTGCGCGAGCGGATGAAGATCCCGGTGTTCCACGACGACCAGCACGGCACCGCGATCATCGTCGGCGCGGCCGTGCTCAACGCGCTGGAAGTGGTGGGCAAGCGGATCGGCGACGTGAAGGTCGCCACCACCGGCGCCGGCGCGGCCGGCATCGCCTGCCTCGACATGCTGGTGGCGCTGGGCGTCAAGCCCGAGCACATCCTCGCGTTCGACCGCGAGGGCGTGATCCACCGGGGCCGCCCCAACCTCGACCCGGACAAGGCGCGCTACGCGCGCGACACCGACAAGCGCTCGCTGGCCGAGATCGTGGCCGGCGCGGACGTGTTCCTGGGCCTGTCCGCCGGCGGCATCCTGAAGCCGGAGATGGTGGCCACGATGGCCGACCGGCCGATCATCCTCGCACTGGCGAACCCGTCGCCGGAGATCCTGCCGGAGGACGCGAAGAAGGTGCGGCCCGACTGCATCATCGCCACCGGCCGCTCGGACTATCCGAACCAGGTCAACAACGCGGTGTGCTTCCCGTACATCTTCCGCGGCGCGCTGGACGTGGGCGCCACCGGCATCAACGAGGCGATGAAGACCGCCTGCGTGCGCGCCATCGCGGAGCTGGCCCGGATGGAGGCCTCGGACCTGGGCAGCGCCTACGGCGGCGACGTGCCCTCGTTCGGCGCCGAGTACCTGATCCCGCGCCCGTTCGACCCGCGCCTGCTGGTGATGCTGGCGCCCGCGGTGGCGCAGGCGGCGATGGACTCCGGCGTGGCCGCCCGGCCGATCGTCGACATGGAGGCGTACAAGGAGAAGCTCGGCCAGTTCATCTACCGCACCGGCCTGATCATGAAGCCGGTGTACGACCGCGCCCGCTCCGACCTGAAGCGCGTGGTGTACGCCGAGGGCGAGGAAGAGACCGTGCTGCGCGCGGTGCAGTCGGTGGTCGATTACAAGCTGGCCTTCCCGATCCTGATCGGCCGACCCGAAGTGATCGAGATGCGCATCCAGCGCCTCGGCCTGCGCCTGCGCGAGGGCGTGGACTTCGAGCTCACCAACATCAACGACGACCCGCGCTTCAACGAGTACTGGCAGCAGTACCACACGATGACCGAGCGGCGCGGCGTCACGCCGGACGCGGCGAAGAACCTGCTGCGCTCGCGGCCCACCCTGATCGCCGCGATCATGGTCGAGCGGGGCGAGGCCGACGCGATGATCTGCGGCCTGGTCGGGCGCTACCACAAGAAGCTGGGCTACCTGCGCAGCGTGTTCGGCCTGGACCCGGGCGTGCAGTGCACCTCGGCGATGACCGGCGTGATCAACGACAAGGGCGCGTGGTTCTTCCTCGACACCCATGTGCAGGTGGACCCATCCGCCGAGCAGATCGCCGAAGCCGCGATGCAGGCCAGCTACCGCCTCAAGCTGTTCGGCATCGAGCCCAAGGTGGCGCTGCTGTCGCACTCCAACTTCGGCAGCCACGACAACCCGAGCGCGGCGAAGATGCGCAAGGTGCGGGAGATCCTCAAGGCGCGCGCCCCGAGGCTGGAAGTGGACGGCGAGATGCAGGCCGATACCGCGTGGGACGAAACGCTGCGCCGGCGCATCCTGCCCAGCTCCACGCTCGCCGGCCGCGCCAACCTGTTCGTGATGCCGAACCTCGATTCCGCCAACATCGTCTACAACATGGTGCGCGTGATGACCGACGGCGTGGCGATCGGGCCGATCCTGATGGGCGTGGACAAGCCCGCGCACATCCTCACCACTGCCTCCAGCGTGCGCCGCGTGGTCAACATGACCGCGATCGCCGCGGTGGATGCGCAGATCCGTGCCGGGCGTGCGTAACACGCGCTGAGGAAACCGCGCACCGAAGAAACGGCGCCCGCCCGAGCCAGGCTGCCTTCATCTCCTCTCCCCTCCGGGGAGAGGACTGAGGTGAGGGGCCGGGACTTGCCTCGCCTTGATCGAATCCGCTGTGCCTGATGTGGGGTACTGGCAAGAACCGCCCCTCACCCCGACCCTCTCCCCCGAGGGGAGGGGGAAAGGCCATCCCATGCGCCCCCGCATGGACGTCCATCGGCAGACGTCCAACTGGCAGCGATGGGGCGCGAAAGCTAGACTTGGCCTCGGTCTGCCGCTTCCCCCGGCGGCGTCTTCCCCCTACAGGCATCGCGCCGCACGGCGCCGCGGAGAATCTCCCATGGACCAGCTCGACGACATCCTCAACCAGGATCTCGATCCCACCGAAACCCGCGAGTGGATCGACTCGCTCAATGCGGTCATCAACCATGACGGCACCGAGCGCGCGCATTACCTGCTTGAGCAGATGGTCGATTCGACGCGCCGGGCCGGCGGCTACCTGCCGTTCGATCCCACCACCGCCTACGTCAACACCATCGCGCCGGCCAGCGAGGCCAGGATGCCGGGCGACGCGGCGATGGAATGGCGCATCCGTTCGCTGGTCCGCTGGAACGCGATGGCGATGGTGGTGCGCGCGAACCGCAAGCCGGGCGAGCTGGGCGGGCACATCGCGAGCTTCGCTTCCTCCGCCACGCTGTACGACGTGGGCTTCAACCACTTCTGGCGCGCGCCCGGCGCCGACCATCCGGGCGACCTGGTGTTCCACCAGGGCCATTCCAGCCCCGGCATCTACGCGCGCTCCTTCCTGGAAGGCCGCCTCGCCGAGGACCAGCTCGACCTGTTCCGCATGGAAGTGGTGGGCAAGGGCCGCGCGCTGTCGTCCTACCCGCACCCGTGGCTGATGCCGGACTACTGGCAGGTGCCCACCGTTTCGATGGGCCTCGGCCCGATCCAGGCGATCTACCAGGCGCAGTTCTGGAAGTACCTCGAGCACCGCGGCCTGGTGCCCCCGTCCGACCGCAAGGTGTGGTGTTTCATGGGCGACGGCGAATGCGACGAGCCCGAGTCGCTCGGCGCGATCGCGCTGGCCGGCCGCGAAGGCCTGGACAACCTGGTGTTCGTGATCAACTGCAACCTGCAGCGCCTGGACGGCCCGGTGCGCGGCAACGGCAAGATCATCCAGGAGCTGGAAGGCGTGTTCCGCGGCGCCGGCTGGAATGCGATCAAGGTGGTCTGGGGCAGCTACTGGGACCCGCTCCTCGCGCGCGACAAGGAAGGCGTGCTGCGCAAGCTGATGATGGAAACCCTGGACGGCGAGTACCAGGCCTGCAAGGCGTTCGGCGGCGCGTACACGCGCGAGCACTTCTTCGGCAAGTACCCGCAGACGCGCGAGATGGTCGCGAACCTCAGCGACGACGACATCTGGCGCCTCAACCGCGGCGGCCACGATCCGCACAAGGTCTACGCGGCCTACCACGCGGCGACGCAGACCAGGGGCATGCCCACGGTGATCCTCGCCAAGACGGTGAAGGGCTACGGCATGGGCATCGGCACCGGCGAGTCGCAGAACCCCACGCACCAGCAGAAGAAGCTGGACGACGAGGCGGTGCGGCACTTCCGCGACCGCTTCCAGATCCCGATCCCCGACGACAAGCTGCACGAGGTGCCGTACTACCACCCCGGCAAGGACTCGCCGGAAGTCGAATACATGATGGAGCGCCGCCGCGCGCTGGGCGGCTTCCTGCCGCAGCGCCGCCGCAAGGCCGACGCCAAGCTGAAGGCGCCCGAGCTGTCCGCCTTCGCCCAGATCACCGCGGGCACCGGCGAGCGCGAGATCAGCACCACCATGGCGCTGGTGCGCGGCATGAACCTGCTGCTGCGCGACAAGCAGCTGGGCGAGCGCGTGGTGCCCATCGTGGCGGACGAGGCGCGCACGTTCGGCATGGAAGGCATGTTCCGCCAGATCGGCATCTACGCGCCGTTCGGCCAGAAGTACCGCCCGCAGGACTCCGACCAGCTGCTGTACTACCGTGAGGACCAGAAGGGCCAGGTGCTGCAGCAAGGCATCAGCGAGGCCGGCGGCATGGCCTCGTGGATGGCCGCGGCCACCAGCTACAGCGTCAGCAACCAGGCGATGCTGCCGTTCTTCATCTACTACTCGATGTTCGGCTTCCAGCGCATCGGCGACCTGGCCTGGGCCGCCGGCGACATGCGCGCGCGCGGCTTCCTCGTCGGCGGCACCTCGGGGCGCACCACGCTCAACGGCGAGGGACTGCAGCACGAGGACGGCCAGTCGCACCTGATGGCCGGCGTGATCCCGAACGTGAAGGCCTACGACCCCACGTTCTCCTACGAGGTGGCGGTGATCCTGCAGGACGGCGTGCGCAGCATGCTGGAGCTGCAGGAAGACCACTACTACTACATCACCGTGATGAACGAGAACTACGCCCATCCCGACATGCCCGAGGGCAGCGCCGAGGGCATCATCAAGGGCATGTACCTGTTCAGGGACGGCGGCAAGCCGAAGAAGGGCGAGCCGCGCGTGCAGCTGCTGGGTTCCGGCACCATCCTGCGCGAGGTGATCGAGGCGGCCGAGCTGCTGGACAAGGACTTCGGCGTGAAGTCCGACATCTGGTCCTGCCCCAGCTTCGTCGAGCTGCGCCGCGACGGTTTCGACGCCGAGCGCTGGAACCGCCTGCATCCGGAAGGCAAGCAGCGCGTGGCCTACGTCACCGGCCTGCTGGAAGGGCGCAGCGGCCCGGCCGTCGCCGCCACCGACTACGTGCGCGAGTACGCCGACCAGATCCGCGCGTTCCTGCCCGACGGCATGCGCTACACCGTGCTCGGCACCGACGGCTACGGCCGCTCGGACACCCGCGCCCACCTGCGCGACTTCTTCGAGGTGGACCGCTACTGGATCGCCCACGCCGCGCTCGCCGCGCTCGCGAAGGACGGCAAGGTCAACGCCAAGGACGTGGCGCGCGCGATCAAGGAATACAAGCTCGACCCGGACAAGCCGAACCCGCTCACCGTGTGAGCCGGCCGCAACGCCGCAATGGAAAAGCCGCCGCGAGGCGGCTTTTCCATATGGGGGGAGCGCTGCCTGGTCGGGCAGGGGACGTCGAAGCGATCTCCTGGCGGTGCGTCGGCTTCGCCCGTGCGCGCAGGCCACGCCCGGCACGCACGGAATGTCCGTGCGGACTATTCCGACAGCGTGCGCTGGATCGCCTCCAGCGCGTGCCCGCGGGTCTCGACGCCGTGGCGGGCCAGCAGCCAGCCGGCGGCGGCCATCGACAGCGCGATCAGCAACGCCGACAGCGCGAAGTGCCCGAACAGCCCCAGCACGCCCAGCGCCGCGCCAAGGATGCCGCCGGCCTTCGAGCTGGCGGCGATCAGCCCCGAGCCGGTGCCGCGCAGGTGCACCGGATAGATCTCCGCGGAATACGGCAGCATGGTGGCGATCACGCCGCCGCTGCTCACCAGCAGCGCCACCGTGGCGGCCACGGTCAGCGCCCCGCTGCGCGCCCCGGTGAACGCGATCGCGCAGAACCCCAGCAGCGCCACCGCGGTCAGCGCGATCAGCAGCACCAGGCTGCGGAAACTGCTCCAGCGCTGGTACAGCCACACCACCACCGCCGTGCCGGGCACCGCGAGCAGCGCCGAACGCGCCAGCAGCGCGCTGGCGTCCCGGGCATCCACGCCCAGCGTGGCGAGGTTCGCCGGCAGCCACAGCAGGAAGCCGAAGTTCACCAGCCCCCAGGCCAGCCCGCAGGTCGCCAGTCCCGCGGTGATGCGCGCATGGCGGCCGCGCAGCAGCTGGCGCAGGTCGGCGGCCGGGTGCAGGCTTTCCAGCACGGGCGGATCGGAATCGGCGCCGGCCGGGTCGGCGACCACCGCGCCGCGGCCGCCGGTGAAGCGCGCCAGCACCGCGCGCGCCTGCGCGTGCAGGCCGGCGTTGGAGAGGAAGCGCGGCGATTCCGGGATGTAGCGGTTGAGGAACAGGATCAGCGCGCCGGTGGGCAGGTTCAGCAGCCACAGCGAGCGCCAGCTGTAGCTCGGCTCCAGCAGCGTCGCCGCGCCGGAGGCGGCGAGATAGCCGGCCGACGTGCCCACGCCGCCCAGCGCCACCAGCAGCCAGCCGCGATGCGCGGCGGGAATCGTCTCGGCCATCAGGGTGAACGCGATCGGCAGCATGCCGCCGGCCGCCGCGCCCATCAGGAAGCACATCGCGAGGTTCCAGCCGAACGTCGGCATGGTGCCGCAGACCGCGGTGCCCATGAACAGGATCGCCGACAGCAGGATCGCCGAACGGCGGCCGAACAGGTCGGCCAGGCGTCCCCACAGCAGCGAGCCCAGCGCGGTGCCGGTCAGCGCGGACAGCGCCAGCCAGCCCGCGGTGCCCATGCCGATGCCGTATTCCGCCGTCACGCCCGGCATCACGAAGGCCAGCGAGGCGGGCTTCATCACGTCGATCGCCAGCGCCAGCGCCAGCGCGATCACCAGCGTCCAGTGCTCCCGCCGCAGCGGCACGCCGTCGGCGACGTGGAAATGATGGTGCAGGTCGTGGCCGTGCAGGCTCTGCCGCAGCTGGGCCAGGTGCGGCATCAGGCCATAGCCGGCCAGCAGCACGCCGCAGGGGATCAGCACCATGCCCACGGTCATCGGCAGGTCCATCGCCATGCCGGCCAGCTGGTAGTGCATGGGCGCCGCCATCAGGTACATCGGCATGTGCAGCAGCACGCCCGCGGCCACCGCGACGCAACCCAGCCAGAACGCCAGCGGGTGATGGAAGCGCGGTTCGGTGGACATGCTGCGGCAGCCGGCGGGTTCGCAGCGGCCAGCTTAGCAGCGGCCGCCGCGCGCCCGGTGGCGCCGGATGCGTCGCGGACTTCGTGCCCGTCCGCGGGCGCGGGCGGGACTCAGTCCTCGTCGCCGCCGTCGCTGCGGAACGCTCGGCGCAGCAGCAGGAACGCGCCGATGGTGCCGGCCACGATCGCGGCGGTGGCGACCGGGTGGCGGTTCACCTGGCGCTTCAGCCGCCGGTAGTGGTAGTTCGTCTCGTCGGCGAAGTCCTCGGCGGCGCGCGCCAGCCGGCGGCGGTAGCCATCGCCGTCGAAACGCGACGCCGCGCGCCGGCCGCGGGAGATCCAGTCGCGCGCGGTGTCGCCCGCCTCGCCGGCATGGCGCCGCACGCGCTCGCCCAGATCGTCCATGCCTTGTTCGATATCGCGACGAGTGCTCATGATGTGCTCCTCTGTTGACGGCCTCACGCTGCCAGTATGGGCGTGAGCGGTGCGTAAAAGCTGCGCGGACGCAATCGGCGTCATGGTTTCCACGATCGGAATTCGTCGCGCGCCTGTGCGCTGCGCAGGCGGCGGATGATCCAGCCGAACAGCACGCAGAAGCCCAGCGCCGTCAGGCTGCCGAACACCTGCATGGCGCGGATGAAGCCGTGCATCGCCGCGCCCATGTCGGCCGGCGCACCGGAGGCCTGCATGAAGGCGGGCATCGAGCCCATGATCCACCACTGCCACGCCAGCCCCAGGATCTGGTAGACGATCGCGAAGCCCATCAGGCCGATGAACAGCTGCCGCGCCCATTCGTGCCGGCGCAGCAACCCCACGGCCGCGATCAGCGTGGTGGCGGAGACCAGCAGGAACGCCCGGAAGAACCACGCGAAGTGCGCGAACAGCCATTGCATCGGCACCGGAAGTCCTGGTGGCAGCGGCGCCGCGGCCTGCGCGTGTTGCATCGCCGGCAGGAACAGCCACTGCAGCATCACGTTCTGCAACACGGAGATCAGCGTGGCGAATCCGGCGAGACCGATGAACACCCACGCCAGCACGGTGACGAAGGTGGAACGCAAGGGCGGCGGTGCGGACATGCGTGACTCCCCTGGCGACGCGACGGACACCAGCATCGCGGGTTTGCGGGCCCCGGGCAACGGCGGCGCCTGCCGCCACCGGCTCACACCGACTCGGCGCTGCCCAGCGTCTCGTTGGCGGGTTCTTCCAGATGCAGGCTCTGGCGCCTGCGCAGGCCGGGGAACATCGCCATCCACAGGCCCACCACCGCCAGCGTGCCGAGGCCGCCGACCACCGCGGAACCCACCGCGCCCAGCCACGCGGCGAGCATGCCCGACTCGAATTCGCCAAGCTGGTTCGAGGTGTTGATGAAGATCGAGTTCACCGCATTCACCCGGCCGCGCATCGCATCGGGCGTGTCCAGCTGCACCAGCGAGCCGCGGATCACCATGCTCACCATGTCGAACGCGCCCAGCGCGAACAGCGACGCCAGCGACAGCCACAGCGAGCTGGACACCGCGAACACCAGCGTCGCCACGCCGAAGCCCGCCACCGACGCGAACATCGTCATGCCCACGCGTCGCTGCAGGTCGTGTTTCGCCAGCCACAGCGACATCAGCAGCGCACCCACCGCGGGCGCCGCACGCAACAGGCCCAGGCCCCACGGGCCGGTGCGCAGGATGTCGCGCGCGAAGATCGGCAGCAGCGAGGTGACGCCGCCCAGCAGCACCGCGAACAGGTCCAGCGAGATCACGCCCAGCACGTCCTTGCGCTCGCGGATGAAGTGCACCCCGGCGAACAACGTTTTCAGCGTGGCCGGCTCGCGCTTCGGCGGCGCCTGCTCGTAGCGCAGCATCGCCATCATCGCTGCGGCGACCAGGTACAGCGCGGTCGCGCCCAGGTACACCACGCCCGGACCCGCCACGTAGAGCAGGCCGCCCACCGCAGGACCGAGGATCATCGCCATCTGGAAGGCCGCGCCGCTCACCGCCACCGCGCGCGGCAGGATCGCCGGCGGCACCAGCGCCGGCAGCAGCGACTGCATCGACGGCGACTCGAACGCCTTGGCCACGCCGATCGCGAACACCAGCAGCAGGATGCCGGTCTCGTGGATGCGGCCAAGCAGGGTCAGCACCGCCAGCAGCACGATGGCCGTCCATTCCACGACCAGCCCGGCCAGCACCACGCGCCGCCGCTCGAACTGGTCCGCCACATGACCGGCCGGCAACGCCAGCAGCACCGAGGGGATGAACTGCACCAGGCCGATCAGGCCGAGGTCGAAGGCGCGCCCGGTGATCGCGTAGATCTGCCAGCCCACCGCCACCGACAGCATCTGGAAGCCGAAACCGGAGGCGACGCGCGCGCACCAGAACTGCACGAACGCGCGGTGCTGCCGCAGTTGCAGGGAGGCCGTAGCGGGGTTCGACATGGGAGTCCTTGCCGGAGAGCGCGCATTGTAGCCGCGGCGCCAGTGCCGGCCGGTCGAAGGACGCGATGTCCGCGTCGCGCGGATCTGATCCGGACTTCCCCGCGCACCGTCATCGTGCAGGTCTGTTTCGATCCTTCCGGCAATGCCGGGCATCGACGGCGAACGGCGGCAGGAACGCCCGGAGCGGCCCGACGGACACCGCTTCCCGTGGCCGGACGAAATCGCCGGCGTGGAGCACACGGACTCCACGCCGGGCAGCGGAAACCGGGCGCGTTCTCGTGCTACGTCCGCAAGCGGGTGAAGCCGTCCGCGCTCCAGTCCTCGCTGCCGACGCCGTGGTGCACGAAGAACAGGCCGTCCGGGTCGTACCGGCGCTTGGCCGCGGCGAGTCGGGGATAGTTTCCGCCCCAGAATCCCTGCTGCCAGTCGTGCAGGAAATAATCGCTTTCGGAGACGTAGGAGCCTGCATCCGGCGCCACGCTGCGCAACGCGGCCATCGTGTGTTCGATGGCGGTCGCCTCGCGCCGCGCCTTGGCCAGGTCGGGGTGCGCGCCCGGCATGCCGGGAAAAGCAGGGGCGCCGCCGTTGGCGCTGATGGCGAGCGCGAAGGCGTCCAGCACCTGGGGATGGGTGGCGGTGTCGCGTGCGCGGTCGATGGCGTCGGCTGCCGCCCCGGCCAGGCCTTTGTTGAAGTGCAGCGAGACGCCCCAGTGCTGCGCGGCGGTGAACAGCGCGTCGACGAGCCGCGACTGCTGCGCGGGTTGCAGCAACGTGGCCGGCAGCCACGCCGACTGGTAGCCGTGGAGGAACGTGCCTGCCTGCTCCCGGTCGCCGGCCCATACGAAATGGTGGCGTGGCGCGCCCGGGCGGTCGTCCGTGGCGATGATGTCGGGCGCGTGCTTGCGCAGGAATTCGGCGTCCCACAGATGCCGTGCCGGCGCTGCCAGCGCCCCGAACGGCTTGGTGATGCGGCAGTCCTGGCGCGCCTGCACCCAGGCCAGGAAGGGCGCCCAGACCTGCTCGGCCTCTTGCCTGGTGAGGCCCTGGAACATCATCGAGACCTCGAGGACGTTGCCGTCGTGGAACTTCATCTGCTCGCCCCAGTGCGGGTTGAACAGCGCGCGCTGGTAGAAATCCACGGCCGCAGCGATCAGGGCGCGGTAGGCGGCGTCCGAGTTGGCCTTGATGGTGATGCCCACGCCGCCGAAGAAGTCGGGCAGCTCGAAGGTGCGCAAGGTCAGTCGCGTGACGATGCCGAGACTGCCGCCGCCGCCGCCCTTGAGACCCCAGAACAGTTCCGGGTTCGTGCGGGCGTTGGCGATGCGCACCTGGCCATCGGCGGTGACGACCTCCGCCTCCAGCAGGTTGGACGCCGCCGTGCCCCAGCGCTTGGAGAAGCTGCCGAAGCCGCCGCTCTGCACCAGCCCGGCCACGCCGACCGTGGTGCAGCCGCCGCCCTGCACGTAGCGGCCGCCGCGGGTGGTCACGGCGTCGTAGGCGTCGATCCACATGGCGCCCGCCTGCACGCTCACCGCGGCCTGCGGCGCCACGTGGCCGCTGCAGCCTTGCGGCACGAACGCGTCGTGCAGGCTCACCTGGTTCATGTGGCGCGTCCACACCAGCAGCGAATCCGGCGCGTCCGAGGTGCCCTGGTAGCTGTGGCCACCGCCTTTCACCACCAGCCGCAGGTGGTGCCGGCGCGCGAAATGGATGGCCGCGGCCACGTCGGCGGCGCTTTCCGCCGCCACCGCGTAGGCGCTGGGTTGCGAGGCCCAGGCATCGGCCCAGCCGCTGGTCTGGGTCAGTGCGGGGTTGTCGCCCACCGCGAAGGGGTTGTCCAGTTGCTTGAGTACCTGCGTGCAGGCGCTGTCCGGCGGCGTCGTGCCACAGGACGCGAACGGCGACGCCAGTTTCAGCAGCCGGCCGCCGACCTGCCGCTTCAACTGCTCCCATTCCGCAGCCGCGGGCCAGCCCGGCTCGCCCGGGCGCAGTCGTGAGCGCAGGCTCGTCGCGACTGTGCCGGCGCCGCGGGCCAGGGTCGTGCCGCTGCGCAGCAGCAAGGGCAGCAGGGGAAGGGTGGCAGCCGCCTTCAGCAAGTCGCGTCGTTTCATCGGATGTGGCTCCGGGCTGGATGGACGGCCGCCAGCATGTGCCGCCGGCACGGTCGTTCCCAGCTGGAGGTGACGGACGGCGGGCGGCCAGGGACGAGCCGACCTCGGGACGGGACGGGACGCATGGGGATTTCGCCGCGGCCACGTAGAATCCCCGGCATGAACGAGCAGGCACCGGCGGGTTGCAGGGATTTTCAGCGTTGGCCCCGCTCGGTCGAGATTGCCTTCTGGGTGACGCTGTACACCCTCAACACGATATTCAACGGCATCGTTGCGCGGATCGATCATGCCCGCACCGCGGCCTGGGAACCGTGGGTATGGGAATCGAGCAGCTGCCTGGTGGTCCTGCTGCTGATTCCCTTCGTGAAGGCGGCGGAGCGGCGTTGGCCGTTCCGCTTCGATACCTGGCGGCACAGCCTGCCGTGGCACCTGCTGGCAAGCGTGGTGTTCAGCCTGGTGCATGTGGCCGGCATGGACGAACTGCGCAAGCTGGCTTACGCCATGGTTGGGCAGCATTACGATTTCGGCGCGTGGTGGCCGAACTTCGGCTATGAGTACCTGAAGGACATTCGCAGCTACTTCATCATCGTGGCGATGATCTGCCTGTCGCGACTGTGGCTGCTGCGCCAGCAGGGCGAGGCGAAGCTGCTGGACGAGCCGGACGATGGTCCGCCGGTGGAACCGGTGGAGCGGCCCGAACGTTTCCTGGTACGCAAGCTGGGCAAGGAGTTCCTGGTCAACGCCAGCGAGATCGAGTGGCTGCAGGCCGCCGGCAACTACGTGAACCTGCACGTGCGCGGGCGCGATTACCCCTTGCGCAGCACCATGGCGGGCATCGAGACGCGGCTGGACCCGGCGCGTTTCCTGCGCGTGCACCGCGGCTACTTCGTCAACCTCGACTATCTCGCCGAGATCGAGCCGCTGGAGACCGGCGACGCACGTCTGCGCCTGCGCGACGGCGCCACGATCCCCTGCAGTCGCCGCTACCGCGCCGCGCTGCGCGAGCGCTATGGCCAGCCCGCCCCGGCAGAGTGAGTCTTGCGCCGTGCCGCGCGCTCGTTCCAAGCTAGCGACTGGTTCCGCTACGGATGCTCCGCCGATGATGACCTTGCCGCCGCCCCGCCGCCTCGCCGTCGCCGCCCTCGCCGGCGCCCTGGTACTCGCCGGCTGCTCGCAGGGCAGCGCGCCCGCGCCGGACGCCGCCCAGCAGCAGGCCCAGGCCAGGGACGCGGAGGCGGCGCGCAACCTCGACACCTATCGCCAGCTGCTGCGCATCCACAACGACCAGATGGCGGTGTCCATGGGCAAGGACATCGTGCAGCGCTTCCCCGACAGTGCCGCGGCGAAGGAAGTGCAGCAGACCCTGCCGGAGATCGAGAAGCGCTGGACGGAGAACAGCGAGAAGGCGCGCCTCGCCGCGCTGTGGCAGTACCAGGTGGCGCCGATGGCGGGCGGCACCCAGTCCACCGCGGCGACCTACGACAGCCAGCCGGCCGGCGTGCGCGTGCGGCTGGTGCTGCGCCGGCACACGAGCTGGGGCCAGAGCGCGTTCCTGTTCAACGACGGCCACGGCGGCTTCGTCTGCAAGGGCAACTGCACCATCGCCGCGAAGTTCGACGACAAGCCGCGCGCGATCAAGGCGTACGCGCCGTCCACCGGCGAACCGGCGCTGATGATCCGCGACGACAAGGGCTTCATCGCGTTGCTGGAGAAGTCGAAGAAGATCAGTCTTCCGGTCACGCTGCAGGACGGCGAGAAGAAGGTGGAACTGGTCTACGAGGTCGGCGGCTTCGTGCCGGACCAGTGGCAGGCATTGCCGAAGAAGGGCGGGAAGAAGTAGCGCGGCGCGGTGCACGCGCCGGGCGTTCGCGCGTTTCAGAGCGTGTAGCCGAATGGAGGATCAGTCATGTCCCGCAAAGCCCGGTGGATGGTCGTGGCGCTGGCAGCGACGCTGGGCGCGTGTTCCAGCGTGCCAAATGCGCAGCGCGAGGCGCAGCGACAGGCGGCATACGAGGCGGCGGCCGGCGCGCCGGTGCGCAGCTTCCATTTCTACAACCTGTACTCGTGGGAGCCGCTGGGCGACAGCCAGGTGGTCATCTACACCCAGGCGAACCGCGCCTGGCTGCTGGACGTGGGCCAGTGCCAGTACCTGGGCTTCGCCAACACGATAGGGCTCACCTCCTTCTCGGGCGACGTGTCGGTGAACTTCGACAAGGTGCTGGTGGGCCGCGGCTATCCGCCGTGCTTCATCTCGAAGATCCGCCCGGTCGACGTGGCCAGGCTGAAGCTGGAACAGCAGGCCCAGCGCAAGATCGACGCCGAGCCGCGCGAACCGGCGCCGGCGCCTGCCACCAGTCGCTGACCGCGCCGCTCAACGCACCACGGTGACCGGCACGTGGGCGCGCGCCAGCACGTTCGCCGAGACCGAGCCGAGCAGCCAGCGCGCCAGCGCGCCGCGCTCGGTGTGGCCGATCACGATGTGGTCGATGCCGTGCTGGTCGATCTGGCCCAGCAGCACGTCGCCGGGGCTGCCGTGGGTCAGTTCGACATCGACCAGGCTGGCGGCGTCGGGTTCGATCGCGGCCAGTTCCTCGCGCAGTTCCTGCAGTCGCTGGGTACCGGAATCGGTCATCATCAGCGCGCAGGTGTCGCCGCCCTCGGCCACCTGCAGCACGGACACCACGCGCACCCGTCCGCCGCAGGCGCGGGCCAGTTCGGTCGCGAACGAGAACGCTCGGCGCGCGGCGTCCGAGCCGTCATAGCCAACCAGCGAATACCTGGGCATTGTCTGCTCCTGTGACGGCCAAACATCGTCGTTTGGTGAAGAAGTCTGGAACGGGCGACGTTAGCGAAACATCAAGCTGAATGCAGCTGCGGATGGCTCACATGCGCATCACGGCAGGTTGCCGATCCTCCGTCCCGCCTTCCCGGGATGGCCCGCGGAACAGGTTCCGCATCCGAACTCGATCGAATAGGAGTAGCCGATGAAAAAGCACACACTCGCCGTGACCGCCGCCCTGCTGCTGGGTTCCGCCACGCTGACAGCGCTGCCGGTCACGCCTGCGCACGCCTCCAAGGCGGACGTGAAATGCCACCTGGCTTTCAACCTGGCCGGCTGGTCGATCATCCTCAAGCACGCCGAAGGCACCGGCACCGTCCGCTGCGACAACGGCCAGCACGCCGAGGTGAAGATCAGCGTGGTGGGCGGCGGCCTCACCGCCGGCAAGTACCGCATCGACCACGGCAAGGGCGAAATCACCCATGTGCGCGGCATCGAGGACGTGTTCGGCGACTATGCCGAGGCGACCGCCGAGGCCGGCGTGGTGAAGAGCGGCGCCGCCCAGGTGCTGACCAAGGGCACCACGTCGCTGGCGCTGGCCGGCCATGGCGAGGGCATCAACCTCGGCGTGTCGGTGGGCAAGTTCACCATCAGCCGGCGCTGAGCGCCCGGCCCGGGAGTGCCGTGGAGGGCGCCGCAAGGCGCCCTTCGCGCAGGTGCAGGCGTACACTGGGCGGCGCCGCCCCTCGTGGAGTATCGCCATGCGCCGCATCCCCCTGCTGTTCGTGTTCACCCTGCTCTGCGGCCTGCTGGCCGCGCCCGTGTTCGCCGCCGATGCCGGCGCCGGCGCCGATGCTATGCCCAAGGCCGGCGCGGCCGCACCCGCGTTCCGCCTGCAGGACCAGAACGGCCACTGGCGCAGCCCCGCCGACTACCACGGCCACTGGCTGGTGCTGTACTTCTATCCCAAGGATTTCACGCCCGGTTGCACCACCGAGGTGTGCACGTTCCGCGACGACGTCGCCAAGCTGCGCCAGGCCGGCGCGTCGGTGGTGGGCGTCAGCCTGGACGACGTGAAGTCGCATGCCGACTTCGCCGCCAAGTACCACGTACCGTTCCCGCTGCTGGCGGATACCGGGCATGAGGCGGCCAAGGGCTACGGCGTGCTCAACAGCATGGCCGGCATGCACTACGCCAAGCGCACCACCTTCCTGATCGACCCCGAGGGCAAGATCGCCAAGGTCTATGTCGACGTCGATCCCAAGGCGAACTCCGGGCAGGTGCTGACCGATCTCGCGGGCCTGAAGAAGGCGGCACCCTGATGCCGGTGATGGCGCGGGCCGAGTCCGGTCCTGCATCGCGTGGTTTCGCCTTGTGGCGCGTGGTGGTCTGGTTGCTGCTGTTGCTCGCCGCGTTCGGTTGCGTGCAGTACTTCAGCCATGCGCAGTTGCTGTGGGCGCACCGGGTGAACCTGTCGCCGGCCGACAGCGCCGCGATGCAGCGCATGCTGGCCTGGGACATCGGCTATCTCGTCGCCGCGTTGGTGCTGATCGTGTTGTGCGCCGGCTGCATCCTGCGCCAGGCCTGGGCGCGCGCGCCGCTGCGCGTGGCCGCGGGCGTGCTGGTGCTGTGGGCCTTGGTCAGCGGCGGCATGATGGTGGCGCAGTGGCCGCAGTTCGACCGCGCCAGTGCCGAGGCGCTGGCCCAGCTCGGCCACGATGCCGCCCTGGGCGAGGCCGTGGTGCATGCCCGGCGCGTCTTCCGCATCACGATGGCGCTGAAGGGGGCGGCGATCCCCGTGCTGCTGTGGCTGGCCTGGCGGCTGGGTACGCCCGCGGTGCGCATGCAGTTCCGCCATCGCCGTTGAGCGACGGCAATGGCATGATCGGCGAAGGCGTGTCGGGCTTTTCAACCGTTGCGAAAGGGGGGACAGGATGAAACGCGGCTTGGCGATACTGTTGTGTCTGGCGTGGTCGGGAGCCGCCTTGGCCGCGGGCCCGGCGGCGGTGCGCAAGCGGGTGCAGGCGAGCATGTTGCTCACCGGTACGATCGAGGTGACGCCGGACGGCAGCGTGGCGCAATACGCGCTCGATCAACCGGAAAAAGTGCCGGAAGCCGTCAAGGGATTGCTGACCAAGTCCGTTGCGACGTGGAGGTTCCAGCCGGTCGAGGTGGACGGCAAGCCGATGGCGGCCAAGGCATCGATGAGTGTGCGCGTGGTGGCCAGTCCCCTGGGTAACGACAACTTCAGTCTCGGTGTCGCGGGGGCATGGTTCGGCGAAGGCGCCTCGCGCCAGAGCGACGCCACGGCCCAGACCATCTCGTACAAGAAGCGGCAGATGCCCCGTTATCCCATGGATGCGGCTTACTCCGGGGTACAGGGCATCGTGTATGTGCTGCTGAAAATCGGGCGCGACGGCCGTGTGGTCGATGCCGCGGCTGAAACGGTGAACCTGCGGGTTGTCGCCAGCGACGAGCAACTGCAGGTCTGGCGACGCGTGCTGGCCGAGGCTGCCTTGACCGGGCTCAGGCACGACACGTTCAATGTGCCCACGGCCGGGCCGGAGGCGGGCAAGCCTTACTGGGTGGCCAGGGTGCCGGTGACTTTCCAGTTGAATGGCGGGACCCCGGCTGGTTATGGCCAATGGCAGGCCTACGTGCCGGGTCCGGTGCAGGAACCGGATTGGGCCGACAAGGACAAGTTGGCGGGAAGCCCGGATGCCGTTCCGGAGGGTGGCATCCTGCTGGCCGAGCATTCGTTGCGCCTGCTCACGCCGCCGGGCGGCAGTTGAGCGCCATCGTCGGTTGCGGGGAGCAACGCCCCGTTCCCGGGGCGCTGCGAAGTTGGCGCCGCGTGTTCAGCATGGGTTGACCCCGGTGCAGGTATCGCTGCGCCATCCCGTTTGCGGAAGCCCCCGATGCGCATCCCTCGACTTTCCCTGTTCCTGCTGCCGCTGTTCGCCGTGTTGCCCTTGCACGCGCAGGATCTGGCCGCCACCTGCCACGCCACCAGCAGCTACGACGTGACGCTGCGCCCGGACAGCATCCTGTTCGACCGCCCCGGCCCCGCGCCGATGCGGGTCGAGATGGGTCAGGGCACGCTGCGCACCGACGGCGTGGCGGTGCCGCTGAATGCCGAGGCCCAGGATCGCCTCAGCCTGTTCGAGCGCGACCTGCGCGCGCTGGCGCCGCGCGTGCGCGGCGCGGCGCAGCATGGCGTGGACATCGCGGTGCAGGGGTTGCGCCAGGAGGCGGCGGGCATGGGCCTCGGCGCCGATACCCGGGCCGCGCTGGACCAGCGGCTGCAGGCGGATGCGGCCAGCCTCAAGCAGCGCATCGCGGCCAGCAACAGCACGCACGACTGGCAGGGCAGCGCGATGGACCAGACCATCAACCAGCTCGAGGGCGACCTGATGCCGCTGATCGCCGCCGACCTCGGCCAGCAGGCGCTCGACGCCGCGATGAGCGGCGACCTGCAGGCGGCAGCCACCCTGCGCGACCGCGCGTCGAACCTGGCCACGCAACTGGAGCCGCGCATGCGCCAGCGCATGCAGGCGCTGCGGCCGCAGGTCGAGTCGCTGTGCCCGGCGATCCGGCAGTTGGCCGCCTTGCAGCAGGGCCTGCGCGACAACCGTGGCCGTCCGCTGGACCTGCTGCAGGTCGGCCGCTGAAGGCCGGCGCGCCGGCCGCAATCGGCGGCCATCGCCGTGGCGACCGCAGGCTCCGATCCTGCCGCGGATTAATCTCCGGCTAAGTGGCCGTCGACGAGGATGGCGCCATCATCCTCATGCTTGTCCGGAGGCGGCCGTGGCACCGAGCCTCACCGACGCCATCTGCAATCCGTTGATCCGCCGCGGCATCGATCTGTGCCGCCTGTATCGCCACGCTGCCCGCGCGGTGGGCGAGCCGGGGCTGCGGGCGGTGCTGGACGAGGATGCCCAGTCGCTTGCCGTCCTCGTGGCCGAGCTGCAGCACGAAGTGGGGCTGGCCGGCGGCACGCCGCGCACGCACGGCAGCTGGCGGGCCGCGCTGCGTTGCCGGATGGTGGACGGCATGGCGCATGCCGCCACCCGGCGCGACCACACCTGGATCCACGCCCTCGCCCAGGACGAGGCGGCCCTGCTGCGCGCGTTCGAGCATGCGATCGCCCGCCTGCCGGCCGAGTCCGCCAGGGGCTTGCGCCGGCAACTGCCGCGTTTGCGCGGCATCCATCTGGACATGCACGACCTGGACGGCGCCGCGCAGTCCTGACCCGCAGCGCGCAACTACATGGGCGCGCGCATCGCACCCACCCGATCTCCGGCATCCGGCCGTGACCGGCGTCGCCATCGGCGGACTAGCCTGCGTGACCGGGCGCAGCCGCGCCCATTGCGCGGGGAGAACGTCATGCATCGATACCTGCCTGCCGGCTTGCTGGCCTGCGTCCTGCTGGCTGGCGCCGGCGCCGCCTCGGCTTCGGACAGCCTGCGCGTGGGCAGCCGCGTGCTGGTGGTGGGCGACAGCGCCGCCACGGTGGCCGACCTGCTCGGCAAGCCTTCGCACAAGTCGCACCGCAGCGCGGCGCGCAGCGGCAGCCGTCGCGGCAAGCACGTGCGCGTGGTTTCCAGGGATGCGGAGCGCGGCGAGCAATGGCAGTACCGGCGCGACGGCCGGGTGGTCGTGGTCACCCTGGTCGATGGCCGCGTCAGCGACATCGACGAGCGCAGCCGCTGAACATGTCTTCGGTGCGCGCAGCCGTGACTGATGGCAGGGCATGACGCATGGCGCATGCCGTCGCCGGCTGCGTGATCGAATCTTCCAGCATGCCGGAACCCGCAACCTGCATCGGACTGCAGGGCCCGCGCCCAGGGAGAATTCCATGTCCAGACACGGTCCAGTCGCGGTACTCGTCCTCGCCATCGGTCTCGCCTTCGGCCTGCCGGCGCAGGCGGCCAGGGTCAACGTCCACGGCGACCAGTGCGGCTACGACAGCAACTACGACGTGCACGTGACACCAGGCGGCATCGATTTCAGCCGCAGCGGCGCGCTGCCGAACGAGGTCTTCATGCACGACGGCGCGTTGCGCGTCGATGGCCGGCCGGTGGCGGTGTCGGCGGACGACGCGGAGCGGCTGCGCAGCTACGAGGCGGACATGCGCGGCGTGCTGCCCGAGATGGCGGGCATCGCGCATGAGGCCGTGGGCATCGCCTTCGATGCCCTGACCACGGTGGCCGCCACGCTGGGCGGCAGCAAGCATCGTCGCGATGCGCTGGTGAACCAGCTCAACCAGTCGCGCATGGAGGCGATGCGCGGGCTGGAGGCCAGCATCAATGCCGATCACTGGAGCCAGCAGGATTTCGACGATGCGATCGAGAAGACCGTGTCGGAGGCCAGCGAGCAGATGGCCAGTGCGCTGACGCGCGGCGTGATGTGGTCGCTGTTCACCGGCCGCGCCAGCGAACTCGAAGCCCGGGCCGACACGATGGACCAGTCGATGGAGAAGGAAATGCAGGCGCGTTCGGGCCGGCTGGAAGCGCGCGCCAAGGCGATCTGCCCGCGCCTGGCGCGGATGAGCGAGCTGCAGCAGCAATTCCGGTTCCGCCTCGCCGATGGCCGGCCGCTGCAATTGATGACGGACAACCGGGATGGCAACGGCAAGGACAGCCAGGACAGCGCCGACGACGGCAAGATCGCCAGGCGCTGATTTCCCCAAAGCCCGTGCGCTCCCCGCACAGGTACATGCCGCGCCCGGCGTGACGCCGCCCGCGGCATTTTTTTTGCGCGGCGCCATCAGGGTCGGAAGCGCGCCGGAAACGCGCCTGCTGCTAGGCTCGTCGGCAGTCATTCCGAGCAACCGCCCCATGGACAAGCTGCGCGCCCATCTCGCCACCCTCGATTTCTCCGCTGCCCTGACCGCCGTCGGCCTGCGCCTGCTGGGCGCGCTGCTGATCCTGCTGATCGGCGCGTGGCTGGCGGCGCGCCTGGCGAATTTCATCCAGCGCGCGCTGAATCGGGCCAAGGTCGACGACACCTTGACCGGCTTCCTGCGCAACCTGGTCTACGGCGTGCTGATCACGCTGCTGGTGGCGCTGGCGCTGGCTGCCCTGGGCGTGTCGGCGGCACCCATGGTGGCCGCGCTGGGCACGGCTGGACTGGCGATCGGCCTGGCCTTGCAGGGTTCGCTGTCCAACCTGGCATGGGGCGTGCTGCTGATCATGTTCCGGCCGTTCCGGGTCGGCGATTACATCACCGCCGGCGGTATCGACGGCACCGTCGAAAGCATCAACCTGATGTACACCCAGCTGGTGCTGCCCGACAATCGCGAGGCCGTGGTGCCGAACGCCAAGGTGGGCGGCGACGCCATCCTCAACTTCAACCGGCTGGGCACGCGACGGCTGGACCTGAGGATCGGCGTGGGCTGGCGCGACGACTTGGATCAGGCCATGGCCGCGATGCGGCGGGTGCTGGCGGACGAACCGCTGGTGCTGGCCCAGCCCGCACCGGGCGTATGGGTGGACAGCATCGCCCAGCAGACCGTGACCCTGGTGTTGCGTGGATGGGTGAAGAGCGACGACGCATGGGCCGCGCAGACCGCGCTGCTGCGCGCGGTGAAGCAGCGCATCGACGCCGGCGAGTTGAGCCTGCCGGCGACGGCGCACGAGGTGAAGGTGGTGCAGGCGCAGGAGCAGGGGCGCGCGGGGGGCTGAGGTTGCGTGCGCGCTGCGTTGCTGGTTTTTGGTGTTGGTCAAAAGTACCGACCCGCTGATCAGGTGCGGCTACGTTCTCGTTGGGTGCTCAGATCAAAGCGGTTTCGTGCCGCTGACGCGGCCCGAGTCACTTTTCTCTTGCGTGGCCAAGAGAAAAGTAACCCAAAGAG
>NZ_NJIC01000015.1 GCF_013620825.1 Rhodanobacter sp. PCA2 | reverse complement strand
CCACCACCCCGCCGCCACCGCCACGCTCGACCGCGCCGCGCGCCGCTGCGCGCTGCCGTTCGCGGAGCCGTGGTGGATCGCCAGCTACAGCGCGCTGGCGCACAACGAAGACGGCGCCGCGCCGCGCCACGCGCCCGAAACCGCGAACCAGGCCACGCTCGCGGAGAACGTCGCCGCGGCGAACACCGAAGCGCCCCCTGCCGACATGCACGGCATCCACGCGTTCCATCGCGGCGCCAGCGCCGGCACCTTCCTGCACGACTTGCTGGAAAGCTGCGCCGACGAAGGCTTCGCCCGCGCCGCTGCGCCTTCCGCCAGCCTGCGCGACACCATCGCACGGCGCTGCCAGGCGCGCGGCTGGCAGGCCTGGATCAAGCCGCTGACGCAATGGCTGCCCGCATTGCTGCACACGCCGCTGTCGCTGCCCGACGGTGGCGCGATGCCGCTTGCTTCGCTCGCCGATCCGCGCCGCTATCGCGCCGAACTGGAGTTCTGGTTCGAGGCGAACCGCGTCGATGCGCAGGCACTGGATCGCCTCGTGAGCACGTCCACGCTGGATGGCGCGGCGCGTCCGGCGCTGCCGCCCAACCGCGTGAACGGCATGCTCAAGGGCTTCATCGACCTGGTGTTCGAGCACGAGGGGCGCTGGTACGTGGCCGACTACAAGTCCAACTGGCTGGGCCGCGACGCCGGCGCCTATACCGCGGAGGCGATGCGCGACTCGGTGCTGCAGAGCCGCTACGACCTGCAGTACGCGATCTACACGCTGGCCCTGCATCGCCAGCTCAAGGCCCGCCTGCCCGGCTACGACTACGAACGCGACATGGGCGGCGTGTTGTACCTGTACCTGCGCGGCGTGGACGACGCCGGCCACGGCGTGCACCGCGAGCGGTTGCCGTTCGCGCTGGTCGACGCGCTGGACCGGCTGTTCGCGACGGGAGGCATCGCGCATGTCGCCTGAAGCCCTGTCCGCCCTGCTCGACCGCGCGCTGGAACAGCAGCGCCTGCGCCCGCTGGACGTGGCGTTCGCGCGCTTCCTCGCCGAACGCGATGCGCGCATCGCGCCCGCGCTGCCGTGGCTGGCCGCGGTGCTCAGCCGCCAGCTCGCCGACGGCCATCTGTGCCTGGACCTGGACCTGCTGCCCATGCTGGCCGAGGAACAGGACTGGCCCGCCGACTGGCGCGCGCTGGCCGAATCGCTGCGCGAGGGCGACGCCCTGCGCGTGCCCGACTCGCCCCTGCTCGCCGCGAACAGCGAAGGCGAACCGGCACACGCGCCGCTGGTGCTGGACGGCACGCGCCTGTACCTGCGCCGCTACTGGAACCACGAGCGCAGCGTGGCGCACGGCATCCTGGCCCGCGTGGCGCGCGCGGCGAATCCGCCGGAGCATCTCGCCGCCGAGCTCGGCCGCCTGTTCCCCGCGACAGCCGAAGCGCCCGACTGGCCGCGCATCGCCTGCGCGCTGGCCGCGCGCGGCGCGTTCGGCGTGATCACCGGCGGCCCCGGCACCGGCAAGACCACCACCGTGGTGCGCCTGCTGGGCCTGCTGCAGACACTGCAGTTGCGCGAACACGCGCAGCCGCTGCGCATCCGCCTCGCCGCGCCCACCGGCAAGGCTGCGGCCCGGCTCAACGCCTCGATCTCCGCGCAGCTTGCGCGGCTGGATGTGGACGACGCCGTGCGCGCGGCGATCCCAGCGGACGTCGTCACCTTGCACCGCCTGCTGGGCGCGCGGCCGGACACGCGCCGCTTCCGCCACGACCGTCGCAACCCGCTGCACCTGGACGTGCTGGTGATCGACGAAGCCTCGATGATCGACCTGGAAATGATGGCCGCCGTGCTGGCCGCGCTGCCGGAACCGGCCCGGCTGATCCTGCTGGGCGACAAGGACCAGTTGTCCTCGGTGGAAGCCGGCGCGGTGCTGGGCGACCTGTGCCGCCGCGCCGACGCCGGCCACTACGACCACGTCACCGCGCAGTGGCTGAAGGCCACCACCGGCGACGAGATCGACGCCTTCGTGCAAGGCGACGCGCAGCCGCTGGACCAGCACATCGCGATGCTGCGCACCAGCCACCGCTTCGACGCCCGCAGCGGCATCGGCCGCCTGGCGCAGGCGGTGAACGCAGGCGCCGCGCCCGCCGCGCTCGCGCTGCTGCAAACGCCGACGCCGGACCTCGCCTGGCTGCCCGACGCGGATGCCGCCACGCTGGCCACCGTGGCCATCGACGGTTCGCCCACCCCCCACGCGAAGCCCGGCGGCTACCGCCACTATCTGGAATGGCTGCGCGCGCACCGCCCCGCCGCGGACGCCGGCGAGGCCGCGCATGCGGCCTGGGCGCGCGGCGCGCTGGAGGCGTTCAATCGCTTCCAGCTGCTGTGCGCGCTGCGCCGCGGCCCGCACGGCGTGGAAGGCCTGAACCGGCACGTCGCCGCGGCACTGCGCGCGCGCGGCCTGATCGAAGGCGAACACGGCTGGTACGAAGGCCGCCCGGTGCTGCTCACCCGCAACGACTACAGCCTGGGCCTGATGAACGGCGACATCGGCCTGTGCCTGCGCCTGCCATCCACCGACGGCACGCCCGGCACGCGGCTCGCGGTGGCCTTCCTCGCCACCGCCGATCGCGACGGCGCCACCCGGCTGCGCTTCGTCGCGCCCTCGCGGCTTGCCGACGTGGACACCGCCTGGGCGCTCACCGTGCACAAGTCGCAGGGCTCGGAATTCGACCACACCGCCCTGCTGCTGCCGCCGGACCCGAACGCCGTGCTGACCCGCGAACTGCTCTACACCGGCATCACCCGCGCCCGCCGCCGCTTCACCCTGCTCGGCAGCGCCGCCATCGTCGAACAGGCCGTCGCCCGCCGCACCCGGCGCCATTCGGGGCTGGGGGCGCGGCTGGAGGCCTGAGCCGGATCAGGGCGTGCACTCGGCGGCGACGGGAAGTGCCTTGTTCGCGAGGCTGCCCGATCCAGTCAGGTCCAGCTCCATGCCCGGTACAACAGCGCTGTTTTCGCCCTCGCCGTCGACGCGAATGCAAGTGCGGAAGTTGAGCCCGGCACCCGGTTGAAGTTGACCCTGCTGGGCGAAGCTGACCACGTTCGTGGTACTGGACCGGATGGTCACATCGGGACGCCCCCCCCCGGCACGCAGCAGGATGTTGCCTGCGGCATACGCCGCATTCGCGGAAGCGGCACCAGCGGGGTAGGTATAAACCAGCCACCCTGCGTCCCAGTCCGTGCCATCCGCAGTGCAGTTGCTGCCGTCGCTGCTCGGACACAGCGAAACCAGTTGGCCACGGTTGATCGCTTCCGTGCGGGCATAGCGCAAATCGGCGAGCAACGCATTGCTTGCCGCGTTGACCCTGTTGCGGCGAATCGTGTCGCGAAAGCTGGGTACCGCGATCATGGCCAGGATCGCCAGCACGGCCAGCGTCACCATCAACTCCACCAGGGTGTAGCCGCGCGTCGGTTGTGTCGTGGGCGCCATCGTCATCACCAGCAGCTGCCATTGCTGTTGGCGGTATCGCCCGGCCCGGGCGTCTTCGCCCCGGTGCTGTCGATGGTCAGTGCGCCACAGGCATCCGCCTGCTGCACGCCCTGGGTCGCGGCCGTGGCGGTATAGGCCTGCCCGTTGCTGGCGGCAGCGATGTTCACGGTGGCGCTGTAGAAGCTTTTTTCCGATATCGCCGGGTTGGCAAAACCTATGTCGGTGAGCGCGCCGTACCTGTTGTAGGTGGCGTAGTAGCGCTCCTGGGCATTCGCGATTCGCAGCAGCAACTGCTGGCCGTCCGCCCGGCGGGCGCGGAGCGCGTAGCGCCCGTATGCCGGGACCGCAATCGCCGCGAGGATGGCGATGATGGCCACCACCACCATCAGCTCGATCAGGGTGAAACCGCGTGTACGCCGCATGACCCGCCTCCGTTTACTGTCCATTGCCCAGCGCGCGCCAGGAGCGTCGGCGCCAGTAGGTGTCGCCGATACTGAATGAGGTGCCGTCCTTCTTGAGGCTCACGCCAGGCAGATAGATCTGCCCGCCGCCCATCGCGGTCGCTGCCGGCAGGAAACCACCGGTTGGAGGGTTGCGCACCAGCGCGCCGGCCTGCGCGTACCCGATCGGCCAACCAGCGATCGTGCCGAAGTCCACGCCCTGGGCGGCACCGCCGGTGGCGGCGTCCACCACCAGAACCGCGCCCTGGGGCACCGGATCGCAAGGATCGTTGTCCTGCGGAATCAGGGTGGTGATGATCGCGCGGTTGGTGTCGAACAGCGCGGTGGCGTCCACCACCACGCGCTCGCCCTTGTCGAGTTGCGAACCGGTGCTCACACCGGGGATGAACAGCTCGAAGTACCAGCCACGGATCGGCGTGCCTGCGCCACTTGCCGATGGCACGGGATAGGTGGTGAGACCGCGAATGCCATCCACCTCGGTAAGCGTCTGCTGTACCAGCGGCGTGGCGGCATCCCCGTCCACCACGACCACCTGCCCCGACTTGCCGCTGTCGCGGATGCCATAGACGGCCTGCACCTTGGTGTTGGAGTCGACCTTGTTGTCCTCGCCGGAGAGGTATTTGCCGGTACCGAACACCACCATGAATCCGCCCGAGGCGGGATCGGGGAACAGGCGCGGCATCACCGTCACCGGACGATCGCCGGCCACCTTGGGCTTGAAGAACAGATCCACCTTCCAGTTGTCGGCGCTGACATCCGTCAGGTCATAGCGCCACAGGTTGCCTTGCAGGTCGCCCGCGAATGCCACGTCGTCGATCTGGTCGTTCTCGTAGTCGCCCAGCACCGGCGTGCCGAGGCCGTAGCTGACGGTGCCGCTGGGCGTCTTCAACTCTTTCAGCAAGGCACCGGTCTGGGCGTCGAGCACGAACAGCGAGCTGAAGGTGTTGCATACCGGGTTGCCGTCGTTCTCGACCTTCGTGCAATCCACCGCCATCGTGCTGGGGAAATAACCACCCGGCACCAGGACCACCCACTTGCCGTTCTTCAACCGGCCGATGTTCGGACGACCATAGGTGTAGCCGAGATTGGCGTTCTGGAATTCCCACAGCACCTTGGCGCCGGGGTCGCTTTCGCTGGCGCTGGCCTCACTGATGTCCAGCGCGTACACGCCGCGGCCGCCCAGGCGCAGGCCACCGACGAGGATGGTGTGCCACCCGGTCGTGCCCGAACTGAAGAACACGTCGCGGCTCACCGGCGTGCCATCGACCGAGGGCATGAAGTCGAAATTGTCCTGCGAGCTCCAGCCGGCAAGCCGATCCCACGACGAATATGGCACGTAGGCCCAGCGCTCCCTGCCCGGCGCCGGCGTGACATCCACCGTCGTTGCATCAGTATCGCTGGTGGTCGCATCGAACGCGTGCAACATGCCGTCGTTCGCGGCCACGTACACCGTGGGCGCGCGTTTGGCATGGTCGTAGCGGAACTGCTCGTAGCTCTGGCCCTTCGTCGCGGCATTCGCTTCGGGACTGCCTGCCGCCCAGCTGTCGCGGTAGCCGCCAGTGGGCCGAGCCACATAAAGCGCCTGCGCATTGATCACCGCGCCAAACACCGAATTGCGTTGGCGAAAGCCCTTGCCGTCCAGGCTCTGGTTGCCGCGCAGCCACGCCAGCCGATCACTGCCATTCGGCGTACCGCTGGCCGCGCCGAAGGCGGGATCGAGCGCGTTGATCGCGTTTACCACCGCATCGCCGCGGAACGCCGCACCCTTGCCGCTGCCCGTACCGGTGCTGGTGAGGATCACCCGGGTGTCGCCGGACTTGGCGCGTGCGTCCAACAACACGCGCCCGTTCCAGAGCACTGCGGTGCCTATGCTTCCATCGGCATCCACGCGCTTCGCCTGCACCGTGCCGCTCCAGTCGCTGGTGTCGTAACCTGCCTGGTAGATCACGGTACTGGTGCCCAGCACCGAGGCGCTTAGGCTACCGGCCACGGCGGTGGTGTTGCGGGCAATGATGCTGTTGAGGATCTTCGTCAGCACATTGATCAGCGCAGCGGGGTCACTGACGCCAAAGTACTGACCGCGGCTGTTCAGCGCCGCATGCCACATGTCGTCGATCTTCCTGCCGTCATCGGTGCCCGCCACCGGCACCGGCCACGCGGTACCGCCTTTGCGCAGACTTTCGTAGGTCGTGTCATTGTCGACCAAGGTGCCCGCCGCGCCGAATCCGATCATGTACTGCACCAGATGCGGCCAGGTCGCGGGATCGTTCGCCGGATTCCAGTAGATCTCCTTGTTGTTGCGGGGGTCGGCCCCTGAGGTCAGCGGTTTGCCGAACAGGCTCGTGGTCTGGTCGGGAATGTATGGAGGCACCTTGCGCCGGTTCGCCTGGGTGGCGAACAAGCTGTTGCCGGTCACTCCGGCCTGCAGATCCGTGGCCCAATAGTAGAACGCAACATCCGCCATGGTCGGCACGGTGTTGCTCGCTTCGTTCCATACGACCTTGCTTTCCGCGTCGGAGGTCGAGAACGCCCCGATGCCGTCCGGCATGGCGCTGATCGCGGTGGTGTCTTTGCCGGGTGCCGTGAAACCCGAATCCTGGTTCCACAGGCCATCCGTCATCTGGATGTGATAGTTCTGCCTGCAGACCAGTTCCTTGCTGGCGTCCAGGTCGTAGTACGGATTGCTGGCCGCCGCACCGGTACGGTTGGTGAAGTACTTGCCCACGCGATCGGCCGCCGAACGATTGGGCGTGTAACCGCCGGCATTGATCGCAAACAACCAGTCATAGAAATTCGTGCGGGCATTGGCGGTGGCCGTGTCATCGACGAATTTGTAAATGCCGGTATTGTTCGTCAGGTTGTTCGAGTTGATGTTCTGCCATGCCACGCGTACGTTTTCACCGAACGGGGCAAACGCCCGTGAAATGGCGCTGATCGCAGCCATGCGCCGCGTCCGGTAGTAGGAATACCAGTTCGCGAAATCCTGCTGCTTGGTTGTCGGCAACGTAACCCAGGTCCAGTTGGATGCCGTGTACAGCGCGGTCTGGCTGGCCGTGGTCAGCTTCCCGTTGCTGCCCACCGACAGTGCGCCGCCGCTCCATTGGTAGTAGCCGGCTCCGACATGTCCGCAGAAGGTCGCCTTGGCCAGGGACTGGGTTCCGCCTTTGGTGTCTTTCGACTTGGGTCGGTTGTAGGTGATGCCGTCATTCCAGGCACCGCCAAATGTGGCGTTCCCCAACGTGGTGGTGCCATCCTTCGTCAATGGTGGGTCGTAGGTATTGTTGGGGTTGAAATAGACGCCATTCATCACCCATGAGCGCGGGTCGGCCCCATTCTTGTTGGTGGGGTCGATGGCCCCGGCGCATCGCCACGGACTCTTGGAGTCGGCATTGCTACCCCAGCCGGTATTCGTCGGATTTCCCGTGGTGCTGTTGAACTCATAGGGGCGGTAATCGCCCACGAAATCGCTGTCCATCGAACCGGAGTCATCGAACGTCAGCACAAGGTTAGGCGCCACCGAAGTAGTGGCCGCAGGCGGACCGGGACTCAGTTCGACGGTACCGGCCATCGAGGTGGCGCTGAAGCCGGCGGCAAGGCTGAGCAGCAGGCTGCCGAGGCCGGCGGAAACGCGCTGAGGGAAGGGATGAACGAGGCGCATGGTGGTGTCCTTGCCGCTCAGTTGCTCTTGGCCGCGAACGTGCTTTCCAACGCGCGCACGGTGTTCTCGCTGCCGCCGGTGGAGCGCGCGGTGATGCGATAGATATGCTTGCTGACGTTGCCGGGACCACTGTCGAGGGAGCTGGTCACGCCCGATTCGTGGGCGCTGCCGCCACCGAGCGGCTGCTCCGGCCCGAGGTCCTCGATGATGTAACGCGGGTTCTCCGCCAGCTTCGCCAGCTTTCGCTGATCGGCACTGATCAACGTGCTTCCGCTCATGTCGTTGAGGGCAAAGCTGCCGCTGCTACCCTTGTATTCGACGCTGCCCTCGGTGATCCAGCCATTACCGTTGCGAAACGCGGTGACATTGTTGACCGGGCTCTGCGGATCATGGATGTAGCACTCGGTAATCACCGTGGTCCCGCAATTCACGCCGCCACCATTGCCGGCCGCGCTCCACAACCTCCATTCCGCACCGCGCAAGGCGGCCTCGGCGCCCATTTCGGCCAGTTGCGCATTGCGCAAGCCGCCGACCATGCGCTCCTGCAGCAATGAGCGGCTGCTGGCGCTGATCGCCAGCATGGTAATCAGCAGCAGGAAAATCAGTGCAATCACCAGCACGGCGCCGCGCTGGGCGCGGGCAGCGATGCCGGGGACTCCGGACCTCATGGAGGGGCGGCGGTGCGAGGGCATGGAATGCGGCTCCTCAGGGGTTGTAGTTGCGCACGGAGACCAAGGCGCTGAACTCGCGCCGCAGCATCGCATCGGAAAAGCCCTGCACGGCCGGCGTCACCTTGCGCCCCGCCGCACCTGGGGCTGCCGGCGTGGCGATTCCGTCGACGGCATAGGTGTAGTTGCGCTCGGCCGTACCCAGCGAGGCCAGATTCTGCTGGCCGTCCATCAGCAGGCGCACCTCGATACTCTTCACGCCACGCCACAAACAGCCGACATCACCACCCAGCGGGTTTTGCCATGAAGGTGGGCACGGAATGGCGCCCCCGGCGCGGGTGTCCAGATCGCTGGCACCAAGGTAACGGGTGTTGCCGTTGCCGTCTTCGATGCCGTAGAGGAAGTCCAGGCGCTCGACGCCCCGCACCACTTCCTCGGCTGTGCCGTTCTCGCTGCGCATCAGCGCACCGGTGGTACCGCCATTGCCGTTGTCGACCACCCTCAGGTAGTAGGTGACCGTTTTGTAGTCGCGGCTGAAGTTGAACAACCGCGGCGCCGACTGCGGCTGCTGCGCCTTGGGCTTGCTGAAATTGCCTGCTCCGACATCCTGCGGATAGAACTCGTTGCCGTTCTGCAGGCTTGCCGCGAACACACTGGCGTTGGAGCAATCCGCCAGCATCATCAGGTCGCCTGCACTGTAGTGGTCGGCGATCGTCGGCTCGCCCGTGGTCGGCACCACAGTGACGTGGTCGAGCAGCCCATCTGCCGAGGGGACCGCGAAGCTGCTGCCCTCGAGCGACCAGCCACCGCCAGCATCAAGGTAGCGCAATGTGAGGATGCTGGTTCCTATTACCCGGCTGCCCGCAGTCTTGCCAGGGGCCGGCAGATTGGCCGGAGCAGTGGGAGCGCACCCGGTCTTGTCGCAGTCGTAGCCGCGCATGGAAAAATACGCGGGCAGGTAGTAGGCCTCTGAGGGCTTGGCAGGGTACGGGGTCGCTCCCCAGGCCGTGGTCAAGTCGCTCAGCGCATCTTCGATATCCGCGGCATGGATGCGTGGTGCACGCAGGCCGTCCATGAACACGCCGGCACCGCCCAAGGTTGCAGTACCGCCAGTGTTGCTGCAGTACTGACCATTCGCCATGCGCAGGTCGCCGGTCAGCCGGGTGATCGCAAAACGTCCTTCTTCCTGCAATTGCGCAAGCTGGTTCTGTACCTGGTTGCTGCTGGAAGTGGAGAGGAACACGGTGATGATCCCGCCAGCCACCAGCAAGCCCAGCACCATGGCCACCATCAGCTCGATCAGGCTGAGACCACGCATGCGGACCGCATGCCACCGGGCCGTCTTCATGGCTGGAACCCCCACGCAAAAGTCTGTGTGAACGCGTCACTGTGGGCCTGATCGCCGGCACGGCGCTCGCTCCAACTGAGCGTCATTTCACAGTGGCCACCGTAGGGTGGCCGGCGATTGAGCTGGGCCGTGGGGTCGTAGCCCACGCTGCTGCGGTCACATGCGATGGCGGCATCAGCGCCGGGCAGCAGGGTGGCGAGCATGCGACGCCATTCCTGCTGGTCGCGACTGGCCACATCGGCGGCGTTGCAGGCCGCGCTCTTGTCGCAGGTGGTACTGCCGGTGATGGCCTGGTAGCTGGCAGCGTCGTACGCCCCATTCCATACGCCTGCCGGATTGGCGCGCATGCGGTCAGCCATGTTGCCGGCCAAAAAGGTGACCTGGGTACGCAGGTAGGCGGCGTGGTTGGAGCGCGTAGCCATTACCAACAGCCCGGCCAAGCCGACCAGACCGATGCTGAAAATCAGCACGGCGACCAACACTTCAACCAACGAAACACCCCGCTGGCGCGACCTGACTCGCATGACCACCCCCTGATTGATGGTCAGCAGGTTAGTTGCGCAAATTATTGCGTCAAGTATTTGCGACGACGAACGGCAAGAACTTGCCGACAAGCGGCAGGCGGGCTCGGGAAAACGGGATGGCCGTCACGGGGCGGCGGGCGGGCAGAAGGCTGCAGGAGGGAAACATGGGGCGGTTGGCCTGCCCGCCCGGCTGGCCGAAGCGAGCACCGCCCAGGACGCCAAAAGCCCGCATCGCAGCGGGCTTCTGGGGTGACCTGGTGCCGGAAACAGGAGTCGAACCTGCGACCTACGCATTACGAATGCGCCGCTCTACCAACTGAGCTATTCCGGCGATGGTGAGCCGCGAAGTTTACGGGGCGGCCGGATGGGGTGCAAGCCGGATCAGCCCGCGAGCGGGCCGCCTTCCACCAGGCGGAGCTCCTTGGGCAGGGCGAAGGTGATGGTTTCCGGCTCGCCGTCCAGTTCGCGCACGGCCCCGGCGCCCCAGGATTGCAGGCGGGCGATCACGTCGCGCACCAGCTTCTCGGGGGCGGAGGCGCCGGCGGTGAGGCCGATGCGCTTCACGCCGTCCAGCCACGCGCGCTCGATGTGCTCGGCGCCGTCGATCAGGTGGGCGCGCACGCCTTGTTTCTCGGCCAGCTCGCGCAGGCGGTTGGAGTTGGAGCTGTTGACCGAGCCCACCACCAGCATCAGGTCCACGGCGTCGGCGAGCCGGCGCACGGCGTCCTGGCGGTTCTGGGTGGCGTAGCAGATGTCGTCCTTGCGTGGCCCCTCGACGTCCGGGAATTTCTCGCGCAGCGCCGTGATGATGGCCTTGGTGTCGTCCACCGACAACGTGGTCTGGGTGACGTAGGACAGCTGGTGCGGGAACTTCGGCGTCAGCGCGGCCACGTCCTGCACCGACTCCACCAGCAGGATCTGGCCGGTGTTGGCGGGGTTCCACTGGCCCATGGTGCCTTCCACCTCAGGGTGACCGGCGTGGCCGATCAGCACCACGCTGCGGCCGATGCGGCCCAGCCGCGCCACTTCCATGTGCACCTTGGTGACCAGCGGACAGGTGGCATCGAACACCTTGAGGTCGCGCTGCCCGGCTTCCTCGCGCACGGCCTGGGAGACGCCGTGGGCGCTGAAGATCACCGTGGCGCCGTCGGGCACCTCGTGCAGCTCTTCCACGAACACCGCGCCGTCGCGGCGCAGCTTGTCCACCACGTAACGGTTGTGCACCACCTCGTGGCGCACGTAGATCGGCGCGCCGTACAACTCCAGCGCCCGTTCGACGATGGCGATGGCGCGGTCGACGCCGGCGCAGAAACCGCGGGGATTGGCGAGCAGGATGTCCATGGATGCACCAGCAGGTCAGGCGACGATTATCGCACGCCGCCGTGGGCTTTCCCGCCGAACAGGCCGAACGCCACCAGCAGCACCGCCCCCACCGTGATGCCGCAGTCGGCCACGTTGAACACGGGGTAATGCCAGTCGCGGTAGTACACGTCGATGAAGTCGGTGACCTGGGCCGCGTGCAGGCGGTCGATCAGGTTGCCGACCGCGCCGCCGACGACCAGCGCGAGCGGCAGCGCGGTGCGCCAGTCGCGCCGCGCGGTGCGCGCCAGCCACACCACCAGCACGGCGCTGATCAGCAGCGCCAGCGCCACGAAGAACCAGCGCTGCCAGCCGTCGCCCCGGGCGAGGAGGCTGAACGCGGCGCCGGGGTTGTAGGCCAGCGTCCAGTTCAGCAGGCCCGGGACCACCGGATGCGGCATGCCGGCCGGCTGCAACGCGGCCACCGCCCACCACTTGCTGAGCTGGTCGAGGACGATGACGGCGGCGGAGAGCAGGAGCCAGGGGAGTGCGTTGGGTTTGATGGTCATGGGTACGGTTCGGTTGGTTCTACTCCCCCTCCCCTTCGGGGAGAGGGTTGGGGTGAGGGGCCAAGCTTGCGGAAAAGTTCAATGAAGCGCGCCCCACATGCAGCTTTTGTCGCAAGCCCCACCACTCACCTCGGTCCTCTTCCTCGCTCCTCAAGGCAGGGCCATCCATGGCCCTTCCCCGCGTCCCAAAGGGGAGAGGAAGAAAGGCAAGGCATCAGAACCAGCGCCGCGTCTCGCCGGGCCCTTCGATGTTGCCCATGCAGCGCCCGCAAAGTTCCGGGTGCCCGGCATGATGGCCCACGTCGTCGCGGCGGTGCCAGCAGCGCACGCACTTGGCGGCGTCGCTGACGGTGGCCGAGACCCACACGTCGGCGCCTTCCAGCTCGGTGAGCACGGCGCCGTCGGGTTGGCCGCCGTCCTGCTCCAGGCGCACGTCGGAGGTGATGAAGAAGAAGCGCAGTTCATCCAGCGCCGGCGCATAGCGCGCCACGGTGGCTTCGTCGGCGTGGATCGCCAGCTTCGCCTCCAACGCGGCGCCGATCTTCTCGGCCTTGCGCATGCCCTCGAGCACGCGCGCGGCGCTGTCGCGGATCGCCAGCAGGTCGCCCCACCAGCGCCGCTGCTCCGGCGCGGCCTGGGTGGCGGCCAGGCCGTCGTACCAGGTCTCGAACAGCACGCTCTCGCCGCGCGGGCCGGGCAGCGCCTGCCAGATCTCCTCGGCGGTGAAGGCCAGGATCGGCGCCAGCCAGCGCACCAGCGCCTCGGCGATGCGGTACATCGCGCTCTGCGCGCTGCGCCGGCCGTGGCTGTCGGTGGGCATGGTGTAGAGGCGGTCCTTGGTGATGTCCAGGTACAGCGCGCCCATCTCGTTGGTGCAGAAGTTCTGCACGCGCGCCACCACTTCGGGGAAGTCGTAGCGCTCGTAGGCGGCGACCACCGCCTGCTGCACGTCATATGCCTGCTGCACGGCCCACTGGTCGAGCAGCGGGCTGTCTTCCACCTTCACCAGGTGCTTGGCCGGATCGAAGCCGTCGAGGTTGCCGAGCAGGAAGCGCGCGGTATTGCGCAGGCGGCGGTAGCCGTCGGACACGCGCTTGAGGATCTCGTCGGAGACGCTCATCTCGTTGCGGTAGTCGGCCGAGGCCACCCACAGGCGCAGCACGTCTGCGCCCAGGGTATCCATCACCTTCTGCGGCGCCACCACGTTGCCCAGCGACTTCGACATCTTGCGGCCCGAGGCATCCACGGTGAAGCCGTGGGTGAGCACGTCGTCGTAGGGCGCGCGGCCGTGGATCGCCGCCGAGGTGAGCAGCGAGGACTGGAACCAGCCGCGGTGCTGGTCCGAGCCTTCGAGGTACATCACCTTGTACTCGCGCGCCCCGCCCTGCTGCAGCTCCGGACGCTGGCCGATCACGCCGAAGTGGGTGACGCCGGAATCGAACCACACGTCGAGCACGTCGGTGACCTTGTCGTAATCCTTCGCCTGGTCGCCCAGCAGCTCGGCGGGATCGAGGTCGTACCACGCGTCGATGCCGCCCTGCTCCATGCGCTGCGCGACCTGCTCCATCAGCGCCACGGAATCGGGATGCGGCTCCTGCGTCGCCTTGTGCGCGAACAGCGCGATCGGCACGCCCCAGGTGCGCTGACGGCTGATGCACCAGTCCGGGCGACCGGCCACCATGCCGGCGATGCGCTCCTCGCCCCAGCCCGGCACCCAGCGCACGTCCTTGATCGACTTCAGCGCCGCGGCGCGCAGGCCGGCCTGTTCCATGCCGATGAACCACTGCGGCGTGGCGCGGAAGATCACCGGCGTCTTGTGGCGCCAGCAGTTCGGGTAGCTGTGCTCGATCTTCGCGTGGGCCAGCAGCACGCCGCGCCCGCGCAGCAGTTCGACGATGGCGTCGTTCGCCTTCCACACGTGCATGCCGGCCAGGTCGAGGTCGCCGGCCTTCGGCGTGTCGTCGCGGTAGGTGCCGCGCGCGCCGATGTAGTTGAGCAGGCCGATGCCGTTCTCGCGGCCGACCACGAAGTCCTCCACGCCGTGGTCGGGCGAGGTGTGCACCGCGCCAGTGCCGTCCTCGGCGCTGACGTGCTCGCCGAGGATCACCGGCACGACGCGCTCGTAGAACGGGTGGTGCAGCTTCGTGCCGTCGAGCGCCGCGCCCGTGGCATGGCCCAGCGCCTTGGGCGATTCGATGCCGTAGCGCGCCAGCGCCTTCTCCACCAGCGCGGCGGCGATCACCAGCAGCACGCGCCGGCCCTCGCGCGCCGGGCCTTCGACCAGGGCGTATTCGAGCTCGGCGCCCATCGACACGGCCTGGCTTTCCGGCAGCGTCCACGGCGTGGTGGTCCAGATCGGCACGGCGACAATGGCGTCGCCCGCGTTCGCGCCGAACTTCGCGGCCAGCGCCGCGGGATCGACGGCGTCGTAGGCCACGTCCACCGCGGGCGAAACCTTGTCGCCGTATTCGATCTCCGCCTCGGCCAGCGCCGAGCCGCAGTCGAAGCACCAGTACACCGGCTTGGCGCCGCGCACCACGTGGCCGTTCGCGACGATGCGCGACAGCGCGCGCACCATGTCGGCCTCGTACTTGAAGTCCATCGTGCGATACGGGTTCTGCCAGTCGCCCAGCACGCCCAGGCGCTTGAAGCCTGCGCGCTGGGTGTCGATCTGCTCGGCGGCGTACTCGCGGCACTTCTGGCGGAACGCGCGGGCGTCCAGCTTCTCGCCCGGCTTGCCGTGCTGCTTCTCCACCGCGATCTCGATCGGCAGGCCGTGGCAGTCCCAGCCCGGCACGTAGGGCGCGCGGTGGCCGGCGAGCAGCTTCGAGCGCACCACCATGTCCTTGAGGATCTTGTTGACGGCGTGGCCGATGTGGATCGCACCGTTCGCGTAGGGCGGGCCGTCGTGCAGCACGAAGGCCTTGTCGCGGCCCGCGGTCTTCGCCTGGATCTGCGCATAGCGGCCGACCTGATCCCACTCGGCCAGCCAGCCCGGCTCGCGCTTCGGCAGGTCGCCGCGCATCGGGAAATCCGTCTGCGGCAGGTTGATCGTGCTCTTGTAATCGGTGCTCATCGCTTCGGGTGCCTCTGGAGTCCCGCCCCGAAGCCGCCCGGCCCGGAGCGCTGTTGTACCGCCCACCGCGCGCGGCGGCAGGCGCTCGCGCTGCGGGCGGATGCCTTCAAATAATAATGATCGCCGCGGCCGCGCCGGGGCGGCTGCATGCGGTGTACTGCGGATTGGGCGTGTCGCGTGGAGTCATGCGCGGGCCAGTACCGGATTCATGCCCAGGATCTCCCGGGCCGAGCGCGCATCATGATCCATCTGCGCCTTGAGTGCATCCAGATCGTGGAATTTCTGCTCGTCGCGCAGCTTGGCGACGAACTCCACCGCCATGCGCCGGCCGTACAGGTCGCCCTCGAAATCGAACAGGTGCACCTCCAGCAGCGGCTGGCTGACCTGGTTCACCGTGGGCCGCACACCCAGGCTGGCCACACCCGGCCAGCTGCACTCGCTCTCGCCCAGGCCCACGCGCACCGCGAAGATGCCGTGCACCGGGCTGACCCGCCGGTGCAGGTGGATGTTCGCGGTGGGGAAACCCAGCGTGCGGCCAAGCTGGTTGCCGTAATGCACCTTGCCCTCGATCACGAACGGCCGGCCCAGCAGCGCGGCCGCCTCCGCGAACTCGCCCGCGCCCAGCAGCTGGCGCACGCGGCTGGCGGAGACGCGAGCGCCGTTCAGCAGGATGGACGGCATCACGCAGCCGGCGAAACCGGCCTTCTCGCCCAGCTCGCGCAGCAGGGCCACGTCGCCGCCGCGCCGGTGCCCGAAGCGGAAGTCCGCCCCTACCCATACTTCCCTGGCGGCCAGGCGCTCGACCAATACGCGCTGCACGAAGTCCGGAGCGGACATCGCCGTCAGCTCGGTGTTGAAGCGCAGCATGTGCACCTGCCCGAACTGCGCCGCCGCGAAGCCCTGCAGCTTGTCGCGCACGCTGGACAGGCGCGGCAGCGGCTCGGCGGAGAAGTACGTCCGCGGCAGCGGCTCGAAGGTCACCACCGCCGGCGTGCAGTCCAGCGCGCGGGCGCGGCGCTGCACCTGGGCGAACAAGGCCTGGTGCCCCCGGTGCAGGCCGTCGAACGCGCCGATGGCCACCACGCTGCCCCGGGGTGCCAGGCAGGGGCCGGCGATATCGCGGGAAAGTTTCGTCATCGGCCCAGTATATCGGGCCGGCGTCAACTTCCCCGCAAGTCGCGCAGGCGGAAGCCCGCGGCGAACAAGCCGCCCACGTAAGTCGCCCCGCCCGCCGCGACCAGCACCGCCAGGTGCCACAGCCGCGTGCGTACCGGCACCTCCGTCCAGTGCGGCCACAGCCACAGCCCGGCCAGCAGCACCGCCACCATCACGGCGCAGGCGAACGCCAGCCGCAGCCAGTGGCGCAGCCAACCCGGCTGCGGGTCGTACACGCCGGCCCGCTTCAGCCAGTACCAGAGCTGGGCGAACTGCAGGTAGTTGGACAGCACGCTCGCCACCGCCAGCCCCACGTGCAAGCCGGGGATTTCGGCGACCCCCTGCAGCCAGCCGGCCTGGCGCTGCGCCGGCGTGGCCCACAGCAGGAACAGCGCGGCCACCAGCAACACGTTGAAGACCATGTTGCTGATCAGCGACACCACCGCCGCGCGCACCGGCGTGCGGGTGTCCTGGCGCGAATAGAACGCCGGCAGCAACACCTTCACCAGCGCGTACGCAGGCACGCCGCAGCTCAACGCCATCGTCGCGAGCGTGGTCATGCGGGTGTCGAACACGGTGTAGTGGCCGTTCTGGAAGAACGTGCTGACCAGCGGCTCGGCCAGCAGCAGCAACGCGCACATCGCCGGCACCGCGATCAGCAGCGTAGTGCGCACGCCCCAGTCCAGCGCCCTGGAGAAGCCGGCGCGGTCGGTGCCCACGTGATGGCGCGACAGCGCGGGCAGGATCACCGTGCCCAGCGCCACGCCGAACACGCCCAGCGGCAGTTCCAGGAAGCGCGTGGCCTGGTACATCCAGGTCTGCGAACCGGTCACCAGCAGGGTGATCAGGATGGTGTCCAGCAACAGGTTGAGCTGCCCCACCGAGGCGCCGAACAGCGTCGGCACCATCAGCTTCATGATCCGCCGCACCGCCGGATGCCGCCAGCCCCAGCGCGGCAGCGCCAGCAGGTCCAGCCCGCGCACCGCCGGCAGCAGGAACAGCAGCTGCAGCACGCCGGCCACCAGCACCGCCCAGCCCAGCGACATGATCGGCACTTCGAGCCGCGGCGCCAGCCATAGCGCGCCCACGATCATGCAGATATTGAGGATCACCGGCGTCATCGCCGGCAGGCCGAAGCGATGGAAGCTGTTCAGCGCGCCGCCCGCGAGGGCGGTCAGCGAGACGAACAGGAGATACGGAAAAGTCAGCCGCAGCAGGTCCACGATCATCGCGAACTTCTGCGGTTCGCGCACCGCGCCGGGCGCGAACACCACGGCCAGCTGCGGCGAGAACAGCATGCCCAGCGCCGTCACCACCAGCAGCACGCCGCCGAGAGTGCCGGCCACGCGCGCGGTCAGCTCCTTCAGCTCGGCGTGGCTGCGGGTTTCCTTGATCTCGGTGAACACCGGCACGAAGGCGGTGGAGAACGAACCCTCCGCGAACAGCCGGCGCATGAAGTTCGGGATGCGGAATGCGATGACGAAGGCGTCGGTGGCCGCCGAGGCGCCGAACACGTGGCTCATCGCCACGTCCCTGGCCAGGCCGAGCACGCGCGATACCATCGTCATGCTGCTGAACGAGAGCAGCCCGCGGAACATGCTGGGGGACTTCATGCCGGTGGAAGGTCCTGGATCTGCCGCACGCAACGGCCAACGGGCGCACAGTCTGCCAGCCGGCGCGGGCAAGATCACCGCCGGATCGTGGCCGAACGCGGGCAAAGGGCCACCGGCAGCCATCTAAATGCTTGACGCATGGGCGAATCACCCGCATAATCTGCGTCTTTCTCCAACAACAACCCGCGATTCGGGAGTTCTACCTTGGCCAACATCAAGTCCGCGAAGAAGCGTGCGCGCCAGTCCGAGCAGCGCCGCCTGCGCAACATCAGCGCCCGTTCCATGGTGCGCACCGCGCTGAAGAAGGTCGTCAAGGCCATCGAGTCCAAGGACAAGGCTGCCGCCGTCGAAGCCTTCGCCGCCGCCCAGCCGGTGATGGACCGCTACGCCTCGCGTGGCCTGATCCACAAGAACAAGGCCGCCCGCCACAAGAGCCGCCTGAACGCGAAGATCCGCGAACTGGCGTAAGCCGGCCGCAGCCCGCGTCACGAAGAAGCCGGCCTTGGCCGGCTTTTTTGCGTGCGTGCTTTTCGTGCCCCGCGTACCCGCCGAACACCCTCCCGATCGTAGCCAGAACTCCGTTCGCGCCGAGCGCAGCATGCGCCTGCAAGCGGAGTCGAAGCGGCAGTCACCCTTCGACTCCGGCCCTGCGGGCCTGCGCTCAGGGCGAACGGTGGTGGGCTTGCGGCGGACAGAGCGAGAACCTCGTTCGCGCCGAGCGCAGCTTGCGGCAACAAGCGGAGTCGAAGCGGCGGTCTACCCCTCGACTCCGGCCCTGCGGGCCTGCGGGCCTGCGCTCAGGGCGAACGGTGGTGGGCTTGCGGCGGGCAGAGCGAGAACCTCGTTCGCGCTGAGCGCAGCTTGCGCCAGCAAGCGGAGTCGAAGCGGCGCTCACCCTTCGACTCCGGCCCTGTGGGCCTGCGCCCAAGGTGAACGGTGGTGGGCTTGCGGCGGGCAGAGCAAGAACCTCGTTCGCGCTGAGCGTAGCTTGCGCCAGCAAGCGGAGTCGAAGCGGCGTTCACCCTTCGACTCCGGCCCTGCGGGCCTGCGCCCAAGGTGAACGGTGGTGGGCTTGCGGCGGGCAGAGCGAGAACCTCGTTCGCGCTGAGCGTAGCTTGCGCCAGCAAGCGGAGTCGAAGCGGCGGCCACCTTTCGACTCCGGCCCTGCGGGCCTGCGCTCAGGGTGAACGGTGATGGGGAGCAGGCTGCTCAGCGGCAGGCGTCGATGGCCTGGGCCAGGCGCTCCACGCCCACTACCTCCAGCTCGCCCACGCGGCCGGATTTCGGGGCGTTCGCCTTCGGCACGATGGCGCGGCGGAAGCCGTGGTGGGCCGCCTCCTTCAGGCGCTCCTCGCCGTTCGGTACCGGGCGGATCTCGCCAGACAGGCCCACTTCGCCGAAGGCCACGGTCTTCTCCGGCAGCGGCCGGTCGCGCAGCGAGGACAGCACCGCCAGCAGCGCCGGCAGGTCCGCCGCGGTCTCCTGCACGCGGATGCCGCCCACCACGTTGATGAACACGTCCTGGTCGTAGGCAGCGACGCCGCCGTGCCGGTGCAGCACGGCCAGCAGCATCGCGAGACGGTTCTGCTCCAGGCCCAGCGCCACGCGGCGCGGATTGCCCAGCGAGGATTGATCCACCAGCGCCTGCACCTCGACCAGCAGCGGCCGCGTGCCCTCGCGCGTCACCATCACCGCGCTGCCAGGCGTGGGGCCGGTATGGGCGGAGAGGAAGATCGCCGAAGGATTGGGCACCTCGCGCAGGCCCTTGTCGCCCATCGCGAACACGCCCAGTTCGTTGACCGCGCCGAAGCGGTTCTTGAACGCGCGCAGCACGCGGAAGCGCGAGCCCGATTCGCCCTCGAAATACAGCACCGCGTCCACCATGTGCTCCAGCACGCGCGGACCGGCGATGCCGCCTTCCTTGGTGACGTGGCCGACGAGGAACACGCTGGTGCCGGTTTCCTTGGCGAAGCGCGTGAGCCGCGCCGCCGACTCGCGCACCTGCGACACCGAACCCGGCGCGGCGGTGAGCAGCTCGGTCCAGATCGTCTGGATGGAATCGATCACCAGCACGCGCGGGCGCGCGGCCACGGCCTGCCCCAGGATGCGCTCGATGCAGGTTTCGGCCAGTGCCTGCAGCGGTTCCAGCGGCAGGCCGAGGCGCTGCGCGCGCGAGGCCACCTGGGCCAGCGACTCCTCGCCGGTGACGTAGACGCTGGGCAGCTGCGCGCCGAGCGTGCCCAGCATCTGCAGCAGCAGGGTGGACTTGCCGATGCCCGGATCGCCGCCCACCAGCACCACCGAGCCGTCGACCAGGCCGCCGCCCAGCACGCGGTCCAGCTCGCCGATGCCGGTGAGCGTGCGCGTTTCGGCCGTCATCGCGACCTCGGTCAGCGGCATCACCTTGGGCGCGCCCGCCGCCTTGCCCGCATAGCCGCCGCGTGCCGCACCCGCCGACTTCACCGCCGGCTGCAGCACGATCTCGGAAAGCGTGTTCCACGCGCCGCACTCCACGCACGAGCCCTGCCACTTGGGATGCTCGGCACCGCAATCGGTGCAGACGTAGGCGGTCTTGGCCTTGGCCATGAAAAGGTTCCTGAGTGAAGCGCAGTGTGCTGCCGTCAAGAGTACCCGGCGTCCATCGCAGGCGACGAGACGATGCCGCCACTGTGCGGCGTCAGCCTTCGTCCTCGACGAACAGCACGCGGCGGGTCATGCCGCAGGTCAGGTCGTAGCTGATGGTGCCGGCGCGGGCGGCCACGGTCTCCACCGGCAGGCCTTCGCCCCACAGGGTGACGCGGTCGCCCACCTTCGCCCGTGGCGCTACGCGCAGGTCCAGCGTTATCAGGTCCATCGACACGCGGCCGATCAAGGGCACGCGTGCGTCGCCCACCAGCACCGGCGTGCCGGCCACGGCGCTGCGCGGGTAGCCGTCGCCGTAGCCCACCGCGGCCACGCCCACGGGCATGTCCTCGGGGCAGGCCCAGGTGCCGTTGTAGCCGATGCGCTCGCCCTTGCCGATGCGGTTGATCGCGATCAGCCGCGTGGCCAGCGTCATCGCGGGACGGAAACCGAAATCGGCGCCGCTCTGCCCTTCCACCACGGAGAGGCCGTACAGCAGGCCGCCGCTGCGCACCCAGTCGGCGCGCGCCGCGGGCCAGCCCAGCACGGCGGCGGAGTTGGACAGCGAGCGCGGTCCGCCCAGGCCGCGGGTCGCCGCGTCGAAACACGCGATCTGCGCGCGCGTGGCGTCGCCCTCGAACACTTCCGACTCGGAGAAATGCGTGAGCAGGCCGATCTCCGGATCGATGCCCTGCAACGCGGCGAGCCGCGCATGCACCTCGGCCACGCGCTCGGGTACGAAGCCGAGGCGATGCATGCCGCTGTCGATCTTCAGCCACACGCGCAGGCGGCCGCGCGTCGCGCTGGCTTCGGACAGCCACGCGAGTTGCGCCTCGTGATGGATCGCCGCTTCCAGCCCCAGTCGCTGCATCTCGGCGATGTCGCCGGGCTGGTCGGGACCGGACAGCACCACGATGCGCTGGCGATGCCCTGCCGCGCGCAGGCGCAGGCCGTCGCCCAGCGCCGCCACCGCGAAACACTCGGCCTCCGCATCCAGCGCGCGCGCCACGCGCTCCAGCCCGTGGCCGTAGGCATCGGCCTTGACCACGGCCATCACCTTCGATGGCGCGGCCATGGCCTTGATGCGCGCAAGGTTGTGGCGCAGGGCGCCGAGATGGATGGTGGCGACGGTGGTGCGGCTCATGGTTGCCGAGATTAGGGGTTGGGGATTCGGGATTCGGGGTGAAGCCGGGATTGGGGATACGGGATTCGGGATTCGGAGAGGCAAAAGCCGCAGACCCGCCAGCGGCGCCAGTCTTGTCGCGCGCCGCTTTGCCCAATCCCGAATCCCCAATCCCGAATTCCGGCCTTTCTCACTCAAATCCACCCACGAAGGAATCGGCGGCGTAGTTCTCGAACTTGGTGTAGTGGCCGAGGAAGGTGAGCTTGACGGTGTCGGTGGGGCCGTTGCGCTGCTTGCCGATGATGATTTCGGCCAGGCCCTTGTCCGCCGATTCCTTGTTGTAGTACTCGTCGCGGTAGATGAACATGATCACGTCGGCGTCCTGCTCGATGGCGCCGGATTCGCGCAGGTCCGACATCATCGGACGCTTGTCGGCGCGCTGTTCCAGCGAGCGGTTCAACTGCGAGAGCGCGATCACGGGCACGTTGAGTTCCTTGGCGAGCCCCTTCAGTGAACGCGAGATTTCTGAAATCTCGGTGGCGCGGTTCTCCTTGTTTCCGGGCACCTGCATCAGCTGCAGGTAGTCGATCACGATCAGGCCCAGGCCGCCGTGCTCGCGGTGCAGGCGGCGCGAACGCGAGCGCAGCTCCACCGGCGAGAGGCCGGGCGTGTCGTCGATGAAGATCTTCGCGTCGGAGAGGATCGCGATGGCATTGGAGACGCGCGGCCAGTCCTCTTCCTGGAGGTCGCCGTTGCGCAGGTGCTGTTGGTGGATGCGGCCCACCGAGGAGATCAGGCGGAACGCCAGCTGCGAGGCGGACATTTCCATCGAGAACACCGCCACCGCCTTCTTCGCGCGCAGCGCGGCGCTCTCGGCGATGTTCAGCGCGAACGCGGTCTTGCCCATCGAGGGGCGCGCGGCCACGATGATGAGGTCGGAGGGCTGCAGGCCCGAGGTGAGGTTGTCGAGGTCGGTGAAGCCGCTGGTGATGCCGGTGAGCTGGCCGCGGTTCTCGTAGCGCTCGGTGAGCAGGCGGAACGCGTCCTTCACCGCCTCGCGCATCGAGACGGAGTCCTTCTTGCCGCGCGCGCCGGATTCGGCGATGTGGAACACGCGCTGCTCGGCGCTTTCCAGCACCTCGTGCACGCTCTTGCCTTCGGGACGGTAGCCGTCCTCGGTGATCGAGGTGCCGGCGTCGATCAGCTGGCGCAGCACGGATTTCTCGCGCACGATCTCCGCATAGGCGGCGATGTTCGCCGCGCTGGGCGTGCCGTTCGCCAGCTCGATCAGATAGCTGGCGCCGCCCACCATCTCGGCCAGGCCGTTCGCCTCGAACCAGTCGCCCAGGGTCACCGCGTCGCAGGGCATGCCCTTGTTCGCCAGCTCGTTGATCGCGCGCCAGATCAGGCGGTGGTCGCGGCGGTAGAAGTCTTCTTCGCCGAGGCGGTCGGCCACCTTGTCCAGCGCATCGGGCGCCAGCATCAGGCCGCCCAGCACGGCCTGCTCGGCGTCGATCGAATGCGGCGGCACGCGCAGCGCCTCGATGGCCGGCGACGAGGGCTTGCGATCGGGCACGAAGGACATCGGACTACCTCTGTTGAAGCGAAGCGGCGGCCGTCGCGCATGGCGCCAGCGGCAGGGAACGTGGCCGGCTGCAGGCCCGGCTCCCGAACCAGCATGATGCTCGGCACCGTCTCAGGCGTCGAGACAACAACTCTGTGGATAAGTTGGGGATCGCTGGGGATAAAACGGGCTCAAGGGCGCAGGGCACGGCAAGCTTGCCAATCATCCGCTTCCGCCAGATCCCGAACCTCGAATCCCTCATTCCGGCTGCAAAACAAACGGGCGCCCGGAGGCGCCCGTTCGCAACGCATGCGGCTGAAGAATTACTTCTTCTCGCCGACCACGATCACCTTGACGCTGCTCTGCACGTCGGCGTGCAGGTTGATCGCCACCTCGAACTCGCCGGTGTTGCGCAGCGGGCCTTCGCCGAGGATGACCTCGCCCTTGTGGATGTCGTGGCCGATCGCCTGCAGTGCCTCGGCGATGTCGCGCGGGCCCACCGAGCCGTACAGCTTGCCTTCGGGGCTGGCGTGCGCCTCGATCGTCACCGACGCCTCGGCCAGCTTCGCCTTGCGCGCCTCGGCCTCGCTCAGCATGTTCTGGGCGCGGGCCTCGTACTCGGCGCGGCGCTGCTCGAACGCGGCCAGGTTGGCGGCGTTCACGCGCACGGCCTTGCCCTGCGGGATCAGGTAGTTGCGGCCGTAACCCGGCTTCACGCTGACCTTGTCGCCGAGGTCGCCGAGGTTGCGCACTTTCTGCAGAAGAATGAGTTCCATGGGTATTCCTTTTCGTTAGCGCCGGGAGGGCCGGCGCAGCCGTGGACGGGTGTCCGAAGAGCTGGGATTCGGGATGGGGGATTCGGGATTCGCGAAAGCGCCGCGGACTTGCCGCATGTCGCCTTGCCGAATCCCGTCTCCCGAATCCCGGACGTCAAATCAGACGTCGTGGTTGTCGGTGTACGGCAGCAGCGAGAGGAAGCGCGCGCGCTTGATCGCGGTCGCCAGCTGGCGCTGGTAGCGCGCCTTGGTGCCGGTGATGCGGCTGGGCACGATCTTGCCGTTCTCGGTGACGTACTGGCGCAGGGTGTTGAGATCCTTGTAGTCGATCTCCTTCACCTTCTCCGCGGTGAAGCGGCAGAATTTGCGGCGGCGGAAAAACTTGGACATGGTCTGGGCTCCTCTCAGTCGTCGCTGTCGCGATCGTTGTCGCGGTCACGACCGCGGCCTTCACCGTCACTGTCGCCATCGTCGTCGCGGCGACGCGACGAACGGGCGTCGTCCTTTTCCTTGCTCTTGAGGATGAAGGACGGCTCGACATCGGCGGCGTCGCGCTTGATGACGAGGTGGCGCAGCACGGCGTCGTTGAAGCGGAAGCCCGACTCCAGCTCGTTCAGCGCGTTCTGGCCGACTTCGATGTTCAGCAGCACGTAGTGCGCCTTGGCCAGGTTCACGATCGGGTACGCCAGCTGGCGGCGGCCCCAGTCTTCCAGGCGGTGGATCTTGCCGCCGTCGGCCTCGATCAGCGACTTGTAGCGCTCGATCATCGCCGGGACCTGTTCGCTCTGGTCAGGGTGGACCAGAAACACGACTTCGTAATGTCGCAGGGACATCGTGGTTCGACTCCTTGTGGATGCGGCCGGTATTGGCCTCGCAGCCTCCCGCCGGATGCGGTGAGGCAAGTGTCCGTCACGCCCTTTGCAGGGCGAACAGAAACGGAATTGTACGCGGAACAAGGGAGCCGGCGCAAGCGACTGAATTTGAAGGAACGGTCGCCAAATCGGGCCGCCCTTTCGCGCAGATGAGCGCGCCGGTCAGCCGATGGTGAAGCTCTCGCCGCAGCCGCACTCGCCGGTGGCATTGGGGTTGTGGAACACGAAGCTGGCGTTCAGCCCCTGGCGCCGGAAATCGATCACGGTGCCGTCCACCAGCGGCAGGCTCTTGTCGTCCACCACCAGCGGCACGCCGTCCACTTCCAGCACGCGGTCGCCCTCGCCCGCGGCGTCGGCCAGGTCCACCACGTAGCCGAAACCGGAGCAGCCGGTGCGCTTCACGCCGAAGCGCACCCCGGCGGCACCCGGCGACTGCGCGAGGAACTGGCGCATGCGTTCGTTGGCGGCGGGAGTGATCGTGATGGTCATGGCAGGCGGAAACTTCGTGCGGAGAGCGGGAATCGCCTGTGCCGGACGGGTCGCGGCGCAGGCAAGGGCTACATTATCATGCCGGTTTGTCCACGCGTGCCGCAGGGCGCGCGTTCCAGCAGTTTCATGCATCGAAATGCGGTGCATCCACAGGAGTTTCAATCCATGACGGCGGTCCGCCCCACGGCAAGCAGTGTGAAGCAGGCACTTTCCGGCAAGCTCGAGGCCGGCAGCCCCGTGACCGTGCGCGGCTGGGTGCGCACCCGCCGCGACTCCAAGGCCGGCCTGTCCTTCGTCAACGTCACGGACGGCTCCTGCTTCGACCCGATCCAGGCGGTGGTGCCGGCCACGCTGGACAACTACGAGAGCGAGGTGAAGCACCTCACCGCCGGCGCCGGCGTGATCGTCTCCGGCACCCTCGTCCCCTCGCAGGGCAAGGGCCAGGCGTTCGAGATCCAGGCCGACCGCGTCGAGGTCACCGGCCTCGTGGACGACCCGGAAACCTATCCGATCCAGCCCAAGCAGCACTCCATGGAGTTCCTGCGCGAAGTGGCGCACCTGCGCCCGCGCACCAACCTGTTCGGCGCGGTGACCCGCGTGCGCCACACCATGATGACGGCGATCCACCGCCACCTCACCGAGCAGGGCTTCTTCTGGATCAACACGCCGATCATCACCACCTCGGACGCCGAGGGCGCGGGCGACATGTTCCGCCTGTCCACGCTGGACCTCGCCAACCTGCCGCGCACGCCGGACGGCAAGATCGATTTCCGCAAGGATTTCTTCGGCCGCGAAGCCTTCCTCACCGTGTCCGGCCAGCTCAACCTGGAGGCCTACTGCCTCGCGATGAGCAAGGTCTACACCTTCGGCCCCACCTTCCGCGCCGAGAATTCCAACACCCCGCGCCACCTCGCCGAGTTCTGGATGGTGGAGCCGGAAATCGCCTTCGCCGACCTGGCCGCCAACGCCGACTGCGCCGAGGGCTTCCTCAAGGCGATCTTCAAGGCGGTGCTGGAGGAGCGCCCGGACGACATGGCGTTCTTCGCCGAACGCGTGCAGCCCGACGCGGTCAGCCGGCTGGAGACCTTCGTCAGCCAGCCGTTCGAGCGCATCGACTACACCGAGGCGGTGGACATCCTGAAGAAATCCGGGGAGAAGTTCGAATACCCGGTGGCCTGGGGCATCGACCTGCAGACCGAGCACGAGCGCTACCTGGCCGAGAAACATATCGGCCGTCCCGTGGTCGTAATGAACTACCCCGAGGCAATCAAGGCCTTCTACATGCGCCTCAACGACGACGAAAAGACCGTGGCGGCGATGGACGTGCTGGCCCCCGGCATCGGCGAGATCATCGGCGGCAGCCAGCGCGAGGAGCGCCTGGACCATCTGGATACCCGGATGGCCAAATTCGGACTCGATCCGGTCACCTATGGCTGGTATCGTGACCTGCGCCGTTACGGCACGGTGCCCCACGCGGGCTTCGGCCTTGGATTCGAGCGCCTGCTGGTCTACGTCTGCGGCCTCTCCAACATCCGCGACGCCATCCCCTATCCGCGCGCGGCGGGGACGGCCGAATTCTGAGTACATCCATGAATCGTCGGTTCCACGCCCTGCCCCTCGCCCTCGCCGTCCTGCTGCTGGCCGGCTGCCACACCGTGAAGGACCTGGTGCCGACCACCCTGGTGCCACCGAACCTGCGCGCACCGGACAATACCGACGAGCCGCTCAAGCAGGCGCAGCAACGCCTGCAGCAGGCCACGCCGTGCTGCACCAGCTTCGCCGACTTCTCCTACCAGAAACTGCTGCCCTGGCAGCCGCAGTCGTTCACCCTGGGCAGCGGCAGCAGCGTGGCGAACATCAACGGCACGCACAGCTACTTCCTCGCCTTCCAGCTGCCCGACGGCGCCAAGCTGCCCTACCGCGTGGCGTTCAAGTCCGACTTGAACGGCCGCTGGCTGAAATCCAGCTACCTGTTTGCGCCCACCGTGGTCCTGCTCGACAGCGGCTTCCAGCCGATCGGCTCCAGCGACATCTCGCTGTGCGAGCACATGGGCTGGAGCGACGCGACCTCCGGCGCGTTCGGCAGCTTCACCGTCGACAGCAAGCAGGCGCGCTACCTGCTGGTCTACAGCTCGGCCGCGCAGCAGACCGGCAAGACGTACTGGGAACAGTCGCCGGCCGCGTTCTCCAGCAAGGCCACGCTGGACATGAACACCAGCGGCACTTTCAGCGTGCCGCACGGCCCCGATGGCACGGTCTGGGTCGGCATGATGGACAGCACCTATGCCAGGGCCGTGGACAACGCGATCTGCAAGAAGCCGCAGCAGGGCGACGGCATCCTGAACACCTTGCGCAGCAGCCTGCCGCTGCCCTGGAGCAGCAGCAGCGCGGCCGCGCCGGCCAGCCCGGCCGGCGTCAAGGCCAGGGGAAGCTGAGCGTGCTGGCCGTCTACCTGGGCCTTCTGTTCGCCGGCGTCGTCCTGTTCGTGCTCTCCTACGTGGCGCCGTTCCGGGTGGCTGCGCTGATGCGCGAACGCTATCCGCAACACTGGCAGGTGGTGACCGAATCCGCCAAGGGCAAGACCGGCCCGCTGCACGTATGGATGCGCATGCAATACGTGCTGCGCTCGCCTGCCCTGCCGGCCTTGCAGGATCGCGACATCGACCGCTGGCGCGGCATCTGGCGCTACAGCCAGTGGCTGGGCTGGCTGTGCTGGCTGGCCGCGCTGGCGATGCGCCTGCGCTGGGGCTAGCAGCACATCACCCGACCTCGGAGGCACGCCCATGCAACTGCAACTCGACGGCCGCCACGCCCTGGTCTGCGGCGCTTCCCAGGGCATCGGGCGCGCCAGCGCGATCGAACTCGCCGCACTGGGCGCCAGCGTCACCGTGCTGGCGCGCCGTGCCGAGGTGCTGGAGGCGCTGGTGCGCGAACTGCCGCGCACGCATGCGGAGCAACGCCACGACTTCATCGTCGCCGACGCCGGCGACATCGACGCGCTGCGCACGCAGGTCGAAACGCTGGTCGCTGCCGCGCCGGTGCAGGTGCTCGTCAACAACAGCGGCGGGCCGCCGCCCGGCAATGTGCTCGATGCGCATCCCGACGACTTTCTCGCGGCCTGGCGCCAGCATCTGCTGGCCAACCACACGCTGGCGCAGGCGGTGGTGCCTGGCATGCGCGCGGCAGGCTGGGGCCGCATCGTCAACGTGATCTCCACCTCGGTGCGCGAGCCGATCCCGGGCATCGGCGTCTCGAACACCACGCGCGGCGCGGTGGCCAGTTGGGCCAAGACCCTGGCCGGCGAACTGGCGCCGTTCGGCATCACCGTCAACAACGTGCTGCCGGGCGCCACCCGCACCCCGCGCATCGAGCAGATCGTCGCCGCACGCGCGCAGAAGAGCGGCAAGCCGCTGGCCGAAGTGCAGCAGGCGATGGAAGCCGAAGTGCCGATGCGCCGCTTCGCCGAACCGACGGAAATCGCCGCCGCCGTGGCCTTCCTCGCCTCCCCTGCCGCCGGCTACATCACCGGCGTCAGCCTGCCGGTGGACGGCGGCCGCCTGCGCTCGCTGTAGCCGCATTTCCGCGCACCGCGGCGCAAGCGGCCGGTCCGCGTACGCCGGCGTCCGGTGCAATCGCCAGGCGCGCAGCGTAAGCTTCGACCGATGCCTATCCCGCGCCTTGCCAACCTGATCGACGGCCGCCTCGTGCCGCCCCAGGCTGATCGCTGGCTCGACGTGTTCGAGCCCGCCACCGGCGCAATCCTCGCCCATTGCCCCGATGCGGATGCCGCCGACGTCGCCGCCGCGGTGGATGCCGCGCAACGTGCCGCACCGGACTGGGCCGCCACGCCCGCCGAACAACGCGCCCGCCTGCTGCACGCGCTGGCGGACCGCATCGAGGCGCGGCTCGACGAATTCGCCGCGCTGGAGTCGCGCGACAGCGGCAAGCCGGTGAAGCTCGCGCGCAGCGTGGACATCCCGCGCGCGGTGAGCAACCTGCGCCACTTCGCCGCCGCCGTCACGGCGTGGGGCAGCGAGTCGCACGCGATGGCGCTGGGCCCGTCGAACGGGGGCGCGATCAACTACACGCTGCGCCAGCCGCTGGGCGTGGTCGGCTGCATCAGCCCGTGGAACCTGCCGCTGTACCTCTTCACCTGGAAGATCGCGCCGGCGCTGGCCGCGGGCAATGCGGTGGTGGCCAAGCCTTCCGAGATCACGCCCTGCACCGCCGCCCTGCTCGGCGAGCTGGCCATCGAGGCCGGCCTGCCGCCGGGCGTGCTGAACATCGTGCACGGCCGCGGCCCCGCGGTGGGCCAGGCGCTGGTCGAGCATCCGCGCGTCAAGGCGATCTCCTTCACCGGCAGCACCGCCACCGGTGCGCGTATCGCCGCGGCTGCCGCCACGCAGTTCAAGAAGCTGTCGCTGGAAATGGGCGGCAAGAACCCGGCCATCGTGTTCGCCGACGCGGCGCTTTCCGACGCCGACCTCGACACCATCGTGCGTTCGGGCTTCGCCAACCAGGGCGAGATCTGCCTGTGCGGCTCGCGCCTGCTGGTGCAGCGTTCCGTCTACGACAGCTTCCGCGAGCGCTACCTGGAGCGCGTGCGCGCGCTGCGCGTGGGCGACCCGGACGACGACGCCAGCGACCTCGGCGCACTGGTTTCCCGGCCGCATTACGACAAGGTGCTGGCCTGCCTCGCCCAGGCGCGCGCCGAAGGCGGGCGCGTGCTCTGCGGCGGCGAAGCCGTTGCCGTGCCGGGCCGCTGCGCGCACGGCTGGTTCGTGGCGCCCACGGTGATCGAGGGCTTGCCGAACGAGGCCGCCACCAACCAGCAGGAAATCTTCGGCCCGGTGGTGACGCTGATCCCGTTCGAGGACGAGGCCGAAGCGCTGGCCATCGCGAACGGCAGCGGCTACGGGCTCGCGGCCTCGCTGTGGACGCGCGACCTTGCCCGCGCGCACCGGCTCGCCGCGCAACTGGAATTCGGCATCGTGTGGATCAACTGCTGGATGCTGCGCGACCTGCGCACCCCGTTCGGCGGCATGAAGCACTCGGGCCTGGGCCGCGAGGGCGGCACCGAGGCGCTGCGCTTCTTCACCGAGCCCAGGAACGTATGCATACGGTATTGAGGGAACCCCGATGGATTCACTGAAGGACCTGCTGACCAACAACCGGCGCTGGGCCGAACGCGTCGTCGCGCAGGAGCCGGACTACTTCGAGAAGCTGGCGCACCAGCAGGCGCCGCAGTATCTGTGGATCGGCTGCTCCGACTCGCGCGTGCCGGCCACCCAGATCGTCGACCTGCCGCCGGGCGAGATCTTCGTCCACCGCAACGTGGCGAACGTGGTGGTGCACACCGACCTCAACGCGCTCAGCACCATCCAGTTCGCGGTGGACGTGCTGAAGGTGAAGCACATCCTGGTGGTCGGCCACTACGGCTGCGGCGGCGTGGGCGCGGTGCTGCAGCACTCGCGGCTGGGCCTGATCGACAACTGGCTGCGCCACATCGGCGACGTCGCGCTCAAGCATCCCGACAAGCTGGACCCGGCCGCGGCGTTCGCGGTACGCCATGCGCGCCTGTGCGAGCTCAACGCCGTCGAGCAGGCGGTGAACGTGTGCCACAGCACCGTGGTGCGCGAGGCCTGGGAGCGCGGCCAGACGCTGGCCGTGCATGCCTGGATCTACGGCCTGGACAACGGCCGCATCACCGACCTGGGCCTGGACGTGCGCGGCCACGAGCAGTTGCCCGCGGCCTACGGGAACGTGCTGGCCCGGCTCGACGAACGCTGGAGCACGCAGTGAGCGACGTCGTGCGCACCGACGCGGCCCCCGCGCCGGTGGGTGCGTACCCGCACGCGCGGCGCGTGGGCGACCTGCTGTTCCTCTCCGGCGTGGGCCCGCGCCAGCCCGGCACGAACGCGATTCCCGGCAACGTCCACGCCGCGGACGGCACGCTGGTGGCCTACGACATCGAGGCGCAATGCCGCCAGGTGTTCGCGAACGTGCGCGCCGTGCTGGAAGCCAGCGGGGCGCGCTGGGAAGACCTGGTCGACGTCACCGTCTTCCTCACCGACATGGCGCGCGACTTCGCCGCCTACAACCGGCTGTATGCCGAATACTTCGCCGGCGTGGATGCCTGCCGCACCACGCTGGGCATCAGCGCATTGCCCACGCCGATCGCGATCGAGCTGAAATGCGTGGCGATGCCCGGTTCCGGCAATCGATCCTGATCGCAGGAAAATACGTAAAGCCGAATTCCAGTCGTCGATTTCGTAATTATTTGCGATTATCTCGGATCGAAGGGAATCAAGCCTCCGAGGGCGCCCTGGCCGCATTTACAGGAAGTCCGCCGACCCCGGCCGCGAAAATCAAAAGCGCGCCCCTCCGGGGCCGCGTTTTCATTTCCGGGCGCACAAAAAAACCCGCCGGCGAGCCGGCGGGTTTTCAGGGTACCGGTGACCGGCGATCAGCCGGCGGTGCCGCTGGCGGCGGGCGCCTCGGCAGCCTTCTTGGCGGCCTTCTTGTGATGCTTGTGGTGCTTGGCCGCCTTGTGATGGGCGGCGGTCTTGTGCTCGGCGGCCGGAGCGGCAGCCTCGGGGGCGGAAGCCGGAGCGGCCTGCGCAGCCGGGGCGGCAGCCTGCGGCGCAGCTTCCTGGGCCAGCACGGAACCGGACAGGGCAACGCCGGCGACGAGCAGGGTGGCGATCGCAAGTTTACGCATCATGACGGTGAACCTCGACGATATTGTTATATCGCGAACCCGGCCGGAACCCGGCACCACGGGTGGCGCGACGGCGCCACAATAACAGCAACTCAGGCGTACCGGGACTGAACGAGACGCTGGTTTTGCGAAATGCAAAGATCGCGGATACCAGAGCTTCAGCTTGATGACGACGGGAGTAACAAGCCATGGCAAAAGCCGCGTCGCAAAGCATTCGCGAAGCTGCCTGTGCGACTCCGGCAAATCGCCCGCTTCGTATCCGGCAACCGCTTTTCAGAGACCGAAGCGTGCCGGCGCGTAAGGCAGCGGATCCAGCGCCGGCGTGGCACCGGCCAGCTGGGCGGCCACCAGTTCGCCGGTGGCTGCGGACATGCTCACGCCCAGCATGCCGTGCGCGGTGGCGAGATGCAGGTTGGTCCAGCGCGTGCTCGGGCCGATGATGGGCACCTCGTCCACGCTCATCGGCCGCCAGCCCCACCATTCTTCCAGCAGCTCCGGACCTTCCGGTTCGTGCAGCCCAGCCGCCGCGCCGCGGCGCAACGCGTCCAGACGGGCGCGGTTGAGGCCTTCGGCGTAGCCGGAGAATTCCATGGTGCTGCCCAGCCGGTAGCCGCTGGCCCAGGTGGTGACGCAAACCTGCGCCTCGCGCAGCACCAGCGCGTGGCGCGGCGCCCGCGCGGGGCGGCTGTAGGTGATCGAATAGCCCTTGCCCGGCTGCATCGGCAAGTGCAGGCCCAGCTCCTTCGCCAGCAGCGGCGACCAGGCGCCCAGCGCCAGCAGCACGCGCTCGCCGGCAAATGCGCCGCGGCTGGTGCGCACCTGCGCGATGCGCCCGCCTTCGGCGACGAACCCCTCGATGCGCGCGCCGTTCTCGATCACGCCGCCGAGTTCGCGCACGCGCCGGGCCAGCTCGTCGACGTAGCGATCCGGCCGCAGCCGCGCGTCGCCGGGATGGAACAGGCCGCCGGCCACACCGGGCTTCAGCGCCGGCTCGCTGGCCTCCACCGCGTCGCCGCGCAGGCGCTGCACTTCGACGCCCAGGCCTTCGAGCACCGCCACGTGATGCCGCTCGTCCGCCGCCATGGTCTTCGCATCGCGGTAGACGTAAAGCTCGCCTTCCTCGGCGAATTCGCAGTCCAGCGGTTCGTCGCGCACCAGTTCGCCCAGCAGGCGGCGGGAGCGCTGCAGGATCGCCGAGCGCGCCGCGGCGGCGCGATGGAAGTCCGCCCAGTTGCAGTGCCGGGCGAAGCCCAGCAGCCAGCGCAGGCGCGGGCCGTCGAAGCGGGGATTGAGGTAGAGCGGCGCGTCGCCGTGCAGCATCGAGCGCAGCGCCACGCCCAGGGTGCCCGGCATCGCCAGCGGCGCGGCATGGCTGGGCGTGATCGTGCCGCAGTTGCCGTGGGAGGCGCCGCAGCCGGGCGTGCCCTGCTCCAGCACCCGCACGGTGGCGCCGCGCTTGAGCAGAAACAGCGCGCTGGCCAGCCCGATCACGCCGCCGCCGAGTACCAGTACATCCCCGCGAGTCGCATTCATCCGCTGATTGTAGCGCCTTGCTGCGGCGCGTCATGTACGCGCCGCCCGGCGCATGCACGATAGGGACCGCCTGTCCCCGGAGGCCTCGCCATGCCGGCCCGTTTCGCTGCTCGTGCTTGCCTTGCTGGCGCGCTGCTGGCCTGCGCCGGGGCGGCAGCGCAGTCGTTCGACCCGGTCGAACTGAGGCTGCTGGAGACGATGGACCGCCAGCCCACCACGCTCGCCCGCTACCAGTACCTCCTGCGCACCGTGCCGTCGCTGCGGGGCGGCAACCGGCTGCTGGCGCAGCAGTTCGCGGCGTTCTCGCAGAACGAGCTGGGCCTCTACGACCAGGCCGTGTTCGGTTTCCCGCTGAAGAACAGCCTGCCGGCCGGTCTCAAGCTGCCGACGCCGGCGGAATGGAGCTCGGCCGACGCGGCCGACACCATCGTCGCGCTGGCGGCGCAGCGGCGCATCGTGATGATCAACGAGGCGCACCACGACGCCCACACCCGCCGGCTCACGCTGGAACTGCTGCCGCGCCTGCGCGCCCTGGGCTTCAACTACTTCGCCGCGGAGGCGCTGAGCGCGGACGATCCCGGCCTGGCCGGGCGCGGCTACCCCGTCCGCAAGAGCGGCACGGAATACCTGCGCGATCCGCTGTACGGGGACATCATCCGCGTGGCGATCCGGCTGGGCTTCACCGTCGTCCCCTACGACAACACGTTCTCCGGGCAACGACGCGAGAACGCACAGGCCGAGGCCCTGTATCGGCAGGTGTTCGCGAAGGATCCCGATGCGCGGCTGTTCGTGCATGCCGGCTACGCGCACATCGACAAGGCCGCGGAACGCCTGGGCAGCGTGCAGCCGATGGCGATGCGCCTGCAGGCGCTGACCGGCCAGGTGCCGCTGAGCGTCGACCAGACCGACATCCTCGAAACCGGCCTGGATACCTCGGACGCCTACCATCGACTCCTGCGTGCCTTTCCTTCGGCACGGCCCGAGGTCCTGCTCAACCGCCAGACCGGCAAGCCGTGGAGCGCGCGCCCGGCGGCCTACGACATCAACGTGATCCTTCCAGCCAGCCTCAGCCTCGACGCGTTCGGCAAGTACCGGTACGGATACCGGCTCAACAGCGACGAATCCGGCCTGCCCCACGTCGTCGAAGCGAACGAGATGCAACGGGCCAACTGGCTCACGCTGGACGGCAGGCGACGCCCTTATCCGATCAGCGCGGCGCTGTGCCGCGGCACCATTCCCTGCGTGGTCGACGCGCACTACGCCGCCGAACCGGATGACGCGATCGCCGCCGACCGCTACGCGTTCATGGGTCCCAACGAGGCGGCCGAGCTCTACCTGCGTCCCGGCCGCTACCGGCTGCGCGCCAGCAACAGCGACGGCCGCACGCTGGCCGAAAGCACGGTCGACATCGCCTCCAAATGACTCTTGCGCCGCAAGGATTACGGGCGTAGTCTTCAATCGGACTACGCCCGTAATCCTTGCAGGTGCAACCATGCCGAACCCCGTTCCAGCGATCAGCGAGGCCGAAAGCCGCGTGATGGAGGTGCTGTGGCGCAAGGCGCCGCAGAGTTCCGAGGAAATCGTCGCCGCCTTGCAGCGGGAGAGCGACTGGCACGAGAAGACCATCCGCACCCTGCTGGGGCGGCTGCTGGCCAAGGGCGCGGTGAGCGCGGAGAAGGACGGCCGCCGCTATCTCTATTCGCCCGCGCTCAGCCGCGAGCGGTGGCAGTCGCAGGAAAGCCGCAGCCTGCTCGACCGCGTGTTCGGTGGCCGGCTCAGCCCGTTGCTGGCGCACTTCAGCCAGCACGAAAAGCTGGGCGCGAAGGACATCGCCGAACTGCGCAAGCTGCTCGAAAGCATCGAGAAGAAGGAGCGCTGAGATGGACGCCACGCTGCTGCGTGCCTTGCTGTTCGTCACCGTGGCGCTGGGCGCGGTGCTGCTGGTGCGCCGTCCCGTGCGCCGGGCCTTCAGCGCCGCCCCGGCCTTCGGCCTGTGGCTGCTGCCCGTGCTGGCGATGGCGCTGCCGTGGTTGCCCGGCCTGCCCGCGCACTGGACCGTGCTGCCCGCCATCCGGGCCCTGCCCGCGTCCATCGTCGCAGCAGGCAGCGACGCCGCCTCCAGCGCGCATGGGTGGCGCTGGCTGTGGTTGCTCGGCGCGGGCGCGATGCTGTTGCGGCTGGCGGTGCAATACCTGCGTCTGCGCCGGCAAGGGCGGCCGTTGCCGGCGGCGCTGGCGGACCGCCTGCAGCCGGTGCTGGATGGCCTGGATCCGCGCCGGCTGCGCCTGCACCCGGCCGGCCCGGCCGTGCTGTGGGCACCGCGCAGCCTGATGCTGCTGCCGCCGGACTTCATGGATCGCCACGACGCGGACGCGCGGCGGCTGGTGCTGCGCCACGAACTCACCCACCTGCGCCGCGGCGACGCGCTGTGGAACCTGTTCGCGGAACTGGCCGCCGCCCTGCTGTGGTTCCACCCGCTGGCGTGGTTGGCGCGGCCGCGCTTCCGCCTCGACCAGGAGCTGGCCTGCGACGAGCGTGCGCTGCGCGACGCGCCGCACGACGCGGCCGCTTACGCCCACACCTTGCTGCACAGCGTCGGCGTGGCCACCGCGCCGACGCTCATCCCCTGGCTCGCCGAGCCACAACTCAAGGAGCGACTCACCATGATCCAGCGTCAACGTCCCGGCGCCCTGCGCCGCCGCGCGGGCCATGCCGCGCTTGCCGTGCTGATGGCGGGCAGCGCGTTCGTGGCGCAGGCGGCTGCAGACAACCATCCGGTCCACTCAATCGATACGAATTACGTCCCGGGCAAAAGTCCCCACTACCCGGCCGCAGCGATCAAGGGCATGGTGTCGGGCACGGTAATTTTGCGGGTTCAAGTGTTCGCTGACGGCTCAGTGGGCACCATCACTTACGACGTCCAGCACAGCACCACCGACTCTGCCGACCTGATTGCAGCAGCGACCGACACCGTGCGGAAATGGCACTTCCAACCGGAAATGAAGGACGGCAGGCCCATCGACGGTTACGTGCGCGTGCCGATTCAGTTCGATGTTCATCCCTTTCCCGGCAAGACCGAAGACAAAGCTGAGAAAAAGGCTTCATAACACCGTGAAGCCAGTTGATTTGAATATGGTTTATGGTCCTGATAACCTCGGCGCATCCCACGCCGAGGTTGTCCCGTGGATACGCCGTCCGCCACCCGATTCGCCATCGCGCCCGCGCGCACGGTCCGCCTCGCGCTGCTGACCGTCGCGATCGCCCTGCTTGCCGCCTGCGCCAGTGCGCCGCGCCGTGCCGCGCCGGCTGCCACCCGCTCCGCATTGGCCAGCGAACCGGCGCGTGCGCCGGACGGCCAGGTCGCTGCCGCGAACGACGTGCTGTTCCGTGCGATGGCGCTGGTCGGCACGCCGTACCGCTGGGGCGGCAACACGCCCAGCGGCGGCTTCGACTGCAGCGGCCTGGTCGACTACATCTACCGCAACGCCACCGGCCTGCAGCTGCCGCGCACCTCGGGCGAGATGGCGGATCAGGGCGGTCGCAAGGTGAAGCGCATGACCAAGCTGGTCAGCGGCGACCTGGTGTTCTTCGACATCGGCGGCCGCATCAGCCACGTGGGCGTGTACGTGGGCAAGGGGCGTTTCGTGCATGCCCCGAACAGCGGCGGCACGGTGCGGCTGGACGACATCGACGGGCCGTACTGGGGCGAGCACTTCGCGTTCGGGCGGCGGGTGCTGGATTGAGCGTAGCGCCTTCCCCGTCCCCCTGGGGGCGAGGCGGGCTATTGCTGCATGGCGGGGATGCTGGCCGAAAGAAGCTTCCCCGCGGGATTGGCCCCTCACCCCAACCCTCTCCCCGAAGGGGAGAGGGGGCGGGAGCTTCCCGCGAGATCGGCCCCTCACCCCAACCCTCTCCCCGGAGGGGAGAGGGGGCGAACGAAAAACGGCGCCCGCGGGCGCCGTTTTGCTTGGACTCTCGATCAGCCGGTCAGTGCGCAGCACTGCCCGGCGGATGGGCGTGACCGTGCTTGATCTCTTCCTCGGTGCCGTCGCGCACTTCCTGGATGTTCACGTCGAAGTCCAGGGTCTTGCCGGCCATCGGGTGGTTGAGGTCCACGTCGACCGCGCTCATGCCGACCTTGTGCACGGTCACCGCGCGCTGGCCGCCTTCCTTCAGCGCCAGCACGGTGGCCATGCCGGGCTTGAGGTACTTGGCGTCGCGGAAGTACTTCTTCGGCACACGCTGGATCTGGCCTTCCTCGCGCTCGCCGTAGCCGTCGGCCGGGGCGATCGAGACCTGCAGGTTGTCGCCGGCGGCATGCTCGTCCAGCGCCTTCTCCAGCCCCGGGATGAGCTGGCCGTGGCCCAGCAGGATCCACAGCGGCTCGCCGCGGTCGTGCGAGCTCTCGACCTTCTCGCCGTCCACGCTCAGCGTGTAGTGCAGCGCGACGACTTTGTCCTTGCCAGCCTTCATTGCCTGTCTCTCGAATGGGTGCAAAACGCCGATTCTATCAGAGCGTCCGCGCCGGCTCGCTGCCGGAGGTACGGCCGAAACCCACGCCGCGCGCCTCCGGCCCCAGCCACACCAGCAGGGCCAGCACGATCGCCACCACCGCGATCCACACCGACATCGCGAACGCGAAGTCGCCGCCGTGCCGGTGCGCGATCCAGGTCTGCGCCGTGGCGGTGCCCGCGGCCAGCAGGTTGCCGAGCTGGTAGGCGAAGCCCGGCAGCGTGCCGCGCACCGCGTCGGGCGACAGTTCGTTGAGATGCGAGGGCACCACGCCCCAGGCGCCCTGCACCATCACCTGGATCAGGAATGCGCCCAGTCCCAGCAGCAGCAGCGAGCCGCCGTGCGTCCACAGCGGGATCACCGGGATCGCCAGCAGCGCCGCCACGATCATCGCGCGCCGGCGCCCCACGCGCTCCGACCACGCGCCGAAGAACAGGCCGCCCGCCAGCGCGCCGAGGTTCAGCAGCGCCACCAGCAGGAAGGCCGTGCCGGAGCCGGTGGGCAGATGCAGGTTCACTTCCTCGAACGTGTGGTACATGTCCTGCGAGCCGTGGCTGAAGGCGTTGAACGCGGTCATCAGCACGATCATGTAGGCGAACAGTTTCCAGTGGCCGTGCATCGCCGCGCGCATGCCGACCTTGCCGCGCGCGTGCCGCCCTTCCTGCCACACGGGCGATTCCGGCACCTTGCGCCGGATGTACAGCACCAGCAGCGCGGGCAGCGCGCCCACCACGAACAGGCCGCGCCAGCCGATGGCGTCGATCAGCAGCCAGTTCGCCAGCGCGGCCAGGAAGAAGCCGCAGGGGTAGCCGCTCTGCAGCAGGCCCGAGACCGCGCCGCGCGACTTCGCCGGGATCGACTCCATCGCCAGCGACGCGCCGATGCCCCACTCGCCGCCCATCGCCACGCCGAACAGGAAGCGCAGCACCAGCAGCATCGCCAGCGAGGTGGAAAACGCGGTCGCCAGCTCGAACAGCGAGAACAGCACCACATCCAGCATCAGCACCGGGCGGCGCCCGTAGCGGTCCGCCAGCCGGCCGAAGATCAGCGCCCCCAGCGGCCGCGCCGCCAGCGTGAGGAACAGGCCGTAGGTGACCGCCGCGTTGTCGGTGTGGAACTCCTTCGCCACCGCCACGATCACGAAGGTCAGCAGGAAGTAGTCGAATGCGTCCAGCGTCCAGCCCAGGAAGCTCGCCAGCACGGTGTGGCGCTGCTCGTGGTTCAGTTCACGCAATGACGACAGCAGCGACATGCGAGCGCTCCGCGGGGCGATGGCGCAGGCTAGCACGCTGCCTCGCTTGCCTGCGGTCGCGATGCGCAGGCACCATCACCGCATGCACGATCGCGACGCCACCCCAACGCCGCTCGATCGCACCGGCCGGCGCGCGATCGCGCAACGCTACCCCGGCCGTCTCTGGCGCGGCTATGCCCACGGCAAGCTGGCCGGCGACCCGGTCTACGCCGCCGCGGCCGCGCTGCTCGCGGGCGCCGCGCCCCACCCCGTGCTGGACATCGGTTGCGGCCTGGGGCTGCTGGGCCAGTACCTGCACCAGTGCGGCCTGCTGCACGGCTACCTGGGCATCGACCTCGACGCCCGCCGCATCGAGGCCGGGCGCATCGCCGCAGCCGCACTGGCGCCGCCGCCGCTGCGGCTGGAGTGCGGCGACGCCACGCAACTGCCCGCGTTCCATGGCCACGTCGCGATGCTGGATGTGCTGCATTACCTGCCGGCCGCCGGCCAGGCCGCGCTGCTGCGCACGGCCGCGGCGCGGCTGGCGCCGGAGGGAGTGCTGCTGATCCGCAACGTGCTGCGCGAGCCGAACTGGCGCTTCCACGCCACCCGCGTCGAGGAGTGGTTCCTGCGCGTCAGCGGCCAGATGCGGGTGGGCGCGCAGCACTATCCGGCCGCGGACGAAATGCGCGCCACGCTGGAGCCGCTGGGGCTGTCGGTGACGATACGCCCGCTGCGCGGCCGCACCCCGTTCAACAGTTACCTGGTGGTGGCGCGGCGCCCGGGCTGAACCGGTTCACGGGCCGCGCCGGACAGCGGCGGCCGCTTCCGCTATAATCGCCGCACGGCTTCCCCGCCGTTGGCGGCTTCACCGCCTCATTCCCTCAAGATCGCAACACGGTTCCGCATGAATGCTCCGGGTTGCACAGGAGTATTTTCATGTCCTTCGAATCGCTGGGCCTGGTGCCCGCGTTGTTGCGTGCGCTTGCCGAACAGGGCTACGCCGAACCCACCCCGGTCCAGGCCGGTTCCATCCCGCTGGTGCTGGCCGGCCACGACCTGCTCGCCGCCGCGCAGACCGGCACCGGCAAGACCGCCGCGTTCGCGCTGCCGCTGCTGCACAAGCTGTCCGGCGCCGGCCCGACCATGACGCGCCGTCCGCGCGCGCTGGTGCTCACGCCCACCCGCGAGCTGGCCGCGCAGATCCTCGACAACGTGCAGGCCTACGGCAAGCACCTGCGGATTTCCGCCACCACCATCTTCGGCGGCGTCGGCATGGGCCCGCAGATCAACGCGCTGCGCCGCGGCGTGGACATCGTGATCGCCACGCCGGGCCGCCTGCTGGACCACATGCAGCAGCGCACCGTGGACCTCTCCGGCGTGGAGACGCTGGTGCTGGACGAAGCCGACCGCATGCTGGACATGGGCTTCCTGCCGGCGCTGAAGCGCGTCCTCGGCGCGTTGCCGAAGCAGCGCCAGACGCTGCTGTTCTCCGCCACGTTCGCGCCGGAGATCAAGGCGCTGGCGCTGCAGTTCATGCGCGAGCCGCGCGAGGTCTCGGTGACGCCGCCGAACACCGTGGCCGCCACTGTGAGCCACCACGTGCACCCGGTGGACGCCGAGCACAAGCGCGAGCTGCTGCTGCACGTGCTGGCGCAGGACAGCCGCCGGCAGACGCTGGTGTTCAGCCGCACCAAGCACGGCGCCGACAAGCTGGTGAAGTACCTGGAACACGCCGGCGTGCGCGCCGCGGCGATCCACGGCAACAAGAGCCAGAACGCGCGCACCCGCGCGCTGGCCGACTTCAAGGGCGGCCGCGTCACCGTGCTGGTCGCCACCGACATCGCCGCGCGCGGCATCGACATCGACCAGTTGCCGATGGTGATCAACTACGACTTGCCGATGGTGGCCGAAGACTACGTGCACCGCATCGGCCGCACCGGCCGCGCCGGCAGCGAAGGCATGGCGGTGTCGCTGGTGAGCCACGACGAATCCGGCCTGCTGCGCGACATCCGCAAGCTGCTCAAGGACGAGATCGCGATCGACGAGGTGGCCGGTTTCGAGCCGTCCTCGCCGCTGCGGCTGGACGCGGGCGCGCCTCGTCCCAAGCAGGGCCAGCGCCAGCCGCGCGCGCCGCAGCGCGGGCAAGGCTCGCAGCAGCGCGGGCAGGCCGCGTCGCAGGGTCACCGCCCGCACGCCCACGCGCAGAAGCAGGGCGGCGGCGAGCACGCCGCGGGCAACCACAAGCGCCGCCGGCGGCCCCGTCCCGCCGCGAAGGCTTGACGGGCCGCCTCAGCCGTCCGGGCGAACCCGGGCGGTGAGCACGTGGTCCTCCCACACGCCGGCGATCTGCAGGTAGCGCTTCGCGTAGCCCTCGCGCTCGAAACCCAGCCGCGCCAGCAGGCGCGCGCTGCGTTCGTTGCGCGGCAGGTGGTTCGCCATCACGCGGTGCAGGCCCAGTTCGCCGAACGCCCAGTCCAGGCCGGCCTGCAGCGCCTCGTGCATGATCCCCTGCCCCTGCACGTGCGCCGCCGCGCCGTAACCCAGGTGGCAGGCCTGGAACGGGCCGCGCACCACGTTCGCCAGCGTGAAGGAGGCGAGGATTTCCCGCTCGTCGCGGTCGAACACCAGCAGCGGGTAGCCGCGGTCCAGCCGCGCATGCCCGCGACCCTCGGCGATGGACTGCAGGCAATGCGCCAGCGTGCAGAACGACGCCTCGCGCAGCGGTTCCCAGGGCGCGAGATGGGCGCGGTTCGCCACCCGGTAGCGCAGCAGTTCCGGCGCGTCGGTCTCTTCCGCCAGACGGATGCGCGTGCGCGTCGTCTGCAGTCGGGGCGCCAGGTCCACCTCAGCGCTCCTGGTCGGTGGGCCGCATCAGCACTTCGTTGATGTTGACGTGCGACGGGCGGCTCACGCAGAACGCGATCGCCTCGGCCACGTCCACGCTCTGCAACTGGCGCATGCTGTCGGCCCAGGCGTTGAGCGCGTCCCTGGTCGCGGCATGCCCGATGTGGTCGCGCAGCTCGGTCTCGACCACGCCGGGCTCGATCACGCTGACGCGGATGTTGTCCTTGTACACCTCGCGGCGCAGCGCCTCGGAAAACGCCACCACGCCGAACTTGGTGGCCGAGTAGGCCGCCGCGTTCGGGTTGGCCACGCGGCCGGCGGTGGAGGAAATGTTGACGATGTGGCCGTCGCGCCGCGCGCGCATGCCGGCCAGCGCCGCCTGCGTGGCGGCGATCAGGCCGAGCACGTTGAGTTCCAGCATGTGTCGCCAGCGGCCGAGGTCGGCTTCGGCGACCGGTTCCAGGTACATCACGCCGGCATTGTTGACGAGGATGTCGAGCCGGCCGTAATGCGCCTCGGTGTCCTTCACGATCCGCCGGGCCTCGGCTTCGTCGCCGAGGTCGGCGGTCAGCACCAGCGGTTCGGCACCGAGTGCGCCGAGCTGTTTCGCCAGCGATTCCAGCCGCTCGCGCCGGCGCGCGGCAATCGCCACCCTGGCGCCCAGCCGCGCCAGCTCCAGCGCGGTGGCCTCGCCGATGCCGGAGGAGGCGCCGGTGACCAGCGCAATACGATCTTTCAGGCGGTTCTGCATCTTTCGTCTCCCGTTTGTCGAACGCGCCGCCCCGGTGGGTAGCGCACGGACTGTTACAATGCTGCCATTCTCCCGCATGCCGCAGCGCATGCCACCTCGAGGTTCCCTCATGTCCGCCCCGTCCTCCGATTCCGCCCCGGCGACCGCCGGCTTCGGCGCACTCGCGCTTTCGCCGGAAGTGCAGCGCGCGCTCACCGACGTGGGCTACGAATCGCCCTCGCCGATCCAGGCCGCCACCATTCCACCGCTGCTGGAAGGCCGCGACGTGCTGGGCCAGGCGCAGACCGGCACCGGCAAGACCGCCGCGTTCGCGCTGCCGATCCTGTCGCGCATCGACCTCAAGCCCGGCAAGCCGCAGGCGCTGGTGCTGGCGCCCACGCGCGAGCTGGCGATCCAGGTGGCCGAGGCGTTCCAGCGCTACGCCGCGCACCTGGCCGGCCTGCAGGTGTTGCCGATCTACGGCGGCCAGAGCTACGGCCCGCAGTTGCACGCGCTGCGCCGCGGCGTGCACGTCGTGGTCGGCACGCCGGGGCGCGTGATCGACCATCTGGACAAGGGCACGCTCGACCTCTCCGAGCTGAAGTACCTCGTGCTCGACGAAGCCGACGAGATGCTGCGCATGGGCTTTGTCGACGACGTGGAGAAGGTGCTGGAAGCCACGCCGCCCACCCGCCAGGTGGCGCTGTTCTCCGCCACCATGCCGGCGCCGATCCGCAAGATCGCGCAAAGGCACCTGAAGGAACCGGTGGAGATCGCCATCAAGGCGGCCACCACCACCGCGGCGAACATCCGCCAGCGCTACTGGTTCGTCAGCGGCGTGCACAAGCTGGACGCGATGACGCGCATCCTCGAGGCCGAGCCGTTCGACGCGATGATCATCTTCGCGCGCACCAAGCAGGCCACCGAGGAACTGGCCGAGAAGCTGCAGGCGCGCGGCCTCGCCGCCGCCGCGATCAACGGCGACATCGCCCAGCCGCAGCGCGAGCGGGTGATCCAGCAGCTCAAGGACGGCAAGCTCGACATCCTCGTCGCCACCGACGTGGCCGCGCGCGGCCTCGACGTGGAGCGCATCAGCCACGTGCTGAACTACGACATCCCCTACGACACCGAGAGCTACGTGCACCGCATCGGCCGCACCGGCCGCGCGGGGCGCAGCGGCGAGGCGATACTGTTCGTCACGCCGCGCGAGAAGGGCATGCTGCACGCGATCGAACGCGCCACGCGGCAGAAGATCGACGAGATGAAGCTGCCCACGGTGGAAGCCGTGAACGACCAGCGCATCGCGAAGTTCAAGCAGCGCATCAGCGACACGCTGGCGGCCGGCGAGCTGGCCCTGTTCCAGCAACTGATCGAACAGTACGAGCAGGAGCACGACGTGCCGGCGATCGAGATCGCCGCCGCGCTGGCGCGCATCGCCCAGGGCGACCGCCCGCTGCTGCTGACGCCGCCGCCGAAGCGCGAGGCCTCGCCGCGCGAACGCGCCGAGCATCACGACAAGCCCGCACGCGCCCCGCGCGAGCGCGCCGAACGCGGCCATGCCGAACACGATCATCCGCGCGCCTTCGCCGGCCATGCGCCGCGTCCGCACCACACCGAGGCGGGCAAGATCACCTACCGCATCGACGTGGGCCACGACCACGGCGTGAAGCCGGGCAACATCATCGGCGCCATCGCCAACGAGGCGGGGCTGGACAGCCAGTACATCGGCCGCCTCAGCATCCGCGGCGACCACAGCCTGATCGACCTGCCCGAAGGCATGCCGAAGGAAATCTTCGAGCACCTGAAGAAGGTCTGGGTGGCGCGCCAGCAGTTGCACATCCGTGCGTGGGACGGCAAGGACGACGGCGGCGCCGAGCCTGGCCCGCATCCGGCCCGCCGCCCGGGCGGCTTCCGCAAGGGCGGCAACTTCAAGCCCGATGGCGCCAGGCCCGGCCCGCGCAAGCCGCACGCGCACGGCGGCAAGCCGCCGCGCAAGTAAGCACTGCCGCCTCCGCCCGCGACGGGCGGAGGCAGCGGCGTTCGCCGGCGGCAACGCTGCGTTCCCTTCGTGCCCGCTGCAAATGCGGCGGCAGCCCCTACTCTGGGGCGATTCCCCACGAGGCGATCCGCCATGCCTGCCCTGCCCAGCCTGTACATCTCCCACGGTTCGCCGATGACCGCGCTGCAACCCGGCGCGACCGGCGCGCGGCTGGCGGAACTGGCGCATGCGCTGCCGCGCCCCAAGGCCATCGTGATCGCCAGCGCGCACTGGCTGGCCCGCTCGCCCCTGGTCGGCGGCGCCGCGCAGCCGGAAACGATCCACGACTTCTACGGCTTCCCGCGCGAGCTGTACCAGTTGCGCTACCCCGCGCCAGGCGCACCCGCGCTCGCCGCACGGGTGGCCGGGCTGCTCGACCATGCCGGCCTCGCGCCGCAACTCGATCCGCAGCGCGGACTGGACCACGGCGCCTGGGTGTCGCTGCACCTGCTCTATCCCGCCGCCGACATCCCGGTGGTGCCGCTGTCGATCCAGCCCGAGCTTGGCCCGGCCCACCAGTACGCGGTGGGCCGCGCACTGGCGCCGCTGCGCGAGGAAGGCGTGCTGGTGATCGGTTCCGGCAGCATCACCCACAACCTGCACGACCTGCGCAGCGGCTACAGCGCGGAGCACGAGGCGCCCTACGTGCGTCCGTTCATCGGCTGGGTCGAACAGAAGCTGGCGGCCGGCGACATCGACGCCCTGCTCGACTACCGACGCCAGGCGCCGTTCGCCCAGCACGCCCACCCCACCGACGAGCACTTCCTGCCGCTCTACGTGGCCTTGGGCGCGGCCGGCGACGGCGCGCAGGCACAGCGCATCGATGCGGGCATCGACCTGGGCTTCCTCGCCATGGACATCTACCGCTTCGACGGCGCGCGGCCGGATTGAGTGTTCACGCGGCGTACGCAGGCTGCGCCGCCCACGGCTTCACGCACTCTGCGGTAGCGGCGGTTCGTTTGTGCCCGAGGGATCGACCCAGTCCTCCGGCGTCAGCGGGCGCAGGCCGTGGGCGATGCGGCCCTTGTCGCACTGGGGGCTGTGCCGCCCGAATTCCCACGACGGCTCCACCTCGCGGCACACCGAGGGCTTGATCGGGTGGATGCCGCAGTGCGCGGCCGTGCCGATCTCGCCGACCAGCGCCACGCAGCGCGGCGTCTTCGACTGCGTGCCGCGCATCACCACGCGGTGGGGATCCAGTTTCTCGGTGAGTTCCGCGGGCACCGTGCCGCCCATGAAGGGTTCGGTTTCGGACCAGTGGAAGGCGATGCGGAAATGGGCGCAGCAGGCGCCGCAGCTCAGGCAGGGGTGGGTCATGCACGCGGGCGGAAGCGCGCCCCCAGGCGCGCAGATCGCGGATTCTAGGGCGGCGCGCAGCGCTGCGGAAGATGGTCGGGCAGCTGTCGCAGGTACTGTCGGCGAACGCAAAAACTTGCGGTGAGGGGACTGTGAAGAAGCGTGGAAGTCGAAGGGCGCGTACTGGTGCGCGCCCCTTCGACTCCGGCCCCGCGCCCAGCGCGAGCGGTGGGGCTCAGGGTTCGCCGGTGAAGGTGTTGCAGCTCTGGATGTCGCCGCTGGTCATGCCGGTCCTGAACCATTTCACGCGCTGGGCCGAAGTGCCGTGGGTGAAGGAGTCGGGCACCACGGTGCCGCGCGTCTCGCGCTGCAAGGTGTCGTCGCCGATCTGGCTGGCCGCGTTGAGCGCGGATTCCACGTCGCCCGGCTGCAGCCACTGCAGGCGCTGCTCGGTACGGTTCGCCCACACGCCGGCAAAGCAGTCGGCCTGCAATTCCTGGCGCACCGAGAGGCCGTCGGCGCCGTCCATCGGCACGCCCTGCCGCTGCAGCTGGCGCACCTTGTCGAACACGCCCAGCTCGTTCTGCACGTGGTGGCCGACTTCGTGGGCGATCACGTAGGCGCGCGCGAAATCGCCGCTGGAATGGAAGCGGTCCTGCAGCTCGCGGAAGAAATCCAGGTCCAGGTAGATCTTCTGGTCGCCCGGGCAATAGAACGGACCCACCGCGGTGGATGCCGCGCCGCAGGCGGTGTTCACGCCGCCGCTGAACAGCTCCAGCTTGGGATCGGTGTAGGTGTGGCCGGAAGCCGCAAACACGTCGCCCCAGGTCTTCTCGGTGGAGCCGAGCACCGCGCTGACGAAGTCCTTCTGCTGCGGGTCCACCTGCGCCGGTTCGCCGCTGGTGGTCTGCTGCGCGCCGCCGCCCACCTGGTCGCCGGAGAGCAGCGCCAGCGGATTCTTGAAGAACACCAGGCCGATGATCGCCAGGATGATGATGCCGCCGATGCCCATGCCGCGGCCGCCCCCGAAACCCGGGCCGCCGCCACCGCCACCGCTGTCGACCTCGACGTTCTGACTGCGTTCGCCTTTCTGCCAGTCCATAGTTCCATCCCATGCGGGTGCACGGGGCGACGATAGCGCCTCGCCGGCCGTCCTGCCAGACGTTACATTGGCGACTCCCTTCCAGCGAGATCCGCCATGCTCCAGCAATTGCCCGCCCTGGTCGTCCTGCTCGCCGTGCTGCTGCAGTTCGGCACCATGTTCGCGGTGGGCCACGCGCGGGGGAAGTACGGCATCAAGGCGCCGGCCACGACCGGCCACCCCGCGTTCGAGCGCGCCTACCGGGTGCAGGCGAACACGCTGGAGGCGGTGCTGATGTTCCTGCCCACGCTGTGGCTGGCCGTGCACTACGGTTTCGCCGGCTGGGCCGGCATCGCGGGGCTGCTGTGGATCGCCGGCCGCGTCTGGTATGCGCTGGCCTACCTGGGCGACGCGTCGCGCCGCGGCGGCGGCTACATGGTGGGCATGCTGGCCTGGGCCGCGGTGCTGGTGATGGCCGCGATCGGCGTGGGTCGGGCGCTTCTGACGGGCTGATCCGGCGAGCCGGGCTCAGCCGGCTGGCTGCACGCGCAGGCGCCCGATGCGGGCGCCGTCCATCGCCATCACCTCGAACTGCAGGCCCTCGCTGACGAAACGATCCCCTTCCGCCGGCAGCCGGCCCAGTTGCTGCAGCACGTAACCCGCCAGGCTGGAGAAGCCGTCGTCGCTGCTGAGGCGGTGGCCGAGCAGGTGCTCCACCCGACGCAGGTCAAGGCTGGCGTCCAGCAGCCAGGCGCCGTCGCCTTCCTGCACGGCGGCGGGGTCGTCGCCACCGCCGTCGGGAAACTCGCCGGCGATCACTTCCAGCACGTCGGCCGGCGTGGCCAGGCCCAGCACGCTGCCGTATTCGTCGACCACCAGCGCCATCTGCAGCGGCGAACTGCGGAACTCGTCGATCAGGCGCAGCACGCTGAGCGACTCCAGCACGGTCATCGGCTTGCGCACCACCGCGTCGGTGTCGATGCGGCCGTGTTCCAGCAGGCTGGCCAGCAGGTCGCGCGAGGTGGCCACGCCGACCAGCTGGTCGAGGTCGTCGCCGGCCACCGGCAGCCAGTGGTGGCTGGAGGCGGTGACCTCGGCGCGCAGCGTGGCGGCGTCCTCGCGCGGGTCGATCCAGCTGATCTCCGGCCGCGGCGTCATGATCGAACGCACCGGCCGGTGCGCCAGGTCCAGCACGCCCTGCACCATCGCCAGCTCGTCCTTGCCGAACACCGCGCTGCCGCTGTCGGCCGCCGCGGGCGCGGCGGAGGCGTCCTCCTCCTCCTCGCCGCCGGCGCCCAGCAGGCGCAGCACCGCCTGGGCGGTGCGGTCGCGCAGCTTGTGCGGGCTGCTGAACAGGCTGCGCCGGCGGTTGCGCCGCATGGTCTGGTTGAACGCCTCGATCATGATCGAGAAGCCGATCGCGGCGTAGAGGTAACCCTTGGGAATGTGGAAGCCCAGGCCTTCGGCGACCAGGCTGAAACCTATCATCAGCAGGAACGACAGGCACAGGATGACCACCGTGGGCCGCGCGTTGACGAAGGCGGTGAGCGGCTTGCTGGCGCTGATCATCAGCGCCATCGCGATCACCACCGCGATCATCATCACCGAGAGGTGGTCGACCATGCCCACCGCGGTGATCACCGAGTCCAGCGAGAACACCGCGTCAAGCACCACGATCTGCGCCACCACCAGCCAGAAGCGCGGCCGCGCGCGGCGCCCGTTGCCGTGGTCGTCGTCGGCCTCCAGCCGCTCGTGCAGCTCCAGCGTGGCCTTGAACAGCAGGAAGGCGCCGCCCAGCAGCAGGATGATGTCGCGCCAGGACAGCGAGAAGCCGTGCCAATGGAGGATGGGCGTGGTCAGTTGCACCAGCCAGGACATCGCGGCCAGCAGCAGCAGGCGCATCACCAGCGCGAGGCCCAGGCCCAACAGGCGGGCGCGGTCGCGCTGCTGCGGGGGGAGCTTGTCGGCGAGGATCGCGACGAAGACGAGGTTGTCGACGCCCAGCACGATCTCCAGCACCACCAGGGTGAGGAGGCCGGCCCAGGCAGCGGGGTCAGTCAGCCAGTCGAATGCGAACATGGGCGGGCGCCGCGACGCCGTCGTCCTCCTTGAAGGGTTGACCACTATACAAGCTGGGCAGCGCGCCACCGCGCCGGCCGGCACGCCGCGTGCAGCCGCGGCGAAGGTCTCAGCCCGCCCCGCCGGGCGCCGCCGCGCTCACCACCCACAGGCGGTGCGGCACCACCATGGGCTCGCCCGGGTGGCGCAGGGACAGCATCGCCATCAGCTCCACATCCAGTTGCCGCACCCGCGCCTCGTCGCCCAGCGCCGCCACGCCGGGGCTGGACCGCACGCGACTGCGCCAGGCCACGTGGCTGCACGGCACCTGCACGTCCAGCGACCAGCTGCGCAGGTCGGCGAAACCGGCCTCGGCCACCTCCTTCAGCCACAGCGGGTGCAGGCCGCTGCCGCTGTGCCCGGTCCAGCCGGGGTTGCGGGCCAGGATCAGCCGCTCGCTGTCCTGTACCACATTGCCGGCCAGCGGCAGCCATTGGAATTGGGCGATCAGCAGGCGGCCGCCCGGACGCAGCCAGCCGCGCGCCAGGGCCAGCGTGCGGGGCCGGTCGCAGGCTGACCAGCACTGCGCGGCGGTGATGGCGTCGAACGAGGCGGGCGGAAAATCCGCGTTCTCCACCCGCGCCCGCCACTGCCTCACCGTCACGCCGGCGCGCCGGTCGAGCTCGGCGGCCTGCGCCAGCAGCGGTGCGGAGTGGTCGATGCCGGTGAGCGCGCAGCCGCGCACCGCCAGCCCGCGCGCGACGTTGCTGCCGCCGCAATGCAGGTCCAGCACGGCGCCGCCCGAGCGCACGCTGCCGTCGGCGATCACGCGCTCGAAGAAGACTTCGGGGAACTCGGTGACCTGGCGCAGGCGTTCGGCTGCGTTGCGCACGAAATCCTCGCTCACTGTTCCTCTCCTCGGGGTCGGCGGCCCGCATGGCGCCGCCCCGGGCGCCAGCGAATCGCGCGTGAGCGTAGCACCGCCCCCTGCCGGAGGGAGGATTGCGCCGCGTCGAGGCCTGCCGCCAAGATGGGGCATCGGGATGCGGCGCCGCGCGACCCGGCGATTCCGTCCGTCAGGCGCATGGATTCCCCGCCCGATGGATGCACCACGCACCAGCCTGCCGCCCGTACTGCCGCCCCACCAGCCCGTCCCTTCCCCGTCCCGGCTACCGGGCCTCCGCGGTGCGCTGGGCCTGATCGCGGTGTATTTCCTGCTGCAGATGGCGACGGGCTTCCTGGCGGCGCTGCTGCTGGGCCTGGGCCATCGCCTGCTGCATCCCGGCATGCCCGCCGACCTGCCCACGCTGATCGCGCAACCTGACGTCAGCAGCGCGCTGGTGATCGTCACCTTGTGCGGGGCGGCGCTGGGCACGCTGTGGCTGGCGCGTACGCGCTGGCCGGAGCTGTGGTCGCGGGCCGAACCGCCCGGCTTCGGCTTCGTCGCCCCCGCGACGGTGTACTGCGTCGCCGCGGTGGCGCTGGGCGTGCTGCTGCCGCTGGTCGGCGGCAAGCTCACCGAATGGCTGGCGCACGGCCACGCCGTGCCGCAGGACGTGAAGCAACTGGGCAGCGGCGCCGGCACCGGCTTGCGCATCGCGCTGACGCTGGCGGTGGCCACCATCGGGCCGGTGGCGGAGGAACTGCTGTTCCGCGGTGTGCTGCTGTCCGCCCTGCTGCGGCGCATGCGCGCCGTGCGGGCGGTGGCGGTCAGCGCCGTGCTGTTCGCGCTGGTGCACCTGCCCGACCTGCGCTGGCTGTGGTACGCCGTGCCCAACCTCGCGCTGCTGGGCGCGGCGCTGGCGTGGCTGCGGCTGCGTTCCGGCTCGCTGTGGCCGGCGGTGATCGCCCACGCCTGCAACAACCTGCTGGCGATGCTGGCGATGTTCGTCTCGCTGCACCAACCCGGATGATTCAGGCGATCGCGCGGACCTCGCGCAGCAGCCGCGCCGTCTCGAACAGGGGCAGGCCCATCACGCCCGAATAGCTGCCGTCCAGGTGCTCGACCAGGGCCGCGCCGCGGCCCTGGATCGCATAGGCGCCGGCCTTGCCGAAGGATTCGCCGGTGGCGACGTAGGCGGCGATGGCGGCCTCGTCGAGTTCCGCGAAGCGCACCCGCGACACGCAGCAGGCGCTGCGTTCTCCGTGCGCATCGACCAGCCACACCGCCGAGACCACCGCATGCGTTCGGCCGGACAGGCGGCGCAGCATCGCCGCCGCGTCGTGCGCGTCGCGCGGCTTGCCGAACACTTCGTCGTCCAGCACCACCTCGGTATCCGCGCCCAGCACCGCGGCATCGGCAACGCCCGCGAGCGCGGCCAGGCCGGCGCGTGCCTTGTCGCGCGCCACCCGGCTCACGTACTCGCGCGGCGACTCCGCCGCCGCGCGCAACTCGGGCACGTCGACGTCGACCACGCGGAAATCGACGCCGAGCTGGGTCAGCAGCTCGCGCCGGCGCGGCGACTGCGAAGCGAGATGGAGCATGCGCGTGTCCTTCAAAGCGTGAGGCTGTATTCGCGGAACTGCGTGTCGCGCCGCCAGCCCAGCGATTCGTACAAGGCTTGCGCCGCGAGGTTGTCGTGCGCAGTGGAGAGCGACAGGCTGGCCGCACCCGATTTCCTCGCCTGCCCGGCCGCCGCTTCCAGCAAGGCCTTCGCCACGCCCTGCCGCCGTGCGTGTGCGGCCACGAACAAGTCGTTGAGCAGCCACGTGCGCACCATGCGCACCGAGGAAAACAGCGGATAGAGCTGGGTGAAGCCCAGCGCCGCGCCATGCGCATCGCGGGCCAGCAGGACCAGCGATTCGTTCAGGCGCAGGCGTGCGGTGAGGAACTCGCGCGCGCCGGCTTCGTCCGAAGGCTTGCCGTAGAACTGGCGATAGCCGTCGAACAAGGGCAGCAGCGCGTCGATGTCGTGGAAGGTGGCTTGCCGTATCGTGGAATTCATCGCATCGGTACCGCGCGGATCAGAGGGTCAGACGAAGAACGCTGCGACCTCGACGGGCCGCCCGTTCGATTCTCGCGACCAGGGATGATCGCACAAGCCAGGGCCGCGGTTTCACGACCATGGCGATCCGTGCAGGCGTTGCCATGCACGGCAGCGGGCGGCATGCTGGCGCCAGCCATCCCGCCCGGAGCATGCATGCGCAACCTGGATTTCAGCTCGTGGCAGGCGCTGCTCTCCACCTTGTTCGGGCTGGCCGTGATCACCCTGATCGGCGTGGGCATCCGGCTGCTCGCGATGCAGACGATCCAGCAGCGACGCGAGCGCGAGAACCGCCAGATCAACGAACGGTTGCGTACCCTGATCGCCGCCTACAAGACGCTGGGCGGCTCCTTCACCGGCAACCTCGCGGTCGATCCCACCCACCTGCGCGAGTTGCGGCAGCGTGCGGAAGGATCGCCCGTGCCGGATGCCGCATCTTCGGCCAACGGCGACCGCGCGCGACGCATGCGCGACGCGGTGGAGGCCGCGTTGTCCGACATCATCCTGCTGGGCACCGAGCCCCAGGTGCGGCTGGCCGCGAAGGCCGCCGCCGACCTTGCCGCGGGCCGGCCCACGCACACCGACGAGCTGGTGGTGTCGCTGCGCGATTTCATTCGCCGCGTGCTGGACCTGGAACCCGTGCCGGCCAGCCTCGCGATACCGAAGCAGGGACCGGCACGCCCCGGCGCCAGCCGCGGCAGGAACGAAGGCGGCGGCCGCGAGGGCGGCAAGACCGGCGGTGGTGGCGGCGGCATGGGTATGGGCGTGGGCGGCATGGGTGCGGGCATGGGCGTCGCCCACGGCCTGGGCGACGACGAGCAGCACCGCTGACGCGCGCTCAGGCGCGGTGGTAGGGATGCCCCGCCACGATGGTGGTGGCGCGATAGAGCTGCTCGGCCAGCACCAGCCGCACCAGCATGTGCGGCAAGGTGAGCGGACCCAGCGACCAGCGCTGGTCAGCACGCGCCAGCACCGCGGGTGCGTGGCCATCAGGTCCGCCGATCAGGAAGGCGAGGTCGCGGCCCGCCATGCGCCACGCCGTCAGCTGTTCGGCCAGCTCCTCGCTGGACCAGGTCCTGCCGCGGCCATCGAGCGCCACCACATGGCAGTCGCGCGGCAACGCGGCGAGGATCGCCGCGCCTTCATCCAGCATCGCCTTCGCATCATCACGCCCCTTGCCGCGCACGCCGGGCTTCAGTTCCACCAGCTCCAGCGGCAACTCGTGCGAAAGGCGCTTGCGGTACTCGGCAAAGCCCTCGGCCACCCACACAGGCATGCGTTCGCCGACGGCAACGATGCGCACACGCATCATTGCCGTCCAAAAATGAAAGCCGGCGCGCAGCGCCCGCGTTCGCTTCCTCTCCCCTCAGGGGCACGCGGAGAGCGGCCATGGATGGCCGCAGCTTTGAGGAGCGAGGAGAGGATCGAGGTGAGGGGTCGGGGCTTGCGCAAGCACCTGCCGAAGCAGCGCTTCGCTTCGTGGTCGACATGGCGCGAGCGTGCCCCCTCCCCCCCGCCCCCCCCCCCGCGGGCGCCCCCGGCCCCCTCCCACGGCGGCACGGTTGGCGAAAAACCGCCGATGCCGGCACGGCGGTTGCGGAACATCGCGCGGCCGGTGCCGTGGCGGTCGATCAGCGCGGCGAGGATTTCGCGCGCGTGCTCGGGCCTGGTGGTGTCGGCAAGCCGCGCTTCCAGCGCCGCATCGCCGGCGAAGGCGTTGCGCAGCATGGCGAGTTCGGCGTCGCTCAATGCTTCGCCATCGAGCAGCTTGTCGGCTACCTGCGACAGCGGCTGGAAGCGCTCGGCCTCGGCGAGATAGGCGTCGAGGTCGTGGTAGCGCTGCGGACCGAGCAGGCGCAGGCGGGCGAAGTGGCCGCTGCGGCCCAGCTGTTCCGGCGTGGCGGTGAGCAGGATCACGCCCGGCGTCTTCGCGGCCAGCCGTTCCGCCAGGGTGTAGCGCGGGCTGGCGGCCTCGGGCGTCCAGGCGAGGTGGTGCGCCTCGTCCACCACGAGCAGGTCCCACGGCGCGTCCAGCAGTTGCTGCGCGCGCTTCGGGTTCGCTTCGAGGAAGGCGAAGTCGGCGATCACCAGTTGCTCGTCCTCGAACGGGTTGCCGCTGGCCTCGCCTTCGTCCGACAGCGACAGCGCCTCGCAGCGCTCCTCGTCGTAGATCGCGAAGCTGAGGTTGAAGCGGCGCAGCAGTTCCACGAACCACTGGTAGACGAGGGTGTCGGGGAGCAGCAACAGCACGCGCGAGGCGCGGCCGGTGGCGAGCTGGCGCGCCACGATCATGCCCGCCTCGATGGTCTTGCCCAGGCCCACCTCATCGGCCAGCAGCACGCGCGGCGGCCGGCGCGCCGAGGCGATGCCGGCCACGCGCAACTGGTGCGGCACCAGGCCCACGCGCGCGGCGCCCAGGCCCCAGGCCGGCGAACGGCGCGCCTCGGCGCGGCGGCGCAGGCCTTCCACGCGCAACTCGAACTGCGCCACGGAATCGGTGCGCCCGCCGATCAGGCGATCGTCGGCCTGGCTCACGCTCTGCTCGTCGTCGAGCTGGCCCTCGTGCAGCTCGCGGCCTTCGCCGCGGTAGATCAGCAGGTCCTCGCGGATCTCCACCTGCTCGACCAGGAACGCGATCCCCTTGCCGGCCACGCGCTGCCCGGCGCGGAACTCGGCGCGCACCAGCGGCGCGGAATCCACCGCGTAAGGTCGCAACACCCCGGCCTTGGCGAACAGCACCTGCACGCCGCGTCCTTCGACGCGCAGCACGGTGCCGAGGCCGAGCTCCGGCTCGGCGGTGGAGATCCAGCGTTGACCAGGTACGAACATTGCACAGCCGCTTGGGTTCGAGGGCCGACAATTATCCGCTGCAAGCCGTGTGGTGGGAACCGCCACGTATCGCTTGTACCCGTCCTTGAAGATGAAAAGCGGCGCCCGGGTTGCCCCGGGCGCCGCCGTGGATCACATGCTTGTGCCGGTCAGTTGAGGATTTCGCGCCAATTGACGCGATTGAGCAGGTTGCTGCCAGCGGGCTGCTTGATCTTGGCAGTTTGCGGCAGGGATCCGGTCTGTCCATACAGGATCGCGAACTGGCCACCTGGCAACTGGATCATCTGCAGTCCGGTAGTCGCCGTATTGGTGGTGATGGATTGCATCACATTGCCCGCGCTGTCCTGCAACACGGACTGCCCTGTCGAGAAGTCGGCGGCGTAGATATTTCCCTGCAACGAACACGGATCGGTGGACGGTGTAACTGTGGCCCACGCGATCACCGAGACGCCAGCAGATGCATCGGGATTCACCACGATCCGTTCGGTACCGCCGTTGCTGCCGGCGGCTCCCGGAAGGTCGTAGTACCAGCCGCTGGCACTGTCAGCAACATTCAGCGGAGTTGTCAGCGGATTCGTCACCAGAACACTGCGAGTCAAGGGGAGGCCAGTCGTGGATGGCGTGCTGCCGCTGCCGTCGCGGAGGGCGTACATGGTTTGCTTCTGTGCGTTGTTCAGGTCGCTGGTATCAAGGAACTGGCCCGTGCCCACGAATACCCAGCGCAGCGTACCCAGGCCGGTGGAGTCGATGCCTTCTTCGATGCGCGGAGCGGTGGTGATCGGCTGCGGATTGCCCGAGGGATCGGTGAGCGTGGCAAACAGGGTAGGCGCGGGATAGTTTGGGGTCGGATTTCCGCTGGCGTCGAGTGCCGTCTCCGACAAATCGAAACGCCAGACATTCCCCAGCAGATCGCCTGCGTAGACCTGGTCGATCGTGCCGTCGCTCACGTCCTGGGTATAGCCCGTTGCCTGCGCCAAGCCGGCAGGATTGGTGGCGCTGCCTACGCCGGTGTCGATCTTTTGCAGCAAGGCACCGGTCTTGGCGTTTAGCACGTACAGGATGCCGTGGCCCGCAAGTGGCCCCGTGGTGTTGTCATAGCCGGACGTCATCACCACCACCCAGCCGTATTTGCGTGTCTTGAGGATCAATGGGTGGCCGTAGCTGTAACCCATGTCGGCATCGGTGAACTCCCATAGCGCCTTGGACGCGAGTGCCTGTTCTCCCGTTGCCGTATTGCTGCCGGTTGGCTGGATGGATGAAGGTACCGATGTGATGTCGAGTGCGAAGATCCCCTTGCCGCCCTTGCCCAGGCCATCCACCAGGACGGTATGCCAACTGGATGTTGTGGCAGTGGAAGGCAGGGGATTGAGGCCCGTATAGCTGAAATCGACGTCGCCCACCTGTGGCGTGCTGTCGACATAGAAATGATGGCTGTAGTTGTTCGTGGTAACGCCGTCCAGGTTCGCCAGCGCGGCGAGTCCGTCGACCTGGGGGGAATTGTTTGGTCCCGCATAGAGCAGGCTGGGCACGTAGGCAAACAATTCGCTGCCGCCCCCCCCTACCGGGTTGGTCACCGTCGGGTTGGTGAAGTCGGCCTCGAAGGCATGCAGCATGCCGTCGTTCGCACCCACATAGGTCACAGGTTGGCGGTTCTGCACCAATGTCGCGAAGGCGGTATAGCCCGGGTTGGCAGATTCCGAGTACGAGGGCGATAGTGCGTTTTGCACCAGCACGGCCGAGGAATTGACGATGTCGCCAAGGATGTGACTGCGTACGTGGAAGGTCGTCCCCTCGTTGCTCTTGTCGCCGCGCAGGAAACTGACCAGGGATGTGCTGCCTACAGCAGTCTGCTCGGCCGGCGACAAGTTGGCGTAACGGAAAGGTACGCCCTTTTTCGTGGCGTTGTTCCAGGTGATGACGCGGCGGCCGGTATCCCATCCGTTGTTGGTGCTATTTACATACTGCGTCAATGCCTCCAACTGCGTTTGGGCACTCCAGGTATTGGTGCCTGCGACCGGTGTCACGCTGCCTCCTGCCGTGTTGCTGGCTACGAAGGCGGACACATCACCATCCCACGAGACAGGTTTGTACTGGACGTTGTAGATCGGGAAGCCGCTGACTGGAGAGAAGTAGGGCGCCGTACTGGCTGGTATTGAAGCCAGGGCGCGTGTCGAGGTGACACCAGGGGCGGCGCCGCGCGCAATGCTGGTCGAGGCTACGCGACCAAAAATTTGCTTGAGCCCGGACTGCAGCAGGTCCGGTTGGTTGCCCACGAAGAAATTGTCCGGACGTAAAGTCTTGGCAGCGACTGTGGTCGAATTGGTATGCCAGGTGAAGAAACTGGCCGGTCTTCCATTCCCATTGATGTCGTTGAAGCCACCGTACTTGGCCGTAAGCCAATAAATATTGGGGCCCGCAGCTGTATATTTTGTCGGATTATAGATCTCGTGACCCGAAGTGCCATCATAACTGCCTGGTTCCAGGACATCGACCGTATAGGTGTCCACCGTTTGCTTGCCCTGCGTGGACTTCACATTGGGGTCGTCATTGCGTATATCGTTGGTATGCGCAAAGTAGGCCAAGCCAGGCATGTAGTACGTTGCCTGATCCCCCCAGACCACGCTCCCGAGTGAAGGAGGAGTTCCGGAATTTATGTACTGGGCATAGCTATTTGTTGCCGGTGTCGTCCCCTCGATAAGTGGAAGATTGCCGAGCGCCGTCGTATAGGATGCGGCGTTTACTGCCGGAACGGTACCATTGGCGGGTATGGCGGGTAATCCGCCGCCAACGACGGCGCTGGTGAGTGTGCCGCCGGGAACCCTGGTATCGTAGTGGGTGTGATCATCGCCGATCGTCACAATGGCGTTGGCTTGGCAAGAATAACTTATCGGGTCATTGGGAGGGGTTCCAGTAAATGCTGGAAAACTTGGGTCGGTGCTGTTGGTGCTGGACAGGTTGCTCGTGTAGCTGGTGTCAAGGGGAACCTGCATGAAATAGGCAAGTGTCGCCCAGTAGAGATCCGCTATGGTGTCGTATGTTTCATAGCCCGCACTTGTATAGCCAAATTGATTCAGGTAGTTGATCGCGCCAGTCTGCGTCGCATTTCCACCGCCAGGCGCTGTTCCGGTGGTATCGGCAGTGTCGGGATTGGAGGCGAAGATGCCAGTCGTTGGATCCCATTCCGCATATGGGTTGGGGTTTATGCGGGGGGCGTTGCCGTTGTATGCGGTTGGGCCATTGTCACGTAACAGTGCGCGCACGACGCCGTTGGCTTGGCCGTTGACATTTCCCATCAAATATCCGTAGCCCGACGCGCCGACTCGTATCTTGGTGTAATTCTGCTGAATCAGCCCCTCGGGCTTGGCATAAACGCCAGCACCTGGATAATCGGTGCTGGCGTGTGCGGAATTGCAATTGGTTTCAAGCAGGTCCGCAACGCATACCTGCACCTGCGCGTTGTATGTTTTCATGTGTGTCGCGGCCTGGTAGCCGCTACGCCCGGGGGTGCCGCTGGCTGGATTATTGGTGAAGCCCGAGTTGTCTGCGACTTCGAATGTGGTGCCCAGACCCCCGTTCCTGATGTACACCGTGCTCGCTGTATTGAGGGTTGTGTCTCCGACCACTCCCGAAGGATTCACGTTTTTATCAGGAAAGTTGGTGCGGTAGCTTCCCTGCTTGGTAAGGTTCGAGCGAAGCAGCACGGTAGTGGTTGCGGTATCGGCCCCCCCGAGACCTGTTGCGCCGCGATTGCCGCCGGTCAGTGCTTGCCGAAACTCATCCAAGGCCGCCATCGTGGCCCAGTTGAGCATGTTGCCGCTCCAGTGTGTGCTGTCACAGCTGGCGGTTGTGGTTGTACTGGCAGGCACGAAATACCCGTCCGTACTGTCGTACGTATAACACTTTGCATTGTCGAAATAGCCAAGATATCGCGTGGTCGATGTGTAGTCGTTGGTACCCTTGTAGGCTGCAACCGTACCCGTCGGAAATTCCACGGATAGTGCCATCATCAGATTGGCCGGCACGTTGGAGGCGCTGTAGACCGGAGTGTCGGCCAGCGTTGTCGTCGCTGCCTGTGCGGTGCCGCCTCCACCCAAAGTCAGCATGCAGGCCAGTAGCATGCTTCCTGGTCCAGACATGAAAGATGCGCGAAGTGACTTGTACATGGCCATTTCCACAATTCGATGAGTAGAGAACTTGTCGAAGCCGCAATTTGCGCCTGCTTCTCGATGGATGAAAAGCTGCCCTTGACCTTCCTGTGCGCGAGTGCTGACTGCGTCGGGCACATGTCTGCTGTCTGCATGATCAAGATTCGCCTGTCGCTGTGCGACTACCTCGGTCAGCGCATTACGGATTGCACATAACCCACGGTATTTTTCGGACCAACCACCTTTACGCTAAGGCGGAAAGCCGCATAGGCACCCGAGGTGAACGGTGGCCCGTTGTCCTTGGTCTGGTTGGAGACGGAACCACCCTGGATGGAAGCGCCTGGTACGATGCAGGTCTTGGGGTCGGCTGGACCGATGTTGGGACAGAGTCGTTCCACCACATAGAACACCTTGTCGCCGCTGGTTACCCCAAGCACGGTACCGATGCCACCCGCGGTTTCGTTCACCAATACATCGGGTAGATCCTTGTCGGTGCGAACGGTAGCCGCTTGCGGGGTGGCGTAATAACCCAGGCTGGTCACGTTGTTGTCACTGGTTGGTTCATTGAAGATGATCTTGGCTTTGGCATCCTCATAGGCGAGTGCAGCCTCTTGGATCACTGTCTGGCGAAAGGCAACGCGGCCGGCGATGGTGTTGCTGGTATCCACGGAACGCATCAGGGCCACGGCGGCCAGCACGGTCACGACCAGGACGATGATGGCGAGCAGGGTCGCGATCATGCCGCGTTGATTCCGCGGTCCGTGCCTGCCTGTCATTCCAACGCTCTTTGTGCTCATGTGGGCGGCTCAGAAGTACTTGGTGATAAGTGCGTTGTGGATCGGGATCGTGGTGTCGTAGACCTTGTACCGATAATGCGGTTGCGTGGTGATCGTGTATTTCACGGTTGGCTGGTCGGGGAACAGCACCAAACTGCCGCCGTTTGTGTAATCGGATGCGTGCTCGGGCAACTTGCTTTGCGCAACGATGGACACGCGAACGGCCTTGATCTGGTTCATGGCTGCAGCGGCGGCAGCTGTGGTCGCGGTAAGCGTCCCGATGGACCATGCCCCTGTGGGCTGTACCCATGTATCGACAACGTCCGGATCCTCACCGGCCCCGCCACTGCCATCGTGGATGCCATACAGGGCCTTGATCTGCACGATGCCGTCGGCGACGGGAAGCACGGCAGCGGCGAGGCCGTTCACCGGGCGCTGCAGCAGATCGAACGAGACCAGGGAGTGGCTGGTCGCATCGACGCCGTACAGGCTGATGACGGGCTCGGTTCCCATGTCGAAGACGTACGAATTGACCGTATTTATCAAGCCCGTGCTCGGGCTTCCGGGTACGGACAGCGTGATGTTGTTCGAGGCATCGGGCGCCGTCGCGGCAAGTGCCAGGGCACAGGTACCGTCGGAGCGGATGCCCAGCAGGTAGTCGCCTTGGTTGATACCGAACGAGTTGCCGAGCACCACATGGGAGGCATCCGGAGTGCCGGTGACAGGTGCCTTGAACACCCGCAGCGCCGGGTTGCCGCCAATGATGCCGATTACATCGGGCAGCACGTTGCCGCCGGCATCGGTGCCGCCATCGGCCACAAGTACCGGTACGGCGCGGGTGGCTAGCGGCCAAGTGTCGAACGGCGCAGGCAGTGCCCCGGCGAGCGGTAGCCGTTTTGTGCTCGACGACCATGCCTCCATCGGGCAACCCCACAGGCCGTAGCGATTGCCTTGCACCATGCCGGAACCGGCCGTGCGGATCTGCTGTTCCAGGGAGTACAGCGAATAGCTGCCGCTCTGCTGGGCATCGTCGCCGCTGGTCGTGGTTCGTTTGCGACCCTCGTACACCGCGAAAGCCGACATGATGGCGAGAATGCAGATGAGGCTTACGAGCATGCCGACCATGAGCTCGATCAGACTGAAGCCCCGATGGCGCATCGTCGCCGCACAATGCGTGTCGCATGCGCAGGCATGGTCGCCGTGGGTGAACGCTTTGTCAGCGGGTGATTTGGGTGATGGAGACATAGTTGTGGGGGCCGGTGTCGTTCGGAGCTTTCCACTTGACGGTGACGGTGACGAGATTGTCGGCCCCGACTACGATGCTGGGCGGATAAGCCGCTGCCGCGGGCAGACAACTGGTGGATGCAGTAGCGGACTTGCAATCGAGGGTTGCAGCCCATGTCGTATAACCGGTCCCGCCGGTACCGGAGGCGCCCGCGTAATTGGTCGACAGCACAGTCGGATCGCTGGTCCACATCTGCGCTATCACCTGATCGGCCAGCATCGCGGCGTCGGTACGGTACTTTGCATCGCCGGCGAGTTTTATCGCGGCTGCCTGCAGAGTCACCATGCCCAGGATGCCGATCGAGAAAATCACGATCGCGACCAGTGCATCGAGCAGTACGATGCCTCGTTGCAAAGGAACACGACCACCAGTTTTCATGCGCCTGGTCTTCACTTGCACCCCTGGGGACTGGTGCTCAATGGAAGTTGGGGATCGCACATGCGCACCTGGCCTCCGGGTGAAATGGTGGTAACCAGTCGCCGGCTGCCTGCCTGCGCCGCATAAGCATCAATGCGCAGCAGCGACGTAGTGCCATATGCTGTCGGTCGGCCCAGCGGGTCGAATGTGATGCCGGCGGGTAATCCGCCCGTGAGGCCGGTGTCAAAGGTCGTGCTTTGGGCGATGGCGACGCTGGCGCCAACCAGGACACCCCCAGCGCCACCACTGGCCACAAAACTCTGGATCGGAACCGCCCCGGTATCGGTGCAACTCGTCGCCGTCGCCGTCAAGGCGCATACGGTCCAGTCGGCGGTGGCCGCAGCGGAGGTCAGTTCGAACCGGACGTCGAGATCGCGTTGAGTAGCTTCATTGCGGGCCAGACGCAAGCCATTCTGGATGGATTCCGAGGCATTGCGGATGCGGCTGTTGAGTATCCACTCCTGATAACTGGGAACGCCAAGCAGCACCAGCACGGCGAAAATGACAATCGTCACCATCAGTTCAATCAAGCTGAAACCGTGCTGGGGCGCCGGGTTCATTGGCAGCCTCCACCCTTGCGCATGACCCAGCAATCGATGGGGGCCGTTCCCCAGCCAGCCGGGGTGGCGGTGGTCTGACGGTTGTTGTTGTTATCGATCTGGAATGTAAAGTCGGCAACCGGAGTTCCGGTCTTGCCAGTCGCGGTTGCCGTATACGCTTCGCCAGCGGAACTACCGCTGGCGGGCGCACATGCGACAGTGAAATAGGTGTACGTACTCGCTGCTACCGCTACGCCACAGGCTGATCCCTTGTCATAGGTGCGGTTGTCTTGGTAGTACTGCTCCATGCTGACGCGATAGGCCGACAAGGCGTTGTAGGCCTCGCTCAGTTTGCTGCGGGTGACGTAGTCCATGTAGCTGGGGATGGCGATCGCCGCCAGGATTGCGATGATCGCAACCACAATCATCAATTCGATCAACGTGAAGCCGCAAACCGGCAAGCGGCGCATGCGCGTCCTCTTCATCGTGATGTTTCCCCGGTGATTGAATTCAACTTCGGTCCGCAACGGGTTGCGGACGCAGCACGATTATGCATGCGGTGGATAATCAGGTGCCCGCCGCTGATCGAGTTTTTGCTACCACCTGTCGACGCAAGAATTTGCGTTGAAGGCGCGGATGCGGGCTGCGCTCAAGCGAGGGATCAAGCGTCTGCGCGCGGCGTGCTGAGCTCGTCGATCCATATCGCGAGCCGGTGCAAGGCCACATGCGCAGATGGACGCAGTTGCGCAGCGAGCGGGCCAAGATAGTGCGTCGGCGCGAGCGGGATGGCGCGTTCTATCAACGGGACGGCTTCGTCGACGCGGCCCATGCCGGCGAGCACCGAGGCCCAGCTGCACAGGCCGCGATAGTCGCCGAGTTCCGCGGATTGGCGGTAGAGATCGAACGCGCGGTCGAGGTTCACCGGCGTCTCCCAGCCGTGTTCGTGGAACTGGCCGAGGAAGTGCATGGCGCGCGCGTGACCCAGTGCGGCGGCGCGCCGGAACAGCGTGAAGGCGGCGACGCGGTCGGCGGCCATGCCGCGGCCGTTCCAGTGCATGTGGGCGAGGTTGTAGATCGCCCAGTCGAGGTTGTGCGCGGCGGCGCGGCGGTACCACACGGCGGCGAGCGGGAAGTCCACGGCCACGCCCCAGCCGTTCTCGCAGCAGCGGCCCAGCATGTTCATTGCCATCGGCACGCCGGCATGGGCGGCGCGCTGGAACCAGTAGTGCGCTTCGGCCGCGTCGCGCGGCACGACGTTGCCGTCGAGATGGAGCTGGCCCAGCCAGGCCTGCGCCTCGGCGTCGTCGGCGCGGGCGGCGTCGCGCAAGGCGACGATGGCGGCGGCGGGATCGTCGCGCAGTTGCTGCGCCAGCGCGTCCGCATCCAGGCGCCGTGCGTACACGGGCGCGTCCTGCCTCAACTCTCCGCCCATTGCCTGAGCAGGTTGTGGTAGACGCCGGTGAGCGAGAGCAGGGCGTCCGCATCGGCGCCGCTGGCGGTGAGCGACTGGATCGTCACGTCGAGTTCGAACAGGATGCGGCGCTGGCCGTCGCCGCGCACCAGGCTCTGGATCCAGAAGAACGCGGCGACCCGCGCGCCGCGCGTCACCGGCTGCACCTTGTGCAGGCTGCTGCCGGGGTAGAGCACCAGGTGGCCGGCGGGCAGCTTCACCTCATGCGTGCCGAAGTTGTCCTCGATCACCAGTTCGCCGCCGTCGTATTCCTCCGGCGAGGCGAGGAACAGCGTGGCGGAGAGGTCGGTGCGCACGGTCTGCGCGGGCTGGCGCGTGCGGTCGTAGCGCACGGCGTTGTCGACGTGCATGCCGAAGTCCTGTCCTTCGCCGTAGCGGTTGAACAGTGGCGGATAGACATGCCGCGGCAGCGCGCCGGCGAAGAAGGTGGGATTGCGCAACACCGCGTCGGTGACGACGGCGCCGAGTTCGCGGGCGAGCGGGTCGTCCTCGCGCAGCTGGCCGTTGCGCTTGGCCTGGGCGGACTGGTAGCCGGCGGTGACGCGCCCGTCGGCCCACTCGGCGCCGTCCAGCCGCGTGCGGAACTGCGCGATCTGCTCGGCGTCGAGGATGTCGGGGATGTGCAGCAGCATGGTGATCCTTGTGGAGTGCCGCAACCCGCTCCCGTGGGGGAGCGGGTTGCAGAGGGTGCGCGGTGCGGACCGGCGGTGGTGCCCAAGCCGGGCGGCTACGCGCCTACAGCCTGAAGTCCGCGGTCAGCATCGCCGCGCGGCCGGGCGCCACCGCGACGTAGTGCGTGGTGTAGGCCTCGTTGAAGTAGTACTTGTCGGTGAGGTTCTGCACGTTGAGCTGCAGCGTGAGGTGCGGGTTCACCACGTACGCGGCCATCGCGTCGTAGCGGGTGTAGCCGGGCACCCACTTGGTGTTGTCGGCGTTGCCGTAGACCTTGCCCATCGCGAACGCGCCGCCGCCGATGGTGAGGCGCTGGGTGACCGCATACGTGGTCCACACGCTCAGGCTGTCCTCGGGCGTGTTGGGGAATCGCTTGCCGAGGCTGGCCGGGTCGCCGGGGGCGGCCTTCACCAGCTTGCTGTCGAGGTGGGTGTAGCCGCCGTAGACGGTCCAGCGCTCGGTGAGCTTGCCGTTGACGCCGATCTCCACGCCGTCCACGCGCTGCTTGCCGGCGTTGATCTGCGCGCTGCCGCGGCCGCCGGTGGCGACGCGGGCGTTGCTCATCTCGGTGCGGAACACCGCGGCGGACAGCGAAATGCGCTCGTCCAGCAGGCTCCACTTGCTGCCCAGCTCCAGGTTGCGGCTGTTCTCCGGCTTGAGATCCTGGTTGGTGACCGCGATGCCGTCGGCGCCGTCGCCCGCATCCACGCCGGGCGGGGTGGAGGAGGTGCCCCAGGACAGGTATACGCTGCCGTTCTTAGCGGGCTTCCAGACCAGGCCGGCCTGGTAGTTCCAGAAGTTGCTGTCGTTGCTCAGGCGCGCCGCCGCGCTGGTGGAGCGGGTGCGGAAGCTGTCGAAGCGCGCGCCGAGGTTCAGCTCCCACTGCTCGGAGAGCGTCATGGTGTCGAAGGCCCAGGCCGAGCGGGTGTTGGTGACGATGTTGGTCGGTGCGTTGGCGCGCGTGATCGGGCTGTTCCACGGATCGTGCGGGTTCGGATTCAGCACCGGGGCACACCAGTATCCGGAGACCGCGCCGATACCCGGCTTGCAGGCGCCGTTGACGATGCTGCCGGTCTGGCTTGGGTACACCTTGCCGGTGGCGGGATCGATCGCGCCGAGGATGTAGCTGTCGCGCCAGGTCTTCTCGCGGGCCAGCTCGGCGCCGATGGCGACACTATGCTTGATGCTGCCGGTGGTGAACTCGCCGGTGAGGTCGGTCTGGTTGGTGAGGCTGTCGGTGCTGCTGACGCGATTGTTGCCGCGCCGCCACACGCCGCCGTTCAACAGGAAGTTGCCGTTGCTGTCGTCGGGAAGGGTCCAGATGTAGTCGTTGGTGGAACGCGCATACACGCTGCTGTTGCGCAGCAGCCAGCCGCCGCCGAAATCGTGCTGCACGCGGATGGTGCCGACGTCGTTGTCCTGGCGCTGGAAGTCGCGGTCGAGCAGGCCGTAGAAGGTGTCGTGCGGCACGGCTATCGGCTTGCCGCTGCCGTTGAGATGCGCGTTGGGGCTGGTGGCGGCGAACGGGTTGTCGTACGGGATGCCGCTGTCGGGTATGTCGTTGCTGTGCAGGTGGTAGTAGCCCAGCGTGACGCTGGTGGGCTGGCCCAGGCCGAAGGTGATCGAGGGCGCCACGCCCCAGCGCTTCTGCTGCGGGCCGTTGCGGTCGGGCACGTCGCTGTGGTGATCCATCACGTTGAGGCGGAACGCCACGTCGTCGCCCACGCGCTGGTTCCAGTCGACGGTGGCGCGGGCGTAGGTATCGCTGCCCACGCCCACGCTGGCGTGCATGAAGTCGTGCGCTTCCGGCGCCTTGGTCACCAGGTTGATGCTGCCGCCGGCCGAGCCGCGTCCGCTGTAGGCGGAGCTGGGGCCCTTGGTCACCTCGATCTGCTCGATGTCGAAGATCTCGCGCGACTGCGAACCGGAACTGCGCACGCCGTCGATGAACAGCGAGCTTTGCGAATCGAAGCCGCGGATGAAGGGGCGGTCGCCGTTCGGGTTGCCGCCTTCGCCGGCGCCGAAGGTGATGCCCGGCACCGTGCGCAGCGCGTCCACCAGCGAGTTGGAGCCGGTCTGCTGGATGACCTGCGCGGGGATCACGTCGATCGAGCGCGGCGTGTCCAGCAGGTTTGCAGTGAGCTTGGGCGAGGTGGCATTGAGCGTGTTCGCCTGCACCTGCACGCCCTTGAGCTGGGTGGTTTGCGGGCCGGTGGCCGGCGGCTCCGGCGGGCTGGCGGTGTTGTCGGCGGCGGTGGCATGGGCAGACACCAGCGCGAGGCCGATGGTGGAGGCGAGCAGGTGTTTCGGGGCGGCGGGGCGGGAGCGTACGGCGACCAGCGGCGACGAAGAGGCGGACATCGTGTTTCCTTTGAGATTGCAGTCGGAGCCGGCGCTGCGAGGCGCCGGTTCGCGCTTTGGGTTGAAAGAGGCGCGGTGTGGCTGCAACGACCTGTGGCGAACCGCATGCGGGGCGGTGGAGCGCGTGCATCGATGCCGGTGACACGCTCCCCCTGACCGCCGGCAAGATAAGGCAAACGATAATGATTCGCAATATATAGTTGCGAAAAAGTGGGTCGCGCCCGGTTGCTTCGGCATCCGCCGTGCGACGCGTTACCCTGACCGGCGTTTCGACGGGAACGGTCACGAGGAGAGCAGGCATGCGCATGCTGGTTGTCGGCGCCGGCGCCACCGGCGGTTACTTTGGTGGGCGCCTGCTGCAGGCAGGGCAGGACGTGAGCTTCCTGGTGCGCGAACGACGCGCGGCGCTGCTCGCGCACAACGGCTTGCGCATCCGCAGCGCGCTGGGCGACGCCGATCTCCCCGCGCCGCCCACCGTGACCGCGGCCACGCTGCGCGAGCCGTTCGATCTCGTGCTGCTGAGCTGCAAGGCATGGGACCTGCCGCAGGCGATCGAGGACATCGCGCCCGCGATGGGCGAACGCAGCGCGGTGCTGCCCATCCTCAACGGCATGCGCCAGCTCGACCTGCTCGACGCGCGCTTCGGCGCCGCGCGGGTGCTGGGCGGCCAATGCGTGATCGCCGCCACGCTGGACGCCGACGGCGCCGTGCGTCATCTCAACCGTTCGCACAGCCTCAGCTTCGGTGCGCGCGACGGCGGCGATCCGGAACGCGTGCAGCGCGTCGCGCAGGCGATGGCCGGCGCGAACTTCGAACCGCACGCCAGCACCGCCATCGTGCAGGACATGTGGGACAAGTGGGTGTTCCTCGCCAGCCTCGCCGGCATCACCTGCCTGCTGCGCGCGCCGGTGGGCGACATCATGGCCGCGCCCGGCGGCCGCGAGGCCGCGCTGGCCTTGTTCGACGAGTGTCGCCGCGTCGCCGCCGCCTGTGGCCACGAACCGCACCCGGCAGTGCTGCAGCGGGGCAGCGACGTGCTCACCGAAACCGGCTCCGCGCTCAGCGCCTCGATGATGCGCGACCTCGAACACGGCGGCCGCGTCGAGGCCGACCACGTGATCGGCGACCTGCTGGCCCGCGGCGAGGCACACGGCGTGGACACGCCGATGCTGCGGCTGGCCTACACCCACCTCAAGGCCTACGAGGTGCGCAGCGCGCACGCGGCGTAGCGAAGCGCCGCGCCGACCATGAACCGCGTCGCCGCGAACGCGACGCGGTGGTTCTGACGGCGGATGGGTGGAATCGCTGCGCCCGACCGCGGAACACGCTGTGGCCCGGCCGTCTGGTCCGGCGTGCGTGCGCCATGCCACGCCCGTGTCGCATTGCAGACGCACCTGCGGAAGTCCTCCCTCCTGGTCCGGCCGGGCTGAAGATCGCCGTGGCCGGCTTTTCGGGCGCGCCTTGTTGCAATTGGCCTGCACAACGGTAAGATAGTAATAACTTACTTACTTATGGCGCAGATCATGGGCAGCATTCGCAGGCATCTACCGGCCGACGAGCGGCGTGCGGTCATCGTCGAGGCCGTGGTCGGGCTGGCGGCCGAGCAGAATCCCGGCGACATCACGACCACGGCCATCGCGCAGCGCATGGGGCTGACCCAGGGGGCGTTGTTCCGCCACTTCCCGACCAAGGAAGCGATCCTGGAGGCGGTGATGTCCTGGGTCGGGGACCACCTGCTGGCGCGGGTGGACGCGGCGGCCGAAGGCGTTGCGTCGCCGGTCGCGGCGCTGGAGGCGGTCTTCATGGCGCACGTCGACTTCGTGACCGAGCACCCGGGCGTGCCGAGGATGCTGTTCGGCGAATTGCAGCGGCAGGGGGAGACTTTGCCGAAGCGCATCGTGCAGACCTTGATCCGCCGCTACGGCGAACGCCTGCACCGCCTGCTCGAAGCCGGCAAGGCGCAGGGCGAACTGGATGCGGGACTGAACGCGGATGCCGCCGTGGTCCTGTTCATCGGCACGATCCAGGGATTGGTGATGCAGTCGCTGCTGGCGGGCGACGTGGCGCGTATCCGTCGCGACGCGCCGGGCGTGTTCGCGATCTATCGCCGCGGCATCGGGAGCGGCCAATGAAATTCCCCCGCCTGCAGCGGCGCACGCTCGCGCTGATCGCGGTCATTGCGCCGTTCGTCCTGCTGTTCGCGTTCGTCGTCCTGCGCTCGGGTCCGCTGGCGCCGGTGGCGGTGACCGTGTCCACCACGGAGCCGCAGGCCATCGCGCCGGCGTTGTCGGGCATCGGCACGGTGCAGGCACGCTACACGTACAGGATCGGCCCGACCTATGCCGGGCGGGTCGCGCGGCTGGACGTGCACGTGGGCGACGTGGTCAGGGCGGGCCAGGTATTGGGCGAGATGGACCCGGTGGACCTGGACCAGCGCATCGGCGCACAGCAGGCCGCGATCGGCAGCGCCGAAGCCGCCTTGCGGCAGGCCGAGGCGAAGCGTGCCTTCGCGCAGACCCAGGCGAACCGCTACGAGCAGCTGCTGGCTGCGCGCAGCACCAGCGAGGAAAACGCCGCGACCCGGCGGCAGGAGCTGGCGGTCGCCAACGCGGCGCTGGAAGCGGCGCGCGGAGACGCCGGCCGCATGCGCGCCGAACTGGAAGCCTTGCGCGCGCAACGCGGCAACCTGCGGCTGGTGGCGCCGGTCGCCGGACTGGTGACCGCGCGCGATGCGGACCCCGGTACGACCGTGGTGGCGGGCCAGCCGGTCGTCGAGCTGATCGATCCCGCGAGCCTGTGGATCGATACGCGCTTCGACCAGATCAGCGCGGAAGGTCTGGCCGCCGGCTTGCCCGCCCGCATCGTGCTGCGCTCGCGGCCGGGCGGGTTCCAGCCGGGCCGCGTGCTGCGGATCGAACCCCTGGCCGACGCGGTAACGGAAGAAACGCTGGCCAAGATCGTCTTCGACACGCCGCTGTCGCCGCTGCCGCCGGTGGGGGAACTGGCCGAAGTCACCGTGCAACTGCCCGCATTGCCCGTCGCGCCGACGATTCCCAACGCCGCCATCCGCACGGTCGGCGGGAAGCGCGGCGTGTGGAAGCTCGCCGGCGGCAAGCTCGCCTTCGCGCCGGTCGTGCTCGGCCGTTCCGATCTCGACGGTCGCGTGCAAGTGGCGAAGGGGCTGGCCGCCGGCGACCGGCTGGTGGTGTACAGCGAGAAGGCGCTCACTGCGCGCAGCCGCATCCACGTGGTCGATCGCCTTCCCGGGGTGTTGCCGTGATCAGCCTGGCCGGACGCGACATCCTGCATGCCTGGGGAAAATTCATCTTCACCGGCATCGGCCTGGGCCTGCTGATCGGCGTGACGCTGACCATGGCCGGGGTGTATCGCGGCATGGTGGACGACGGCAAGGTCCTGCTGGACAACAGCGGCGCCGATCTCTGGGTAGTGCAGAAAGGCACCCTCGGCCCCTACGCCGAATCCTCCAGCATCCCCGATGACCTGTGGCGCAGCATCCGCGCCATGCCCGGCGTGGCGCAGGCGGCGAACGTCACCTATCTGACCATGCAGGTGGGCAAGGGCGACGAGGACGTCAGGGCGATGGTGGTGGGTATCGCCGCGGGCGAACCCGGCGTTCCGGGCTGGCCGCCCCATCTCGTCGCCGGACGCCAGATCACCCGCGGGCACTACGAGGCCGTGGCCGACCTCGCCACCGGTTTCCAACTCGGCGATGCGCTCCAGATCCGCCGCAACCGCTACACCGTGGTCGGCCTGACGCGCCGCATGGTTTCGTCGAACGGCGACCCGATGGTGTTCGTTCCGCTGAAGGACGCGCAGGAGGCCCAGTTCCTCAAGGACAACGACGCCATCCTCATGCAGCGCCGCCGCACCGAAGCGAATCCGGCCTTCAACCGCCCCGGCGTGCCGGGCCTGCTGGACGCGGTGATCGGCTCGCAGACCGGCAACAGCTACGTCAACGCCATCCTGGTACGCATCCGGCCCGAGTTCACGCCGCAGGAAGTGGCCGAACCGATCCGTCGCTGGAAACGGCTCACGGTGTACGACCGCACGCAGATGGAAGGCATCCTGATCGGCAAGCTGATCGCCACGTCGGCGCGGCAGATCGGCATGTTCCTGGCGATCCTGGCGATCGTCAGCGCGGCCATCGTGGCCTTCATCATCTACACGCTGACCATGGACAAGATCCGCGAAATCGCCGTGCTCAAGCTCATCGGCACGCGCAACCGCACGATCGCCGCCATGATCATGCAGCAGGCGCTGGTGCTCGGCGTGATCGGTTTCGTCGTGGGCAAGATCACGGCCACGTTCGCTGCGCCGCTGTTCCCGAAGTACGTGCTGCTGGTGCCGGGCGACACGGTCGCGGGCTTCTTTGCCGTGCTCGCGATCTGCGTGCTTTCCAGCGTCGTCGCCATCCGCATGGCGCTCAAGGTCGATCCGGCCGAGGCCATTGGGTAAGGGCATGAGCGCAAGAGGCATCCGCATCGAGAACCTGAGCAAGCGCTTCGGCGAAGGCGACACCGCCGTCCTTGCCTTGAAAGACGTGAACATGCAAGTGGCGCCCGGCGAAGTGGTCGGCCTGATCGGTCCCTCCGGCTCGGGCAAGAGCACCCTGCTCAAGTGCCTGGGCGCGGTGATCGACCCGACGTCCGGCCGCATGATCCTGGACGACACGGTGATCTACGACGACGGCTGGAAGGTACGCGACCTGCGCGCCTTGCGCCGCGACAAGATCGGTTTCGTATTCCAGGCGCCTTACCTCATCCCGTTCCTCGACGCGACCGACAACGTGGCGCTGCTGCCGATGCTGGCCGGCGTGTCCAACGACGAGGCGCGCCAGCGTGCGCTGGAACTGCTGACCGCGCTGGACGTGCAGCATCGCGCCCAGGCCATGCCCTCGCAATTGTCGGGCGGCGAACAGCAGCGCGTGGCCATCGCGCGCGGGCTGGTGAACCGGCCGCCGGTGATCCTTGCCGACGAACCGACCGCGCCGCTGGACTCGCAGCGCGCCATGGCGGTGATCCGCATTTTGAACGACATGGCCAGGCGATTCGAGACCGCCGTCATCGTCGTCACCCACGACGAAAAGATCATCCCGACCTTCAAGCGCATCTACCACATCCGCGACGGCGTGACCCACGAGGAAGCCGGCGAGGGACGCGGTTTCGACTGACCGCACAAACCGGGCCGCCGCAAAGTCGGCCGTGACCGCACATCCCACCACCCAGCGAGGAACAGCACCATGCAAATCAATGTCGGAGGCATCGATCGCCTCATCCGTATCGTCGTCGGACTATTGCTGTTGAGCCTGCCGCTCTGGCTCGATACGCCGTGGCGCTGGTTCGGCCTGATCGGCGTGATGCCGTTGCTGACCGGCATCGCCGGGCGCTGTCCGGGCTACCGCCTGCTGGGACTGAACACCTGCCCGTTGCGCAGGCCGCGGTGAGCTGGCGATCATGAACAGCGCCGTTTCGATCCACCGCAATGCGGCAGGTCGCCCGAGGCTGCGGGGTGCTCCAGTGCGGGTGGTGCTTTCGTCGCTTCTTGCCGGATTGCTGGCGGGCTGTGCCGCCGGGCCCGACTTCAAGCAGCCAGCGCCTCCCGACGCATCCGGCTACACGACGACGCCATTGCCCGTCCAGACGGCAGCCGCAGCGACGGGGCTTGGAGATGCGCAACGCTTCGATGTCGGCGCGGACGTCGGCGCGCAGTGGTGGCACGGCCTGAACTCCCGCCGGCTGGATGCGTGGATCGAGCAGGCTTTCCTGGCCAGTCCCACGCTGGCGTCCGCCAAGGCCACCTTGCGGCAGGCGCAGGAGACCTATTCGGCGCAGGCCGGATCGACGCTCTATCCACGCGTCGATGCAGGTGTCTCCGCGCAGCGCCAACGCCTGAATCCGAACATGCTCGGCCAGGCTGGCGAGGCGCGCGAATTCAGTTTGTACAACGCCAGCATCGGCGTGCATTACCGGCTCGATCTGGCTGGCGGCAACCGGCGGGCGCTGGAAGCGCTGGCCGCCCGTGCGGACTTTCGGCGCCACGAACTGGACGGCGCCCGCCTGACCCTGGCCGCCAACATCGCCACGACCGCGATTGCCCGGGCCAGGCTTGCCGGCCAGATCGCGGCAACGGAAGCCGTGATCCATGCGCAGGACGAGCAGTTGCAACTGACCCGGGAGCGGGTGCGTCTCGGCAATGCTTCGCCGGACGATGTGCTGGCACTCCAGACCCAGGTGGAACAGACGCGTGCCGGGTTGCCATTGCTGCGCAAGCAACTGGAAGCAAGCGAGCATCTTCTGGCCGTACTCGCCGGGCAGGCGCCGGGAGCGGCGAAGGTGCCGGATTTCGCGCTGGACGAGTTCAGGCTGCCTTCCGACCTGCCCGTGGTTCTGCCTTCCGAACTGGTACGTCGTCGCCCCGACATCCAGGCGGCCGAGGCGCTGTTGCACGTCGCGAACGCCGAATACGGGGTGGCGGTGGCCAAGCTGTACCCGCAGCTCGACCTCAGCGCCGGCCTCGGCACGCAAGCGTTGACCACGGGGGCATTGTTCGGCGGCGGCTCGGCCGTGTGGAGCGTGCTGGGCCAGCTGACCCAGCCGCTGTTCGATCCGGGCCTGCCGGCCGAGAAACGGGCCTCGCTGGCCGCCCTCGATGCGGCGGCGGCCAACTATCGGAGCGTGGTGCTAGATGCGCTGCGCAACGTGGCCGATGCGTTGCGGGCGCTGGACCACGATGCCGATGCGCTGGCCTCGTTCGCTGCCGCCGACGCGGCGGCGCAGGCCTCGCTTGAATCCATGCGGCGCCAATACGCGCTCGGCGCTGCCAGCTACGTTCAATGGCTGGTCGCGGGGCAACGGGCGCAGCAGAGCCGAATCGATTTGATCGGCGCCCAGGCACAACGGCTTGCCGACAGCGCGGCGCTGTATCAGGCCATGGGCGGCGGCTACGGGACGCCCGCGGCGGCGAACCGCCAGGGTGTCGGCCGGGCGCAGGTGGCGGGCATCCACGGCGGGGGCCCGTCCGACTGACGGGCTTTGCCGTTTTTCCCGCTTCCGCACCCGATCCGGCGTTCGCCCGGATTCGCCGGGAACACCCGCACGAAAAAAACGCCGCGCATGCGCGCGGCGTCGAGGAGACCGCGGACCGCGACGACTGGCGTCGCGGCCCGGCGGGAATTACCAGATCTTCACCTGCTTGTCGCCCGAACGCACCATCGCGTCGCCCGGCTTGCACTGGAACGCCGAGGCGAAAGCCGGCATGTTCGACGGGGCGCCGATCGCGCGCAGCGAAGCCGGTGCGTGCGGATCGGTGTTGAGGTACAGGAGCGCCTGCTTCTCGCGCACCGAACCGCGCCACACGCGCGCCCAGTTCAGGAAGAAGCGCTGGTCCTCGGTGTAGCCGTCGATCTTCTCGCCGGCCTCCTTCGGGTTGTTCTTCAGCGCGACCTGCAGCGCGTCGTACGCCACGTTCAGGCCGCCCAGGTCGGCGATGTTCTCGCCCAGCGTGAGCTTGCCGTTGACGTGCGCGTCCGGCTTGTCCTTGATCGGCGCGTAGTCGTTGAACTGCTGCACCAGCTTGTCGGTGCGGGCGTCGAACTTGGCGCGGTCGTCCTTGGTCCACCAATTCTTGTTGTTGCCCGCGCCGTCGAACTGGCTGCCCTGGTCGTCGAAACCGTGGCTGGCCTCGTGGCCGATCACCGCGCCGATGCCGCCGTAGTTGATCGCGTCGTCGGCCTTGGCGTTGAAGAACGGCGGCTGCAGGATCGCGGCCGGGAAGTTGATCGTGTTGTCGGTCGGGTTGTAGTACGCGTTGACCGTCTGCGGGGTCATGCCCCAGTCCTTGCGGTCGGTCGGCTTGCCGATCTTGGCGATGTCGTAGTCGTAGTTGAACTTGGAGGCGGCCATCACGTTGCCGTAGTAGCTGTCGCCGTTGACGTTCAGGCCCGACCAGTCGCGCCACTTGTCCGGGTAGCCGATCTTCGGCAGGAAGGTGTTCCATTTCGCGATCGCCTGCTGCTTGGTGGCGTCGCTCATCCAGTCGAGGTTCTCGATGCGGGTCTTGAGCGCGTTGCGCACGTTGTCCACCAGCACCTGCGCGCGCTCCTTCGCCTCGGGGGTGAACACCTTGGCGACGTACAGCTGGCCAAGCGCCTCGCCCATCGACATGTTGACCGCGCCCAGCACGCGCTTCCAGCGCGGCTTCTGCTGCGGCTGGCCGGCGAGCGTCTTGCCGTAGAAGTCGAACTTGTTGTCCTGGAAGTTCTTGCTCAGGTAGTTCGAGGCGTCGTCGATGGTGTGGAAGCGCAGGTAGGCCTGCCACTGGCTGGCCGGCGCGCTGGCCAGCAGCTTGTCGAACTCGGCGAAGAACTTCGGCTGCGACAGCGAGAAGCCCTTGTCGATGGTCACGCCCTGGGCCTTGAAGAAGTTCTCCCAGTTGAAGTGCGGGGTGACCTTGTCGGCCTGCTTGACGCTGACGAAGTGGTACTGGTTCTTCGGGTCGCGCTCTTCCACCGGCGCCAGCGAGGCGGCGGCGAGCTTGGTCTCGAACGCCAGCACTTCGTCGGCCTGCTTCTTGGCGTCGGCCTCGGACACGCCGGTCAGCTGCAGCGCCTTGGCGATGTAGGCCACGTAGGCGTCGCGGAGATCCTTGTACTTGGCGTCGGTGTAGTAGTCCTTGGTGGGCAGGCCCAGGCCAGCCTGGTTGGCGTAGGCGATCTGCATGGCGGCGTTCTGGAAGTCCGCGCCGGAACCGAAGCCGAACACCAGCCCGTCGCCTTCGGCGTAGGCCTTGGTGATGTAGGCGGCCACGTCGGCGCCGTTCTTCAGCGCGGCGATCGCGTCGAGCTTGGGCTTGATCGGGTCGAAGCCGGCCTTCTCGATGGCGTCCTCGTTCATGCCGGACTGGTACAGCTGGCCGATCTTCTGCTCGATCGAGCCGGCCTGGGCCGTGGCGGCGCCCTTGGCGGCGGCGTCGACGATGTCGTGCTGGGTGTTCAGGCTGTCCTCGGCCAGCTTGTCGAAGGCGCCCCAGCGGGTGCGGTCTTCCGGGATCGGGTTCGCCGCGACCCACTTCGCGTTGACGAAGCTGTTGAAGTCGGTGCAGGCCTCGTCGCTGGGGCCCAGCTCGCTGACGTCGAACGCGGTGGTCGGCGCGGGGGCTGCGGCAGTGGTGGCGGCCGGGGCCGGGGC
>NZ_NJIC01000003.1:70135-76140 GCF_013620825.1 Rhodanobacter sp. PCA2 | reverse complement strand
ACTTCGACTTCTTCATGCAGAGCTCCTTGGTGGGGAAACTCTACTTCTGACTGGCTCGAATTAACGAGGACGCTTCAGTACGAAGGAACTGCGAGTAGTGCGCCAGGACACCGGCCCAGGCCCGGATGTCGCTCTCCTCGGCTCCCCGATACCGAGGTAGATGGATAGTCTGTTGTCTTCCTACCAAGTGAGGCGCAAGGAGCAGGAGATCCAAAATTTCGTAGGAGCCCGAAAGAACCAGTTTCACGCCTGCCGCGTTAGCTAGACACTTCCAAGAATCGAGCACGCGAGCGGCAGCTTCGTTCCCTCCTGCCACGTACTGCACGTGGTGCGCTTCGTCGATCACAAGAACTTCAGTACCACGGTGTCGCAACGCGGATTCAAAGGCTGCACGCAGCGAACGTTCGGGTGTGCGGTGGATGAGCTGCTCCCGCCGTGGCTTGTAGGAGCTGGTCTCGGCAGGGTCAAGGTCTTCGACATCTTTCCCGTAGAAGGGATGATGGATCGCTTCCAAGCATCGCGCCATGAAGTCTTTGGTCGAAAAAATGCCACTCGGACCTGCGTTTTCCGCCTCCACACAGATAACAGGCATTCTCCCAGCCGCATTGGGCCTAGCGCCAAGATGAGCGCCGATGGCTTCGCGGAGCATTCGCGTCTTGCCCCATCGCGACGGCCCTACGAGCGGGATGACCTCGCCCATGCTTATGGCATGTATGGCCAGGTTCATTTGATTGGACGCCCCCATGAAGCGGGGATGCTGCACGCAAGTTTCCTTGATGCGAGCGATGGCATCTTCGATCCAGTTCGCGCTCATTTCGACCAGGCCTTGGATGTTGGAACAGCAACCTCGCTGAGCATTGCAAATGCATCCGCGGGAGCCGCGGATGGCGTGCCCGACCCTGCCTCGGCAGCCTCTGCGGCGTGTTCGATTCGGCGAGATGCATCTTCCTTGCTAGTCTCTTCCCGTCGCCTGACGTGGGCCACCAAAAGGCGCTCTGCGTCCGCTTTCGCGAGCTCGCGGATGTCACCGCAATCCATGAGGATGGCATTTGAGGCAGCCATGCCGCAGGCATCCTGCAAGCTGTGCCTCGGTGCGTGTGATGCGAGCGCTGTGATCCACTGACCGCCCATCAAGGCATACAGCCTGAACGGATCCTCAGGATCATCGCGAACGTCGACCTTCTTTCCGAGTGAATGGGCGCTCAGGTCGGGATGCCAGAAGTGAAAGTCACCCTTGTGGATGCCGGTGCGAGGACTGACCTTATATCTACCGCTTGAGTCCACGGCAGTTCTCACGACGAACAAGTCGTCGTAGGTGACTTGAACCCCCGCGATTTGCAGCCCCTGCAGCGCGTTAGCTCTTAGAACCCGAGGGCATTCCGACTCCCCCACCAGAGGCCGTTGGTCTTGCCACAACGAAAAGGCGGCGAAGTCCTCGTAGAAGGCTGTCAGGTCCATGCATGGCAGGCGCTCCGGCTTGTGACTTGAGGAAACAGACCGCACTTCGTCGAGATCGACCAAGTTTCCTGGTCTCAGCGTCAGCCACTGCGTCTTAAAGATGTTGAAAAGACCCTCTGCTTCCGAGCCGTAACGGGAGTGACTGGTCGGGCGCTGTACCAGATCGACTCCCAGATCTGCGAACAGAGCAGCGAAATAGACGCTGCGGAAGTCCGCGCCCCGGTCGACGATAATTTGTTCTGGCAGCCTGCCGTGTGCGCGAACGCACTGTCGTATAAGAACGGCGCATTGCCGACGACTAGGAGCACGGAAGCTGACCCAGTACGCAAGCACCTCCTTGGTGCAGCAGTCTCGAAGCACGGTCAACCAGGGACGTTTTACATAGCGGAAGCCGTTTGCTTCCAGTACCACACAAAAGATCTTGCACAGGCAGTGGTCGGCCGACGCGAGTTCGAAAGGGCGTGTCGCGCGGAGCTCTCGGCTCGACACCGGCGTGGGTGCCATGTGGGCATTGTGCGTGCGCAACCCACCACGACCATAAGCGAGCTCTGCCTCAAGCGATTTGAGGATCTTGCGGAAGGTCGGCTTGCTCACGATGGGCGACTCTGGATGTGCGGCCTCCCCACTTTCTCTGTAGAGGGAGTACAAAGCGCGCCTTGATGGGCGGTTTAGGCCCCATGCTTCTTTGATAAAGGCGCGACAATGCTCCAGCACGTGAGCTGGTCGCTTGGCCAGCCGGTTGCCCGAGCGATCATAGCGAGGCGTCAAAGAGGCAAGTGGTGGGATGCCCTCGGCCAGACCCGACTCCACGCGGTGGCGCCAGCGTCGAGCAGTCGCGCTGTCCTCTCCTTGCTCCAGACGCTCCTGCATGGAGATAGCACGCTCAAGGTGTGCCTCGCGGGGGGACAGTACCGCGGTAACAGGCGCGCCCAGCTGCCCTTTCGGATCGATCCGAAGAAACGACAGAGCATCGACAACATCCCGCCGCAAGCACGACTGTGAGAGCGCAACGCACACCGTTGCAGGCTCCACCAGAAGCGCGTGATCGATGTCTGCCTGCAGGCGTCGGTGAGCTACGAGTGCTATGAGAGCACTGTGCTCATGAACCCCTAAATCTTTCGCCAGGTGCTGCAGCGATAGCGCTGTGCGGCGCCTCAACACCACCTCACAACGCTCAAGTAGCGCCTCTGAGAGCGGGAGTTCAGCACGCGCCTTGATCAAAAGCTTGAGATTCGCCGCGCGCACGGCATGTGCGGCACTGATCGCCACAACTTCGTGAACAAGGCCCATCGCTTCAAATGTTCGTGTAGCGGATAAATCGAGGTATCGCTCGCCTTGCTTGATCCAGTCGGGGCTCCTCTCCACAAGCGCGTCGAGCTGCTCGGCTAGCTTGACCTGGACGACCGATATGGCCCCTGTGTGCTTGAGCACCAGGAAGTCGGGGTAATAGGCACAAAGGCGCTCTCCCCGCTTGGTGGTGCGGCGTACATCAACCTGAGGTGGTTGGTCGAAGAATGCTTCGATCTGCTCGTCCCATTCGAGTTCGAGCGCGTATCGATATTCGCCTGTGCGGCTCTCACACGCGATCGCTTTGCCCATCTTCCTTGATTGGAAATCGGTCACGACGCACGGATAGCCAGTTTGGCCAACAGCCCTGGCAGGTGCAGCCGCTGCGGACCTCAAATAGTTTGCTTGTGGATGCTTTAGGTCGAATCGTCGGATGAACCGCTCGATGTCGGAGAGGCCGTACGCCATAGGAAGCTCCTGCCGATAAATGTTCGCGCGCGGCATGCTTCGCCCACGGGAACGCAGGCCGTGGGGCAGCCGGGCTTGATCGGTATGGGGAAGGCGGCGTAGGATGAGCCTGCGAGCCAATCGCTAGCTGTACGACTAAACCCCGGCGCCAACCGGGGTTTTTTCGTTTCCGTGCCGTCAGTGCTGGGCCCTATGTCATGGGGCTACCTCCGTTAACGCTTTCCTCGAGGCGCGATAGGTAGTCGGCAAGCGCTCCGGCGCTAGCGAACAGCCCCCTTCGAGGACCAATGCGGAACATGCGGATCGGTAACTGTCCACGATTGTGTGCCTTTCGTGCTGCCTGGGCGCTTGGGTAGCGCAACACTTCGGCGACCTCTTCCAATGTAAGAAGCTGGCCGTATCGCTGAGTGAGGCTATTGAGGAGATCGGCAGGGGCGGACATGAGAAGTACTAGACAGAGCGTGGCAGTCACGCTGAGTATCTCTTGGATCATCTCCAGTCCGCTGTGTCAATTTCGGGCTTGCGAGGCAGGTCATTTCTGACACACGAAGAGGCGCGGCCGTGTACAAGTCCATTGGAGACATTCTCAGGACGTGGACTAAGACCTCCTTACGTACTCAACCTCTACGAGATCTGCGAGGGAGGGTGTGGCTCAACTACGCGTTGCATCAGAGCGAGCTAGACCTTGGAGAATTTGCCGAAGCTTACGTCGCGCGTGGCAGGGCTCGAAGCAACCTTGTTTGGAAGTGGCAACACGGCTTAGCTAGCCCATCAAAGCTTTCGGTAGCCGCAATTGAAGAATCATTGCCAGGCACTCGTTGGGTGTATGACCTTCCACTTTGGGAGCTATTACGGAACGAACCGATGAGCCTCCAGCGCCTCAAGACCATGGTTAACGAACTGACCGCTGAGCGAGGTGTGCGTGCATGGTGGTTTCCGGGCGATGATGCTCGAATCGAGCAACGTTGCGTCCCGATTGCGCTATACCCCGACACCGACCAGCTCGTTGCCCGCAATGACATATGGGGCCTGGTTGGTTGCGTGTTGAGAACGCGTCTATGTGAACAAAATCGAGCCGAAGGCGAACACACATCTGTGTCGATGAACATGTTCCGAGCGCTGCCCGGGGCCTTGAAACTCCCCGGGCTTCGGCCATATGCCGAAGAGCTGTTCGCTTCGTTGAACGCTGTGCGTGCCAGGGTAGCTCTGTCATTATTGCTTTACGACGTCGATATCGACGTCGTCCTTCGCCAAGCCGACGATCCGACGCATCAGCCATGGCGAGAGTGTCGCAAAAGAGACCCCGAAACGCTCCGGTTCGTGGATATCGAAGACCCGGTTCTTCCAGCAGAGATTATTGGCGGCTTTCAAGCTCGAGACCGAGTGATTCGTGCTGAAGCTAGAAGCGCTGCACGACGAAGCCGCATATCGAACTAGCTCATTAGGCATAACCGCATACGACGAGTCTGGGATCACAGGATTTGCGCGCATGGTTTCCATCGACCATCGACCAGGCCAGTAGCATCCTGGATGCTGGAATCAACAACGTGACGGATCTCTTTCTCGACTGCGAATGGGCAGATGTGCTGGCCAGCGAGCTGGTGTCAATTGGCCTGGTGTCAGCCGATCTACGCCACACGTTCTACGCTGAGCGTGATCTCCTGCCCGCCGCCCCAACGCCGTTTGTGCGCGTCGCCGTGTACCCCTTACTGGAGCGTGGTGAAGCGGCCATGTCCGACGCCCTTCTAACTCGACGCCTCCGGACATTCCTCGCGACGGTCCCGAAGCCATCTATCGGCTATGACTCACCTCACGATCGCGCACTTTGCCAATTCGTACTCGATGGCATGGATGAACCGAGCCCCGAAGGCCCAAAGCCATCGAGCCTCCAGTGGCAACACCTCGAACTGGATGCTGCTCGTGAGCGGTGGTGGCGAGATCACCCAGAACATCAATTGCAGCGACATCACGCCCGCGTGGACGCGTTGGCTTTGCGCGGTGCTTGGCTAAGCCAACGGAAATGTGAACCGTGAGTCGGATCTTCTTCTGCATCCACCATAGGTGGCCTCTGTCGCAGGCTGTGCGACGGCATTGATGGATGCTGACGCTGACCTCGGCATGTTTCCAAAAGTGATACGCTGCTCCCATGGCCCTTCCTTCCCGCCACCGTGGACGAATAGCACGAACCTGCCACTGAACTGCGCAGTTTCGTGCTCATTTCCTCGTCCCGGACTCGGACCTTCCTGAAAACAAGGCCGTGATCTATAGGTTGGCTCCGTAGATGCCAACCTCCCGGGACATCAACGCCGGATGTCCACATGTCCAAGCCATATCCGTCTGCGTCAGACCATGACGCCTCTGTCGCATCATGCGCGGCAATTCTGCCACCTCTCAAGCAACTGAAACGTCGCGGAATGCACTGCATCGCCTCGCTCACGGACGTTCTGGCACTGGAGCAGCGCGTCGTCCAGCCCCAAACCACAAGAGGAACGCGTGATCAGTTGAGTCACGCTTTGAAATCCCTCACGCGCCACCCCATGGGATGGCGCGCCCAGGTTCGGGTGCGTCAGACCTTCCCGGATCTTCTAGCTAGCCTATCGAGAGATTTTCCTCATTTTTCTACGGTGATCGACTACATCGGCGCGATGGCCCACCTAGCCCGACGCGGCGATCGAGCTTTCTTTCTTCCGCCAATGTTATTGGTTGGCACACCGGGCGTGGGGAAGACATTCTTCGTTGAACGGCTGGCTCGAACGTTGAGTGTGCCTTACGACGAAGTCCACATGGAGACC
>NZ_NJIC01000003.1:44140-70125 GCF_013620825.1 Rhodanobacter sp. PCA2 | reverse complement strand
GTCTCGGCCAGCTTCGTGCTGGCAGGCGGTACGTCTTCATGGTCGGAGAGCAAGCCAGGCCGCATCTTCAATCTGCTTGTTCATGGCGACTACGCGAATCCGATCATGCTTCTGGATGAGATCGACAAGGTCTCGGGTGGAAAGTATGACCCGATGGGGCCCATCTATGGCTTACTCGAACCCCACACAGCAGCCAGGTTTCGCGACGAGTATGTGGACACGCCGATCGATGCCAGCCGCATTTCATGGGTGCTTACGGCTAACCGACTGGAAAACGTTCCGTGGCCGATTCGAAGCCGGACACAGGTTTTCCGGATTCCCGAGCCATCGACTTCGCAGCGCGCGGCGATCGCAAAGTCGATCTACCTGCATCTGGTGAAAACTTCGAACTGGGGCAAGGGATTCAGTCGAAGCATCGACGATGCCGTGGCTCAACAGTTGGCCGACGAAGGTTCGTCTTCGCGTGATTTGCGACAGGCAATCATGCTTGCCTGCGCGCGCGCGGCCGCACGTAATGCGGACAGGCTGTGCAGGGAAGATGTCCGCTCAGTCGATCTGCACCAGAGCCCCATGAACATCGACCTGCGCCTTGTGATGCCGATGGGGTCAGCGTAAGTGGCGATACATCCAAGCGGCTAGGAGCCATCGGCTGCGGAAACTTACAGTCGAGACAACCCCCAAGCGAAGCCGAACCAGAACGTCTACATTGTTGGCGCTCGCTGAAAACTAATCGCCTCTGCGCGTTGAAAATCTCGTGCTACGCGATGGCGATGGCTATGATGTGATCTGGTTCACACAAGCCTCGGGAGAGGAAGTTTGTGAACTTGGCGCCCTCGGTGGCCAACAGTCACGGAGGGCTGATGCTGACCACATACTCCAGGAGGAGAACGGTCATGACAGAAAAGGAAAGGGAACTTGAGCGCGCCAAGGGTGATTGGTCCAAGCACGACAACAAGAAGTATGTCGGGAAGCTCGATCGCCAGTACGTGTCTATGAGTGAAGGCTATGAAGTCGAGTACTTCATCGATCATTACCTCGACACTAGGGGTAAGGCGGTGAGTAACAAAAACCGTGACATCGTCACGGCAGCGCTCGAATCGTATCCGGGAAAAGCTCCTTATCCACGCGGTGCGCTTACTGCCTTTCTAGACTCAAAATGGGGGTTGTCAGCTGTTAGGTAGACCTGATCGGGTGCCTGGCAATACCAAAAAAGGCTCCGCGCGCGGAGCCTTTTTCAATCCAAGGGCATGATGTCAGCTGTCATTTGATCTGCCGTGTGGGTTCTTCTGCAAAACGCCGCACACCTACCCACCTTCGCCACAGCAACCGACCAGGGGGCGCCAGCGAAACTGACCACGACCGGCGGCCGCGCTGCCCAACTCCGACAACGGTGGGGGGTGGAAGCGTCGGCGACGACAAAGTCTGTAATATCAATAACTTTTACCGTGTGGCCAAACTATGCTTTCCAGATGTGGCCAAACTATGGTTTCAAGAACATGTTGTGCACTTACTCATAAATTGGCCGCTTCGGCCAAGTTTTGGTTAAGTGCTAACCATAAAGTGTCCACCTAGGTCACAAGCAAGCGACATCTTGAGTACCCGGTGTGCAATAGCCGCCTCGGATACTGTCGAGGAGTGCCGCCTAGCGTATGCGGCGATCGCCACGTGGATGTCCGGCAGCTATCTGCTGCGTTCGCCGAGGTTCTGCCCGATGCTGAGTCTGACGACGCGGACGTTGCTTGACTTCGGGTGCCTACAGGGTGGGGTGCTCCGTCTACAGCGGCGGCTTGTGCTGCTGAGCAAGACGTAGAACGACAGCGTCCGCACAGTGCCTCTTACGCGGCACGCTGCAAAAGCTCTAGCCGCCGCAGTTGCAGACTCTATCTGCCCCAAGGACACCGATTTGGTCTTCTTTGGAGAGCTGGGAAGGGACGGAAGGCGAAGGCCTTACAACTTCAATAGGACATGGCTCAACATAAAAGCCAAGAATGGGGTAAGCGACCTACGGTTTCACGATCGTCGCCATGAAGCAGTAAGCAGGCTCGTTGAAGGCGAGCTCAGTGACCAAGAGCCGCGGCTATCAGCGGCCACAAGTCCATGTAAATGCTGAAACGCTATACGCACCTCCGGGCGGAAGACTTGGTGGAACGACCCGATTCATTGAGAAAGAGGTAGGCAGTTCCCTGTTGGTCCACGGCGGGCGCTCTGAGGCATGTGAAGCAGGCTCTAGGGGGGGGTGATGAATGATGATCAGGCACTAGATTCTGTGCAAAAGGTTTCGGATGTTATCGATGCCCTTACAGCGGGGAGGCTGCGCGTGCCAGACGAGCAGCAGGCTTGGACGAAACGGTTGCTAGCTCTCCCTCGAGGAGCCACCGGGCTCCTGGATATCTCAAGCCTCACGAGCGACGATCTTGCGAGGGCAAGATCGGCCGCCCTACTGCTACGTTTCCAGAGCCAAGAGCAACGGGAGGAGGAAGCACCGATGCCTTTGGGCTTGCATGATGCCCAATGTGATCTCTTTCGGCTGTTCGAGAAACTATTCATTGGACTGACTGGAGTCTCATCTGGCCTAGTTGAAACGGAACAGGAGATTCAGCAGCGGATGATCGAGCGCGCCAGAACGCGCAGTGACATGATGGCTAGGGACGTCAATTCCGCCGCCGAGGAAATTGAAGAGTTCTACACCCAGAACGCGGGCGCGATGTTCCGTGCAGCACAAGAACTCGGTGGGCTCAAGGTGGTCTTGGGTGGCCAGCGTGCGTTTGGCTCCTCGGCCCTATCGGCAACAAGGGTGGCTGGACTCTACTGCGATACACAGCTCATCCCTGATCCCGTCTATCCCTTCTTCTCGGGTGATCTGCATCTCAATGCAATGCACCTGCAACTGGCCTTGGTGCTCTTTCACATTTTGCCGCTCAGGCCTCTCATTGAAGCGCGCTTGAGCGAGCCGCCAGTTTTGATCTTCCCGAGCTTCGAGCAGGGACTCGAACGGCACGACTCAATTACTCAGGCAGGTATTGCTTCGTTGGCCATGAAGGTGATCAGGCCATCCTGCAACGCAAAACTTCAATCTATCGAAGAGCTACAAGAATTCGCCCGATCTCATGAAAATGAGTTCCTCGAAGGTGTTCTGCGCGACAGGCTCTTCGTACCACCTGGTGGCAACCCAGAACGAGTGCTGACCGCGCGAGAGGCGATCAATAGCTATCTAGTTTCTCTGCAAGGCATTCGCAGTGAAGGTGCGCTCAATTTCATGAGAAAGCTACCAGCCGGGTCTCTCGTCCTCAACGGAATTGTCGAGCGACTAGTGCCGCAGTACCACCTTCTGGAAAACGCAAACGAATTGGCTGCGCAACCGTTGGTCTCGCAGAAAGCGCATTGGCACTACTTCGAGCGATGTGCGTCCGCAGAAGCGCGGGAGCTTGTCAATGCTCAGGTGATCTCGCGTGAATCGTTCGACGTCCTGAGGGCCATCCAGGACGACAGTCTCAGGTGGTTAGCCAACATCCCACTTGAGGGTCTTGTCGATCTTCGTCGCAACCGAGAGCACGCAGAGCTTCGAGAGCAACTGAAGAAATTCACGACGCAACTGGCGGGCGCTGGGGCGGCTGACCTATCTAGTGTTACTAAAGAAGTGAGGCACGGCCTAGAGGCCATGATTCAGCTACAACAAAGGACGATTGCGGATATTGAGCGCAGGTACGCGCCATCAAAATGGAAAGCTGTAGCGGGGGCGGCCTTGGGTGTGGCCGCGTCGGCCAGCGTCAGCTTTTTGCCAGCATTGGCTACCGCTGTTGGTGCTACAGCGCCCGTAGTGACTTCAGTCCTCAGTGCCGGCGCAGGAGCAGTGGCATACACGAAGGAATTGGTAGGTGAAGCCGTTGAGAAGCGGCAGGCACGAACGTCGTTGCTAGGGATGCTGGCGATTGCCCACAGCAAGTCGATCTAGGGTACTCCTGGGTCAGCTCGCTATCCGAAAGAGTCTTGAGATTTACCCTTATTGAGGAGTCGCTCCGTGAGCGAGAAGTCGCAAGCCATCGTACGCTTCATTGCGAGCCTGCTGCCGCTTTATACGCACGTTCAGTTCGAAGGAAAGACGTGTGCGTTGTCGCTGACTGATGGAACAATTGTGGTGCCAGTCATCGATCCTGACATTGATCCGGTAGACGACGACGGTTGGCTAGCGGTCTATTGGCAGGGGGACTCGACACGCAGGACAGAAGTTTCCGCGACGCTGTTTGCGAGTCAGGCTGTCTTGCGTTACATCGAACTTCGGAGTGCGGGCCTTCCATCTGAAGCTTTTCGACGTGAACGTGAAGGACTTGCCGAACATTTCGAGTTCAAAACCGGTGCGACACTGTATTTCGCTGAAGGCTACGTCGAGTCCGAAGAGATGAGGCAAATGAAGAAGTGGGGCGGAAAGATCTTCGGAACACTTGCCAACGTAGTGACGAAGCATCTTGGCATAGCGTAACGAACTGTCAGCTTTTGGCTGGCTTATCAGTTACCTACGATCCTTCTGTCTTGAGCCATCCATCGAGAGTGTCGATTCGGACGAAGTGCGAGTCGACCTTATAGGGTGGATTGCGCATCCACCAATAAATTTCGCGCCCAACATAGACGTCCATGATCGAGGGAGGCCGATCCGAGGCCGGTGCTGGCCAGCCAAGCAGCTGTCGCAACCTTTCTAGATGTTCATCCAGAAACCGGTGTCGGCGTTCGATTTGGTCGAACTGTCCGTGATCTCGTCCGTCCCCAAAGATGCGATCACGAAGCCTACGCGCATCCTTCAGGCAGAACGGTGGCTGGTTATATTTACACTCAACCGCGATCCAGCGATTGGCGTCCGGCCAATAAGCGAGGACATCAAAGTCACCCACGTCGTCAAAGCCTTCATTCTTGAAGCGGCGCATGAAGTCGATGCCTTCAGCTAGGTGTGGTGCTGTGCGTGCACATATCTCGTAAGCGCGCTTCTCCAGCCCTTTTTCGATTCCTTTTTTAATATTGCGCACCTCGGCCTTGACCGCTGGCCAGCGAAAGTCGGCAGGAAGGTAACCGTCTGAAACTGAGCCGACCCAAATGCGCCCAGCCCTCTCCACGCTCGCTGCACCCCACAATAGCTTGCCGGAGCTCATCGGGATCAGCGGGCGAATTGTGAGTCGCTGAGCGCGTTTGTTGTGCTCCCAAACAGGAACATCCGACTCAGAAGTCTCTTTGCCGAGAAGTACACGGATGTGCAAAGGATCAATAGTTGCAAACCTGACGATACGATGAGCCTCATCGGCTGCCAGGCCTTCAACAGAATCTCGGAGCACTTCGACAATTTTGTCGATGGAGGCTTGGTACGACAGCTTGATCTCGCCCGATCCAGTGGCTGACGGCCACCGCGAAAGCGTCGCTAACGCCTGTGCCAGGTTAGAAAGTGTGAAACCTAGGTCGGTGCTAAACGCCCGGTCAATCGCTTCGAGTCCTTGGCCAGGCTGTAGGCCGTGAATCTCGTCCGCAGCTGTAAGTTCGATGCCAAGCTTGAGGTTGGCCTGCTCAAGAGAGAATTCGTGTTCTTTTTCCGTCAAACCATCGGAGAAGAACACCTCGGGTACATAGTGGTGGTCTAACTCCACTCCTCCTGGGTGTATGCCGTTGTGGAGTACGTCGCTGGCACCGTAAAGGACGAAGAGCCAGTCGACGGTGGCAAGCAAATCGACGGTCAGCTCCGTCTTTTCTGCGGCCTCGCCGACGGAAGCCATGCTCAGCGCGGCTTCGATGACGTATCGGTAGTTGCGAGCATTTCTGGTGAAGCGGTCATGCGCTTCAGCAATGGCATTTGCTCGCGAGTAATCCACCTCGTGAACGAGGCTGAGTTGAATGCGCGATGTGGCACGCTGGTACTCCGCTATTAGTGCATCATGTTGCTCGACGCAAAAGACAAGGAGTGACATCAAATCGCATGCAGCGATACGTTTGTGTAGCTCGGTACGGTATGCATCCCTTGCCTGGTCGATGATTACTTTCGCTTCGGCAAGTTCGTGACGTCCGGGCTCTGCTTTAATGTCGTGAAAAACTACGGCCAAGTCGCGCCGAGCGGATTTGTAGTCGCTCGGTTCTGGGAGTATCGGATCGGCGTGATCGGGGACATCAACGTCACGCACCATTGTCTGCATGACAAAGCGAGGCCTGCCTGTCGATGTTTTGGCCAACTGGTCCATTACTTCACCGGCGACTTCTTCGCCACTGGCTGTAGCAAGGGAGCGTAAGAGCTCGGTTGCGCACTCCGATTCAAATGAAGCATCCGTGGCATTGTGGAGGCCATTCTGGACTCGCGATAGGTTCACTTCGATGCTCAACGTGATGCGGCTGGCGGCATCTTGCTTTACCACCTTCAAATTGTTGATGAGCGGCTTCTCTAGAGAGCCCTCCGCAATCGTCCTGGCGGTCCCGTCGACAACGGTACTTGGCTCTTGGCGGCAGACGAAAACGATCCGTGGGCGTCCGAATATCGGTAGTCCTGCAATAATTTCTCGACGCTGCGCCAGTGCATCTGCCGCGCAATGAACAAAGTTTTCCAGAAGCTGCCCATTGGTCGCATCCATGATGCGCGGAACAAACGGAAACACCATGTGGACGCAACAAGCTCCTATCACTGTCGACCAGGAGAGTGCAGGCCATCCTTTAGACAACATCCTGTAGAGGTGGTTACTACTATCCGGCTCAACGGTCCAAGTTAGCCTACCGTCGGGAAAGTCCGGGGGAGCCGATGACCAAAACTTCGTCAGCTGTTTAAAGCGCCAGTTGCTTCCCCAGTGGGGATCAAGGCCAATCATGGTGGGCTGGATCGCACCGTCGACGAGGAGTCCATGCGAGTCACGGAAGCTCCCGAACAAATCGGTGAGCCCAGTAAACGGAGTCCAAACCAGCGCTTGATTCTTGTTCACGTAGCTGAGAAACCCCGCGAGCTCGTCTACGCCACCCAGCGTGTCGAACAGGGTTACGAAATCTGACGGCGGCGTCAGGTGTTCTCGCTCTCCAATATCAGGAAGCATGCGCGGTTGAGCTGTAACGTCCGTTGGCACAACGATGAACGTCACATCGTCAGAAGAGAACGGTTCCCCGTCTCGGCGCAACACTTGCAGGCCAGTATCCTGTCTAGCGAGCTTAAGAGCCCATTGACTCTTGGACGACACTAGCGCCCGCACGTCTCTGCACATGCGCCTGATACTGGACGGATTCAGGATATCTCCCGGCACCACGAGAAAGAGCTTATCGCCGGAGACGAGGGCAGCGGATAGAACGTAAGGCAACGGCCCCTCAGGAGTGCCTGGTATGAGAGGGCCGGCTATGACTTCGCCCGGACGAAATCTATCGGCTAGGAATTTGCCGAGGGCGTATGCCATCCGGTGCAGCCGTTGATCTCTACTGCCGACTAACCGAGTAGCCCACCTTTCTAGCACAACGCTGGGACCGCTACGTGGCGAGAGTGGGAGCACTGTATCGTTCACCCGGACCATTAGTGCCGGAAGGGATGTCCCATCGAAGATGCTGTTGCCGAACGCGGTGCTCGATTCCGGAATTCGTAGTGACCCTAGGTCGATGGTGAGGGCTTCGCTGAACGGGCCTAGCGTTTGCACGGTTGCTATACCCACCGAAACGAGCGCATCTCGGCAGTCATCCCAAAAGTCTCGTGGCGGAACCTCAAGATGCCCAGTTTCGATGTCTAGTTGCCGAAGATGTGACTGGCTCCCGACATGAGTAATCAGATAGCTCTGGACCCATAGAGCGACGTTCATGTCCTGGGTGGCGGGAACATTTCCAGCTTGGGCAAGGCGAAAGGCCGTAACGAAATCAGTGATGCGCTCAACACTACCGCCATACATGATGGGGATGAATGCATCCCTTACGTCAAAGGACACCTCGCCCCAATCCGCCTCAGGAATGTAGTCCTCGAGGGTTGGGAAGCTTGGCAGGGCCGCATAGACGTCCCAGAGAAATGCCTGGAAGCTCTCGTACGTATCTATAGGCTTTTCGCCTCGATACGAAGTGAGTGGCATCGAAACGGCGACCCTTAGGAGCAGTTGGTGCTTTACCTGGCTGCTGATGTTCGGAAGCCAGAGTTCCGAGACGGTTCCAGCCAAGATAACGTCCTCGGCCCGATAGCGGGCAAGGACCTCCTGCATTTTATGGATGACCTGGACGAACGACGTATCAGCGTTCTTGTGTCGTGACGCAGCGTATGCGCGAGTCTTTGCCCGCTTCTCCTTAAGCTTCCGCTTCCGCTTATCTCGGGAGTTCCTTCCCATAATTCCCCGTCTGTCCAGTATTTGGTTGGCGCCACGCGGCGACTTTGGCGTGAGCGATACTTTCGCTCAGTGGCCTTTCGTCCTATGTCTGGAGGCCCTGAGATAGAAGGTGTCTGAAGCCGGCAGTTGACCGCCTAAAGAAGCTGTCACCAGCCTGCTTGTGGACAATAAGCCGCTGGTACAGTACCACCCCACGCCCCGCGGCACGCATAGCTCGCACGCTCTCCTAATGTATAGCCTTCGCGGCTTCTGCGATTAGGGATGAGACGCGACGTCCCCCGCTTTGAGTAGCGGGTCGGTTTAGAGTCCAGAGTTACTTTAACAGCTTCGCGTAGGCGGCAGGTGTCAACCCGCCCAGCACCTTCTTCGGTCGCTGCTCGTTAAAACTGCCGCCATCGCGCATGGCCGCACCTATTACCGTACAGTGCACCTGACCGAGCGTCGGAAGGTGATGCAGTCATGGGCGGATTGGCTGGATGGGCTCTGCCTGGAGGTAAATGTAATTCCTTTTGAGCGCCGCTCACGATAATACGTACATGATCACGCCGCTGTGGCCTCGCGCTATCCGGTTGGACCGGGATATTTCGATGCCGATCAAATCGCATTAATCCTGTTTTGGCGCACATGAAGGATATGAACTCATTACGCCAGGCTTTATCGGCAGCGCGATGGTTGGCGCCTGCTTGAACCATGCGCAGGCACTTGTCCGGGGCTACCCGTGAAGCTCGTAGATACCTGACGTGGATATGTTTTCCATGGTTTGAATTACCTCTTTGTCCGGTGCTTACCAAAAATCCCGCCTTTCCCCCTTTTGGCTGATCAACACTGCCTATTGGAAAAGCGTGATTGGATTAATCTATTTTATAAAAAGTTCATGAGTAAACCATTTCGGCCATATGTGCATTTCATGTGATGCGTATCGCATTTTTGAATGGCCAATCGTGGGTTTTGGATAAATCTGCGCAAAAGAATCATTTTCAGCTTCCGGTTTTACGATGGTTTAACCCCGGCAGGCGCCACATGCAGCGTAATTTCTTGCGGGCGACCGGCCATGGACGCGAACCGAAGCATGTGTCGTGAGGCAGGGGCGGCAGATCGGGGCCGTCGTACTCTTCTCAAGTCGACCCAAGGACTGGCGGCCGCCGGTGCCCTTGGCAGCATCGCCTGGATCATGCCGGAACCCGCGTCTGCGGCAGCATTGATCCGGGCGAAACGCGACGCGATGACGCCGGACCAGGTGGGCAACCTCACCGCGCTGCTCGACAAGATCAAGCCTTCGGTCTCGGCCACCGGGTTCAGCAGCGAGCGCAGCGGCAGGAACGATGCGTTCGTCGACGCCGTGGCTGCCACCAATGTCAGGCACACCATCGACGAACTGCGTCGTCGCAGCGAGGTGCTGGCGGGTCTGGAGAAGGACGGCAAGGTCACGATGGTCGGCGCCATGTACCACCTCAACAACGGCAAGGCTGATTTCTTCGCGTAGAGGCGCGCTCGGCAACTCGGCACCTGACAGGCCACGGGGCAAGGGATGGCGCTGTGGCCTGTCAGGTGCCGAGTTCGGCGCAGCGTCCTTTCCGGGCGCTCTGCGCGGCTCGCTTGTCCACCGGGCATCTGTCTCGCGCCATGAAGTTCGCATCCAGTCGGTGCTGCCGGCAGAGGCGACAGGGCGATGGGGAGCGGTGCGGCGTGCGGGTTGCGATCTGTCTTGTCGGGGCAGACATGGCGGCACCATGCGACGGGCATTGGCCGAATTCCCCCACGGCGAAAAGTCCGCGGGGTTGCCGTGTTCCTGCGTGATGGTTTCCGCATCGTTGCTCGTGTCCACATGCGACCAGGTGTCGTCCCTGGGCACATGACGCGAGTCAAGGTGATGGGGCTATGGCGGTGCTATTCAACGCTCATACGAACGGGGATGTCGTCGATCGCCGCTGGTTGCCGGGTCGCGCAATGCCCCGCGAGTGGAAACGGTCCTGCTGCCGGTGCGCGTCGAAGCAAGATGCCGCGGCCGTGGGAGGAGGTTGTGGAAGGCTCTGACCCCGAAAGGGGATGCCAAGAACGGCTGGGCCCTTGCGCGTGACTGGAAGCGCGTGGCCCAGGTCAAGCTGCCTCGCACGCTGTCCCGGGCACCGAATGACATGACGCTTCCGGCATTGGAACGGTTGTCCATCCTGGTCGTGGCGGTGCTGGCCACGGTGGTCGTCGTGCGCGTGTCCGCGCTGGACGCGGCGCCGGCATCCGATGCGATCAAGCGCTGCTTCACACCTCACGTCGTCCACGGACTGGTCCGATGGAACCGACGACGACGGATACAGACGTCCTTTCAGGCAACACGTTTGTTTTTCCGGTGCTCGCACCGGAGGCAGGCCAGCGCCATGGCCGCCGGAGTTCACCCATGACCATGACAACACAGCAAGGAGTCGCTTCATGCAACGCTCTCACTGCCGTCCCCGCAAACTTTCGGCCCCATGGTTCCGCCGTTCCCGCCTCTACCTCGGGATCATGGCGGGGGGAGTCAGCCTGTGCGTCGTCCCCACGCGCGCCGTCTTCGCGCAAAGCGTTACCGCCGTAAATAATGGCCGTTGGGACACGACCACGACCTGGAGCGACGGCCAATTGCCCGGCCCTGGAAAGAATTACATCATCGGCGCCGGATTCCAGGTGATGGCGCCACCCATCCAGCGGGATGGCACATTCGACACCGTGTTCGACGGCGACTCGCTCTTCGTCGGCAATGGCGGGGAACTGGTCCTGCAGAGCACCAGTCCGGCCTACAACGCCTACGAAACCCTGACCATTCCGGGGCTGAGTTTCGACAACGGCTCAACGTTCACCCTTGTCGCCGCGGCGGGCAACATCAACCGGACCTTGGTCAGCGACGTACGCGTTGCGGATTCCGGCACGGTCAACTGGGCAGTCGCGGTCACCAGCGCACTGGCCTTCGACGACAGCCTGATCCTGGCTCCGACGGCGGCCTTGCGGGGCGGCGCGGATATCAACGTATCGGTCAATGCCCAGGGCGTAACCGGGCTGAAGCGGCGGATGATCAGTATCGAGAGCCAGGACAATCCGTTTACCGGAAACTGGATCGTCACCACGACGAGCGGGTCGTTCGGCACGAAAATGGGCGTGCTGGAAGCAGCCGGGATCAATGCGCTGGGAACCGGGCAGGCTACCCTGAACGCGTCGATCCTTCGCAACGCCGTCGCCGATGGAATCGATTCGCTCTACGCGATCACGCTCAACGCCAATTCCATCCTCCAGCTCGATGCCGCATGGAACAATCCGGCAGCGGCGCTGAATCTCGATGGCGACAATGCGATCGTGCATGTCGCGCATGCCGGCACCAACGTCGCCGGCAATCTCGTCGGCGTGGCGAACACGCAGATCCTGGGCACGGTGCCCGGCGCCTCGATCGAGTTCAACAGCACGGCCGACACGAGCTTCGCCGGCGCCTTCGGCGGCGCCGAAGGCGGCAGCATCGCGCTGGTCAAGAGTGGCCCTGCCACGCTGACCCTGCTGGGCAACAACGAGATCGCCGGTGGCACGCGGATCCGGTCCGGCACCCTGAGCATCGGCAACGGCGGCACCCGGGGCCGCCTGACCGGCGACGTCGAAGTGGATGGCCGGCTGGTCTTCGCCCGCAGCGATGCCATCACGTTCGGCGGGGTGATCAGCGGCAACGGCGAACTGGAACATGCCACCGCCGGCAAGCTCTATCTCACGGCGGACAGTCCCTTCACCGGAACCACCACGATCAGCAATCCGCTTGGCGTCCTGCATCTCGGCAACGGGATCACAGACGGCAGCGTGGCCGGCAACGTCGTCGACAATGGCGGATTGGTGTTCCTCCGCCCCGGCGACCTGGTCTATGGCGGCGTGATCAGCGGAACCGGCCGGGTCGGCCAGGGCGGTGCCGGCAAGATCACGCTTGCGGGGCAGAACACCTACACCGGCATCACCTACGTGTCCTCCGGCTCGGTTCTGCAGGTGGGCAATGGCGGCACCACCGGCCAGATCGTCGGCGATGCCGTCGCCAACGGCACGCTGATCTTCAACCGCAGCGACGTGTTCACCTATGGCGGCCGGATATCGGGCGAAGGCGAACTGGTCCAGGACGGAACCGGCACCCTGGTGCTGACCGGCGACAGCATCCACACCGGCGGCACGAGCATCGCGGCGGGCACGCTGCAGATCGGCAACGGGGGCAGCACCGGCAGCATCCTGGGCGATGTGCAGAATTCGGGCGTGCTGGCCTTCGACCGCGCCGACGCCATCACGTACGACGGCATCGTCAGCGGCAGCGGCAGCCTGGAGCAACGAGGCAGCGGCACCCTGGTGCTGATCGCGGACCACACGTACACCGGCGGCACCACGATTACGGCCGGCACCTTGCAACTGGGCAATGGCGGTACCAGCGGCAGCGTGGTCGGCAACATCGTCGACAATGGCGTGCTGGCGTTCAAGCGCAGCGACGACCTCGTCTACGCCGACACGATCAGCGGCAGCGGCAGCGTCAGCAAACTCGGCACCAACACGCTGACCCTGAGCGGCAACAGCACCTACACCGGAAATACCACGGTGAGCGCAGGCACGCTGGGCGTGAACGGCAGCATCGCCAGTGATGTGCAGGTCGCCGCCGGCGCCACGCTCCAGGGCAGCGGCCAGATCAATGCGAATGTGGCGATAGCCAACGATGGGCACCTGGCGCCGGGCGATGGCGTGGGCACCCTGACCATCGGCGGCGACCTGCTGCTGAACAGCACCAGCCAGCTCGACTACGAGCTCGGCAATCCGCTGTCGGCCAACGATCGCGTGGACGTGGGCGGCAACCTGACCCTGGCCGGCGATCTCAACATTACCGATGCGGGCGGGTTTTCCACCGGCGTGTATCGGCTGTTCAACTACGGCGGCACGCTGACCGACAACGGACTCAACTTCGGCCTGCTGCCGGCGGGGATCCTTCCCACCTCGCTGCAGGTGCAGACCAGCATCGCCAACCAGGTCAACCTGATCGTGGTCGCCGGCGGCTTCGGCCTGCAGTTCTGGGATGGTTCGCAAACCGTCGGCAACGGCGTCATCGACGGCGGCACCGGCGTGTGGAACAACGCCAACACGAACTGGACCACCGCCGATGGTTCGGTCAATGCGGCGTGGGGCCAGGGCTTCGCGGTGTTCCAGGGCGCCGCGGGCACCGTCTCGGTGGTCGAGGACGTGCACGCGACCGGCATGCAGTTCATCACCGACGGCTACAGCGTGGTCGGCGGCGGCGGCCGCGTGCTGGCCGCACCCAACTTCGGCCTGCGCGTGGACAGCGGCGCCACCGCGACCGTGGCTGCGCAGATCGTCGATGGCAGCGGCCCGGCCACGCTGACCAAGACCGGCCGCGGCACCTTGGTGCTGGAAGTCGCCAACACCTACAGCGGCGGCACGGCGATCAACGCCGGCGTATTGCAGATCGGTGCCGACACGGCGCTGGGCGCCGCCGGCGGCAGCGTGTCGATGAAGACAGCGACCTTGCGCACGACCGCCTCCTTTGCCAGCGACCGAAGCCTGCAACTGGGCGGCACGGCGATACTGGACACAGCCGCCGCGACCACGCTGACCTGGAATGGAACGGTCGCCGGCGCCGGGAACCTGGTCAAGATCGGCGCGGGCACGCTGGCGTTGAACGGAGCCAACAGCTTCACCGGCATGGTCGGTCTGTTTGGCGGCGTGCTGGAAGCGCAAGCCGACAACGCGTTCGGCGCCGGCAGCAACGGCATGTTCTTCAATGAGGGCACCCTGCGCTGGGGCGGCAGTTTCGATCTGGCGGCCAGCCGTCTGGTCACCCTGGGTTCGCTGGGAGGAAATTTCGACACGAACGGTTTCGACGCCACGGTGGCGTCGGAGATCGATGGGCCGGGAGCCTTGACCAAGCAGGGTGCCGGCACCTTGATACTGACCGGCGAGAACACCTACTCGGGCGGCACGAACATCGCGGCAGGCACGCTGCAGATCGGCAATGGCGGCAGCAGCGGCAGCATCCAGGGCAATGTGCGGAACGCAGGCGTGCTGGCCTTCGACCGCGCCGACGCGATCACGTTCGACGGCATCGTCAGCGGCAGCGGCAGCCTGCAACAGCTGGGCGCCGGCACCGTGGTGCTGACCGCGGACCACACCTATACCGGCGGCACCACGATCGCCGCCGGCACCCTGCAGCTGGGCGATGGCGGCACCAGCGGCAGCGTGGTCGGCAACATCCTCGACAACGGCGCGCTGGTGTTCGACCGCAGCGACGACCTGGTCTACGCCGGCACCATCAGCGGTACCGGCAGCGTCGCCAAGCTCGGCGCCAATACGCTGACCTGGACCGCCAACCAGACCTATGCCGGCGGAACGCGGATCGACGACGGCACCCTCCGCCTGGGCAATGGAGGCTCGTCCGGTTCGCTGCAGGGCGACGTGCTCAACAACGGCACGCTGGTCTTCAACCGGTCCGACGACGTGACCTATGCCGGGGCGGTCAGCGGCACCGGCGGCCTCGTCCAGGCAGGCACCGGCAGGCTGCTGCTGAACGGCACGAGCAGCTATGCCGGCGACACATCGATCGATGCCGGCACGCTCAGCATCGCGGCCGACGGCGCCATCGGCGATCCCTCGTCCACGCTGCATTTCAACGGCGGCGGCCTGGAGCTGCGGTCCTCGTTCGACAGCCAGCGGTACATGGTCTTCGATGCCGATGCGTGGATCGACACGATGGCCAACCGCAACAAGCTCGGCGGCAATATCGATGGAGCGGGAGGCTTGACCAAGCTTGGCAGCGGCGTGCTGGTGCTCAACGGCATCGCTTCGTACCAGGGCCTGACCGACGTGAAGGCTGGCACCCTGGCGGTCGGCGACAGCAGCCACACGGGTGCCGTGCTGCTTGGCAACGGCGGCGTCGTGGTGGAGAGCGGTGCATCCTTCGGCGGCTACGGCGGTGTCGCCGGCAACGTCGACAACCGCGGCACGCTGGGCGTCGGCAACGCCTTGCCCGCCTTCGCGACGGAACCGGATGCCGAGTTCCAGATCAGCGGGCGACTGATCAACAGCGGACTGGTCACGCTGCAGAACAACGTGGCCGGGGACATCCTATGGATTTCCGGCGATGCCACCGCCCTCAATCGCCGGGCCTACTCCGCGGCAGCGGGCGCCTATGTCTCGAACGGCGGAATACTGAGCATGGACGTCGTGCTCAACGAAGGCGGCGCCAACACGCAGGCGGACAGGTTGAACGCGGAAAGCGTCGAGCTTGCCGGCGGTGCGACACGCGTGGATGTGCATGCCGTCGGCGGCAGTGGCATGCAGACGGTGGGCGACGGCATCCTCCTGGTCAATGTCGCCAACGCCAACGCCTCCGCGCCGGGAGCTTTCGTGCTGGGGCACCGCGTCGTGGCCGGCGCCTACGAATACCTGCTGTTCCAGGGCGGACAGGCGTCCGCGAACGGCAACTGGTACCTGCGCAGCGAGGAACTCAATCCGGGCCCTGGTCCCGGGCCCGATCCGGAGCCCGACCCGATCGTCCGTCCGGAAATCGGCAGTTATCTGGACGCCAGCGATGCAGCCCGGAACATGTTCGTGCATACGCTGCACGAGCGTCAGGCCGAACCCGACGACCATTCGGCGTCCGATCGCTCGGTCTGGATGCGGGTGCTCAACACCAGCACGCGCGGCACCGCCGCCGAAGGGCTGGTGAGAAGCAGCGGCAACGACATCCTGATGCAGGCCGGCGGCGACGTCTTCACCAGCACGGCCACCCGCGGAACCGCGCGCATCGGACTGATGGCCGGATACGGTCGCAGCACCTTCAACAACATCGCCCAGGGAAATCCCGCGCTTGCCCAGGCCACCGTCAAAGGCTACGCCGTGGGCGCCTATGGCTCCTGGTTCGCCGATGCTACCCGGGCAACCGGCTGGTACACGGATGCATGGCTGCAGTACGGGTGGTTCAACAACCGCGTCTCCGCCACGGATTTCCCGCGCGTCAACTACAACTCCAAACTGGCGCAGGGCTCGCTCGAACTGGGCTATACGCTGCACCTCGGCGGCCAGTATCGCCTGCAGCCGCAAGTGCAGGGGATCTACAGCTGGCAGGACAGCCAGCACCTGATGGATGCCGCGGAAACGCAGATCCGCTTCAAGGGCGGATCGCACGGCTCCGGACGCATCGGCCTGCACGCCTTCCGCGAAGTGGGAACCGCCGGCCTCACGCCGTTTGCCGACTTCAACGTCTGGTTCGACTCTCCCGCCAGCGTCGTCTTCGACGAAACGCTGTTGCGCGAAGACAGGAAAAAGCAGGTGTACGAGGTCGACATCGGCCTTCAGGGAGCATTCGCCAGGAACTGGTTCATGGCGGCCAAGTTCAGCCATAAGCGCGACAACGGGAACTACCGTCGCCAGGAGGCTTCCCTGACCGTGAAGCATGTCTGGTAGGTCCGCGGTTTCGACGAAGCAACCCAGTGAAACGTCCCGCCTCGATGCTCCAGACCTCGAAGCGGTTGCCCGTCCTCATCGTGGTGGTGCTGGCCACGGTGCTCGTCGTGCGTGCGTGGGAGGCGTGGCGCGGCCCGCCTCTCCACGCCTGGCATGCCTTCGAGCCGCACGGGTCGACCGGCTGCAACGGGAAGGGCGCGACTGCCTCGGCCGCCATTTCACGCGCTGCGTGGAAGCGGTGAGGGCGTACGCCGTCAGCACGGTGACAGGACGGTCGGCCATGCGGGCCTTCGACAGCTGCGACCCGACGGAAACGCCGGTGCGTGTCGTGCCGATCGGCTGGTCGGAAAACCGGATCGTGCAGCCCCGGAACTTCCTGCTCGCCCCTTGCGTGCCCGATGCCGCGGACTGGGCGATGCTCCGGTCGAGTGTGGCTGCGGTCGGCTTGCCGCGCGGGTGCGCCGTCGTGCCAAAAGTGAGTCAGACTGCGGGGCAGCGGCGCGTGCTCGCTGGAATAATGGCCCGCATACACACCTCCGATTGCCGACAGGTCGCCGCATGGCCGTCTCCGACATTCCACACCGCGCATCAGCCCGCGGCCATGCCGTGACAGCGCGGCGATGCAGTCGTGGGCAGCCGGGAAAGGAACCGGGCCGGCTGGGCGGCAGGATCCGTGCAAAGGACGATGGTCTGGCGAGGCAGTGTTCCAGCCGCATGCATGTCGCGGCTCGCCGGTTCGAAGGGGCGCGGCCATGAGCAAGCCACTCGCGGGATGGCATCGTCTCGCCAGCTTCCTGCGACCTGGCCGGCCGCGGGCCGGCATCAGGACGCTGCGCCGCAACCAGCGCCGGCTGCTTTTGAGCGGCGGCGTCGTGCTGACCGCGGTGATCTTGAGCATCGCGGCGCTCGATCTCGTTTCCTCGGCGAAGAATACCTACGCGAGGCACGGCGACATCTTCCGCAGCACCCAGCAGGCGATCGGCGACGTGCTGGACCAGCGCCTCGAAGGCGCCATCGGCTACGCCAGCATCAACGACGCCATGTGGACGCTGCAGTCGGGGCGTCTGGAGGCCGATGGGCGGACACGCATGGAGGCGTTCCATGCCAACCGCAACGTGCTCGGCATCTGGCCCGGCGGCGACGGCACCATGCCCTGGCTCGTGGTCGGGCGGGAAAACCTGGGTATGCCGGACGATCGCGTCGCCCGCTACATCGGCCTGGCGCGGGAATACTCCATGCTGGCGCGGTCGACGTCGCTGTTTTCCCGCTACTCCTCCGGCGGCGGCATCGCCTACGAGTACGACCCTGGCCATGCGCTGGCCCTGGTCGCGGGTCTCAAGAGCGAGGCCCCGCTTGCGGCGGCATTGGACGAGGCGACGCCGGACCAGGTGATCGACCGGCTGGTCCGGATCGACCGGGAACTGCGATCGAAGGCGTTCGCGCGCAGCTTGTACGGGCGCCAGGTCTACTTTGCGCTTGCGCGCAATCCCGTCACTTCCGAGCCTTCGCTCTACACGAGCCTGCCGCTGCTGGACGGCCGCAACGAGTACCTGCGGCGCGTGTACTTCGAGCCCCTGGTCGACATCGAATCCCGCATCCGCGAGAAGACCCGCGGCAGCTTTCTCGTGCTGACGCGCGAGGGCGAGACCGTGCTGGAAAGCGGCGACCATCCCGCGGCGCTCGACCAGGCGGAGACGGCGTCGATCCTCGCAAAAAAGCTGTGGGAACACCCCCTGGAAAACAGCGTGCGCGAAAGCCACCGGGAGGGCTCGCTGATACTGGGAGGCGTCCCCGGCACGGACTGGACCCTGGTCTATCCGGTGACGCGCGAGGAGCTGCGGGCGAGCATGGTCGCGCGCGGCTTGCGGCTGGTCCTGCCGGCAAGCATCGCCGTGGCCGGCATCTGGATCCTGCTGCTGTTGCTGGAGAGGAAGGTGCTGGCGCCGGCGCTGGCGGAAGCGTCGCTGGTCTACGAAAGCGAAGCGTTGAACCGCTCGATCATCGAGACCTCCCCGGTCGGCCTGTGCGTGATCGATTCGGCGAACGGGAACGTGCTGGTCGAAAACCAGTGGGCGGCATCCATGGCGGGCACGTCCGCGCCGCGCAAATCGGCCCTCTTCGATTTCCTGTCGAGCCGGCTCGCCCGGATTCCCGACGCCGACGCCGACGACATGCCGGCACCGCCGGCGATCCTCGACTGGCAGGTGGATGAGACGCGCCGGCTCCAGGTCATTGCAAGCCAGGTGCGCTACCGGGAGAGGCCGGCGTGGCTGTGCGTGTTGCGCGATGTCACCGCGCAGCACGAGTTCGAAGAGAAACTTCGCAGCGCGCGGCGAGAGGCGGAGCGGGCGCGGCAGGCGGCCGAGGAAGCGAGTCACGCCAAGTCGTCCTTCGTCGCAAGCATCAGCCATGAAATACGCACGCCGCTGTACGGAGTGCTCGGCCACCTGGAGCTGTTGTCGCGATCCACGCTGAGCGAGGAGCAGCGCCTCAGGCTGCAACGCATCGGGCGCTCGGCGGACGCCCTGCTGGCGATCGTCAGCGACGTGCTGGATTTCTCGAAGATCGAGGCGCGGCAGCTCGACACGGTGATGGCGCCGTTTTCGCTCAGGCATCTCGTGGAGCGCGCCGCCCTGCTGTTCGCGCCGGAAGCGCAGCAGAAGGGTCTCCCCCTGTACTACCGGATTCACCCGGCGCTGGCGAGCCGTTACGTGTCGGATGCGAACCGGTTGCAGCAGATCCTGCACAACCTGCTCAGCAACGCGGTCAAGTTCACCGAGTCCGGCCACATCGTCTTGCGGGTCGATCCCGACGGGTCCGGTCCCGGGGGGAAGGGCGGGCTGTGCTTTTCCGTCGTCGACACTGGCATCGGGCTCAGCGGGGAGCAGCAGGCCCGGCTCTTCGAGCCGTTCGCGCAGGCCGACAGCAGCATATCCCGCCGCTTCGGCGGCACCGGGCTGGGGCTGGCGCTGTGCCAGGAGCTGGCCTTGCTCCTTGGCGGCTCGATGAGCGTCGAGAGCACGCCGGGCATGGGTAGCCGCTTTGCGTTGCACCTGCCGGAGATCGCGCCTTCGCCGTCTCGCGACGAAGCCGGCGCCAGCCTGCAGGGCATGACTGTGGCCTTGCTGTCGGATTCGGAGGAATGGCGCGAGGAAGTGGGCGGCTTCCTCGCTTCCTGCGGCGCCAGCGTGCATCCGGTCCGGCAATGGGCCGGGCTTGCGGACGCCGTGCTGCCCGGCGACGCGGCGGTTTTCGTCGTCGGCGATTTCGCCGGGCAGTCCGTCCCGGTGCCGGAACCGGGAGCGAACGGGCGGCGGATCGTCGTCGCCACGATGGACGGCCCGCTGGCCCCGCAGGCGGAAAAATCGTGGACCCGCGTGTCCTGCTATGCGAGCGAAGCCTGGCTGGCCGCGTTGCAGCCCGGGCGCGAGGCATCGGGCGCCGCCGCCGACGATCGCGCGAGCCGGCAGTACCGGGGCCGGATTCTGCTGGTTGACGACCATCCCGCGAACCGCGAACTCATACGCCAGCAACTCGAGGTGTTCGGCCTGGACATCGGCGAAGCGAGCGGCGGAAAGGCCGCCCTGGAGCTCTGGCGCCGGAACGCCTACGACGTCGTGTTCACGGATCTGCACATGCCGGAAATGAATGGCTACGAGTTCGCCGAGCGCCTGCGGCAACTGGATGCCCGGGTCCCCATCATCGGCCTGACCGCCTCGGCCCTGGTCAGCGAGCGGGAACGCTGCAGGGAAGTGGGCATGTCCGATGTGCTGCTGAAGCCTATCCTGCTGGACCGACTCCATTCCGTACTCGCGAAATTCCTCATGCCACGCCAGTCCCACGCCGCCAACCAAGCCGCGAATCGCGCGGAAACCGCCGCGCCGTCGCCGCGCCCCTCGGAGGCCGTGCGGGTCGCCTTCGTGAAGCAGGCGCACATCGACCTGGCGGACATGCGGCGTGCGGTCGCAGCCGGCGACGAAGCGGCGCTGGCGGAGCTGATCCACTCCTTCAAGGGCGTCCTGCTGATGATGCGGGAGACCGATACGGCCATGCACTGCGCCGCTGCCGAAGCCGAGCTGGAGGATGAGCCCAGGGAAGCATGGCTCCACAGGGTTTCCGCGCTGATCGCGGAGCTTGAGCGTGTCGTGGAGCGTTACGGGCAGCCCGCCTGAATCGATGCGGCTTCCGCTGGCGGACGGAAGCCGGGAGGCACATGCGACGCCGCCGCCTTCCTGCAGCGGCTTTACGGCGCGCCGCGCTTCCCGGAAGCCGGGTTGTCCGCCGGCGGCGGCTCGTTGCCTGCCGGAGCGGGAACGAGGCCGAGATCGAGCGCATGCTTGAAGAGGTCGGCATCCTTCTCGATGCCGAGCTTGGCCATGCCGCGTATCTTCTGCGTGCTGACGGTCTGCTTGGACCGCTGCAACTGTTTCGCGATGTCCTTGATCGCTGTGCCGCCGATGAAGAGCGACAGCACTTCGCGCTCCCTGGCGGAAAGCGCCTGGACGGAGCCGGACGATTTTCCGTTCGGAAGCAGCGACGCCACCGCGGGCGACAAATAGCCGCGCCGCACCCATGCGGCCTGGATCGCCATGCGCAGGTGCGACATGTCGTCCGCCTTGCTCACGATGGCCTCGATGCCGTGCGACAGGATGGCCTGCACGATGGCCGGACGGTCGATGCCGGTGATGACGACGATGGCAAGTTCCGGATACCGCTGCCCGAGGAAATCCAGCAGCTGCAGGCCGTCGCCATGCTCGCCGCCGGGCATGGCGAAGTCGGTCACCAGCACGTCGCAGCCGTTCGCGTCCAGCAACGCGACGAGGTCCGTCGAGCTGCTGCACGTCCCGACGATGTCGATGGCGGGAACCTCGGACAGCGCGCTCTCGATGCCGATCCGCAGCACCGGATGATCGTCGGCAATCGCCACTCTGATGCGTTGATTCTCCACGGATCCTCTCGCTGGCAGTCGCCGAGACCGCAGGCCGTCCTTGCCTGCCCAAGCCCATTATAATTGTAACAATCGCTTGATCGGGCGAGGGTTTCGGTCATTCCCGATCGGCCATCCACCAGGACATGCCGTGAGCATCCGCGTTGTCATTGCCGACGATCATCCCGCCTCGCTGGTGGGCATGGAGCAAGCCGTTTCGGCGCTCCCCGACGTCGTGGTCGCGGGGGCGGTCAGGGAGTCGTCCGAACTGGTGGACGTGTTGTGCCGCGAGGTCGTCGACGTCGTGCTCACGGACTTCTCCATGCCCGGCGGCGAGCATGGCGACGGCATCGCGATGCTGCAACTCCTGCGGCGGCGATTTCCCCAGGTCAGGCTGGCGGTGGTGACGGGCATCGAGAGCCCGCAACTCCTGCGCAGCACCCTGGACGTGGGCGTCGTGGCGCTGGTCAGCAAGGCCGACGATTTCAGCCACATCGGCGATGCCGTGCGCAGCGCCTACGATCATGCCGTCTATCTTTCGCCGCGCGTGGCCGAACTGGTCGCCCAGGACGACGCGCCGGAGGCGTCGGGCGGCCACGGCGGGCTCAGCAAGCGCGAAGGCGAAGTCGTGCGCATGCTTGCCGAGGGCTTGTCCATCGTCGAGATCGGGCTGCGCGTCGGACGGAGCCGCAAGACCATCAGCGCGCAGAAACTCGCCGCGATGAAGAAGCTCGGCCTGAAGACCGACGCCGACATTTTCCGCTACGCGATCGACTCCGGCCTGGTTCGGGCCACCGAGGCTTCGCGGGCCGTGCACGCGGATCAGGACCAGCCGTAGGCAAGCGCGCAACGCGCTGGTCGCAGCGAGCACCGCATAGTCTTTCTTGAGCCGCCAAGCCTGCGGCTTTGCCCCCTTGAAGTGGCGGCTCTCGCCGTTTCAGCGCGTGCGATGTGAGCCGCTTTTAGGCCATGTCCGATAGGACTGCGCGGCCTCGATCCATACCCTTGTGTTGTATCCCGGCGGTAGTCGGGGACGACAAGCGCGGGGCCACGCGATTGCCCCGAAGCGACGTAAGCCTCGGCCGGGATGGCCGCTCCCTTTAAGTCCAGACGCATGAACCGTTCGTGCGCGGACCTCCTGTGCCAGGAAATGCACGGGCAGCAACCCGTTCGATGAAATCGTCAGGAGAAATTGTCATGAACACCATCTATCGAATCATCTGGAACGTGGCCACAGGCAAGTGGGTGGTAGCGTCCGAATTGGCGAAATCCAGGCGCAAGGCCAAGGGCCGCGTAGCCGGCCGGCTGGCGAGCTGCGCGGCAGTGCTCGGCCTGGGCATGGCCGCGGCGCCCTCCGCCTTTGCGGACAACAATGTCGTCGCGCTGTTCAATGACGCGAAGGACGGCACCTGTACGTCGCTTACCGACCAGGCGACGGCGCCGGGCATGTATTCGAACGGCGCCTGCACGCAATCCCTCGGCACGGGCACGGCCACGGCGACCAGCCAGGATCCGTTCCTGAACCTCATTTCCAACCAGAACGGCCTTTTCGTCGGCGGCGGTCTGGAAATCTACGGCAATGGCGTCGGCAGCGGCCCGGCCGCCTATATCCATGGCGGGCTCAGCCTGTTCAGCGGCGCGGGCATGACCGGCAGCGCGAACAAGATCTTCGGCGTTGCATCCGGCGACCTGGGCGCGACCAGCACCGATGCGGTGAACGGTTCGCAGCTGCACGCGACCAACCAGCAGGTGAGCGCCCACGCCACCAGCATCACCAACCTGGATGGCCGCGTCACCACCGTGGCGCAGCAGGCGACCGTCAACAGCGGCAACATCACCAGCCTGGGCAGCCGCGTCACCACGGTCGAGGGCGACGTCACCAGCCTGACCAACCAGATGAACACCGGTTCGGTGGGCCTGGTGCAACAGGCGGCGCCGGGCGCCAGCCTGACGGTGGGCAAGGACATCGATGGCGCGTCGGTGGACTTCGCCGACAAGGACGGCAGCTACCGCACGCTGTCCCACATCAAGGGCGGCACGGACGACTACGATGCGGTTGCCCTGTGGCAGCTCAAGAGCACGACCAATGCCATGGCGGCGAACGTCGCCACCGCGCTGGGCGGCGGCGCGACCGTCACCGGGGATCTCCCCTTGTTCAGCGCGCCGACCTACAACGTGCAGGGCGGCACGCAGCACGACGTGGGCACGGCGCTGGACGCGCTCGATGGCGGGCTGACCGCCGCGCAGGGCGACGTGACCAGCTTGCAGGGCACGGTCGGCAGCCTGCAGGGCGCGATGGCGGATGCGCTCGCGTACGACGACACCACGCACGCCAGCGTGACGCTGGGCGGCGCCACAGCCTCCGCGCCGGTGGCGCTGCGCAACGTGGCCTCCGGCGAGCTGAGCGCCACCAGCACCGAGGCGGTGAACGGCTCGCAGCTGTACGCGACCAACCAGCAGGTGAGCACCAACACCACCAGCATCACCAACCTCGATGGCCGTGTCACCACGGTCGAGGGCGACGTTACCAACCTCGATGGCCGCGTCACCACGGTCGAAGGCGATGTCACCAACCTCGATGGCCGCGTCACCACGGTCGAAGGCAGCGTCACCAGCCTGACCAACCAGATGAACACCGGTACGGTGGGCCTGGTGCAGCAGGCGGCGGCGGGCGCCGGCCTCACGGTGGGCAAGGACACGGACGGCACGTCGGTGGACTTTGCCGACAAGGACGGCAACGCCCGCACGCTGACCAGCATCGGCGCAGGCACGGCCGATACCGATGCGGTGAACGTGGGCCAGCTCAAGGGCACGGCGAACAGCGTCGCGGTGGCGCTGGGCGGCGGCGCCAGCATGAATGCGGACGGCACGCTCGGCGCGCCGACCTACACCGTGCAAGGCGGCACGCAGCACGACGTGGGCACGGCGCTGGGCGCACTCGATGGCGGCCTGACCGCCGCGCAGGGCGACGTGACCAGCTTGCAGGGCACGGTCGGCAGCCTGCAGGGCGCGATGGCGGATGCGCTCGCGTACGACGACACCACGCACGCCAGCGTGACGCTGGGCGGCGCCACAGCCTCCGCGCCGGTGGCGCTGCGCAACGTGGCCTCCGGCGAGCTGAGCGCCACCAGCACCGAGGCGGTGAACGGCTCGCAGCTGTACGCGACCAACCAGCAGGTGAGCACCAACACCACCAGCATCACGAACCTGGATGGCCGTGTCACCACGGTCGAGGGCGACGTTACCAACCTCGATGGCCGCGTCACCACGGTCGAGGGCGACGTCACCAACCTCGACGGCCGTGTCACCACGGTCGAAGGCAGCGTCACCAGCCTGACCAACCAGATGAACACCGGTACGGTGGGCCTGGTGCAGCAGGCGGCGGCGGGCGCCGGCCTCACGGTGGGCAAGGACACGGACGGCACGTCGGTGGACTTTGCCGACAAGGACGGCAACGCCCGCACGCTGACCAGCATCGGCGCAGGCACGGCCGATACCGATGCGGTGAACGTGGGCCAGCTCAAGGGCACGGCGAACAGCGTCGCGGTGGCGCTGGGCGGCGGCGCCAGCATGAATGCGGACGGCACGCTCGGCGCGCCGACCTACACCGTGCAAGGCGGCACGCAGCACGACGTGGGCACGGCGCTGGGCGCACTCGATGGCGGCCTGACCGCCGCGCAGGGCGACGTGACCAGCTTGCAGGGCACGGTCGGCAGCCTGCAGGGCGCGATGGCGGATGCGCTCGCGTACGACGACACCACGCACGCCAGCGTGACGCTGGGCGGCGCCACAGCCTCCGCGCCGGTGGCGCTGCGCAACGTGGCCTCCGGCGAGCTGAGCGCCACCAGCACCGAGGCGGTGAACGGCTCGCAGCTGTACGCGACCAACCAGCAGGTGAGCACCAACACCACCAGCATCACCAACCTCGATGGCCGTGTCACCACGGTCGAGGGCGACGTCACCAACCTCGATGGCCGTGTCACCACGGTCGAAGGCAGCGTCACCAGCCTGACCAACCAGATGAACACCGGCACGGTGGGTCTGGTGCAACAGGCGGCGGCGGGCGCCGGCCTCACGGTGGGCAAGGGCACGGACGGCACGTCGGTGGACTTCGCCGACAAGGACGGCAACGCCCGCACGCTGACCAGCATCGGCGCAGGCACGGCCGACACCGATGCGGCGAACGTGGGCCAGCTCAAGGGTACGGCGAACAGCGTCGCGGTGGCGCTGGGCGGCGGCGCCAGCATGAATGCGGACGGCACGCTCGGCGCGCCGACCTACACCGTGCAAGGCGGCACGCAGCACGACGT
>NZ_NJIC01000003.1:35432-44032 GCF_013620825.1 Rhodanobacter sp. PCA2 | reverse complement strand
CTGACCGCCGCGCAGGGCGACGTGACCAGCTTGCAGGGCACGGTCGGCAGCCTGCAGGGCGCGATGGCGGATGCGCTCGCGTACGACGACACCACGCACGCCAGCGTGACGCTGGGCGGCGCCACAGCCTCCGCGCCGGTGGCGCTGCGCAACGTGGCCTCCGGCGAGCTGAGCGCCACCAGCACCGAGGCGGTGAACGGCTCGCAGCTGTACGCGACCAACCAGCAGGTGAGCACCAACACCACCAGCATCACGAACCTCGGTGGCCGTGTCACCACGGTCGAGGGCGACGTTACCAACCTTGATGGCCGTGTCACCACGGTCGAGGGCGACGTCACCAACCTCGATGGCCGTGTCACCACGGTCGAAGGCAGCGTCACCAGCCTGACCAACCAGATGAACACCGGCACGGTGGGTCTGGTGCAACAGGCGGCGGCGGGCGCCGCCCTCACGGTGGGCAAGGACACGGACGGCACGTCGGTGGACTTTGCCGACAAGGACGGCAATGCCCGCACGCTGACCAGCATCGGCGCAGGCACGGCCGACACCGATGCGGTGAACGTGTCGCAGTTGAAGAGCTCGCTGGCCAGCGCTGGCCTGGTGGACGACGACGGCAATGCGGTGGCCGCGGTCACCTACGACAAGAACGCCGACGGTACGCCGAACCACGGCAGCGTCACCATGGGCGGCGGCAAGGCGTCGGGCCCGGTCGCCATCAAGAACGTGGCCGCGGGCGTGGACGACACCGATGCGGTGAACGTGAGCCAGCTGAAGGCCACTGGCCTGGTCGACGGCAGCGGCAACGCGATGGATGCCGTGGTCTACGACGCCGGCTCCAACCGCGGCATGATCACGCTGGGCGGCGCTGGCGCGCTGGCGCCGGTGACGCTCACCAACGTCGCCAACGGCAAGAGCATGTACGACGCCGTGAACTTCGGCCAGTTGTCGAGCCTGCAGAGCGATCTGCTGAGCCAGATCAGCACGGTCAGCGACCAGGTCGTCAACGTCGGCAACCAGGTCGCTGACATCGATTCCCGGGTGACCAGCATCGAATCCGGCGACACGGGCCTGGGTGGCAGCCTGTCTTACCTCGACAGCAACGCCGCCAGCGATGCTCCCCACGGCAATGCCGATGCAGGCGATTCCGCCGGCCTGGCGCTGGGCTACGACAGCGTGGCGACGGGCGAGAACGCGTCCGCGATCGGACAAGGCGCACAGGCCCTGGGCAGCAACGGCCTTGCCGTGGGCAGCGGGGCTTATGCCGCCGGCCCGAACGACACGGCCATCGGCGGCAATGCCAAGGTCAATGCCGACCACGGCACGGCCCTGGGCGCCAACAGCTCCGTCGCCGCCAACGCGACCAACGCGGTCGCCGTGGGCGCGGAAAGCCAGGTCAACGCATCGTCGGGCACGGCCATCGGCCAGGGCGCGTCGGTGGCGGCGTCCGCAACCAACGCGGTGGCCATCGGCGCCGGTTCGCAGGCCACGCAGGCGAACAGCGTGTCGGTGGGTTCGGCGGGCAACGAGCGCGTCATCACCAACGTGGCGGCCGGCGTGAATGCCACGGACGCGGTGAACGTGTCGCAGCTGCAGTCCACCCAGGACTGGGCGCGGAACTACATGGACCACGCCACCGGTGCGCTCAACAACCGCATCAACAACGTGGGCCGGGATGCGGCGGCAGGCACGGCGGCCGCGATCGCCACCGCCAACATCCCGCAGGCCTACGCGCCGAACCAGGGATCGGTCGGTGCCGGCGTGGGTACGTTCAACGGCCAGACCGCGGTGGCGGTAGGCATGTCCACCGTCACGCCCAGCGGCCGCTGGGTGCTGAAGGCCAACCTCACCGGCAACAACCGGGGCGACGTGGGAGCCGGCTTCGGCGCCGCGATGGTCTGGTAAGGCCCGACATCGCCTGGGGCGATGGCCGACGAAGCGAAGGGCCGGCGGATGATCGCCGGCCCTTCCGGATTCCCCGCACGATGCAAGTCGTTGCCAGCGGCCCGGGGAACCGGTCTTCGCGTGCGGCGCATCGCGGCCACCTGGCAAGGCATCGCCGGGCCAATGCACCCGTTGCGCCCGGAGCCCATCCTGGATCACTTCCATGACCCATCGTTCTTTCATCGTGACGCCGTCGTGGCCGGAGTGCCGGTGCGGCCACGCACGTCCCGCAAGGTTCCTCGCGACATGAAATGGCCGGCTGGCGCGATCCTGCTGTGGCTGGCACTCCAGTCCGTGTACGCGTGCCCCGAAACGGCGGCGCCGGAGCCCTTCTCCGTGGCGGCGGCCGCTTTGCCGCCGGCGGATTCGTCGCTGGTCGGCATGCCCGATGACGGCGTGGCGGATGCCCGGGCGATTCTCGACGATGCGGAAACGGCGCTGAAGCGGGTCGGCATGCTGCCGGTCGCGGTAGCGATCCTTGGCCTGCTCGGCGTGGTCGGCTTCATCCAGCTCAGCTTTCGCCGCGCCCGGCGAAACCGGTCGGCGTGGCGCGCGGAGGAGCGTCGCTTCGCGCACCGGTTTGCCTTGCACGAGGCCGTGTTCGAATCCATTCCCTATCCGGTCTTCGTGAAGGACGAGCAAGGCCGCTACGTCGCGGTCAACAAGGCGTACGAAGCGATGTTCGACTGCCGGCGCAGGGAGCTGATCGGGCGGGACGCGATCCAGAGCGGGCATCTCAGCGCCACCGAATCGTGCATGGTCCACGCGCTGGACATGGACGTCGTGAAATCGGGTCGCGCCGTGCGGCGCGAAACCCGGCTGGCGGCGGACGACGCGCGTCGCGACAAGGACGTCCTGCTGTGGGTGCATCGTCTGGAAAACGTGGACGGCAAGGTCTCCGGCCTGGTCGGAACCTGCGTGGAGATCACCGGACTGCGCGAGGCCGAGATGCGCGCCCGTTTGCTGGAGCAGCGCCTCAACAGCATCAGCCTGACGTTGCCGGGCGCGTTCTTCCAGATCCGCTGCTGGCCGGACGGCGCGCGGCGATTCAACTATGTGGCGGGCGACACCCGGTCGCTGGTGGGCATGACGCCGACCGAGATCATGGAACGGGAGCTCGACCTGTTCCGCCGCCTGCACCCGGAGGACCAGCTGGAGACCGAGCGCAAGATGGCGGCGGCGCTGGCCGAAGGCAGCGCGATCGAGCAGTTCGAGTTCCGCATCGCCGTCAACGGCGCCTGGCGCTGGCTGCGCACGGAAGGCAGCCAGCCGCGGCGCCTGGACGACGATTCGATGGAGTGGACCGGCTACTGGGTCGACACCACGGATTTCCGCCAGCAGCAGCAACAGCTGAGCGAGGCCATGCGGCGCGCGGAGGAAGCCGTTTCGTCGAAAAGCACGTTCCTGGCCATGATGAGCCACGAGATACGCACGCCCATGGTGGGCGTGCTCGGGCTCATGGAACTGCTGGAAACGCGGCTGGCCCATACCGAGCATGCGCAGACGCTCGCCGTGGCCCACGAATCCGGCAAGTCCCTGCTGCATATCCTCGACGGCGTCATCGACTATTCGCGCATCGAATCGGGCCGCCTGCAGATCGAGGCGGCCGCGTTCGACCTGCGCGCGATGGCCGCCGGATTGATCGACCTGTTCGCCACCAGGGCGACCCAGAAGGGCATCCGCGTCCTGCTGAGCCTGGACCCGCGCCTGGCGAAGACCCATGTCGGCGACGCCACCCGCATCCGCCAGATCGTGACCAACCTGCTCAGCAATGCCGTCAAGTTCACGAACACCGGCGTGGTGGACCTGCGCGTCGACCTGCTGCGCAGCGCCAACGGCGGCGACCAGGTGCGCATTTCGGTGATCGACACCGGCATCGGCATCTCGCCGGACCAGCAGGCGCGGCTGTTCCAGCCGTTCGGCCAGGCCGAGGCCTCCACCACGCGGCGATTCGGCGGCGCCGGGCTGGGCCTGGTCATCAGCCAGAACCTCGCCCACATGATGGGCGGCCACGTGGCGCTGGACAGCATCCCGGGAATAGGCACGACCGCGCGTCTGGAACTGGTCCTGCCGGTGGCGGAAGCGCTGCTGCCGATCGCCGCGCCACGCGAAGCGCCCTGCTGCCGCGACGACACGGACCGGCCGACTTCCCCGGTGCGCATCCTGGTGGCCGAGGACAAGCCGGTCAACCGCCTGGTCATCTCCGAGCAACTGGACCAGCTCGGCTACCGGCACACCATCGTCGACGACGGCCAGCAGGCCTGGGACGCGCTGCACGCGGCGGACTTCGACATCGTGATCACCGACAGCCTGATGCCGGTGGTGGACGGCCATGAACTGGTGCGGCGCATTCGTGCCTGCGAATGCGCCAGGCATGCGCACATCCCCATCCTGGTGATGTCGGCGAACACCACGGCCGAACACGTCGCCCGCTACTCCGCGGCGAACGTGAGCGGCTTCATCTCCAAGCCCACCACGCTGCAGACGCTGGGGCAGGCGATTTCCAGGTGCCTGCAGTAACGGGGCGACCGCCACCCGGTCGTGGCGCCCCGGGCACGCCCGGCGTCCGCGCATCGGTCCGGCATCCACGCGGCGGCCCGTTCAAGGCGTTTCCCGAAAGCGTCCGACTGCCTCGCTGCGGTAGCAGGCCCGCGTGCCGCACAGCGGTGCGGAGGCGTTGCGCCGACGGCATCGAACCGTAGCCCTGCAGCGCCTGTTCAGGGGCGTGCGTTCAGCCAGTCCCTAAGTTGTCCCAGGACCTGCCCGCGGCCCGGCTCGGCCTCGTTGAAAAGCTCGTGGTACAGGCTCGCGAAGTGACGCGTGACCAGCCGTGCCGCCGGCGCGGCCGCCGCGAAGTCGCGGCTGCCGGAGGCGTCGACCAGCGCATCGTCGCCGGCCACCAGCAACAGCGTGGGCGTGTCGAGGCGGCCGGCGTCGGCGATGCAGGCGGCACCCGCGCGGAAGATGAAATCCCCGAGGCGCGGGCTGATGCGGTCGTGGCACAGCGCATCGGCGCGATAGGCGACGGCCACCTGCGGATCATGGCTGAGGCCCGCGAGGTCCAGCCCGTTGCGCAGCGGCAGGTTCGGCACGAGGCGCACGAGGGTCGCCGCCAGCAACTGCAGTGCCTTCGATGCATGGCTGCGTAGCGCAGGCGAGGAAAGCACCAGCGCCTTCGGCGCGACGCGCCCGTCCAGCACCGCGCGCAGCGCAACCAGGCCGCCCATGCTGTGGCCGAGCAGCAGCGGCGCGGCGCCGAGCGTGCGCGCGTAGTCGGCGTGCACGATGGCGAGGTCCGCCAGCAGGTCGTCGGCATGCCTGAGCACACCGCGCGGTCCGGGGCTTTCGCCGTGGCCGCGCTGGTCGTATGAGCGCACCGCGTAGCCGAGCGCGTTGAGCCAGCGGGCCAGCGCGTCGTAACGGCCCGCATGCTCGCCCAGGCCGTGCACGATCAGCACGCCGTCGCGCGCGTGCGGCAGCGGCCAGTCGTGCAGGCGAAGCGCCTGGCCGTCGGGCATGTCCAGCCACGCCGCTGCGCCCGTCATGGCGGTCAGTGCTCCGTCACCTGCAGGTTCTTCATGAGCAGGTCGAGCCGGGCCTTCATGTCCGCCTGCGGATGCGCGCCGGCCACGGCGCAGTACGCCACGTACAGCGCGTCCTTGCCGGCGTCGGCGTTCGCCACGGCGCTGATCAGCGTGATGTCGTTTTCGGTGCGCGCGACGCCGTCGTAGGGATGCTTCCGCTGCGAAATCTTCCGCCAGACGCTCTTGTAGTCCTCGTCCAGGTCGTCCGAGGGGCGCGCCACGCGCTGGATGTCGACGCGGTCCATCTCGTCGGCGGCGCGGTCCTTCCAGACGCGCACGTCGCCCACGTCCCACGCGACCTTGCCGTTGTCGGGGAAGAAGCCGAAGCCGAGCATCAACAGGCTGTTCGCGTCGATGGCCTGCACCTGCGGGGTGAAATCGAAGCGCAGGCGCGGCGATACGTAACCGAAACGGTGTCCGTAATCGACATCGAGCTTGATGTCCGCGAACGCCGCAGGCAGCAGCTTCCGGTTCTTCAGGAAATCCTGCCACTGCGCGAGGGTGCCTTCGTAGGCGGTGTCGAAGAAGTCCGTCATCGCTTCAAGGTTGATGCGGAAATCGTGCAGCCTGCCGGCGGGCAGGTTGCGCACGATGCCGACATAGCCGTCCGGCACCGGCAGCGTCAGCACGAGCGTCATGCCGTTGCCGTAGGGAATCGGCCATGCGCGCACCTGCCAGCGGCGCTGCCAGCGATCCGTGTGCACGGCGTCCAGCGTCGGCTTGCCCAGCGAGGTGACCTTGACCTTCTCGGTGCCGACCGACCGCTCCATGAAACCGATCTTCAGCAGCATGTCCATCAGTTTCTGCGGATCGTCGTAGAGCCTGGCGACAGGGACGTCGTCCGGCTTGCGCAGGTGGAACAGAAGGTTCTGCCCCACCAGGCCGAGCGCCACGAAACCATTGTTCGAGAGCGGGATGCGCGGGCCCTGCTTCACCGACGCGTTCCAGTTGCCGGTGGGGTCGCGGCCGATCAGGGCGGGCAGGCCGTTCATCCGCGCGCCGCTGTGCAGCAGGCGGTTGGAGCCGGTGCCTTGCGGGAAGACGCGGTCCGGCTCCTTGGCCAGCAAGGCCTTGAGCTGGCCGTCCACGTACGCGTCCTCCAGTTTCTGGAAGCGCGCGTAGAAATCGCCGAGGCTTGCCGGCAGCGCGAACTGCGCCTTGAAGGGCTGGTTGCTGGTGGTGTCGAACAGGTCGAACTGGTAAGGCATGCGGCGGTCGATCACCGCGAGGTCGCCCGGCGCGTCGAGCACCTGGTGGATCGTCAGCGCGTAGTTGAGGTTTTCGTTGGCCGACTTCATCAGCACCACGCCGATCACCTTGCCGTCCTTGTCCAGCAGCGGGCCGCCGCTGTTGCCTGGCGAGGCGGCGGCGGAGAAGCGCATCCACTTCCATGCGCCGTCCTGCTGTTCCGGCGTGTCCGAGGTGTACAGGCCGTCGCGTATCACCACGCCGGTGCCCAGCGCGTTGCCGACCGCGTACACCACTTCGTTCAGCGCGGGCTTGCCGTCGATGGCCAGCGCCGCATCATCCGCCGGCGGCTGCGCCAGCGTGAAGACCACGAAATCCCGGCGCAGGTCGAACTTCTCGACCTTGGCGATCGGGTACACGCGGCCGCTGGCGTCGCGCAGTTCGGGCGGCCCCCACAGGCTGCCGATGCCGGCCATCAGCACGTGCCCCGCGGTGACGTAGCGGCCGTGGCCGATCGCGAAGGCAGTGCCGATGGAGTGGTACTTGTCGGTGCGTTCCTGATACGGCAGCAGGTCCAGCGGCAGCGGTTTCTCGTAGCTCAGCGGATCGTTGACGGGCTTGGCCTGCACCACTTCGAACGTGGCCGCCTGGATCTTCGGCAGCAGCGCGGGATCGAGGCTGGCGGCCCGCGCCGCCGACATGCCGAGGGCAAGCCCGGACACCAGCACCATCACGCCGATCCGGCCGAGGCGGCGGATCGCCCAATCGCACCATGTACGCATACGTTTCCTTCGCATGGCGGCGCGGCCCGCGGACTCCCCTTGGCATCCTCGCGGGCGGCGACCGCCTGCATCTTGGCATGGCGGCGCCTCGTCTGCATGACGCACGGCGGCCTTTCCGAGAGCGGGATGCGGGCGCCCGCATGACGGTTTGCGAATGAACGGACGCGTAGAATCCGAAACCCCATGGACGTTGTGCCTCGCCCTGCATGCATGCGGATGCTTCCCCGCTGAACGGCTTCCATCCTGCCGTCGCCGCCTGGTTCGGCGGCCGCTTCGCCGCGCCCACCGCGGCGCAGGCGCAGGCATGGCCGGCGATCCGCGCGGGCGGCCCCGTGCTGGTGGCCGCACCTACCGGTTCGGGCAAGACGCTCACCGCCTTCCTGGCCGCGATCGATGCGCTGGTGCGCGAGGGCGTGGCGAACGGCGGCACGCTGCCGGACGAGACGCGGGTGGTCTACGTGTCGCCGCTGAAGGCGCTGTCCAACGACATCCACGTCAACCTGGAAGAGCCGCTGGAAGGCATCCGCGCCGAGCTGGAGAAGCTGGCCCTGCCGGGTGCGGCGATCCGCACCGCCGTGCGCACCGGCGACACGCCGCAGGCCGAGCGCGCGTGGATGCGCAAGACGCCGCCGCACATCCTGGTCACCACGCCGGAGTCGCTGTACATCCTGCTCGGCTCCGCGTCCGGTCGCGAGATGCTGAAGAGCACGCGCAGCGTGATCGTGGACGAAATCCACGCCGTCGCCGGCAGCAAGCGCGGCGCGCATCTGGCGCTGACGCTGGAGCGGCTGGAGTCGCTGTGCCAGCGCCGGCTGCAGCGCATCGGCCTGTCGGCGACGCAGAAGCCGATCGAGGACATTGCAAGATTTCTCGTCGGCGCGGCTGTTCCCCCCTCTCCCCTTTGGGGCACGCGGGGAGGCGCCATGGATGGCGCCGGCTTTGAGGAGCGAGGAGAGGGTTGGGGTGAGGGGCCGACCTTGCCACAGCCTTCATCGAAGCAAATCCCCGTAGACACCTCTACAAGCCCCGCCCCCCCCCCCCCCCCCCCCCCCCCCGGGGGGGGGGGGGGGGGGGGGCCCCCCCCCCCCCCCCCCCCCCCCCCCCG
>NZ_NJIC01000003.1:0-35422 GCF_013620825.1 Rhodanobacter sp. PCA2 | reverse complement strand
CCCTCACCCTGCCCTCTCCCCGGAGGGGAGAGGGAGAACGTTGCCATCATCGACACAGGCCACACCCGCAAGCGCGACCTCGCCATCGAAGTGCCGCCGGTGCCGCTGGAAACGGTGATGTCGAACGATGCGTGGGAGCTGGTCTACGACCGCATCGCCCAGCTGGTGCAGGCGCACCGCACCACCCTGGTGTTCGTCAACACGCGGCGGCTGGCCGAGCGCGCGGCGCGGCATCTGTCCGAGCGCCTGGGCAAGGAAGTGGTGGCCGCGCATCACGGCAGTCTCGCCCGCGAGCAGCGTTTCGACGCCGAACAGCGGCTGAAGCGCGGCGAGCTGGCCGTGCTGGTCGCCACTGCTTCGCTGGAACTCGGCATCGACATCGGCGACGTGGACCTGGTCTGCCAGCTCGGTTCGCCGCGCTCCATCGCCGCCTTCCTGCAGCGCGCGGGACGCTCCGGCCACCACATCGACGGCACGCCCAAGGCGCGGCTGTTTCCCAACACGCGCGACGACCTGGTCGAGTGCGCCGCCCTGCTCGACGCGGTGCGCCGCGGCGAGCTCGACACGCTGGTGCAGCCGCCGCAGCCGCTGGACGTGCTGGCGCAGCAGCTCGTGGCCGAGGTGGCCTGCAGCGAATGGGACGAGGATGCGCTGTACGCGCTGGTGCGCGGCGCGCATCCCTATCGCGAACTGGCGCGCGCGGATTTCGATGCGGTGCTGCGCATGCTGGCCGAGGGCTTCACCACCCGTCGCGGCGCGCGCGCGGCCTACCTGCACCGCGATGCCGTGCATCGTCGCGTGCGCGCGCGGCGCGGCGCGCGGCTGGTCGCGCTCACCTCCGGTGGCGCGATTCCCGACACCGCCGACTACCTCGTGGTGCTGGAACCGCAGGCCACGGTGATCGGTTCGGTGCACGAGGATTTCGCGGTCGAAAGCATCGTCGGCGACATCTTCCAGCTCGGCAACACCAGCTACCGCATCCTGCGCGTGGAGCGCGACCGCCTGCGCGTGGAGGATGCGCACGGCGTGCCGCCCAGCATCCCGTTCTGGCTGGGCGAGGCGCCGGGGCGCAGCGACGAGTTGTCGTTCGCGGTGGCGCGGTTGCGCGAGGAGGTTGGCGCACGACTGGATGTTGAACCCCTCTCCCGTGGTGGGATGGGTGAGGATTCGGTATGGCCGGAAGGCTCGGCGCTGGCCGAGCCCTCGCCCCCAACCCCTCTCCCCATGGGCGAGGGGAGCCAGGCATACACGTGGCTGCGCGACGAACCGGGTCTCGGCGAAGCCGCCGCGCGGCAACTCGTCGAATATCTCGCCAGCGCCAAGGCCGCGCTGGGCGTGCTGCCCACGCAATCGACCCTGGTGTTCGAGCGCTTCTTCGACGAATCCGGCGGCACCCAGCTGGTGATCCACGCGCCCTTCGGCAGCCGCATCAACCGCGCCTGGGGCCTCGCGCTGCGCAAGCGCTTCTGCCGCCAGTTCAACTTCGAGCTGCAGGCCGCGGCCACCGAGGATGCGATCGTGCTGTCGCTCTCCACCAGCCACAGTTTTCCGCTGGAGGAAGTGGCGCGCTACCTGCATTCGGCCAGTGCCGAACACGTGCTGGTGCAGGCCCTGCTCGACGCGCCGCTGTTCCCCGCGCGCTGGCGCTGGAACGCGGTCACCGCGCTGGCGCTGCCGCGTTTCCTCGGCGGCAGGAAGGTGCCGCCGCAACTGCAGCGCATGAAGAGCGAGGACCTGCTCGCCGCAGTGTTTCCCGATCAGGTCGCCTGCCTGGAGAACATCGTCGGCGAGCGGCAGATTCCCGACCACCCGCTGGTGGCGCAAACCCTGCACGACTGCCTGCGCGAAGCGATGGACGTCGACGGCCTGCTGCGCCTGCTGCGGTCCCTGGAGGACGGTGCGATCCATCTCGTCGCGCGCGACCTCGCCGCGCCCAGCCCGCTCGCGGGTGCGGTGCTCAACGCTGCGCCCTACGCCTTCCTCGACGATGCGCCGCTGGAGGAGCGCCGCACCCGCGCCGTGCGCCAGGACGGTCCGGCCAGCCCCGGCGATTTCGGGCGGCTCGACCCCGATGCGATCGCTGCCGTGCGCGAAGAGGCGTGGCCCGACGTGCGCAGCGTGGACGAGATGCACGAGGCGCTGGATGCACTGGGCGGCATCGCCGAAAGCGAGGCCGTCGCGAACGAGGGATGGAGCGACAAGCTGCACGCCCTCGCGAAAGACCAGCGCGCCACCCGCCTGTCGTTGCCGGACGGCAAGGACACGTGGGTCAGCGCGGAAAAACTGCCGCTGTGGCAGGCCGTGCATCCGGTGGCTGCGCTGCATCCACCCATCGCCGCGCCCGCCGAATACGCTGCGCAAACGTGGACACGCGAGGACGCCCTGCGCGAACTGGTGCGTGGCCGCCTGCTGGGCCTGGGGCCGGTCACGGTGGACGCGCTGGCAGCGCCGCTGGGCGTGCCGCCGTCCGACGTGGAAGCCGCCCTGCTGCGCCTGCAGACCGAGGGCTACGTGATCCAGGGTCAGTTCGATCCCGCGATCGCGGAAACGCAATGGTGCGAGCGCCATCTGCTGGCGCGCATCCATCGCTACACGCTGGGCCGCCTGCGACGCGAGATCGTGCCGGTGAACCGCAGCGACCTGATGCGTTTCCTGCTCGACTGGCAGCATGCGAGCCCTGCCACGCAGCTGCGCGGCCCCGACGCGCTGCCGGCCGTGCTGGCCCAGCTGGAAGGCTACGAAGCCGCGGCCGGCGCATGGGAGGCGGAAATCCTGCCCGCGCGCATCGCCGACTATTCCGCCAGCTGGCTGGACGAGCAATGCCGCGCCGGCCGCGTCGGCTGGAGCCGGCTGCGCGCGGGCGGCGGCAGCGGGCCGGTGCGCGCCACGCCCATCGTGCTGCTGCCGCGCCGGCATATGGCCGTCTGGACTTCCATAGCGCAGGAGTCGTCGCCGCAGGAAGTCTTGTTGTCCTCGCGCGCGCAGGCGGTGGCCGATGCGCTGCGCGACCATGGCGCGCTGTTCTTCGACGAGTTGCAGTCGGCGGCGCATCTGCTTCGCACCGAACTGGAGGATGCGCTGGGCGAGCTGGTCGCCGCCGGCCGCGTCAGCGCGGACAGTTTCGCCGGCCTGCGCGCCCTGCTGCTGCCCGCGGCGAAGCGCGAGGCGCCGCGGCATCGGCGCGTGCGCCGGCATGCCTTCGGCGGCATCGAGGATGCGGGGCGCTGGTCGCTGGTGCGTCCTTCCCTTCCCCCCACTGGGGCACGCGGGGAGCGGCCATGGATGGCCGCAGCCTTGGGGAGCGGGGAGAAGGTGCCCGGCAGGGCGGATGAGGGGCGGGGGCTTGCGGGGAAGTCGGATGCAGCTTCGGCGCAAGACCAGCCCCTCACCTCAATCCCCTTCGACGGGCTCAGGGCAGGCCTCTCCCCGAGGGGGAGAGGAGGCGATGGCAGCGCTACGCGCGAAGGATATTTGATTGAAGCGGAACATGTAGCTCGCGTCCTGCTCGCCCGCTACGGCGTGGTGTTCTGGAAACTGCTGGAACGCGAGGCGCCGTGGCTGCCGCCGTGGCGCGAGTTGCTGCGCGTGTATCGCCGGCTGGAAGCCCGCGGCGAGATCCGCGGCGGCCGTTTCGTGGAAGGCCTGGTGGGCGAGCAGTTCGCCCTGCCGGAGGCGATCGCTCCGCTGCGCGCGATCCGCCAGCGTGCGCACGACAGCGAACTGGTCGTGGTGGGTGGATGCGATCCGCTGAACCTGGTCGGCAGTGTGCTTTCAGGCGACAAGGTGCCCGCCGTGGCCGGCTCGCGCGTGCTCTACCGCGACGGCATGCCGCTGGCGGCGCAGATCGCGGGCCGCTTCGTGCCGCTGGTGGAGTTGTCCGCCGCCGAGACGCAGCTGGCGCGGCAGGCCTTGCAGTTGCGCGTGCCGGCGCGCCTTACAGCTTGAGGTAGATGCGCCGCCGGTCCATCCACCACACGACCGTCCACCAGAACGCCACGAAGACGATGGCGAAGGCGAGCGAGGCGGCCTTGTCGCCGGCCAGCGGCGCGATCCAGTCGGCGAAGCCGTGGCGATAGATCGGCTCCTGCCAGCCCAGGGCGGGAAGCGCCACCTGCATGAGTTCCGAGCCGGCGTAAGCGGCAATCGCATTGACGCCGAAGCGCCGGCCCACGGCCGGCCAGCCGCGCACGTCGATGAGCCAGTGGCAGGCGAGCAGGGCCAGCGTCGCCCAGCCGGCTGTCCACAGCACGAACGAGGGCGTCCACAGGTTCTTGTTGAACGGAATCCACAGCGACCACAGGCCGCCCAGCACCACGGCCATCACGCCGAGGGCAAGCAGATGCCTGGGCCTGCGCGCGCGCAGCCACGCGCCGGCGCACAGACCGAACAGGCTGCTGGCGATGGAAGGTAGCGTGCTGAGCAGGCCTTCGGGATCGTGCACCTGGCCGGTGACGGCGTTGCGCTCCCATACGTAAGGGCCGAACACCGCGCCATCCACGTGGTCGACGATGTTGTCCCATTTCTCCAGCGAGCCGCCGGCCACAAGAAGCATCGTGTAGCCGATGAGCAGCACGGCGATGGCGATCCACCACGCGCGACGCGGGGTGTAGATCGCGAACGCCGCCACCACGGCGAAGCACACGCCGATGCGTTGCAGCACACCGGGCCAGCGCATGCCGCGATCCGGCAGCCACCACATCGCCAGTGCGTTGATCGCCACGCCCAGCGCGAGTATGCGCAGTGCGCGCCACAGCGCCGCGTTGCGCAGCGCGGCCGGTGCCGCGCCCTGTTCCAGTCGCGGCAGGATCGCCCACGCCACCGACACGCCCATCACGAACAGGAAGAACGGAAACACCAGGTCGGTGGGCGTGCAGCCGTGCCACGCGGCGTGTTCCAGCGGCCAGTACACGTGATCCCAGCTGCCGGGATCGTTGACCAGCAACATGCCGGCCACGGTGAGCCCGCGCAGCGCGTCGAGGGAGGCGAGGCGCTTGCTCATGCGCGCTGGCCTCCGGGCGGGGAGGAGTGTATCCGGCGCACGAACGAGGTCCTGCGAAAAGCCACGCCGTGCGCGAGACGCGTCCCTGCGAATCCGTTCATGGCCCGGTTTTCAGCGACACGCGATCGAGCGCATGCAACGGCCCGTCGATGGGCGCGGTGTAGACCAGGCACAGGCTGTGCACGCCGCGCTGCGCGGGCAGCTTCGCGTCCAGCTCGAACTCGCGCGGGCCGTGTGCGGGATCGGGCAGCGGCATCGTGGCCAGCACCGGCCCGTCGCAGCGGTCGGCATGCGCCACCAGTTCGCCGAACGGCGTGGCGTGCGGGCGCGACACCACCAGCTTCTGCTCGTGCGCCAGCGCGAAGTTGCGCGGCAGCCGCACCGCGTCGACATGGATCGCTGTGACGCCGTCCATCAGCGTGGGCGGGAACGACTGGCAGGTGTCGAACACGTTCACTGCGTACACCGGCTGGGTGCTCGCGGCATCGGGCGTGGGCTGCAGGCGCAGGCGGAAGTCGCTGCCGGGGCAGTTCCCCAGCTCCGTGCCGGCCAGGCTCAGCAGCGCGGCGCGATCCAGTACGCGCTCGCGCGGCGCGGCGAGCGCGCTGCCGTCGGCGGCGAAGCTGGCGGCGCGCACGGTGGTGGGCAGCTTCACCTCGAACGGCGCGTCGTAGCGTGGCGAGGCGGGCGTGGGTGCGCTGCCGTCCAGCGTGTAGCGGATGTCGCCGAAGCCGGCCTGGTCGGACAGCGTGACCGTGGCCTTGCCGGTGGCCAGCGCCAGGTTGCGGTCGGTGCGGATCTCCACCGCGAAGGCGCTGTCGGCATAGTCGACGTGCTGCGCGCGATAGCGTTCGAGCTGCGCCGGCAGGCGGGCGAGGAAACCGTGCCAGTCGTTGCTGGCGGCGGGCGACCAGGTCACTTCGCTGAGCGCGTCCAGTCGCGGGAAGACCGCGTGCAGCACGTGCGCCATCGTCGGCATGTGCTCGGTCCACACGTTCGCCTGCACACCCAGCACGTGCTTCGCCTGCGCGGCGTTGAGCACGCCGGGCACGGCCTGGAAGCCGTAGACGTCCTTCAGCGATTCCACGCCGAGGCGGCCAGCGTATTCGTCGGCGAGATCGCCCTGCACGTGGTCGAGGTAGAGATCCGGCGAGGGCGACATCACCACGTCGTGGCCCAGCAGGGCCGCCTTGATCGCGCCGTCGGTGCCGCGCCACGACATCACGGTGGCGTCGGCGGACAGGTTGTCGCCTTCGAGGATCTCGTCCCAGCCGATCAGCTTGCGCCCGTGTTTTTCGAGGTACTGGCCGATGCGGCCGATGAACCAGCCCTGCAGCGCATTCTCGTCGGTGATGCCCAGCGAACGCATCTTCGCCTGCACCGTGGGCGAGGCCTGCCACTGGTCCTTGATCGCCTCGTCGCCGCCGACGTGGATGTAGGTCGAGGGGAACAGCGCCATCACCTCGTCGAGCACGTGGTCGATGAAGGTGAAGGTGTCGTCGTCCACGTTGTACAGCCAGGGGTTCACGCCCCAGTCGGTGGAGACCGTCGGCCGCGTGCCGGTGACGCCCAGCCGCGGATACGAGGCCACCGCCGCCTGCGCGTGGCCGGGCATGTCCAGCTCGGGCACGATGGTGACGTGGCGCGCGGCGGCGTAGGCCACCACGTCGCGGATCTGCTGCTGCGTGTAGTAGCCGCCGTAGCGCTTCGGCTCGCCGTCCTTGCCGGCATCGGGCGGCGTGCGCCAGGCGCCGATCCTGGTCAGCTCGGGATAGCGCTTGATCTCGATGCGCCAGCCCTGGTCGTCGGTGAGGTGCCAGTGCAGCACGTCGAGCTTGTGCTGGGCCATCTGGTCGATCAGCTTCTCTACCTCCGCCACGCTCTGGAAGTGGCGCGCGGAGTCCAGCATCAGCCCGCGCCAGGCGAAGCGCGGCCAGTCGCGGATGGACAGCGCGGGCACGTCCACTGCGCCCTGCTTCGCGTCGGGCGTGAGCAGCTGGGCCAGCGTGACCGCGCCATGGAACAGCCCGGCGTCGTCGCGTGCGCTGACGCGGATGCCTTGCGGCGTGACATCGAGCGCATAGCCTTCGGCCTGGGACACCGGTGCCTGCGGATCGCGTTCGAGCACGATCGCATGCGATGCCTTGCCGTCGGCGCCAAGGCTCAGGCGCAGGCCGCGCGTGCGGGCCACGAGGTCGATCAGGTAATCCGCGGTCTGCCGGGTGGCGGCGCTGCGGTCGCCCGGTACCACTGGCGTGCCCGCATCCACGGCGAAGCTGCCGTGCTGCAGCGCGAGTTGCGCCGGCAGCGGAATCAGGGAGGGCGTTGCCGTGTCGCCGGCGCGAGCGGCGGGCGAGGCAAGCAGGACGAGCGCGAGCAGCAGGCTGGCGCAGCTGGACCGGAAGGTGCGGTGAAGCATGGTCATCTCCTGTGCGGGGCGACCCAGCATGCCATCGTCGCCGCCGGTCCGGAAAACCGTGCCTGGGCGACATGGCGGCGCGTCGCCGCGTTCCCGCTGGACGGCGCAGGCAAAAAAACGGGCCCGCAACCCACTGCCGGGCCCGTTCGGGGAGAGTGCAGGCCGTCCATGGCCCGCGGGATGTCGCGAGGTATCAGAACTTCAGGTGCGCGGTGAGGTAGTACTGGCGGCCGTTCTCGTAGAAGGCGGTCGGGATGTACGCGCTCTGGTAGTACTTGGTGGTCGGGTTGTTGAGGTTCAGCGCATCCAGGCTGAAGCTCAGCCAGTTCGTCGCCTTGTAGCTGAGGGACGCATTCAGCGTGCCGTACGCCGCCTGGTAATACGGCACCGCACCCTGCAGGCCGATCAGGAATGCCGAGCGCCAGCTGTAGCCGATGCGCGCGCCGAACATGTCGTTTTCGAAGTAGGCACCCAGGTTGTAGGTGTTCTTCGAGGTGCCGAGCAGGTTGTGCGAGCCGTCCGCCCAGGTGAACGACGAGGAGCCGTCGACGTAGGTGTAGTTCGCGTTGACGCCGAAGTACTCGCCGATCGGCTGGTTGTAGGTCAGTTCCAGGCCGGACAGGCGGGCGTCGGCGTTGAGCGGCACGGCGACCTTGTAGGTCTCCAGCTGGTGGGTCAGTTCGCTGAAGAGCTGCTGGTCCTCGGTGCCGTAGGCCACGTAGTCCTTCATGTTCATGGAGAACATGGTCGCCGCCAGCAGGCCGCGCGGCATGAAGTACCACTCCAGCCCGGCGTCGAAGTTCGTCGACAGCACCGGCTTCAGGCGCGGGTTGCCGCCGCCGCCGGTCTTGCTCAGGTCCGAGCCCCAGGAGGACGCGCCCAGCGCGGAGTAGTCCGGCAGGGTCTGGGTCTGCGACACCGCGAAGCGGGCGATCAGGTCCTCGGCCAGGTTGAACTTCAGGTTGAAGCTGGGCAGGAAGCGGCCGTAGTGGTTGGAGTAGTGCCGGCGGTTCCACATGCCGAACAGGCTGCTCACGTCCGGATTGACCGTGGTGGCGGCATACGTATCGATGCCCTGGCTGATGTTGACGTAGCGCACGCCGGCGTTGCCGCTCCAGTTCTCGCCCTGGAAGTTCGCCTGGAAGTAGGCCGCGGCGTTCTTCTCGTCCACGCTCCACTCGCCGCCGTAGTTGTGGCGGCCGGTCGGGCCGTCGTTGTTCGCGAGCCAGGTGGAGTTCGCGTTGATCGCGCTCTCCAGCGCGGACGGGGTGAAGTACCAGATGTTGCGCGGGAACTGGCCGCCGATGCCCTGGGCGAAGTTGCCGGGGTAGTTCGCGGTGGCGCCGTTCTGCAGCGCGGCCCAGATGTTGCCCGGCGAAGCGCCTTCCGGCGACAGCGCGGCACGGTCGTGCTTGGCGTAGCGGATGCCGTAGTTGAACGAGTTCACCACGCCGGTGTTGAAGTACTGGGTGAAGTCGGCGTTGAACCAGTTTTCCTTGTCGGTGGCCTTGACGATCTGGTTGCCCCAGGTGCCGAAGCTGGTGACGCCGGACGGGCCGCCGTTGCCGCCCACGTTCCAGTCCACCGGCGAGCCGTTGCCGTGCGTGGACCAGGTCGCGCCGCCGCCGGCGTTGCCGGTGACTTCCGCGATGAACTGCTTGGGCGTGGCGCCGGTGCCCTTGGTGGTGCCGGCCTGGAACGTGGCCGTGATGTTGTCCGACACGTTCCAGTCGGCGTCGGCGGTGTAGTAGTACGTCTTCGCCGAGGCCTTGCGGTAGATCATGTCGTACACGGTGTAATCCATGCCCGGCTGACCCGCGTAGGTGGCGTTGGTGAGCACGCCGTTCTGCACGGTGTAGCCCGGGTTCGGCGCCTGCGCCGTGGCGAAGTGGCCGCCCCACAGCATGTAGTTGCGGTTGTAGTTGTCCGCGTCGAGCTTGGAGTAGAAGCCGCTGAGGCCGAGCGTCAGGTCCTTGTTCACGCGGAACTGCGCTTCCAGCAGGCCGCCCTTGCGGGTGCGGGTCTGGGTGAACAGGGTGGAGCCCAGCAGCGAGGGGACGTACACGCCGACCAGGTCGGGATTCGTGGCCGCCACCGGGTCGGTCGCGCCGATCTGCTGGAAGCCCGAGGGCAGTTCCTGCGCTTCGCGCTGCAGGTGGCGCTTCTCGTCGAACACCTGGGCCAGGACGCCGAACGTGCCGTCGTCGTTCTTCCAGTTGAACAGGCCGGAGAACTGGCCGTCGGTCTTGGAAGCGGTGCTGGAGTACACGCCGCCGATGCTGGCGTCCGCGGTGTACTGCTTGTCGAAGTCCAGCGGCTTGCGCGTGATGATGTCGACGTTGCCGGTGGTGCCGCCGTCCTGGAAGCGGGCTTCGGAGGACTTGTGCACTTCCACGCGGCTGACGATCTCGGACGGCAGCAAGGTGTAGCTCACGCTGCGGCCCACGGTGTTGCCCTGGCTGAGCACGAACCAGTCGGCGGAGCCCACGCCGTGGCCGTTGATCAGCGTCTGGGTGAGGCTGGGGCTGGTGCCGCGCAGGCTGATGCGGTCGGCTTCGTCGAAGCCGCCTTCCTGGGCGCTGGAGGACTGGATGTCCACGCCGGGCAGGTTGCGCAAGGTGTCGGCCACGTTGTGCGCCGGCAGCTTGCCCACGTCTTCGGCAGTGACCACTTCGACCACGGAGGCGGCTTCGCGCTTGATGTCCAGCGCCTTCTCGGTGGAACCGCGGATGCCGGTGACGGTCACGGTGGACAGCGTCTTCGCATCCTTCTTGCTCGCAGCGGGGTTGCCCTGGCTGGTTTGCTGGGTGGAGCCGTTGTCCTGGGCGTACGCGCCCACGGACAGGCACAGGCCGGCGACGATGCTCGCGGCAAGCAGTGTCTTGCGATGGTTCATGATGTCCTCCCCTCAGAGGCTGGATCAATGGAGACCGTGTGGTCGTTGGTGGTTGACGGCGTTCGGCGCCGTGTCGCTAGAGCGGTGGCATGGCTCGATCTCCCTGCCGCTCGTCCAGGAACCAGCCGGCGGCGCCGATGACACCTAGCTGGCCGTGCTCGATCAGTCGTACGGGGATCTTCTGCAGGAACGCCTGCATCACCCCCTTGTCCAGAAAGCGCCGGGCGAAGCTGCTGGCGCGCAGGAAGTCGTGGAGCTGCGGCAGGATGCCGCCGGCGAGGAACACGCCGCCGCTGGCGCCGTACAGCATCGCGAGGTCGCCCGCGAAACTGCCCAGCAGCCCGCAGAACACCTGCAGCGTCTCCTCCGCCGCGGCATCGCGGCCGGAGAGCGCCGCACCGGTGATTTCCGCCGGCGTCATCAGCGCCACCGGGCAGCCGCGCAACTCGCACAGCGCGCGGTAGAGGTTGAGCAGGCCGGGGCCGGACAGCGCCTCCTCGTAGGAGACGTGCGTGCGGCCGCGGGCCAGCACGCGCAGGATCTCCATCTCGCGCTCGTTGCCGGGCGCCAGCGAGATCTGGCCGGCCTCGGTGGGCAGCACCTCGGCGCGGTCGCCGCGCGGCAGCAGCACCGCCGAGCCCAGCCCGGTGCCCGGGCCCATCACCAGCACCGGGCCTCGCACCGCCGGCTGCGCGGCGTCGATCACCGGCAGCGTCTCGTCCGCGTCCAGGAAGCGGGTGGCCCAGGCCACCGCCTCGAAATCGTTGATGACGTCCAGCCGGGCGAGGCCCAGCTCGTCGCGCAGCTCGGCTATCGACACCGGCCAGGGCAGGTTCTCGTTGACGATGGCGTCGCCCAGCACCACGCCGGCGCAGGCCACCACGCAATGGCGGATGCCGGCCTGCAGCGCGGCGTGCCCGGTCGAGCCCAGCTGCACCACGAAGTCGCGCAGCAGCGCGCCCAGGCCGGCCCAGTCGCCGCAGGCGTAACGGTGGTAGTGCAGGACCTGGACCGGATGCCGGCGGTCGGCCACGCCCAGCACCAGGGCCACGCGTGCGTGGGTGCCGCCCACGTCGGCCGCGAGGAACGGCTCGCCTCCGGCCGGCGCGCCGCCCGGCGCCACCGGTTGCGGCGACGGCTGGGTGGCATGGCGCTGGCTGGCGAGCTCTCGCACGTGGATTTCCCCTTTGTCCGCTGCGGTCAGCCGGCAGGTGCGCGTTCCCCGCGCCACCCCCGGCAGGCGATGGCCATGGAGTCTGGGAGGCTGATGACAACGTTGTCAAGTGACTGTCCCGGAATTTTCACCAGGCCCACCCGATGCTGCAACATGACCGTTGGCAGGGGGTGCTGAGCGAAAGCGGGACATCGGCTGTAAAGCCCGGTTTTATGCTGCGGTGCGCCAAGGCGCCACGCCGTGCAGGGAGTCGGCGCAGGCGCCGCGCCGCATGCGCGACCGTAGGTTGACAACGTTGTACTTTGCAGCCAATAAAGAACATCCGGCGCTACCCTGTGCCGCATGCAAGGCGGCCGCGAGTGCCGCCCCGGGGAGAGACTTCATGGCAAGCACGCTGACGGCCGCGCCGTCCGACCGCTCGAACATCGGGCCGATGATCATCATCGGCGTGCTGTTCTTCATCTACGGCTTCGTCACCTGGCTCAATGGGCCGCTGACGATCTTCGTGAAGCTCGCCTTCAACCTGGACGACGTCAGCGCGTTCCTGATCCCGGTGGCGTTCTACCTCTCCTATTTCGTGCTGGCGCTGCCGTCGGCCGCGATCCTCAAGCGCACGGGCATGAAGCGCGGCATGGCGCTCGGCCTCTTCGTGATGGCGATCGGCGCGGTGCTGTTCGGCGAGTTCATCAACATCCGCATGTATCACGGCGCGCTGGTCGGGCTGTTCGTGATCGGCGCAGGGTTGTCGCTGCTGCAGACCGCCTCGAACCCGTACATCAGTATTCTCGGGCCGATCGACAGCGCGGCGCAGCGCATCGCCTTCATGGGCATCTGCAACAAGTTCGCCGGTTTTCTTGCGCCGTTCGTGTTCGGCGCGCTGGTGCTTACCGGCATCGAAACGCTCGACCAGCAGGTGAAGGCGGCGCCCACGCCGGCCGCGGCCGATGCGCTGCTCAACAGCTTCGCCGCGCGCGTGTACTGGCCGTACATGGTGATGGCCGCGCTGCTGGTGGTGCTGGCGATCTGGGTGGTGCGTTCGTCGCTGCCGGAGATCAAGCCCGCCGGCGCCAACGACGAGCATGCCATCGGCCACAGCGGCCGCAGCATCTTCAGTTTCCCGCACCTGTGGCTGGGCGTGCTGTGCCTGTTCCTGTACGTGGGCGTGGAGGTGATGGCGGGCGACGCGATCGGCATCTACGGCCAGGGTTTCGGGCTGCCGCTGGATGCGACCAAGCATTTCACCGCATACACCATGTTCGGCATGCTGCTGGGCTACATCGTCGGCCTGCTGCTGATTCCGCGCTTCGTCTCGCAGCAGCGTTACCTGGCGGTGTCGGCGGTGCTGGGCGTGCTGTTCGCGCTGGGCGCGTTCGTCACCCACGGCTACCTGTCGGTGGCTTTCGTGGCCGCGCTGGGCTTCGCCAACGCGATGATGTGGCCGGCGATCTTTCCGCTGGCGATCAAGGGGCTGGGCGGCCACACCGAAGTGGGTTCGGCCTTGCTGGTGATGGGCATCGTGGGCGGCGCGTTGATCCCGCAGGTGTTCGTGCATCTCAAGGAGGTCATCGATTTCCAGCTCGCGTTCCTGCTGGTGATGGCGCCCTGCTACCTGTACATCCTGTACTACGGCTTGCGCGGCCACCGCGTGGGCCAGCATCCGGCAGGCTGAGCAGCCATGCGGCGATCGCGCGCCCGTCCGCTAGACTGTGCTGCGCGGTTGCGCGCCGGCGCGGCCGCGTTGCGGGCCGCGTCGCCATTCGTCGTCCCGTCCCACGGTCTCTGAGGTTTCCGGTTGCGCAGCGCCACGATCAAGGATGTAGCCGAGCAGGCGGGCGTCTCGCTGAAGACGGTTTCGCGCGTCATCAACAACGAGCCCTCGGTGCATGCGCGCACGCGCGAGAAGGTGCAGCGGGCGATCGACGCGCTGGGCTACCGGCCCGACCCTTCCGCGCGCAGCCTGCGCAGCACGCGCGCGTACGCGGTGGGCCTGGTCTACGACAACCCCAACGCGCACTACATCATCAGCATGCAGAGCGGCGTGCTGGCGGCCTGCCGCGCCAGCGGCTACGGCCTGCAGATCCATCCCTGCGACTCCACCTCGCCGCGCCTGGCCGAGGAACTGGTCGCGCTGGCGGCGCATGCGCGACTGGCCGGCCTGGTGCTGGCGCCGCCGATGTCCGAGCAGCCGGAGCTGATCCGCACCCTGGCCGCGGCGAAGATCCCGTTCATGCGCGTCATCTCCGCGCGGAAGGACCCGCAGGACGGTTACCCCTGCGTCTACGTGGACGACCGCGACGCCGCCTACGCGATCACCGAGCACCTGATCCAGCTCGGCCACACCCGCATCGGCTTCCTGTGGGGCGGCCGCGACCACCGCTCCAGCCCCGAGCGCTACCAGGGCTACGAGGACGCGCTGAAGGACTACGGCATCGCGCTGGACCGCAAGCTGATCCTGCCCGGCGACTACTCCTTCGACGACGGTTTCCGCGGCGCGCGCAAGCTGCTCGCGCTGAAGGACCGGCCTACCGCGATCTTCGGCTCCAACGACGAGATCGCCGCCGGCGTGCTCGCCGCCGCGCATTCCGGCGGCATCAGCGTGCCGTGGGAGCTGTCGATCGCCGGCTTCGAGGACAGCCCGTTCTCCAAGCAGTCCTGGCCCGCGCTCACCACCGCGCGCCAGGCCACCGAGGAGATCGCCCGCCGTGCCGCGCAACGCCTGATCGGCAACCTGCAGCGCGCCGCCAACGGCGAGCCGCTGGAGGAAGGCAACGAGGGCTTCAGCCCGGAACTGGTGGTGCGCGGTTCCACCGCGCCGCTGCGCGGCACGCCGACCAAGCGCTGACGCACGCGCTTTTCTCCCTCTCCCCTCCGGGGAGAGGGTCGGGGTGAGGGGCGGGTGCTCGCCGAAAGTTCCTTCTCCCCAAAGGGACGGGGAGCGCCGCGCCCAAGCCTCAGTCGCTGTAATCGGCGACGTAGATCAGCTTTCCGTCGTGCTGGCGAAATTCGCTGCGCCCTTCGAGCGCGATCGACTGCCCCGCGCGCACGCCGTTCGGCAGGTCGACCGCGAAGACGCCTTCGAAGTGGATGCCGGCGTGGGCGGTGTCGCCGTCCTCGTGCCAGGCGGTGATGCTCTGGCGGCGCATGGAGAACAGGTGGCGCGAGCTTTCCGCGAGATGGCCCAGCTCGGCGATGCCCACGGTACGCAAGGCCAGCACGCCGGCGGTGTAGTTCTCGAACACCACCTCGTCCTGCATGGTCGCCAGCATGGCGGGCACGTCCATGCGGTTGTAGGCATCGAGGTAGCGGTCGACCAGGGCGCGCATGGGGAAGAATCCGGCTCGGCAGGACCGGCATTTCAGCACGCGCCCGCCGCACCTGCCAGTTTCCGGCGCGGACGCCGCGTACGCGCGAGACGGCTCGGTGCCAGGTGCTGTGCCCTGCCGCAGGCGCGGCGCCTACGCCCACGCCAGCAGCGCGATCGCCGCCAGCGCCAGCACCAGGCCGGCGAGGTTGGTACGGCTCAGCCGCTCGCGGAACAGCAGCACGCCGGTGAGCGCGCCCAGCACCACCACACCCAGGTTCATGCTGGCGAACACCAGCGCCGGGTGTTGCGGCAGCGCGCGATGGGCGCGCAGGTAGAACAGGATGTTGCCGAAGTTGCACAGGCCCAGCAGCAGGCCGGCCAGCGCGTTGCGCAGCGTGAAGTGCGCGCCGCCGCGCAGGCGCCGTGCAGCCGCCAGCGCGAACGCCACCGGCAACGCCAGCGCAAACATCGCCACCAGCGAGGTGCCCAGCGGCACGCCCGCCGCGGACACGCGCTTGAGCGCAATGTCGATCGTGCCGAATCCGGCGAACACCAGCAGCGGCCACAGCCATTGCGCGGCGCCGCCTTCGCCGCGGGCCTGCCCGCTGCGCCACACCATGCCGAGCAGCGCAAGCAGGCCCAGCGCGCAGCCGAGCACCTTCGTCGCGTCGAGCTTCTCGCCGAACAGCAGGAAGGCCGCCAGCAGCGAGATCAGCAGCGACAGCCGCTGCGCCGCGTCCGAACGCACGATGCCCGCATGCCGCACCGAGGCGCCCAGCGCCAGGAAGATCGTGGGCAGCAGCACGCCCAGCGCCAGCAGCGCCAGCCACGGCGCGTGCGGCTGCAGCAGCGCTTCCGGCGACGGCTGCAGCAGCAGCGCGGCCAGCGCGACCGCCGCGGCGTAGTTCCACGCCACCATCTGGCCGACATCCAGCCCGAAGCGTCGCGCCAGCTTCAGCAGCACGGACACCAGCACGCTGCAGATCGCGCTCGCCAGCACATGGATCATCGAGGGATTCCCGCCCGGAAGGCTTGCGAGCATAGAGCCTGCGCCGTCGTCGTGGGCCACCTGCGCTTCCGCGCTCGCGCCGGCGCCCGTCGCGGCGACTGTTACGATCCCAGCCACCGCCGCTACCGGCGCTTCGACGAACCAGGGGAGTTTCGATGCACAGGGAAAACGCGATGAAGACGAGTCGCCGCATGCTGCTGCCGGCGCTGCTGCTGGCATGCGCGGGTTGCACGGTGGTATCGCCCGATGCGGGCCAGCAGGCCGTGCTGATCGACAAGCCCATCCTGTTCGGACACGGCGGCGTGCGGGCCGAGCCGGTGCTGCCGGGCCGGTCGTACGCCTGGTTCTCCACCCAGAAGATCTACGTGAACATGTTTCCGCAGCAGTACGACGGCAACTTCACCGACCTGATGTCCAGCGACGGCGTGCCGCTGGATTTCCACGCCATCATCCGCCTGCAGGTGGTCGATCCGGTGGCGCTGGTGAAGAACTTCGGCCAGGACTGGTACAAGAACAACGTGGAGCAGGAGTTCTTCAACAAGGTGCGCTCGGCGGTCAAGAAGCACGGCATGAACGAGACCGCGATCCAGACCACCGCGATCGACGAGATCGACGCCGAGGTCAGCCGGGAGATGAGCGGCTACCTGGAACAGAGCAAGCTGCCGGTGCGGCTGGTGAAGATCACCGTGGGCAAGGCCAATCCGCCCGACGCGGTGCGCAACCAGCGCGTGGAAACCGCGCAGCAGGAACAGCGCGTGCTCACCGAGCAGAAGCGCGACCTGGCCGAGCAGGCGCGCAAGGCGGCCGAGCTGAGCCGTGCGGAAGCGGACAACGCCTACCGCGTGGCGATGAACCTCGATCCCGCGCAGTTCGTCGAGATGGAGCGCATCAAGATGCAGTCCTCGGTATGCGCCAACAAGGACGCGAACTGCACCTTCATCGTCGGCGCCCAGCCTGCGCCGGTGGTCAACGCGAAGTAGCGCGGCGGCATGTTGCACGGGCCGGCGTGCAACGTGCGATCGTTGCACGCCAGCCAAGTCGGCGCCGATGGCGGTCGGCCCGCGCGGTTCGCACGGCCTGCCATGCCGGCGCGGAACCAACCGGTGCGAGCCCGGTCTTTGCCAAGGCCAGTTCGCCGTTTGGCGACGCCGCCTGGGGATGGAGCCTCGCAGCATGAATGGACGGAAGCCATCGGCGGAACATGGAGCGCCGCGCCTGCGCTGGATGCGCGTCGCCATGCTGGCGGCGGTGCTGTTGCTCCACCTGGGCTTCCTCGCCTTCCTGCTCGCGCCGTCGCCGGGCTGGCGCTGGTCTGTTGCGCAGACACCGGCTACACCGCCGGATGCGCTCGTCGTGCGTTTGCTTCCGCCGCGAAACAAGCCGGCCGAACCACTCAGGCCAGCCGCACAGCCGCGATCCGCGCCAGCCGCATCCCCGACGCATCGCACTGCACCGGTGGCCCGACCTGCCTACGCGACGGCGCAGGCCACGCCGCCAGCGCCGCCTGCGGCGCCGCGTTCCATCGACAGCCTGGTCGTCACCACGCCCGATTACGTTGCTGGCGGCGGGCAGCTGTCCGGCTCGGATTATGGGCAGCAGAACGTGCGCGTACCCGGCAGCAGCCAGCCGATACGCGGCATGCCGGCGTTCCGCATGGCCGATCCGCGCATGCAGGGCGTCGCAGGCGTGGTGCGCGTTGTCGCCAGCCATTTCGGCGCCATCGATTCGCACTGCCCCAAGATCGAGGCCGTGCAAGGAATGACGGTGCAGGAGCGCCTGGCCAACCACGTCGAAGCCGACGACGCGAAGCTGGAAGCCGAAGCCGCGCGCTACGGCTGCCCCGAGCCGCTGAAGCCGGGCGCCGCGATGTACTACTTCACCCATTGATGCGGGCGCGATGCCGCCAACGGGTCCATATTATGCCCGGGTGTTATTGACAACGCTTTTCACCCGGGCATAATCAGCGCCTGATTTCACCCGGATCAAACCCATGTCCCCGCACGACCTCCCCACCTGCACCGCCTTCGACGGCCACGCGCTGATCGCCTCCGGCCCGCTCGCCGACGTGGCGCTGGCGGTGAAGCGCCTGCTCGACCGGCATCCCGCACGCACGCCAACCATCCTCGACGACGGCACCGGCCAGCCGGTGGAGATCGATTTCCGCGGCAGCGCCGACGAGGTGCTGGGCCGCCTGCAACCCCCCGCGGACAGCGATGCGCCGCGCGGCGCGGGCCGTCCCAGGCTGGGCGTGGTGGCGCGCGAGGTGACCCTGTTGCCGCGCCACTGGTACTGGTTGAACAGCCAGCCGGGCGGCGCATCGGTCACGCTGCGCAAGCTGGTGGAGGATGCGCGGCGCAACGGCAGCGCGAAGGACCGCGCGCGCCTGGCCGGTGAAGCCGCCGACCGTTTCATGAGCGTGGTGGCCGGCGACCTCGCGGGCTACGAGGAAGCCTCGCGCGCGCTGTGGCGCGGCGATCGCGACGCCTTCAACCGCCACACCCGCGGCTGGCCGAAGGACGTGCGCGAGCACGCGCGCCGGCTCGCCGCTATCGCCCGCGACGCCCAGGCCGACGCCGGTTGATCAGCGCGTGCGCAGCGCCGCCGCCTCGCGCGCGAGCTGCTCGATGCCGGCCCAGTCGCCGGCCACGAGCTTGTCCTTCGGCGTGAGCCAGGAGCCGCCCACGCAGGCCACGTTGGGCAGGGCGAGGAAGTCGGGCGCGCTGGCGAGGCCGATGCCGCCGGTGGGACAGAAGCGGATCTGCGGCAGCGGGCTGGCCCAGGCGGCCAGCAGCTTCGCGCCGCCCACCGGCACGGCGGGAAACAGCTTGAGGTGCTTGTAGCCGCGTTCCAGCAGGCTCATCGCCTCGCCCGCGGTGGCGACGCCGGGCAGCAGGGGCAGCGCGCTGGCATCGGCGGCGTCGAGCAGTTTCGGCGAGACGCCCGGCGACACCGCGAAGCGCGCACCGGCGGCACGCGCCGCTTCGAGCTGCTGGGCGTCGAGCACGGTGCCCACGCCCACCACGGCGCCTTCCACTTCGGCGGCGATGGCGCGGATCGCGTCCAGCGCGGCCGGCGTGCGCAGCGTCACCTCGATGCTGGGGATGCCGCCGGCGACCAGGGCGCGCGCCATCGGCACGGCGTGGGCCACGTCGTCGATGATCACCACCGGCACCACCGGGGCGAGTGCGAGGATTTCGGCGAGTACGGTCTGCTTGTGGTCTTGGCTGTTCATGGGCTTGATGTTGATGGGGAAGGTGCCCTTCGACTGCGGCCCTGCGGGCCTGCGCTCAGGGCGAACGGTGGGAAGGGATTCAGGCGTCGGCGGCGTGGTGGCGGTCGTGCCGGGCGAAGATGGTGGCGCCGGCGTCGGCCGCGCCCACCGCGTTGCGCAGGCTGGCGAACAGTTCGCGGCCCATGCCGACGTGGTGCGCGGAGAGATCGGCGTGCACCTGTTCGCGTGCGGCCCACTCGGCGGCATCCACCTTCGCTTCCAGCGTGCCGGCGATGACGTCCAGCCGTACCACGTCGCCGTCGCGCAGCTTGCCCAGCGGTCCGGCGTCGACCGCTTCGGGGGTGACGTGGATCGCCGCGGGAATCTTGCCGGAGGCGCCGGACATGCGGCCGTCGGTGACCAGCGCCACGCGGTGGCCACGCGCCTGCAGCACGCCCAGCACCGGGGTGAGCTTGTGCAGTTCGGGCATGCCGATCGCCTTCGGTCCCTGGAAGCGCACCACGGCCACGAAATCGCGGTTCAGCTCGCCGCGGTCGAACGCGGCCTGCACCTCGTTCTGCTCGTGGAAGATCACCGCGGGCGCCTCGATCACCAGGCGGTCGCCGGGCACCGAGGACACCTTGATCACCGCGCGGCCGAGGTTGCCCTGCAGCACGCGCAGGCCGCCGTCGGCGCGGAACGGTTCGCTCGCCGGGCGCAGCACGTCGAGGTTGCCGCTGGCGGCGACGTCGTTCCATGCGAGCTTGCCGTCCGCGTCCAGCGCGGGCATCTTGCGGTAGGCGTCCAGCCCCTTGCCCCACACCGTGTGCGCGTCGCCGTGCAGCAGGCCGGCGTCGATCAGCGAGCCGATCAGGAAGGGCATGCCGCCCGCCTCGTGGAAGTGGTTCACGTCGGCGTGGCCGTTCGGATACACGCGCGCCATCAGCGGCACCACGCCGGACAGCGCGTCGAAATCCTCCAGCGTGAGCGTGATGCCGGCCGCATGCGCCATCGCCACCAGGTGCAGCAGGTGGTTGGTGGAGCCGCCGGTGGCGTGCAGGCCCACCACGCCGTTGACCACGCTGCGCTCGTCGAACATGCGGCCCAGCGGGGTGTATTCGTCGCCCTGCGCGGTGAGCGCGGCGGCGCGGCGCACCGCGGCCTCGGTCAGCGCGTCGCGCAGCGGCGTGTTCGGGTTGACGAAGCTGGCGCCCGGCAGGTGCAGGCCCATGATCTCCATCAGCATCTGGTTGGAGTTCGCGGTGCCGTAGAAGGTGCAGGTGCCGGGCGCGTGGTAGGAGGCCGCCTCGGCTTCCAGCAGTTCGTCGCGCGTGGCCTTGCCTTCGGCGTAGCGCTGGCGCACCGCGGTCTTGGCGTCGTTGCTGATGCCGCTGGGCATCGGGCCTGCGGGCACGAACATCGCGGGCAGGTGGCCGAAGCTCAGCGCGCCGATCATCAGGCCCGGCACGATCTTGTCGCAGATGCCGAGGAACAGCGCGGCGTCGAACATGTCGTGCGACAGCGCCACCGCGGTGGCCATCGCGATCACTTCGCGCGAGAACAGGCTCAGCTCCATGCCGGCACGCCCCTGGGTGACGCCGTCGCACATCGCCGGCACGCCGCCGGCCACCTGTGCGGTGACGCCGGCCTCGCGCGCCACGCGGCGGATCAGCTCGGGATAGTGCTCGTACGGCTGGTGCGCCGAGAGCATGTCGTTGTACGCGGTGACGATGCCGAGGTTGGGCACGCTGCCCGCGCGCAGCGCGGCCTTGTCGTCGGCGCCGCAGGCGGCGAAGCCGTGCGCGAGGTTGCCGCAGGACAGCCGGCGCCGGTGCGGACCTTCGCCGCGTGCGGCGTCGATGCGCGCGAGGTAGGCGCTGCGCGATGCGCGGCTGCGCTCGGCGATGCGGGCGGTGACTTCGGCGAGGATGGGGTGGAGAGGCATGGCACGGTTCCGGGAATCAACAAACGGAGCGGGACAGCGGGCCATCGATGGCCCGCCGCGAAACAGGCGCTGCGCGCCTGCTTCGGCGGAGCCTGCGCCGGGCTGCGCCCGGCACAGGCGAGCCAAAAACGGGCAGGAGCCCGTTTTTGACATCAGGCACGGCGCTCCGGCTCTGGAGCACCCTGCCTGCAGGGAGGTTCAAGAACACCAATACACCGCCAGCGGCACGCGATCCTGCTGCACAACAGCGCTCACGGGATAATGCTTCGCTTCCGCCAACCCCAGCCGCACATCCGCCAGCAGGTCGCGCTTCTTCTCGCCGGTCACCAGCAGGTACAGCGCGCGGGTGTCCAGCAGCACGGGCAGGGTGAGCGTGATGCGCGGCTCGCCGGCGCCGGGCGCCTGCATCGGCAGCACTTTCGCGCTGCCCTGCGGGTCCAGCGCCTCGGCCAGATGGTCGCCGCCGGGGAAGAACGAGGCGGTGTGGCCGTCGTCGCCCATGCCCAGCACCACCACGTCGAACGGCGCGGGCAGCGCGGCGATGCGCGCCTCGGCTTCGGCCTGCCCCGCTTCCGGCGTGGCCGCGCCGGTGTACAGCGGCACGAAGCGGGCGGCGCGGGCGGCATGCTGCAGCAACGTGGCTTGCACCAGCCCCGCGTTGGAGCGCGCGTCGGTGTCCGGCACCCAGCGTTCGTCGACCAGGGTGACGGTGACCTTGGCCCAGTCCAGCGCCTCGCGCGCCAGGCGCGCGAAGAAATCCTTCGGCGTGGTGCCGCCGGAGACCGCGATCACGGCCTGGCCGCGCGCCGCGATGCCATCGCGCAACTGCGCGGCGACGCGTTCGGCCAGCGCCGCGGCCTGTGCGCCGCATTGGGTGAAGCTGTGCGTGGTCACGTTGGACATGGCGGCTTACTCGCTGTCCTCGTGCCAGGTGCGGCCGTCGCGCTCGATCAGCGCCACCGACGCGCTGGGGCCCCAGCTGCCGGAAGCGTAGGGACGCGGCGGTTCGCCGCCGGCGGCCCAGGCGGCGAGGATGGGATCGGCCCAGCGCCAGGCCGCCTCGACCTCGTCGCGGCGCATGAACAGGGTGGGATTGCCGCGCACCACGTCCAGCAGCAGGCGCTCGTAGGCGTCGGGCTGCGCCACGCCGAAGGCTTCGGCGAAGCTCATGTCCAGCGGCACGTGGCGCAGGCGCAGGCCGCCCGGGCCTGGGTCCTTGATGGTCAGCCACAGCTTCACGCCCTCGTCCGGCTGCAGGCGCAGCACCAGGCGGTTCTGCGCCAGGTGGCCGGCGCTGGCGCCGAAGATCGAATGCGGCACCGGCTTGAACGCCACCACGATCTCGGACACGCGCTCGGGCAGGCGCTTGCCGGTGCGCAGGTAGAACGGCACGCCGGCCCAGCGCCAGTTCTCGATCTCGGCCTTCACCGCCACGAAGGTCTCGGTGTCCGACTTCGCGCCGTCCAGCTCGTCCGGATAGCCCGGCACCGACTGGCCCTCGGCCACGCCGGCGCGGTACTGGCCGCGCACGGTGAGCTGGCTCGCGTTGCTTTCGTCGATGGTCTTCAGCGAGCGCAGCACCTTGAGCTTCTCGTCGCGCACCGAGTCGGGCGTGAGCGAGGCGGGCGGCTCCATCGCCACCATGCACAGCAGCTGCAGCAGGTGGTTCTGCACCATGTCGCGCAGCGCGCCGGCGCGGTCGTAGTAGCCGGCGCGGCGGCCCAGGCCCAGCGTTTCGGCCACGGTGATCTGCACGTGGTCGATGTGGCTGGCGTTCCACAGCGGTTCGAACAGCGCGTTGCCGAAGCGCAGCGCCAGCAGGTTCTGCACCGTTTCCTTGCCGAGGTAATGGTCGATGCGGTAGGTCTGCGACTCGGCGAACACCTTGCCGACCGCGTCGTTGATGCGGTTCGCGCTGGCGAGGTCGCGGCCGATCGGCTTCTCCAGCACCACGCGCGAGCCCTCGCCGTTCAGGCCGCACTGGCCCAGCCGGCGGCAGATGTCCTCGAACAGCTCGGGCGAGGTGGAGAGGTAGAACACGCGGACGTGCTCCGGCTGCTCCTTGATCAGCGCGGCGAACGCCTCCCAGCCCTCGTCCTTGCGCGCATCCAGCGGGCGGTAGCCCACCTGCTGCAGGAAGGCGTCGAGCCTGGCGGGGTCGGCGCCGTTGCCGGCCAGCGACTCGCGCAGCAGCTTGCGGTAGCCGGCATCGTCCAGCGGCTCGCGGGCCACGCCGATGATGCGGCTGCCGGCGGGGATCTGGCCGTCCGCATAGCGGTGGAACAGGGCCGGCAGCAGCTTGCGCAGGGCGAGATCGCCGGTGCCGCCGAAGATCACCAGGTCGAAGCTGTCGACCGTCTGGAAAGTAGCCGTCACGCAATCACCTCGTTACGGGGGTGGGCGGGCCGGGGGAGTCGGCCCGTTCGGCAACGATAGTACCAGTGAAATACCAGAGCAAGCATGTGTCTGCATACGAATTCATCTGCTGTCCGGATGTCACTGCGGTGACGGGATTTCGTCGTCGTGGAGGAAAAGTGAAGGCGGTCCGCTTGCGGCCAATGGTTTGCTATTGGTATCTTCTGCATATGGAAACCGCCCTGGCCCGCGAATACCGCCGCATCTGCCGCGACCCCACCAGCCACCAGCCGCTGGCCTACCTGCGGCTGCGCCACGCGATCCGCAACGTGGTGGAGCAGCGGGCGATCGAGCCGGGCCAGGCGCTGCCCAGCGAGCGCGACCTGTCGCAGGCGCTGAAGCTGTCGCGCGTCACCGTGCGCAAGGCGATCGCCGGCCTGGTCGAGGAAGGCCTGCTCACCCAGCGCCACGGCGCCGGCACCTTCATCGCCGAGCGCATCGTCAAGCCGATGTCGCGGCTGTCCAGCTTCACCGAGGACCTGCGCGACCGCGGCCTGCACCCGCGCTCGGAATTCTTCGAGCGCAGCGTGGGCGAGGTGACGCCGGAAGAGGCGATGGCGATGAACCTGTCGCCCGGCTCGCTGGTGGCGCGGCTGCACCGCGTGCGCTACGGCCAGGACGAACCGCTGGCGATCGAGCGCAGCGTGGTGCCGGCCAGCGTGCTGCCCGATCCCATGCTGGTGCGCGATTCGCTGTACGAGGTGCTGGAGTCGCTGGGTTGCCGCCCCAAGCGCGCACTGCAGCGCCTGCGCGCGGTGTCGCTGGGCCCGCAGCACGCGCGCCTGCTGCACGTGGCTCCCGGCAGCGCCGGCCTCAACATCGAGCGGCGCAGCTTCCTGGACGACGGCCGCGTGGTCGAGTTCACCTGCTCCTGGTACCGCGGCGACATCTACGACTTCGTGGCCGAGCTGCACGCGGACTGACGCGCGCCGGCCGTACCCGTTCCCCTCCGCCGTGGACGGCGGGTTCCACTGCGAAAGAGAGTCCCCATGCAAGCCAGCGACACCTTGATGTACCGCGAAGCGCACGAATCCGCCGACGTGGTGGCGCGTCAGTTCACCGCCAACGAGGGCGTGGTGGGCGCGCTTGCCGCCGAGCTGCGGGCGCAGCCGCCGCGCTTCATCGTCACCTGTGCGCGCGGCAGCTCCGACCACGCCGCGGCCTATGCGAAGTACGTGTTCGAGACCCAGCTCGGCATCGTCACCGCCTCGGCGTCGCCGTCGGTCACCTCGGTGTACGCGGCGCCGCAACGCTGGGAGGGCGCGCTGTTCATCGCGATCTCGCAGTCGGGCAAGAGCCCCGACCTGGTGCGCAACGCGCAGGCCGCGAAAACCGCCGGCGCGCGCGTGGTGGCGATGGTCAACGTGGAGGATTCGCCGCTGGCCGCGATCGCCGATACGGTGATTCCGCTGCACGCCGGTCCGGAACGCAGCGTCGCCGCCACCAAGAGCTACGTCGCCGCGCTGGCCGCGATCCTGCACCTGTGCGCGCGCTGGCACGGCGACGCCAAGCTGCTCGCCGCGCTGGAGGCCCTGCCCGGGGCGCTGCGCAAGGGCTGGGACGCGGACTGGTCGCCGCTGGTCGACGGCCTCGCCAACGCGCACAACCTGTTCGTGGTGGGTCGCGGCTTCGGCTTCGCGGCCGCGCTGGAAGCGGCGCTGAAGTTCAAGGAAACCTGCGGCCTGCACGCGGAGGCGTTCAGCGCCGCCGAGGTGAAGCACGGCCCGATGGCCCTGGTCGGCCCGGACTTCCCGGTGCTGTGCTTCGCCCAGGACGACGGCACGCTGGAAAGCACGCTGGCCGTGGCGAACGAATTCCGCAGCCGCGGCGCGCACGTGCTGGTGGCCGCGCCGGGCCTTGCCGGCGAAGGCTTCCTGCCGCTTGCCTCCGGCCTGCCGGCGATCTGCACGCCGCTGCTGACCATCCAGAGCTTCTACCGCGCCGCCAGCGCGCTGGCGCTGCGCCGCGGTTTCAACCCCGACGTGCCGCCGCACCTCAACAAGGTCACCGAGACCGTCTGACCTGCTTTCCTCCTCCCCCTGCAAGGCAGGGGGAGGCCGGGAGGGGGTACCCCACCCCAGCCCTCCCCTGCCAACAGGGGAGGGAGCAAATCCGTTCCTCGTTCCCATCCAGGCATCCGCCATGACCACTGCCCTCACCCACGCCCGCGTCCTCACTGCCCACGGTTGGCGCGACGATCTCGCTGTGCTCGTCGAGGGCGAACGCATCGCCGCGCTGCTGCCCGGCGACCACGCCGCCGTGCGCGCCGCGCAGGTGCAGGACTTGGGCGGTGCGCTGCTGGTGCCCGGCTTCATCGACGTGCAGGTGAACGGCGGCGGCGGCGCGCTGTTCAACGCCGCGCCCACGGTCGCGACGATCCGCACCATCGGCGCCGCGCATCGCAAGTTCGGCACCACGGGTTTCCTGCCTACCCTGATCAGCGACAGCACCGAGGTGATGCGCGCCGCGCTGGCCGCGGTGGAGCAGGCGTTCGACGAAGGCGTGCCGGGCCTGCTCGGCGTCCACCTGGAAGGCCCGTACCTCGCGCCCGAGCGCAAGGGCGTGCACGACCCGAAATGGTTCCACGTGCCGGGCGAGGAGGAACTCGCCATGCTCTGCGCGCCGCATCGCGGCGTGCGGCTGGTCACGCTGGCGCCGGAGCGCGTGCCGCACGAGATCATCGCGCGGCTGGCCGCCGCGGGCGTGATCGTCAACGCGGGCCACACCGCGGCAGACCACGCCACCATCCGCGCCGTGCTCGCCGCCGGCGTGCGCGGCTTCACCCACCTGTTCAATGCGATGACGCCGCTCGGCAGCCGCGAGCCCGGCGTGGTGGGCGCGGCGCTGGACGATCCCGGCAGCTGGTGCGGCATCATCGTCGACGGCCACCACGTGCATCCCGCCAGCCTGCGCAACGCCGTCGCCGCCAAGCCGCGCGGCAAGACGCTGCTGGTCACCGACGCGATGCCGCCGGTGGGTGCGGACGACCCAAGCTACGTGCTCAACGGCGAAACCATCATCGCGAAGGACGGCATCTGCCAGACCGCGAACGGCGTGCTCGCCGGTTCCGCGCTGGACATGGCCGGCGCCGTGCGCAACACCGTCGACCTGCTTGGCCTGCCGCTGGACGAGGCGGTGCGCATGGCCAGCACCTATCCCGCCGATTTCCTGGGCCTGGGCGCCAGCCACGGCCGCATCGCGGTGGGCTACCGCGCCGACCTGGTCGTGATGGATGCCGATTGCCGCGTGCGGCGGAGCTGGATAGGCGGCAGCGCTGTCTGAGCGCTGCGCCGCCGCGCCGCAGGCCGGCACATTGCCGCGTATGGCCATCCAAAGTTAAACTTTCCTTGTTCAGGTGTCCCGACGGCCGTCGCCCGAGGGATGAAACGGGAAGCCGGTGCGTGGTCCTGCCACCATTCCGGCGCTGCCCCCGCAACGGTAGGCGAGCACATGCGCGGCCAACGCCACTGAGCCCAAGGCTCGGGAAGGCGCCACGCAGGACGATGGAGAAATCGTCGCTCGCAAGCCCGGAGACCGGCCCGGACATGACTGCTGGCTCGCGGTGGGCGAGGCTGGACAGACGCGTCCGGCCTTGCCGTACCTGCCTGCTTCCGCCTTCCCCGTTCCCGCTTGCCGGCCCGTTGAACGCTATGTGCCGCGCGGGTGTGCGGCCGAGGAACGAGACGTGAAGAAGACCCTGCTGGCCGCGGCGCTGCTGTGCTGCCTACCCGCCGCCCACGCCGCCGACCAGAACGACGCGAGCACGTTGAACCCGGTGATCGTCACTGCCACGCGCACGCCGATCACCGCGGACGACGCGCTGTCCTCGGTCAGCGTGATCACCCGCGCCGACATCGAGCGCCTGCAGCCGCTGTCGGTGCAGGACCTGCTCACCGGCCTGCCGGGCATCAACTTCGCGCAGAGCGGCGGCCTCGGCCAACTGGGCACGCTGTTCCTGCGCGGCACCAATTCCACCCACACCCTGGTGCTGGTGGACGGCATCCGCATCGGCTCGGCCACCGCCGGCTTCGCCCGGCTGGAACAGATCCCGGTGGAGCAGATCGAGCGCATCGAGATCGTGCGCGGCCCGCGTTCCAGCCTGTACGGCTCCGACGCGATCGGCGGCGTGATCCAGATCTTCACCCGCCACGGCCAGCCGAACGGCGGCCTCGCGCCCTCGCTCAGCGTGACCGCGGGCAGCCACGGCCTGGCCGGCGCCAGCGCGGGCATCTCCGGCGGCGACGCGCACGCCTGGTACAACCTCAGCCTGGGCGGCCAGTACACCAGCGGCTTCCCCGCCTGCCGCATGGGCGCGGCCGAGGCGATGGCCGGCTGCTTCGCCGACGATCCGCGCAACGACGCGTTCCGCAACTGGAACGGCGCCCTCAACGCCGGCTACCGCTGGAACAACGGCGCCGAGCTCGCGGGCGACTGGCTGCGCAGCAAGAGCTTCGTGGAATACGCGGGCAGCCCCTACGGCAGCAACCGCGCGGTCAACGAGCAGCGCGTGGCCGGCGCGCGCCTGAGCTTCTCGCCGCTGGAAGCGTGGAAGGTGACGCTGAACGCGGGCCAGGGCAAGGACCTTGCCACCACCTACTACCAGGGCAGCTACTACGGCCAGTACTACCCGCTGCAGCAGACCGGCTACGCCAACTCGCGCCGCAACCAGGCCTCGTGGCAGAACGACGTCGCGCTGGCCGCGAACCAGCTGCTGACCGTGGGCGCGGACTGGCAGCAGGACCACGTGGACAGCAGCACCGCCTACCTCGAAAGCCGCCGCAGCGACACCGGCGTGTTCGCGCAATACCAGGGCACGTTCGGCCGCAACGAGCTGCAGGCCTCGGTGCGTCGCGACCACGACAGCCAGTTCGGCAACCACAGCACCGGCGCGCTGGCCTGGGGCTACGCGTTCGACCACGGCCTGCGCCTGTCCGCCAGCTACGGCAGCGCGTTCCACGCGCCCACCTTCAACGACCTGTACTACCCGCCGTTCTTCGGCACGCCCTCGGCCAATCCCGAGCTGAAGCCGGAAACCTCGCACAGCACCGAGCTGGGCCTGCAGCAGCAGCTGGCCGGCTGGCACTGGGCGGTGAACGCGTACGAGACGCGCATCAACCGGATGATCGTGCTCGACCCGGCGCAGAACTACGTGCCGTTCAACATCAGCCGCGCCCGCATCCGCGGCGTGGAAGGCCAGCTCGGCGCCACGCTGGCCGGCTGGCAGGTGCAGGGCTACCTCACCCTGCAGCAGCCGAAGAACGACGACGGCGGCGCCGACAACGGCAAGCTGCTGCCGCGCCGCCCCGAGCGCACCGCGCGCCTGGACATCGACCGCCGCTTCGGCGCGTTCGGCGTGGGCAGCACCTGGTACCTCGCGGGCCACAGCTACGACGACGTCGCCAACACGCACCGCCTGGGCGGCTACGGCACGCTGGCGCTGCGCGCGAACTGGCAGTTCGCGCCGGACTGGCAGGTGGAAGGAAAGCTCGCCAACGCCTTCGGTCACCACTATGAAACGGTCTGGTACTACAACCAGCCGGGGCGGACTTGGATGTTGACCTTGCGGTATAGGCCGACGGCGCGTTGAGTTTCGGCGGGCCAGGGATGGCCTGCGGTGTTGCGTCGGATGCTGGCATCCAGAGCGGTTTCGTGCGCCCGTTGGGCGCGCGAGCTACTTCTCTTTTGCTTGTCCAAAAGAGAAGTAGCCAAGAGAAAACGACACCCCGCGGCGGCGCTTGCCGGGCATCCATGCCCGGCAAGTGCGTGAGTCGCGGCCGGGCTTTTCGAGCGGGCCTCCTGCCCGCGCGAAAAGGCGAGGCCGTCGTGGCCTCGCCCGCTGCGCGGCCTGATCGTCCACGACTCACCGCCGCCGAGGGGCCCCGGAAAAGCAGGCGCGCATCGTGCGCGCCAGAAGCAACGGCAACAGCAACAGCAACAGCAACAGCAACAGCAACAGCGACAGCGACAGCGACAGCGACAGCGACAGCGACAGCGACAGCGAAGCGTCGCGAGATCGCCGCGCTTCGCTTTTGATTTTGCTCGTCATCCCTGCGAAAGCAGGGATCCAGTGCCTGTAAGTCACGAAACACAACGGCACTGGATTCCTGCTTTCGCAGGAATGACGAGCAGGTAGTCGATTAATCAGACCATCCTTGGCTCTGCCGTTGCTTCTGCGCGCCGGGAGCGCGCTGCTTTACCGGGGCCCCTATGGCGCGGCGGGTGGGTGAAGGAAAGTCCGCAGGATGGCCGGCAGGGATGCCGGCCAGTTTTTCGCCAGCACAGGATGTGCTGTCGAAAAACCCCGTAACCCGCCCGCGCACCCGGAAGGCAGGATGCCTGGAGGGCGCGCCATCGGGGTGCCATTTCTCTTTGGTTCCTTTCTCTTTGGGCACGCAAAGAGAAAGGAACTCGGGCGTCCGAAGGACGCACGAAACCGCTCTGGAACTTCGTGGAAACACGACAACTCATCACCCGAATCCACTCTCGCTCGCGCAAACAACAAAACCACAAGCGAGGGAAACAAACCCTGTCTTTCGGCAGGGCCCCCCTAAAGGCACATCCGCGCCGCCCCCGCGTGGGGCATAAAGAGGGCATGACCGGGAACCCGTGCATGCGCCTGCAGGTCGCATGTGTTCGCGTGCCATGCCTGCGCGCCACGGAGGACACCTGAACATCTTCGCCCCCATGATCCGCCGCCCTGTCGGCACTTCGCTGCTGGCGATGGGGCTGGCGATTGCCGGATTCTGGGCGTACCTGCTGCTGGGCGTGGCGGCGTTCCCGTCGATGGAATTCCCGTTCATGGCGGTGTACGTGCAGTTGCCGGGGGCGAGCGCGCAGACCATGGCGAACACCGTGGTGGCTCCGCTGGAACGGCACCTGGGGCGTCTTCCCGGGGTGGCGCACATGTTCTCCAATTCCATCGAGGGGAACGGGCAGATCTCGCTGCAGCTGAACTTCGGCCGCAGTCCGGACAAGATGGCGCGCGACGTGCAGGCGGCGATCAACGCGGCGCTGCCGGACCTGCCGCAGCTGCCCAGCCCGCCGGCGTATTTCAAGGCGGACAGTTCGCAGATCCCGATCCTGCTGGTGTCGCTGACCTCGACCAGCCTGCCGCCGGACAAGCTCTACGACCTCACCGACACGCTGCTGAAGCCAGCGGTGGCGCAGATACCCGGGGTGGGCCTGGTGGATGTGGGCGGCGGCGCGCCGCATGCGGTGCGGGTGGCGCTGAACACCGCGGCGCTGGCGCATGCCGGCATCACCGCGAACGACGTGGCGAACGCGCTGCGCGCGGCGAACGTCACCTCGCCGCAGGGTTCGCTGGGCAGCGGCGCCACCCAGATGACGGTGACCGCGAACGATTCGCTGCACAGCGCCCATGATTTCGCCCGGCTGGTGATCGCCAGCCGCAAGGGCGTGCCGGTGCGCCTGTCCGACGTCGCGGCGGTCACCGATGGGCAGCAGGACAAGTACGCCGCGGCCTGGTTCAACGAGCATCGCGCGGTGGTGCTGCGCATCACCAAGCGGCCGGAGGCGAATGCGGTGGCCACGGTGCAGGCGATCCGGGCGCGGCTGCCCGAGCTGCGCAACCTGCTGCCGGCCGACGTGAAGATCACCCCGATCTTCGACCTCACGCCCACCACGCTGTCGGCGCTGCACGAGGTGGAGGTGGCGCTGCTGATGAGCATCGTGATGGTGGCGGTGGTGATGCTGGTGTTCCTGCGCCGCCGGCGGCCCACGATCATCGCGATGTTCAGCGTGCCGCTGTCGCTGGCCGGCGCGTTCATCACGATGTGGCTGCTCGGCTTCACGCTGAACATCTTCTCGCTGGTGGCGCTGGTGCTGTGCGTGGGCTTCGTGGTGGACGATGCGATCGTGGTGATCGAGAACATCGTGCGGCACATGGAGAAGGGCATGCCGGCGCTGGAGGCGTCGCTCACCGGCGTGCGCGAGATCGGCTTCACGGTGGTCTCGATCACGCTGTCGCTGATCGCGGTGTTCGGGCCGATGGTATTCGGCAACAACATGTTCATCGTGATGCTGCGCGAGTTCTCGGTGACCCTGATCGCCACCATCGTGATCTCCGCGCTGGTCTCGCTCACGCTCACGCCGGCGCTGTGCGGCAGCTGGCTGGCCGGCGACGACATGCAGGCCGCGCGCCAGCCGGGCCGGCTGGAACGCTGGGCCGAGCGTTTCGACCGCGGCTTCCTGCGCGTCTACGAGCGCGGCCTGGACTGGGCGATGCGCCATCGCCGGCTGATGCGCTGGCAACCGCTCATCCTGCTGGGGCTGACGATCGGCCTGGCGATGCTGGTGGTGAAGACCGCCGGCGGCGGCCTGATGCCGCGGGAGGACACCGGCCTGATCGACGCCGAGATCACCGCCGCCCCGAACACCTCGCCGGCGCGGATGATGAAGCGCACCCGGGACGTGGCGGCGCAGATCCAGGCCGACCCGGCGGTGCTCGACGTCACCGCGTGGTCGGGCGGCGACAGCGGCGCCACGGCGAACCAGGCCAGCCTGTTCATCGACCTCAAGCCGCTGGGCGACCAGCCGGGCGAACGGCGCGATTCCGTGGACAAGGTGGTGGAGCGGCTGGGCAAGAAGTTCAAGGACGTGGCCGACCTCGACGTGTCGCTCAGCGCGTCGCAGTTCATCAGCGGCGATGGCGGCGGAGGCGGCGGCGCGGGGCAGTATTCGTTCCAGCTCAGCAGTCTGGACGGCGCGCCGCTGCAGCAGCCCACGCTGAACCTGGAGCGCGTGATGCGCGGCATGAAGCAGTTCCGCAACGTCACCTCCAGCTTCGACGGCATCGGCAAGCAGCAGTTGCTGGCGGTGGACCGCGAAGCGGCGGCGCGCCTGCACGTCAGCATGGCGGCGATCGATTCGGCGCTGTACGACGGCTTCGGCCAGAACCAGATCTCCACGATCTATTCCGACATCAACCAGTACCGCGTGGTGCTGACCTCGGACAAGGCCGACACGCTGAGCCCGGAGGCGCTGCTCAACACCTACGTGCGCAACGGCAAGGGCGCCATGATCCCGCTGTCCGCGGTGGCGCACATCCGGCCGAACATCGCGCCGGTGAGCGTGCGCCACTACGACCAGATCGAGTCGGGCTCGATCAGCTACAACCTGGCCGACGGCGTGACCCAGGCGGAAGGGGTGAAGCTGGTGGACCAGGCGATGTTCGCCGCGCACCTGCCGGCCGGCGTGCAGAAGAAATACACCGGCCAGAACCAGAACATGATGGAGGCGCTGACCAACTCGCTGCTGCTGTTGCTCGCGGTGATAGGCGCGATGTACGTGGTGCTGGGCATCCTGTACGAGAGCCTGATCCACCCGTTGACCATCCTGTCCACGCTGCCGGCGGCGGGCGCGGGCGCGTTCCTGGCCATGCTGCTCACCCACACCCAGCTCACCATGATGTCGGTGATCGCAGTGCTGATGCTGATCGGCATCGTGAAGAAGAACGCGATCCTGATGGTGGACTTCGCCCTGGTCGCCGAGCGCGAGCACGGCATGGATGCGCCGGCGGCGATCCGCGAGGCGGCGCTGGTGCGCTTCCGCCCGATCACCATGACCACGCTGGTGGCGATGGGCGCGGCGCTGCCGCTGGCGGTGGGCTTCGGCGCCGGCTCCGAGATGCGCCAGCCGCTGGGCATCGCGATCCTGGGCGGCCTGTTCGTCTCGCAGCTGCTGACGCTGCTGAGCACGCCGGCGATCTACCTGTGGCAGCACGACCGCCGCGGGCGCAAGGCGAAGCGCAAGGCATTGCGCGAGGAGATCCGCCGCCAGCGCCTGCTGGCGCAGCAGGTGCCGGCGCTGCCGGAGTGAGCGCGGCGGCCGCATTCCCTGCCTTTCGGCAGGGCCCCCCTTCAGGCACATACGCCGCGCCGCCGCATAGGGCATAAAGGGCGCAATGATCGGGAACCCTGGCATGCCCCTGTCGGTCGGCGGTGTTCTCCTGCCATGCTTGCGCGCCAAGGAGGACACGTGAACATCTTCGGCCCCATGATCCGACGACCCGTCGGCACCTCGCTGCTGGCGATCGGCCTGGCCATCGCCGGTCTCTGGGCGTACCTGCTGCTGGGCGTGGCGGCGCTGCCGTCGATCGAGTTCCCCGGCGTGGTGGTGTTCGCCTCGGCGCCCGGCGCCAACGCGCAGACCATGGCGAACACCGTGATGGCGCCGCTGGAGCGGCACCTGGGGCGCATCCCGGGCGTGAAGCAGATGTTCTCCAACGCCAGCGAGGGCGGCGCGCAGATCCAGATCCTGTTCGACATGAGCCGCAACGCGGACCAGGCCGCGCGCGACGTGCAGCAGGCGATCAACGCGGCGATGCCGGACCTGCCCTCCGGGCTGCCGCCGCCGCAGTACTTCAAGTTCGACACCTCGCAGATCCCCATCCTGCTGGTGGCGGTCACCTCCAGCAGCCTGTCGCCGGACAAGCTCTACGACCTCAGCGACACGCTGCTGCAGCCCGCGGTGGCGCAGGTGCCCGGCGTGGCCCAAGTGCAGGTGGGCGGCTCGCCGCACGCGGTGCGGGTGGCGCTGAACAGCGCCGCGATGGCGCACGTGGGCATCACCGCGAACGACGTGGCGAACGCGCTGCGCGCGGCCAACGTCACCGCGCCGCAGGGCACGCTCAGCAGCGGCGACCTCCAGCTCACCGTGAGCGCGAACGATTCCCTGCACAGCGTGGCCGATTTCGCCAAACTGGTGGTCGCCAGCCGCAAGGGCGTGCCGGTGCGGCTGGCCGACGTGGCCACCGTCACCGGCGGCCAGCAGGACCGCTACGCCGCGGCCTGGTTCAACGACCAGCGCGCGGTGCTGCTGCAGATCAGCAAGCGGCCGGAGGCGAATTCGGTGGCCACGGTGGAGGCGATCCTGGCCCGGCTGCCGGAGCTGCACAAGCTGCTGCCGGCGGACGTGGAGATCCGCCCGATCTTCGACCTCACCGCCACCACCAAGTCCGCGCTGCACGAAGTGAACGTGGCGCTGCTGATGAGCGTGGTGATGGTGGCGCTGGTGATGCTGGTGTTCCTGCGCCGGACCCGGCCCACGGTGATCGCGATGTTCAGCGTGCCGCTGTCGCTGGCCGGCGCGTTCGTGCTGATGTGGGCGATGGGTTTCACGCTGAACACGCTGTCGCTGGTGGCGCTGGTGCTGTGCGTGGGCTTCGTGGTGGACGACGCGATCGTGGTGATCGAGAACATCGTGCGCCACATGGAGGACGGCATGCCGGCGCTGGAGGCGTCGCTCACCGGCGTGCGCGAGATCGGCTTCACGGTGGTCTCGATCACGCTGTCGCTGATCGCGGTGTTCGGGCCGATGGTGTTCGGCAACAACATGTTCACCATGCTGATGCGCGAGTTCTCGGTCACGCTGATCGCCACCATCGTGATCTCGGCGCTGGTCTCGCTCACGCTCACGCCCGCCTTGTGCGGGCGCTGGCTGGCGCACGAGCGCAGCGCGGCGGAGCGCCCGCCGCCGGGCCGGCTGGAGCGCTGGGCCGAGCGCTTCGACCAGGGCTTCCTGCGCCTGTACGAGCGCTGGCTGGACTGGGCGATGAAGCATCGCCGCCTGATGCGCTGGCAGCCGCCCATCCTGCTGGTGCTGACCATCGCGCTGGCCGTGCTGGTGGGCATGACCGCCGGCGGCGGCCTGATGCCCAAGGAAGACATCGGCCTGCTGCAGGCCCAGGTCCGGGCCGACGCCAACATCTCGCCCACCCAGATGGCGGTGCGCACCAAGGCGATCACCGAGGCGGTGCGCGCCGATCCCACGGTGCTCGACGTCACCACCATCCTGGGCGGCAACAACAACAGCGGCGCCGTGGGCAACCGCTCCACCCTGTTCATCGACCTCAAGCCGCGCGGCCGCGGCAAGGACGACCGCCACGAAACCGCGCAGCAGGTCGTCGACCGGCTGTCCGCGCAGTTCAAGACCGTGGCCGACCTGAACGTGTCGCTGACGCCGGTGCAGTTCATGGGCGGCGGCGGGGGCGGCGGGGGCGGCGGCGGTCCGCAGTTCACCGTGCACCTCAC
>NZ_NJIC01000051.1 GCF_013620825.1 Rhodanobacter sp. PCA2 | reverse complement strand
GCTGCAGGTCGCCCAGGCTGCTGCCGCCGCTGGCGGAGTTCGCGCCGGTATGGCAGCAATCCCTGTTCAGCCCCGACCGCAAGCCCGAGGCGCACGTCGCCAGCGGCGGCAGCAGCCTGGGCGACCTGCAGCTCACCGGCATCATCCTCACCCCGCAACTGCGCATGGCCTTGCTGCACGACACGAGCGGCCACAAGGAACTGCGCCTGCGCGAAGGCCAGGCGCTGCCCGACGGCAGCCTCAGCCTGGTCGAGGTGAAGACGCGTTCGGTGATCCTGGACTCCAGCCAGGGCCGCACCGAATTGAAACTGCCTGCCGGCGCGCCCATCGACGCCGCCAAGGCCGCCTCGGCCCCGGCACCGGCGGCGGAAGCCGACGCCGAACCCGCGCCCGCATCCAGCCCTTCCGGCGCCGACGCCGTGCAGCGGGTGCTGCCGCTGGGTCAAGGCGCGGCGCCCCCGGTGCAGCCCGAATACAGTCCGCAGCAGCTCGAGCGGCTGCGCAAACTCAAGGCCGCCATCCTGCAGCGCCGCGCCGGCGGCACTACCGCGAAACCCGAAGGAGTCCACTGACCATGTCCCACCAGTACCCTTCCGTGCGTTCGCGGCCGCCGGGCCGCCACCCATCCGGCCTGATGCGCGCCGCGGCGCTGGCGGCGCTGGTCCTGCTGGCCGGTTGCGCCAGCATGCCGCCGCAACCGGACGATGCCTCGCTGCAGCGCGAGGCGATGGCCGGCACCCATGCGCCGGTGCCCGCGCCGCTGCCGCTGGACAACGACCAGACCACCACCTCGAACGCGGCGGTGCTGCCGCAGATCAGCCGCGGCAGCGGCCAGTTCGTGCGGCCGACGGCGCTGGCCACGCCGCGGCCGGCGGTGTCCGGTTCGAACGGCGTCACCTTCAACTTCGAGAACCAGCCGGTGCAGGCGGTGGTGAAGGCGATCCTGGGCGACCTGCTGAAGAAGAACTACACCATCGTGCCCGGCGTGCAGGGCAACATCTCGTTCTCCACCGCGGAGCCGGTGGACGCCAACCAGGCGCTGCCCATCCTGGAGACGCTGCTGTCGTGGACCAACAACGCGCTGGTCGAGCGCGGCGGCAGCTACGTGGTGCTGCCGGCGAAGGACGCGGTCGGCGGCAACCTGGTGCCCAGCCTCCGCGCGACGGCGCCCAGCGGCGGCCTGCAGGCGCGGCTGTTCCCGCTGCACTACATCGCCGCCGCGGAGATGCAGAAGCTGATCAAGCCGTTCGCGCGGCCGGATGCGGTGCTGCTGGTCGATCCCGCCCGCAACGTGATCGTGATGTCCGGCACGCCGGAGGAACTGGCCAACTACCAGCGCACCGTGCGCACCTTCGACGTGGACTGGCTGCGCGGCATGTCGGTGGGCGTGTTCAACCTGCAGCACGCCGACGTCGAGCAGCTGATGCCCAAGCTGGACGAGATGTTCGGCTCCAAGGGCGACACGCCGCTGGCCGGCATGGTGCGCTTCATCCCGATCAAGCGCACCAATGCGCTGGTGGTGATCAGCACGCAGCCGAACTACGTGGACGAGGTGGGCGGCTGGATCGCCCGCATCGACCAGGGCGGCGGCAACCAGCCGCAGACCTACGTGTACGACGTGCGCAACATCAAGGCGTCCGACCTCGCGAAATACCTTGCGCAGATCTACGCCAGCAACGGCGGCGGCGGATCCGGCGGCGGCGAAGTCGGCCCCGGCCTCGCGTCCGGCACGCTGGGTAGCGCCGACAACGCGCGCGGCTCGGCCAGCGGCATGGGCAGCGCCGCGGGCAGCTTCGGCAGCAGCAATACCGGCGGCCTGGGCAGCATCAGCAACGGCCCCGGCGGCATCGGCGGCAACGGCGGCGGGCTGGGCGGCAACGGCCTGGGCAACGGCCTGGGCGGCGTGTCCGGCGGCGCGGTCTCGTCCACCACCTACGGCAACGCCAACCAGGCCAGCCAGGACCAGCAGTACGTCTCGCAGGACGGCAGCATCCGCATCGGCTCGGTGGATGCGAACAACCAGCTGCTGGTGCGCGCGCGGCCTTCGCAGTGGGCCGAGATCGAGGCGGCGATCAAGCGGCTGGACACGATCCCGCTGCAGGTGCAGATCGAGACGCGCATCCTCGAGGTGAACCTCACCGGCGAGTTCCAGTTCGGCGTGCAGTGGTACCTGCAAGGCCTCACCGGCAGCACCAGCACCACGGACGCCAACGGCAACGTCACGATCACCCCGGGCCAGCCCTACCGCCATCGCCAGGCCGCGCTGGGCGGCGGCGGGAATACCTTCGGCAGCGAGCCGCTGTTCTACTCCTTCATCAACAGCAAGATGCAGGTGGCGGTGCGCGCGATGGAGAACAGCGGCAACACCAAGACGCTGTCCGCGCCCTCGCTGGTGGTGATGAACAACCAGCCGGCGATGATCCAGGTGGGCAACCAGGTGCCGGTGAACCAGAGCTACATCACCCCCGGCCTCGGCACCGGCGGCACCACCATCGGCACGCTGGGCCAGGTGCAATACCTCAACACCGGCGTGATCCTCCAGGTGGTGCCGCGGGTGAATCCGGGCGGCCTGGTCTACCTCGACGTCAAGCAGCAGGTGAGCAACCCCACCACCAAGGACACGAACGGCAACTACACCATCTCCGACCGCAGCATGCAGACCCAGGTGGCGGTGCAGAGCGGCCAGACGGTGTTGCTGGGCGGCCTGATCCAGCAGAACGAGGGCACCACCGACACCGGCGTGCCCGGCCTCAACCGGGTGCCCATCCTCGGCCGCCTGTTCGGCACCACCAGCCGCAACCGCGACCGCACCGAGCTGATCGTGCTGATCACCCCGCGGGTGATCCGCAACAGCGAGGAGGCGCGCCAGATCACCGACGACTACCAGCAGGGCTTCGAATCGCTGAAGCCGCTGCGCACGGAAACGCGGGCCGTCGCACCGGCGCCGGCGCCGGCGAGCGCCACGCAGACCGCACCGTTGAAGCACTGATCCCGGGCAGGCTCATGGCAGCCGGTATCATCGGCGCGCCATGAGTTCCGCCGAACCGACCTTTCCGATCGCCCCGCTGCTCCCCGAGATCCGCGCGTCGCTTGCCGCGACGCCGCGGCTGGTGCTGGAGGCGCCGCCGGGCGCGGGCAAGACCACCCAGGTGCCGCTGGCGCTGCTCGACGCGCCATGGCTGGCCGGCGGCAGGATCGTGATGCTGGAGCCGCGCCGCATCGCCGCGCGCGCCGCCGCACAGTTCATGGCGCGGCAATTGGGCGAAGACGTCGGGCAGACGGTGGGCTACCGCATCCGCTTCGAATCGAAGGTGAGCGCGGCCACACGCATCGAGGTGGTCACCGAGGGCATCCTCACGCGGCTGATCCAGGACGATCCGGAACTCGCCGGCATCGGCGCCATCCTGTTCGACGAATTCCACGAGCGCCATCTTGCCGGCGACCTCGGCGCCGCGCTGGCGCTGGACGTGCAGGCCACGCTGCGGCCGGATCTTCGACTGGTGGTGATGTCCGCCACGCTGGACGGCGAGCGCATCGCGCGCTGGCTCGACGCGCCGCGCATCACCAGCCCCGGCCGCAGTTTTCCCGTGCGCATCGAGCATCCGCCGGCGCGGACGCAGGAGGGCGTGGAGCATCACCTTGCCCGCGTGGCGCGGCAGGCGCTGGCGGAGAACGACGGCGACGTGCTGGCCTTCCTGCCGGGGCGGCGCGAGATCGCGCGGACGCAGGCGATCCTCGAAGAAACCGTTGCGCGCGACGCGGAGCTTTTGCTCCCCTCTCCCTCGGGGAGAGGGGTTGGGGGAGAGGGTACGGGCGGAGTGGGACATCGCGCTTCGCCCACACCCTCTCCCGCCCCTGCCGGGGCACCCTCTCCCGTAGGGAGAGGGGAGGGCATGCACATCGAAATCGTGCCGCTGCACGGCGAACTGTCGCTGGCCGAGCAGCAGTGGGCGCTGGCGCCCGCGGAACCAGGCCCATTCGCCGGGCTCAGGACAGGCACGCGCCGCATCGTGCTGGCGACCAACGTGGCCGAGTCCAGCGTCACCCTGCCGGGCATCCGCGCGGTGATCGACGCCGGCCTCGCACGCGAGCCGCGCTTCGATCCAAACTCCGGCTTCACGCGCCTGGAAACCGTCGCCATCTCGCAGGCCTCGGCCGACCAGCGCGCGGGCCGCGCGGGGCGCGTGGCCGAAGGCACGGCCTACCGGCTGTGGCCGCAGAGCAAGCGGCTCGATTCCACGCGCACGGCGGAGATCGCGCAGGCGGAACTCTCCGGCCTTGCACTGGAGCTGGCGGCCTGGGGCATCACGGCGGGCAGCAACGACACCCTGCCATGGCTGGATGCGCCGCCGGCCGGCGCGCTGGCGCAGGCGCGCGAGCTGCTGGCGAACCTCGGTGCGCTGGATGGCGACGGCCGCATCGCCGCGCTGGGGCGGCGCATGCTGGAACTGGGCGCCACGCCGCGGCTCGCCGCTGCCGCGTTGCGCGCACCGGAAAACCTGCGCGCCCTGGTGGCCGACCTGCTCGCGCTGATGGAAGCGCGCTCGCCGCTGCGCGGCGAGCAGGGGCGCAGCGACGATTTCCGCGTGCGCGTGGCCGCACTGCACGCCTGGCGCGACCGCCGCAGCCACGGCGCCGATGCCGGCGCGCTGGCGGCGATCGAGCAGGCCTCGAAAGGCTGGCGCCGCCGACTCGACGTGCGCAGCGCCGCCAGCGGCACGCCGGACAGCCACGCGGTGGGCAACCTGCTGCTGCATGCCTTCCCCGACCGCATCGCGCGTCGCGACGAAAGCAATCCCCTGCGCTACACGCTGGCCAACGGCCGCGGCGCACGCCTGCACGAAAACACCGCGCTGCTGGGCGAGCCGTGGCTGGTGGTGCTCGACCTGCGCTTCGAGGCGCGCGACAGCCTGGTCCTCGCCGCCGCGCCGTTCGATCCGCGCACGCTGGAACGCGACTACCCGCAGCGCTTCGTGCGCGAACGCGTGCTGCGCTGGAACGACGCGCGCGATGCGCTGGAAGCGTTCGAGGAACGTCGCTACGCGGCCATCGTGCTGGAACGCCGCAGCGTGCCGGTGCAGCCGGAGGATGCGCTGCCCGCGCTGCTGGCGGCGATCCGCAGCAAGGGGCTGGATGCCTTGCCGTGGAGCGAGCATGCGCAGCGCCTGCGCCTGCGCATGCAGGCCTTGCGCGGCTGGATGCCGGAGCTGGGCTTGCCCGATGCTTCCGATACGCACCTGCTCGCCACGCTGGAGGATTGGCTGGCGCCGTATCTCCACGGCAAACGCCGGCTCGATGCATTGGATGCGGAAGTGCTGTCGCAGGCGCTGTCGGCCATGCTCGACCATGCGCAGCGCCAGGCGCTGGATGCGCAGGCGCCGGATGCGCTGCTCGTGCCCAGCGGGCAGACGCGCCGGCTGGACTACGCGCCGGACGCGCCGCCGGTGCTGGCGGTGAAGCTGCAGGAACTGTTCGGCCTCGCCGACTCCCCGCGCGTGGGCGGCGGCCGCGTGCCGGTGACCCTGCACCTGCTGTCGCCCGCGGGCCGGCCGATCCAGGTCACCCAGGACCTGCGCGGCTTCTGGGAGCGCACCTATCCCGAGGTGAGGAAGGAACTGAAGGGACGCTACCCGAAACACCCCTGGCCCGACGATCCGTGGACGGCCACGCCCACGCACCGCGCCAAGCCGCGCGGCAGCTGAGCGGCGCCTACACCTCGGCCTTGAACGTGCGGCCCAGCGCGGCGCCCGCGCCGCAGTAGTGGCGGAACACGTAGAACAGCGGGCGGTAGCGGCGCGGGTCGATGTGCGAACTGCCGGGCACCACGATGTCGGCATGCGCATGCACCCGGCACACTTCCAGCTCCAGTGTCGTGTAGCCGCCGGCGTGGTCGTGCCATGCCGCCAGCGGACGTTCGGTGGCCTGGAGCACGCGCGCCTCCAGTTGCAGCGGCGCTTCGGCGATGCGCGGCGCGGCCACCAGCGCGGAAGGCAGCGCATGCCAGCCGGCCAGCGCGAACTTGTCCGGTTCGTGGCGATAGCCCTGCTTCCACGCCGGCACCGGATCGCGCCCGCTGGTGGGCGCCAGCCGTTCCACGGCTTCGTGCATCGACTCGGCGGCGAGGTTGAGCACGCACTCGCGCTCGCGCAGCAGGTTGGCCAGGCCCTGGCCGCCGCCGGCCAGGCCGATCGTCACGCGGTCGGCGAGCGCCCAGGCCGACGACATCGGCGTGATGTTGGCCGAGCCGTCCGGGTTGCGCGTGGTGATCAGCAGCACGGGCGTGCCGAAGTAGAGGATCGAAGGACGGATCTGCAACGTGTCGGGGGCGTGATGGATATCCATGCCGGCAGTGTCGGCGAGCGGGGCGGCGGATGTTTCGCTGCGCGGCGAAACCGATGCGCAACGCGGCCACTACACTGCGCGCATGAGCCGCAGCAGCCTGCCCAATCGCTACCAGCTGGCCGAGTTCGGCGCCCTGCTGGCGGAGCCGGCACGCGCCGCGATGCTGCTCGCCCTGATGGACGGCAGCGCCCGCCCCGCCGGCGAGCTGGCGCGCACGGCCGGAGTGGGCGCGGCCACCGCGAGCGCGCACCTGAAGCGCCTGCTGGATGGCGGCCTGCTCGCCGTGCACGAGCAGGGCAGGCACCGCTACTACCGGCTGGCGGACGATGAAGTTGCGGCAAGGCTTGAGGCATTGGCACTGCCGCGTGCGCCGCGCGTGCCGCGACCGGCGGGCAGCGATCCCGCGCTGTGCCGCGCGCGCACCTGCTATCGGCACCTCGCGGGCGAACTGGGCGTGGCGATGTGCACGGCGTGGCTGGAGCGCGGCTGGCTGCAGTCGGGCAGCGAAGGTCTGCGATTGCAGGCGCCCGCGGTCGAGGCGCTGGTGGGCGCGGGCTGGGAACCGGATGTCGCCGGACGACTGCTGCGCCTGCGCGGTCGCGGCTGCATCGACTGGACCGAACGCCGCCTGCACGTGGGCGGCCCGCTCGGCGTCGCGCTCACCGACGCCATGCTCGATGCCGGCTGGCTGCGGCGCGCCAGCCGCAGCCGCGCCTTGCTGCCCAGCGCCGACGGCCTGCGCCGCTTCACCCAGCTGGGCGTGCGGCTGGAACCGTAGCGCCGCGCCGCATGCGCATCCGCTGCCGCCGCGGCTACTTCCTGCGCTGGAACAGCTTGCGCACCGCGGCGGCCACGGCGATCACGCCGATGACGATGAATTTCTTGAAGGCCAGCAGCAGCACGCCGAGCTTGGCGAACAGGCCGGCCTTGGCCGCGATGCCGCCGGCGACCAGGGTGGCGATGCCGTAGGCGGCGAGCTTGTCGGTCGTGGGGTTGTAGTCGGCATAGCGCTGGCCGGCGTCGAAGTCGGTCATGGCCAGCACGGCCGGCATGTCGGCGCGCACCTTGGCGAGTTCGCCGATCGGCGCCACCGCGTTGAGCGACAGGTAGCCCTTGCGGCCGAGCACGCGGATCGCGTAGTTCAGCGTGTGCCCGTCCTGGCTGCCGTCGGGTTTCCTGAACTCCACGTCGCGCGCCCAGTAGAGCTTGTGGCTGGCCGCGTCGTAGTGCGGCGGCTCGGCCCAGCCCAGCAGCTCGACGGCGGGGTAGCCCTCCTTGACGCGCTCCGCGTTGCTTTCGCGCGTGGCCTTCTGCATGTTCCTGAGCATGTCGTCGTAATCGATCTTGCCTGCGTCCTCGTCCGACACGTAGCCATCGTCGACATAGGTGACCACCACGGCCCAGGTCTGGTCGTCCAGCACCGTGGCGGGGTCGGTGGAAGGCAGGATCATGCCCAGCACCGAGTCGTCCGGCGGGTTGCCCCACAGCTTGGTGAGCACGCGCTGGGCGTCGGCCGCCTGCAGGTAGCCGTAGCCGGGCTTCAGCTGCAGCGTGGCCTGCGCCGCGGGAATGGCGACCTCGCCGGTCAGCGGGTGCAGGCTCTCGACCAGGGCCTTGACCCTGGCATGGGCGTCGGCCGCGGGCGTGGCCGGCGTGTCGGTGGCGCCGGCGGGCGCCAGGCAGGCGAGCGTGGCCAGCAGCGCCAGCGCCGGCAGCAGCAGGATGCGTTTCATGCGATGCCCCTCGATGTCGTCCGTGGACGCGCGGCCAGCCGGCCACGCCGCGGCGCTCCCCCTCGGCGCGTCGCAGGAACTTTTTACAGGCTGCGGCGTGGTCGCGCCAGCGCCGGCTCAGGGGTTTGATTTCGCGGCGGGCGGCGAGCGTTCGAAGCTGCCGGCGTCGCCGGGAAACACCACCGGGCTTTCGTAGCCGTCGGCGGAAACGGACGACACGCCGAAGAACCAGTCGTCGATCACCACGTCCTTCAGCACGTAGCGGTCGACGTCGCCCACCGCGCGCGCCTGCTGCCATTGCGGCGCGGTGGTGTCGCGCCAGTGCACGCGGTAGCCCGCGGCGCCCGGCACCTTGCGCCAGGCCAGCGTGGTGTCGGTGGCCAGCGCGCCGTGGATGTCCACGCCGGCGGGCGGCGCCGGGGCGCGGCTCAGCGCGGCCATGGTGATCGCGTTGAGCGCGGTGACGCGCGCGAGGTAGCGGAAGTCGATGCCGTCGAGGGTGTCGCCGTAGCGCACGCCGTCCTGCGTGCGCAGGTCCTGGTGCTGGCGGGTGTAGTCCTCGTGCGCCTCGGTGACGCGCACCGCCGGGTAGCCGGCTTCGAGGAACGGCACCTGGTCGCCGCCGCGGCCGTAGCGGTCGGTGCGGTAGACCATGCGCACGCGGAAATCGGGCAGGTACTGGTCGGCCAGTTGCGCCATGGTGCGGGCGAGGTTGCGCGAGGGCGAATCCACCTCGCCGCCGTGGTAGCGGCGGTAGTTTGCCTGCGCCGGCGTCTCGTTGCTGCGCGTGCCTTCGGAGAACACGCGCACCACGGTGTTGTCGCGCACGCCGTTCTGGCCGCGGCTGTTGCCCACGATGTCGTTGTTGAGATCGGCCTCCACCTGCCAGCCGTGCGCGACCGCGTAGTCGGCCAGCAGCTTGCCGCCGTACAGGCCCTGCTCCTCGCCGGACAGCGCGGCGAACACCAGGGTGGCGCGGTTGTCCTGCTTCGACAGCAGCCGCGCCGCCTCGATCAGCGCGGCCACGCCGGAAGCGTCGTCGTTGGCGCCGGGCGCGTCGCTGCTGGCGTTCATCACGTCGGTGACGCGTGAATCGAGATGCCCGGTGATCGCGATCACGCGCTGCGGATCCGTGCTGCCGCGCTTGATCGCCACCACGTCCATCACCTCGGTGGGCTGCGGAACGCGTTGCCCGGCGACCGTCTGCGAGGGCGTCACCACTTCGAGGCAGCCGCCGCAATCGCGCGAGATCGCCTCGAAGCGCGCCTGCACCCAGCGCCGTGCGGCGCCGATGCCGCGGGTGTCCGACCTGGTGTCGGACAGCGTGTGGCGGGTGCCGAAGCCGACCAGCGCGGCGATGCTGGCACGCAGTTCCGTTTCGCTGGGCGCGGTGCCCAGTGCGAGCAACGCGGGTTGCGGGTGCGGCGCCACCGGCACCCCGGCTGTGCCGGCGTACAGCGAGGCGGACAGGGCGAGTCCGCAGCACGAAGACAGGATTCGACGCATCACGACGGCTCCATCGGTCAGGATCGGGACGGGGGCATGGCGGCAGGTTCGCTGCGGCGCGACCGTCCCGGACGGGGCCGGTGGATCGTCGCATCGGCCCGGTCGCGGCACGTTATCGCAATTTCGTGCCGGCCGTCGCGCCTTGCGATGCTTGGGATGCATGGGAAATACGGTTCCATGAAATAGAGATAATCGAAGGTAATTGCCAGTATTCGATCAATGTGAATTGCGTCACGAGGCAATCGGAATTTGTTTCGAATTACGCGCCGCCGTTCCCGGTTGCCGATATGGCTTGTCCGTGAAAAGCCCGTCGTGGCGCCATTTTCAGGCAGACATGCAAATGGCGGACGCAATGGAAAATCGAATTTAATTGCGATTTCGACGATGAGTCGACGGGCCTGCACAAAAATGAAGCGGAAATAAATGATGGTTGCAGCTGCGCCGCAAATTTGCTTTTTCCGATATTGACGACTGCGAATTACATTGCATAGTTTCGAATGATTCGGCCATGGGGAGCATGGCGAATGATTCCGGACGGCGACCGCGGGGGCGGATGCCGTCGGGTACGGCCCGGGGCTTTCCGTGGGGTTCATCCCGCGGCAGCGGCACGGGGCCGCGGAATCGTCGGGCAGCGGAAAACGGCGTCGCACCAGCCTGCGACAGGTGATTGCCACGGGGTCGAACGACCGCGTCAGGTTCGTTCGTCCCCAACAAGCGGGGAAGCACGCCATGCACCATGTCCGTCGGACGTCACCGGTCGTCGCCACCAGGCCGGCAACGGCTTTCCCCGGACCCGCTGCGCAGGCGCGGATGTATGGCGTCTGCGCGCACTACCGCCGGATTCCGGCGTCCTGATGAATGCATGCGGCGCGCAGGGATGCGCGCCGTTTTCGTTCCGGGACGCGAAGCGGCCGCGAGGCATCCCGGACATCCGACATGGGACGTGTCGCCCAGGGGGACACCCGGTACCGCACGCCACGGCGTGCCTGCCGGCACTCAAAACACCACATTCGGGGAGTTGCAATGAAGCAGACCATCCTGAAGACGCTGGCCGTGTCGGTCCTGTTCGGACTGGCGGCGGGTCCGGCGCTGGCGCAGGACAACCACGGCCTGTCGCCGGAGTTCAATCCGTACGCCCCTGCGCACGGCCACGGCTACCGCCACGGCGCGGTGCCGACGCGCGAAGTGCACGAGAAGATGAAGCACTACCGCGACACGCATGCGTCCACCGCGGCGGCGACCAGCACGAACACGCTGAGCTACGGCGGCGGCGTCGACGGCGTGGGCGTGATGGACGGCCACGTGAAGGTCTACATCGTGTACTACGGCAGCCAGTGGGGTACCAGGAGCAGCAACGCCAAGGGCGACGACGTGTTCAGCGGCGACTCCTACGGCGCCGCGGCCGTGGCCGAGGAGATGTTCAAGGGCATCGGCACCGGCAACGAGCTGTGGTCGGCCGACCTGACCCAGTGGTGCGACGGTTCGGGCGTGGCCACCGGTGCCACCAGCTGCCCGTCGACCGCGAGCTTCGTGCCGTACCAGACCGGCGGCGTGTACGCCGGCGCCTGGTACGACAACTCCGCCGCCGCGCCCAGCGCGCCGACCGCGACCGACCTGGCGAACGAGGCGATCAAGGCGGCGGCGCATTTCGGCAACACCGCCGCGGGCTCGAACCGCTACACCTACTACATCGTCATGTCGCCGCACGGCACCGACCCGGACAACTACCAGAGTCCGACCCAGGGCTACTGCGCGTGGCACAACTACACCACCTCGTCGTACGGCGACATCGCCTACAGCAACCAGCCCTACAACATGGACATGGGCGCGAGCTGCGGCGTGAACTTCGTGAACTCCGGCAGTGCCGGCAACCTCGACGGCTGGACGATGACGCTCGGCCATGAATGGCACGAGATGATGTCGGACACCTATCCGGCGGGCGGCTGGACGAACGCGGGCAACGGCCAGGAAAACTCCGACGAATGCGCGTGGATCGCGGCGGGCCAGGCCGGCGGCGCGGCGAACGTGGCGATGGGCACGGGCACCTTCACCGAACAGGCGAGCTGGTCGAACGACACCAACGCCTGCGCGATCTCGCACGCCATCGTGAACCACGGCGGCAGCGGCGGCGGCGGCAGCACGCCGGTGGCGAACTTCACCGACACGGTGAGCGGGTTGACGGTGAACTTCACCGACGCGTCGAGCGACACCGGCGCCACGATCAGCTCGCATTCGTGGAACTTCGGCGACAACACCACGGCGACCACGGCGAACCCCAGCCACACCTATGCGGCAGCGGGCACCTACAACGTGACCGAAACCGTGAAGGACAGCCTCGGCGCGACCAGCAGCAAGAGCGCGTCCGTGACCGTCTCCAGCAGCGGCGGTGGCGGCGGCAGCGGCACCTTCAGCAACAACACCGCGAAGGCGATCAACGACAACGCCACCATCACCAGCAGCATTGCGGTGACCGGCGAGCCGGGCGCGGCGCCCGCCACGCTGCAGGTGCACGTCAACCTCACGCACAACTGGTCGGGCGACCTGGAGATCGACCTGGTCGCGCCGAACGGTGCGTACGCGGTGCTGCAGTCGCCGGACTACAACAACGACGGCAACATCAACGCCACCTGGACCGTCAACGCCTCCTCGGTGCAGGGCAACGGCACCTGGAAGCTGCGGGTGATCGACAACGACCCGTGGTACAGCGGCGACTACGGCACGCTGAACAGCTGGAGCCTGACGTTCTGACGGAAGACACGGCGCGCAGGGATGCGCGCCGTTTCGTTCCGGGGAACGAGGCGACTGCCTCCTGTCCGGGGCGTACAGCAAGGGGACCTGCGGTCCGCGGCCTGCCGGTGCATGCCGCGGGAAATCGAATCCATCGTTCCGGGAGTGCACTTGCATGAAATCAGTTGCGTTGAAAGTCGTCGCGGCATCCGTCCTGCTCAGCCTGGCGTCGGGCGCCTTGCTGGCCCAGTCCGCCAAGGGCGATACGTCGGAGTTCAATCCCTACGCGCCGGCCAGCGGACACGCCTATCGCCACGGCGCGATTCCCACCCGTCCGGTGCAGGAGCTGATGCACCGCTACGCGGCCTCGCGCCATCACGGCGGCAGCTCGAAGACGCTCAGCTACGGCGGCGGCATCAGCGGCGTGGGCGTGATGGACAGCCACGTGAAGGTCTACGTGGTGTACTACGGCAGCCAGTGGGGCACGCAGTCGTTCAACGCCAAGGGCGATGACGTGTTCTCCAACGACGCCTACGGCGCCGCGGCGACGGCCGAGGAGATGTTCAAGGGCGTCGGCACCGGCAACGAGCTGTGGTCCGCCGACCTGACCCAGTGGTGCGACGGCGCGGGCGTGGCCAGGGGCGCCACCAGCTGTCCGTCGACCGCGAGCTTCGTGCCGTACCAGACCGGCGGCGTGTACGCGGGCGCGTGGTACGACAACTCGGCGGCGCCGACCGCGCCGACGGCGACCGACCTGGCGAACGAGGCGATCAAGGCCGCGGCGCACTTCGGCAACACCGCCGCCGGCTCGAACCGCTACACCTACTACATCATCCTGTCGCCGCACGGTTCCGATCCGGACAACTACCAGAGCCCGACGCAGGGCTACTGCGCGTGGCACAACTACACCACCTCGTCGTACGGCGACATCGCCTACAGCAACCAGCCCTACAACATGGATCTGGGCGCGAGCTGCGGCGTGAACTTCGTGAACTCCGGCAGCGCCGGCACGCTGGACGGCTGGACGATGACGCTGGGCCACGAATGGCACGAGACGATGTCGGACACCTATCCGGCGGGCGGCTGGACCAACCCGAGCAACGGCCAGGAAAACTCCGACGAGTGCGCCTGGATCGCGGCGGGCCAGGCTGGCGGCGCGGCGAACGTGGCGATGGGCACGGGCACCTTCACCGAACAGGCGAGCTGGTCGAACGACACCAACTCCTGCGCGATCTCGCACGCGATCCTGCACTGAGGCGGTCCGGGTGAGGCGCGGAGGCGCCTCCCGTGGTCGAAGCGAGGCCCGGCCGGCAACGGCCGGGCTTCTTTCATGGGCGATCGTCACCCCTGGAGCCTGTCGTTCGGGACGCCGCCGGCGCGACATCGAACCTCGCTCCCGATGATTTTCCGCGGCCGCATCGGCCCGGCGTGCGACCATGCGCGGATGACGACGAACACCCCACTGCGCCTGGCCATCATCGGTGGCGGCCCGGCCGGACTGATGGCGGCCGAGGCGGCCTGCGCCGCCGGCATCGCGGTCGACCTGTACGACGCGATGGGCTCGGTGGGCCGAAAATTCCTGCTCGCCGGCAAGGGCGGGCTCAACCTCACCCACGGCGAGCCGTTCGCGCGTTTCGTCGAGCGCTACGGCGAACGGCGCGATGACGTCGCGCGCTGGCTGCGCGACTTCGATGCCGACGCCTTGCGCGCCTGGGCGCGCGGGCTGGGCGTGGAAACCTTCACCGGCAGCTCCGGCCGCGTGTTTCCCGCCGACATGAAAGCCGCGCCGCTATTGCGCCGCTGGCTGCATCGTCTGCGCGAGCACGGCGTGGTCTTCCACATGCACCATCGCTGGCTGGGTTGGCGGCGCGATGGCGCGCTGCGCTTCGCCACGCCGGACGGAGAACGCAATGTTGCCGCCGATGCGGTGGTGCTGGCCCTGGGCGGCGCGAGCTGGCCGCGCCTGGGTTCCGACGGCGCCTGGGTGGAAGTGTTGCGCAAGGCCGGTGCCGACATCGCCCCGCTGCAGAGCGCCAACTGCGGCTTCGAGGTGGACTGGAGCGAGCATCTGCGCAGCCGCTTCGCCGGCGCGCCGCTGAAGGCGGTGGTGGCGCACTGGATCGATCGTCATGGCGATGCACAATCGCGCCAGGGCGAATGCGTGCTCAGCGAATACGGCATCGAGGGCAGCCTCGTGTATGCGATCGGCGCCGACCTGCGCGAACGGATCGCGCAAAGCGGCAACGCACCGCTGCGCCTCGACCTCGCGCCCGGCCTCGCGCAGGACGCGCTGGCCGAACGCCTCGCCGCGCCGCGCGGCAAGCACAGCCTCGGCGACTGGCTGCGCCGCCGTGCGCATCTGGATGCCGCGAAGTGCGCGCTGGTGTTCGAGGGCGCCGACAAGTCCGCGCTCGCCGATCCGCAGGCGCTGGCTGCGCGCATCAAGGCGCTGCCGCTCACGCTGCGCGCACCGCGCCCGCTGGCCGAGGCGATCAGCACGGCCGGCGGCGTGCGGCTGGAAGCGCTGGACGAACACCTGATGCTGCGCGCCCGGCCCGGCACGTTCTGCGCCGGCGAGATGCTGGACTGGGAAGCGCCCACCGGCGGTTACCTGCTCACCGCCTGCTTCGCCAGCGGCCTGCTGGCCGGCCGCGGCGCCGCGGCCTGGCTGCGGCGCCGGACGACGGTCAGCCCAGCGGCCGCACCCGGAAATTGCGGCCCTTGATGCGCCCTGCGCGCAAGCGCTCCAGCGCCTTGTTCGCCAGCGCGCGGGTGATCGCCACGTAGGCGCGGGTGGCGAACACGTCGATCTTGCCGATGTCCTTCGCATCGAGTCCCGCGTCGCCGGTGAGCGCGCCGAGGATGTCGCCGGGGCGCAGCTTGTCCTGCCGCCCCGCGTCGATCACCAGGGTCTTCATCGGTGCGAGGTTGAGCTGCTTGCCGCGCGGCGGCGCCACGCGCAGCGGATGCCAGGGCAGCGGATGGCCGAGCTGTTCCTCGATGTTCGCGGCCTTGGGCCGTTCGCGCGGCGTGACCAGGGTGATGGCGAGGCCGTGTTCGCCCGCGCGGCCGGTGCGGCCGATGCGGTGCGTGTGCGTGTCCGGATCGTGGGCGATGTCGTGGCTCACCACCAGCGGCAGCGCCGCGATGTCGAGGCCGCGCGCGGCCACGTCGGTGGCGACCAGGATGCAGCAGCTGCGGTTGGCGAACTGCACCAGCACCTCGTCGCGGTCGCGCTGCTCCATGTCGCCGTGCAGGGCCAGCGCGGAGTAGCCGCGGCGATCCAGTTCCTGCGCCACGGCGTCCACGTCCTTGCGCATGTTGCAGAAGACGAGCGCGTGCTGCGCCTGTTCCGCGCTGAGCGTGTCCCTGGACAGCAGTTGCGCCAGCGCGTCGATCTTCTGCGCCGGATCGACTTCGTGGAAGCGCTGCTCGATGGTGGTTTCCCCGCTTGGCGTTTCCACCGTCACTTCCACCGGATCGCGCTGCAGGCGCTTGCTCACCGCGCGGATTTCCTCGGCGTAGGTGGCCGAGAACAGCAGCGTCTGGTGATGCTTGGCGATGCGTCCGACGATGTCGTCGATCGCCTCGCTGAAGCCCATGTCGAGCATGCGGTCGGCCTCGTCCAGCACCAGCACCTGGATGCCGCCGCCGTGCAGGCTGCCGCGCTTCAGGTGTTCCTGCACGCGGCCGGGCGTGCCGACCACGATGTGCGGGTCGTGCGTGAGCGAGGCGAGTTGCGGCCCCAGCGGCATGCCGCCGCACAGGGTCAGCAGCTTCACGTTGGGGATGTTCGCCGCGAGCTTGCGGATGGATTTGCCGACCTGGTCGGCCAGCTCGCGCGTGGGGCACAGCACCAGCGCCTGCAGGCGGATCGTTTCCGCCTGCAGGGCCTGCAGCAGGGCCAGCCCGAAGGCGGCGGTCTTGCCGCTGCCGGTGCGCGCCTGCGCGATCACGTCGCGGCCTTCCAGCATCGGCGGCAGGCTTTGCGCCTGCACCGGCGTCATCTCCGTGTAGCCGAGGGCGTCGAGGCTGGCGAGCAGGGCGGGCTTGAGCGGGAGCGTGGCGAAAGTAGTCATGCGCCATGATCGCATGCCGCCGCCCGCACGGCCCGCGACGCCTATGCCAGCGCGGAGTCGATGCGGATCTCGCCGCTCAGCACCTTGTGGATGGGACAGGCGTTGGCGATCTGCAGCAGGCGTTCGCGCTGCGCCTCGTCCAGCGCGCCGCGCAGCGCGATGTGTCGCCGTATCACGTTCGTGCCGGCCGGCGGCGTGCCGTCGGGGTTGAAGTCCAGCGCCACGTCCACGCCCTCCAGCGGCCAGCCCTTGCGCTCGGCGTACATCTTCAGCGTGATCGAGGTGCAGGCGCCCAGCGCGGACAGCAGCAGGCGGTGCGGGTCCGGGCCGGCGTCGGCGCCGTGCAGGTCGGCGGGCTCGTCGGCCAGCCACTGGTGGCCGCGGTCGTCGGCGAGGCGGGTGGTGTAGGGCGTGCCGGCGATCGCGGCGGTCACGTTGGCGGGCGTGCTCATGGCGGGTCCTGCGGGATGGAGAGGGGTTTCCACATCTAGCACGTTGCGCGTTTGCCTGCCCGTTGCCAGGGCCCCGCTTGCATCTGCGCGCGCGGTCGCGGACCCTGTAGGGCCCGTTCCGCCACGTGCCGCCATGGACATCGTCTTCATCGAGGATCTGCGCATCGACGCCGTGATCGGCATCTACGACTGGGAGCGGCGCGTGCGCCAGACCCTGTCGTTCGACATCGAGATGGCGTTCGACAACACCGTGCCGGCCGCCAGCGACGAGATCGCGCTGACGCTGAACTACAAGGACGTGTCGAAGCGGCTGATCGACTACGTCGAGGCCTCCAGCTTCGGCCTGGTGGAAACCCTGGCCGAGCGCTGCGCCGCGATTATCCGCGAGGAGTTCGGCGTGGGCTGGGTGCGGCTGAAGCTGTCCAAGCCCGGCGCGGTGCGCGGCGCGAAGGCGGTGGGCGTGCGCATCGAGCGCGGCACGCGGCCGTAGCCGTCCTGCGGCGCAGGCCACCCGGCCCGTCGCCGGGCCGGACCTATACCGAGGAGCGAAGCGAATGGCTTCCCTGCAACAACTGATGGACCTGCCGGGCATGCGCACCGTGCTGGGCCTGCTGGCCCTGCTGCTGCTGGCGTGGCTGGCCGGCGTGCTGGTGCGCGGCGTGCTGGTGCGCGTGGTGCACCGCATCGCCGCGCGCACCGAGTGGCACTGGGACGATGCGCTGTGCCGGCGCCGCACCTTCCTGTGGCTGGCGCGCACGGTGCCGGCGCTGATCGTGCAATACGGCATCGCGCTGGTGCCGGACGTGCCGGACCGGCTGGCGCAGGTGGTGGGCAACGTCGCCGAGGCGTTGCTGGTGCTGTTCGTGGCCATGGCGATCGCCGCCGCGCTGTCGGCGCTGGAAGACCTCTACCGCGACACGCCGCGCGGCCGCGAGCGTTCGATCAAGGGCGTGATGCAGCTCGCGAAGATCGCGCTGTTCGTGGCGGCCGGGCTGGTCGTCGTCACCGCGCTCACCGGGCAGGAGATCGGCCTGCTGCTGTCGGGGCTGGGCGCGATGTCGGCGGTGCTGATGCTGGTGTTCAAGGACACCATCCTGGGCTTCGTGGCCGGCGTGCAGCTGTCCTCCAACGACATGCTGCGGGTGGGCGACTGGATTGAGGTGCCCCAGCTCAATGCCGACGGCGACGTGATCGACATCGCGCTGCACACGGTGAAGGTGCGCAACTGGGACAAGACCATCACCACCATCCCGAGCTGGCGGCTGATTTCCGACTCGTACAAGAACTGGCGCGGCATGCAGGAGACCGGCGGCCGGCGCATCAAGCGCGTGATCACCATAGACGCGGGCAGCGTGGGCTTCCTCGACGCCGCGACGCTGGAGCGCCTGGCGCGGCTGCACCTGCTGGCGGGCTACCTGTCGGCCAAGCAGCAGGAAGTGGCCGAGTGGAACCGGGCGCTGGGCGAGGCGGACGCGGTGGCGGCCAACCGGCGCCGGCTCACCAACCTCGGCACGTTCCGCGCCTATGCGCAGGCCTACCTGGACGACCATCCGCGCATCCACCACGGCCTCAGCTGCATGGTGCGCCAGCTTGCCAGCGGTCCGCAGGGCATCCCGCTGGAGCTGTACTGCTTCACCGCCACCGTGGCATGGGCCGAGTACGAGGGCATCCAGGCGGACATCTTCGACCATCTTTTCGCGCTGCTGCCGGAGTTCGGCCTGCGCCTGTACCAGCAGCCCAGCGGCCACGATCTGCAGGCCGGGCTGGCGCGACTGGGCGAAGGGCAGGCAGAATCGCGGACTTTCCAGCCCGCGACACCGTGATGGCCCGCGTCTACCTCAGCCTGGGTTCCAACCAGCAACCGCACCGCTACCTGCGTGCCGCGCTGGACGAACTGCGCGCGCGCTTCGGCGCGATCGTGGTGTCGCCGGCCTACCGCAGCCGCTCGGTGGGCTTCGACGGCGCGGACTTCGTGAACCTCGCGGTGGGCCTGGACACCGAGCTCGCCCCCGGCGCCTTGAACGACTGGCTGCACGCGCTGGAAGACCGCCACGGCCGCCGCCGCGACGTGCCGCGCTATTCGGACCGCACGCTGGACCTGGACATCGTGCTGTACGGCGACGAGGTGATCAGCGGCCCGGGCCATCTGCAGATCCCGCGCAAGGAACTCCGCCACGCGTTCGTGCTGAAGCCGCTGGCCGATATCGCGCCGCAGCTGCGCCACCCCGTCAGCGGGCAGACCATGGCCGCACTGTGGGCGGCGTTTCCCAAGGAGCGCGAGCCGCTCACGCCCGAGCCGCTGTAGCCGTCCAGCACTGTCGCCGCAACGCGGGCGGTGCTAGAAGAACGGCTCACATCGGATGCAGGGGTGGTTGGCATGGCCGGAAAGTTCGCCCGCAGCTGGGCGTTGATGAAGGCGAGCGCGGGCGTGCTGCGCTCGGACAAGTCGCTGCTGCTGTTCCCGCTGCTGTCGGGACTGTGCAGCATCGTGGTGGCGGCGAGTTTCCTGTTGCCGGTGGTGCTGGCCATGGCCGGCCACCGCGGCGGCGACCTCGACGGCGGCCGCTTCGCGCCCATGTACTACCTGGTGCTGTTCGCGTTCTACCTGGTGCAGTACTTCGTGATCGTGTTCTTCAACACCGCGCTGGCCGGCGTGGCCCTGCGGCGCCTGCGCGGCGAGCCGGCGGGCATGGCCGACGGCTTCGCGCTGGCGCGTTCGCGGCTGGGCAGCATCTTCGGCTACGCGCTGATCGCCGCCACGGTGGGCCTGTTCCTGCGCGCGCTGCAGGAGCGGCTGGGCCTGGTCGGCCGCTTCGTGGTGGGCCTGCTGGGCCTGGCATGGACGGTGGCGACGTTCCTGGTGGTGCCGGTGCTGGCCAGCGAGGGCGTCGGCCCGGTCGATGCGGTGAAGCGCAGCGCGGAGCTGCTGAAGCAGACCTGGGGCGAGAACCTGATCGGCAACGCCGGGCTGGGCGTGGTGTTCGGCGTGGTGTTCTTCCTCGCGGCGCTGGTCGCGGGAATGCTGGTGTTCGGCGCGGTCGCCACCCAGTCCAGCGCCGTCATCGTGCCGGTGGTCGTGCTGGTGGCGATCGGCCTCGTGCTGCTGGGGCTGGTGCAGTCCACCCTGCAGGGCATCTACGCCGCGGCGCTGTACCGCTACGCGGAAGCGGGCGAAGTGGGCGGCGGTTTCGACCAGGCGCTGCTGGAGTCGGCGTTCCGCCGCAAGGGTTGAGCACCGGTCCATGGATGGATCGCGCGCCAGTCGGCCGCGTGCGCGGCTGGGTGGCGGAGCCGGGTCCGGACATGCACCGGACTCGGCGAGCCGAGAAAGTGCAGGCTGCACTTTCCCGACACCGGACTACGTCGCCAGCGTGCGGCCGCCATCCACGCGGATGATCTGGCCGGTCACGTAGGGCGCGTCGCGCAGCAGCCACAGCACGGCGCCGGCCACGTCTTCGGGCGAGCCGGCGCGGCCCAGCGGGGTGCGCGCCAGCATGGCCTGCTGGTCGGCGTACGGCTTGCCGTCGCTCGGCCACAGCACGGCGCCGGGCGCCACGCCGTTGACGCGTACATCGGGCGCGAGGTCCAGCGCCAGCGAGCGCGTCATCGCTGCGAGCGCGGCCTTCGCCATGCAGTAGATCGGGTGGTCCGCCAGCGGGCGCTCGGCGTAGATGTCCACGATGTTCACGATGGCGCCGCGCGCGGCGCGCAGCGCGGGCGCGGCCGCCTGGGCGAGGAAGAACGGTGCCTGCGCGTTCGACGCGAACAGCTCGTTCCATTGCGCGACGGTGGCCGAACCCACGGGCGTGGGATGGAAGGCGGAGGCGTTGTTGACCAGCGCGTCCAGCCTTTCGTAGCGGGCGAGCGCGGTGTCCACCAGCGCGGGCAGCGCATGCGGATCGGCCAGTTCGGCTTGCAGGACGAGGGTACTGCCGGCGCGCGCGTGTTCCAGTTCGGCCGCCAGCGCCTCGGCTTCCGCCACCGAGCGGCGGCAGTGCAGGGCGAGGTCGTAGCCGGCCGCGTGCAGCGTGCGCGCGATCACCGCACCCACGCGCTTGCCCGCGCCGGTGACCAGGGCGACGGGACGTTCATGGCGTGGCGGCATGCGGCGTTCCTGCACGGCGACGGGATGGACAAGCTTGCCGGATCGGCGCGGCCGCGTCACCCGCGGCCGTGCCTCAGGTTTCGTCCGACGGCGGGCGGCGCTTGCGCGTGGCGACCTTGCGTACCGCACTGGCGAGCTTGCCCGTGGCCTTGCGTGCCGGTGGAACGCCGTGCTGTGCGAGCGGCGGAGGTTCCGTTGGCGCATCGCCGGTCTGGTATTCGATGCCGTGGTCGAACAGCTCCATGGTGGTGGCGGCCACCTGTCCGGTGTCGTAGTACGCGTAGGCGCCCACGCCCAGCGCGCCGATCACCGGCAGCCAGCGCGACACGCCTTCGCCCACCGCGCGCTGGCTGAGTTTCACGCCGAGATGCTTGGCGATGCGTTCCACCACCGCGTACGACATGGGGCGGAACAGCAGGCGGTCGCCCATGCGCACCACCAGGTCGCGGAACGCCTGCGCCGCGGTATGGCGGAACAGGCAGTACAGCATCTGCTCGCGGCCCAGCTCGGCGTGGCGGCCGTAGGCGGCGGCGATGTCGCTGACCATCTGCGCCTGGATCCGCCAGATCGCCACCAGCTCCGGCAGCACGGTGAGCCAGCCCAGCGGCCCGGGCGGCAGCGCGAGCGTGCCGGCGGTGAGCGCGGCGCGTTGCGCGGCGCGGCCGGCGAGCTGGCGCGCCTGTGCTTTCGGATCGGCCGCGCCGTCCACCTTGCTGTCGGGGATGCGGCTGACGAAATCGAGGATGGCCTGGGTGACGCGGTTCGCCTCCTCGTGCTTGCCGATCACCGCCGGAACCTGGCGGCTGCTCCCGGCGCGATCGCCCTCGGGCGGGCGTTGCTGGCTCATGGCGCACTCCATGGGCGCGCCGGCTGGCGCGTGCAGGCCAGTCTAGGCGCCTGGCATGAAGCGGCGCCCAATCGGCGTGCGTCTTCACGCGACCATGACTTGTGGCCCGGGTCGGCTGCGGTCGATGTCGGTAATGTTATAACATTACGAAAATTGATCCGGCCCGCGTGGGCCGGAGCCGCCCCAGACTGGAACCCGCGCCTCATGAAGCTTTCCCCGCTTGCCCTCGGTCTCGCCGCCGCGCTGTGCCTGATCTCCTCCCGTGCGAACGCGGGCGATGCCCCCGCCGGCGCCGCCGTCGCGCCCGCCACGCCCACGGACGACACCCAGGGCGCCACGCGCAACAAGCCGGCGCCCAAGGTGCACGAGCTCGGCGCGATCAGCGTCTCCGCCGCGCTGGACCAGGCGCGCAACGCGCTGTCGCCGGACACCGGTTCCAGCCAGTACGTGATCGACCAGAAGGCGATCCAGGCGCTGCCGCTGGGCGCGGCCACGCCGTTGAACCAGGTGATCCTGCAGGCGCCGGGCGTGGTGCAGGATTCCTACGGCGGCCTGCACGTGCGCGGCGACCACGCGAACCTGCAGTACCGCATCAACGGCGTGATCGTGCCCGAGTCCATCTCCGGCTTCGGCCAGACGCTGGACACGCGCATGATCCAGAGCGTGAACCTGCTGGACGGCGCGCTGCCCGCGCAGTACGGCCTGCGCACCGCCGCGGTGGTGGACATCACCACCAAGAGCGGGCACGACCTCGGCAACGGCGGCAGCGTGGGCATCACCGGCGGTTCGTTCGGCATGCTCAATCCCAACGCCTCGATCTGGGGCAGCACCGACCGCTGGAGCTGGTACCTCACCGGCAACTATCTGGAGAACGACGTGGGCATCGAGAACCCCACGTCCAGCCGCAAGCCGGTGCACGACCACACCAACCAGGTGAAGGGCTTCGGCGACATCTCCTACCTGATCGACAACGACACCCGCCTGTCCTTCATGTTCGGCGTCACCAACAACCGCTTCCAGATCCCGAACAACCCGGGCCAGGAGCCGCAGTTCGGCTATCTCGGCCTCACCGAATTCGACTCCGCCAGGCTCAACGAGCGGCAGCGCGAGAACACCCGCTTCGGCGTGCTCAGCCTGCAGGGCAAGCTGGGCGGCACCGATTACCAGGTGTCGCTGGGCCAGCGCTACACCAGCCTGACCTACAGCCCCGACCTGGTCGGCGACCTGATGTTCAACGGCGTCGCCGCGAACGTGGGCCGCAGCAACCGCGCCAGCACGCTGCAGGCGGACTTCTCCACCCCGCTCAACGACACCCACACCTTGCGCTACGGCGTGTACGGCAGCTTCGAGCGCGCCGCCAGCGGCAACGACGCCTGGGTGTTCCCCGCGGACGCCGACGGCAACCAGAGCAGCACCACGCCGATCAACATCGTCGACAACAACAAGCTGATCGCGAAAACCTGGTCGGCCTACGTGCAGGACGAATGGAGCATCGGCCAGGATTGGACGGTGAACTACGGCCTGCGCGGCGACCAGTACACGCTGGCCGGCACCACCAGCAGCCAGCTCAGCCCGCGCCTGGGCGTGGTCTGGCAGGCCACCGACAGCACCACCGTGCACGCCGGCTACTCGCGCTATTTCACGCCGCCCGCCACCGAGATGATCACCACCTCGAACATCGACCGCTTCGACGGCACCACCAACGCGGTGTCCAGCCCCGGCAACGCGCAGCCGCTGGCCGAGCGCGCCGACTACTTCGACCTGGGCATCTCGCAGAACTTCGGCAAGGCCTGGACGCTGGGCCTGGACAGCTACTACCGCAAGCTGCACCGCCTGCAGGACGAAGGCCAGTTCGGCCAGGCGCTGGTCTATTCCACGTTCAACTACCGGCTGGGCCGCGTGGCCGGCGTGGAGTTCACCGCCAGCTACGACAGCGGCCCGTGGTCCGGCTACTTCAACTTCGCGTACAGCAAGGCGATGGGCAAGGACGTGATCACCAGCCAGTACAACTTCAGCCCCGACGACCTGGCCTACATCGCGAACCACTACATCCACCTCGACCACGACCAGAAGTACAGCTCGTCCGGCGGCATCAGCTACGCGCTGGGCGACGGCACCAGGCTGGGCGCGAACTACCTGTTCGGCACCGGCCTGCGCAGCGACGGCGCGGTGCCGAACGGCGCGCACCTGCCGGCGTACTTCCAGCTCGACCTCAGCGTGTCGCACGATTTCGCGTTCGACGGGTTCGGCAAGCTGCACACCCAGCTCGCGCTGATCAACGCGCTGGACCGTACCTACGAACTGCGCGACGGCACCGGCATCGGCGTGGGCGCGCCGCAGTTCGGCCCGCGCCGCGGCGTGTACCTCAGCCTGCAGAAGGATTTCTGACCTTGAACCCCCTCTCCCCTCCGGGGGGAGGGCTGGGGTGAGGGGGCGGGTCTTGCGGCCAGCTTCCAGAAGGCATCGAGCGCCATCCGCTATGCTGGCGGCGTTCTCCGGCAACGATCCCGACGATGGCATCCCGACTCCCCGAACCCGGCGCCGACGAGCGCGCGCATTCCGACCGCCTGCTGCGCCAGTTGCGCGAACAGATCGCCGTCCACGGGCCGATGCCGTTCTCGCAGTTCATGGAGCGCAGCCTGTACGCGCCGGGGCTGGGCTATTACAGCGCGGGCAAGACCAAGTTCGGCGAGGCGGGCGATTTCGTCACCGCGCCGGAGCTGGGCGAGTTGTTCGCGCGTTGCGTGGTGCACGCCGTCGCGCCGGTGCTGGCCGCGCTGGGCGACGAGGCGGACTTCCTGGAACTGGGCGGCGGCAGCGGCGCGTTCGCCGCGGCGGCGCTGCGCGCGTTCGCTGCGTCCGGCGTGCTGCCGCGCCGCTACCTGATCCTCGAACCCAGCGCGGACCTGCGCGAACGCCAGCGCGAACGCCTTGCCGCGCTGCCGGCGGAACTCGGCGCGCGCGTCGAATGGCTGGACCGTCCGCCGGAACAGGACTGGCGCGGCGTGCTGTTCGCGAACGAGGTGATCGACGCGTTGCCCACCACGCGCATCGCGATGAAGGGCGGCGAGGTGTACGAGGAATACGTGGCGCTGGACGGCGAGGGGCGGCTGATGCGCGTGGACCGGCCCGCCGACGCGCTGGTGGCCGGCGCGGTGCGCCATGTCGAGCGCGACCTGGGCGCGGATTTCCCCGAAGGCTACCGCACCGAGATCCTGCCGCAGCTGCCGTACTGGCTGCAGGCCGTGGCCGGCGCGCTGGAGGCCGGCCTGATGCTGTTCGTGGACTACGGCTACGTGCGCCGCGAGTACTACCGCGCCGAGCGCAGCGACGGCACGCTGATGGCGCACTACCGCCACCACGCGCACGCCGATCCGCTGTGGCTGCCCGGCCTCAACGACCTCACCGCCTCGGTGGATTTCACCGCGCTGGCCGAGGCCGGCAACAGCGCCGGCTTCGGCGTGGCCGCCTACCTGCCGCAGGCGCAGTTCCTGATCGCCAGCGGCCTGCAGGAAGCGTTCGAGAGCGCGCACGCCCAGGCCGCCGACGAGGCTGCGCGCTACCGGCTGGCGCAGGAAGTGAAGCGGCTGACGCTGCCCGACCGCATGGGCGAACGCTTCCAGGCGATGCTGCTGGCGCGCGGCATCGAGGCGCTGCCGCTGCCGGCGGAACTGCTGGCCGCCGACCAGGGCGACCGCCTGTAGCGTCCACGCGCGGGCCATCCGGCGCCGTGAAGAATCCGTGACGACGGCGCCGCGCTGGCCGCGGCGGCACGGCGCGTGCAGAATCGCCGGATGGAGACGCAGTACGACGCGATCGTGATCGGCAGCGGCATCAGCGGCGGCTGGGCGGCGAAGGAACTCTGCGAGCAGGGCCTGAAGACACTGGTGCTGGAACGCGGCCGCGACGTGCAGCACATCAAGGACTATCCCACGATGGCGCTGCGCCGCTGGGACTTCGACCTGCGCGGCGACAACCCCCGTGCGTGGAACGAGGCGAACCCGCTGATCTCGCGCGCCGCCGGCTACGACGCCACGACGAAGCATTTCTTCGTCGAGGACGCCGACCATCCCTACGTGCAGGAGAAGCCCTTCCTGTGGGTGCGCGGCTACCAGGTCGGCGGCAAGTCGCTGATCTGGGGTCGCGCCAGCGCGCGCTGGTCGCCGATGGATTTCGAGGCGCCGGCGCGGCTGGGCTACGGCATCCCCTGGCCGATCGGCTACGACGACGTCGCGCCGTGGTACGCCCACGTCGAGAAATTCATCGGCGTCTGCGGCAGCCGCGAAGGCATCGCCACCATGCCGGACGGCGAGTACCTGCCGCCCTATGAACTGAACGCGGTCGAGCAGCACCTGCGCAGCGTGCTCAGGGAGAAGTTCGACCGCCACTACGTCTCCGGCCGCTGGGCGCACGTCACCGAGGCGCAGGAGATCCATCGCCAGCAGGGTCGCGCGACCTGCCGCAACCGCAACCTGTGCATGCGCGGCTGCCCGTTCGGCGGCTACTTCAGCTCGAACGCGAGCACGCTGCCGTGGGCGCGCAAGACCGGCAACCTCACCGTGCGACCGTTCTCGGTGGCGCACTCGATCATCTACGACGAGGCGACGCAGCAGGCGAGCGGCGTCAAGGTGATCGACGCGAACACGCACGAGGAGCTGGTGTTCAGCGCGAAGGTGATCTTCGTCAACGCCTCGGCGCTGAACTCCACGCTGATCCTGCTCAACTCCACCTCGAAGCGCTTCCCGCACGGCCTCGGCAACGACCACGACGTGCTCGGCCGCTACGTCGGCTTCCACAACTACCGCGCCGGCATGAGCGGGGAGATCGACGGTTTCGAGGATTCGTACTACGAGGTGTACAAGCCCGCCGAGAGCATCATCCCGAACTTCCGCAACGTGGGCAGGCAGGACACGGATTTCCTCGGCGGCTACGTGATCTTCAGCGGCGCCAGCCGGCGCCTGATGGACGACCGCGACATGCATGGCGAGGCGGTCGGCGCGAACTACAAGCAGGCGGTCAGCCGGCCGGGCAAGTGGACTGCGTACATGTACATGCAGGGCGAGACCCTGCCCAAGGCCTCGAACCACGTGCGCCTGTCGCCCGACCGCAGGGACCGCTGGGGCGTCCCGCAACTGGTCGTCTCGGTGGGCTACGACGACAACGACGACCGCATGGTGCGCGACTTCCTCGCCGAAGGGCGCCGCATGCTGGAAACCGCAGGCTTCACCCACGTCAACGCGACCGACAACCACCAGCCGCCGGGCCTGGACATCCACGAGATGGGCGGCGCGCGCATGGGCGCCGACCCGAAGACCTCGATGCTCAACGCGCACAACCAGCTGCACCTGTGCCGCAACGTCTACGTCACCGACGGCGCATGCATGACCAGCACCGGCAGCCAGAGCCCGTCCATCCTGTACATGGCGCTGACCGCGCGCGCCGCGAACCATGCCGCCGCGCAGTTGCGCCGGCACGGCAGGATCGCCTGATGGACCGCCGCGAACTGCTGCGCGCGATCGCGGCATGGACCGGCAGCGCATTCGTCGGCGCGGACCGCCTGCTTGCGGCCGAACTGCCCGCGGCCGCCGCGGGCAGGCCGCAGCAGGTCGTGCTGTTCGACGAAATCGCCGAGACCATCCTGCCGCGCACCGACACGCCCGGCGCGAAGGATGCCCAGGTCGGCGCCTACGTCGCGCGCTATTCGGCCGCCTGCTACACGCCGGCCAACCTCGCCATCCTTCATGCCGGCCTGGTCGAGCTGGATGCGCGTGCGCACCAGGCCCACGGCACCGGTTTCCTGCGCTGCAGCGGCCCGCAGAAGCAGGCGCTCCTGGCGGCGGTCGACGCCGAGGCGAAGCGCCACGCGCAGGCATCCGGTGCGGACCACGGCCCGCCGCCGCACTGGTTCACGCTGTGCAAGCAGCTGGTGCTGTTCGGTTTCTTCACCTCGGAAGCGGGCGAGACGCAGGTGGCGCGCTACCGGCCGGTGCCCGGCCCGTACAAGGGCGTCGTGCCGTACCGGGGCGAGACGTTCTGGGCATGGTGAGCGGCCGCCATCCACTTCCACACGGAGCCATCCCGATGAAATTCGCATTCCTGCTGCTTGGCGTCGCGCTGGCGTTCGGCGCGCATGCCGCCGACCATGTGGCTGCCCCTGCGAACACCCTCACCGCCGCACAGCAGCGCGAAGGCTGGAAACTGCTGTTCGACGGCAAGTCCACCGCGGGCTGGCACCGCTACAACGAAACGACCATCGGCAAGGCGTGGAAGGTCGACGGCGACAGCCTGCATCTCGACACCAGCCACATGAAGGACGGCTGGCAGGCGCCCGACGGCGGCGACATCGTCCACGACGGCGCGTACGCCAACTTCGATCTCCGGCTGGAATGGAAGATCGCCACCGCCGGCAACAGCGGCGTGATGTTCTACGTGCAGGAAGGGAAGCAGTACCCGTATCCGTGGCATACGGGCATCGAGTCGCAGGTGCTGGACAACGTCGCCGCCGACGACGCGAAGTACGAGAAGCACCGCGCCGGCGACCTGTACGACCTGATCGCCGCCAAGCCCGGGGCCGTGCGCCCCGCGAACGAGTGGAACCGGCTGGAGATCGTCAGCGACCACGGCCACCTGGTGGAGAAGCTCAACGGCGTGGTGGTGCTGGAAACCACGCTGTGGGACGCGGACTGGAAGCGGCTGGTCGCCGGCAGCAAGTTCCGCGACATGCCGGGCTTCGGCATGTTCCGCTCCGGCAAGGTCGCGCTGCAGGACCACGGCGCCGACGTGTGGTTCCGCAACATCATGATCCGCGAGTTGAAGTAGCGCGCTGCGGCGGCGCGCGGCCCGTGCGGGCCGCTGCGCCGCGGGCGTCGTTCACTTCGCCGCCGGCACCGCCGCGCCGCGTCCCAGCGCCATGCCCTTCAGCACGTTGAGCGCCTGCGCCAGCGCGTAGTCGTTGGTGGCGAGCGTGCCCTCGGCGGCGCTGCCGTCGGCGTCGATGTTGCCGGCGGCCTTCGCGTTCTCGTTCGCGAGGTGGTTCGGCAGGTCGGCCTCGGAGCTGACCAGTTCCGGCGCCGCGTCGACCTTGCGCACGCTGAGGTCGGCGAGCGGGATGTCGGGCTTGATGCCCTCGGCCTGGATCGAGGTGCCGTTCGGCGTGTAGTAGCGCGCGGTGGTGAGCTTCACCGCGTGCTCGGCGTCCAGCGGCAGCACGGTCTGCACCACGCCCTTGCCGAAGGTGCGCTGGCCGATCAGCAGCGCGCGATGGTTGTCCTTCAGCGCGCCGGAGACGATCTCGGCGGCGGAGGCGGTGCCGTGGTTCACCAGCACCACCAGCGGCGCGCCCTTCAGCAGGTCGCCGGGATGCGCGCCGAAGCTCATGTTGGAATCGGCCAGGCGCCCGCGCGTGGTGACGATGGTGCCGGAGTCGAGGAAGTCGTCGCTCACCGAGACCGCGGCGGTGAGCAGGCCGCCGGGGTTGTTGCGCAGGTCCAGCACCGCGCCCTTGGGCGTGCCGTCCTTGCCCACCATGGCGGACAGCTTGCGCTCCAGGTCGGCCGCGGTGTCGCTCTGGAACTGGGTGATGCGGATGTAGTCGTAGCCAGGTTCGAGCTGGCGCACCTTCACGCTGGTGATCGCGATGTTCTCGCGCGTGAGGTGCATGTCCACCGGGTTGTCGCTGCCCTTGTGCAGGATGGTGAGCGTGATCTTGCTGCCGGGCTTGCCGCGCAGCTTCTTGAACATGCCGTCCACGTTCTGCGGATCGACCAGCATGCCGTCGATCTTCACGATGCTGTCGCCGGGCCGCACGCCCGCACGCGAGGCCGGCGTGTCGTCGATCGGGGTGACGATCACCAGGCCGCCGTCCTGCTGCAGCACCTCGATGCCCAGGCCGCTGTACTGGCCGGTGGTGTCCTCGTCGAGCTGGGCCAGGCCTTCCTTGTCCAGGTATTCGCTGTGCGGGTCGAGGCCGGCCAGCATGCCGGTGATCGCGTCCTTCATCAGCGCGTGGTTGCCCACCGGCTCGACGTAGGCCTGGCGCACGATGTCGTAGACGCGGCTGAAGCGGCGGATGTCCTGCAGGTCGACCTGGTTGTCGGCGGCCTTGGCGGGCGCGTCGGCATGGACGTGGGTGGGCGCCAGGTCGGTGGGCGGCTCGGGCGCGCTGGCGGCCGGCGCGGGCGCGATCTGCGCGTGGGCGAAGGGCGCCGCCAGCAGCAGGGCGCACAGGGTAGACGTGGGAAACCGCATGGAACGACTCCGGGGAAGGGGTGCACCCGCCGCGCGGGCGGCGGGTGTGGACGGTGCCAGCCTGCGACGATGGCCGGCGGCCGTCAACGGGGCTGGCTGAACGGATTCCCGCGTTCGGCGGTCAGCGGTGCTGGCTGAGCCAGCTGCGCGGGTCCACCGGCTGGCCGTCGCGGCGCAGCTCGAAATACACGCCGGTGTTGACGCCGGTGGGCGCGCTGGCGGTGCCCACCGCCTGGCCGGCGGCGACCGCGTCGCCCACGCCGTGCAGCACCGTCTCGTTGTTGCCGTACATGCTCATCCAGCCGTTGCCGTGGTTGAGGATCACCAGCATGCCGTAGCCACGCAGGAAGCCGGCGTAGACCACCCGGCCGTTCGCCACCGCGTGCACCTCGCTGCCGCCGGGGGAACGGATCAGCACGCCGTTGCCGTAGCGGCGCACGTCGCCGGCCGCCGGCCACGGCAGGTTGCCGCGGATGTTCGCGCCGGCATCGCCCACTTCCAGCGGCGGCGGCGCCTTGCCGCCGTGCTTGCGCGCGGCCGCCTGGCGCGCGGCCTCGCGCGCGGCGGCTTCGCGCATCGCCTTGTCGATCTGCTTCTGCAGGCGGTCGACCAGCGCGTTGAGCGATTGCTCGTCCTGCTTCAGCGCGGCCAGCCGCTGGGCCTGGTTCTGGTAGGTGGCGTCGGCCTCGGCGGCCAGCTTCTGCTGGCTGGCGCGCTGCTGCGCCAGTTGCCTGCTCTGCTTTTCGCGCTGGGCGCGCCGGGCCTGCAGCGCCTGCTGCTCGGCGGTGATCTGTTCCTCCAGCGTCTGCAGCTGCGCCAGGCTGGCCATCAGCTGCTGCACCTTCTGCACGCGGTCCTGCTGGAAGTACTTCGAGTAGACCAGCGCACGCGCGACGCGGCCCACGTCCTCGTTGTCCAGCAGCAGGCGCAGGTCGGAGCCGTGGCCCAGCGCATAGCTGGCGCGCAGCAGGTCGGCGATCGCGGCCTTCTGCCCGGCCAGCTTCTGCTTCAGTTCGGCGCGCTGCTGCTGCAGCTGCTCCAGCTGCTGCTGCTTGGCGGCGATCTCGGCGTCGGTCTGGCGCAGGGTGCGCGCGGCGGCGGCCAGCGCGGTGGTCTGCTTGGCCAGTTCGGTGTTGAGCTGGTCGCGGCGCTCGGCGGTGGCGGCCTGCTGCTTGCCCAGCGCCTGCACCTCCTGATGCACGTTGCTCAGCTTCTGCTTCGCGGCGGCCTGCTCGGCCTGGCTCTTGTCCTGGCGCGCCTGCGCGGGCGCGACGGCGAGGGCGGCGCCGAGTGCCGCGGCGGCGAGAACGGAAAGGCGGGCGACGCGGACGGGGCTGGGCATCGGCCGATTATCGCCGAGCCCGCGGGCGGGGGCGAGCCGCCCGCGGGCGATCGTTCATGCGCCGGCGCCGGCCCTGCGGGCCGGCGCGGAGTCAGCGTGCGGCAACGGCCGCGGCGGCGGGCGTGGCCGGCAATCCCAGCGACTTGCGCAGTTCGGCGCGTGCCGCGTCGTAATCCGCCTGCCATGAGGGATCGTCCAGCAAGCGGCCGCCGAGCACGGTGCCGGCGAGCCGTCCGCCTTCCACGTCGCTGGGGTAGTGCACGCCCATCACGATGCGGTGGTGGGCGTACAGGTCGGCGCGGGCGAAGATCGCGGCGCGCCGTTCCGGCACCATGTTCGCCAGCAGCACCGCCTCGGTGTAGCCGAGCGTGGAGTGGCCGCTGGGGTAGCTCCAGTCGTCGGGCTTTTCCTCGCTCAGCGGATGCACCGCGTGCGACACCAGCACCGGGCGCGGGTGGTGCCAGAACGCCTTCACCGCCTTCACCTCGCCCTTGTCGTAGGCCACCACGCGGGTGAAGAACGCCGCCGTGTGCGGCAGCTGTTCCGGCGTGAACGCCGCGCCGAACACGTCGGCGAAGCGGAACACGCTGTGCAGCCGGTCGGCCTGGGCCGCCGCGATCTCCGCGTGCGTGCGGTGGGCCTGCACGGCGAGCACGCCGTTGATGTCCTGCCGCGCCGCCGCCGAACCGGCGGCGGGCGGCGGCGGCAGCAGCGCCGCGAGATCGACCACCGGCCCGTTGCCGTCGGCCAGTGCGGGCTGGGCGATCAGCAATGCCAATGCGAGCAATGCGCAGCGCTTCATCAGAACAGGTCCGCGGTGATGGTGAAGTTGAAGTTGCGCGCCGGGATGGTGAAGTACAGCGGCGTGCTGTCCGCGCCGGTGGTGCCGGCCAGCGCGTTGATGTGGGTGTTGTCGAAGATGTTGTTGAGCTGCACGCCGATCTTCAGGTCCTTCACGTCGGCGATGTGCGGATCGAAGCGGTAGCTGGCGGTGAAATTGGTGATCGCATAGCCGCCGATGGGCGTGTCGTCTTCCGCGTTGGCGGTGTAGTAGGTCTTGCCGACGAACTTGTCGACCAGCGACACATAGGCCGGGCCGTTGCTGTAGATCAGGCCCAGCGCGGCGGTCTTGTGCGGCGTGTTCGCGTTCCAGGCGTTGTCCGTGGTCTGGATCGCGCGGTTCAGCGAGCCGTTGGCGTAGATGCTGAAGCCCGCGCCCAGCATGTAGGTGCCTTCCAGCTCGATGCCTTTGTAGTGCACGCCGCCGCCGTTGTAGAACTCCGAGATGCCGGCGACGTTGTGCTTCTGCACGAAGTTGTTGAAGTTGATCTTGTAGACGTCGCCGGACAGCGTCAGGCGGTCGTTGGTCCAGGTGGTGCCGAGCTGGATGTTGGTGGTCTTCTCGGGCGCCACCACGCTGTCGGAAACCGCCGGGTTCGGCACGTAGAACAGGTTGAGGTTCGGCGCCAGGTAGCCCTTCGCCCATTGCGCGTACGCGGTCCAGTTCTGGCTGAACGCGTAGTGGAACGAGGCCGACGGCAGGGTGGCGGTCCACTTCTTGGAGTAGTTCAGCGGGGTGCCGGTCTTCTGGTTCACCGGCGCATTGATGTCGCGCTTGAAGTCGTTGTACTTCACGCCGCCGATGAAGTAGGCGTTGTCGGCGATGTTCCACTGGTATTCGAGGTATGGCTGGATCGTGACCAGGGTGTCGTTCATCCGGCGGTCCGCCGATGCCAGCTGCAGGTTCGACGCGCCCGGATTGACCACGGGGTTCAGCTGGTTCGTCGTGTCGTCGAACTCGTACAGCCAGCGGATGTCGTCCTGGTGGTCGTACCAGATGCCGGTGCGCACTTCGCCCGGGCCGAGGTCCCTGGCCAGGCGGAAGATGTCGCCCCACGAGCGGTTCGTGTTGCGCATGTGCTGGCCGGGCACGTTGTCCGGGCCGTAGAAGGTGCCGTTCGGCGTTTCGCCGTTCGGATCCTCGCCGTTGAAACCGAAGTGGTTGTAGCCGTAGGTGTAGACCTTGTTGTCGATCTTCCAGCCGTCGAGTTCCGAATGCAGGCCGATGTAGCCCAGGTTGGTGTTGATCTTGTCCTGGTTGTAGCGGTAGTAGGCCTGGCTGGTCGGGTCGTTGTTGAGGCCGTAGTTGTTGCCGAACTGGGCGAGCTGCGCCTTGGTGGCGCCGAACGGCACGTACTGGTTGAGCTTGTTCCACATCGCCGCGAAGGTCAGCGTGGTGTTCTCGCCCACCGGCTGCACCAGCTTGGCGAACACGCTCTGGCGGCGCTGGCCGGCGTAGGTGAGGTAGCCGTCCGACTCGCTGTTCTGCACATTGACCACCGCGCGGGTGCCGCTGCCGGTGAAGCTGCCGGTGTTGATGTTGGCGCCTTCCACCGTGGTGGCCCAGCTGCCCAGGCTGAAGTACGGACTGATGCCGAAGTCCTTGCGCGGGCTGATCGAGTCCACCGTGATGGTGCCGCCGAACGTGGCGTTGCCCAGCGTGCTGGCCGTGCCCGGGCCGCGGTCGACGGCGACGCTGCCGGTCTGCTGGTTGGTGAAGTACGAGGTGGAGTGGTGGGTGAAGTCGTTGGAGTCCATCCACGGGATGCCGTCGAACGTCACGTTGTACTGGCCGTCCTGGAAGCCGCGGATCGAGACCACCGCCGACTCCATCAGGCCGGAGCCGTTCGGCGTCACCGTGTACACGCTGGGCGAGATCGCCGCCGCGTCGGTGTAGTCGCCGGTCGGCGCGATGTTTTCCTGCAGGTACAGGCTGCCCACGATGGACTGCGGCTCGATCGCCAGCATGGAGCCCTGCGTGGGCGCCACGTCGTTCACGGTGGTGGCGGCGTTCACCTGCACCGCGCTCAGGTCCTTGGCGTCCTGGGGTTTGGCAGGGGCCGCGTCCGCCGCCGGCGCGGACGGCGCCCCGTTCGCATTGTCGTCGGCGCGGACCGGCGCCGCCACCGCGAGCGCGATGGAGAGGGCGAGCAGGGCGGGCGCGCAGTGGCGAAGGGCAGGCGTGGACTGGGGCATGGGTGGTTCCGTGAAGTGGGGGTAAAGGCGTGGCGCGGCACGCTAGACCCCATGCATGACAGTCATGCAACAAAAAGAAGATACGAATCAGTGGGATACGTCGTCAGAACTTGCGATCGACGATGGCCGTAGCCAAGCCGCCGCGGGCGGGCGCCGGACCGGCGCCTGGGACGGCCTGTCCAGTGGCGACGCAGCCGCCCCCGGCAAAGCCCCGGCGGGCATTGCGGCCGATCCTGCCGCGGCAATAGTTTCATTTGGACGTATAGAAGGCTTTGACGCGACGCACCAATTGTGCTGTAGTCAAATCGCAATCCACGAATTCCAAATCGGCGCTCCGGCGCCGCCGGGGTTCCGTGCCCTGCCATCCAGCGAGTGAGCAAGATGAAGCAGTCCGGTGGAACAAGCCTGTACGACGCGGCCTTCGAGCACGACAGCTGCGGTTTCGGCCTGGTGGCCCAGATCGACGGTCGCGCCAGCGCGTGGGTGGTCGACTCCGCGTTCGAGGCACTGGCGAAACTCTCGCACCGCGGCGCAGTGAATGCCGACGGCGTGAGCGGCGACGGCTGCGGCGTGCTGATCCGCCGCCCGCAGGCATGGCTGCGCGCGCTGGCGGACGAGGCGGGCATCGCGCCGGCCGAACGTTTCGCGGCGGGTCTGGTGTTCCTCGACCGGCACGACGATGCCGCGGCGGCGGTGCTGGAGCGTCATCTGGTTGAAGAAGGCCTGCGCGTGGCGGGCTGGCGCGACGTGGCGGTGAACGCGGAAGCCTGCGGCCCGCTGGCCGCCGCCGCGCAGCCGCGCGTGCGCCAGGTCTTCGTCGACGCCGGCGCCGGCATGGACGACGAGGCGTTCGAGCTGGCGCTGTTCCGCGCGCGCCGCCGCGCCGAGCATGCCTTGCGCGACGATGCCGCGTTCTATGTGGTGACGCTGTCGGGCGAGCTGATCGGCTACAAGGCGATGGCCGCGCCGGGGCGGTTGCGCGAGGTGTTCGCGGACCTCTCGCATCCCGCGCTGGTCGCCGATGCGGTGGTGTTCCACCAGCGTTTCTCCACCAACACCTCGCCGCAGTGGCGGCTGGCGCAGCCGTTCCGCCTGCTGGCGCACAACGGCGAGATCAACACCATCCGCGCGAACCGGCGCTGGATGCAGGCGCGCGAGGCGATCTGGCGCTCGCCGCGCGTGGAGCTGGGCGACCTCGGCCCGCTGGTGCGCCAGCAGGGTTCGGATTCGGAGAGCCTGGACAACGCGCTGGAAGTGCTGCTGGCCGGCGGCCTGGACCTGCTGGCCGCGATGCGCGTGCTGGTGCCGCCGGCGTTCGCCGCCCGCGAGAACATCGACGAGGACCTCGCCGCGTTCTACGAGTACTACGCGCTGCACAGCGAACCCTGGGACGGCCCCGCCGGCCTGGTGATGTGCGACGGCCGCTACGCCGCCTGCACGCTGGACCGCAACGGCCTGCGCCCCGCGCGCTGGGCGCTGTCCGACGACAACCATTTCATCATCGCCTCCGAGGCGGGCCTGTGGGACATCCCCTCGGCGCGCGTGGTCGCCAAGGGCCGCCTCGCGCCGGGCGAGATGATCGCGGTGGACTTCCGCGAGCACCGCCTGCTGCGCGACGCCGACATCGACGCGATCAACCGCGCCCGCGCGCCGTACCGCGACTGGCTGCGCGCCGGCGTGAGCTACCTGGACTCGGACCTGATCGATCCCTCGCTGGCCGCCGAGCCGCTGCCGCCGGAACAGCTGCACTGCTACCAGAAGCTCTACGGCCTTTCGCGCGAGGAGCGCGAGACGGTGCTGAAGGTGATCGCCGAGCTGGAGGCCGAAGCCACCGGCGCGATGGGCGACGACACCCCGGTCGCCGCGCTTTCGCGCCAGGTGCGGCCGCTGTTCGACCGCTTCCGCCAGGCGTTCGCCCAGGTCACCAATCCGCCGATCGACCCGCTGCGCGAAAAGCTGGTGATGTCGCTGGTCACCCAGATCGGCGCCGAAGGCAACGTGTTCGAGCTCAAGCCCGAGAACGCGAAGCAGATCCTGATCAACTCGCCGGTCCTGTCCCAGCGCAAGCTGCGCCAGCTGCTGAGCTTCCCGCAGTTCACCGACACGCCGCGCTTCGACCTGATGCAGCCGCGCGAACAGGGGCTGGAAGCGGCGCTGCGCGAGCTGTGCGAGCGCGTCGCGCAGTCCGTGCGCGACGGCAACGCGCTGGTGTTTCTCAGCGACCGCTACCCCGAGCGCGACAAGCTGCCGATCCACGCGCTGCTCGCCACCGGCGCGGTGCACGCGCACCTGATCGAGCAGGGCCTGCGCTGTCAGTGCAACATCGTCGTGGAAACCGCCACGCCGCGCGACGCGCACCAGTTCGCCTGCCTGCTCGGTTTCGGCGCCACCGCGATCTATCCGTGGCTGGCCTACCAGAGCCTGTTCGAGCTGGGCCATGAGGGCCACATCGAGGGCGACCGGCTGGAGATCGGCCGCAGCTACCGGCGCGGCATCCGCAAGGGGCTGCTGAAGATCCTGTCGAAGATGGGCATCTCCACCGTCGCCGGCTACCGCGGCGCGCAGCTGTTCGAGATCGTGGGGCTGGCGCCGGAAGTGGTGGCGCTGTGCTTCCCCGGCACGCCCTCGCGCATCGGCGGCGCCGGCTTCGCCGAGCTGGAGAACGAGCAGCGCCTGCTCGCCGCCGAGGCGTGGAACGCGGCGAAGCCGCTGCGCGCCGGCGGCCTGTACAAGTTCGTGCACGGCGGCGAGTACCACATGTACAACCCCGACGTGATCGCCACGCTGCAGCAGGCGGTGCGCACCGGCAATCCGGCCGACTACCGCGCCTACGCCGACCACGTCGACCACCGTCCGCCCTCGGCGCTGCGCGACCTGCTGGACGTGCAGCCGCTGGGCGCGCCGGTGCCGCTGGACGAGGTGGAACCGGTCGAGTCGATCCTCAAGCGCTTCGATTCCGCGGGCATGTCGCTCGGCGCGCTGTCGCCCGAGGCGCACGAGGCGCTGGCGACCGCGATGAACCGCCTGGGCGCGCGCAGCAATTCCGGCGAGGGCGGCGAGGACCCGGCGCGCTACGGCACCGAGAAGATGTCGAAGATCAAGCAGGTCGCCTCCGGCCGCTTCGGCGTCACGCCGGCCTACCTGGTCAACGCCGAGGTGCTGCAGATCAAGATCGCGCAGGGCGCCAAGCCCGGCGAGGGCGGCCAGCTCCCCGGCCACAAGGTGGACGCCACCATCGCGCGGTTGCGCTACGCGAAGCCCGGCATCGGCCTGATCTCGCCGCCGCCGCACCACGACATCTATTCCATCGAGGATCTGGCCGAGCTGATCCACGACCTCAAGGAAGTGAACTCCGTGGCGCTGGTGTCGGTGAAGCTGGTCAGCCACGCCGGCGTGGGCACGGTCGCCGCGGGCGTGGTGAAGGCGGGCGCCGACCTGATCACCGTCAGCGGCCACGACGGCGGCACCGGCGCCAGCCCGCTCACCTCGATCAAGTACGCCGGCACGCCGTGGGAGCTGGGTCTGGCCGAGACCCAGCAGACGCTGCGCCGCAACGATCTGCGCGGCCGCGTGCGCCTGCAGACCGACGGCGGCCTGAAGACCGGCCTCGACGTGATCAAGGCCGCGCTGCTCGGCGCCGAGAGCTTCGGCTTCGGCACCGGCCCGATGGTGGCGCTGGGCTGCAAGTACCTGCGCATCTGCCACCTCAACAACTGCGCCACCGGCATCGCCACCCAGCACCCGGTGCTGCGCAAGGAACACTTCACCGGCCTGCCGGAAATGGTGATGAACTATTTCCGCTTCATCGCCGGCGACGTGCGCGAGCACCTCGCGCGGCTGGGCGCGCGCTCGCTGGCCGAGCTGATCGGCCACACCGAACTGCTGGCGCAGCAGGGCGACGCCACGCCGGTGCGCCACGGCCTCGACCTCGCGCCGCTGCTGGACGGCGCCAGCCTGGGCGCGGCCAGCGACAGCGCCTGCGCGATGGCGCGCAACCCGGTGCGCGACGCCGCCGCGCTTGCCGTGCGCATCGCGACGGATACCGCGCCGCTGGTGGAGCTGGGCGAGGGCGGTTCCTTCAGCTATGCCATCGCCAACACCGACCGCGCGATCGGTGCGCGGCTGTCCGGCGCGATCGCGCGCCGGCATGGCGACCACGGCATGGACGAGCGCCCCATCGTGCTGCAGCTGGAAGGCGCGGCCGGCCAGAGCCTGGGCGCGTGGAACGCCGGCGGCGTGCACATCGAGCTCACCGGCGAGGCGAACGACGGCGTGGGCAAGGGCATGGCCGGCGGCCGCATCGTGGTGCGTCCGCCCGCCGACGCGCCGTTCGCCAGCCAGGACGCCTCGATCATCGGCAACACCTGCCTGTACGGCGCCACCGGCGGCGAGCTGTACGCCGCGGGCCGCGCCGGCGAGCGCTTCGCCGTGCGCAACTCCGGCGCGGTCGCCGTGGTGGAAGGCGCCGGCGACCACTGCTGCGAATACATGACCGGCGGCGTGGTGGCGGTGCTCGGCAAGGTCGGCCTCAACTTCGCGGCCGGCATGACCGGCGGCTTCGCCTACGTGCTCGACCTCGAGCGCGACTTCGTGGACTGCTACAACCACGAACTGGTGGACATCCTGCGCATCTCCACCGACACCATGGAGCACCACATGCACCACCTGCGCGGCCTGGTGCAGAAGCACGTGGAATACACCGGCAGCGCCTGGGGCCGGCAGATCCTGCGCGACTTCCGCGGCCTGCAGTACAAGTTCTGGCTGGTGAAGCCGAAGGCGGCGAGCCTCGCCGTGCTGGCGGAAGAGCTGCGGAGGGCGGCATGAGCAACAAGCTGTTCCAGTTCCTCGATGTGCCGCGGCAGACGCCGCGCACGGTGCCGGTGGCGATCCGCGTGCTGGGCTACGGCGAGATTTCCGGCGACTTCGCCTCGCCGCAGGCGTCCACGCAGGCGGAGCGCTGCCTGGATTGCGGCAACCCGTATTGCGAGCACGCCTGCCCGGTGCACAACTACATTCCGGAGTGGCTGAAGCTGGTGCAGCACGGCCGCATCATGGAAGCGGCCACGCTGATGTACGAGACGAACCCGCTGCCGGAGATCTGCGGCCGCGTCTGTCCGCAGGATCGCCTGTGCGAAGGCGCCTGCACGCTGGAGCAGACCGACTTCGGCGCGGTGACCATAGGCGCGGTGGAGCGCTGGGTCACCGACGAGGCGCTGCGCCAGGGCTGGCGGCCCGATCTCTCGGCGGTGCAGGAAACCGGCCAGCGCGTGGCGATCGTGGGCGCCGGCCCCGCGGGCCTGGCCTGCGCGGACCGCCTGCGCCGCGCGGGCATCGCCGCCGACGTGTACGACCGCCAGCTCGAGATCGGCGGCCTGCTCACCTTCGGCATCCCGCCGTTCAAGCTGGACAAGCAGGTGATGCGCCTGCGCCGCGAGCTGCTCGAAGGCATGGGCGTGCGCTTCCTGCTGGGCCGCGAGGTGGGGCGCGACATCGAGTTCGGCGAACTGGTGGACGACTACGACGCGGTGTTCGTCGGCACCGGCGCCTATACCTACGTGGACGGCAAGCTGGCCGGCCGCGAACTGCACGGCGTGCACGACGCGCTGCCGTTCCTGATCGGCAACACCGAGCGGCTGCTGTGCGACGAGCCGCCGCTGCCCGCGTTCGACCTGCGCGGCCGGCACGTGGTGGTGCTGGGCGGCGGCGACACCGGCATGGACTGCAACCGCACCGCGATCCGTCTCGGCGCGGCCTCGGTCACCTGCGTCTACCGCCGCGACGAGGCCAGCATGCCGGGCTCGGTGCGCGAGGTGGGCTACAGCCGCGAGGAAGGCGTGAACTTCCAGTTCCATCGCCAGCCGCTGGCGATCCTCGGCGACGAGCACGGCCGCGTGCGCGCGGTGCGCGTGGTGGAGACCGAGCTGGTGGACGACGGCCACGGCCGTCCGCGTCCGCGCAACGTCGCGGGCAGCGAGAGCGAGCTGCGCGCCGACGTGGTGATCCAGGCGTTCGGCTTCCTGCCCAGCCCGCCGGACTGGCTGGCCTCGCACGGCGTGAAGCTGGCGCCCTCGGGCCGCATCGTCACCGGCGCCGACGGCGCGCTGCCGCAGCAGACCAGCCACCCGCGCATCTTCGCCGGCGGCGACAACGTGCGCGGCGCGGATCTCGTGGTGCGTGCGGTGTACGACGGCCGCGAGGCCGCCGCCTCGATCGCGCAGATGCTGCAGCAGGCGCCGCGCCTGCAGTCCGAAGTGGCCTGAGCGCGCCGGGCCGGCGCAGCTGCGCCGGCCCGCACCGCTGCCCGGCCGCGCGCGCCACGCTCAGGCCGCGTGCGCGACCAGGCTCAGCGTGTCCAGGGTGAAGCTGCCGTCCGCGACCATGGCGAAGTGCTCGCGCACCTCGGCGGGCGCGCCCTGTTGCAGGCTGCGGATCGCCGCGACGTGGGCCGCATCGGTGCGCGTGCGCGCCACCCAGTCGTCGAAGCGCAGCGGCAGCCGGCGCGGCGTCAGGCCGTCCAGCGCGAAGCCCGCGGCGGCGAGCGCGGCCACCCATTCGCTGGTGCGGTAGTTGCGCACGTGGGAAACGTCGCGCAGCAACTCGATGACCTGCAGGTGCGTATCCAGCAGCGCATCCTCCGGCGCCACCGTATCGACGAAGATCGCCAGGCCGCCCGTCTTCAGCACGCGCCGCGCTTCGCGCAGGCCGTCGTCGCGGCGCCGCCAGTGGTGGGTGCTGAAGCGCGACAGCACCACGTCGAAGGCACCGTCCTCGAACGGCAGGCGTTCGGCCGCCGCCTGCTGCACCCGGATGTTGTGCAGGCCGCGTTCCGTCGCGGCGGCGCGCACGGCGTCCAGCATGCTGGCGGTGGGATCGCAGGCGACCACCTCGCGCACCAGTGCGGCCACGCGGTAACTGACATGGCCGCCGCCGCAACCGAGATCGAGCACGCGCGCATCGGGCCGGTCCTGCAGGGCGGCGGCGATCTGTTCGAGGTCGGCGCCGCTGCGGTGCACTTCGCTGGCGACGTAGTCCTGCGCGCGCGGGCCGTAATGCGCGGCGGCGAAATCGGCGGGTTGGTTCATGCGGTGCTCCTGCGCGGCCGTGGCGTGGACGCCCCGGCGCGGCCGTGCGCAGGGGCGATGCCGGCGTGCGGACCGACCGGCCAAGCATGCCATGCGGCGCGTGCGTGGCGGGCAGGTGGCGCGATCATTTCCGCATGCGCGCCACCTCGCGCTGGCGCGCGGCTCAGGGCGCCGGGTTGAACCCCGCCTGCGCGAGTTCCTTGGCCGCCTCGTCCAGGTCGTGCTGCAGCGACGGGTTGGCGAGGAAGGCCGCGGCCAGCGCCTGGCCGAACACGCGCCCGGCGTAGATGTCCTGCGGCGTGTGCACGCCTCGGACCACGCGGCGCCAGCCCACGTCGCGCGCGTAGCCGGCCAGCGTATCGGCACGCGCGGGCAGGGCCTTGCCCAGCAGCACGGCGAAGACGGTGGCGCGCGTGCTGTGGCCGCTGGGGTAGCCGTAGCTCTTCTTCTTGAGGTCCTTCTCGTCGCCCTCCGGGTCCTTGCGGCAGGAGTCGAGCGGGCAGGGGCGGGTGCGCTGCCAATGCTTCTTGGCCTCGCTCACCGCCTTCGCGGTTTCCTTCTGCACCTCGGTGAACACCGCCGCGGTGCGCGGCAGCCGCTTGGCGTCGAAGCCCGGGCCCAGCACGCGGGAGAAGGCGAACACGTCGAACTCTTCCTCGGCGTGCGCCAGCGCGTTGTCCTTCTTGTTGCGATGGGCGTAGGCGCGGTCGGTCACCCCGCGGTCGGCGCGGTCTTCCGGCGAGCCCGGCACCGACGGCGGCGCCAGCACCGCCTGCAACTGGTGCAGCTGGGCGCTGTCGAGGTAGGGCGGTGCGCCGTCGGCGTGGGCCGCCGCGGCGGCCATCAGCAGCAGGGTGCACAGCGCGTGGCGAAGGAATGTCCAGGCGTGGGTCATGGCAGCTCTCCCGTCACATCGCCAGCGACACGGAGGCGAACCAGGTGCGACCCGGCAGCACCAGCAAGTACGGCGTGGTGCCCTTGATGCTGTCGATCACCTGCTTGTGCTCGTCGAGCAGGTTGTCCACCTGCAGGCGCACCTTGTAGCTCTTGATGAACGAATCGCCGAGCTTCTGGCCGTAGCCCAGGCTGAGCGCCGTGGTCCACCAGCCGGTGGTGTGGCCGGTGGCGGTGGCGGAGCTGGCCACGTCGGGGTTGAGGTTGCTGTTGTAGACGCGCTGGCCGCCCACGTACTTGCTGGTGAGCGAGCCGGAGAAGCCGCCGAAGTCGTACAGGAAGCCGGCCGCGGCGGTGCCGGACGGCACGGTGGGCATGCGCAGGTTCGAGCGCTTGAACTTGGCGTCGATGATCGAGCCGTTCGCGTAGAGGCTGACGCCGTCGCCCACGTAGTAGGTGGCCTCGGCTTCCGCGCCCTGCATGGTGGCGCCCTTGGCCATCGCGAAGATGGGGTCGTGGGTGACCGGGTCCGTGCTGGACAGCGGGAAGTTCTGGTAGTCGATGTAGAACACGTCCGCATCGGCGTTGAAGCGGTCGTTCTTGTACACCGTGCCCGCCTGGTAGTTCGTCGTCTGCTGCGGCTTGGTGTTGCTCTTGCGCGGATCGGGCACGTAGAACTGGTTGAGGTTGGGCGTGAGGAAGCCCTGCGCCGCCTGTCCGTACACGCTCCACTCGCTGCTCAGCATGTAGTTGGCGGTGAGCGAGCCCAGCACCTTGTCCCAGGTCTGCTGGTAGAACAGCGGCAGCTTGGTGGTCTGGTTGATCGGCGCGTCGAGGTAGCGGGTGGCGCGGTCGTACTTCACGCCGGGGGTGACGGTGAAGGCGTCGGTCACGCGCCAGGCGTACTCGGCGTAGAGCTGCGTGGTGCGCAGGCGGTCCACCATCGTGTACTTGTAGGCGCTGCTGTCCGGCTTGCCCTTCTTCACGTCGTGGATGCCGCCGAGTCCGTAGTCGAGCGCGACGCTGTAGCGGGTGTTGTCGATGTACTCGTACCACGCGCCCAGCTTCAGCTGGCCGTGGTCGTCGCTGTGCGTGGCCTCGAGCACGTTGCCCCAGGCGCGGTAGTTGTTGATCTTGTTGTAGCCGCCCATGCCGGTCTTGGACGAAGCCGTGCCCACGTACGGGCTTTCGTGGCTGTCGTTCTTGTAGGCGTAGGTGTAGAGCTTGTCGTCCAGGTGCCAGGTGTCGGTAAGCGCGCTGCTCAGGCCGACGTACTCGAGGTCGGTTTCCTTGGTCTGGTAGTTGTAGCAGTAGCAGTCGGTGCTGGTGCGGTCGGTGTTGAGGCCGAAGTTGCGGCCCAGCGTGTCGATCTGCTTCTGGGTCAGCGTGGTCTTGTCCGGGTTGTTGAAGCGGATGTAGTTGTAGTTGCTGAGGAAGGTCAGCTCGGTCGACGAGCCCACCGGCTGCACGTACTTGACGTAGCCGGTCTTGCGGTTCATCGGCGCGTAGGTGCGGAAGGTGTCGGTGTCGTTGTACTGCGCGCTGGCGATCAGCTTGCCGCCGCCCAGGCTCTCCATCCGGCCGCTGTTGAGCTCGAGGTGGGTCAGCGAGGTGTCGTAGCTGCCGTAGCTGTAGGTCGGGATGAACGAGAACTCGTCGCGGGCATCCTTCGAGCGCAGCGCCACCGTGCCGCCGAACGTGGCCTGGCCGATCTGGCTGGCGCCGCCGGGGCCGCGGTCCACCGTGACCTGGCCGATCATCTTGGCCGGGAAGTAGCTGCTGGTGTGGTGGCTGAAGTCGTTGGTGTCGCCGAAGGGGATGCCGTCGTAGGTGACGTTGTACTGGTTGTCGTTGAAGCCGCGGAGGGTCATCTGCTTCGACTCGCCCAGGCCCGGCCCGCTGACGCCGACGTTGGACACGCCCGGGGCGATCGCGGCGATGGTGGCGTAGTCGGCCGTGGGGGCCACGTGGTTGGCGATGTAGTCCAGCCCGATCACCGACTGCGGCTGGGTGATGTCCAGCTCGGCCTGGGTGGGCGCCTGCACGATGGCGGAGGTGGTGGTGTCGGCGCGGACTTCCACTTCTTCCAGCTGCTTGGCGTTGGCGGTCGTCGCGCTGGTCTTGGCGGCGGTCGCGGCCGCGGGTTGGGCGGTGTCGGCTGCCGGCGCATCGGCGGCCATGGCCAGGCCGGCCACGCAGAAGTTCGCGGCGATCAGCAAGGGGGCGTATGCGCTGCGTCGGCGGATACCCGCGACAAGCGCCTTCAACGCGGGAAGGTCCATCTTGCTGCCGGGGGAACGGGGCGTGCGGTCGGAGGTGTGCATGCAGGGCGCCGAGGTTGGAAGAGGGTGAAGGCGCGATATCCTGCGGGCCATTTCTTACGATTCCGTGGCGCATGGATGACGGCGACCCCGATGGCCGCATGGCCGTATAGCCGCCCAAAAGGTGCCGCTCCGCAGGGCGCGGAGGTGCCTTGCAGCCGGCGCCTGTCGCGGCGGCCGGGCACGCAGGTGGGGCCGGCCGCCATCGCCGGTGGGCGCATCGTTCCGCCGCCCGGCGGTCGCGCGAGTCGCCGTCCTCGGGCTTTCCATTGCCCTGGAGCGGGATATCCAGGCGACCGGGGCGCGCGTCCGCCCGGCCGTCGGCGTTCCGGGCACAAGGCGGACAGGCTGGTCGTCCCGGGCGTTGTCGATGACAATGGCTGCATGTCGCCGCCCTTCCCAGCCATCGGACCCGCATGCTGAGCCGCCTGTGGTTCGGCTTCTTCCTGGCGGCGGCGGTGGCCGCGCTGTCGCGCTGGCTGGTGGGGGGCGACCCGGGCGTGTTCGCCGCGATCGTGGCCGCGCTGTTCGACATGGCCGACCTGTCGGTCAAGGTGCTGCTGCTGCTGTTCGGCACGCTGGCGCTGTGGCTGGGCTTCCTGCGCATCGCCGAGCAGGCGGGTCTGGTGGACAAGCTGGCGTGGCTGCTCGGCCCGCTGTTCGCCCGGCTGATGCCGGGCGTGCCGCGCGGCCATCCCGCCATCGGCCTGGTCACGCTGAACTTCGCCGCGAACGCGCTGGGCCTGGACAACGCGGCCACGCCCATCGGCCTGCGCGCGATGCGCGAACTGCAGACGCTGAACCCGTCGGAAGACACCGCGAGCAACGCGCAGATCCTGTTCCTGGTGCTCAACGCCTCCTCGCTCACCCTGCTGCCGGTGACGGTGTTCGTGTACCGCGCGCAGGCCGGTGCGCACGACCCCACCCTGGTGTTCCTGCCCACCTTGCTGGCGCACTTCTGCGCCAACCTCACCGGCCTGCTGTCGGTGGCCTACATGCAGCGCCTGAAGTTGCGCGATCCGGTGGTGCTGGCGTGGCTGCTGGGCGGCGGCCTGCTGCTCGGCGGCTTCGTGGCGCTGCTCACCTCGCTCACCGCGGCGGCGCTGGCCTCGCTGTCCGGCCTGCTCGGCAACCTGATGCTGTTCGGCGTGATCCTGCTGTTCCTTTGCGCGGGGGCGTACAAGCGCGTGCCATTGTTCGAAAGCTTCATCGACGGCGCGAAACAGGGCTTCGACGTGGCGAAGGACCTGCTGCCCTACCTGGTGGCGATGCTGTGCGCGGTGGGCGTGCTGCGCGCCTCGGGCGCACTGGATTTCGCGCTGGACGGCATCCGCTGGGCGGCGACGCATGCGGGGCTGGACACGCGCTTCGTCGACGCGCTGCCCACCGCGCTGGTCAAGCCGTTCTCCGGCAGCGCGGCGCGCGCGATGCTGATCGAGACCATGCACCACAGCGGCGTGGACAGCTTCCCCGCGCTGCTCGCCGCTACCATCCAGGGCAGCACCGAGACCACGTTCTACGTGGTGGCGGTGTATTACGGCGCGGTGGGCATCCGCCGCGTGCGCCACACCATCGGCTGCGCACTGCTGGCCGACCTCGCCGGCGTGCTCGCCTCGATCGGCGTGTGCTACTGGTTCTTCGGCTGAAACGAACGAGAGGACGACGATGCGCCTGGGTCTGGCCGCCAATCAACTGCACCACGGCCGCGACGACGCGGCGCTGTTCCGCTGGCTGCGCGCCTGCGAGCGCGGCATCCGCGAACTGGATCTCGGCCTGCACGCGGTGGGCCGTACCCACGACGCCATCGTGCGCGCCGGCCTGCTCGCGGATTACCCACCGCTGCGCCGCTACCCCTACGGCCGCGAAGGCGGCCTGATGAAGCTGGTAGCCGAAGTGGTGGGCATGGACGGCGACGCGCGCACGCTGGACGGCGCGATCTACCTGATCGACCCGGTCGATCCCTCCTCGGTGTTCCCCGAGGCGGTGGCGCTCAAGCGCCAGTGCGTGATCCACGCCAAGCCCTTCCTCTCCACCGTGGCCTCCGCGCGCGACTGGATCGAGCTGGAGCGCATGCACGCCGGGCTGGCGCCCGACCCCGGCGCCGACGACCTGCATGCGCCGGAGTCGCAGACGCTGGCCCTGATCGCCCACGACGCGATGAAGCCCGCCATGCTGGCCTACGCGGGCGAGCACTTCGACACGCTGTCGCGTTTCGCCCGCCGCGTGGCCACCGGCACCACCGGCCAGCGCCTCAACGAACTGGCCTGGAGCCGCGGCTGGCCGCAAGGCAAGCCCTGGGTGGACCGCTACCAGAGCGGCCCGATGGGCGGCGACGCGCAGATCGCCGACCTGGTGCTGCAACGCCGCTGCCACCGCGCGATCTTCTTCGAAGACCCGCACGTGGCCCGCCAGCATGAGGCCGACATCCAGCTGCTGGAACGCGCGGTGACCACGGTTACCGACACGGCGGTGTGCATCACCACGCCACGGTTGGCGGCGCGGTGGGCCGAGGCGGCGGAGGTGCGGCGGGGGCGACGAGCGAAGGGGGCGTGAACTTCGGCGCCAGCGGCGTGATGCTCTACATCTTCACCAGCGAGAACCTCCGGCAATACGCAGTGCTCGGCGCCATGGGCGCCACGTCGCGGCAGCTCGTGCGCATGCTGTTCGTGCAGGCCGGCATGTGTGCCTTGCTGGGCACGGGAATGGGCCTGGACCTGTGCTGCCTCGCCGGCAGGATCTTCGGCGCGGTGGACCACCCCTTCCGCATGATGTGGTTCACGCCGATTTTCGGCATGGCCATTGTGACCCTGGTCAGCCTGGTGGCGGCCTTGCCCAGCGGGCGCCCGGTGCTGAAGCTTTCGCCGGCGGTGGTGTTTGCCGGGCGCTGACTTTGCGGATTCGTTGCGGTCGTCTCTGCGCAGGGACGACCATCTGCGCCGTGCGTCGCACCGGATTGCGGATAGTTCGGCTTCGTCTTCGTATGCCGGCTCCGGGCGAAGGCCCGTATCGCGGGGTCTTCCATCGTTCCGCGAGTCCACGGCTTGACTCGGTTCCGGCGAGGGAGTAACTATATCCGTAACGGATATAGATGCCCGGAGACGATCACGCCATGCCAGTCAACCCGCTCTCGCCGGCCGTGTTCCACATACTGCTGGCCTTGGCCGATCGCGAACGGCACGGCTACAGCATCATGCAGGCCGTCGAGAGCGATACGGGCGGCGCGTTGAAGCTGGGCCCGGGCACCTTGTACGGATGCCTGAAGCGCATGCTTTCCGCGGGGCTGGTCGAGGAGTGCGACGAGCGCCCCGATCCGGAGCTGGACGACGAGCGGCGTCGCTACTATCGCGCGACCGATATCGGCCTTCGAGCCGCCCGCGCCGAGGCCGCGCGACTGGCCGTCGCCGTCTCTGCGGCGCAGGCGAGGAAACTGCTTCCGCGAAATTTCCAGACGGCAACGGGGCGACCGGGATGAAGCTCGGTCATCGCACCATTCGTCTGCTGGAAAAGAGCTACGGCACGCTGCTGCTGATCTATCCGAAACCTTTTCGGGAGCGGTTCAGCCGGGAAATGAAGCTGGTCTTCGTCGCTGCCGCCAGGGATGCGTACGAGCGTGGCGGCGCAACGGCTCTGTCGATGTTTCTGGTACGGGTCGTCGTGGACGGCCTGGCCTCCTCGGGACGGGAGTACTTCGAAATGCCACAACGCTTGCTTGCCCTGTCAACGGTGCTGGTTCTGGTGTTCGTGAACTGGCTCACCTTCCACGACGTCTTCGAGCCGCACACGGTTCGCGACTATCTGACGCTTGCCGCCTCGATCCTCGTCTTCGTCCATATCGGCATGGATCTTCGCCAGCGGCGGATCGCGGCCCATTGACGGTCGTTCGTCGACAGGCGCAGTCCCTCGGGCACCGTGATCAGGCGTGCAGCGATACGTCGACGGGTTTCGCCTTTGCACGTCTCGCCAGGGTTTCGACCAGGGCCATCAGCAACGGAAAGTCGATGATGCGCTGGTAGCCCAGGGTCAACGCCGTCGAGCCGTCCCGCAGGCGCAAGTGCACGACGGGTTTTGCCCAGGTATCGGGCACATCCCGTTCGTCGATGGCGGCCAGTTCGACATGTCGATCGCCCATGGCGAGGCTGTCGCGCGTCAGGCGCACCGCGGGCCTGGATTTGGCCGCGAGCGCGTCCATCGTCGTTCCGAAGTCGGCCGTCATGGCCGACGAAACACCCTCGGGCCACTCCACGAAATCGAGCGCTTCGCCGCGGTGCAGCCGGTCCAGCAGCCAGGGGGTGCGCGCGGCGGTGTTGGCGGCGGTCAGGGCGTCGTGGAATCGGCGGAAATCGCTCAAGCGCGCGTTGACGCTGATCCAGCCTCCATCCCCGCGGCCACGCCATGCCACGGCGACCAGCGCCAGGTTCTGCCTGTAGCAGCGGCTCGTTTCGACGATCTCGTCGAAGCGCCATGTCTGAATCTTCCCGCCCTTGTGGCAGGCAACGCCATGCTCGGCCAGCGTCCAGCAGGTCTGGTGCGCCCAGAGCCCCAGCAGGATGAGCGACACGCCGATGGCCGCGGAGCCGGCCATGCTCCTGGCGATGAGCGTCGGGTCCGACATCGATAGATTGCCGTGCCGCACTTGCATGACGACGTAAAGCAGCAGCGCGGCCGCCACCAGGAACAACAGGCCCACGAGCAGCAGGGCCACCGACATGCCGTAATAGCGATGGCGGCTGATGACGCGGCCAATCCGGGCAAGTGAAGAGGGGTCGTGCGTCATCCGTTCGGATCGCTCTGCATGGCAGGGTCCGAGTCTGGGCCGGAGACTCGCCACGGACTATCGGACGGGTCCTAAAGTCGCGCCTGCCTCCGTGCGCCGCGAAGCCGGACTGCGCAAACCGGCGAAGTCGATCGCCTCGCGGACGCACTTTCCGGTGGAACGCGTCATGCCGGATGCAGTCAGCCACGTCCAGTCGGAGGCTTGCCGCCGCGTTCCTTCTCCCGCCGCCGATGTTCGCCTTCGGCCATCGCCTTGAAGCGGTTGATGGATTGCAGCCACAGCGCGTTGTGCTCGGCCTCCTTCTCGCTGTCGCCGTCGGGGATGCGGTTGAAGGGGATGCGCATGGGCGCGGCGTCGTGCTTCAACGCGGCCTGCATGCCGCCGAAGTAGACCTTGTTGAGGCCGTATTTGGTGTTGATGCGATCCACCACGGCGTCGATCTTGCGCGTGTCGCCGCCGGGCGCGAACAGCGAGCCGCTGGTTTGCGTGCGTTCGGCGAGGCGGGTGAGGGTGACGCTCACCGACAGCGGTACGGCGCGGGCGGGGCCGGGCAGGGGGCGCTTGCGCACGCGGCCGGCATCCAGCATCGCTGCGAGCAGGTGCAGCAGGTTGCGGCTGTCGTCGGTGGGGTCGAAGTTGATGCCGCTTTCCCAGCGTTCCTCGTAGCCGACGAAGCGGATGGCCACCGTCATCGCGCCGGCCAGCAACTGGTCGCGGCGCAGGCGCATGGCGGCTTTCACCAGCAGCTTCTTCAGCACCGCCAGCGCGCCTTCGGGCGTGCGCAGTTCGGGGCCGAGCACGTGCGAGTGGCCCAGCGAACCGCGCGTGGTCGCGGCGACCGGCAGCCACGCGCCGCGCAGCAGGCCCCACATGCGCTCGCCTTCGATGCCGCCCCAGGCGCGGCGCAGCACCAGCTTCGAGGCCGCGGTGAGCTGGGCCACGGTGAAGATGCCTTCGACGTTGAGGCGCGCTTCCATCGAGGCGCCGATGCCGCACAGGTCGCGCAGCTTGAGTTCGTGCAGCGCGTGCGGCAGGTCGGCCTGCTCGATCACCACCAGGCCGTCGGGCTTCTGCATGTCCGAGGCGGTCTTGGCGAGGAAGTCGTTGGGCGCGATGCCGATGGAGCAGCGGATCGCGCCGCCGGGCGCGGCCCTGGCGATCTCTTCCTTCACCTGCCGCGCGATGCGCTCGGCTTCCGTTCGCTGGCGCTGGCGGCCGACGAGTTCGCAGGCCATCTCGTCGATGGAGCCGACGTGGGCGATGGGGATGGCGCGGTCGATCGCTTCAAGGAAAACGTGGTGCCAGTGCACATAGCGTTCCGGCCGCGCGGTCACGATGACGATGCCCGGACAGCGCGCGCGCGCCTCGCGCACCATCGTGCCGGTGGAGACGCCATGGGCCTTCGCCTCGTAGCTGGCGGCGATCAGGCTGGTGGTTTCCGCGTCCACCGGGGCCACGCCCACCGGCCGGCCGCGCAGCGCCGGCACCTCGTGCTGTTCCACCGAGGCGAAGTAGCTGTTGAAGTCGACGAACAGGCTGCGCAGGCTCATGGCCGTACTTTCCGGGGCGAGCCGGGCGGTATAGCTTGCACCCGTCGCAGGGGCGGAGACAGTGCCGCGAGGAAGGCCCCGCAGGCGCGCGTGAGCGCGCGGCAATGCGGCCATGCAGCTTGTCAATTGTCTTATTATATGTTCTCGTTCATGTCTGTTTCAGTCACCCACCCATGCCCAGGGCAGGAATCACCATGAACCGAAGCCTCGCCGCAAACGTCCTCCTGATGTCGCTGCTGGCCGCAGCTCCGCTGGCGCAGGCGAGCGACGCCACGCGCGCCACCTTCGGCAGCATGCCGGATGGACAGAAGGTCGAGGTGGTGACGCTGGACGACGGCCACGGCTTCACCGCGCGGGTGATCAGCCTCGGCGCCAGCCTGCAGTCGCTGATGCTGCCGGATCGCCACGGCAAGCTGGCCGACGTGGTGCTGGCCTATCCGAACCTGCAGGATTACCTGGCCAAGCCGCAGTACTTCGGCTCCACCGTGGGGCGTTACGCCAACCGCATCGGGCACGGGCGTTTCGCGCTGGACGGCAAGAGCTACCAGCTCACCCTCAACGACGGCCCGAACGCCCTGCACGGCGGCGTGAAGGGTTTCGACAAGGTGGTGTGGAGCGTCGTGAAAGTGGTGAAGGGCCCCGAGCCCAGCGTCACGCTGCAATACGTGAGCCCCGACGGCGACCAGGGTTTCCCGGGCACGCTCACCGCCACGGCCACCTACACGCTGAAGGCCGATCACGAGCTGGACATCGACTACAGCGCGACCACCGACAAGCCCACCATCGTCAACCTCAGCAACCACACCTACTGGAACCTGGGCGGCGAAGGCTCCGGCACGATCTACCACGACATCCTCACCATTCCCGGCGACAGCATCACCCCGGTGGACGCCACGCTGATTCCCACCGGCGAGTTCCGTCCGGTGGCCGGCACCGTCTACGACTTCCGCGCGGGCAAGCCGATCGGCCAGGACATCCGCGACGGCAAGGAAGCACAACTGCTGCTCGGCCGAGGCTACGACATGAACTGGGTGATCAGCCGCACCGGGGCGGCGCAGCCGCGCATGGTGGCCAAGGTGGCGGACCCGCACAGTGGTCGCGTGCTGACCTTGTATTCCGCGCAGCCCGGCCTGCAGTTCTATTCGGGCAACTTCCTCGACGGCACCAGCACGGGCACGTCGGGGCGCGTCTACCGCCAGGGCGATGCCTTCGTGCTGGAGCCGCAGCAGTTCCCGGATACGCCCAACCATCCGGCGTTCGGCTCCGGGCGCCTGGCGCCGGGACAGACCTACCGCAACCACATCGTCTACCGCTTCTCGGTCGAGCACGACGCGGCGCACTGAGGCATGGCGGCACAGTAGTCCGGCCCGTCGCTGCTGGCGGGCCCCACGGGCGGCCAGCCTGGCCGCCGTCACGGGAGGTTCCATGAAACACGCATTGTCCTGTCTGCTGCTCGCCTTGGCCATGGCCGTCACGGCCAGCCCGGCGCGCGCCGATTCGGCGGTTCCCGCCCGCTGGTCGAAAGCCCAGGCGAACGCCTGGTACGCGAAGCAGCCGTGGCCGGCCGGCAGCAACTACGTCCCCTCCGACGCCATCAACGAGCTGGAGATGTGGCAGGCCGCCACCTTCGATCCGAAGCGCATCGACGAGGAGCTGGGCTGGGCGCAGTCGCTGGGCATGAACACCATGCGCGTGTTCCTGCACGACCTGCTGTGGAAGCAGGACGCGGCGGGCTTCAAGCAGCGCATCGACCAGTTCCTGACGATCGCGGCGAAGCACCACATCAAGCCGATCTTCGTGCTGTTCGATTCCTGCTGGGACCCGGAGCCCGTGCTCGGTCCCCAGCATCCGCCGATTCCCGGCGTGCACAACTCCGGCTGGGTGCAGTCGCCGGGCGTGGCGATGAGCGACCGCAGCCAGTACCCGCGCTTCGAGCAGTACGTGAAGGACATCGTGGGCAGCTTCGCCAAGGACGACCGCATCCTCGCCTGGGACATGTGGAACGAGCCGAACAATCCCGGCGGCGGCGACTACGACGCGCGCGAGCCGAAGGACAAGTTCGAGCGCGTGGCCGAACTGCTGCCGCAGGTGTTCGACTGGGCGCGCGGCATGCACCCGAGCCAGCCGCTCACCAGCGGCCTGTGGGATCACCCGGACTGGAGTCCGTCGGGACATCTGGACGCCATCGAGCGCACCCAGGTCGAGAAGTCCGACATCATCACTTTCCACAACTACGGCTGGCCCGAGGATTTCCTCAAGCGCGTGGAGCAGCTGAAGCCCTACGGGCGGCCGCTGATCTGCACCGAGTACATGGCGCGCGGCGCCGGCTCCACCATCGACGGCGTGATGCCGCTGGCCAAGAAGCTCGACGTGGGCATGGTCAACTGGGGCTTCGTGAGCGGCAAGTCGCAGACCATCCTGCCGTGGGATTCCTGGCAGCGCCCCTACACGCTGCAGCAGCCGACGCTGTGGTTCCACGACCTGCTGCATGCCGACGGCAAGCCCTACCGCGAGCGCGAGGCGCAGATCATCCGCGCGCTCACCCACTCGCCCAGGGGCGTGGTGCCGGCGACTGCGCTGGGCCTCTGAGGCTGGTGCACAGCGGGCCTTTTCCGCACGGGTGGCCCCATGCATGGAAAGCGAAACGCCCGGCAAGCCGGGCGTTTCGCTTTGAAGGGATGCGCGAAGCGCCGATGGCTCGACGGCGATCTTGAAGCGAGTCAACGGATCACCGGGTTCCAGAAATCTTCAGTGCATCTTGGAGAGTCGAATGAACGATCAAGGCCAGGCCGGGAAAATGAATCGCCGCGACTTTCTGCGGCTGACCTCCGCAGGTGCGGCCGTAGCCGCGGTTGCCGCTGGCGCGGGCGTCGCCAGGGCGGGCGCTGCGTCGATGGCGGCGGGCGAGGCGTCCGGCGCCGGCCAGGCGCGCCGCCCCAACGTCATCCTGCTGATGGACGACCAGAACACGGCGGGGCTGTCGAAGCGCTACGGATATCCGTTCGACACGATGCCGATCATGGATCGGCTGGCCTCCGAAGGCGTGGATTTCACGAAGGCCTACTGCACGATGCCTGCATGCATGCCGAGCCGGACCTCGATCTTCACCGGGCGCTGGCCGAGCGCGCACCGGGTGCGCTCGAACTACATGAGCGACGCCGTGTTCTTCGAGCGCGACATCTACGACGTGGCGGCATCGTGCGGCTACAGGACCGGCCTGGTCGGCAAGAACCACACCTACCTCGGGCCGGAGAAAGTCGATTTCTGGCGGATCTACAACCATACCCGCGGCGACAGGACGAACGGCGACAGGAAGATGCTGGATGCGTACGAGCGCTGGCTCGATGCGCTCGAGTTCAACGTGTCGACCACGCCCACGCCGTTTCCGGTGGAGGCGCAGTTTTCCCATCGCATCGTGACCGACGCCATCGACTTCATCGATCAGGCGGGGGCGCAGCCGTTCTTCCTGGAAGTGTCGTTCCCCGATCCGCACGATCCCGAACAGGTGCCGGCGCCCTACTGGGACATGTTCCCGCCGGCAAGCATCCCGGAGCCGCGCGCCGGTCTGGGCGATCTCAAGAGGCTGGGCTATCGCGCCGAATGGCTGCACGACCTGGAGATCGACGGGTTCCCGGCGACGAACAAACTCTGGAGCCGCTATCTCTCGAATTACCTCGGCTCGCTGCGCATGATCGACGACCAGGTGGGCCGCCTTGTCGATCATTTGAAGGAGAAGGGCCTGCTGGACAACACCGTGATCGCCCGGATATCGGACCACGGCGATTACCTGATGAAATACGGACTCGCCCGGAAAGGCGTGGGCATGCCGGAGACCCTGATCCACGTCCCCATGTTCTGGTGCGGCCCCGGCTTCCACGCGGAGAAAAGCGTGGGCGAGAACAATTTCGTTTCGCTCGCCGACGTGATGCCGACGATATGCGAAATCATGGGAGCGCCGATTCCGCGCGGCGTGCAGGGGCGCAGCCTGCTTCCGCTCATTCGCGGCGAAGACTATCCCGCGGCCGAATTCCGCAGCATCTATGCGGAAGCGGGTCTCGGCGGCCTGTATTACGAGCGCGAGGACAGGATGCCGGTTTCCATCGCCCGCACCGGGAAAACCGGCTGGGACGAATTGAACGGAGTCACGCAGAGCGGCTGCCAGCGCATGGTCAGGATGGGCAAATGGAAGCTCGTCTTCGACATGATGGGTTACGGCCAGTTCCACGATCTGGAAAAGGATCCGGACGAACTGGAAAACCTGTTCGGCGATCCGCGCTTCGCGGCGGAACAGGCTGCGCTGATGGCGGAACTGGCGATGTGGACGATCAGGAACACGGACAGTCTTCCCACTGGTCCGCAGGCGAACAGCGAAGTGCAATTCGAGAAGTACCGGACGAAGTGGGCCACCCCGCACAACTGGTACGCCCCGCACCGGCGAGGCGAGCGGCATCCGGTGGCTTTCGTGCCCTAGCCGTCTTTCTTTTCATCGCTCGTTCCCGCGTAAACCAGGCAGGGTCTGGCCGGGTTCCGAGGCATGCACATACCAGCGGGTATTGCCCATTTGCAGGCCTTGCGAAAGGGAATGAAAACGTCCGAAAAGCAGGCGTTTTCATTTGGGAATCGCGCAGAAAATTGCGTCGAATCATACGGTGCGCTGCAGCATGACAAGCCGGCGCAAGTGTTGCATCGTTAGTCATATAGTATGACAAATAGAAATTGTCGGACTATTGTTGCCCGCCGGCTTCCAGCGTGATTCCGGGATGGCTGGCGATCCTTCGAAGGGCGCGGCAAGGGAGTGCCGGACCGGGTGAATGCCCGGGCCACGGGGCGATGACCGCGTCCTTTCCAACCGTCACAAGCACGGCAAAACTTGGGGAGACATCCATGAAGCACCCGATTCTGGTTACCTGCACGACGACGCTGCTGGCCAGCGCGATCGCTGGCTGCCTGTTCCCTGCGCATGCGAGCGATGCCGCCCCCGCGGCGACGGCCGCAGCCCGGAGCACGGATGCCGCCGCGGCCACGGCAAGCGCTGCCGACGCCGCGGCGCAGACCACGCCACAGACCGCCGCCAGCGGTTCGGACACCTCGACGGAAGCCCGCAAGCGTCGCGAAGACGAGGCAAAGCAGGCCAACGCGATCACCTTGTCCACGGTGAACGTGTCGCCGCTGCGCAGCAGCCTGGAGAGCGCGCAGTCGATCAAGCAGAACTCCCGCATGGTGGTCGACTCGGTGGTGGCCGAGGACATCGGCAAGCTGCCCGACAACACGGTGGCCGACGCGCTGCAGCGCGTCACCGGCGTGCAGGTGGCGCAGGGCTTCACCGGCGAGACCTCGAGCGTGGTGGTGCGCGGCCTGCCCAACGTGGTGACCACGTTGAACGGGCGCCAGCTCTTCAACGCGGGCGGCCGCGGCTTCTCGTTCCAGGACCTGCCGGCGACCGCGGTGAGCGGCCTGGACGTCTACAAGACCACCGAAGCCAGCATGATCACCGGCGGCATCGCCGGCACGGTCAACGTGCGCACGTTCCGCCCGTTCGACTTCGACGGCTTCAAGATCGCCGCGACGATGACCGGCACGCACCAGAAGTACGGCGGCAGCACCGATCCCACCGGAAGCTTCCTGCTCAGCGACCGCTGGAGCACGGACATCGGCGAGTTCGGCGCGCTGCTGAACACCGGCCTCACCACGATGCACTACGACTACAACGTCGCGTTCGTGGACAACAACCTGACCCGGGTGCTCACCAACCCCGGCGGCCAGCCCGTGCGCACCAGCAACGGCAACCTGCTGGTGGGCAACAACTCCTACGGCGCGAACTACAACGTCGGCTACCGCCAGCGGCCCGAGGCGAACTACGCCCTGCAGTGGAAGCCGAACGACAGCACCGAAGTCTATCTGGAAGGCATCTACACCTGGATTTCCGAGAAGTACAGCCAGCCGTTCTATGGCACGGTGCCGGTCGGCGTGGGCACGCTGTCGCAATACACCACCGGCGGCGGCTGCTTCCCGATCGGCCTGGCCGGCTCGCCCTACTTCGGGCAGACCGTGTGCCCGCTGAGCAGCGCCCAGTTCACCGGCAACTTCTACGGCTTCACCAGCACCCAGGCGCACCGGGACTGGGGGCACAACAGCCAGAACGCACTGGGCGTGAAGTGGCACAGCGGCCGCCTCACCCTGTCCAGCGATTTGAGCCTGAACGGCTCCAGCTTCGAGAACGACAACTTCGTGGTCGATACGCTGATGGACGCGTACAGCAACCCGTTGACCTTCAACTACAAGGCGCCGAACAACTTCGGCTTCGCCGGCAACCCGCAGCTGAATCCGTCGCAGTTCTACCTCAACGGCCTGTTCCAGGCCTGGAACAACAACAAGGCCAACCAGACCGCCTGGCGCGGCGACGGCAACTTCGACATCAACGGCAGCTTCTTCAGCTCGCTGGACTTCGGCCTGCGCTACTCCGACACCACGGTGAAGGCGTCCGGCGCGCAGCTGGGCATGGGCCCGCCCGGCGGCGCCTACCTGCCGAACGGCCAGCCCAACCCGGCCAACCAGGCGGTCGCGGTGTTCGGCTCCTCGTACTTCTGCAACATCCCCACCATGCCGGCCGTGCCCGACGGCGCGCTCACCGGCTGCTACGACTACCTGATGAACAACCAGAACGCCATCCGCGCCTATTACGGGCTTGGGTCCGGCAAGCTTCCGGCGCAGCAGGGGCATTACTTCAACATCGGCGAAAAGACCTACTCGGGCTACGCCCAGATGAACTACGGCAACGAGCTGTTCGGGCTGCCGTTCGACGGCGTGTTCGGCGTGCGGCTGGAGAAGGTGAAGCGCAACCTCAACGCCTACACCTACGACAGCTCCAGCGCGGTGTACTCGCCGATCACGTTGAACACCGACGAAAACCACGTGCTGCCGAACGCCACGTTCAACCTGCACTTCACCGACTCGCTGCAGATGCGCCTGTCGGCCGGCAAGACCATCCAGTACCCGGACTTCGGCCAGCTCAACCCCTCGCTCACGCTGAGCCCGCCCACCGCGAACACCATCGCCAGCGGCGGCGGCGGCAATGCCTACCTGAAGCCGACCAAGTCGAACAGCTACGACGCGACGCTGGAGTGGTACTTCAGCAAGTCCGGCTCGCTGACCGGCGGCGTGTTCTACCACGACATCACCGGCTACATCGAAAACTACACGTTCGAGCAGAACATCGGCGGCATCAACTACCTGATCTCCGGTCCGCAGAGCGCGGGCGCGGGCCACCTGGACGGCGTCGAGCTGGCCTACCAGCAGTTCTTCACCTTCCTGCCCGGCCCGTGGGACGGCTTCGGCGTGCAGGCGAACTACACCCACATCAACAGCAGCCTGAAGACGCCCGCGATCAACGGCACCGGTTTCATCACCACCTCGTTCCAGAACGTGTCGAAGGACAACTACAACCTCGTGCTGATGTACGAGAAGTACGGATTCTCGGCGCGCCTCGCGTACAACTACCGCAGCCGCTTCCCGGAATTCTTCCTGGCGGCGTCCAACCTGATCGGCGGCAACGCGCAGATGTACGACAAGCCGGCGAACATGCTGGACCTGGCGCTGAGCTACGACATCAACAAGAACGTGGCGGTGGTGCTGAACGCCACCAACCTCACGCACGCCAAGTTCCACTCCTATGCGGGACCGGGGCAGGCGCTGCCGCAGGACCTGCGCTACCAGGACAGCTCCGTGGGCATGGGCGTGCGCGTGAAGCTCTGACCGGCAGCGTCCGGGTTGCCCGCTGCGCCCGTCACGCCGGTTTCCCGGCGGGCGCGGCGTGGCGGGACCGTCGAGGAGGACATCGTGTTGCGACACTTTCGAAGTGCCGTGCCCGTGCTCGCGGCCTGGGTGCTGTCCCTGTCGTCGGGGGCGGCGCCTGCCGCGACCAGCTTCCGCAATCCGCTGTTCGCGGGCGGCGACCCGTGGATCACGCGGGTCGACGGGGTTTACTACTACTCCGCCTCGCAATGCGGCGTGGCGGACGTTTGCATCAAGCATTCGCGCAGCCTCGCCGGGCTCGCGCATGCGCCATGGACCGGCATCTGGAACCACACTGACGACAAGGCGCCGAACGCCCGCGACATCTGGGCGCCGGAGCTGCATCACATCGACGGCCGCTGGTACGTCTACTACGCGGCCGACGACGGCGACAACGACCATCACCGGCTCTACGTGCTGGTGGCGGATCGTCCCGAAGGCCCCTATGCGGAAGCGGATACCGGGCATCCACACGGCGCGCTGGCCGAAGCCAGCGGGCACTGGGCGATCGATCCGGACGTCTTCACCGCAGCCGACGGCAAGCTCTACCTCACCTGGTCGTGCACCGACCACGCCGACTCGCGCTTCCCGCAGCGCATCTGCCTAGCGCAAATGCGCGATCCGCTGCACGTGGCCGCGCCCACCGTGGCGATCTCCACGCCGACCGAGCCGTGGGAAACGCGCGGCAAGCCGATCCAGGAAGGGCCGGTGGGCTACACTCGCGCGGGCCATACCTACATCACCTATTCCGGCAGCGCGAGCTGGATTCCGAACGACTACGCCGTCGGCCTGCTTGCACTCGCTCCGGGCGCCTCGCCGCTGGATGCATCGGCGTGGCGCAAGTCCGGCCCCATCTTCGACCACCACGGCACGGTCTACGGTCCGGGCTCGGTGGTGTTCGCGCCGTCGCCGGACGGCCGCCAATGGTGGAACCTGTACCACGCCATCGAGCGGCTGGATTGCCAGCCGGCCTACCGCTGCCGCGACATCCGCATGCAACCCATGCATTTCGACGCCGCGGGCGCGCCGGTGCTGGGCGTGCCGGTGGAGGCGGGTGTCGCATTGCCGTTGCCGTCGGGCGACCAGGCGCAGACCCATGAACCTTGAGACGCCCTGCATGCACGGGTCGATCGCGGCAGCGCGCCGCGTTGCGTTGCCCGATGCCGGTCGCGGCGATCGCCGCGGCCATCCGGATGTGCGCTTCATTACTTGAGCGCCGGTGGCGGTGGTGCCCCTCCCCGACGCCACCGCCACGTTTTTTTTCCGCTGATCACGGGGACTCCAGCGAGGCGAAGACAGCATGATGGACACGGGTTCGATCAGGCGGTACGTGGCGGTGGCGGCGCTGGTGCTGGCTGCAGCGCTGCAGCCGGGCGCGGCGCGCACGCATGACCGCAGCCAATGGAGCACGGTGTGGGCGACCGCGATGATGCAGTCGCCGCTGCCGCCCAGCGCGATAAGGCCGGCGACGCTCACGACGCCGACATTGAACGGACAGACGCTGCGGCAGATGGCGCTGCTGAGCGCGGGCGGCTCGCGCATCCGCGTTCGCCTCTCCAACACCTTCGGCAGGCAGCCGCTGCGCATCGACGCGGCGAGCGTGGGCAGGACCGTGGCGGACGGCGCGGCAGGGCAACTGGATCCCGCCAGCCTGCACGCCTTGCGCTTCGACGGGCGCGCCGACGTGGTGGTGCCGCCCGGCGCGGTGCGCTACAGCGATCCGCTCGACCTCGCGGTGCAGGGCGGCGACACGCTGGGCATCAGCCTGTACGTGGCCGGTACGGCGATGCCGAGCACCTGGCACCAGGACGCGGTGCACGACAACCTGATTTCCACGCCGGGCAACTACACCGCGAAGGCGGCGATGCCGGTGGCCGCGAAGACCGGCGACACGCTGTGGCTCTCCGGCGTCGACGTGCAGGCCGACACGCCGCTGCCCGTGCTGGTGACGCTCGGCGATTCCATCACCAATGGCTACCGTTCCACGCCGGGCACGGCGAGCGGCTATCCGGAACAGCTCGCGCGGCGCCTGCGCGAACAGCGCCCGGCCTGCCGCGTCGGCGTGGTGAACACCGGCATCGACGGCAACGAGATGTCCGGCCGCAACGGCGGCTACGGCCCCGGCGAAGACATGGCGACGCGCTTCGGGCGCGACGTGCTGGGCCAGGCCGGCGTGCGCTACGTGCTGCTGCTGGGTGGCGTCAACGACATCGGCGAAACCACCTCCGCGCTGCGCCCGCAGGGCAGGACGCTGGACGACCGCACGGTCGCGGCCAACGTGATCGCCGCGCAGCAGGAAGTCATCGCGAAGGCGCATGCCGCCAGGCTGCGCGTCTACGGCGCCACGATCCTGCCCTTCGAGGGCACGCAGAACGCGTACTCCGAAGCGGGCGAACGCGCACGTCGGCAGGTGAACGACTGGATTCGCCACCACGCGGGTTTCGACGGCGTGGTCGATTTCGACGCGGTGGTGCGCGATCCCGCGCACCCGGCGCGCATCCGTGCGGATTTCGACAGCGACGACCACATCCACCCGAACGACAAGGGTTATGCCGCGATGGCGGCGGCCGTGCCGCTGTCGTGGTTCGGCTGCAGGCAGTGAGGCACGGGAACGGCGGCAACCCGGGGCAGGCCCATGCGGCATGCCTGAGCCGCGGGGCGTGCATTCGCGCCTGCCACTGATTCATTTCAACCAGGAATGCCGGGGCCGCATGCGGGGGACGCGCGCGGTTTGCGCCCCGGTGCGCCGCTGCATGCGGCGCTTGCACGGCGTGACGAGTTCATCAACCCGCGGGCGAGCGTCGCGCAGGCGCCGCAGTGTCCGTGAATGGCATCGCACCACGATCGAGGGATACCCCATGACGTACCCAGTCAGTCGACGATTCCAAGCAAACACCCGCTGCATGCTTTCGGTACTGGCCGCTGCCGGTCTCGGCGTGGCGGCCGCTGCGCCGCTGCACGCGGCCGTGCCATCGGTCCTGTACACGCCGAACCTGTCCGCGTACCCGAACGCAAGCGCATCCTCGCCGCGAGCGATCACGCTGCAGCACAGCGGCGATCACAACGGCACCATGCTCGCCAGCTTCGACGACGGCAACACCTTCGCCGTCACCGACGGCACCGGCCAGCCGACCGGTTTCCCGATCTACCGCAGCACCGATTCCGGGGCCACCTGGTCCAGGCAGCCGCTGTCCGTCGTGACCGACACGGTGCACGGCTGGAAGTTCTCGCAGCAGCCGATGCTGCTTGAAATACCGCGCCAGATCGGCGGCCCGCAGGGGCTCAAGCCGGGCACCATCCTGCTGGTCGGCAACTTCGAGGCGCCGAACGTCGCCGCGCAGGACATGGAGGTCTACAAGAGCACCGACCACGGCCGCAGCTGGACCTACCTCAGCTCGTGCGTCAGCGGCGGCGGCTCCGGGCACGGCATCTGGGAGCCCTACATGCAGGTCGATGCCAACGGCAATCTGGACTGCTATTTCTCCGACGAGCGCCGGAACGTTTCCGGCTACAGCCAGATCATCGGCCACGTCACCTCGACCGACGGCGGCAAGACCTGGGGCCCCGAGGTCGCCGACGTCGGCGTGCCCGACCACCACATGCGTCCCGGCATGCCGGCCGTGGTGCGCATGGCGAACGGCCGCTACGCGATGGCCTTCGAGATGGTCGGCGAGACGGCCAGCCAGGTGCACATGAAGTTCTCCGACGACGGCGCGAACTGGGGCGACGAGAGCGACCTCGGCACCCTGGTGGCCACCGCGGACGGACACTACCTCGGCGCGACGCCGGAACTCATCGCCATACCGCCGAGCCGCAAGTATCCGGATGGTGCGCTGGTGCTGGCCGCGAAGGCCTATTTCGACCAGAACGGCGGCCAGACGCCGGCCACCGGCAACGTGCTGCTCATGAACACCGCGAACGGCACCGGCCCGTGGAGCCGCGCCCCGGCGCCGATGGGCCTGAACCCCTCGCCGACGCTCTACCCCGACTGCAACAACTACAAGCCCGGGCTCGCCTGGACGGGGCAGGACAACCAGATCGTGGCGCTGTCGCCGCGCTGGATCGCGCCCAACGTCTGCGAGGTGGTCCATGCACGCGGGCATGTCGCCCCGGCCGCCCAGGACGCCACGGTGGTGGCCGTCGCAGTCGGTCCCGACAGCCGGCCGTGGGTGTTGTGGAAGTACGCCGACAACCACATCGCGCTGTGGGTGCTCACGCCGGACGGCAGCTCGCTCGTGCACAGCGCCAGCTTCAACCTCAAGGCGGGCTGGACGGTAGCGGGCCTCGCGGTCGGCGCCGACAACAAGCCGCGCCTGCTGTGGGATGGAGCCGACGGCTCGGCGGTGATCGGCGTCGTCTCGCGTGATGGCGGCTACGTCGAACAGGTCCATCAATACGGGGCGCCTGTCGGCACCATCGGGCGTGCCATCGCCGCCGGTCCCGACGGTCTCATCCATGTCCTCTGGTCGGGCGTGGACGGTCCGGCAGCGCTGTGGACCCTGGACGCCAACGGCCAGAATGTCGCGACGTCGAAGTACTTCCCCGGCTTCCAGGGCTGGACCGCGGCGAGCCTGGCCGTCGGCAGCGACAACAACCCGCGCTTGCTGTGGAACAACGACAACGGCGCGATCGCCGTGTGGACCCAGTCGGCGGACAACGCCACCACGCTCAGCAACTACCAGTACGGGCCCTTCCTCGGCACCCGCGCACTGGCGCTCGCCAGCGGACCGGACAACCAGATCCGCGTGCTGTGGTCGGCCACCGACGGGCACATCAACCTGTGGACCATGAACAGCATCGCCTCCACGCTGATCAACAACAGCGGGTTTGGTCCGTACCCGGGCGCCACGGCCGTTTCGCTGGGCGTCGGCGGCAACAGCGAACCGCGCGTGCTGTGGTCCAGCACGGGCGACTTCATGGACCTGTGGACGATGGGCACGGGCGGTTCGAACCTGCTGTTCAACTACAGCGGCACGCCGGTGGCGGCGAGCGACGACCATCGCGGTCGCAGCTACCGCGACCATGAGCGGGATCAGGATCAGGACCAGCAGTAAGCGATCGTGTCGATGCAGGTCGGCGAGCAGCGCAACCGAAACATCGGGAACGCGCTCGCCGGTCCGCATCATCGTTGAAGCTCGCGCCGCCGCATCCGGCTTGCCGGGGTCGCGCAGCGGAATGAAGAAAGCGACCGGGCGCGGCCTGTGCCGCGTCCGGTTTCGTCAACGAGGGATCAAGGCGTGGCCGTCTGTCCCGACGGCACGGCCAGCGCTTCGCCGGCCTTCGCCGGCACGCCGAAATCGGGCGTACCGTCCGAGCGCCAATGCACCTGCTGGATGCGCGGCGAGCGGCGCGTACCGCACTTCCAGCCGGGGCCGCCGTTGGCGTGGTAGATGATCCAGGTCTGCGTGCCGTCCGGCGACTCGAAAAAGCCGTTGTGGCCCGGCGCATAGACGCCGTTGGCGGGCGACTGGGCAAACACCGGCGTGGGCGACTTGTGCCACGCGGCGGGATCGAGCGGATCGGCATCCGGCGCCGCGCCCAGCAGGCCCAGCGCGTAGTGGTCGGACCAGCAGGCGCTGGCCGAGTAGCTGAGGAACAGCCTGCCGGTGGGGCCTTCGAGGAATTCCGGCCCCTCGAGGATCTTGCGTCCGCCCTGCATCTCCCACGCGTAGGTGGGCTGGGCGATGTCCACTTCCGGCTGGCCCAGCGTCCAGGGGTTGGTCATCGGCGCGATGACCAGGTCGCTGCGGTCGCCGACGTAGGCGGAATACACGAAGTACAGCTTGCCGCGCAGTTCGAACACGGTGCCGTCGATGCCGTTGCGGGCGGTCTTCAGCATGCCGCGCGACACCCACTGGCCCTGCGTGGGATCGGCCGAGGCGTTCTCCAGCACGAACACGTGGCGATGCGCGTCGTCGTCGTGCGCCTTGTCCGCAGCGGTGTAGTACAGGTACCACTTGCCCGCGATGAAGTGCAGCTCGGGCGCCCACACCGAGGTCGATTCCGGCCCGCTGGCCGGCGCGCGCCAGACCACGGTGACCGGCGCCTTGTCCAGGCGGCCGATGTCGCGCGTCTTCCACAGCGCGATGCGGTCGCCCAGGGTGCTCGTGTAGTAGTAGACGCCGTCGCGCTGCGCCACCCACGGGTCCGCGCCCGAGGGCAGCAGGGGATTGCGGAAGGTCTCGCCGGCCCGCGCGTGGCCGGGCAGGGCGGCGAGGCAGGCGAGCGCCCATGCCGCGAGGACAGTGCGGCGCCCGCGTCCAGTCGTGGTGCGCGATCCGGACGCGGGGCCGCAGGCGATGCGCATGCCTACTGGCCGATCCGCCGCAGCGCCTTGCCGGCCATCAGGTTGCGCTCGATCTGCTCCAGCGTGACGCCCTTGGTCTCCGGCACCAGCCAGATGGTGAGGCCGATGAACACCACGTTGAACGCGGCGTACAGCCAGAACGTCTCGGCCTGGCCGATGCTGTTGAGCAGCGGCAGGAAGGAGAGGCCGACCAGCGAGTTGGCCACCCAGTTGGTGAAGGTGGAACAGCCGATGCCGAAGTCGCGGCCCTTGAGCGGCTGGATCTCCGAGCACAGCGTCCAGATCAGCGGACCGGCCGACATTGCGAAGCCCACGATGAACACCAGCAGCATGCCCACGGTGAAGAACTGCTCGCCGTGCGTGTGGATGCCCAGGCGCATCATGGTGCCGACCACGCCGAGGCCGATCGCCATCACCACGAAGCCGGCGTAGAGGATGGGCTTGCGGCCCAGCTTGTCCACCAGGCCGATGGCGATGAAGGTGGCGAGCACGTTGACCAGGCCCACGATCGCGGTAAACCACATCTGCGACTCGGTGTCGTAGCCCATGCCCTGGAAGATGCGCGGCGCGTAATACATCACCACGTTCATGCCGGTGAGCTGCTGCATCACCTGCAGCAGCATGCCCAGGCCCACCGAACGGCGGAAATTCGAGTTCTGGAAGAACATGTGCACGCCGCGCTGCGGCGTCTTCAGCTGTTCGCGGATCTCGCCCATTTCGCGGGAGATGGCGTCGCGGTTGCCTAGCAGCCGCTGCAGCACCTGCTCGGCCTCCGGGTCGCGGCCCTTCATCATCAGCCAGCGCGGGCTTTCCGGCAGGAAGGCCACGCCGAGCAGGAACAGTGCGCCGGGGATCGCGATCACGCCCAGCATCCAGCGCCAGTTGCCCGTGTAGCTGAGCGCGGTGTCGGAGAGGAAAGCAACCAGGATGCCGATGGTGATCATCAGCTGGTACATCGAGATCATCGCGCCGCGGATCGATTCCGGCGCGACCTCGGCGAGGTACAGCGGGGCGGTGAAGCTCGCAAGGCCGATGGCGATGCCCAGCACGAGGCGACCCACCAGCAACACCTCCGGCGTCGGCGCCATGCCGCACACCACGGAGCCGCCGACGAACAGTACGGCACCGAGGATCATCGTGCGCTTGCGGCCCAGCTGGCTGGACAGCCAGCCGGCGACGAGCGCGCCCAGCGCGGCACCGAACATCATGATGCTGACGATCCAGCCCAGGGTGTCGTCGCTGATGCCGAAGTCTTTCTGCAGGAACTGCTGTGCGCCGGAGATCACGCCGATGTCGAGGCCGAACATCAGGCCGGCGAGCGCGGCGAGTACGCAGACGAAGATCGCGGCAGCCTTGCCGTGCGTGTTGGCGGGTGGTGCGGTGGTTGCGCTCATGTGGTCTCCCCGATGGATGCCTGCAGGCGGCTTGGTCTAGTTGTGGGTGGCGGTGTTCGTGGACGGCCCTGCGGCCGGTAGCATGCCCGCAAAACGCGGTTCTGGCAGCCCCCGCGCATCGACGCGCGCGGCGAACAGCGCGCCGGCCAGCGGCTCGCGCGCCAGCGCGTCGGCGTCGAGGCCGTCGCGGGCGCTGGTGACATAGAGCGTGTCCAGCGCGGCGCCGCCAAAGGCCGGCCGGGTGGGCTGGCTGGCCGGCACCGGCAGCACACGGTCCACGCTGCCGTCGGGACGATAGCGCAGCACGCGGCCCAGGCCCCATTGCGCGTTCCACAGGCCGCCCTCGGCGTCGACGCAGGAACCGTCCGGCTCGCCCGTGCAGTCGCGCAGGTCGGCGAACAGGCGCGACGGGCCCAGCGTGTCGCCGTAGGCGCAGCAACGGATGGTGCGCGTGAGCGAGTCGCAGTAGTACATCGTGCCGCCGTCGGGACTGAAGGCGATGCTGTTGCTGATCGCCACGCCTTCCAGCGGCAGGCGTTCGAGCGAGAGCTCCGCATCGAGCCGCCAGAAGCCGCCGATGGGCTGCTTCGGGCCGCCGTCGGCGGGCTCGTGCAGCGTGCCGAACACGAAGCGGCCCTGGCGGTCGCAGCCGCCATCGTTGCAGCGCGTGGGCAGCTCCGGTTCCACCTCGCACACGGTGTGCAGCGCGCCGTCGGCAAGGCGGAAGAACGCCAGCCGCGAGGCCAGCGCCAGCAGCAGCCAGCCGTCCGTCTCGCACAGCGCGAACGAGGCGAGGCGCTCGGGCAGCTGCCACTGTTTCGTCTCGCCGCTGGCCGGCGCGTGGCGCCACAGCGTGGAGGCCTGGATGTCGGTCCAGTACAGCGCCTGCGTGCGCTCGCACCAGACGACGCCTTCGCCCAGCGTGTTCGCTGCCGCGAGCACGGCCTGCGCCGGCGCGTGCGCCGCGCTCACACCCAGCCGCCGTCGACGACGAAGGACTGCCCGGTGCACATGCGGCTGTCGTCGGCGCCCAGGAACAGCGCCATGCGCGCGAGGTCCTCGGCCATCAGGTAGCCGGGCATGCATTGCACGCGCGCGATCTCGGCCTTGCCCTCGTCATCCAGCCACAGCGCGCGCTGCTTTTCGGTGATCACCCAGCCCGGCACCAGCGCGTTGATGCGGATGCCCTGCTGGCCCAGCTCGCGCGCCATGCCGTTGACGAAGCCGTGCACGGCGGCCTTCGCCATCGCGTACAGCGGGTAGCCGCCGTTCTTCTTCATCCAGCCGGTGGAGCCCAGGCAGATGATCGAGCCGCCGCCGAGCTGGCGCATGTCGGGGACCACCGCCTGGGTGGCGAACACCTGGTGGCGCAGGTTCACGCCGATGTTGCGGTCGAACGCGGCGGCGTCGACGTCGGCCAGCGCGTGGCGCACGTCGTTGGCGGCGTTGTTGACCAGCACCGCGATCGGGCCGATGTGCGCGCGCGCCGCGGCGATCGCCTCGCGCAGCGCGTCGAGGTCGGTGACGTCGCAGCGCAGGAACCTCGGCGCGTGCGCCACGTCGCCAAGGCCGGCGAGCAGCGCCTGCGCGCCCGCTTCGTCGACGTCGAGGAAGGCCACCTTCGCGCCTTGCCGCGCGTAATGCTCGACAAAGGCGGCGCCGATGCCGGTGGCGCCGCCGCTGACCAGCACGGCGCGGCCCTGCAGGCTGGGATAGGTCGCGTACGCGTCGGCCATCGCGCTCACCACTCGGCCACGCTGCCGTCCGCATGGCGCCAGATCGGGTTGTGCCACTGGTGGCCGACCGCCGCCCGCTCGGCCACGTAGGCCTCGTTCACCTCGATGCCCAGGCCCGGACCCTTGGGCATGCTGACGTAGCCGTCCGCGTAGACGAACACGTTGCGGTCGGTCACGTAGTCCAGCAGGTCGTTCGCGGCGTTGTAGTGGATGCCCAGGCTCTGCTCCTGGATGAAGGCGTTGTGGCACACCGCGTCCAGCTGCAGGTTCGCGGCCAGCGCGATCGGCCCCAGCGGGCAGTGCAACGCCAGCGCCACGTCGTAGGCTTCGGCCATCGCGGCGATCTTGCGCGTCTCGGTGATGCCGCCGGCGTGCGAGGGATCGGGCTGGATGATGTCCACGCCGCCGGTCTGCAGCACGCGCTTGAAGTCGTAGCGCGAGTACAGCCGCTCGCCCAGCGCGATGGGGGCGGGCGAGATCGCGGCCAGTTCGGGGATGCACTCCAGGTATTCGGAGAGCACCGGCTCCTCGATGAACATCAGCTTGAACGGTTCCAGCTCGCGCATCAGCACCTTGGCCATCGGCTTGTGCACGCGGCCGTGGAAATCCACGCCGATGCCGATGTGCGGGCCCACCGCGTCGCGGATCGCCTGCACGTTCTCCAGCACGCGCTCGACCTTGGCGTGGGTGTCGACGTACTGCAGTTCCTCGGTGGCATTCATCTTCACCGCAGTGAAGCCGCGCGCCACCGCGTCCTGCGCCGCCTTCGCGGTGTCGGCGGGGCGGTCGCCGCCTATCCACGAGTACACGCGGATGCGTTCGCGCACCGGGCCGCCCAGCAGCTCGTGCACCGGCTTGCCGAGATCCTTGCCCTTGATGTCCCACAGCGCCTGGTCGATGCCGGCGATCGCGCTCATCAGCACCGGGCCGCCGCGGTAGAAGCCGCCGCGGTAGAGCACGCTCCAGTGGTCCTCGATGTGGCGCGGGTCCTTGCCGATCAGGTAGTCGGCCAGTTCCTCGACGGCGGCGGCCACGGTGTGGGCGCGGCCTTCCACCACCGGCTCGCCCCAGCCGCTGATGCCGGCGTCGGTGTCGATGCGCAGGAACAGCCAGCGCGGCGGCACCTTGTAGACGGTGAGTTTGGTGATCTTCATGCTGAGAGCCTGTTCATGGTCTCCAAGCGCCCCGCGCCGAAAGCTGTTTGCGCCCAGGCCAAGGAAGAGGGAAGGAGTGGACGTCGGTCCACGACTGAGTGATGACGCAGGAATGGGGGCAAACAGCTCCGGCCCTTCGGGTTGCCACCGAGTGGCCGCCATGCGGCAGCGCGCGGCCTGGCCCGACAGCCAGTCAGGCCGGCGCCACGCACTGCCGCATGGCGGCCATTCGATGGCAACGCGGGGTTCTTGGAGATCATGAGCAGGCTCTCGTATCCAGGTTGTGCCAAGCCTGCGCGAAAGCGCGGGCGCGCCGGGAGGTGTCGTCCAGCGAACGGCCGGGGGCGTACAGCGCGGAGCCGATGCCGAAGCCGGCGGCGCCGGCGGCGACCCAGGGCGCCATGGTGTCGGGCGCGATGCCGCCCACCGGCAGCACCGGCGCCTCGCGCGGCAGCACCGCGCGCCAGGCCTTGAGCACCGCGGGCGAGCTCTGCTCGGCGGGGAACAGTTTCAGCGCGTCGGCGCCGGCGGCCAGCGCGGCGAACGCCTCGGTGGGCGTGGCCACGCCGGGCACGCAGAACAGGCCGGCGGCCTTGGCGGCGCGGATCACCGCGACGTCGGCGTGCGGCATCACGATCAGCCGGCCGCCCGCGGCGGCGACGGCGACCACGTGGGCCGGCGTCATCACCGTGCCCGCGCCGACCAGCGTGGCGTCCCCCAGCGCGGCGGACAGCCGGGCAATGCTGTCGAACGGCTGCGGCGAGTTGAGCGGCACCTCCAGCATGCGGAAGCCGGCGTCCACGATTGCGCGGCCGGTGGCGACCGCCTCGTCGGGCGCAAGGCCGCGCAGTATCGCCACCAGCGGCAGCGGGGTGAGCCAGGGGGTCAGCATGCGCGGGTTTCCTCGGGAGCGGTGACGGCCACGCCGGCCTGCACGGCCAGCCGCCACAAGCCGTGGGCGGCGGCGTCCTGCAGCGGCGACGGCAGATCGATGTCGAACAGGGCGGCCGCGCGGCGGTAGCGCTCGCACAGCGCGGGGTCGCCGATCAGTTGCAGCGGTACGTCGCGGCGGGCGAGGCCGTCGGCCAGCGCGATGCGGAATTCCTCGCCGATCAGCAGGCCGGAGAGGTAATCGGGCACGGCGCCGGGCGCCAGTACGCCATCCAGCATCAGCGCGCGGGCGGTGAACAGCCGGCCCAGTGCGCCGGCCGCGCCGCTGTCGCGGGCTGTGGCCACGCCGCGGGCGAACGCGGCGTCGTCGCGTGTTGCCGTCGCGTCGCCGCCGAGGATCGAGTGGCGTTGCAGCAGCGCGTACAGCTCGCCGGTCATCAGGGTGCGGAAGCCGGTCACCGCGCCGTCGCGCACCACCGCCCACTTGCTGTGCGTGCCGGGCAGGACGAAGGACGAGGCCGCGGCCAGCGCGGGGCGCAGCGCCAGCGCGCCGGCGAGCTGGGTTTCCTCGCCGCGCATCACGTCGGGGCCGTGCGGGTCGCGCAGGCCGGGCACCAGATGGACGTCCATGCCGTCGGCGGCGCGCAGGCGGTCCAGCGCATCTACGAGGTGCGCCAGCTCGGCGGGCAGGTCGAGGTAGGGCACTTCCAGCCAGCCGCCGCGGCTGCCGACCATGCCGCAGGCCAGTCGCGGCAGCAGCGGCCAGCCGGCGGTGACGTCGGCGAGCGCGGCGTCGAACCCGCCCTCCGGCAACTGGCGGATGCCCCAGGGCCGCGCCCGCGTCTCCGCGATGCGGCCCGCGCCGTCGAAGCGGTAGGCGCGCAGGCTGGAGGTGCCCCAGTCGAGTCCTATCAGTCCATGCATCGCGGGTTCAGGCCTTCCGGGTGTTGCGGCGGATGTTGCTGCGCGAGTCGGCCACCATCTTCTGCATCGCCTTGCGCGCCACTTCCGGCTGGCGGCGGCGGATCGCGTCCAGCACCTTCTTGTGGTGCGGCAGCGAGTAGCGGAAGTTGCCGGCGATGCTCGCGGACAACTGGAAGTAGCTGCCCAACGCGGTCTCGATCACCGAGAACAGCGAGGCCATCAGCTCGTTGTTGGTGGAGCGCAGCACGGCTTCGTGGAAGGCCAGATCCGCCTCGGACCAGGCTTCCAGGTCGGCCGCGGCGGCCATGGCCTCGTAGGCGACCTCGATGCGGGCCAGTTGCTCGTCGTTGCGCTGGCGCGCGGCGGCGGCCGCGGCGGCGGGCTCGATCACCTCGCGCATCTCCACCAGCTTCTCGACGAAATCCTCGGTGGGCATGGAGGCGCAGCGCCAGGCCAGCACGTCGGCGTCGAGCTGGTTCCAGTACATGGTGTCGCGCACGCGGGTGCCGGTCTTCTGCCGCGATTCGATCAGGCCCTTGGCGGACAGCACCTTCATGGCCTCGCGCAACGCGGTGCGGCTGACCTGCATGCGTTCGGCCAGCAATTCCTCGCGGGGCAGGTTCTCGCCCACGGCGATCGCGCCGCCGACGATTTGCCGACCCAGTTCCTGTACCACCTGGCCATGCAGGTTGCGCACGACGACGGGCTTCACCATGCCTGTTCTCCTGGCCGCGGCGGGTCGCCGGGTCGTGGTCATTATTTGTAATACATTTATCTTATAGCAAGTCCGGCGGGCCGCGTCACCTGCCGCCGCAAGGGGGCGCGTCCGAAGGCGCCGCGGTCCGATGGTCCGGCATCCCGCAGGGTACGACCACAGAAGGCCGGAGGCGCGGCTTCCGGACGAACCGGGGTTGCGCCCCGGGGCGCCATGCCGCTGGTGCGATCGGTTAGGCTGGGCCGGCCGTCGCGGCATGGGAGCCGCGGCGGCTCATCGACGACAGGGAGGCGATCTATGTTGGGGATTTCGGTGTTTGGTGCATTGGCGGGCTTCGGGCTGCTGGCCGGCCTGGTGGCGATCGTGGTCGGCGTGCTGGTGTCGGCGCTGGTGTTGAGCCTGGCGTATCGCCTGGTGGTGGGACACATGCCGGCGTTCGCCCGGGCGCTCGCCGTGGTGGTGGTGTCGTGGCTGGCCTCGGTGCTGGTGTCGCTGGTCCTGCACGGCAGCGTGGGCGGCCTGCTGTCCTTCGTGGCGCAGTTCCTGGTGGGTGCGCTGGTCATCAACCTGCTGCTGCCGGGCCAGGACGGCAACCAGGTCGGCTACGGCAAGTCCTGCCTGGTGCAACTGCTCTACATGGTGCTGTTCTACGTGCTGGCGATCGTGCTGGCGCTGGTGTTCGGCGGCCTGATGATGGGCATGCTGCATCATTGATGCGGCGGCGCCGGGGAAGGCGGGCGCGCCTGCCTTCCCCGTTGCGCCGGTGGCCGTGGTCCCGGGGCATGCGCGTGGCTGACTGGCGGCCATCCCGCAAGATCCTGCTGCTTCGGTTCGCGCGGGGCGCGGCTTAGAATTGCCGTTTTGAGTCATCGCGAACCCTCCATGAGCTCTCCGGCTGACAATCCCCACGGCCGCGTCGACGTGCGCACGGGAGGCAGCACCGACGCGTTGCCGCTGTCGCCTTCGCTGGGCGCGACGCTGGACGCGGCGAAGATGCCGCGGCGCTCCACCCTGGTCGACCGTCGCGTGCTGCGCATCACCGCGGTGTCGGTGGTGCTGGGCATGGGCGCGGCGCTGATCGCGAAGATCCTCACCATGCTGATCGGCCTGATCACCAACCTGGTGTTCTACGGCCGCGTCTCCACCGCGTTCTCCGCGCCGGCCGGCGCGGTGCCGCACCTCGGCTGGTGGGTGGTGCTGATCCCGGCGCTGGGCGGCGTGATCGTGGGCTTCATGGCGCGCTGGGGTTCGCGTGCGATCCGCGGCCACGGCATCCCCGAGGCGATGGAGCAGGTGCTGCTGAACGAGTCGAAGATCCCGCCGCGCATCACCTTCCTGAAGCCGATTTCCTCGGCGATCGCGATCGGCACCGGCGGCCCGTTCGGCGCGGAAGGCCCGATCATCGCCACCGGCGGCGCGCTGGGTTCCTTCATCGGCCAGATCCTCAAGGTCACCGGCAGCGAGCGCAAGGTGCTGCTGGCGGCCGGCGCCGCGGCGGGCATGTCGGCGATCTTCTCCGCGCCGATCGCCTCGGTGGTGCTGGCGGTGGAGCTGCTGCTGTTCGAGCTGCGCCCGCGCTCGCTGATCCCGGTGGCGCTGGCCTGCGTGGCCGCCACCGGCACGCGCTACGTGCTGATGGGCACCGCGCCGGTGTTCGCGATGCCGGTGCTGGCCTCGCCGGGCGGCTGGGCGCTGGCCACCTACGTGCTGATCGGCGCGGTGGTGGGCCTGCTCAGCGTGTGGACCACGCGCATCGTCTACGGCATCGAGGACCTGTTCGAGAAGCTGCCGATCCACTGGATGTGGTGGCCGGCGATCGGCGGCGTGGTGGTGGGCGTGGTTGGCTACTTCGCGCCGCTCACCCTGGGCGTGGGCTACACCAACATCGAGGACATCGTGAACGGCCGGCTGACGCTGTCGGCGCTGGCCTTCCTGTGCGCGATGAAGTTCGTGTCGTGGTCGATCTCGCTGGGCAGCGGCACTTCCGGCGGCACGCTGGCGCCGCTGTTCACCATCGGCGGCGCGCTGGGCGCGATGATGGGCATCGGCGTGGCGGCGCTGGCGCCGCACTTCGGCATCGATCCGCGCATCGCCGCGCTGGTGGGCATGGCGGCGATCTTCGCCGGCGCCTCGCGCGCGCTGCTCACGGCGGTGGTGTTCGCGTTCGAGACCACCGCCCAGCCCGCCGGCCTGCTGCCGCTGCTGGGCGGCTGCACCGCGGCCTACCTGATTTCCGCATTGATGATGCGCAACACCATCATGACCGAGAAGATCGCGCGCCGCGGCGTGCGCGTGCCGGCCGAGTACGCGGCCGATTATCTGGACCAGGTGGTCGTGGGCGATGCCTGCGCGCGCGACGTGGTGACGCTGAAGACCACGCAGACCCTGGCCGAGGTGCGGCGCTGGCTCAACGACGGCACGCCGGAGTCGCTGCACCAGGGCTTTCCGGTGGTGGACGAGCGCGGCCACGTGCGCGGCGTGCTGACCCGGCGCAGCCTGCTCGATCCGCAATGGCACTACACGCTGACCCTGGGCGAGCTGGTCACGCGGCCGCCGATCGCGGTGAACGAGGTCCATTCGCTGCGCGAGGCGGCCGACCACATGGTGGCGGAGAACGTGGGACGGCTGATCGTGGTGAGCAAGGACGATCCGCACCGGCTGGTCGGCATCCTCACCCGCGGCGACATCCTCGCCGCGCATGGCCGGCGCCTGCGCGAGGCGCGCCATTCCGCCCGCTACCTGCGCTTCCGCGACGGCCTCAAGCCGCGTCCGGAAGAGGCGGCCGCCGATGCGCGCAAGGGTCCGGATCACGCTGCGCATTGATCCGCGCGGCGCGACGAAAAACGGCCCGATGCGGGCCGTTTTTCATGGGCGGCGCAAGGTGCCGGTTTCGCGGCGGGGCGCCGCGCTCAATGCGCCAGACTGGCGGTGGCGACCTGCGCGGGGCTGCACTGCAGGTTGCGCGAGCTGCCCAGCCATTGCCGGTTCGGGTAGTACGAAAACACGTACTGGCCGTCCTTCAGCGCGTCGATGAGCTGGCGCGCCACCGCAGGGCGTACGGCCGGGCAACCCCAGCTGCGGCCGATGCGGCCGGCCTTGCGCGCCAGCGACGAGTTCACGTAGGAGGCGCCGTGGATCACCAGCGCGCGCTCCAGCGCGTTGCTGTTGAAGCCGGGGTCCAGCCCTTCCATGCGCAGCGAATAGCCGTTGCGGCCGTCGTACACGCCCAGCGTGCGGAACAGGCCCAGGCTGGATTCCAGGCTCTCGGGCCGGTTGGAGAACTTCGTGGCCAGGTCGTCGCCGGAATTGCGGCCATGCGCCACCAGCTCGTGGAACAGCAGCTTGCGGTGGACCAGGTCGAACACCCACAGCCGCGGTTCGGTGGAGGGCAGCGAGTAGTCGATCACCGCCAGCCGGTCCGAGGGCGGCTCGCCGCGCGCCGTGGCGCAGTCGGTGGCCTTCAGCGCCAGGTCGATCACGGCGGGATTCGCGGCCGGCGCCAGCCGATGCAGGGCGGCGGCCAGCGGCGTTTCGGCGGCATGGGCAGGCAACAGCAGGCTGATGCCCGAGGCGAGCGCGGCCAGCATGGCGGCGCGGCGAACGGGAAGACTCATCGGTAGAAAAATGCGGCGTGCAAAGCGCAGATGCTAGCTGCACGGCGTTAAGCAATTGTTCGAAACGTCGGCGTTATCGCCCGGGCACCGCTCTGCGCTATACAGGGACATTGCCAGGGAACGAAGGATGCCGGCCGTGTCGCTTTCATTGTCGCGTTTGCAGTCGCTGCTGCTCGCCTTGTGCCTCGTGCTGCCGCTGGCCAGCCGCGCACAGGGTCCGGACCCGGTGGCGGAAGCCATCCGCGCCCGGGTGGAACAGCTCGCGGCGCCCGGCGGCGCGAGCCCGGCGCAAACCCGGGCGTTGGCGGATTTCTACCGGCAGCGCCAGTTCGCGCCGGCGTGGACGCAAGCCGCCACGGTGGACCAGTTGCTGGCCGCGCTGGCCGACACCGCCTCGGACGGACTCGATCCGGAGGACTTCGGCCTGGCGCAGCTCCAGGCGCAACGTGCCGCGCTGGCCGGCGGCCAGGGCACGCCGGAGCAGCGCGCGCGTTTCGACCTCGCCGCCACCGACGCCTGCTTCGCCGCGCTGGTGCAGCTTTACCGGGGCAAGGTCGATCCGGTCACGCTGGACCCGCAGTGGAATTTCGAGGCGCGCCCGCTCGATCCGGCGCAAGGCCTGCAGGCGGTCGTCGACGCCGTGGGCAGCGGCCAGATCACCGCGCTGTTCGCCCGTGCCCGTCCGCAGAATCCGCTGTACGACCGCCTGCGCACGGCGCTGGCGCAGCTGCGCGAGGTGGCGCGGCGCGGCGGCTGGCCCACGCTGCCGGACGGCCCCACCCTGAAGCCGGGCATGCAGGATGCGCGCGTGCCGCTGCTGCGCCAGCGGCTGGTCGCGGGCGGTTACCTCGCGGCGGACGAGGCGGCGGGCGAACACTACGACGCCACGCTGGAGTCGGCGGTGAAGCACTTCCAGCAGGACCAGTACCTGGCCGTCGACGGCAGCGTGGGCGGGAGTACCCGCGCCGCGCTCAACGTGCCGGCGAACCGGCGCGTCGACCAGCTCCGGGTGAACCTGGAACGCGCGCGCTGGCTGCTGTTCCAGGCGCAGGGCAACTTCGTGGTGGTCGACATCGCCGGCTACAAGGTCAGCTACTACCGCGACGGCAAGCCGGTGTGGAGTTCGCGCGTGCAGGTGGGCAAGCCGTACCGCAGCACGCCGGTGTTCAAGTCGCGCATCACCTACATGACGCTCAACCCGACCTGGACCGTGCCGCCCACCATCCTGAAGAACGACATCCTGCCCAAGGTGCGCGCCAACCCCGGCTACCTCGCGGCCAGCCGCATCCGCGTGCTGGACAGCCAGGGCCAGCCGGTGTCGCCCAAGAGCGTGAACTGGAACAACCCGCGCGGCATCGTGCTGCGCCAGGACGCCGGCCCCGGCAACTCGCTGGGGCGGCTGGTGATCCGCTTCCCGAACCCGTTCGCGGTCTACCTGCACGACACGCCGCACCAGGCGCTGTTCGACGCCAGCCAGCGCGACTTCAGTTCCGGCTGCATCCGCGTGGAGCATCCGCGCGAGCTGGCGGTGCTGGTGCTGGACGATGCGGCGAAGTGGGACCGGGCGGCGCTGGACCGCGCGATCGACACCGGCAATACGCAGACCGTGAACGTGGCGAACCCGGTCCCGCTGCTGCTCGCCTACTGGACGGTGGAACTGCACGACGACGGCCGGGTCGGCTACCGCTCGGACATCTACCAGCGCGACGGCAAGCTGCTCGCCGCGCTGGATCGCCGCCGCACCTCGCCGCTGCAGGGCACGGCGCCCTGAGCAGCGCCCTCCTGCAGCGGCTCAGATTTCCCGGTCGCCCACCAGCACCACGTCGGCGGGGCGCTGCGCGAACAAGCCCACGGTGACCACGCCGGCGAGCTGGTTGAGCTGCTGCTCCAGCGCCACCGGATCGGCGATCTGCCAGCCGTGCACGTCGAGGATCCAGTTGCCGTTGTCGGTGACGACGCCGTCGCGCCACACCGGCTGGCCGCCGAGCTTCACGATCTCGCGCGATACCAGGCTGCGCGCCATCGGGATCACCTCGATCGGCAGCGGGAACTTGCCCAGCACGTCCACGCGCTTGCTGGAGTCGATGATGCAGACGAACTTCCGCGCCGCCGCCGCCACGATCTTCTCGCGGGTGAGCGCGGCGCCGCCGCCCTTGATCAGGCGCTTGAACGGATCGCACTCGTCGGCGCCGTCGATGTAGATGTCCAGCGGCCCGGTGGCGTTGAGGTCGAACACCTCGATGCCGTGCTTCTTCAGCTGCGCGGTGGACTGCTCGGAACTGGATACTGCGCCCTTGATGCGGTCCTTCATGCCGGCCAGCGCATCGATGAAGAACGCCACCGTGCTGCCGGTGCCCACGCCCACGATGGCGCCGTCCTCGACGTAGCGCACGGCGGTTTCGCCGGCCAGCTTCTTCTCGTTCGCGTTGCTCATGGGTGGCGCCTTGCAGGGAGAAGGCGGATTCTCGCAGATATGGCGCGGAGGAGTGGCGGCTGGCGGTTTTGCCCCCTCTCCCCTCCGGGGAGAGGGCTGGGGTGAGGGGTCGCGCTTGCCGCGGGGTGGCCTTTCGAGCGGACTCCTGTCCGCGCGAAAAGGCGAGGCCATCCGTGGCCTCGCCCGCTGCGTGGCCTGATCGTCCACGACTCACCGCCGCCGAGGGGCCCCGGAAGAGCAGGCGCGCATCGTGCGCGCTAGAAGCAAGGGCAACGGCCAAAGCGAAGCGCCGCGAGCGTGCGGCGCTTCGCTTTTGATTTTGCTCGTCATCCCAGCGGAAGCTGGGATCCAGTGCCTGTAAGCCACGAAACACAACGGCACTGGATTCCTGCTTTCGCAGGAATGACGAGCAAACTGCAGGAATGACGAGCAGGCCGTTGATTAATCAGACCATCCTTGGCTCTGGCTCTGGCTCTGGCTCTGGCTCTGGCTGTGCCCTGCTGTTGCTTCTGCGCGCCGGGAGCGCGCTGCTTTACCGGGGCCCCTATGGCGCGGCGGGCGGGTGAAGGAAAGTCCGCAGGATGGCC